>CAMBLM010000005.1 GCA_945868475.1 uncultured Ruminococcus sp. | reverse complement strand
GGGCTCCCCTGCTAAGGGAGTAGGTCGGGAAACCGGCGCGAGGGTTCAAATCCCTTGTTCCGCGCCAAAACGGACAGACTTTTCAGTCTGTCCGTTTTTTATTATACAACTCATATAATATAAAAAAGCTGAACGAAACAATATATCGTTCAGCTTTTTTATACTAATTCTTAATCGTTCTATAGACAAAATCGACAGACAGATAGAATAAGTTCAGTCAAGGAAAGCGACCGCAGGCAGGCTGTCGCCTGACAAGGGAGCTTGACGCGGAATGAACTTATTATATCCAAGGGTTTGTCTATAGGTTGATTAAGAATTAGTATTATGTCAACTCGCAGATTATCCCGTTTGAAACAAGGCAGCCGTTCGGGGTGAGCATTATCCGCTCGCCGTCCTGTCGGAGCAGGCCGTGCTTTTTAAACTGCTCAACAATGGGGAGCTTATCCCGTGAAAGTGCCGAAAGCGGTATTCCCTCTTGTGTTAGGCGAAGTTGGAGCATTATTTTTTCGTCCGTTTCGCCGCCGTTTTTTTCGGTAACGGTTTCGGTCTGCAATTCACTTTTGATGAAATTCTCAACTGACGGAGGACAGGCCTTTCTTACGCCATCAATATACGAGTGAGCCGATGGCCCTATGCCGAAATATTCCTCGCACCGCCAATATTTGAGATTGTGACGGGATCCATAGCCTTTATGCGCAAAGTTGGATATCTCATATTGTGCAAAGCCGTTTTCTTCAAGCTTTTGCACTGCTTCAAGGTACATATCAGCGGTTTCGTCCTCGTCGGGGATAAGAGTCCGTATCGTATCGCTTCTGCCGTAGGGCGTTCCCTCTTCTATCTTCAGCATATAAGCCGAAACATGGTTAAGCGGAAGTGTACAAAGCTTTTCAATCGTTTCTGAAAGCGTTTCGGGGGTCTGATACGCCGTTGCGAGCATAAGATCGGCGGAAATATTGCGAAAGCCTGCTTTATATGCGGAATTTATTGCTTTTACGGCGGTTTCCGAGTCGTGAAGCCTGCCAAGGGCGGTCAGTTCCTTATCGGAAAGCGACTGGACGCCGAAAGAGATCCTGTTCACGCCTGCCGCTAAAATTTCCGAGAGGTATTTTTCGCTGACGGAATTTGGGTTGCACTCCATTGTTATCTCGGCATTCGGGGCAATGTCCGAAACAGCCGAAAGCATTGCGCTTATCTGTTCAGCGGTCAGAAGCGAGGGCGTTCCTCCGCCGAAATATACGGTATCGGCACTGACATTTTGTGCTTTTATATTCCGAACGACAGCCGATGTATAATCATCGGCAAGGTCTGTTTCCGTGACCGAATAAAAGTCGCAGTAGGGGCATTTTCTTATGCAGAACGGAACGTGGATATAAAGTCCTCTGTACATTTTATTTCTCCAAAACAAATAAGGGCGACCCGAGAGCCGCCCCAAAACATACTAATTTCTGATTTTTCTATAGGTTTGTAAAAAATCAGTATATTATTCATCGTCCATTTTGAGTACAGCCATGAACGCTTCCTGCGGAACTTCGACAGTACCGAGCTGACGCATACGCTTTTTACCCTCTTTCTGCTTTTCAAGCAGCTTTTTCTTTCGTGTGATATCGCCGCCGTAGCACTTTGCAAGAACGTCCTTGCGCATAGCCTTGACGGTTTCTCTTGCGATGACCTTTCCGCCGACAGCCGCTTGTATAGGAATTTCAAAGAGCTGACGTGGAATATTGTCTTTGAGGCGTTCTGCTATCTTTCTCGCACGTTTATACGCGTTATCTGCGTGAACGATAAATGAAAGCGCATCGACAATATCGCCGTTGAGCATTATATCAAGCTTGACAAGCTTTGACGGAACATAGCCGAGCATTTCATAATCGAACGAAGCATAACCCTTTGTGCGTGATTTGAGTGCATCGAAGAAGTCATAGATTATTTCATTGAGCGGAAGCTCATAGTGAAGCTCAACTCTCGTTGCATCAAGGTATTTCATATCCTTGAACACGCCTCGGCGCTCCTGACAAAGCTCCATAATATTGCCGACATAATCGGACGGCGCGAGGATAGAAGCCTTTACCATAGGTTCTTCCGCCGACTGGATATTTGCAGGGTCGGGGTAATTTGTAGGGTTATCAATATAGACCGTTTCGCCGCTCGTGAGGTTAACTTTATAGATAACCGAGGGCGCGGTCGTGATAAGATCGAGGTTATACTCACGTTCAAGACGTTCCTGAATTATTTCCATGTGAAGAAGTCCGAGGAAGCCGCATCTGAAGCCGAAGCCGAGGGCAACTGAGGTTTCGGGCTGGAACGAAAGCGAAGCGTCATTGAGCTGGAGCTTTTCGAGTGCATCACGGAGATCGCCGTACTTTGCGCCGTCGGCAGGATAGATACCGCTGAACACCATCGGGTTTACTTCACGGTAGCCCGGAAGTGCGCCGTCGCAAGGGTTCTCGGCATCGGTAACGGTGTCGCCGACCTTTGTATCGCCGATAGATTTTATCGAAGCTGTTATATAGCCAACCTCGCCTGCTTTGAGCGTACCCGAATTAACGTGATCGACAGCACCCATATAGCCTGTTTCGACAACGTCAAATTCTGCACCCGTAGCCATAAGTCGGATCCTCTGACCGATCTTTACTTCGCCGTCGATGACTCTGACGTAAATTATAACGCCCTTGTAGCTGTCGTAATAGCAGTCAAAGATAAGAGCTTTGAGCGGTGCGTTTATATCACCTTTCGGCGCAGGGATATCCGTAACGACACGTTCGAGGACTTCCTCAACGTTCGTACCCATTTTGGCGGATATTCTCGGAGCGTCCATTGCAGGTATGCCGATAACGTTCTCTACTTCCTCCGCAACACGTTCGGGTTCTGCGGAAGGCAGGTCGATCTTGTTGATGACGGGCATAACTTCAAGGTCATTTTCTATAGCAAGGTATGTGTTTGCAAGGGTCTGCGCTTCAATACCCTGCGATGCATCAACAATGAGGATAGCACCCTCGCAGGCAACGAGCGAGCGCGAAACTTCATAGTTAAAGTCAACGTGACCCGGGGTATCGATAAGGTTGAAAACGTAGTCCTTGCCGTCCTTTGCGGTATAGTTGAGGCGAACGGCGCGCGCCTTTATGGTGATGCCTCTTTCACGCTCGATATCCATATTATCGAGAAGCTGTTCTTCCATATCACGCTTGGCAACGGAGGAAGTAAGCTCGAGGATTCGGTCGGCAAGAGTCGATTTGCCGTGATCTATATGAGCAATAATGCAAAAATTTCTTATATTATCCTGATTATATGACACAAAAACACTCCTTTTCTTCAACTGATTATAGCATATTTTTTCCTGTTTGTAAAGCAAATATAAGTAAAAATTCGGCTGTTCCGTTTTTGAAACAGCCGAAAAAATCAGATCGCATATTTTGTCATAAACTCTTCTTCAAGGTGAACGTATGCTTCGTCCTTTGCAGCGTGCGCATTCTGAATGAATTCGTGACGGTTGATGACGGTATTGTTCTTCTGCGAGCCGATAACATAGACCGCGATATTTGAACAATGGTCGGAAATTCTTTCAAGATTGATAAGCAGGTCGAGGAAGTTCACGCCGCTTTCCACAACGCATTTGCCCTCTTTAAGACGCTCGATATGACGTGCTTTGAGTGTTTCATTGAGATAATCGATCGTTTCCTCAAGCGGTTCTATCTTTGCGGCGAGCGAGGCATCATTAAGCTCTACACAGCGTATTGCCATACCGATGATCTCTTCACAGGCGCGTGAGATAACGTCAAGCTCACGGATAGCTTCGGGCGAGAAAGTTACCGAATTTTCGTGAAGCTTTTCAGCGTCCTCGATAAGGTTCATCGTATAGTCACCGATGCGCTCAAACTCGGAACTCAAATGTAAAAGCTCGGTAACGCGGCGGTTCTCAAAGTCGGTAAGTTCACACTCGTTTATCTTGACGAGGTAAGCGTTGAGCCTGTCTTCCATACGGTCGATGTTTTCTTCATTGTCTTTCAGCGAAGCAATGAGCTTTTCATCATAATTGCCCGTGAAAAGTCCGCGCATATTCTCGAAGTTATAAAATGCAAGATTGCCCATTGCAAGTGCGGTGTTTGAAGCCTGCTGAACAGCGAGCGAAGGTGAAACAAGAAGTCTGTCTTCAAGTGCAGGAGCGGTGAATTCGGACATCGGAGCGCCATCCTCTGTCTTTTTGTCGCGAATGGTTATCATAGCAAGCTTTTCAAGAAGCTTTGTGAACGGGATAAAGCAGATAGTTACAACTACATTGAAGAATGTATGGAAATTCGCGATGCCGCCCATATCTATTGACTTGTCCCAGAAAGGGAGTCCCACAACAGCCTGGAGCGCATACACAACAATAAGAAAAAGCATCGTACCAATGATATTGAAATAAAGGTGAACTGCGGCTGCGCGCTTTGCATTCTTGCCTGCGCCGACTGCGGAGATGATAGGTGTTACACAGGTACCGATATTCTGTCCCATGATTATCGGGAAAGCTGCCGAGAATGTCAGAACGCCGGTCGTGGAGATCGTCTGCAAAATTCCGACCGATGCGGACGAGCTTTGCAGGAGTATCGTAACGACTGCGCCGACTATTATTCCGAGAATTGGATTTTTAAGCGTTGCAAACAGATCACGGAATGCCTGAAGCTCCGAAAGAGGGCTTACTGCTTCCGTAAGGGAATTCATACCTGTAAAAAGAATACCGACGCCGATAAGTATCTCGCCTATTGTCTTTCCGCCGTCCTTTTTGGACAGCATAAAAATAATAAGTCCGACCGCCGCAATGAACGGTGCAAGCGTTGTCGGCGAAAGGAGTTTCAGCACTGCACCGACATTTTCGTTATTTTCAAGGTCACCGAGCCGGAGTATCTGACCCGTGATAGTCGTACCGATATTCGCACCCATTATAACGCCGATAGCGGACGAAAGGCGCAGGATACCCGCATTTACCAGTCCGACGACGATAACTGTCGTTGCCGCGGAGCTTTGAACTGCCGCTGTAACGAGTGCGCCAAGCAAAACACTTTTAAAAACGTTGTTGGAAAGCTTTTCAAGAACCTTTTCCATTCTTCCCGAGGAAAGCTTTTCCAATCTTCCTCCGAGAATTGTCATACCGTAGATAAAGAGCGCGATACTTCCTATCGCTTTGATGAAAATGGACACGATATCAATTACAGACATTTTCATTTTCCTTCCCAGATTTTCCTGTTAATTCTATTTTACTTCTGCCTAAACAATTTTTATTATATCACAAGTTTCTTTAATAGGATATAGATTTTCTGAAAAACATTAATTTCTGCTTTTTGAACATATTTCACAAGGTTTTCCACATAGATTTTTGATAATTTTGCTGTTTTGGTGCAAAAAATTATGTTGGAACGCAAATTAATCAGATTTCTATTGATTATTCCGCAATAATATAGTATAATTAGAGATAATTATTTTCAGTTATAAAATAAAAGGGATCAGATATATGAAAAAATGGATCATAGGCAAACCTGATGACGCGGCTTCGGCTGAACTTGCAAAACAATGCGGACTTTCCCCTCTCTGCTCGTCTGTGCTTGTATCGAGAGGGATAAACAGTGTTCAAAAAGCGTGTGACTTTTTCAATTTCAGAAAAGACAACAGCCAGCCTGCACTTTCCGACCCGTTTCTCACCAAGGATATGAAAGCTGCGGCGGATGCAGTGCTTGAAGCAATTGACAGCGGCGAATACATCTGCGTTTACGGCGATTACGACTGCGACGGCATCACAGCGACTACCATTTTGTATTCATATCTTGAATGTCTTGGCGCAAATGTCAGATACTACATCAATATGCGTTCGGACGGCTATGGATTGTGTGAAAAAGGCATACGGGAGCTTGCCGGGGACGGCGTTCAGCTTATCGTGACGGTCGATAACGGAATTTCCGCCGTGAACGAAGTAAAACTCGCGAATGAGCTTGGAATGAAAGTCGTTGTCACCGACCACCACCAGCCCGGTGAAACTCTCCCCGACGCTCTTGCGGTCGTTGACCCTCACAGGATCGACTGCACTTCACTTTACAAAGACCTTTGCGGCTGTGCGGTCGCATTGAAGCTCATTGCGGCAATGGACGGCGGAGATTACAGCGCGGCACTTGAACAGTTTTCCGATTTTGCGGCACTCGCGACTATTGCGGATGTTGTTCCGCTCACGGGTGAGAACCGATTTATTGTCGAGAACGGTCTGCACTACCTGAGAAACACCGAAAATCTCGGCTTGCAGGCACTTATGAAAAAAGCCAACGTCAAAGACAGGCTTTCTTCGGTCGATGTTTCCTTTTCGCTCATTCCGAGAATAAACGCTTCGGGACGATTCGGCTCGGCATCGGATGCAGTTGAGCTTTTTCTCACGGACGATGAACAGCGCGCAGAGGAGCTTGCAGACAAGCTTGACCGTTTGAACAGTGAAAGAAAAGCCGCCGAAGAGCAGATACTCGCTTCTATAGAGGAAAGCATCTCATCTTCACCCGAAATTTTATATGACCGAGTGCTTGTGATATACGGCGAGGGTTGGCATCACGGCGTTATAGGCATCGTCGCGGCAAGGCTTGTCGAACGCTTCGGGAAACCCGTTTTCCTGCTTTCGGACGATGGTGATGAAGCGAGAGGTTCTGCGCGTTCGGTCGAGGGATTTTCAATATACGAAGCACTTGCAGCCTGCGGCGATCATCTTACGAAATTCGGCGGACACGTTGGTGCAGGAGGATTTTCGCTTCTCAAAGAAAACATCGGAAAATTCAAGGAAGCTATGCAGAACTTTGCTGCCGAACACTACCCTGCCCCTCCGGTTTATACCATTCGCGCGGATAAAGTAATTCTCCCGAATGAACTTTCGCTCGATGCGATAAGCTCGCTTTCTTCGCTTGAACCGTTCGGCGAGGGAAGCCGTCAGCCGATATTTCTTATACGAAAAGCTGTTCTTACGGATATTGTTCCCCTTTCGGGCGGAATTCACACAAAGCTTCGTCTTAACTACGGCGGAACAATGCTCGAGGGTTTGCTTTTCGGCACAAAGGCGGAAGATATACTTTACAGAAAAGGCGATACGCTCGACCTGCTCGCTTCGTTTGGCATCAACGTTTTCAACGGAAGAAAAAGCGTAAGCATGCGCATTGCCGATATGCGGAGCAGCAATGTTTCACAGCTCAAATATTTCAACGCAAAGGCGGCTTATGAGCAGTTCAGGCGCGGTGAGGGCGTTGAACCTGCACTCGCGAAACGCGCATTGCCAACAAGAGATGAACTTATACTTATATACAGAACTATCGGAAAGTTCGGAGTTATTTCGTCCGATGAGCTTTTCGGACGGCTGGACGAAAACGTTATTTCCTACTGCAAATTAAGGATCGCGGTCGATATTTTTGCCGAGCTTGGATTTATTACATACGAAATATGGAGCGACAGGATAACATTCATAAAAGATCCGCCGAAAGCGGCTATCGAAAGCTCAGAAATTTACCGATCATTTGCGGTGCTCATAAATTGAATCTCGGAAAGGAATGGTCATATTTATGACTAACAACAAGCCTGAAACCATATACACCATTGATATGATAATCCAGAAGATACTTGATGAGGAAAAGCAGTATGACCTCAGCAAGATAATATCTTCCTACGAATTTGCGGCAAAAGCACACGCAAATCAGGTGCGTTCTTCGGGTGAACCCTACATCACCCATCCGCTCGCGGTCGCTTATATCCTGCTTGAATTCGGAATGGACACCGATACTATCTGTGCAGCACTCCTCCACGATGTTGTAGAGGACACCGATGTAACGCTTGACGAGATAAAAAAGCTTTTCGGTCAGGACGTTGCAATGCTTGTTGACGGCGTTACAAAGCTCGGAAAGATCCCGCTCTTCACCAAGGAAGAACAGCAGGCGGAGAATGTGCGAAAGATACTCCTTGCGATGTCGCAGGATATCCGCGTCATCATCATCAAGCTTTGCGACCGACTCCACAATATGCGCACACTGCAGTACCGTCCTGCCGCAAAGCAGCGCAACACCGCTCTTGAAACGATGAATATCTATGCGCCTATCGCCAACCGTCTTGGTATGAAAGCACTCAAAGATGAGATCGAGGACATCGCGTTCCGCTACCTTGACCCTTATGCTTACAGCGAGATAGAGCGTATGCTTGAGATCCGCAGCGACAAGCGCGAAGCTTTCATCGAATCGATAAAGGCTGAGATCGCCGCACGTTTCAAGGAAGAGAACTTCGGCAGTGAGCCGCAGATAGACGGACGTGTAAAGTCAATCTACGGCATTTACAAGAAAGCTTTCATTCAGGGCAAGAGCTTTGATGAAATTTATGATAAATACGCCGTTCGCATAATCGTGAACACGGTTGCGGAGTGTTATAATGCGCTCGGAATCATCCACGATATGTTCCGGCCTATCCCGAACCGATTCAAGGATTATATCGCAACACCGAAAGCGAATATGTACCAGTCGCTCCACACGACCGTTATCGGACGTGAGGGCATCCCGTTTGAAGTCCAGATACGGACCTGGGAAATGCACCACACTGCTGAATACGGTATCGCTGCACACTGGAAATACAAAGAGGGCATCAGCGGAAAAGACAAGCTTGAGGGTCGTCTTGCCTGGATTCGCCAGATCATCGAAGCACAGCAGGAAACCGATGATGTTGAGGAGATCGTCCGCACTATAAAAAATGACCTTTCCCCCGAAGATATTTTTGCATTCACTCCAAAGGGCGATATGATAACGCTCCCCGTCGGCTCGACTATCGTTGACTTTGCCTACGCCATCCACACGCAGGTCGGCAACAAGATGAAAGGCGCAAAGGTTGACGGAAAACTCGTTTCGCTCGATTATCAGCTCAAAACGGGTGAGATCGTTGAGATCATAACCTCGAATGACGAAAATCACGCTCCGAACAGAGCATGGCTCGATATCTGCCGCACCAATGAAGCTAAATCGAAAATTCGCTCGTGGTTCAAAAAAGAACGCCGCGAGGAAAACATCGTTCAGGGAAGAAATGAACTTGAAAAGGAGTTCAAGCGCAACTTTATCCACCTTTCGGACGAGCAGCTCCCCGAATTTCTTGCCGATGATATGAAGCGTCACAACTGCTCGACTGTCGATGATTTCTATGCCGCTATCGGCTACGGCGGCGTTATTCTTTCCCGAATAATGCAGCGTTTGAAGGATAAATACCTCAAATATTATGCTCAGCCCGATATTGCCGAAGTCAAGGGCAATACAAAGCCGTCCAAGAGCAGCTCGGGCGTTATCGTTGAGGGCGAAAACAACATCATCGTCAAGTTTGCGCAGTGCTGCAATCCGCTCCCCGGTGATGATATTGTCGGCTTTATCACTAAAGGTCACGGCGTTTCCATTCACAAGCAGGACTGCCCGACCTATCTTGCCGCTTTGAAAGACGGAAAAGAACCCGAACGCTGGGTCGAAGCAAAGTGGGCGTCCGCAACGAGCAATGAAACTACCTACCGTGTTATCCTTGACATCGTTGCAAAGGAGAATATGCTCATCATCGCCGACATAACAAAGCTTATGGCGGAGCTTCACATTCCGCTCACGAACATTTCCGTGAGCATGCTCAAAAACGGCAACTCGAACGTTCTCGCAACGATAAATGCGGCAGGCGTTGCACAGCTCAACAACATCATTGCAAAGATACGCAAGCTGCCCGATGTTATAAGCGTTGACCGTACTTTTAAAAATTAAGGATAAAAAATATGAAAACTGTAATGATAAATTCGGGCGGTATATTCGGAACTAACTGCTACCTTGTCATCTCCGACAGCGGAAATGCAGTTCTTATCGATGCGCCGAGAGGCGGTGAGAGAATTCTCGCCGAAGCTGAAAAAAACGGTGCTTCGATAAAGAAGATACTACTCACGCACGGTCACTGCGACCACATAGAATCGCTTGCTTTTCTTGCAAAGGAAACGGGTGCGGAGGTTTACATTCACGAAATGGATGAAAAGAAGCTTTCGGACGATTACCTCAACCTTTCCGAGTATTTTTCGGATTATTACGACAAGCCGGTTGAACATTTCAGCGGTTCGAAAAAGGTTTCGGACGGTGATATCATAACGCTTGACGAGCTTTCGTTCAAAGTTCTGCACACACCCGGACACACAAGCGGCTCGGTATGCTATATCTGCGATGAAGCAATGTTCAGCGGCGACACGCTTTTCAAGATGTCGGCAGGTCGGACCGATATGCCCGACGGAAACAGCATAAAGCTCAATGAGAGCCTTAAAATGCTTGATGATCTTGGCAAAGATTATGTCCTTTTATCGGGACACGGCGACCGCTCCACTCTTTCAAACGAAAGAAAATTTAACCCTTTTATGAAAGGCTTTGACTATGACGATATGTTTTAAGGGAAACAGCTGCAAATACGAGATCGAAGCGATAATGAAGCTGTTTCTTCCGATAAAAACGTTTGATTTTTTATTCGGGGAGGAAGACCGCAGCGGTGATTTTGCGGTGCTTTCCTACGTTGACCACAATGCGAAATGCGAGGTTTCGCTCGGCGGAGGTTTTGACAGCAAGGAAGCTTTTGTAAGCGATGAAAAAGACGTTGAAACTGCGCTTTGCAAGCTTCTTTATGATGTTATGCGAAAGCTCACGGGCATCACTCCCCCGTGGGGACGTCTGACGGGAATAAGGCCCGTAAAAAAGGTCAATGCTCTGCTTGACGAAGGACTTTCCAAGGCGGAAATTTTCACCCGGCTCAAAGACGAATACGATGTTTCCGACAAGAAGCTCGAACTTGCGTACAACACGGCCGTTACGCAGAAAAAATACTTTGATTCGCTTGACAAGCGTTCGTTTTCGCTGTATGTTTCCGTTCCGTTCTGCCCGTCAAGATGCTCATACTGTTCTTTCGTTTCGCACTCGATAGAAAGTTCAAGCGCGAAGAAGCTTCTTCCCGAATATGCGAACAAGCTTTGCGAAGAGATCCGCCAGACTGCACAGATCGCAGACGAACTTGGCTTGAAGCTTGACACTATTTACATTGGCGGCGGCACTCCGACGACGCTTTCCGCTGAACAGCTTTCGCTTGTTATGGGCGAGATCAAAAAAAGCTTTGACATTTCAAAAATTCGTGAATATACTGTAGAAGCAGGACGTTCCGACACAATTACGGCAAAAAAGCTTGAAGTTATCAAAGAAAACGGTGCGACAAGAATTTCTGTCAATCCGCAGACTATGAACGATGATGTTCTCAAAGCTATCGGCCGCAGGCACACGGCTGCCGATGTTGTGAAGTCGTTCAGGCTCGCCCGTGATATCGGCTTTGACAATATCAATATGGACACTATCGCAGGACTGCCGACCGACACTTATGACGGCTTCGTTCACACGATAGATGAGCTTTGCGGACTTGATCCCGAGAGCATCACTATCCACACACTCACGCTCAAACGCTCGTCCAACCTTTTTAGAGAGGAAGAACGCTGCGTTGACACGCACATTTCGGATATGGTCGATTACGGTCAGGCGAAGCTTTTCGGCGAGGGGTATCTCCCCTACTACCTCTACCGCCAGAAAAACACCGTTGACAACCTCGAAAATGTCGGCTTCGCAAAGGCTGGTTTCGAGAGCCTTTACAATATTTATATAATGGAAGAAGCGCAGACTATTTTAGCGGTCGGAGCGGCAGGCTCGACAAAGCTTGTCAACACCGAAACAGGAAAGATCGAACGTCTTTTCAACTACAAATTCCCCTACGAATACATTTCACGCTATGAAAAGATGATCGAGAAAAAGGATAAAATCTTTGAGTTTTACAAGAGCTATTTACAGGAGGGCTAACTATGGCTTACACATTTGACAATCTTAAAGCAGACGCAATGAATCTTTTTGACAAGGCTGCATCAAAGACAGCCGAAGCCATCGATTATTCCAAGAATCAGATCGACCGTGCGCAGCTTCGTGCGAAGATCAACGAGAAATACACCGAACTTGGAAAGCTTTGTTACAATATGCACGAGAGCGACGCTGACGAAACGGGCAGAATGAAGATCGTCATTGCCGACATCAAGAAGCTCAGATCAAAGCTTGAAGACGCTGACAAGGCTGTAAGATCCAAGAAACCCAAGACCTGCAAATTCTGCCTTACGGAAAATGACGCTGATGCTGTTTACTGCGCAAAATGCGGAGAAAAGCTTGAATAAAACTTACAAGGAAATTTTATGAAAAAAAATGATATCTGCACTCTGAAAATAACGGGTCTCACCTCCGAGGGCAGCGGCGTCGGCAGGACTGATGAGGGCATGGCGGTCTTTGTGCCGCTCACCGCTGTCGGAGATGTGATCTCCTGCAAAATTGTCAAGGTCAACAAAACTTACGCTTTCGGAATAATCGACAAACTGCTTGAGCCGTCCGAAACACGATGCGAAAACAGCTGCGGCGTTTACAAAAAATGCGGCGGCTGTCTTTTCCGTCATATCTCATACGAAGCGGAGCTTGCGGCAAAGGAGCAGGCTGTCAAGGACGCATTTACACGGCTCGGCGGCTTAGATGTGCCGTTTGAGCCAATACTCGGCTGCACGGAAACGGAACGCTACCGCAACAAGGCGCAGTATCCGCTCACTTATGATGCGAACGGAAAGGCTGTCTGCGGATTTTTTGCACCGAGAAGCCATCGTGTTGTCCCCTGCGGCGATTGTTTGCTCCAACCGAAGCTTTTTAAGAAGCTTACGGACGAAATTTGCGCATATATCGATGAAAGAAAGCTGCCTGTTTATGATGAAAAAACGGGTAAAGGACTTGTTCGTCATATATATTTGAGAAGAGGTTTTCACAGCGGCGAGGTAATGGTCTGCCTTATCGTCACAAAGGCTGACACTGCCGCTTTTAAGCCGCTTGCGGACAAGCTCTGCAAGAAATTTCCGATGATAAAAAGCTTTATCCTGAACATAAACCCGAAAGCAACGAATGTCATCACGGGCGAATGCTGCATAACGCTCACAGGAAATGACTGCATCGAAGATACAATGTGCGGAAAGAAAATATCGATCTCTCCCCTCTCGTTCTATCAGGTAAACACTGCACAGGCGGAGCGGCTTTACAGCGTGGCGAAAAAATATGCGCAATTGAGCGGCGGTGACACACTGCTTGATCTTTTCTGCGGTGCTGGAACGGTCGGACTGTCGATGTCGGACGGGATAAAAAAACTCATCGGCGGCGAGATAATTCCGCAGGCGGTAGAAAACGCAAAGAAAAACGCCGCAGCGAACGGAGTTGAGAACGCAGAATTTATATGCGGAGATTCGGGTGAGATAGCAGCTGCACTTGCGGCAAAGGGGATCCGCCCCGACGTCATCGTGACCGACCCTCCGAGAAAAGGCTGCGATGAACAGACGCTCTCCTCGATAGTTAAAATGTCGCCTGAGCGGATAGTTATGATCTCCTGCAACCCTGCGACAGCCGCGCGCGACTGCGCTTACTTATGCGAACATGGTTACAAGGCGGAGTCTGCGCAGGCCGTGGATATGTTCCCGAGGACGAAGCATGTTGAAACGGTATGTCTATTGTCCAAACTTAAAAGTGACCAACATATCGAAGTTGAGCTGAAAACGGACGAGCTTGATCTGACCTCTGCGGAGAGCAAGGCTACCTACGATGAGATCAAGGCTTATGTCAAGGAGCATACGGGCTTGACGGTATCTTCGCTTAATATCGCACAGGTTAAGCAGAAGTGCGGTATTATTGAGAGGGAGAATTACAACAAGGCTAGGACTGCGGATTCAAGACAGCCTAAATGTACTAAGGAAAAGGAAGAGGCTATTGTGGAGGCTTTGAGGTATTTTAAGATGATTTAGTAGCGTTCCCTCAATAATCGTACAAAACCAAGACCGGGTCAGATAACAGCAAAATCCAAATTGTGCGCACAAACATTGCCGCCAGAGCTTTTCACGGCATTCGTTAAGAAGATTAACATCCTTAGGATATTCAATGTTTTGCGGTGCACATGAATGGTATATGCGCTAAACATGGCTATCTCAATGTATAATAAACAGCTATAATACGTTGATTAGATCCAAAAATATATCATTTCTTAATGTTAATTATATTACAAAAGCCACTTGATGATTTGTCAGGTGGCTTTTGTTTATTCAACAGCTAAAAAAGAGAATTATTGTCCTTTGTACATTTATAACAAAAAAACATCTGATAAGTTCTATTATTTCGACGAATGCCGCTTTTTTTATGTTTTTTCACCGTTTTTTGAGAGCGTTGCCCTTGAAACCAGAGAATTAGGATATTCACACGATTTTACCGCTCGCCGTCGGTGTCACAAAAAGACGGCATAGGCGTTGGTCTGTATCTTGCACGGAAGATAGTGAACGGCTGCGGCGGATATATCAAGGTATCGTCCGAGATAAACAAGGGTACGACATTTTCCGTATTTTTTCAGCGGTAAATCTTTCAAAACTGTTAGAATTGTTTTTTCGGGGAAAGAATTGAGAAAGCTTTGTGTGTTATGATCTGTATTGCAGGAAAGAATTTCTGCAATACAGATTTTTTTGGAGGTACTTTATGACAGTATTATCAACGACCGATCTGCGCAAGACTTATGGCAGCGACGAAAATACAGTCCATGCACTTGACGGGATAGAACTTTCGATCGAGCGCGGAGAATTTGCCGCTGCTGTCGGCACATCGGGCAGCGGCAAATCCACTCTGCTCCACATGCTCGGCGGTCTGGACAGACCGACATCGGGCAAGGTCGAAGTTGACGGCAAGGACATTTTCTCACTCTCGGACGAAGAACTCACCATATTCCGCAGAAGAAAGATAGGCTTTGTTTTTCAGAATTACAACCTTGTTCCCGTGCTGAATGTTTATGAGAACATCGTTCTCCCCGTTCAGCTTGACGGCGGAACGCCCGATGAAAAATACATCAGCGGTGTTATCGAAACTCTCGGGCTTGCAAACAAGCTGCAAAATCTCCCCAACAACCTTTCGGGCGGTCAGCAGCAGAGAGTTGCGATCGCCCGTGCGCTTGCTTCAAAGCCTGCTATAATCCTCGCTGACGAGCCTACGGGAAACCTTGACAGCAAGACCTCACAGGACGTTCTCGGACTTCTGAAAATAACGAGTCAGAAGTTTTCGCAGACAATGGTAATGATAACCCATAACGAGGAAATAGCTCAGCTTGCGGACAGGATAATTCGCATTGAGGACGGCAAGATAGTGACAAGGAGCGGAGAATGATGAATGTTTCAAACGGAAAATGCATACGCCGCCTGAGTATGAGAAGCCTTAAAGCGGCAAGGCAGAGGAACATCATCGCTGTCATTTCCATTGCACTCACAACGATAATGTTCACCGCTCTTTTTACGATAGTAATGTCGATAGTAAACGGCTTTGAGCAGTCAAATTTCCGTCAGATCGGCGGCTATGCTCACGGCGGCTTCAAATACCTTACGGAAGAGCAGTTCAACGAGCTGAAAGACGATCCGCTCATCAAGGAATATGCCATGCGCCGCTTTGTGGGTATGCCCAAGGACGTGCCTTTCAACAAGGATCAGGTCGAGATAAGCTACTGTGATAAAAATGCCGCAAATTGGCTGTTCTGCACACCCGAGGAGGGCCGTCTGCCTGCTGAAAACACGAACGAAGCCGCCGCTGATGACAAGGTGCTTTCGCTGCTCGGAGTCGAGCCGAAGATAGGCACGGAATTCACCGTCACATTCATGGTTGACGGCAAGGAAACCACGGAAAGCTTCATCCTTTGCGGCCGCTGGAAGCACGATGATGCGGCTGTGGCAAGCAATATCCTTATCCCCGAGAGCCGTGCGGAGGAAATATTCGCAAAGCTTGGCACAACTGGCGAGGACGGTATGACGGGCAGCTACAATATGGACGTTATGCTGAAAAGCAAGGCTCATATCGAGGAGGATATAAATGACATTCTTGCAAGGCACGGCTATCAGAGCCAAACCTATGGTGACAACTATATTGCGACAGGCGTAAACTGGGGATATGTTTCGGCTCAGCTTTCTCAAAATATAGATACCTCTGCTGTGCTTGCAATAGCGGCGGCTCTTGTGCTGATAATTTTCACGGGGTATCTCATAATCTACAACGTATTCAACATCTCCGTTTCAAACGATATCCATCGATATGGTCTGCTGAAAACAATAGGCACAACGGGGCGGCAGATAAAGCGTATGGTGTACATTGAAGCTTTGACTCTTTCGGCTGTCGGCATACCGTCGGGAATTATTCTCGGCCGGCTGTGCGGTTCTGTGCTAACGCCCGTTGTTATGGAACAGCTCAACGGCGTTAGCAAAACGGTATCGGCAAGTCCCGTAATTTTTGCAGGTGCGGCTATTTTCTCGCTTGCAACGGTGTTTATCTCCTGCATGAAGCCTGCCAAAACAGCTTCAAAGGTTTCCCCTATCGAAGCGATAAGATACACCGAGGGCGGCGGCATAAAAAGAGCTGTACGAAGATCAAAAAAGGGTGCATCTCTGCTTGGAATGGCTGCCGCAAATCTCGGCAGGAGCAGGAGCAAAACCGCTGTAACGATAGCGTCGATGTCATTGTCGGTCGTACTTCTCTGCGTGACGTTTATTTTCACTAACGGCTTTGATATGGACAAATATATTTCCGACAGGGCGCTTGCCGATTATATCATCGCAGACGCATCGTATTTCCGTTTTGACCCGTCGGGAGCGGCACTTTCGGAAGACACTATAGGATATATTGCGTCAAACATCGATATAACTGACGGCGGCAGAACATACCGCCCGACCAACGTCGTTTATGAATATGTGACGGAGGAATGGTACAGGCAGCAGATTGGGCGCTGGAACGATGAGGAAACCTTGAACAGCTTGGCCGAACGCACCGAAAAGGTCAACGGACTTTTGCAGAGCGACGCTAATATTTACGGAATGGAGCAGTTCTGTCTTGACAGGCTGAACGTTTTCGAGGGTGATATTTCCAAACTCGGCAAGGGCAATTATATTGCGGCGGTCTATTCAGCCGATGATTACGGAAAAATAAACGAAAGCAGCCATTGGGCAAAGGTCGGCGACAAGATAAAACTCCGCTATGTTTCCGAGCTTGAATATTACGACACCGAAACGGGTGAGATCTACACGGGTGAAATCCCCGATAATGCGCCGTTTTCGTATCGTCCCAAGAAATACAGGGAAATTGAATATGAAGTGGCGGCACTGGTCGATGTTCCGCACAATCTCAGCTACCGCTATTACGGCGCAGACCAGTTTGTTCTCAGTGCTGAACAATTCAAGGCAGACAGCGGAACTTGAAATCCCGGCGGAAATGTGCTAAAATATATCCATACTTATGAAAGGCGGCACAGCACTATGCGCATAGCTCTGGTACAAATGTCAAACTCGGGAGATATTGCTTCAAACCTTGAAAAGAGCATACGCTCAATAAAAACTGCGGCTGAACACGGTGCGGAGCTTGTTTTGTTCCCCGAAGTTCAGCTGACGGAATTTTTTCCGCAATATCCGAAGCAGGACGTAAAAAAGTATGAGATCTCACTTGATTCGGGAATAGTAAAGTCATTCTGCGATGCCTGCCGCGAGAACGGCGTTATGGCAGTGCCGAATATTTATCTTAACGAAAACGGCATGGCTTACGATGCAAGTATCCTTATCGGAAAGGACGGCACGGTCAAGGGTGTACAGAAAATGGTGCATATTGCGCAGGCCGACAAATTTTTCGAGCAGGATTATTACACTCCATCCGATGACGGGTTCAAAGTGTTTGATACGGAATTCGGCAGGATAGGTATTGTTGTCTGCTTCGACAGGCACTATCCCGAAAGTATTCGCACCGAGGCTTTGATGGGTGCTGACCTTATACTTATCCCGACAGTGAACACAAAAGCAGAGCCGTCCGAAATGTTCGAGTGGGAGCTTCGGGTGCAGGCGTTCCAGAACAGCATTGCAACAGCGATGTGCAACCGTGTTGGAACTGAGGGCGAAATGGACTTCTCGGGCGAATCGATAGTTGTCGGTGCCAACGGCGAAGTCATCGCAAAAGCTTCCGATAAGGAAGAAATTCTTTATGCCGACATCGATATGAAACGCTCGGCCGAGATCAGAAACAGCCGACATTACACACAGCTCAGAAGAACGGAATTTTACAGATAAAATAAAAAAGTGTTTCCGAAGAATTGACCTCGGAAACACTTTTCTTTAATTATTTTCCCTCGTAATTAACAATAGAACGAACATCGTATTTTTTGAGCTTTTCTCTGCCCTTTAAGTCAGTAAGCTCGATAAGGCAAACGATTCTCACTACCTCTGCGCCGAGCTGTTCAACAAGCTTCGCCGCAGCTTCAAGAGTTCCGCCCGTTGCGATAAGATCATCGATGATAACGACTTTATCGCCTTTTTTCAGCGAGTCGGTATGGATCTCGACCTCGGCTTTTCCGTATTCAAGTTCATACTCCGCGGATACCGTCGCTCTTGGCAGTTTTCCCTTTTTGCGGACGGGAACAAAGCTTTTTTTCTTCGCATAGGCAACGGGTGCGCCGAACAGAAATCCTCTCGCTTCCAGTCCGAGAACAGCATCAAACTCGATATCGTCAAGCTGTTTCAGCATTTCATCTACAGCCGCCGAAAAGCCCTCTCCGCTCTGCAAAAGTGATGTTACATCGCGGAAAATTATACCCTTTGCAGGAAAATCGGGGATATTCGTTATATATTTTTTTAGTTCTTCCAATTCAGACCCTCCCATATATTAAAGGAATACATATTTCAGCACAAACATTACCGCAAGCACATACATAAGCGGATTTATCTGCTTTGCTTTTCCGCAGACGAGGTTGATAACAACATAAGAGATGATGCCGATAGCGATACCCTCGGAAATGCTGTAGAAAAGCGGCATTGCAAGGATACAGAGATATGCTGGGATAGCCGTTGTGTAGTTGGTTTCGTCCATTTTAAGTTCTGTAATTGTAGAGAACATAAGGAAGCCTACAACGATAAGTGCAGGAGCGGTCGCAAAGGACGGGATAGCAATAAAAATAGGTGCGAGGAACATTGAAAGCAGGAAAAGCACCGATGTTGTGAGTGCTGTAAGACCCGTTCTGCCGCCTGCCGCAACGCCTGCCGAGGATTCAACGAAAGTGGTAGTTGTGGAAGTACCAAGGACTGCGCCTGCCGATGTTGCAACTGCGTCCGCCATAAGTGCAGGCTTTATTGCAGGAAGCTTGCCGTCCTTGTCGAGCATATTTGCCTTTGTGCTTACGCCGATTATCGTTCCGAGCGTATCGAAAAGATCAACAAAAAGGAACGAGAATACAACTGCGATGAAGTTAAAGATACCGACTGAGCTGAAATCAACATTGAAGCACTGTCCGAATGTTTCGCCGAGCTTGGAGAAATCAGTCATTGCGAATGTCGGGAACAGCGAGAAATAGCTCACTCCGTCGGGAACGTAGATACCGATAAGCTGACATATCATTCCGAGGATCCATGTTCCGAAAACGCCGATAAGTATTGAACCCCTGACTTTCTTGATATAAAGCACAGCCGTTATCATCAGGCCTATAACGGAGAGCAGTGCGCAGATGCCCGAAGTCGTAAAGTTCTCGCGGAAATCAACGAGCGACACGAGCGTTGCCGAATCCACGGCAAGTCCTGCATTCTGCAAACCGATGAATGCGATAAAAAGACCTATTCCGACCGATACCGCACGTTTGAGCTGGAGCGGTATACAATTGAAAATGCTCTCGCGGACTTTCGTAAGCGAAAGAACGATGAAGATAACGCCCTCTATAAATACTGCGAGCAATGCGACCTGCCACGGATAGCCCATTATTCCGCAGACCGTGTAAGCAAAGTAAGCGTTAAGACCCATTCCTGCCGAAAGCGCAAACGGCAGATTTGCCGCGAATGCCATGATAAGCGTTCCGAGGAACGAGGCAAGGCAGGTCGCAAGCAGTACAGCCGTGCTGTCCATGCCTGCCGCTGACAGAATGTTCGGGTTGACCGCAAGGATATACGCCATCGTAACGAAAGTCGTAACACCTGCCGCGATCTCAGTTTTGACCGTGGTGTTGTTTTCTTTTAGTTTGAAAAGTTTTTCAAACATTTTTTTCACTCCTTATTTTTCGGCAGAAACTCTCCCTCTGATCCTGCCGTTTTTATGATATAATTATACATCATTATCGCGCCGTTAGTCAACAAAATAGCACACGCTTCGGCATAATGCGGAAAAAGTTTATCATTGCTTTAAACAATGCTCACAAACTCACTTTAGCACAGTGCATTAATTCACTATTGACAGAACTCAAAAAAGGTATAGAATTAAAATATATGGAGGATTTATTTTGAATAAGAAAAGTAATGAAGCAACTATCCGTTCAAGTGCGGCGGAATATCTGACATATATCGCCTCCGTCGGCGATCAAAAAGACAGCATCGAAATTCGATATGAAGATGAGAACATCTGGCTGACGCAGAAAATGTTGGCGGTTTTGTATGATGTTGACGTTCGCACAATTAATTATCATATCAAGAAAATTTTCAGTGACAGCGAATTACAGGAGGATTCAGTTATCCGAAAAATTCGGATAACTGCCGAAGACGGAAAGTCCTACAGCACCAATCATTATTCATTGGAAATGATAATCGCCGTGGGCTTCAAAGTCAATTCCGAACGAGCTGTGCAGTTCAGAAAATGGGTGAACCAAATTGCTAAGGACTACACCATAAAAGGCTGGGTCATGGACGATGAAAATATACAAATTTAAGAGGAGAAATAAGGGAGAAAAATGAGCAAAAAGGAATTAATCAAAAGGTATATAGTTTTTATTTTGGGTCTGTTCTTTTCGGGAATAGGCGTTGCATTCACAAAGCATGGTGATCTGGGCGTTTCCCCTATCTCATCGGTCGCAAATGTTATGAGCCTTAAATTTTCGGCTTTGAGCCTCGGAAACTGGCTCATTATCTGGAACTGCGTTCTTATTGCGGCGCAGGTTCTTATTTTGCGCAAAGATTTCAAGCTTTATCAGCTCTTGCAGATACCGCTTTCGTTTCTGTTTGGCTGGTTCACGGATATCGGAATGAAGATAGTTTCGTTCATACCGGTAAATAACCACCCGACTAAGCTGCTTATGATCGTTATAGGCACTGTTATCCTCGCATTCGGCATCTCCCTTACAGTTATTGCGAACGTTATAATGAACTCGGGTGAGGCTTTGGTAAAGGCAGTTTCGGACAAAACACACTTTGAATTCGGTTATGTTAAGATCGCTCTTGACGTTTTTTACGTTATTATGGCGGTAATTATCTCGCTGATATTCTTTGACGGAAAGATAGTCGGAACGAGAGAGGGAACGGTCATCTCGGCACTTTGCACGGGTCTTGTCATAAAGTTTATAACAAAGCTTATCCGTCCGTTCGTTACAAAAATACTTGAGGACAGGAGAATTGAAAATGAGCAAATACGAACCGCTGTGGAAATGGATAACTGCGAACAAAACCACTGATTTCACTCTGACCTTTGCCGAGATAGAAAGCATTGCAGGCTTGCCTATCGACCACTCATTTCTTACATATAAAAAGGAACTTTTGGGCTACGGTTTTTCTGTTGCCAAAATCTCAATGAAAGAACGAACAGTTTTGTTCCGAAAAAATCATTGACAAAATATAAACGCAAGTGTATAATTTAAGGCAAAACATACATTAGGGGTGACATATATGAACAAAGAATGGTCGGAAATGAACGCCGAAATGCAGGGACTTATCAAAAAGGAAAGCACATTTAAGGGCGGCATCAGCAAGCTTATCGAACTGCGGAGCAGCCTTTTTGAACAGATAACTCAAATCGTGAACGGCTATCCCGAAAAGGCTTTTTCCGAAATGCCGTTCGCAGGCGCAGACGGCTATCACAGCAAGACCCTCGCCTACTCGATATGGCATATTTTTCGCATTGAAGATATCGTTATGCACACGCTTATCGTGAATGATGAACAGATACTTTTTGCGAACGGCTTTGACAAAAGCAACCACTCCCCTATCATCACCACGGGAAACGAGCTTCAGGGCGAAGCTATTGCGGATTTTTCCCGAAAGCTTGATATTGCGAAGCTTTATGAATATGCAAAGGCTGTTATGCTTTCAACGAACGATATACTTTTGAATATGAAATTTTCGCAGACGAAGCGGAAATTTACCGAAGAAGACAGAAAAAGAGTTGCCGATTCGGGTTGCGTGAGCGATGATGAAAATGCAGTTTGGCTTATCGACTATTGGTGCGGAAAGGATATCCGCGGATTGATAAAAATGCCGTTCAGCCGACATTGGATAATGCACATTGAAGCAATGCTCCGCATAAAAAACAAGCTTTGCAAACTTGCACGGAAAGGCGTTGCCCCCGTTGCCTACTGTGGATTTTCCTGCAATCATTGCTTCCTGAGTGAATGGTGCGGCGGCTGTCGGACGGAATATAACGTTTGCTCGTTTGCGACCTGCTCACCCGATAAAAAATGCCCGAACGTGACCTGCTGTACCGAAAAAGGCATTGACGGCTGTTACGAATGTGCCGACATCGAAAGCTGTCACAAAGGCTTCTATATTGAGGGCAATGACGGCGCGAACTCCGCAAAAGCGCAGGCTATGTTCATACATAAATACGGCAAAAAATCCTTTCTCAAAGTTCACGACAAGCTTCACGAAAAATATAATTTCTCCAAAACGCAGGAAATCCTCGGACAGGATATGCATGAGGGTCTGAAACTGCTTGAAAAAACATATACTAATTTTTAAACTGAAAGTGTACAAAAAATCAAGCAAAAGCTCGAATAAATGGATTTTGCGCCGATTTTTTGTCTACACTTTGATTAAAAATTAGTATTACAACGATAGGTGACAAAATGAAAAGATACATTGCTTTGCTCCGAGGAATAAACATCAGCGGCAAGAATAAAATCGTTATGGCTGAACTGAAAACAGCCTTTGAAAAGCTCGGCTTCACCGACGTAAAAACGCATTTCAACAGCGGAAATGTCATTTTCTCCGCAGAAAAAAGCTTCACCTCGGACGATATAAAAGAGATAATAAGCGAAAGCTTCGGCGTTCTGACAGAAGTTTACGTTACCGACAGCGAAAAGATCGCCGACATACTGCAAAACGCTCCCGAATGGTGGGGAACGGCTGACAAAGACATTTACGACAACCTTATCTTCGTAATGCCAACCGCAACAGCGGAAGAAATCAGCAAAAAGATCGGCGAGCCGTCCGAAAAGCTTGAAAAGATATTCATATACAAGAACGTTATCTTCTGGTCGTTCGACAGAAAAAATTACGCAAAGGCAAACTGGTGGAAAAAGACCGCAAGCGCAGGCATCGGCGAATTTCTCACTATACGAACCGCTAACACGGTGAGGAAAATCGCGGAGCTTTGCGGCTGACAGAAACGGAGAACTTTATGCAGTTCAGTAAGCTTTTTAAAATCATTACCGTTGTCACGGCGGTGCTTGCGCTGATATTTTTTATCCTTTACAAAACGTATCTTACAACGCTTTGGTTCTCGCTGACAATAACATTCGCAACGATGTTCTACCATTTCGCAATGCGGCTCGCTGTAGGCACAGCTGTCGATCACTTTACCAAAGACGGGATAAACACGCAAAGCAGGTGGTTCTGCGAAACAAAACTTGAAAAGAAGCTGTACAAACTTCTGCGAGTGAAAAAGTGGAAGCACTTTATTCCGACTTGGGAGCCGCAGAAATTTTCGCTCGAACACAACGATATGAAAAAGATCATAGAAAATATGTGTGCAGCGGAGATAATTCACGAACTGATAATCCTGCTCGGATATGCTTCGCTGTTGTTCAGCTTTTTCACGCCCGACCCTAAAAGATATATCTTTATCTTTGTAATAACCGCATTTTTCGCAGGACTTTGTGATACCTTTTTCGTTATCCTGCAAAGATACAACCGCCCGAGAATGGTAAGGCTTTATAAAAGAAGTGAAGCCGAAAAACAACCATAATTCTATCGCCGATCCTGCCGAAAAGCTTAATCTATATATTCACATTTTACATTAAAGGAGAAAGCTGTTTGAAGAAAAACAACACCTTGGAGATTGTATTAGGCTGACGGAGGTTTGACCAATACATTTTCCGCAAAACCTCCCGGAACCGCAGTCAACGATCATCAGGAGGATTAAATAATGAATAAAAATGACTATATCATTCGCTTGGAAAACAACAACGAACACCGTGAGGTCGAAAACCTTGTAAGAGAATCATTCTGGAACGTCTACCGCCCCGGCTGTATGGAGCATTATGTGCTTCATCAGCTGCGAAACGACCCTGCTTTCGTCCCCGAACTTGACTTTGTTATGGAAAAGGACGGGAAGCTCATCGGTCAGAATATGTTCATGAGGGCGTTCATCGCCGCCGATGATGGCAGAGATATCCCGATAATGACGATGGGACCGATATGCATTTCGCCCGAATTCAAGCGTAAGGGCAACGGCAAAAAACTGCTCGACTATTCGCTTGAAAAGGCGGCTGAACTCGGCGCAGGTGCGCTCTGCTTTGAGGGAAACATTGACTTTTACGGCAAGAGCGGCTTCACTTATGCAAGAGAGTTCGGTATCCGCTATCACGGTCTGCCCGATGGTGCGGACGATTCGTTCTTCCTCTGCAAGGAGCTTAAAACTGGATATCTTGACGGCATAACGGGCGTTTACTCTCCGCCGCAGGGTTACTTCGTTGGCGAAACCGAAACGGAAGAATTCGACAAGCTTTTTCCGCCAAAGGAAAAGCTTAAACTTCCGGGTCAGTTATTCTGATCTTTCCAAATGAACAGCAACAGCCGCAGGCGTTTTTGTCTGCGGCTGTTTGTTTTAATCAACGGGAATTTCATCTTCACTTTTATCATTTATTTGACGTTGATCGTAGTCAAAATTCTTTAAATCAAAGAAATCGAACCCCTGCGCTGTCCAGTCCTGCTTTATAAACTCTGTAAGCTCGGAAAGCAGTGACTTCTGCGTGAATTTTACGGGATTGTTTTTCGTTGTGGTTATGAGCGAGGCTTCTTCGCCGATGATATCCATATCCAAATTCGGGAATGAAGCATTCCGGACGATAATTCCGCCGTTTACGACGTGATAAGCCATATCAGTGCCGTTCACATCGAAAACATAATACACAAGTTCAGGTATAGCAACACAGCTCGTTCCGTTATAACCCGAAACAGCGGAAACTATCCTCTGACCGACTGCATAGGGAGGGTCGTCTTTGACCTGCTCATTTGGCAATCCTGCTTTTGCAAGGTCTATCGTCATATCTATCGGCGTATCGTTCAGATAGTCATAATAAATATGCGCTTTGTACAAAGTCGTGCTGTATTTGAAGATATCATCGCCGGTTTTTTTGACCGCTTCTTCGGGCGAATACTGTGAAATTATCTCATAGCCGACAAAGCTTACATCCTCATAGGCGTTCACATACTGCCGAAGCTCCTCATACGAGCCTGCACTTCCCGAGTGGCTGTCCGCAAATTTCACATTATCATATATCGGCGTAAAGCTTTCATCAAGAACATAGTCGGCACTGTTCAATTTGGTATCGGAAGTTTTGTTTTCACCTAAAAATTCGGGCGAAACGGTTTCATTGATAACACTGTCGATATAGTCCATATCGAAACGATACGAAGAGTTTATACCGTGGCTTTTTGCAAGCTCATCGCTGTACTGCGAATAAAAATAGACTCGGTTATCGGAAAAGTTCGCACCGTAATGCTGTATTGTCGGAAGAAGCGAAACATCGGTTATGTACGGCTCGCCGTCATCGTATCGGTCAACGTAGAAGTCAAGCACACCGCCGATGAGATTTCTCGGCTTTGACTGCGCCGAAACGAAGTTGCCGAGCGAATATGCGCAGAGCATTTTTCCGCCGTCCTCACGCTCTATCCACTCGATATCACGGAGAACGTGCGGATGAGTTCCGATGATAACATCTGCGCCTGCATCGGCAAGCTTTTTCGCCGTGCTTCGCTGGATATCGGAGATAACGCTCGAATCCTCAACGCCCCAATGGAGCGAAACTATGCATAGGTCAGATATTTCTTTCGCTTTTTTTATGTCGCTCACCATGCCGTCAACATCGTTTGCATTGCCTATGACAAGCTCCGAATCCGCAGGCAGTTTCAGACCGTTCGTACTCTCCGTATAGGAAAGGAACGAGAATGTCACGCCCTGCTCGGTCAGCGTTCGGATATTCTCTTTGTCCTCAGCGTTGCGGTATGCGCCAAGAACAACAGCTTCAGGGTGCGAGTCCCAGTAGTCAAGACACGCCGCGAGTCCGCTTGCATCCTTGTCGAGAACATGATTGTTCGCCATCGTGAAAACATCGAAGCCAATTTCTATCATATAGTCGCCGAGTGCTTTCGGGCTGTTGAATCGCGGATAGGTGGACGGCTTGACCGTATCATTGCAGATGAGCGTTTCCTGATTGAGTATCGCGATATCGGCGCTTTCAATATAATCATCAACGTTGTCATATTCATAAGCAAAGTCGTAGCCATTGCCGTTTGCGCGGCGCGCCGCCTGCTCGTAAAGACTGCTGTGGATAAGGTTGTCCCCTGCCGCCGCGATGTGTATATGCGAGGTGAGCTGAGGTTCATGCACGGTTTCGGCGGTCGTTGTTTCGGCAGTCGTTTCAGCCGAAGTTTCTTCCGATACTATATCGGTACGAATCGTAGCTTCGGCAGGAATCGCTTCTTCGACCTTTGAACAGCCCGAAGCAAATAAAACCGAAACAGCAAGCAGGAACGAACTTACTTTATGTATTTTCATTTTGTTACCCCACAAAAAATAAATGTCGAAATATTGTTTTCATAATTATAGTAAATTTTCGTCAAAAAATCAAGCATTTCTTCAAAAAATATAAGCCGTGACAAAAAATATTTTTAAAAATCGAACAAAAGTTCTTGCAAAAATCGAACATATATGCTATAATATAGAACAAAGGAAGTGAGAAGATGGAACAGCATACGCGGATATATATTGCAATAGATCTGAAATCATTTTATGCCTCGGTCGAATGTGTGGAGCGCGGACTTGACCCACTCGGCGTGAACCTTGTTGTTGCCGATCTGTCGCGAACGGAGAAAACTATCTGCCTTGCCGTTTCGCCCTCGCTCAAAGCACACGGGATATCAGGCAGAGCGCGTCTTTTCGAGGTCATTGAGCGCGTTAAGCAGGTCAACAATGAACGCCGTTACAAAACACCTGACCGAAAATTCAGCGGCAAGTCCTACTATGCCGAAGAGCTTGCCAAAGACCCGTCACTCGAACTTGACTTTATCGTTGCACCGCCGCGAATGGTAAAATATATGGAGGTCAGCACTCACATATACGAAATATATCTGAAATACGTCGCGCCCGAGGACATTCATATTTATTCCGTGGACGAGGTTTTCATCGACGCTACCGCTTATCTTGACACCTACAAGCTTTCTCCGCGCGAATTTGCGGCAATGCTTATCAACGATGTTATGAACGAAACGGGCATAACCGCCACCGCAGGCATCGGGACGAATCTTTACCTTTGCAAGATCGCAATGGACATTGTTGCGAAGCATATCCCTGCCGACCAAAACGGCGTTCGTATTGCCGCGCTTGATGAGATGAACTATCGGCGGTTCTTGTGGGCGCATACACCGCTCACGGATTTCTGGCGCGTAGGAAAAGGCTATGCCGACAAGCTTGAAAAAAACGGACTTCACACAATGGGTGATATTGCCCGTGCTTCGCTTGACCCGAACGAGGAAAAATTTCTTTACAAGCTTTTCGGCGTGAATGCGGAGCTTCTCATTGACCACGCCTGGGGTTACGAACCCTGCACCATCGCGGATATAAAATCCTACCGACCCGAATCGAACAGTTTAAGCACGGGGCAGGTGCTTCAATGCGCTTATACCGTTGCAAAGGCGCGCATCGTTATCCGTGAAATGGCTGATATGCTCTCGCTCGACCTTGTTGACAAGCGGCTCGTCACCGATCAGATAGTTCTCACTATCGGCTACGACAAAGAAAACAGCGGCTACAATGGCGAAAGCACTGTTGACCGTTACGGCAGGAAGATACCAAAGCCTGCGCACGGAACGATAAATCTCCCGTTCAGAACGGCTTCATCACGGATCATAACGGATGCTGTTGCGGAGCTTTACGACCGCATAACCGACCCGTCGCTCTCTGTTCGGCGAATGTATGTTGCAGCGAATCACATCGTCAGCGAGAAGCAGGCTTCAGCCGAAACAGAAGAAGCCGTTCAGCTTGATTTTTTCACCGATATTGAAAAGCTTGAACGTGAAAAAGCCGCCGAAAAGGAACGCCTGCGCCGTGAAAAAGCTATGCAGCTATCAATGCTTGAAATAAAGAAAAAATACGGAAAAAACGCCGTCCTGCGCGGTATGAATTTTGAGGACGGAGCGACTGCGCGCGAGCGGAACGGTCAGGTCGGCGGTCACAAGGCGTAAATTTTTCAAAGGAGGAAAGGTCTTGTCTGCGCTAAAAGCAACTCATAAATATGACGATATAATCAACTTGCCGCATCACACCTCGGCAACGCGTCAGCCAATGTCAAGGATAAGCCGTGCGGCACAGTTTGCCCCTTTTGCAGCTCTGACAGGGTTTGAGGACTGCACGGACGAAGCGGCACGACTTACCTCCGAGAAGCCCGAACTTACCGAAACGATGCAGAATGAGCTGAACGAAAAGCTTCGCATCATTACGGAACGGATAGACGAACGCCCCGAAGTGACCGTGACCTTTTTCATTCCCGACGAACTTAAAGAGGGCGGCGCGATAACGCTTTTCAGAGGCTCGGTCAGGCGAATAGACGAAGTTGAGCGGAAGATGATATTCACCGACCGCACAGAAATTTGGCTTGACAATATTTTGAACATCGGGGAGGTCAACTAATGTATTGCTCGATTTATCCCGTCATCGGCAGACAGACCGAACTGCCGTTCTATGTTTCGGGAATAGGCATTTCAGAGCCCGAATATCACATTGTCCGTGAAAACGGACTTGCTTCGCACCAGTTTCTTTTCGTCAGCGAGGGTTCGGGAACGTTCGGTATTGACGGCAAAAGCTTTCCGCTGAACACGGGCAGTATTCTTTATGCTGCAAAGGGAGTTCCGCACGAATATTACCCGAACGGCGAAGTTTTTACGACGAATTGGGTGGTTTTCCGCGGTGAACATCTTTCCGGGCTTATGAAAACACTCGGCTTCGGCGAATACGGCATTGCGGAAAATTCGGCGAATGAAACCGTGCGTTCACTGTTCAATATCCTGCTTTCGGCTGCAAAAGAACCCTACTGTGACCCCGAAAAATGCTCTCGGCTCCTTTATGAATACATACTCGAAATGCGCAGGATATTCTGCACCAAACACGGCAGCGATCCGTCCGCCGACAGTGTGACCGAAGCCGCTGTACGGTACATTAATGAGCATTTTTATGAGGATATAACGCTCGGTGCGCTCGCTGCGCTGACGAATATTTCGGAACAGCATTTCTGCCGACTTTTCAAGGCACGTTTCGGACTTCGTCCTATGGAATATGTTGCGCTCAAACGAATTACACACGCCAAATCACTGCTTGAAACCACGAATGAAAGCATTGCCCGAATAGGTGAGCTTTCGGGATACCACGATCCGAACTATTTCGGGATAGTTTTCCGCCGCTATGAGAGCGTTTCGCCAAGCGTTTACAGAAATATGCACGGCATCAGGTGATGTTCAAATTTTAAGAGTAAAATAAATATTTACGATTGAAAGTTCACGATATTTATGGTATTATCTTCTTACAGAAATAAGATTTTTCACGGCTGATAAATATATGGAAAGAAAGGGTCGTAAATATGAGAAAAAAAAGCTTCACTATCGACGGTAAAAATGCAAATACGGCTTTAAATATGCGATTCCGCGGCGCAGGAATGGTATCGGGAAACAATTCTTCACGGCTTTTGCTCGACTACAAATCGGAACATCCCGACAGATACAATGAAATACTTGAATACACATTTGGAAAGCACGGCATCGGTGTGAATTTTCTAAAGCTTGAAATGGGTTCTGACGTGAATTCTTCATCGGGAACTGAACCCTGCGTAAAGCGTTATGAGGACGAAAAAGCCGATGTTACGCGCGGTGCGGGCTATCAGCTCGCCGCCGACGCGAAAAAGATCAACCCCGATCTGGAGCTTGATATGCTCTGGTGGAGCGAACCGCTGTGGGTGACAAAGGCTGACAATGTTCACGCTGCACGCTACAAATGGTACAAAGAAACGCTTGATGCGGCGTATGAAACTTACGGCTTGAAGTTCGATTATGTGAGCGTTGTGCGCAATGAGCGCGGTGCTGATCTCGAATGGGTGAAGTATCTTTCGAAGCATTTGAAGAGCGAAACAGACTGCCCTTATGATTATTCAAAAATTAAGATAGTCGGCGGTGAAGAGGTCTGCACCTGGGGCTTTGCCGACCGAATGTTTGAGGACGAAAAGCTTATGTCGGCGGTCGATGTTGTCGGCAGTCACTACACGAGTATGTCCACCGATGCGGCCAAAAAGCTTGCGGAAGAACACGGCAAGGAGCTTTGGTTCAGCGAGGGCAGTTCGTCCATGAGCTACGCACAGGGAATTTACCGTTTTGACGGGAATGGCTCGGGACTGGGCGACCTCAACGGTGTTCTCGACATCGCAAACCGACTTATAATGATGTATGCGAGCGGCAAAATGACGATGTGTGAATTGCAGCCTGTCATTGCGGCTTATTATGACGGTGTTTGCTACTGCCAGAAGCAGTTCATCTCCGCCTGCGACCCTTGGAGCGGATATTATTATCTCGACAGCGGATTTTTTATGTCGCTTCATTTTTCGCAGTTCATCAAAAAGGGTTGGACATACATTGACAGTGCTTGTCACGCTGACGCCAAAACGGGCGGCGACGGTCATGCACTTGTCGATTCTGTTTTCAGCTATATCACAGCCTGCGACCCCGACAGCGGCGACTACAGCACAGTTATCACAAACTCGACATCCGAACCCATTATTTACGATATCACCGTTTCCAACCTTGAAAAAGCTTCGTCCGAAGTCGATGTCCGGGAAACAAGAGGTCCTGACAATGGCAGCTATGATGAGAATTATTTCAAGAAGACAGACACGATAACACCAACCGAAGCCGATGGAAAATATTCCTACAGCGTGACTGTAAAGCCTTTCTCAATAATAACTTTATCCACGGTCAAAGCTGTGAACGACTATGTAAATATGCCTGAAAGCGAACGTACTGTTCTCGCTCTCCCCTACTCCGATGATTTTGATTACGGCGAAGAATTTATTCGTGCAAGGGGCGGTGCGCCGATGTTCACCACGGACGAGGGCGGAGCTTTTGAAGTTGAGAATATCAACGGCAGAAATATTCTTGTTCAGCAGATAACGCCTGAAACGAAAGCCGAGGAATGGGGTTTCACGCCAAACCCGACAACGAATTTCGGTGACGACCGCTGGTACAATTACAGCGTTTCCGCCGAGGTAAAGCTTTGCGATAGTGCCGAACCCGACAAAAACTACGCGGGCATCGGACTTCGCTACAGCGAGGGTCACAAGGGCGAAAGCGGCTACTGGCTGAAGCTCTCCGAGGACGGAACTTACTCGCTCATGAAGAATAAAACCGTGCTTGAAAGCGGGTCGTCCAAGGTAAACGTTCACGGATCCACACCGCTGAAAATTTCCGTTCGGTACGATAATATCCAATGCTTTATCAGCGGCGAAAAAGTCATCGACTTCACCGACAAATGCGTTCAAAGCGCAGGCAGAGCAGCATTTTACAGCTCTTTTAACAGAAATATGTTTGCTCATCTTCTAATTGAGCCGAACGAAAATTGTTACATCACACGTTATGATAATACCGACCTTTGCTGCGATTATTCGGGCGATTGGGAGCATATCACAACGGGCAGCTTTGCAAATTACAAGCGGACGCTTTCAAACGGAAGTGCAGGCGCGGTCATGACGCTGAATTTCAGCGGAAACGGCTTTGCTGTTGTCGGCGAAAACAAGCAGAACGCGGTCATAAACGTAAAAATTGACGGCAAAACCGTCGCTGAAAGCTATTCCGTTCCCGAATGTGAAGTCCGTGACATTGCTTACGGCATTGACGGACTTGCTGACGATGTTCATACAGTCGAAATTGAAGTTGTTTCGGGAATATTCTCAGCTGACAGCGTTCAATTCACTGGTGGAAACATTCCTTTTTCCGTAAAATAAAACTTTATACTAAACATCATTTAAAATTTGGAAAAAATCAAGCCGATAATCTCGTAGCTGTTTTTAACAGGTTTATATTGGTGTTTAGCATTATATAGGATCACAACAGCCATATTCGGGTAATTCTCGGATATGGCTGTTTTTACTATAATTACAAGCCGTGTTTTGTAACATTTCACAAAAATATTACTCTTGTATTGACAGTATAGATAGTTAGTGATATAGTTAGTTACACAAGTAATTAACCAATAAACAAGGAGATGATATATTGGCAAACTTTGACGGCGAAAAGCCTATCTACATTCAAATGGCTGAATGGATCGAGGAAAATATCCTTACGGGAGTTTTTCCCGAAGAAACGCAGATACCGTCCACGACGGAAATATCGGCGATGTACAGGATAAATCCTGCGACAGCCCTCAAAGGGGTAAACATTTTAGTTGACAAAGAAATAATCTATAAGAAAAGGGGTCTTGGTATGTTCGTATGCAGCGGTGCTGAACAGAAAATCCGCAGCGAGCGCAAGCAGGAATTCTGCGACAAGTACATCAAGTCGCTCATCAGCGAAGCAACAAAACTCGGCATCACAAAAAATGAGATCATCAATATGATAGAGAAAGGCTGTGACGGAAATGAGCACAATTGAGATCAGAGATCTTACAAAAAACTACGGCAAAACCACCGCACTGAGCAATGTCAGTGTAACATTCAAAGAAAACTGCATTTACGGTCTGCTCGGCAGAAACGGCGCAGGAAAATCCACCCTGCTCAACATTATTTCGGGCAGAACTTTCGCCGACTCGGGCGAGGTCATCATCGACGGAGTGAACGCGACCGGCAATGACAGCGCACTTTGCAAAGTGCATCTGATGAGCGAACAGCTTCTTTACAATCCATCGCTCAAAGTCAAGGATATGTTCAAGACCGCATCGTTTTACTATCCCGATTTTGACATGGAATATGCGATGAAGCTTTGCTCGGAATATGAGCTTGACACAAACAGAAAGCTTTCTAAGCTTTCAACGGGATACAGAACCATTGCAAAGGCTGTGAATGCGCTTGCCTGCGGTGCGCCTATAGTACTTTTCGATGAACCCGTTCTCGGACTTGACGCAAACCACCGTGACCTTTTCTACAAGCACGTTGTGAACCGCTACAGCGAACGTCCTGCGACCTATGTTATTTCAACTCATCTTATCGAAGAAACCGCAGGAATTATCGAACGTGCCGTTATCATCAAAAAGGGCGAAGTCCTCTTCGACAAGGACACGGACGAAATACGTTCTATGGGTTACAGCGTTTCGGGCAAGGCTGCGGACGTTGATGAATTTGCCAAAGGAAAAGAGCTTATGGGCGGGGACGCTCTCGGCGGCTTAAAGACGCTTTACGTCAAGGGAAGCCTTGAAAATGCGGATATTCCCGAGGGACTTTCCGCCGAGCCGATGAACCTGCAAAACATTTTCATACAACTTACGAATTCATAAAGGGGGAAAATTTTATGTCAGCAAACAGTATTATCGCAAACTGCAAATATCAGCTTTACAGATTAAGATCAGTTCCGTTATTTTACCTTATTTGGGTGATCGGCTCTATGCTGATTTCCGCAACGATCAGATCTCTTACAGAAAAAGTTCCGTTCAGTCTTCGCGAAACGGGACAGAACGGATTTGATGCTTTGATCGGCATATTCATATTCGCATTTATGTGTGCAAACATCACAGACTTTTTCAACACAGCTGCCGCAAACGGAACTTCAAGGACAACAGCCTGCGTTTCCGCATACATATCCTCTGTAATATTTTCCATAATTTCGGCTCTTGAGGTTTCTGTAATTTTTCCGATCATGTCATTGATAACGGGAGATGACGAAATGTGGGGTGCATCGCTTTACGGTGTAAACTACGTTCTGTATGACGAGGGTTGGAGTGATTTTGCAGTAAGGCTTCGTTTTTTGGGCATAGCAATATTCAGCTACATTGCATTATGTGCAGTTGTTATACTGATCGCTTCAATTTCATACAAACTTTCTAACTGGGCAGCTTTGATAATCACACTTTTGTTAATTTTCATCCCAACTGGAGGAATTTATTTCGCACTGGGCGAAGACGCATTGGCATCATTCTGGTGCAGTGTTGTGAAATTGGTCGGACTTGCAGATCTTGTTGATCCGAGTTCAGATGCTCCGTTTATAGGAAATGCCTCACAGGGTGCTGCGGTATTCATCGGTGCTTCGCTGATACTGCTGCTCATATCCTGCCTTATCACAAGACGTTCCTCTGTCAAGCCGCTCGCAATAAAGGGAAGCTGATATTATGCTAAACACCAATTAAAAACTATACAAAAAATCAAGCAAAAACTCGCAGCTGTTAAAAACAGCTTGATATGGATTTTGCACAGATTTTTTGTCTATAGTTTTATTGGTGTTTAGCATTACCGTCGCATAAATTCTTACCGTTCTTATGCGGCGGTAATTTTTGCTTTTTAACTTAAATTAACATAAAAATTCTTGACATTTAAAATGCACTAATGTATAATTAAAAAGTAATTTTGGCTTTACCCGAATTTAATAAATTACAGAGGAGTGAGATTTAATGGACGTGGGAAGTACAGGTATAAAACCTCGAGGTAGCAAGTGCGAAGCGGCGGTTTCGGAAGTGTCCCCGTTCGTTTCGTAATTTCACTTTAATGTTTTATGCCTCCCGCTTTTTTATTATGGAGCTGACAGGGCGAAACAACGCTTTGCCGTGTTCCGAAAGATGAGGAGGAATTTTTATGGAAAAAGATACCGCTGTACAGCTTTTGACCGAACGCAACTTCGCAAAGCTCAAATCAGAACTTTCCGAGATGAACCCTGCCGATATCGCTACTCTCGTTGAAGAAATGGACGAGTTTGACGAGTTCGGCGATCGTGAACTTACACTTTTATACCGAATTTTACCGAAAGAGATCGCCGCCGAGGTTTTCACCTATATGAACAGCGACCTCCAGCGTGTGCTTATCAATGCCCTTTCCGATAAGGAACTCCACGATGTCATCGATGAACTCTACATGGACGATACCGTTGACCTTATCGAAGAGATGCCTGCGAACGTTGTTTCCCGTATTCTCAAAAATACCGATCCCGCAACACGAAATCAGATCAACGAGCTGTTAAAATACCCGAAGGACAGCGCAGGTTCGGTAATGACGACCGAGTTTGTTTACTTCCGCGCAGACCTCACCGTTAAGGAGGGCTTCGACCAGATACGAAAGATCGGTCTTGCAAAGGAAACCGTTTATACCTGCTATGTAACGCAGAACCGAAAGCTTCTCGGCGTTGTTTCACTGCTCGATATGCTTGTTTCGGACTATGAAACCCCGGTTTCCGACATAATGGAAACTAACTTTATATGCGTGAACACTCACGATGACCGTGAAACAGCCGCGCAAATGCTTTCAAAATATGACCTTGCCGCTATCCCCGTTGTTGACAGCGACGGAAGAATAGTCGGAATCCTCACATTCGACGACGCTATGGACGTTATCCGTGACGAGGATATGGAGGACATGGAGATCATGGGTGCTATGCTCCCGTCCTCGTCAAGCAAAACCTACCTCAAAACGAGCGTGTTCTCACTCTGGAAACAGCGTATCCCGTGGCTGATGCTCCTTATGATATCGGCAACATTTACGGGAATGATACTCACGCACTTTGAAAGCGCACTTGCTGTTGTTCCTGCACTGACAGCTTTTATCCCGATGCTTATGGATACGGGCGGAAACTCGGGTTCGCAGTCGTCCGTTACGATAATCAGAGGTATCTCGCTTCAGGAAATCGAATTTTCCGATATTCTCAAAGTAATGTGGAAAGAACTACGCGTCGGTGTACTCTGTGCCGCAACAATGGCAGTTGTCGTGTTCGCAAAAGTAATGCTCATCGACCAAAAGGGTGCAACAATTGCGATGATAGTTGCACTGACGATTTTCTTTGTTATCATCGTTGCAAAGCTTGTCGGCTGTTCGCTTCCTATGCTTGCAAAGAAGCTTGGATTTGACCCTGCCGTAATGGCTTCGCCTTTCATTACAACAATTGTTGATGCGCTTGCACTTCTTGTATATTTCCTTATTGCATCGAGAGTGCTTGCATTTTAATTTAAGTAAAAAATATACCGTCGGGTTGATTCGGCGGTATTTTTATGCAAAAACGCCGCACAACTTTTCATTGTGCGGCGTTTGTCATTATTCCTCGATATAAACCTTAGCCATTACCTGCGGTGTTGTTGGCTTATCGCGGAAATCTGTTTCTACTCCTGCGATCTCATCGATAACGTCAAGTCCCTCGATAACCTTGCCGAATGCTGCATATTCACCGTCAAGGTGCGGTGCATCCTTATGCATGATAAAGAACTGTGAGCTTGCACTGTCCTTCATCATTGAACGTGCCATTGAGATAACGCCTCTTGTATGCTTGAGGTCGTTCTTCACGCCGTTTGAAGCGAACTCGCCCTTGATCTTATTCTTTGAGCCGCCCATTCCCGTACCCTCGGGATCGCCGCCCTGTATCATAAAGCCGGGGATAACTCTGTGGAATGTGAGTCCGTTATAGAATCCCTCTTTTACGAGCTTTTCAAAGTTTGCAACTGTGATAGGTGCTTTGTCGGGATAAAGCTCAATCTTCATCTTTTTGCCGTTTTCCATTTCGATTACTACCATTTTATTTTCCTCCAAATCAATTATTAACATACTCAACGAATCTGTTGAAGCCTGCAATGCCCTTTTCATCACGCTTATAAACGCCTGCGTGTTCGAGGACTTTCGCAAATACCTTACCTATCTCCTGCTTGATGATATCATCGACATTTTCGGGAGTGATATCATACTTCGGAACGAACTCCTCTGCCCAATCTGCGTGTTTTTCAAGAACAGGGTCTTCGCGTACTGCGCTTACGCCCTTATTGATGAGCGTATCTGCGAGCTTTTCCATTTCGCCTTTAAGACGTGCCGGAAGAACTGCAAGTCCCATTACTTCGATAAGACCGATATTCTCCTTTTTGATGTGGTGAAGCTCTGCATGTGGGTGGTAAACGCCGAGCGGACACTCGTCCGTTGTGATGTTGTTGCGGAGAACGAGGTCAAGCTCAAAGTCGTTGCCCCTCTTTCTTGCGATAGGCGTGATAGTGTTGTGCGGAACTCCGTCCGTTTCGGCGAAGATGAACGAAGCTTCATCTGTATAGCCTCTCCAAGCGGTGAGAATTTTATCGCCAAGCTCTACAAGACGCTCATAGTCGCGGCAGGAAATCCTGATAACGGACATCGGCCACTTTACCCTGCCTGCCTTGACGTCCTCAAAGCCTTTGAAGTGGAGTTCTTCCTCGATAGGTGCTTTCTCCATTGCAAAAGTATAATGTCCGCCCTGGAAATGCTCGTGAGTAAGTATCGAACCGCCGACTATCGGGAGATCGGCATTTGAACCGACAAAATAGTGTGGGAACTGCTCAACGAAGTCGAAAAGCTTCGCAAAAGCGTCACGGTCTATCTTCATCGGAGTGTGCATACAATTAAGAACTATGCAATGCTCATTATAATAAACATAAGGCGAATACTGGAGTGCCCAACGGTCGCCGTTTATCTTTATCGGGATAATGCGGTGGTTTTCACGTGCAGGGTGATTTACTCTGCCTGCATAGCCGACATTTTCCTCGCAGAGCTGGCACTTCGGGTAGGAGCTTTGCTTTGCATTGAGTGCGGCGGCAATAGCTTTCGGGTCTTTTTCAGGCTTTGAAAGGTTAATGGTAACGTCAAGTGTGCCGTACTCGGTTTCGGTAGTCCACTTTACGTCCTTTTTGATGCGGTAGCGACGGATATAGTCGGTATCGCAGCTGAATTTATAGTAAAAATCGGTCGCAGCCTGCGGTGACTTTTCACGGTAAGTTCTGCGGAACTTCTCGATAACTTCGGACGGGCGTGGTGTAAGACAGCCCATAATTTCTGTATCGAAAAGGTCGCGGTAAACGATGCTGTCCTCGATGATGCCCTTTTCTACGGCGTAATCAAGGATATCCGCAAGCACGGGTTCAAGCTCAACATTGCAGAAGTTTTCATCGGGTGGGTCATACTCGTCCAAGCCGAGCTTGTGGATAAGCATATTCGCTGTGTAGATCCTGTCCTCGGCTGTGATAAGGTTATTTTCAAGTCCATAGCATATAAGCTTGCGGACAGCGGTATGGATATTATCTGACATAGTGCAGTCCTCCATTGACGGAAATAGTTATTTATATTTTACCATAATTCGCGTTCAAATGCAACAATTTTTATAAAATTTTTATAATCATTTCGCATTATCGATCGCAGACTCAAGCATCAGCCTGCCGCTTTCGGACAGAATACCATTATTATAGGCAGTTTCACTCGTTTCAGCAGTTGCTGCAAGCGTTGTTTTCGCCGTCATTTGTGGCTGTGCAGGCTGTCATTGCCGCACACAAAACCGCCAGTGCCGATATAACTATCCTTTTGTTCATATCCGTCTTTCCTTTCATAATAAAATGTCTGCTTTTTTATCCAAATTATGTCCGTATTTATCCATTTGATTTTGCAATGCCGTCAATTGACAACATCACCTCTCGGCGGTATAATTTAATCGTGGAATTGCAACCTTTTTTCGACACAAAGCAAAGTTATTTGCGGTGAACTATTTATATTATAGTATATCACATCGAACCGAGGAAATAGCCAAGATACTTTTTGACATCTTCCTTTGTGCATTTTTCGAGGTTTGAAAAAGCATATTCCATAACCAGTATGAGCGTGTTGCTGTGGTGCGCCGCAAGTATCTCTTTCGGGACGGGGATATCGGGACGCGCGCCGCTTTCGAGCATTTCACGTATCTTATTGCCCATAAAGAATTTAAGACTCGTGAACATATACCCCGTTTCGTTATTGAAGCTGACGATCTTCTGGACAAGCGGAAGATTTGCCGAGCCAAGGTCATAAACTCTGTCGGCGAAAAGATAGAGCGCATCTACCTTTCTGCCGCTGTCGCTCAATGATTTGAACTCGTCAAAGCCTATAGTCTGCGCGAGTTTTATCCAGCAGCAGGTCAGCAGATCGTATTTATCATCGAAATAGTTGTAGAATGTTGCCCTCGGGTAGCCGCTCCGCAGGCATATTTCGTTTACCGAAACGCTCTCGAACGATTTTTCGGAAAGGAGCGAAAACATACTTCCCGTAAAAGCATTGATAGTGCGGACTGCTCCCCTTGAAAGCTTCTGTGAAAGATCATATTTCATATAGTCAGTCCCTTTCTGTATAAAATTTTACATAATCATCAAATCGTCCACATTATGACAATTTTTGATATATGTATCTTGATGTATCTCTGTTTTTATTATATCATATAGTCAATGATTTTGCAACTGTCTAAAAGCGGAAAGTTGTAAATATTTTTATAAATGACAGAATTTTTTGAATAAGGAAGGAAAATGTATGGCAGAAAACACTAAATCTGATAGCTTTATGACAAAGCTTGCGACATTTATCGTTGATAAGCGCAATCTGTTTTTTCTCATTTTTGCGATACTTATCATCTTTTCGGCTTTTGCACGGAACTGGGTAAATGTCGAAAATGACCTTACGGCTTACCTGCCCGACGGAACGGAAACAAAAGCCGGCCTTGACCTTATGGCGGATGAATTCACAACGTTCGGTTCGGCAAAGATAGTCGCCGCAAACGTCACTATGGAAGATGCGGAAAAGATCGAGGAGATCATCAAAAAGGACGATGATATTTCGACCTACACATTCGATGATTCAAACGAACATTTCGTAAACTCGACTGCTCTTTTCGATGTAACATTCGTCTATCCCGAGGATGACGACCGCGCGCTTGAAGCACTCGACGAACTGAAAGAAAGCCTTTCGGACTATGATCTTTACGTTCAGACTTCAATGGGCGACCAAAGCTCAGAGCTTATCGCGAGCGAAATGAACGTTGTTATCGTGCTTGTCTGCATCGTCGTTCTCGTTGTGCTTTTTGCGACCTCGCAGACTTACGCGGAAGTGCCTGTACTTATCATAACATTCCTCGCTTCCGCGATAATCAATATGGGTACTAACTTCCTGCTCGGAACGATCTCGTTCGTTTCAAACTCGGTAACTATCGTTCTCCAGCTTGCGCTTTCCATCGACTATGCTATCATTCTCTGCAACCGATTCAAGGAGGAGCATGAAACGCTTCCTATACGCGAAGCCGTTATCTCCGCGCTCTCAAAATCTATACCCGAAATTTTCTCCAGCTCGCTGACGACCGTCGGCGGTCTTGCCGCACTTCTCTTCATGCAGTTCAAGATCGGTCCTGATATGGGTATAAACCTTATCAAAGCTATCCTTTTGAGCTTGCTTTCCGTATTCACACTTATGCCGGGCATACTTGTACTTTTCGGAAACCTTATCGACAAGACTCACCACAAGAGCTTTATCCCGAAGATCGATTTTGTCGGAAAGTTTGCTTATGCAACAAGAGGCATCGTTCCGTTCATCTTCGTCGGAGTCATTGCTGTTGCAGGTTATCTTTCAACAAAGACGCCTTATGTTTACAGCTATGATACTATCGAAACGCCTATCACGAATATTTCGCAGGAAACCGATAACCTCATAAAAGAAAACTTCGGCACAAAGAATATGATGGCTCTCATCGTTCCTACGGGTGATTACGAAACCGAAAAGGCTCTCCTCAACGAGATAACCTCCAAGGATTATGTAAACAGCGCAGTCGGACTTTCCAACACCGAAGCGCTCGACGGATATATGCTCACCGACAGGCTCACACCGCGCCAGTTCTCCGAGCTTTCCGATGTTGACTTTGAAGTTGCGGAGCTTGCTTATGCCGCTTACGCCGCAAATGACGAAAATTACGGCAAGATCGTCGGCGGCATTTCTTCCTACAGCGTTCCGCTTATGGATATGTTCATCTTCGTACATAAAGAGATCGACGAAGGCTATGTTACACTCGATGATGACCTCACCGATACGCTCAATGACGCTTATGTTCAGATAAACAATGCAAAGCTTCAGCTTCAGGGCGAAAATTTCTCCCGTATGCTTATCTACTTTGACCTTCCTCTCAGCGGTGATTCGACATTCAGTGCTATTGACGAAGTTCGTGCCATTGCAAAGAAATATTACCCCGACGGTGATGTTTACCTCGTCGGTGACTCGACTGCGAACTACGACTTCTGCACATCGTTCCAGACTGATAACATCGTCGTAAGCGTTCTTTCTATCCTCGTAGTTCTCGTTGTTCTTCTCTTTACATTTACATCGGTCGGTATGCCGCTTCTCCTTATTCTCGTTATTCAGGGCGTTATCTGGATCAACTTCATTTTCCCGACCGTTGAACACAAGGATATCTTCTTTATGGCGTACCTTATCGTAAGCTCCATTCAGATGGGTGCTAACATCGACTATGCTATCGTTATCTCGGGAAGATATATGGAACTTAAAAACAAGATGTCCCACCGTGACGCTATCATTCAGACGATGAATCTGAGCTTCCCGACCATCATCACCTCGGGCAGTATCCTTGCTATCGCAGGCGGACTTATCGGTCAGCTTTCTTCCGAAGCTACGATCGTTGGTATCGGTCAGGCACTCGGCAGAGGTACTGTTATCTCACTTATCATCGTAATGTTCGTTCTTCCGCAGATACTTCTTCTCGGCGGCGGCATTATCGAAAAGACCTCGTTCTCCGTCAAGACTAAGCTCAGACGTTATTCTTCGAGCGGAAAGATCATCGTTGACGGTCTTGTACGCGGCAATATCAGCGGTACGGTAAACGGTATCTTCAAGGGTACAATCGACGGCGATGCCGATCTTAGCGTGATCTCAGGCAGCGCAAGGAACGAAGCCGACGAACAGGCTGTACTTGCACTTGAAGAAAACCTTGCGGAAGACAACAGCGGAAAGGAGAGCTGCTAAAATGAAAAAAACAGGAAAATTAAGCCGTTTTCTCTCGGTCATCATCTCTGCTGCATTGGCTGTTTCATCTGTCGCCGCCCTCCCTCTGAGCGCAGCTGAAAGCAGCAAGACATACAAGATCAGCACAGCGGAGGAGCTTATTGAATTTTCCAAGCTTTGCCGCCTTGACAGCTGGTCAAAGGGCAAGGAATTCCTCCTCACAACGGATATAATCCTCACCGGTAAGGATTTCTCCTCTATCCCGATATTCAGCGGAACATTCGATGGTCAGGGACACAGCATAAAGGGCGTTTCCGTCACAGGAGTAACGGGACGCGGACTATTCAGCATAATCAGCGAAAATGCTACTGTAAAAAACCTTAATGTTGTCGGCATTGTACGCCCGTCGGGCAGCGAAAGCTCCATCGGCGGCATTGCAGGCACGAACAAGGGCGTTATCTACAACTGCAAATTCAGCGGAAAAGTCGCTGCGACCAACACTGTCGGCGGCATCGTCGGCGAAAACACTTCAACAGGCTCCGTCCTCAAATGCACAGCCGCAGGAACTGTTGACGGCGAAAAATTCACGGGCGGCGTTGTCGGAAACAACAGCGGCAATATCGTCCAGAGCATAAATGCAGCCTCGGTCAACACCACGAACGAGGAAAAGAAGCACAGCCTTGAAGACATCGACCTTTCAACACTCACGGACGTTGACAGCTACACAAAAAAATCATCGTCCTCGGATGAAACTTCATCTGCGACCGATACAGGCGGAATTGCAGGCTATTCAACGGGTACGATATTCAGCTGTGAAAACAGCGGAAGCATCGGCTATCCCCACGTTGGCTACAACATCGGCGGTATTGCAGGCAGAAGCTCGGGACTTATCATAAACTGCAGCAACTATGGACGACTCAACGGCAGGAAAGACATCGGCGGCATTGCAGGTCAGATGGAACCTTATCTCGTTGTTAACATCAACCCCGACAATATGGATGAGCTGAAAGATGAGCTTGAAAAGCTCACAAACCTCATCGACACAGCAATAAACGAAACAAACGATGATTCACTCTCCATAAATTCAACTGTTGAGAGCGCATCGGGCTATTTGCAGAGCGCAACAGACAGTGCCGACAATATTCAGCAGAAGCTCACCGATTACGGCGATCATGTAACATCGGAAATCGACCGCACGAGCGCAGTCATCTCCGATGCTATCGAACGTCTTGACAAAATAACAGGACTTATACCTGATGCCACAAACAGCCTTTCCACAGGCTCTGACAGACTTTCCGAAGCTTTCGACGGCCTTTCGGGAACACAGAAATACACCGATGATTCCGTCGATAAGCTGAAAAAGCTCTCCGATTCAATAAAGGAAGCCTCGGAAAAAGCTAACGATGCTTCCACCAAGATAGGTGACGGACTGAAAAAGGTCGCCGACTCCCTCAACAGCTCCGCTTCGGACGGTTCTACAGGCGCAACTGCGGGTTTTGAGCTTATAAAGGCCGGCTTGAATGAGCTTTCCGATGCAACTCAGGGCATTGCGGATGCTGTACATGCGATATCCGATATACTTTCGGGCGGCGGTGATATTCCTCCGGATATCTCCAATGAATTATCCGACCTCGCCGACAGCATTTCCAAAGCCTCCGACGCTATGGGTACTATCTCATCGGGTGCAGAAATAATCGCCGACAGTGTTGATATCGACTCAGACACGATCTACAACGGTCTTATAGACGCATCGGACGGCATCAAAGCCCTCGGTGAAGCTATCAACGGCACTGATGAATCCACAGAGAACATCAATACTATCCTTGACAACACCGCCGATACAGGAAAAGACGTGAACTCCTCGTTCGGACTGTTCTCTGACGCTTTTACGGCATTCACCAACACTACTGATATTTTCACCGATATTTCCAATCAGACAAGTGAGCTTTTCGATTTTCTCAACGAAGTTGAAACAGTCGAGATAGGCACTCCCGATGACAGCATAAAGGACGATACGGAGAACCTCTTCTCCTCGCTCACTTCGTTCATCGATGCCATGAATACGCTCAATGTTCAGGCTTCAAACGCAGGCGTGACACTTTCCGACAACCTCGTGAAGATAAACGACCAGACCTACGTTGTCAGTGATATCATCACAGATATGCTCGATATCGACGACGAAGAGGATTATATCAAGGATACCTCCGATGTCGATACCGACAAGATCAAAAACGGCAAGGTCTACAAATGCACAAACTACGGCACTATCAGCGGCGACCTCAATATAGGCGGCATCGCAGGTCAGATGGCTATCGAATATGACTTCGACCCCGAAGATGATATTTCGGGCAAGACCGACTCGCCGCTCAATCAGAAGCTTGAAACAAAAGCTGCCGCTATCAAGAACACCAACTACGGCGAAGTTATCGCTAAGAAGAACTGCGCAGGCGGCATCGCAGGTCAGATGAGCCTCGGCGTTGTAAAAAACTGCTCAGCATTCGGCAAAGTCACCTCCGAAAGCGGCGACTATGTAGGCGGCATCTCGGGCAAATCCTCCGCAAAGATCATCAGCTGCTATGCTAAAGCTCTGCTCTCGGGCAGAAACTACATCGGCGGCATTGCAGGAAGCGCAGATACAGTCATGAACTGCTATTCACTCATTGATATCACCGACAGCCAGTCCTACTTCGGCGCTATAAGCGGCACGGCCGACGGCGAATTTGAAGGCAACTACTTCGTTTCGGACGAACTCAGCGGACTTAACGGTGCAAGCTATAAGGGTGCGGCAGAGCCTATCCCCTATCAGCAGCTCATCTCAATACCAAATATCCCCGAGGAATTCCGCACGTTCACATTGAAGTTCATCGCAGATGACAACGTTGTCGATAAGATCGAATTCTCCTACGGCGACACCATTGACGAAAGCGAGCTTCCCGCTATTCCCGCAAAGGACGACTGCTACGCAAAGTGGAACTATGATTCACTCGAAGATCTCCATATCGATAAGGAGATCGAAGCCGAATATTTCACTGTCATCAAGAACGTCCGCTCGAACGACTGCCGTGACGGCGGCAAACCGATATGGCTCGCAGAGGGCATCTTCACCGAAGATGATACTCTCCCCGTTCAGCAGAACGAGTATGTGAACCAGACTCCGCCGACCATCTTCCTTATGGATAAGACTGAGCTTTGCGAAAGCTGGATGCTCACTGTTCCTAACGATAACAGCGAAACACATAACCTCCGCTATCTCGTCAACGCAGAAAGCAAGCGTGACCCCGAGATATACGTCAAGAGCAGCAGCGGCGAGTGGAAAAAAGCCGAAACACGTCATATCGGCAGCTACCTCAGCTTTGAAGCAAGCGGAAATTCACCCGAAATACTTGCAGTATACAAAACATTGAATATCTTCCTCATCGCAGTAACAGCAGTTGTGATCATTATCATAGTCCTTGTGATAATTTTCTCGGCAAGAGCGGTCAGAAAGAAGAAAAAAGCAAAAGCTGCTAATACTAAAAACCAATAAAATACAGAAAAAATCTGCGCCGAAACCCTATATATGCGAGATCATCGGCTTGATTTTTCCAAATTTTAAATAGTGTTTGGTATAATAATAAAAGCATCTGAACAGGCACAATAACGTAACCTGTTCAGATGCTTTTTTGTTTGGCACAAAGCCCATCATTTGTTCTTGTATTCGGTAGGCAAAACACCGTAAGCCGCCTTGAACGCCGCAGTGAACTTGCTCTGACTCTCGTAGCCAACGCGCCCCGAAACCTCCGCAATGGAGAGTTTTCCCTCAGAAAGAAGCTTTGCCGCCGCCTCCATCCGATGCTCCTTTATGTGCGAAGCAACCGAGTTCCCGTAAACCGCACGGAACACATTTTTGAGCGTTGTCTGATTGATAAGGAATTTGCGTGAAAGCGACTCGATCGTGTGACGTTCGTTTATGTGCGCCGTCAGATATTCATGTACCTTGTGTGCTATCTCGACCTGCTCCTCGGTGAAGCCTCCGCACTCTTCGTTGTGCGCACACCCATCATCGGACAGCTCATCGGGACATTTCATCTCGAGCATTTTTTCTATCATTATGTGAAGAAGCCGACATTCTTCGCTGTCAGCTGCTTTGTAGTAGACCTCTTTGTTGCTTCGGCGGCAGACAAGCAGTCCGCTCTGCTTCAGGCATTTCAAATGATGCGAAACGGCAGGGCTTGACATTCCGACCATTGCCGAAATGTTCATCACACACTCCTCGCAGTGGCACAAAAGCCAGAATATCCTCACTCTCGTTATATCGGAAAGCTGCGAAAAAACGTCTGCAACTTCGCTGAAGCCCTCAGTTACTCCGATATGCGAACACAGCCTTTCGGCAGATTCGTTTTCATCGTGAAAATGCGGCAGTTCAAATTCCGACATAAAGCTTTCCTCCTTTTTTATTCGTCAAAACGGCATTGTTTTCTTTGTTCCGAATGGAAATTAATTTCGCCCGAGAAGTAATAAACACACCTTTTCGGTTGACTATACTTTCCGAATATATTATACTACAAACAGAACGATTCGTCAATTACTTAATCGAGCGAACGTTAAGAGAATATTTTGAAAGGATATAATTTTATGAAAAAAACATACGAGATCGAAGTTGACTGCGCTAACTGTGCAAACCTTATGGAAGAAGCTGCAAACAAAGTTGAGGGCGTTGCAAAGGCTGCCGTTAATTTTATGACACAGAAGATGACCGTTGATTTTGCTGAGGGCAGCGACCCCAAGACTGTTATGAAGGCTGTACTCAAGGCTTGCAAAAAGGTTGAACCCGACTGCGAGATAGAAATATGATAAAAAAGGGAGGAATTCCGCTTTACTTTGAAGCGCGGAGCTTGCTATGAAAAAGAAACAAAAGATAATGCTCGCCAGAATAATCATATGCGCAGCATTGCTGGTCATTTATCATTTTCTCCCCGTCCAGGGCGTTGTCAGATTTCTGCTGTACTTCGCAGCGTATATACTTATCGGATATGATATCCTGCGCAAAGCTTTTCTCGGAATAAAAAACGGCAGACCGTTCGATGAAAATTTCCTTATGGCGGTAGCGACTGTCGGCGCATTTGCACTTGCCATCTACACAAAGAGCGGCGACTATGCCGAAGCACTCTCCGTAATGGTCTTTTACCAGACGGGCGAACTTTTCCAGAGCATTGCTGTCGGCAAGAGCCGCAAAAATATCTCCGAACTTATGGATATCCGTCCCGACTATGCGAACATCGAGCAGGACGGAAAGCTTGAACAGGTTTCCCCCGATGAAGTAGCTGTCGGAAGCATCATCGTTGTTCAGCCGGGTGAAAAAGTCCCGATAGACGGCGTTGTACACGAGGGCAGCTCCAGCCTCAACACAAGTGCGCTCACGGGCGAAAGCGTTCCGCGTGACGTTCACGAGGGCGATGAGGTAGTCAGCGGCTGCATCAACCTTTCGGGCGTTCTGAAAATACAGACGACAAAGGAATTCGGCGAATCCACCGTTTCAAAGATACTTGACCTCGTGGAAAATTCAAGCTCCAACAAGTCAAGATCAGAAGAATTCATCTCCCGTTTTGCAAAGATATACACTCCTGCGGTATGCTTCGGCGCACTCGCGCTCGCAGTGATACCTCCGGTGATCGGACTTATCTCAGGCAGCGGCTCAAACTGGTCGGAATGGCTCTACAGAGCGCTCACATTCCTCGTTGTAAGCTGCCCGTGCGCACTCGTTATCTGTATTCCTTTGAGCTTCTTCGCAGGAATAGGCGGTTCAAGCCACGAGGGCATACTTATCAAGGGTTCAAACTACCTTGAAGCACTCTCACAGACAAAATACCTTGTTTTCGATAAAACGGGTACTCTTACTGAGGGCGTTTTTGAAGTGACCGATTATCACCATAACACTATCGACAAAGCAAAGCTTCTCGAATATGCGGCACTTGCGGAATGTTCTTCTTCGCACCCTATCAGCAAGAGCCTCCAGAAAGCTTATGGAAAAGAACTTGACAGAAACAGAGTTACCGACATCGAAGAAATAAGCGGCTGTGGTATCACTGCTGTAGTTGACGGCGATAAAGTCGCTGTCGGCAACATCAAGCTTATGAAAAAGCTTGGCATTGAATATATGGAATGTCACAGCGTCGGAACGATACTTCACGTTGCGGTGAATGACAAATATGCAGGTCATATCGTCATTTCCGACCGTGAAAAACCGCACTCTGCCGAAGCCATCGCCGCTCTTAAAAAGCTCGGCATAAAGAAAACCATTATGCTCACAGGCGACCGCAAAAATGCTGCTGAAAAGGCTGCAAAATCGCTCGGCGTTGACGAATTCCACAGCGATCTTCTCCCTGCCGATAAGGTTTCAAAGGTAGAAGAGCTTCTCAAACAAAAGGGCGAAAAAGAAAAGCTTGCGTTTGTCGGTGACGGCATCAACGATGCACCCGTTCTTATGAGAGCAGATATCGGAATCGCAATGGGCGCAATGGGTTCGGACGCAGCTATCGAAGCCGCTGACATCGTACTTATGGACGATGATCCGCTCAAGATCGCAAAGGCTATCAAGATCTCGAGAAAATGCATCGGCATCGTATATCAGAATATTATTTTCTCACTCGTTATAAAGTTTGCCTGCCTTGCACTCACTGCTGTCGGTATCGCAAATATGTGGCTTGCCATCTTCGCCGATGTTGGTGTAATGATAATTGCAGTCCTCAATGCTATTCGTGCGTTAAGAGTTTCAAAACTGTAAAATTTTTTTTAAGTAATTGACATTACCTGCCCACAGTGCTATAATAAATGAAATTCAAAAGTTCGGAAAGAGTTTTGCTTTCCAAAATTTTGCGCAATAATGGGAGGAAAATATCATGAGTACGAAAAATCCATACGCAGGCACAAAGACCGAACAGAATCTCCGTGAAGCATTCGCAGGTGAATCTCAGGCAAGAAACAAATATACATACTTCGCATCTGTTGCAAAGAAAGCAGGCTATGAGCAGATAGCAGCACTTTTCTTAAAGACAGCGGAAAACGAAAAGGAACACGCAAAGATGTGGTTCAAGGCTCTCGGCGAACTCGGCACGACTGAGGAGAACCTCAGGAGCGCAGCAGAGGGCGAAAATTTCGAGTGGACGGATATGTACGACCGTATGGCTAAGGAAGCCGATGAAGAGGGCTTCCACGACCTCGCAGAAAAGTTCAGAGGCGTAGGTGCTATCGAAAAGGCACACGAAGAACGCTACAGAGCACTCCTCAAAAATGTCGAAGAAAAGGCAGTATTTGAAAAGAGCGGCGTAACGGTATGGGAATGCCGCAACTGCGGACATATCGTTATCGGCACTTCCGCACCGACAGTATGCCCCGTATGCAATCACCCACAGTCCTACTTTGAAGTCAGAAACGAGAATTATTAAAAATTTGAGTAGCAAAAAGCCTGTCAGTGACACACTTCATTGACAGGCTTTATTTTATTGCTTTGACAACGCTTGTTTCGATATATCACCAATATAATTAACAGCATTTCGTGTTATCTTGACTTTACTTTCTATTTCGTCAATATTAATTTCCATTCTATCAAGACGTTTTTCCATATCATAAAGGAGTTTATGTATTTCTTCTTGACCTTCAAGTATTTTCAACAGCATTTCCTCATTTGTCATTTACACCGACCTCCTTTATTATTGTACATAGGATATATTCAAATGTCAAGGCGATATGCGAAGATTTATTTTATACCTCTTTTTGCTGTATATATTCTATACCCTTTTTTACTGTTTAAACCTTGAAAAAATCCCAATTTTAAGGTATAATTAAGGAAATGCGCTTATAATTGTTTTTGGGAGATGATGAAAAATGAAGCTTCTATACGCCGAAGACGAGCAGGCTATGTCCGAAGCTGTTACCGATATACTCACCTATCACAAATACATTGTCGATGCCGTCTACAACGGAAAAGATGCGCTCGACTATGCCCTTGCAGACAACTATGACGGGATCATACTCGATATAATGATGCCCGAAATGAGCGGTATTGACGCCCTGCGCGAGCTTAGAAAAAAAGGCTGCCGAACGCCGATACTTCTTCTCACCGCAAAATCTCAGGTCGAGGACAAGATCGAGGGACTTGACGCAGGTGCGGACGATTACGTCCCGAAGCCGTTTGAAATGGGCGAACTGCTTGCACGTATCCGCGCTATGCTTCGCCGCCGTGAGGAATTTACACCCGATATCCTAACCTGCGGAAACCTTTCGCTCAACATGCAGTCATCGCAGCTTTCCTGCGGAGATCAGTCGTTCACCCTCCCCCGTCTTGAATACCGCCTTATGGAACAGCTTATGCTCAATCAGGGCATATATCTTTCGTCCGATGAACTTATGGCAAAGGTATGGGGCTATGATTCCGATGCGGAGATAGGTGCTGTCTGGGTCTATATTTCCTACCTGCGCAAAAGGCTTACCGCCCTCAGAGCGAATGCTGAAATAAAGATCAAACGCGGAACAGGCTATACGCTGGAGGAGATAAAATGATAAAGTCGATCCAAAAACGTTTTATCCTCACTTCAATGACGGCGATAACGATACTTCTTGCCGTTCTGCTCGGTGCGCTCAACGGATTCAACATTTTCATCACGCACGGCGAATCGGAGCGTATGCTTGAACGCTGTTTTACGGATGCAAGCCGAAAAGACGGCGATCCTCCCCCATTTCTTCCGCAAAATAACGAAAAGCCGAGATTTTTCTCCGCGCCGATAACCGAGGACAACGCACTTTCGGCAAGATTCTTTTCGGTGAAGCTCGACAGTGACGGCAATGTGCTTTTCACTGACGTCGACAGGATCTCCTCCGTCACTTCCGACGAAGCAAAGCTTTTTGCAGACACTGTTATCGCTAAAAATAAAGATACGGGACGATTCAAGTCGTTCCTCTACCGTGTTGACACGCAGAACGGCGAAACTACAGCTTTTTTCCTCGATATTTCGCGTGAAAACCGCAATATTACAAATGTTCTTATTATCTCGCTTCTGATAGGCCTGATCTGCTGGGCGGTCATGCTTCTTATAGTTGTACTTTTGTCAAAAGCAGCGATACGCCCCATTGCGGAGAACATCGAAAAGCAGAAGCAGTTCGTCACGAATGCAGGCCACGAGCTGAAAACTCCGCTTGCGATAATCCTTTCCAATACCGAAGCACTCGAACTCACCTGCGCCGACGGCGGCTCAAAATATACATGGAATATCAAACAGCAAACACTTCGGCTCGGCGAGCTTATGCAAAATCTGCTGATACTTTCCCGTGCGGACGAAAGTGGCTTCAAGCTTGCCGTTTCAAAGGAAAATATCTCGGATATCGTTTCGCATACAGCTGAGCATTTTATGGAATCCGCCGCGCAGAAAGCAGTGCTTATCGAAACCAACATCGAAAGCGGCATCTCTGCCGATGTGAACCGTGATACTTTTTCGCAGCTTGTTTCAATATTGCTTGATAATGCGGTAAAATATTCCGCTTCGGAGAGCGAGATATTGATCTCACTTTTCAGAAATGGGAAAAACGCTGTGCTTTCGACGGAAAACATGTGTGAAAACCTGCCCGAATGTAAACCCGAGCAGCTTTTTGAGCGTTTCTATCGGGGCGACAGCGCGCACAATCAGAAAAGCGGCGGCAGCGGCATAGGTCTTTCCGCTGCGAAAGCCATTGCCGAAGCACATGGCGGAAAAATTTCCGCCGAATACAAAAACGGCAGCAAGATCATATTTACGGCTTCACTGCCGATAAAACACGAAGAACGGAAAGGAAAACACTAAGAAAATGAACGAATCTCACTCATATATCTGCCCGAAATGCGGCGAACCTCTTCACCATGACGGCGGCAGCTTCCGCTGCACGGCAAACCACGTTTATGACTGCGCCCGAAGCGGCTATGTGAACCTGCTCCTCGTCCGGCAGATGAACACAAAGCTCCCGGGCGACAACAAGCTTATGGTAAATGCGCGCAAAAATTTTCTCAGCAAAGGCTATTACGATGTTCTTATAAATGCCTTTTCCGACTTCGTGAAAAAATATTCCGTCACAAAAGGCGTCGTGCTTGACGCAGGCTGCGGCGAGGGCATCTACACCGTTTCAGCCGCAAAAAAAGCTCCCGAAATGTTCTTTATGGGAACGGACATATCCAAAACGGCGGCGGACGCTGCAGCAAAGAGAGCAAAAGCCGAGGGCATTTCAAACGTGCTTTTCTCGGTCAGCAGCGTGTTTCATTTACCCGTAAAAAGCGGTTCGTGCGATATGCTCACAACGCTTTTCGCGCCTTGGTGCGGCGAGGAATTCCTGCGTGTACTCAAACCAAACGGCACTCTTATAATGGTAATTCCCGCGGAACGCCACCTCTGGCAGCTCAAAGCGGCTGTCTATGATGATCCTTACCTGAACGAACCAAAGGAAAGCGAACCCGAGGGCTTCACCCTGCTTGAAAAAATCCCCGTAAGCTCGAAGATACGGCTTGACAACAACGAAGATATCCAAAATCTTTTCTCGATGACGCCTTACTATTATAAGACGAGCGAAGAGGGTCACCGCCGAGTTGAGGCTCTTTCGCAGCTTGAAACCGAGATCGCATTTGAGATACTTATTTACGAGAAAAAATAAAATTACAATTATTCCAAACACCAATTAAAAACCATACACTAACAAAAAATCGAGTATGATCTTGCACAAATCGATCATGCAATGATTTTTTGTCCATAGTTTTATTGATGTTTGGCATTATACTAAACACCAATTAAAAACTATACAAAAAATCAAGCAAAAACTCTGATATATGGGTTTTGCGCCGATTTTTTGTCTATAGTTTTATTGGTGTTTAGTATTAAACAGCACCGCAGCTTTGATCTTCCGACCAAAGCTGCGGTGCTGCTGTTTTCACTTGGTTCATTTATAATACTTTAGGAGTGTATAATTGAAAAATTTTAAAATTATGTACTGTTTTCTCAGTCTTCGGAATCCTGAAGAGCGTCATAACCGTTTTCGCCTGTACGAACTCTGATAACGTCCTCAACATCGTAAACGAAGATCTTACCGTCACCGATGTGACCTGTGTAAAGAGCCTTGCGAGCCGTTTCAACAACGGTTTCAACAGGTACTTTGGAAACTACGACTTCGACCTTTACCTTTGGAAGAAGTGTTGCTTCAACGGGAACACCACGGTACATTTCACCTGCACCCTTCTGGGTGCCGCAACCGAGGACCTGAGTTACTGTGAAGCCTGTTACGCCGATCTCACTGAGAGCATTTTTGAGCGTTTCAAACTTGTTCTGCTTGCAGATGATAGCAATTCTTGTGTACTTGTTCTTGCTGTCTGCGCTGCGCTCGATATGAGGACGGTCAACAACAGTAACGGGAACTGCTGCAACAGGTTCTTCTTCGGAAACTGCGCCTGTGAATACGGAGTTTGAAGCAGGCATAAAGTCTGCATAAGCGGAAGCAAGACCGTGTTCTGTGATATCAAGACCTCTTGTTTCTTCCTCAACGGAAGCACGGAGACCGATCGTTTTCTTGATGATGAAGAATGTGATTATCATTGTAACTGTTGCCCAAGCTGCAACTGCGAAAAGTCCAACGAACTGGATTCCGAGAAGCTTGAAGCCGCCGCCGTAGAAAAGACCTGCAAGTGTGTTGCCGTCAGGGTCAGCGAGGGAATAGCCGGGAACCTTTGGATTTGAGAAAAGTCCAACTGCGATAGTACCCCAGATACCGTTCATCATGTGAACTGCAACTGCACCAACTGGGTCATCGATGTGAAGCTTGTTATCAAGGAGCCATACGCCGAATACTACGAGAAGACCCGAAACGATACCAACTACGATAGAACCGATGCAGTCCGTTGTATCACAGGGAGCTGTGATACCTACAAGACCTGCGAGTGATGCGTTAAGGCACATAGAAACATCAGGCTTGCCGTATTTTACCCAAGTAAAGATCATGCAGGTAACTGTTGCAACTGCAGGAGCAACTGTTGTTGTAAGGAAGATAGAACCGAGCTGATCGATGCTTGTTGCTGCTGCACCGTTAAAGCCGTACCAGCCGAACCAGAGGATAAATACGCCGAGTGCGCCGATCGTAAGTGAGTGACCGGGGATAGCGTTTACCTTTGTTACCTTGCCGTCCTTGTCAGTGCTGAACTTGCCGATACGGGGTCCGAGGATCTTTGCGCCGATGAATGCTGCGATACCGCCGACCATGTGGATACAGGTAGAACCTGCGAAATCGTGGAAGCCCATCTGTGAGAGCCAGCCGCCGCCCCAGATCCAATGTGCTTCGATCGGGTAAACAAGTGCGCTGATAACACCCGAATAGATGCAGTAGGAAATAAACTTTGTTCTCTCTGCCATAGCACCCGAAACGATAGTTGCGGCTGTCGCACAGAATACAAGGTTAAATACAAAGCTTGACCAGTCGAAGTTTTCATACTGTGTCATAATGTCGAAGCCGGGCTTGCCGATAAGTCCTACAAGGTCTTCGCCGAAGAGAAGTCCGAAACCGATGAGAATGAACATTACTGTACCGATACAGAAGTCCATAAGGTTTTTCATAATGATGTTGCCTGCGTTCTTCGCTCTTGTTAAGCCTGTTTCGACCATTGCGAAGCCTGCCTGCATAAAGAATACGAGAGCTGCGCCGATAAGAAACCAGACGCCGAATACCAGCGACGAGGTGTTCTCGGAGACCATCTCCAAGATGTTTGTGCTTTCCATAATAATTCCTCCACTTTCATTAATTGGGAAATATTGATTTCCTTTGATCTCCCCATTGGCAAAATAGCAAGGACGCTGTGAACCGGACTCCGCCTTTGCAGTCCATTCACAGCGTCCTTGCTGTTTTCTATGGTCTTATTATATATCATAAAAATACGTTTGTCAAGCACTTTTTTGAAATTTATGCAACTTTTATTATTTATTCCTGCATTTTAATTGATTATTTGTGATTTTATAGCCTTATATGCCTATATTATGAAACAATCTTATATTTTTACTTCATATTTTAAGCATTTCGGTTCATAAACAGTTTATATTTATTTGCAAGTTTTAGTTTTATATCCTGCAAAATATATATTTAATCCTAACTAACATTTATATAGTATACAGCATAACATCTTAACCGTCCGTTCTTCGCAGATAAACTGTGCAAAATCATACTTTTTGTTGACTTTATAATAAAAGTGTTGTATAATTATACTGATAAATTATTTTTGGAGGAATGTTATAATGTATCCGCTGAAATTAAAGCCTGCTTTCAAGGATTACCTTTGGGGCGGCACAAAACTTCGTGATGTTTACGGCAAGGACTGCGATTTCGATAAGGTCGCTGAGAGCTGGGAGCTTTCCTGCCACAAGGACGGCAACTCGGTCATCGACAACGGCAAAGCAAAGGGAATGACGCTTGCTGCATATATTGAAAAAGAGGGCAAAGCTATCCTCGGCAAAAACTGCGAACGCTTTGAGAACTTCCCCGTTCTTATAAAGCTCATCGATGCAAAGGACAACCTTTCAGTCCAGGTCCACCCCGACAATGAATATGCTATGCGTGTTGAGGGCGAATACGGCAAGACCGAGATGTGGTACATCGTTGACTGCGACGAAGGTGCAAAGCTTATTTACGGCTTCAAGAGAAATGTTACAAAGGAAGAATTCGCAGAGCGCATCAAGAACAACACCCTGCTCGAAATAACCAACTCCGTTCCCGTTAAAAAGGGCGATGTTTTCTTTATCCGCTCGGGAACTCTCCACGCTATCGGCAAAGGTATCCTCATCGCTGAGATCCAGCAGAACTCCAACACTACATACCGTGTTTACGACTACGGCAGAGTCGGCGCAGACGGCAAGACAAGACCTCTCCACATTGAAAAGGCACTTGACGTAACAAATCTTTGCCCTGCTGAGCCTTATCCCGCAACAGAAGCTGTTACCGAAAACGGCTGCACAAAGAAGCTTCTTTCCAAGTGCGAATATTTCACTGTTTATAAGATCGATATCGAAAATTCCGCTGAATTCAACGCTGACGAAACATCGTTTGAATCTATCCTCGTCCTCGAGGGCGATGTAACACTCAAGTCGGCTGACGGCGATATAACACTCAAAAAGGGCGAAACGGCATTTCTCCCTGCAGGACTCGGCAAATACACCATCGAAGGCAAATCTCAGGCAATTCTTACAAGGATCGACTAAAAGGAGAACTGAAAAATGAAATACTTTATAGGTATCGACCTCGGCGGAACAAATATCAAAGCAGGCGTTGTCAACGAAAATTATGAGATCATCGCAAAGGCTACGACCAAGACCAACTGCCCCCGTCCTGCAAAGGAGATCGCAGACGATATGGCTAAGGTCAGCATCGAAGCCGCACAGAACGCAGGGATCTCAATTGACGATGTTGAATGGATAGGTATTGGTACTCCGGGCATCGCAGACAACATCAACGGAACTATCCCCTACTCCAACAACCTCGGCTTCAGCAACGTTCCTATAAGAAAGTATATTCAGGAACACATCAACAAGCCTGTTTACGTTGCAAATGACGCGAACGCTGCCGCTTACGGCGAATTCGTTGCAGGCGCAGCAAAGGGTGCTACCGATGCAGTTTGCATAACTCTCGGAACAGGCGTTGGCGCAGGCGTTATCATTGACGGCAAGATCTTCACGGGAAGAAACCTCGCCGGAACAGAGATCGGACACATGGTCATCTCCGTTGACGGCCCTCAGTGTACCTGCGGAAGAAAAGGCTGCTTTGAAGTTTACTCCTCCGCAACGGGTCTTATCAATATGACAAAAGCCGCAATCGCAGAAAACACTTCAAGCATTCTTGCTGAATATGAAAAGCAGGACGGCAAGGTTTCCGCCCGTCACGCTTTCAATGCAATGCGTGCAGGTGATGCAGCAGGCAAGGCTGTCGTTGACAAGTACATAAAATACCTCGCAGCAGGAATCACAAACGTTATCAACATCTTCCAGCCTGACATTCTCTGTATCGGCGGCGGCGTTTGCAACGAGGGTGATCCTCTCCTCGTTCCGATGAAGGAACTCGTTAAAAAGGAAGTTTACACAAGAATGCTCGACTGCAACACCGAGATAACCGTTGCAAAGCTCGGAAACGATGCAGGCATCATAGGTGCGGCTTTCCTCGGCAATTCATGATATGAGCAAATTTGATTTTTTTGCATCGGATATAAAGGACGCCGATTCTTTTATGAAAGGTCAGCTCCGCTATAAGGATTTAAAACGGAGCGAGCTTGCCGATATGTCCGAAAAAGAGATCGTCGGCGCAGTTACAGCTTGGATAGAAACAAGCTTCAGGGAAGACTGGTCGGATATGGGTGAAAAGCTCAACAACCTGCCCACACCCTGCCTTAACATCTACTGCGCAGAGATAACCTTAAAGCAAGTAACAGACAGCGGTTTCTCCGAGGCGGTTTTCAATCTCTCGAACGATTTTCTCGGCATCGCGGCTAACGGTTTCCGTGCTATCGGCTATGAAAAACTTGCAGAGATCGTTGATTCGGCGGTCAAAGCCGGTGCAGACAAACGCCCATCGGGACGAAGTTTTGTCGATTTTCTTGAATTCAGCGAAAATGTAAGCTTTTCCGCGCAGGACAAGGACTTTCGCCGATGCTTCGAGCAGGCAAAATTCGACCGGCTGGCAAAACAATATATTTTGAACTACAGCAAATATTTCGGAAACGCATAACGCTTCCGACCGAAAGGAAGTATATAAAAAATGGGTTGCAACAATGAATGCAATGACTGCAAAAACTTCTTCTGTGAAGGTACGGACAAAGCTCCGCAGCGTTCACTTTTCAATGCACTCGGATTTACAAAAGAAGAAATGGAACGTCCGCTCGTTGGTATCGTTTCTTCATACAATGAGATCGTTCCGGGTCATATGAACATCGACAAGATCGTTGAAGCCGTTAAAATGGGCGTTGCAATGGCCGGCGGCACACCTGTCGTTTTCCCTGCTATCGCAGTTTGCGATGGTATCGCAATGGGTCATGAGGGTATGAAGTATTCCCTCGTAACAAGAGGACTTATCGCAGATTCGACCGAATGTATGGCTCTTGCTCATCACTTTGACGCTCTTGTTATGATACCTAACTGCGACAAGAATGTCCCCGGACTTCTTATGGCGGCAGCAAGAATAAACGTGCCTACTATCTTCGTTTCGGGCGGTCCAATGCTCGCAGGTCACGTCAAGGGCAGCAAGACATCACTTTCAAGTATGTTTGAAGCCGTTGGCGCATACACCGCAGGCAAGATCACCGAAGAAGAATTTGAAGAATATGAAAACAAGGCTTGCCCGACCTGCGGAAGCTGCTCGGGTATGTACACCGCAAACTCCATGAACTGCCTCACAGAAGCTCTCGGTATGGGTCTTAAAGGCAACGGCACTATCCCTGCTGTTTACTCCGCAAGACTCCGCCTTGCAAAGCAGGCAGGTATGCAGGTAATGGAGCTTTACAGAAAGAATATCCGTCCGCTCGACATTATGACCGAAAAGGCTTTCCACAATGCTGTTACTGTTGATATGGCTCTCGGCTGCTCGACAAACAGCATGCTCCACCTTCCTGCGATCGCACACGAATGCGGCGTCAAGCTCGACCTTGACATTGCAAACGGGATCAGCGCAAAGACACCAAACCTCTGCCACCTTGCACCTGCAGGTCATGCTTATATGGAGGATCTCAACGAAGCAGGCGGCGTTTACGCGGTTATGAACGAACTCAACAAAAAGGGACTTCTTGCGACTGACATCATGACCGTTACGGGCAAAACAGTCGGCGAAAACATCGCAGGCTGCGTAAACAAGGATACAAACATCATTCGTCCTATCGACGATCCATACAGCACAACAGGCGGCATCGCTGTCCTCAAGGGCAACCTTGCACTTGACGGCTGTGTTGTAAAGAGAAGTGCAGTTGTTCCCGAAATGCTCACTCATACAGGCCCTGCAAAGGTTTATGACTGCGAAGAAGACGCTCAGGCTGCTATCCTCGGCGGCAAGATCGTTGAGGGTGACGTTGTCGTTATCCGTTACGAAGGTCCAAAGGGCGGTCCCGGAATGAGAGAAATGCTCAATCCTACCTCTGCAATTCAGGGTATGGGACTCGGTTCTTCCGTTGCTCTTATCACAGACGGACGTTTCAGCGGCGCATCAAGAGGCGCATCCATCGGTCACGTTTCCCCTGAAGCAGCCGAGGGCGGCATGATCGGTATCGTTGAGAACGGCGACTCCATTACTATCGATATCCCGAACTGCACACTCGCCCTCAACGTTCCGCAGGAGGAGATTGACAGACGTATGGCTTCATTCAAGCCTAAGACCAAGGAGCTTAAAGGCTACTTGAAGCGTTACGCAAAGAATGTTTCTTCCGCTGCGAAGGGCGCTATCCTTGACTAAGGGTAACTGCCGATGAGCAAACATTCAACAGCAAAAATTATCAGCATTATCTTCTGTGCGCTGACGGTCGCAGCACTTGTGGTACTCATAATCATCAAGTCTGTGACAAGCGGACAGATGAAAACCATTGACAAAGCGTATTCTTCGTTCACCCATGGCATTTACAAGGAGTATCAGCAGTGCTTCGGTGAAAAATCGATCTCCGAAAAGGAGTTTGATTCTCTCCGTGAGCAGTATATCGCCGAGTGGGGCGAGGATTTCACCGTTTCCGCCGATTTTGTTTCGCGCGAAAAGACAGAAAACGGCTACAATGTCAATGTAAAGGTCACGGTCTACAATGAAAAAGACCACGAAACCGAACAGAAAACGCTCTTTATGACCAAATCAAAGGGGAAATGGCTTATAATCAATGCGTAATGCTTAATGCGTAATGCGTAATTATTATCTCTTCCCCAAATGCAGCTTTTTCACTACGATAAAAATTTTCAGCCGTAATTTACGTTGTTTCAACGTTGATTACGGCTGTTTTCTTGAAATTTTATACTAAACAAAAACCGCAACCCACACCTTTTCGGGAGTGAATTGCGGTTTGATTTTTTAATTACGCATTATGCATTAAGCATTACGCATTAAAGTGCTGCTGCTTCGTCAACAACCTTCTTGATAGCTGCAACCGCATCGTCAGGAAGCTTATCATAGCCGCCCTTGTCTGTTGCAAACTTTTCAACGCTTGTAAGACGGTTCTGCATAGCATTCTTAAGCTGTGCAGTGTAGTCCTTGTCGTTGAGGTTTACTTCGAAGTCGCCCCAAGGCATGATCTCCATATCCTCGAAAGGACCCCACTTCTCGAACTTAGCCTTGCCTTCAACGATAGTCTCGAGGATTCCGAGAGTATCAGCAGGCTTTACCTTCTTGCCCATGAAGTCGCCTGTGTTGATGATGTAGCAAGCAACGTTCTTTTCTTCAACGAGCTTCTTGAACTTCTCATAGTCGTTAGCAAGAGGATATGTTCTGAATGGGTTAGCGTAAGGAACGATACGGAGTGCGTTAAGGTCTGTACCGGCCTTTACACGCTCAGCTGTAGATGTCTTTGTAGCGAGTGTTGCACCCATTACAGCAGCAAGAGATGAACCCTTGAGCTTGATAACAGGAGGAATCGTAGGATCCTTCATGATCCAGAAGATAGCGTTAACAGGAGATTCGATCTTGTCAACACGGTTAGGAGACCAGAGCTTGGACTTGAGAGCACGTCCGTTGCCGTTTCTGATATCCTCTGTTACGAGCTGGATCTTGCCGTCTTCGTCCATTGTAGCGGAGCAGTTCTGGCAGGAGAGGAGGTACTTGTTGTCAGGGCAGCCTGTAGGATAATCGGCTGTCTTATCGAAGTAAGTAGGTTCAAGTGCGATAGAAGCACATGTATCTGTGTTGATGATGAATGCGTCATCGTGGAGAACCTTGATTGCAGGATACTTGCCGTTGTGCTTAGCGTGTGTAAGAGTGGACTTACCGGAGCCGGAAAGACCGTAAACGGAAGCAACGAACTTAGAACCGTCAGCAAGTGTGTATTCCTTCTGACCGCCGTGGCAGGAAGCATAGCCGTTTCTGTTAGCAAGTGCCCAAGCCATTGTAAGTGTGCCCTTCTTGTGCTCGCCGAAATACTTCATACCGAGAATTGCAGCGCAGTTCTGGTTTGTATCGAAGTAGCAGAGTGTAAGAGGATCGGAGAGACAGCTGTAATCAACGTCAGGGCTCTCTGTTGGCTTCCACTGAGGATCGGAGAAGATGTAGATATCAGGTTCCTTGCCGTCACCGATAGGCTTGGAATCCTTGTACATTTTTACATATTCATCGGACATATACTGGAAGTTGAGCATCCAGTTGTAGAGAAGGTTCTCTTCGCCCTCAGGAATGAGGAGATGAGCCTTAGCGATGAATTCCTTATCAAGACCAACGAAGCAGGTAGCGTGATAGAGTTTCTTGAAACGTGTCTTGTAGATAGCGTCCATAACTACCTTGTCGAGCTTAACTTCGTCAACGCCCGGCTCGCCCTTGATGCGGCGTGCAGCAGCGTAACGGCCTGTAACAGCACCGTCGTTGAAGAGAAGAACCTTAGCATCAGCGTCAAGTCCGAATTCTTCGCCGCGGTAAACAGGCATATCGGTAACAATTGTTCCCGGAGAGTTCTTAGCGAGGTTATAAGCCTCCTTGAGAGTGTTTACTTTTACTACGTTATTGCCATAGAAAGCAGCCTCGATGATAGAACGGGTTCTGGAGAAACCGACTTTTCCAGCTCCGATTTCGCTAATAGGGTAATTGGCTTTTGTTGACATTTTACATAGACCTCCTAATATAATTTAGGGGTTCTCTAAAAACCGGAACACGAGCAAATTTTCGTTAGGACTTTGTGCAGCTTCAAGGCAGCGAAACGCAGTGTAATACTACGGAATATTTTCCGAATGTATTCCAAGTTTCGTTAACGCAGAAGATGCGCAAAGTCGCAGAAAATTTGTCGTGAGGGAGGTTTTTAGAGGTTCCCTTTAATAAGCAGCGTATAAAACGATACTTATTATTCCATGTTACATTATACAATATTAGTCGTTTTAAGTCAAGACCTTTTATGTGATTTTTATGTGATATTTTGCCCGAAAAAAGCTCGGCAAAAAGTTTGCTTCAGCTTATTTTTCGGCAGTTTCCGTCTGCTCTATGAAATCCCTGACCATTTTGTCGCAAAGGTCAATAAGTTCGGTGACTTCATCATCGGTGAAAAGCTCATACCCCATATTCTCCCCTGCCCTTTTGCGGTAGACGAGAGCCTTGCCGTGAATGATCTTGGAATCATCATCGGGGTTTATGAGTATCGAAGCAAGCACGTTTTCATCACACTGACGGACAATTTTCTCATCTGTGCAGGCTGTAACAACGCAGTTTGCAAACTTGAACGAATTTGCCGCAAGACGCTCCGCCTCGGTGACGGTGAGCGTTGTTCCGCCGAAAACATTGAGATATGTAGAAGCTTCAAAGTCAAAATCTATACCCTCGATAACTGCGTCCTGACCGATAACTTCAATAAGCAGTGCTTTGTTTTTTTCTGCCATGATTACTCCTTATCCTGCTGTGCTTTGAGCAGATCGCGAATTTCGGTGAGAAGGACCTCTTCCTTGGTCGGCTCAGGAGCTTTCGGCGGCTCGGCAGGCTTTTCTTCTTCCTTTTTCTTGAATGCATTTATGAACTTAACGATGATGAAAATGCAGAATGCTGTGATAAGGAACGAAACTACCGCCTGAATAAACGAACCTATATTGATATAAGGTCTGTTTCCCCAAGGAATAGTTATTCCGAGGTCATTGAAGTTGATACCGGCAAGTATCATACCGATTATCGGAGTAAAAATATCATTTACGAGCGAATTTACGATAGATGTAAACGCTCCGCCGACGATAACGCCGACTGCAAGGTCAACAACGTTTCCTCTGCTGATAAATTCCTTGAATTCCTGGATAAAACCCTTTTTGTCTGCCACTTTTTGATCGTCCTTTCGATTATTTTTTAACGCTTAACGGCGTTCTATACAATGAGAATAATAGCATAATTTTATGTCGAATTTAATAACACAAAGTATATAAACAATGAAAAAGCAGCTTTGCAGGAAATCTTGCAAAGCTGCTTTTTGTTAAAAAATATCATGCAAAAATTACTTTCTCTTGCCCTTTTTGCGTACTGCATGGTTGGATTCAGGCTTGGCAGCAGGCTTAGCTGCAGGCTTTTCAGCTGCCTTCGGAGCAGCCTTTTTGCTCTTGCAGACTTTCTGGAATTCAAGAGCCTTATCAACACTTCCATCGATCTTGATCTTGCCTGTTGTGTAAGCAAGAACAGCGTCAAGCTTGCCTTCAACTACTGCAAGGAGGTCATCGGCGGTCGCTGTGAGAATGAAATCTCTGTCGTAGTATTCATAGGGTTCAACAGCGATCTTTCCTTCGTTTACTTCAACGTAGAAAGCACCTTCGCCCTCGCCTGTGATATGTATTTCGGCAGCAAGATGATCCTTAACGCCGTCAGCGGACTTTGCAGCCATGATTTCCTTTGCCTTTGCAACGATCTGTTCGTATGTCATAATTATTATCCTTTCCTAATATACATTATTGAAGGTCTGCGGTCAAAACTCCGAAAACCTTCTTTTTCCTTAATCTCATATTATTATGATACTACTTTTGTTCGGAAAAATCAATGTCTTTCAATCATTTATGGATATTTACACAAAAAAATGTCGAAAAAATTCAAAAATGTATTGACATTTAAATCAGTAATGTGTATAATAAAAATACAATATTTTTTTAACAGAAATTTAAAAGATATTACGCTTTTTATTTACTATTAGTATTTCAAATTATTTTATTATTGGAGGAGAAAGAAAAATGCAGTACAAGATCGACGGAGCACCATTCCCTTATGTAACATTTTCTCTCGAAAACGGTGAGAGCATTGAATGTCAGAAAGGCGCAATGTCCTGGATGACACCAACAATGAAAATGGAAACCAAAACAGGCGGCATGGGCCAGCTTCTTTCCAGAGCAGTCAGCGGCGAAGCACTTTTCAAGAACAAGTACACCGCAGAGGGCGGCGCAGGTGAGATCTCACTCGCAGCTTCCGTCCCCGGAAACATCATTGCAATGGAAGTTCAGCCCGGCAAGGCTGTTGTTGCGCAGAAGTCCGCTTACCTCGCTTCCACACTTGGCATCAATGTGAGCGTATTTTTCCAGAAAAAGCTCGGTGCAGGCTTCTTCGGCGGCGAAGGCTTCATCATGCAGAAGTATGAGGGTACAGGCACGGTTTTCATCGAAGTTGACGGCACAGCCGTTGAATATGAGCTTGCCGCAGGTCAGTCGCTTCTTATCGACACGGGCTACCTTGTTGCAATGGATTCTTCCTGCTCAATGGATATCCAGTCCACAGGCGGCATCGGAAACGCGCTCTTCGGCGGCGAGGGACTTTTCAACACAAAGGTAACGGGTCCGGGCAAGATCTGGCTCCAGACAATGCCTTTGACATCACTCGCAAGTTCGCTCCAGCCGCTTCTTGCTTCAAAGAACTAAGGTACATAGATCACTTCAAAAGAGCTGCTTTTTCGGCGGCTCTTTTTGCATTTATAGGAAAGGAAACATCTTAAAATGAACTATAAGATTGAGGGAGATAATTCTCCCATCCTCACAGTTTTCCTTAATAAAAATGAACTTCTCAGTGCCAAAGTCGGCACGGACAGCTGGTTCTCACAGAATATCTGCGAGATAAGCTCGGCGGACAACATCATCGATGCGCTGAAGAACGGTCTTTCCGCAGACAGACTTTTCTCACGGAAATACACCTCCTGCGCCGACAATGCGGAGATAACTCTCATTCCCGATGTTTCCCCCTGCACGATATATCCCGTTGAGGTTTCGGATAACACTCCTATCCTGCTCGCTCCGATAGCATTTTTCGCAGCCTCGGGCGGTGCAAAGCTGACTTCGTATATGTCCAAAACATTCGGCGAAAAACGCTTTGAACTTTGCGAAGCGTCAGGCTCGGGAACTGTTTTCGTTCAGCTTCGGGGCGGCATTATAAAGCGTACCCTTGCTGAAAACGAGGTTCTCATCGTCCGTGCCGAACATCTTGCAGCCTGCTCAAAGGGGTGTATGACCGAAGCTTACCAAAGCGGCAATGATATTATGCTGAAAATCTCGGGTGGGGAAATTATTTTATCTACAGCGAAAAATGTGTAACCCTTTTGGTGTGCAGACTATCATAGCTGCGTTGTACGAAAACGGGCGGATATAGGATCGCCTACCGAAGACCGCTTTTTTGCTGACATATCACAAAGCTGTTCATACAGCGTTGAAGTGACATTCTTGCAGAATCAACTTAAACTTAGTTCAGCTTCGCAACGGTCAGACAAATGTTATTTATCCGTCCAGAAAGCTTCTCAGTGAGAGCAGCAGCTTCTTTTCACGCCGTGAAACCTGCACCTGCGTCATACCAAGCTTTTCGGCGGTCTGCGTTTGCGTAAGATCTTTATAATAGCGGTAATAGATAAGCAGCTGATCCTTTTCGGGCAGTGTCCGCAGAGCGGCGTGGAGCGAGAGTGTTTCAGCCATTTCCTCATCGTGCGCTTCAACGGCGATATCGATCTGTCCGCCGTCGGATCCATCGTCGTCCGCTGTCAGCGAAAGCACGGGACGGGCGGCGCAGACGGCTTCGATGATGTTTTCCTCGCTTTCGCCCGTAAGCTCGGCAAGCTCGGATATCTGCGGTTCTCTGCCGTATTTCTGCCCGAAGTCCTCCTTGATGCGTGTTATTTTCAGCGAAAGCTCTTTTACGCCTCGGCTGACCTTGACTGTTCCGCCGTCACGGAAAAGCCGTTTTATCTCGCCGAGTATAACGGGGACGGCATAGGTCGAGAACTTCACTCCCCTGCTGCTGTCGAAGCCGTTGACAGCCTTTATCAGACCTATACAGCCCGTACTGTAGAGGTCGTCATATTCTATCCCTTTTCCTCGGAATCGGTTTGCGCAGAGCCGCACCAGTCCGAGGTTTTCTTCTGTAAACTTATCGGTTTCAGTCCCGTTCATATTCTGTCCTTTCGGCGATCAGTTTTCGTTATTCTAATTTTTAAACTGAAAGTGTACAAAAAATCAAGCAAAATCTTGCAGCTATTGAAAATAGCTTTAGGTCACCTAAAAACCATAGTGCCTCAGATGCGCAGTCAGATTTTTCGTCAGATTGTATAGAAATTTCGCAGTTATTGCAAAGCAAGAATTTGCATACATGTCGTATGTCAAGAAATTTATGTGCAAGATGACGGAAAATCTGCAAGCAGATGAGGTGCTAAGGCTTTAGCCGGTGGTTTTTAGAGGTGACCTTTATATGGATTTTGCGCCGATTTTTTGTCTACACTTTGATTAAAAATTAGTATTATGTACACCGAGCCTGCGCTGGAGCGTTACGGTCGTTCCCTTTCCGACGGTGCTTCTGACCTTCAGCTTGTCCGTAAAGCTTTCCATTACCGAAAAACCGAGTCCCGAGCGTTCCTCTTCGGGCGCAGAGGTATAGAGCGGCTCTCTCGCCTTTTCAACATCAGGGATACCGCAGCCTTTGTCCGAAACCTTTATCGTGAGCAAACCATCATCAAAAAAACGCGCGTGAATACTGACCGTTCCGAGCGTTCCCCTGTAACCGTGGACAATACTGTTGGTGACAGCTTCGGAAACAGCTGTCTTTATCTCGGCAAGCTCGCTCACGGTAGGGTCTTCGCTTGCGACAAAGGCGGCAACGCACATTCTTGCGATGCTCTCGTTACAGCTTTTTGACGGAAAAGATATTTTAAGTTCATTAACTACCGACATTTTTTCTCATTCCTTTCTCATTCTATCGATGCGAGCCGTTCAAGACCCGCAAGCTTCATTACCTTTTTTATCTGCGAAGAAGCACCGGAAACGGTTATTTTTCCGCCGTAGGCTTTCGCCGCTTTGTATCTTCCCATAACAAGACCTATCCCCGAGCTGTCCATAAACGTGACCTCGGAAAAATCAAGTATCATCAGTTCGGGACGAAGCCGTTCTGCTTCAAAATCGATCTCCTCGCGTATCTCCGAGGCACTGTGGTGGTCGATATCGCCCATTATATGAGCTGTCAGCTTCCTCTCGCCCTCATCTATTTCAATTTTTACAGGCATAAATTTTATCCTCCTTGCATAATATTTAAATCTCTATGTTATTTTAACCTTTTTATCTGTAAAAATTTGTCAATAGTGGTTACAACGCCAAAAAGTTGTCACTTTTAACAAAAAATACATTTATGAAAGCCATAAATGTATTATAATTATAATAATTGGGGTTCTCTAAAAGCCGAAACAAAATAATACTTCGTATTATTCGCAAATTTTCGTTAGGACTTTGCGCAGCTTCAAGGCAGCGAAACGCAGTATAATACTACGGAATACATTCCGAATGTATTTCAAGTTTCGCTAACGCGGAAGATGCGCAAAGTCGTAGAAAATTTGCCGTGAGGGAGGTTTTTAGAGGTTCCCTATTGAATTTTGCGAAAGGGATCGTTACATGAACATAAACAGAACAACAAACTTCGACAACGGTTGGGAGTTTGCTCTCCTCGAAAACGGCGCAGGCTATGAAAATGCCGTAAACAGCAGCTTCAAGCCCGTTGAAATTCCGCACGACTGGCTTATCTATGACACGAACAACCTCTACAAGAGCGGCGAGGGCTGGTATCGCAAGACCTTTTCCGTAAACAAAGCCGACAAAGCCTTCAGCATCGATTTTGACGGCGTTTATATGGACAGCACTGTCTATGTCAACGGCAAAAAGGCAGGCGACCGGCACTATGGCTACTCGTCATTCTCGTTCGATATCACCGACCTGCTCGTTGACGGCAAAAATACTGTAATGGTTCAGGTTCGCTATGCTGCGCCGAATTCGAGGTGGTATTCGGGCGCAGGGATCTACCGCAGTGTTTACCTCACCGCAACAAATAAAACGCACATTCTTTGGAACGGCGTTTATGTTACCGCAAACGCCGAAAACGGCTCTGTTCATGTTGATACAGAAGCTGTCGGCGAATATGACGGCGTTACATATACTGTTTATGATACGGACGGAAACATTGCCGCCAAGTCGGAAAGCGCGGATCTTACCGTTCCGAATTTCAGGCTTTGGGAGCTTGATTCTCCGGTTGTCTATACTCTCCGTGCAAACCTTGTCAAGGGCGGCGAGGTACTTGATTCGTATGAAACGGACTTCGGCTTCCGCAGCATAAAATTTGACCCCGATGAGGGTTTCTTCCTCAACGGAAAATATATGAAGCTAAAAGGCGTTTGTCTTCATCATGATCTGGGTGCGCTCGGTGCGGCTGTGAACCGCCGTGCTGTTGAACGCCAGCTTATGCTTATGAAAGAAATGGGTGCGAACGCTGTCCGCACTTCGCATAATATGCCTGCAAGGGAGCTGCTTGAAATTTGCGACAGGATAGGTCTGCTCGTGAACTGCGAAAGCTTCGATATGTGGGAGCTGCCCAAGACCGAATTCGACAACGCACGTTTCTTCAAGGAAACCGCTCACGCCGATGTTGAAAGTTGGGTAAAGCGTGACCGCAATCACCCCTGCGTTATAATGTGGAGCATCGGCAATGAAATTTATGACACTCACGCTTCAGAACATGGTCTTGAAATTGCCAAAATGCTCGCAGGCTATGTCCGTGAATTCGACCCGAACAAACACGCCGAGGTCACCATCGGCTCAAACTATATTGAATGGGAAAACGCTCAGAAGATAGGCGAATTTCTCGTTAACTCGGGCTACAACTACACCGAACGCTGCTATGACGCACATCATAAAAAATACCCGAATGTCGTTATCTACGGCAGCGAAACCTCGTCCGAGGTACGCAGCCGAGGCATTTATCATTTTCCTGCTTCAAAGCCGCTGCTCACGCACGATGACAATCAGTGTTCCTCGCTCGGAAACAGCTGTGTTGTATGGGGAAAGCCTGCCGAAAAGGCTTGGATAGAAGACCGTGACAGGAAATTCTGCGCAGGTCAGTTCGTATGGACGGGCATCGACTACATAGGCGAACCCACGCCTTACAGCAGCAAGAACAGCTTCTTCGGAATGACCGACACCGCCTGCTTCCCAAAGGACGCATACTATTTCTATCAGTCCGTCTGGACGGACAAGCCGATGATACATCTCCTCCCCTACTGGGATTTCAATGACGGTCAGATCATCGACGTTATCGCGTATTCGACCGCCGACAATGCAGAGCTTTTCCTCAACGGAAAGTCGCTCGGAAAACAGACTATCGACCACAGGCACGGCGACACTCTCCACTTCGCTTGGAGCGTTCCTTATGAAAAGGGCGAACTCAAAGCCGTTGCTTATGACGAAAACGGAAATGTTATCGCGGAAGATATCCAGCGAAGCTTCGGAAATGCAGCAGCTATAAGACTTTCCGCTGACAGAACGGAGATACTTTCGGGCGGACGTGACCTCGCTTTCATCGAGATATCCGCTGTTGACGGGAACGGAACTTTCGCCGCAAACGCACGAAACTATGTCAGGGTCGAAGTGAACGGAAGCGGCAGACTCATGGGTCTTGACAACGGCGATTCGACCGACTATGAGCAGTACAGAACAGACACACGCCGACTTTTCAGCGGCAAGCTGCTTGCGATAATTTCTTCGGACAACACCGAGGGTGAGATCGCGGTAAAAGTCACCTCAAACGGACTTGAAAGCGCAGAGGTGAAGATAGCCGTAAAGGGCAGCTCCGATATCCGCTGCGAGAAGCTTGTTCCGCAGGTCACGCACGATGAAAATGTAAATGGTGAACTTATACCTATGAGAAAAATTTCAGCCGAATACGCTGACGGAAACAAGCTTGACGGGAACAAAAAAACCGCACTCGTTAAATATAAAATTTACCCCGAAAACGCAAGCTTCTCCGACATCAGCTGCAAGGCTGTCAGCGAGAGCAGTGTTCCCGTGAACTACGCCGAGGCGGAGGTTGCGGACGGCAACACTATTAAAGTTACAGCAAAGGGTGACGGCAAATTCACGCTCCGCATCTACGGAAACAACGGCTCGCAGTATCCGCAGGTCATCTCCGACCTGCCGTTTGAGATAACCGGACTTGGACAGGCTTCTATCGACCCATACAAGGACGTTCCTGCCTGCATTTACAAGTATTCAAGCAAGCCTGTCACAATTATGGAACACGGTGCAGTCGGCGGCTTCGGCGGCAGAACTGCTGTCGGCTTTGCTTCGGTCGAATTCGGCAAAAACGGCTCGGATTCACTCACACTTTGCATCGGAAACTGCAACAACCGTGAAATTCCCGTTGAGCTTTACTCAGGCGACCCCGATAACGGCGGCGAGCATATAGAAACGCTCATGTTTCCCCACAACAACGGCTGGGACAAGCCTTCGCCGCATAAATTCACGCTTTCAAAGCCTGTCATCGGCACGACCGACCTTTACTTCGTATTCAGCGACAACAATATTTTCGGCGGTTTCGCATTTTCGGGCGCGAATGACCCGTTCGGCGGCATTTCCGCAGGCTCTTATGAGAATATTTACGGTGATGAATTCGAGGTCAGCGGCAGCAGGGTCATAAACATCGGAAACAACGTTGTTATCGACTTCGGCGAGCTTGATTTTGCGGACGGTGCTTCAAAGGTCGGGATAGTCGGCAGCACTCCCAACGAAATAAACGCTGTTCAGCTTCGCTACAACGCTGACGGAATTCAGAAAACAACGCTCGTAAACTTCAAACAGTCCTCCGAGTACACCGCTCAGACCTTTGATATCGATAAAATAAGCGGCAAAACTCAGCTCAGCTTTGTATTTATGCCCGGTACGGACTTTAACTTCGACAGTTTCAAGTTTTTCAAATAAAGAGGTATCTTATTTTGGATAAAATGATAATAAGGCTTGCAATCGCGGCTGTCTGCATTGTGCTTGCTGCGGCTATTGCTTCGGTCATAATAATCGTTGTGAGAAATGCAAAAAAGGTCGATGAAACTCCGCAGCCCGTACAGGCTATGACGGAGGTCTGCGAAACAATAACTTCCCCGACCGAACCCGTCACCGAAGAAACCACTTATGTTTTCGATATCGAGGACGTTACGGACGCACCCGAGGTCACGACCGTTCCGATCGAAACGAACGCCGACGGTGAAACGGAAACGAGCCGAACGGTCATAACGAGCCGCAAGCGCAAGGATTATGACCGGAATTCGGTCTATATCGATATGGAATCAGTGCTGCAAAATCCCGAACTTCCCGTCGGCTGTGAGATAACCGCGCTGACCATCTATCTCCGCTATCTCGGCTTTGATGCCGATAAAGTTGACCTTGCGAAAAACTATCTTCCGAAGGGTGGAAATGCGCAGTATAAGGACGATCTTTTATACAAGGACAGCTTTTTTGACTACTTCATCGGCGACCCGTTCTCGCGCGGTTACGGCTGTTTTTCCAATGCTATTGTCAAGGCGGCGAACAAGTATCTTGACGATCACGGCGGCGGATATGACGTCATAAACCTCTCGGGGTCTGACCCGGATGTTCTGTATGATTATCTTGCTCAGGGCATACCCGTTATCTGCTGGGCAACGGACGGAATGATCGAACCCGAATACTACGAAAGCTGGTACGACAATGCAACGGGTGAAAAGCTCGACTGGTATCTCAACGAGCATTGCTTTGTGCTTGCAGGCTTCAATATGAACGCCGATATCGTCACGCTCAACGACCCGATGAAAGGCATCATCGACTACAACATAAACAAGTTTGAAACGCGTTATGCGCAGATGTACAGTCAGGCTATCGTTATTCTCCCCAAGAATGATGAAGCTTCCGAGAAAACAGAAACCGCTGCCGAAAATGATGATATTTCCGACAGCGATAACGAGGGATTCCCGTCCGAAGACGAAGCCTTTGACGATAAATCTTATGCCGAAGAAGAATGACTGAAAGGAACAACGCAGGAATGATAGATCAATTTTCAAGAACCGAGCTTATCTTCGGGGAAGAAGCTTTGAAGAAGCTCGCCAAAGCAAGAGTAGCCGTGTTCGGCGTAGGCGGAGTAGGCGGCTTTGCCGTTGAAGCACTTGCACGTTCGGGCGTGGGTGCGCTTGACATAATCGACAACGACACGGTCGCTCTGTCGAATATAAACCGACAGATAATCGCACTTCATTCGACCATTGGCGAATATAAGGTTGACGCCGCAGCGAAGCGGATACTTGACATCAACCCGAATATAAAACTCAAAGCATACAAGACCTTTTTCACGCCCGAAACAGCAGATAACTTTGACTTTTCCGAATATGACTATGTTATCGATGCGATAGACACAGTCACTGGGAAGATAGAGCTTGTTATGAAAGCGCAGGCGGCAGGCACGCCGATAATATGTTCAATGGGCGCAGGAAACAAGATCGACCCGACCAAATTTCAGGTTGCTGACATATACAAGACCTCGGTCTGTCCCCTCGCAAGAGTGATGCGCTGCGAGCTGAAAAAACGCCGTGTAAAGCATCTCAAATGCGTATTTTCCACCGAAGAGCCGATAACTCCACGTCAGAGCGAAGAGGTTTCCGGCAAGCGTCAGACCCCGGGCAGCTGCGCATTTGTACCGTCTGTTGCAGGGCTTATTATCGCAGGTGAAGTCATAAAGGACATTATCAATGCGTAATGCGTAATTCGTAATGCGTAATTATTTGTACTCCGATCATTATAAAAAAAGCGGGCAAACGAAATCCATTTCTGATATTTCGTTTGCCGTTTTTTTTAATACGATTTTTAATCAAGCATCTATGTAATCATTGATAAACCACAATAATTGACAGAACTTTTCAGCCGTTTTATCCGTGAACGCAAACAGGAACGCGGTATCGTCGCCTCTGACGGAATAGCTTTCACCGTTCATCGTTATTTCAAGCTGATATGTTTCGGGGTCGCTCCACCAATAGTTGGTATCCGCAGGGTCATCGGGTTCGTCCTCTCCGTCACCGGCATGCGGCGTATATCCAGTAAGCAGGCTGTTGTTTTCAATAAAAAATCCGTTCACCGCTGTTTTTATATCGGCAACACCGCTTTCTATCACCATACTGTAAAAAGCCTGAATATCCGCTTTGGACATTTTCTTTGTTGTAACTTTGCCATCCTCATCGGTGAATGAACAAGTCCTGCTTTTTGCGTCAACAAGAACCATTTCACCGTCTGAATCCATATTGCCTATAGTGTATTTTATTGAAAAATCGGACGGATAAGCCGCCGTTCTGCTTCTTTTACCGCTCCAAGTGCCGTCGCTGTTGAAGTAATATTTCTTTCCGCCAATGACCTCTGTTCCCGTTGCCGCAATGCCATCGGAAAATCTGAAATAATACCATTCTCCGTCTATCTTGCGCCAGTCTTTGCAGGCGTGACCCGTAACATAATAACGCTTTCCGCCGCTTTTTGTCTTGGTGAAACCTGAATACTTGCTATAGCCTGCGCCGTCATTATCATATTTATACAAAACATTATCATGCTTATAAAAGCCGTAATGCGTTTCCGTTGGTTTTTCCTGAAAAAGCGTGAACATTCCGCCGTAAGCCTGCGCTTGTACAGACAAGGGGAGCATCAAAACCAAGCATAGAATAACGCATAAGAACCTTTTCATACATTCACTCCAATATGATTACTTTTTTTCGGTAAGCGTAATGCCATTCTTTCCGAGCGGTATTTCGTGGTCAAGTCCGACGAATTTTCCGTTCTCCTGCCACAAAACTTCCTTGACGAAGTTGTACTTTTCCGTGTCCCAAGTCACAAAATCGTCCTTGACAAGTCCGCCCGTGTCGCCCGAGTTCGCATTGAAGCACCAGAACGTGTGGTTTATCCTGTTCGTCTTGATAAACTTGCGCAGATGCGTCATCCAGGTGAGGTTCGGTTCGGTCATATATCCGCCCCATTCGCCGATGAGAAGCGGCGCAATGCCCTCCTCCTGAATATAGAACCAGTTGTCGTGCCAACAGTCCTTGTAAAGGCTGTCGTAGCTGTAACCGCTCTTGAACCAAGGCTGCTGATATACCGCAGGGCCGTAATCATGCGGCGAGTAGACGAGCTTGTTCTGATATTTTCCGAGGTCAACGGGGTTGTCCTTTACACCGCGGAGGTTTCCGCCCCACCAGTTGAAATAGTAATCGGCGGAATTTGTCGAGCTGAAATTGCCGTTTTTCTTTGTATCGATAGGATAGATCTCAATGCCCTCGACCATTACAAGAACATTCGGATTCTGTTTGAGAACGCTGTTTGCGGCCTTTTCGGCGATGTATTTCCAGTTGTCGCTGTCCTTCGAGTTATCCCACTTTGCTCTTGGTGACTCATTAGGCTTTCCGTGAGGTTCGTTTTCAAGGTCGAACGCGATAATCGTATCATCGTTTTTATATCGCTTTGCCATCCATGCGAGCGTGTCGAGATAGTCCTTTTCGCTTATGTCACCGTCCGTCCAGAGTGCTTTCATGTGACCCATCGCGTCCGTCTTTGCGCAGTGGATATCTATCATGATTTTAAGTCCGTTCGCGCGGCACTGACCTACAACATAGTCGAAAATTTCAAGGCTGTTCATTCCGATAAGGTAGGAGTTCGTTGCCTGATTGAAGTTAGCAGTCGGGTAATTTCCGTTCGACCAGTTTTTGATAAGCTCGCTTGAGATCGGCACACGGAGCAGATTGAAACCGTGATCGGCTATCGATGCAATAGAGGTGTTAAGATCACATGCCCACAAGCCATCAAACGTGTTCGTTCCCGTGTTGTAGCCAAACCAGTTGCAGCCTGTCAGCCATACTTCCTTGCCGTCCTTGTCAACTATCTTGTTGCCCTTTACCGAAAGCCAGTCGTCCGTAGTCGGTTTCGGGACATCTTTTGCAGGAGTTATTGTCGGGTTGTTGTTTCCAACGCCGCTGTTATTGCTGTTATTGTTGTTTCCACTGTTATTGCTGCCCGTGCCGCTTGCTGTGACAGTTCCGCACTTCAGTGTCGCCTTTGAAGCGTCAACAGAGCTTGCGTTTTTAAGTATCATGCCGAATGTTGCCTCTCCACCTGCGTTGATATCGGTATTATAGTCAACGGGAGTTACAGTTATTTTCCCGTTTTTCAGCGTAAAATTACAGTTCCACGACTGGTCAACGCTTACATTTTTGCCGACGGAAATAGTCACCGTCCACCCCGAAACGTTTCCGCTGCCGCTGTTTTTTACTGCGCCGTCTATCTGAACATAGTCGCTCGTTCCGTCATTCCAGCCGTTGCCCGTGTTCAATACAAGCGAGATACCGCTCGTATCCACATTCTTTTTTGATGAAGTATCGCTCTTTTCCGTGCTTGCCGAAGCCTTCGTATCATCGGAAGAAGCTGTTTTTACCGTGCTGTCAGATTTTTCTTGGGAAGAATTGCTTTGCGTTTCGGCAGGAATTTCGTCCGAGGAAGCATCAGGTTCAGCTTTTTCATCGGAAGAAATATCGGCGGTCGCAGCGGTCGCAGCAGTCACAGCAACAGCCGAAGCATTTTCCGCACTGTCACCGTAAGGGTCATAATCATCGGCGAACGGGTCATAAGCATCGCCGAAAATGCCGCTGTTTTCCTCTGTTTCTGCGGCTGATGAGGCAGCAGTTTCGCTTACCGAAGAAACAGCTTCGCTCACATCGGGTTCGATGGTTTTATTTCCGCAGGCAGAAAAGCTTGAACATATCATAAGCATTGAAACCGCAAAAGCTATGTATTTTTTCATTTTTTACCCCTTTCAAAAACAATAGCGCATCAATTTATCTAAAAAAATTCACACAAAATTAACTCTATGTCGCATCTAAAAACCATAGTGCCTCAGATGCGCAGCCGGATCATTCGTTTGATCGTATAGAAATTTCGCAGGCATACTGTCGTATGTCAAGAAATTTATGTGCAAGATGATGAAAAATCTGCAAGCAGATGAGGGTCGGTGGTTTTTTATAGGTGACCTCTGCTATAATTATACCGTATTTTGTATAAAAGTCAAGGAAATCAGTTGACTTTTGCCGATAAAAGCGGTAAAATATTTGTATTGAAGTTTTTTGAAAGGGACGTTCCAAATATGATAATTACAGTTGTCGGACTTGGCCTTATCGGCGGTTCGCTTTGCAAAACGATAAAAAAACACACAAATCACACAGTTTACGGCGTTGATATCGACAAAGAAACGATCGATATGGCACTCTCCCAACACGCGATCGATGCCGAAACTAACGACCTTGGACTTGCCGACATCACCATAGTTTCGCTTTATCCGCTCACAACGATAGATTTTATCAAAGCGAATGCGACAAAATTCAAGCGCGGCAGTATCGTTATCGACACCTGCGGCATAAAAAAAGCAATTTGTGACGGCGTTACCGATATTCTCGAGGAAAACGATGTTACCTTTATCGGCGTTCACCCAATGGCAGGACGTGAGTTCTCGGGCTTTGAATATTCGCTCGATAACCTCTTCGACACAGCAAGCTTTATCATCACGCCGACCGAGAAGACCCCTCAGCAGAAGATAAATCTTATCGAAGATCTCGCCTATGCCATCAATTTTAAGAAAGTCGTAAAGGCAACTCCGCAGGAACACGATCAGATCATCGCGTTCACGAGCCAGCTTGCGCACGTTGTTTCCAACGCTTACATAAAAAGTCCGACGGGACAGAAACAGCTCGGTTTCAGCGCAGGAAGCTTTCAGGATCTCACCCGAGTTGCAAAACTCAACGAAGATATGTGGACACCTCTTTTTATGCTCAACAAAGATCCGCTCGTTTTTGAGATAAACTACATTATCGACCGTCTGACCGAGTACCGAGATGCGCTCGTTGATGGTGATAACCCACGTCTGCACGATCTTCTCCGCGACGGACGAATCCTCAAAGAGGAAAGCAAAAAGCTCTGATCTTTCGGCGAAAGGAACTGACATAATATGCATGAAATATGTCTTGCCTTACCTACAGACAAAGATAAGATACTTGCTCTTTATAAGACAATGCTTTACGGCCCTGCCGACTGGAATGAGAATTATCCGAACGAGGAAACTATCGGGTTCGATATGTCAAGAGATGCTCTTTTCGTGATGAAAAATGATGCCGATGAAGTTATTGCGGCTATCTCGATCGACCGGGATGACGAAGTTGATGCGCTCCCCTGTTGGGACAGGTCACTTGCCCCGAGCGGCGAATTTTCCCGAATTTGCGTTCGGAAAGATATGCAGAACCAAGGGGTCGCCCGTCAGATGATACTTCACGTTTTCGATGTAATGAAGAAAGACGGCAAAAAGGGTGTACACATTCTCGTAAAAACGGGGCATGAAGCTGCACTCGCTTTATACGGAAAGCTTGGGTTCAAGATCGTTGGCAAATGCGATCTGTACGGCAAGGTTTTTATTTGTATGGAAGTTAAGCTTTAAAAACGAAGCAACGGCACTGCCAAATAAATAGGCAGTGCCGTTTTCTATTCTTTCACGACCACATAATTAAGGCTTTCTCCTGCAATTTTATCAAAAATAAGCAGCTGTTCTTCACTTGCGCCCTTATCATAGATTATCACAAGCGTTTCTTCCGAATATTCCTCTGCCTTGATAAGGATATTCCGCGCGATAAGCTCTATATTCTGTGTTTCTTTGCTTATCGGCAGTATCATAAGGTGAAGTGTAACGCTTTTTTGCGAACGCTCAGATATAACACCGAGAATGAACAGAACTGTTGCTCCGATACAAAGAAATAATGCATACAAAAGCTGAATTTTTTCCATAAAAAAACCCCTCCCCATCAAGGAAATGCTGAGAAATCAGCTTTTTCCTTATTATATGATAGGAGGGGAAAATTTGTTATAAATTAGTTATTTGCGTTCTTCTTTGCTTCGATATCAGCGAGGGCGTCCTTTCTTGAAAGGTTAATTCTGCCCTGATTGTCGATCTCCATTACCTTAACAACGATCTCATCACCGATAGAAACAACGTCTTCTACCTTTTCAACTCTCTGCTTGTCGAGCTTGGAGATATGAACAAGTCCGTCCTTGCCCGGAGCGATCTCTACGAATGCACCGAAGTTCATAAGGCGAACGACCTTGCCCTTGTAGATAGCACCGATCTCGGGATCATTTGCAATAGTATTTACGATCTGGATAGCCTTCTTAACGCCGTCCATATCAACACCGCTTACAAATACATTGCCGTCATCGTTGATGTCGATCTTTACGCCGCAGTCAGCGGAGATCTTCTGAATGACCTTACCGCCCTGACCGATAACTTCTCTGATCTTATCAACAGGAACTTTAGTCTGGAGCATCTTAGGAGCATACTTGCCGACTGTTTCACGAGGCTCGGGAATAGCCTTGAGCATGATCTCATCAAGGATATAATCTCTTGCCTTGTGTGTCTTAGCGAAAGCTTCTTCAATGATAGCAGGTGTAAGACCGTCAACCTTGATATCGACCTGAATAGCTGTGATACCCTTGTGAGTACCGCCAACCTTGAAGTCCATATCGCCGAAGAAGTCTTCAAGGCCCTGGATATCCACCATTGTCATAAAGCTGCCGTCATCTCTTGTGATAAGGCCGCAGGAAATACCGGCAACGGGTGCTTTGATAGGAACGCCTGCGTCCATAAGTGCGAGTGTAGAACCGCAGATAGAACCCTGTGATGTTGAGCCGTTGGAAGAAAGAACTTCGGAAACAAGGCGCATTGCATACGGGAATTCTTCAACGGAAGGAAGTACAGGAACGAGTGCTCTTTCAGCGAGCGCACCGTGACCGATCTCACGGCGTCCCGGGCCTCTTGATGGCTTTGTTTCTCCAACGGAGTAGGACGGGAAGTTGTAGTGGTGCATATAACGCTTGCTGTCTTCTTCGTCAAGACCATCGATCTTCTGTGAATCGCTGATAGGTCCGAGTGTTGCAATTGTGAGTACCTGTGTCTGACCTCTTGTGAAAAGTCCCGAACCGTGTACTCTCGGAAGAACGCCTACCTCAGCAGCAAGAGGACGGATCTCATCGATCCCTCTGCCGTCAACGCGCTTGCCCTCGTAGAGCCAGTTACGAACGATCTTCTTCTGAAGCTTGTAGATGCACTCATCGATCATAGCGATCTTGTCGGGATAAGCTTCGTCAAACTTAGCGTGGATAGCATCCTTGATAGGATTAAGTCTTTCCTCGCGGATATTTTTATCATCAGTGTCAAGAGCGACCTTAACGTCCTCAGCAGCCATTTCTTCGATAGCGTCGAAGAGGTCATGGTCAACTTCCATTGACTCGAATTCAAACTTTTTCTTTCCGATCTGAGCCTTGATGTCATTGATGAAAGCAACGATCTTCTTGATCTCCTCGTGACCTGTAAGGATAGCCTTGAGCATAACATCATCGGGAACTTCGTTTGCGCCTGCTTCGATCATAACGATCTTCTCGGCTGTGCCTGCAACTGTGAGGTTGAGGTCTGTCTTAGCTCTCTGTTCAAGTGTAGGATTGAGTACGATCTCACCGTCAACAAGCCCAACGGAGATGCCGCCGATAGGGCCGTTCCAGGGAATATCGGAAATGGAGATAGCAACGGAAGTAGCAATCATTCCGCAGATCTCAGGAGAATAATCAGGGTCAACAGCGAGAACTGTCATAACAACGGAAACATCGTTTCTCATATCCTTCGGGAAGAGCGGTCTGATAGGTCTGTCAACTACTCTTGATGTAAGGATAGCCTTATCGGAAGGCTTGCCCTCTCTCTTTGTGAAAGAGCCGGGGATCCTGCCTACGGAGTAAAGACGCTCCTCATAATCAACGGAAAGGGGGAAGAAATCTACGCCCTCTCTTGGCTTAGGGCTTGCGGTAACGTTAGCCATAACGACTGTTTCGCCGTATGTTACCCAGCATGAACCGTTGGAAAGCTCACAGGTCTTGCCTGTTTCAACTTTGAGTTCTCTGCCTGCGAATGTTGTTGTGAAGACTCTGTAATTATCAAAAGTCTTGAGTTTGGACATTGCCATTTGAACTGCCTCCTATAAATTAAACTTATTTTTACCGTCAGCAGCTTTAGCAATAAATTCTGCCCGTTCAGCGAACGGGTACAATTTAATGCTAAACAACTGCTTAACGATTTGATTTTCAATAAAACGCACCAAAGGCAGCGTAAAGGACATAGCCTTTACGAACTGCCTTCGGTAAAAAATTACTTACGAATTCCGAGCTTTTCGATAGTAGCACGGTATCTTGTGATATCCTTCTTCATAAGGTAGTTGAGAAGGTTACGTCTGCGGCCAACCATCTTGAGAAGACCTCTTCTGGAGTGGTGGTCGTTCGGATGATCCTTGAGATGAGCGTTAAGGTCGTTGATTCTCTTGGTGAGGATAGCAACCTGAACTTCAGGTGAACCTGTGTCGTGTTCGCTCTTCTTGTTTGCTTCGATTACAGCAGCTTTTTCTTCTTTGCGCATCATAATAAATACACCTCTTTCAAAAATTTGCCCGTAAACATAGAATACGGCAGGTACAGTTCTCCGTCGGAGCGTTACCCGTATTCCAAGTAGACGGAAATACACTGTGCATACACAGCACAGCAAAAAATATTATACCATATTATTTTTCGTTTGTAAAGGGTTTTGACGAATTTTTTCGAGAAAAATTTTACAGCGTCAGGAAATTTTCTTGTTGCCCTTTGATTTTGAGCCGCCCGACTTTTCCTTGGACGAAGCTATAGGAGCTTCCTTTCCGCCCATATCAGTGAAAATAGCGTCCTCTTCATCAAGCGGTTCAAGGTAAGCATATTCGGGATTGCTCTCTCCCCTTTCCTCATAGTAAGGGTCGATAACATACTTTTGGATAAGCGGATAGGAGTTGAACATTATAAGAAATCCGAGGAAGCTTATCGGCCATATCGGAATGATTATCGCCGAAAGCGGATGAAGAACTATCATCACACCGAGCAAAAGCACGACAAACACCACAACGAGCAGTGTTATCACGTTCTTTTTAAGTCCGACGCATGTGAGGAAGAACGAATTCTTGATGATATTCGCAAGGCTCAGGTCAGTCGCAACTATCATCGGGAAGATATAGAAATTCATCATCAGCAGCGTGAGCGCAAAGCTTACCGAGATAACGCAGAGGATAATATAGATGATGCTACCGGAGTTTTTATACATCGCAGGATATACCTGAAGTGCGGCATAAGCCGAAACCGCAAAAAGTATATCAAGAAGTCCGACAGGTATCGATTGTTTGAGATTTCTCGAAAAGCCTTTCCAGAAATCATGGAAAATAAACGCGTTTTTTTCAAGTCGGTAGTTGCGAAGAACTCTTGTCATGCCTGCGATTGCAGGGCCTATCGTTACAACGGGAATACAGAAAAGTACCGTCAGCAGATTAAGCTCCAGAAGCTTCCAGAACTTGCGGAAATAAAGCTCAAAAAACTCGAAGAACGGTTTTTTCTTGGGCGCATTTTTCGCAATGCCCGGGCCTGCCTTAGTATAATCGTTTAATCCAAAAAGTGACAAATAAATACAGCTCCTTAATTTTTATATTCCCTATCAATACTAATTTTTAATCGAAGCGTAGACAAAAAATCGGCGGCAAAGCCATATAAAGCTGTTTTCATCAGCTGCAAGCTTTTGCTTGATTTTTTGTACACTTTCAGTTTAAAAATTAGTATAAATTCCTAAAAATCCCGACCAAAGTCCTGCAAAAAAGTAGGTAACAAGGCTGTCTGCAAGTGACAGCACTCCGAGTGCCGCAAACAGCACAAGAAATTTCGTAAGATAAAGCTTTACCGCGCCTGAGTCCGACTTGTCCAAGCCGAGCAAACGCTTCGCCGAGAGAAAAGACATCGAAAAGCTTTCCCTCGCCGCAATAAGCACGATAAGCGCCGAAAGTACAGCAAAAGGCAGTATAAAGACCGCCGAAACGAACGTACCTTTCAAGCCGTATGCCGCGTTCATATCCGCAAGCATAACGCCTGTCCCAAGTCCGTGAAAAAACGGCACGAGCAGCTCCGCAGGCATCGACACCGCGCCGAAACCAAGCAGCAGACACGCGAGCATCAGCAGAAACGGCCCTGAAAATGAGTTCACAAGCGTTTCGATGAACGTACAGCCTGCACGGTTGCGGAAAAACAGCTCCGCCGACCTTCGCAGGATATCATTCCCAACAGGAACGCAGCTTGAAACCGCACCCGTAAGCTCGCCCAGACAGAACAGCAGCATCAGCAGGATCACAGGGAGCCTGCCGCTTGCCCTCGAGCTTTTCAGTCCGAGCAGAAAAGGCATAACATTTTTTGTCCTTTGCATATACATCTTCCTTTGCTTTGGGGTTCTCTAAAAACCGAAACAAAATAAATACTTCGTATTATTCGCAAATTTTCGTTGGGACTTTGTGCAGCTTCAAGGCAGCGAAACGCAGTGTAATACTACGGAATACATTCCGAATGTATTTCAAGTTTCGCCAACGCAGAAGATGCAAAAAGTCGTAGAAAATTTGCCGTGAGGGAGGTTTTTAGAGGTTCCCTATATTTCAAAGAAATTATATGCGAACAAACTATAATTAATTACTCAATTATTTTGAAAGCTCGTAAGCTCTCTTTGTGCAGCTTTCGCAGGCATTTCCGACAACATCGGTAAGGCTGCCCTTGTAGAACTCGTCAAGTCCTGCAAGTGTCGTTCCTCCGGGTGAAGATACCATTTTGATAAGTTCATCAACAGTATATCCCGAGTCGGTGAGCATTTTTGCCGAGCCGATAAGCGACTGTGCAAAAAGGTTCATAGCTGCGCCGCCGTCAATTCCGACCGACTTTGCATATTCTGTGAAGCCCTTTGCAAAAAGATAGATGAAAGCAGGGCTGCTGCCGTTTATCGCAATGATCTCTTTCATCTTATTTATAGGTACAACTTCGGCAACACCGCTTGAAGCGAAGATATTCTTCACGAATTCAAACTCTTCATCTGTTGTAGGCTCTGCCTTTGCGAGCGCAGAAGCACCCTCACCGAGAAGAAGCGGTGTATTCGGCATTACGAGGACAACTTTAGCCTCGGGGACAGTCATTTTCTTAATGTATTCTTCGGAAATTCCTGCTGCTATGGAGATAATAACAGTATCGCCGTTCACGAACGGAGCGATAGCTTCAAGTGCAGCGTCAATTCCCTGCGGCTTTACAGCCAGGAGTACATATTTGCATTTTTTTACAACATCCGCTTCATCAGCGCACTTATTCACGCCGATCTCTGCAAGAGCGTCAAGCTTCGACGCATCTTTATCATAGGCAAAGATACCGATATTTTTTTCGCCCGAGGACTGCGCAGCGATAACGCCCTTAATAATGGCAGAACCCATATTTCCTGTGCCGATAAAACCTAAATTTGTCAAAATGACCGCGACCCTTCTTTATAGTTTACAGTTAATAGTTAACAGTTTTTTTGTCAGTTAAAAGTTAACATCCTTTTATCAGTTAATAGTTAACAGCTTACAGTTAACAGCTTTTGGGCTAACAGTTTACAACTTACAATTAATATTTAGCAGTTAAACTTTTAGAAAAATTAATAATTTTTGGAAATCACCAATTATAAGAACCTGTCTTCATAAGAAATGTGTGCGGATTTTCGAGCATAATTTTGTTGCAGAGTAGGCAAAAATCCGCAGGCGGGCTTTCGCCCGGCAAGGATTTTTAACGCAGTCTGCGGCAAAATTTGCCGAAAAGACGTGCGCATATGCTTGTGAAGACGGGTTCTAAATTATTAACTATTAACTGACAAGAAACTGTCAACTGTTAATTGACATTATACTACAATATGACGAAAATTGCAAGAATTTTTTGTTGCAATTTTTAAATTCGCGCCGAATAAAAATTTTGTAAACTTTTTTACGGCAAATACTTGAAATATTTAAAATACTATGGTACAATATGTACGAAATTATTTCTCGGAAAGGAAAATTTATAATGAAAAATATCAAAAAGCATTTATCAGCAGTTTTAGCTGCTTTACTCGCAGCGGCAATGCTCGCAGGCTGCGGTAAATCCAATACCGACACAGACGCCAACGCAGGCGGTGATACAGCAGCCGAAACCGAAGCTTATGCTCCCAAGGTCGATATTGCCGACAACTCCGTTGATTTCGTCAAGAATATGAAGCTTGGCTGGAATCTCGGAAACACTCTTGACGCAACAGGCAGCGGAATGTCCTCCGAAACATCATGGGGTCAGCCAAAGACTACAAAAGAGCTTGTTGACTTTGTAAAGGAATCGGGCTTCACCACGATCAGAATCCCCGTTTCGTGGAGCAATCACGTTGATGACAGCAACACTATCGACGAAGAATGGATGAACCGTGTGAACGAAGTCGTTGACTATGCCATCGATGACGGACTTTATGTTATCCTCAATTCCCACCACGACAACGACAAGTATTATCCGACTTCGGAGAACTACGAAAACGCTTCAAAGTACCTCACAACTATCTGGAAGCAGATCGCAGAGCGTTTTGCAAATTATGACGAACAGCTCGTATTCGAGGGCATGAACGAACCAAGACTTGCAAACACCAACAAGGAATGGTGGTTTGCTGACAATGATGAGGACGGTATCGATTCTATCGAAACTATTTCAAAGCTCGATCAGGACTTCGTTGACACGGTAAGAGCCGCAGGCGGTTTCAACGAAACACGTTACCTTATGGTACCGAGCAACAGAGCCGACGCTTGGACTGCAATGCACAAGTCATTCACACTCCCGACTGACCCTGCAAACCGTCTTATCGTTTCCGTTCACGCATATTCGCCTTACGATTTTGCAATGAATGCCACAGGCTACAAGGATTGGGACGGCTCAAAGATCGGCGACCTCAGCTTTATCGACAGCCTCAAGTCTACATATGTAGATAACGGCGTGGGCGTTGTTATCGGCGAATTCGGCGCAACGAACAAGGACAACCTTGAAGACAGAGTCCGCTGGGCAGACGATTACACCAAAAAGGCCGCAGAAGCAGGAATTTCCTGCATTTGGTGGGACAACGGCGGAACAAAGGTAGGAACTGAAAACTTCGGTCTTGTTGACAGAATAGGTCAGAAGATCTACTACCCCGAGATTCTTGATGCAATGTTAAAGAACTACAGCGAACAGTGATTTTTAGCACGGCGAAAGCTTGACAAAAGCCTTTTGCCGTGCTATAATCTTATCTGCGAGTAAGCTATGCGGTTGAACGCCGAAGCGCCTTATCAGCGTTTCGGGGTTAGGAAAGTCCGGGCATCACAGAGCAGGATAGCTGTTAACGGCAGCCGAGGGCGACCTTAGGGAAAGTGCAACAGAGATATACCGCCGAAGGAAACTTCGGTAAGGATGGAAAGGCGAGGTAAGAGCTCACCAGAGTATAAGTGATTATACTTCTATGTAAACCCTATCCGATGCAACGTCTTTTTGGACCAATACGTTATTGTCTGCTCGGCAGGCGTATTGCAACGACGGCTCGAGTGTTTCGGCGACGATTCACCCAGATAGATTTCCGCACATGACAAAACCCGGCTTATCGGCTTAGTCGCAGCTTTTTAAATTCGGAATTCGGAATTCGGAATTCGGAATTATTGGCTTTTTGCCATTAAATAAACAGCACATATCACAGAATGATCAAACAAACTGTGATATGTGCTGTTGTTTTATTCTGAACGATACGTGAAGCAACGTAATTCCGAACTCCGCATTAAACCTTACCCCCATAAGCTGTAAAGCTCATTCTGCGAGATAACGCTTATGTCCGTCATGCAGACCGTTTTACGAAGCGGAAGAACTTCGGACGGCGTTACGGAAAGCTCATCTATGCCCATCGCGAGGAATATCGGCGCGAGTGAAAGATCAGCTGCAATTTCGCCGCATATCGCCGCTTTCTTCTTGTATCGGTGAGCATTGTCGATGACCATTTTTATCATTCGGAAGAGGGAGATATTAACAGGGTCGAAGAATTCGTTCATCATCACATTCTCACGATCCATTACCATTGAATACTGTGCAAGGTCGTTCGTGCCTATGCTGAGGAAGTCCGTTTCCCTTGCAAGCAGGTCGCTGATAATGACTGCCGATGGTGTTTCGACAAGTATTCCCTGCTTTACCTCGCCTATTTTTACACCCTCACGGCGAAGTTCGCTGACTGTTTCGTCATTGAACCGCCGTATTCGTCCTGCATCGACGAGCGTTGATACCATTGGATACAGGACGGAAACATTTCCGTAGGCTGCCGCTCGGTATATCGCCCGAAGCTGTGTTCTGAAAATATCTGGACGGTTGAGCAGGAAGCGTATTCCCCGGCAGCCGAGTGCAGGATTGTTCTCCTGCGGCAAGCCGTAATAAGCCATTCGTCGGTCTGCACCGACATCGAGCGCACGGATAACGACTTCCTTGCCCTGCATTTTTTCGGCGGCTGTTTTATATACACTGAAAAGTTCGTCCTCGGTCGGAAAGCTGTCCTTGGAAAGATATATGAACTCGCTTCGGAGAAGTCCGATACCGCCTGCATCGTTCTCGATAGCGTCATCGATCTGGGCAAGGCTGCCAACATTGGCGTAAATGCTGATCTTTCTTCCGTCTGCGGTGATATTCTCTCTGCCCTTGTATTCAAGCAGCTGAGTGTATTTCCGATCTTCCTTTTCCTTTTTGCCAAGGACTGAAGCGATAAATTCTTCATCGGGGTCGATATAGATAACACCGTCATAGCTGTCGATGAGTGCGGTCTTTCCGTTGAGGTCGGGAGTAATGCTTATATCCGTGCCGACTACGGCAGGCATTTTCATTGCACGGGCGAGGATAGCCGTATGCGAGCTTGCAGAGCCGCCGACCGTTGCAAAAGCGACGGTATTTCCGCCCGAGAAGCGCATTATTTCGCTCGGTGAAAGCTCCTCGGCAAGGATCACTGTGGGTTCGTCAGCTTTGATCTCCTCTTCCTTATTGCCGCTGAGGATATCGAGAAGCCGATTAGTTATGTCGTTTATATCCTCGGAACGAGCCTGCATATAGGGATCGTCCATACTTCTGAACATATCATAAAAGCTCTTTCCCGTTACGGAAACTGCATACTCGGCGTTGAAGCCGTTGTCAGTGATAAGATGCTCGATAGAGTCCTGATAGCTGAAATCCTCCATCATCATCGTATGTATCATAAAGATCGCAGCGTCCTCGCCGCCGACCTGCGTAAGAGCGATATTGTACAGTTCTTCGAGCTGCTTTGAAGCTATTTCCCGTGCATCGCAGAAGCGCTTCATCTCGGCTTCGGTATCATCGACAAGGCGGCACTCTACAGGGACGTCCGATCGGACGTAGACCTTTATCTTTCCGACGGTTATTCCTTTAAATACGCATTTGCCTTTATACTCTGTCATAATACCACCTCTTTGATGTTCAGGTACTTTGTATAATATAGTCGAATTTTCTGCTTTATTGTTGTAAACAATTATAGCACTTCACCATAACATTTTCAATAATCCAAATTCATAAAAAATTTATAGTTTTATGTGCAATATGTATAATTCGCGAATACGTTTTCGTAGACATATTAGCTTATTTCACAAATTTCTATACTAATTACAACTTTCTGTAAAAAATAAGACATTATATCGTTTTCAATACATTATAGATGCCCACTCAACAAGTTTATGAGCCTGATCTTGTGATTATTACTCCTATACTTTTATAATATTAACATTTATTGCTTGATTTTTTTATGATAATAAAGTAGAATGTAAATGATATTCTCAAACTAAGGAGGTCTGTGTATGGGTATTTTATCCTGCGCACCTGTGTTTTCAAATTCAATGGTTCTTCAAAGAAATAAAAATATAACCGTCTGGGGCATGGCTTATGACGGAATGAAGGTAACTGTTTCGCTGAACGGCAAAACTGCCGAAGCCGTGACAAAAAATCATCGCTGGACGGCTGTTCTCCCTGCAATGGAGGCAGGCGGCCCTTACGAGATGACAGTTTCCTCGGGCGAGGAAAAAATCGTCTTTTCCGATGTTATGCTCGGTGAAGTCTGGCTCGCAGGCGGTCAGTCGAATATGGAGCTGGAGCTTCAAAACTCGCTTGACGGCAAAAAAGTCCTTGAACAGACGGACGGCGTGAATGTCCGCTTCTACTATACCAAAAAGAATTCCTACATTGATGAATTTTTCTATGCTGACGAGCGCAACGGCGGTTGGGCAAGAGCATCAAAGGACAATTCTGCCGCTTGGTCTGCTGTCGGCTATTACTTCGCCAAGAAGCTTTCCGAAGACCTCGGCGTGACGGTCGGCGTTATCGGCTGCAACTGGGGTGGAACTTCCGCTTCGGCTTGGATGTCGAAAGAACTGCTCTGCTCCGATGTCGATACGAAGTCTTATGTTGATGAATACGATGCCGCAATGAACGGCAAAACTTTCGAGGAATACTGCGCAGAGCTTGACGATTACAACGCTTATGTTGAGCAGTGGCAGCCAAAGATAAACGAATTTTATGCCAAGAACCCCGAGGGCGAATGGGGCGATGCACTCAAATTCGCAGGTCCGTGCCGCTATCCCGAGCCGCTCGGCCCGAAGTCCCCGTTCCGCGCAGGCGGCGTTTACGAAACGATGTTAAAGCGTGTCTGCCCGTACACCCTCGCAGGTTTCATCTATTATCAGGGCGAAAGTGACGACCACAAGCCGAATATGTACTGCAAGCTGCTGAAAATGCTCATCGAGCAGTGGAGAAGCGATTGGAACGATGATACTCTGCCGTTCATCTTCGTTCAGCTCCCGATGCACATCAACCGCGGCGAAGAGGACAGAAAGCACTGGTGTCTTATCCGTGAAGCGCAGATGCGTGTGCATCAGACAGTTGCGAACACGGGCATTGCAGTTGCGCTCGACTGCGGCGAATACGGCAACATTCACCCCCTCGACAAGAAACCCGTCGGCGAACGCCTTGAACTTCAGGCTCTTTGCCATGTTTACAATAAAATTTCCCCTGAAAAGGCTTACGGCGCAATTTTCCGCTCGGCTCTGTTCGCTGACGTAAAGGCTGTTCTGAGCTTTGACCATGCAGAGGGCGGCTTTGACATCAAGGGTGAGGTCAAAGGCTTTGAGATCGCAGGCGTAGACAAGGTTTATCACTCCGCAAACGCTGAATTTGACGGCGAAAAGATAATTCTTTCAAGCGATGAAGTCAGCGAACCGAAATATGCGCGCTACTGCTGGGTGAACTACGGCGAAGTCACCGTTTTCTCGAAAAACGGACTTCCGCTCGCACCGTTCAGAACGAGCCGCGATGACGGATTTTATATAAAGTAAAGAAAGGACAAAACTGCCAATGAAGATACCTGCACTGTTCGGAAAGGGAAAGACTGTATTCTCATTTGAGGTATTTCCCCCGAAAAACACTACTCCTATCGAATCCATTTACCATACACTGGGCGAACTGAAAAAGCTCTCCCCCGACTTTATCAGCGTTACATACGGCGCAAGAGGAACGAGCGCAGACACAATGACCTGCGATATCGCTTCATATATCCAGAACGAACTCGGAATAACCTCTGCGGCGCACCTCACCTGCGTTTACAGCGACAGGGAGCTTATCCTCGAACGCCTTAAACAGCTCAAAGAGCGCAATGTTGAAAATATCCTCGCCCTCCGCGGCGACATCAACCCCGATATCCCACGTCTGCACGACTTCGAGTATGCGAGCGACCTCACACGTTTTATAAAGGAAAACGGCGATTTCCACGTTTCGGGTGCTTGCTACCCCGAGTGTCATTTTGAGGCTGAAAACCTTGACAAGGATATCGAAAACCTCAAGATAAAGATCGAGGCAGGTGCAGAGCATCTTATGTCGCAGCTTTTCTTCGACAATTCCGTATTTTTCAACTTCCTTGAAAAAGCAAGAGCCGCAGGCGTGAACGTTCCTATCGAAGCAGGCATCATGCCCGTAACGAACGCCAAGCAGATACAGCGAATGGTTTCGATGTGCGGCGCAAGCCTTCCTGCAAAGTTCTCCAAGACTATGCAGAGATACGAAAATAATCCCGAAGCTCTCCGCGATGCAGGCATTGCTTATGCTATCGATCAGATAGTCGAACTTATTTCAAGCGGTGTTGACGGAATTCACCTTTACACGATGAACAATCCTTACGTTGCCGGAAAAATCAGCGAAAGCATCAAAAATATGCTCTGATTTATTTCCAAAGTGTTGACGAAATCCTCTGAATATTGTATAATGATAGTATATGATATTTCGGAGGATTTTTTTATGTCTATAGAAAAAGTCGCAAAATTTTATAAGGTTTCGTTTGAACAGTTTCTCGGTGACTGGCAGGCTGTCTATCCCGAAGATGATGAGGCAGTCGTTCGTGAAATATACGACCATATCAAGCTGCCGAAAAGAGCAACCGCAGGCTCGGCAGGCTATGATTTCTTTCTCCCCGTAGCAATAACCCTTAACCCCGATGAAACTCTCCTTATCCCGACAGGAATAAGAGCCGAGATAAAGCAGGGTTGGGTGCTTGCGATATTCCCACGAAGCAGCCTCGGATTCAAGCACAGGATACAGCTTGACAACACTGTCGGCATCATCGACAGTGACTATTTCGGCGCTGACAACGAGGGTCATATCAAGATAAAGATAACCAACGATTCAAAGGACTGCAGCATCGCCGATGTTGACGAGGGAAAAGGCTTCGCACAGGGGATCTTTCTCCCGTTCGGCATAACCGATGATGACGCTTCGGACGGCACACGCACGGGTGGCTTCGGAAGCACGGACAAGTAAGTATTGCTGCATAATGCGGCATTTTCTTAATGAAATGGGGTAATACTCTTGAAGTTTAAAAGATTGATAAATATTGCACTTGCCGCTGTTATGGCTTTGGGCTGTGTGCCGCTTTCGGCAGTCACGGTTTCTGCACTTTCGACCTCCGCAGAGATAGCCGATTCGCAGTACACCGCAAAGGGCGGCTTTGTTCTTGCGCAGGACAGGAGCGGCGACATTTTCGTAAAAGGCTACAAAGGCTCGGGCGGAGCGATAACGATCCCTGCAGACGCTGTTTATATCGCAGATGACGCTTTCCGCGACAATCAGAAGATAACCTCGGTAACGATACCCAAGACCTGCTTCGGCGGCATCGGCGACCGCGCATTCACCGGCTGTTCAAACCTTAAAACGCTCGATGTAAAAGGCAACCTCGACTATATCGGCGAGAGTGCATTTTTCGGCTGCATAAGCCTTACAAAGGTAATTTTCCGCGGAGATATCTGCACAAATGAAACCTACGGAAGATACCCTTACGGCGGTATCATGGACTATGCATTCTTCTGCTGCCGTTCACTCCAAAGCATTACTTTCACAAAAAGCAGCTCAGAAGTCGGTCAGATAGGCGGCGGAGCATTCGGCAACTGCCTTTCGCTCAAGACTGTGAAATTCCCGAACAGCATAGGCTTTATCGCTGACGCTTTCTACAACTGTCCTAAGCTTGAGGCCGTTTCAATACCTGCCGATGCGACCGTTGACAAATACTCGTTCGGCTTCTGTGCAGACCTTTCCAAGGACGAGCCCGAATACTACCTTTCAACGGGCAAGAAAACCGTAAAAGCACCATACTATACTTACAGCAACGGTGCTTTTCACCAATCTTACAAGTCGATAACACCTTGCAGGATAACCCTCGTTGTTGAGCAGGGCAGCGATGCTGAACGCTATGCAAGAAAAAACAAGGTAAAGTATAAATACCGCCTTTCCGCGCCGACAGCCGTTATCGCATCGCGCGGCAAGAACAAAATGGACTTAACGTGGAACTGGGTCAACGGAACAGACTATTATAAGGTATACCTCTACAATCCGCTGCTCAAAAAATATGAGGAATACGCCAAGGTCACAACGGAAAACTGCACGATAACGGGACTTCACCCCGAGCGCAAATACTGGATAAAAATTTCCGCCGTTGACACCATAGGCAATACCGACATTGAAGGATTCCTCTCGGAATCTTATGAATTCCATACAAGATAAAATTCAGCCGCTCCGATTTGGGGCGGCTTTTGTATAGCATTAATTTCCACAGTCAAAACTATAATAATATGTTAAAAATGTGATAAAAAGCTGAAATTTTCCTGCGGCATTGACACGGGGCATTGTTGATGCTATAATATTTTCATTGAACACTTGTTAAGTGAAGAAAAGAGGTGCTTTATGGCTGTTTCACGAAGCGAAAAAGCCGCCGAAACCCGCCGAAAGCTTATCGAAACGGCGAAGAAGTCCTTTTCCGAAAACGGATACAACGGCACTTCGGTCAGGGATATAAGCAAAAGCATCGGCGTTTCCGAAAGCCTTTTGTATCATTATTTTCCCGAGGGAAAACGCGAACTTCTTTCCGAGGTAATGAAAAAGGAGCTTTCCGACTTCCGCGAAAATGTCCCAGACAGCGATGTTGTTGATATTTTTGACGGTCTGCCTATCGAAGACTCGCTGAAAAGCATTTACACACGGCTTTCGGGATTTATAAATGAACATATCGACCTTATCCGAATAGTGATACTCGAAAAGGAAGTCCGCGATTTTATCCGAGCGGAAGATATGAACCGATATCTTGACGGGATAGAAGATTTTCTCCAAAAGTTTCTGCAAAACCGTATGGACAAGGGCGAGATACACGATGTTGACTGCCGCGCCGCCGCTCTGGTGATGCGGTCAATGCTGCTCAATATGGTGCTTTTCAGCGTTCTCGGGATAACCTGCTCCGAGCAGGATTCGGAAGAAAAAGGCAGAGAGGTCTTTTTACGACTTTTAGGAATCGCTGATTAAAGCGAAGCGTTCGTTTTGCTATTTTGAAAAACGTACGAGTTTGCGTCTTTGAGGACATTTTGAAAAATAGTAAAATGTATTATACCAATTTTTAAACTCAAAGTGTACAAAAAATCCAGCAAAAGCTCGCATATATGGGTTTTGCGCCGATTTTTTGTCTACACTTTGATTAAAAATTAGTATTATCAGCGTTTCTTTAATATAAGAAAGGAAGATAGCAACTAATGCTCCAGTTAAAGAACATTGTAAAACAATACGGCGAGGGCGACAATGCTGTAAGAGCGCTCAACGGCGTAAGCATCTCATTCCGCGAGAACGAGTTCGTTTCGATACTCGGACATTCGGGCTGCGGCAAAACAACACTGCTCAACATCATCGGCGGACTTGACCATTATACCTCGGGCGACCTTGTTATCAACGGTATTTCCACCAAGGATTACAAGGACAGGGATTGGGACGCTTACCGAAATCACACGATAGGCTTCATTTTCCAGAGCTATAACCTTATCCCCCACCAGACTGTTCTTGCGAACGTTGAGCTTGCACTCACGATATCGGGCGTTTCCAAGTCCGAACGCCGCAGAAGAGCCATCGAAGCTCTCGAAAAAGTAGGTCTTGGCAATCAGATTCACAAGAAGCCGAATCAGATGTCTGGCGGTCAGATGCAGCGTGTTGCTATTGCCCGTGCACTCATCAACAACCCCGATATCCTCCTTGCAGACGAGCCGACAGGCGCACTCGACAGCGAAACTTCCATTCAGGTAATGGAGCTTCTCAAAGAGATCGCAAAGGATAAGCTTGTCATAATGGTAACACATAACCCCGAGCTTGCCGAGCAGTATTCGACACGAATCGTCCGCATCAAGGACGGACTTCTCACCGATGACAGCGACCCGTTTGAACCCGAGCAGGCAGACGCTCCCGTTGATGCGAAGAAAAAGCGTGTTTCAATGTCGTTCCTCACGGCGATATCACTTTCACTCAATAACCTGCTCACGAAAAAAGGCAGAACCATTCTTACCGCCTTTGCAGGCTCTATCGGCATCATCGGCATTGCCCTTATTCTCTCGCTTTCAACGGGCATCAACGATTATATAAATGAGATTCAGGAAGCAACGCTTTCCTCCTACCCTATCCAGATTTTTGAGGAAGCAGCGGACACCGCCGCACTTATGAACGCGATGATGGATAATTCACCGAACAAGAGTGATGACGGCGAGGAAGCCGAGCTTGACAATGTTGTTCACGGAAATACCGCTGTTTATGAAATTTTCAATTCGCTCAACTCCTCCGCAAAGCAGAAAAACGATATGCCTGCGATAAAGAATTTCCTCGATAATGATGAAACCATTCAGGAAAACGCAAGCTCAGTTTCCTACAGCTATGACATTCAGATGCCTATTTTCACGAAAGACCCGTCGGGCAAGATCGTGAAATCGGACTTCACCGAAACCTTCCAGACCTCCGTCGGAGTTGATGTTACTTCCTCCGCCGCTTCGTCCGCAATGCTCAGTATGACGCCGATGGGAAATGTTCAGGTCTGGCAGGAAATGCTCCCCGGCGAAAACGACAGTGACGTAAACGAGATCATCAAGAACCAGTACGACCTTGTTTACGGAAGCTGGCCCGAAAATTACAATGATGTCGTTGTTATCCTTTCGTCTAAAAATGAAATACCCGATATCGTAATGTACACCCTCGGCTTCAAGGATCAGGAAAAGCTGCCCGAGATTATGAACGCCGCAATGACGGGCGGTATCATCGATGATTACGGCATTACCGACTGGACTTTTGACGAAGTTATGAGCAAGGAATACAAACTCATTCTCCCCTGCGAATATTATCAGAAGAACGAGAGCGGCGTAGGTTATGTTGACCTCACCAAGACCGACACGGGACTTGAATATATCTACAGCGCAGAGGATATCGGCACACCTCTCCATATCTGCGGATTTATCCGTCCCAATGAGGACTCCACCGCCGCTATGCTCACAGGATATATCGGCTATACAAAGGCTCTCACCGACTACGTTATCGACACAACAAATTCAAGCAATATCGTTTCCGAACAGCAGAATGATGAAAGCACCGATATCCTTTCGGGCGATCCGTTCAAGACCGATGATTATGTTCCCCTTTCCGATGAAGAAAAGGCTGAAAAAGCTAAGACTTATATCGAAACTCTGAGCGTTTCCGATAAGGCAAACGTCTTCCGCTTTGTTATGTCACAGCCAAGTGATGACGATATGAACGCTTATGCGGATCAGTTCCTCGCAAATGTCACAAGAGAACAGATCGAGGAGCAGATGGCAGGTCAGTACGCCGAGGAAATGGGCGTTGAGTCCGCCGACAGCGTTAAGAGCTATATCCGGCAGATGAGCGATGACGAGCTTTTCTCTTTCGTCCGTGAAAACGTAAAGGAACAGTATGCACAGCAGTATGCCGAGCAGGTCGAGCAGCAGTTCTCCGCAATGACCGCCGACCAGATCGCAGCAACAATGTCCGTTACTCCGCTCACCGATGCACAGTATGCCGCCATCTTTGACGAATACACCCCCGAACAGCTCTCCGACAGAACCTACGACGATGTAATGGATATCCTCGGCAAGGCTGATTTTGACGAGCCTTCCACTATTAACATCTATGCAAAGTCATTCGAGGAAAAGGATAAGATATCCGACCGCATCAGCGAATACAACGACAGCGCAGCAGAGGAAGATCAGATACACTATACCGACTATGTGGCACTCCTTATGTCCTCGATAACAAATATCATCAGCGGAATTTCGTATGTCCTCATCGCATTCGTTGCAATTTCGCTCGTTGTTTCCTCAATCATGATAGGAATTATCACCTATATCTCCGTGCTTGAAAGAACAAGAGAGATCGGTATCCTCCGTGCAATAGGCGCATCAAAGCACGATGTTTCGACCGTGTTCAATGCAGAAACATTGCTCGTCGGACTTACCTCGGGACTTATCGGTGTTGCTATCTCGGCACTTGCGCTTATCCCGATAAATGCTATCATATTCAAGCTCACGAACATTGAGGGACTTAAAGCAGTTCTGCCGATACCTGCGGCTGTCATACTTGTAGCAATAAGCATGGTACTCACGCTTATCGCAGGCGTTATCCCGTCAAGAGTCGCATCGAAGAAAGACCCTGTTGAAGCACTCCGCACGGAATAATGCGTAATTCGTAACGCGTAATGCGTAATTATTCATATTCCGTTAGTTTGCAGTGAAAATCGTAGGGGCGGATCCCATATCCGCCCGTTGCAAACCCGTATTTTAGGTATTTTTCCTGCAATAATTGAAGAACCCTGTTTTCAATGGTTTTTATACAAAGAAAACAGGGTTCTTTTTTAATATGTATCCGTATTGATGATGCGATATGGAGCAGTCCACCAGTCAAATTATGGCTTTGACTGTAATTTTCCGTAACAATATAATTACGAATTACGCATTAAAATAACCCTTGACGGAGAACTTTTATTGGTTTATAATAGGATAAAAGCATTGAAAAATATTGACAGAAAGGCTCAGAACGATGAAAAAGCTCACTTGCTCCGATGTTGAAAACGAGTATCTGAAAAACACATCGCAAGTCCGCGATGATGATATAAAAATAATAAACAAAAAAACGAGATGCAGGGAAAGACTTGCGGAAACTATCGTGCTTATCGCAATATTTGCCGCAGGTGCGGTCTATTCGCTTTTATACAGCAGAGATACCCTTTTCGCAAGCTGTATTATCGTGCTTATGCTTTTATGGGTGCTGAAAAGAGATCTGAAAAAGATAAATGTCACCGCCTGCTATGCCGTTGTGACCGAGAAAAAGGAACGCTGGGCGAAAGAAAACGCCAAGAAGAAGCCTCACGTCCTGCCCTACGAACAGACAGACTGCATCGGCTCGTCCAACCGCAAACAGCACCTTTTTTACAATATACGAAGCTAATATTTCTGCTCGGTCGATATCAACGGAGAGGTTTTTGAATATGTCTGCTGCTATGACAAGGACTATGATAAGATCGAGGTCGGAGATACGGTCGTTATCGGCGGAAACACAGGCTTGCCGATAGTTTACAAGTGCGAAACGTCAGAAATAGAAAACTGAACGAATTTTCCCAAAAATTTTTTCAAAACACTTGCCAAAACCGTTTCGGCGTGATATAATTACAAAATAGGGAATGAGGTTCTCCCTAAGCAATTATTTGCTTGAACCGCTTGAATTTTAAGCTGATGACTTCTGCGATATACGCAGAAGCTGTCGGCTTTTTTTGTTGCAAATTTTTATAAAAGGAGTTTTTTCTATGCTGTTAAGTGTTGGTCTTATTCTTTTGGTCGGAATGTCGCTCGGGTGGCTTTGTCAGAAGCTTAAACTGCCGAGTCTGCTCGGAATGTTGCTGACGGGCGTTGTCCTCGGACCGTATGTGCTTGACCTGCTCGACCCGAGCATACTGAACATCTCGGCGGAGCTGCGAAAGATAGCTTTGATAATAATTCTGACGAGAGCAGGACTTGGGCTTGACATTTCGGGACTGAAAAAGATAGGCAGGCCTGCGGTGCTGATGTGCTTCGTGCCTGCAAGCTTTGAGCTGCTCGGAATGATCCTCATTGCGCCGAAGTTAATGGGAATGACAACGCTTGAAGCGGCGATAATGGGTTCTGTCCTGGCAGCGGTTTCCCCTGCAGTTGTCGTGCCGAGAATGGTAAAGCTTATGGACGAGTGTTACGGCACTGCAAAAGGCATACCGCAGCTTATCCTTGCAGGCGCATCGGTGGACGATGTGTATGTCATCGTGCTTTTCTCGACCTTTACGGGAATGGCGCAGGGCGGAAAGGCGTCCGTTCTGAGCTTTGTGAACATACCCGTTTCGATAATCCTCGGTATTGCGATAGGACTTGCGCTCGGCTTTGCGCTTGCGTTCTTTTTCAAGAAAGTCCACCTGCGCGACACTTCAAAAGTGTTGATAATACTGAGCATCTCGTTCCTGCTTGCGGCGGCGGAAGATCGCCTTTCGACCGCAATAACATTTTCATCGCTCATTGCGATAATGTTCCTCGGCGTTGGTTTGCAGAAGAAGAGAGAAGAAGTTGCAAAGCGTCTTTCCGCCAAATTCAGCAAACTCTGGGTCGCAGCGGAGGTCTTTCTCTTCGTGCTTGTCGGCGCGACGGTCAATATCGGCTATCTCGGAAATGTCGGCGTAAAGGCTTTGCTCGTTATCATCGGCGCGCTTGCGTTCAGAATGTTGGGAGTGTTCGTCTGCCTGCTCGGAACGAAGCTTTCGTCAAAGGAGCGGCTTTTTGCGATGATGGCTTACACTCCAAAAGCGACAGTCCAGGCTGCGATCGGAGGAATACCGCTCGCAATGGGTCTTGCCTGCGGTGAAACCGTGCTTACGGTCGCAGTTCTCGCAATAGTTCTGACCGCTCCGCTCGGTGCTTTTGCGATAGATCTTTCTTATAAAAAGCTGCTGGAAAAACAGCAGAAAAAAGTATTGTAAGCCTCTTGACGAAACCTTGCTGTTTGGATATAATATGTGTGAAACACCGCAAAGCTTATCGGTGTTTTCAGCCTGAAATTTGAGCTTACCGAATACCTGCTGAACTACGGCGGACACATCGGTTATGCTGTTCGTACGTCCGAAAGGCAGAAAGGCTATGGTTCGCTTATCTTAAAGCAGGGTTTGAGTCTTGCAAAGCAGCTTGGGTTCGGGCGAATTCTCTGCGTTTGCGATGAGGACAACGTTTCTTCCGAAAAGATCATACGAAAAAACGGCGGTGTATTTGATAATATGCTGTTTGATGCCGAGGAGAATGTTTTTGTCAGGCGGTTTTGGGTTGAATTTTAGCAAAACACCAATTACGCATTACGAATTACTCATTACGCATTAAACTCAACGTTCATACAATCTACATTTAATATCAAATATATTCACATAAATTTAATATATATAGTGCCGTTTTATGTTATACTTATATGGGAAAAATTTGCGCTTTTTAAATAAATCTGTTTTAAAGCGTGATCTCAATATATAAAAAGGAGTTTTTATCATGAATAAGACTTTAAGAAAAGCTGTTATCGCAGGTAACTGGAAGATGAACAAGACCCGCCCCGAAGCTAAGGAGCTTCTCGAAGCTATCAAGCCTCTCGTTGCCAATGCAGAGGGCAAGGTTGAAGTTATCGCTTGCGTTCCTTACACAAACCTTGAAACTGCTGTTGCTGCAACTGCAGGCTCTAACGTTAAGGTTGGCGCTGAGAACGTTCACTTTGAAAAGAGCGGTGCTTTCACAGGTGAGATTTCCGCTGATATGCTCGTTGAAGTCGGCGTTGAATATGTTGTTCTCGGTCACTCCGAACGCCGTCAGTATTTCGGTGAAACAGATGAAACCGTAAACAAGCGCACAAAGGCTGCTCTTGCTGCAGGCCTTAAACCTATCGTTTGCGTTGGCGAGCTTCTTTGGGAAAGAGAAGCAAACATCACAGAGGAAGTTATCGCTCGTCAGATCAAGCTTGACCTTGCAGGCGTTTCCGCTGATGATATCAAGAAGACTATCATTGCTTACGAGCCTGTATGGGCTATCGGCACAGGCAAGACTGCTACTGCAGATCAGGCTCAGGAAGTTTGCGCATTCATCCGTGCAACACTTGCAAAGCTTTACGGTGCTGCTGTTGCTGACGCTGTTACGATTCAGTACGGCGGTTCTATGAACGCAGGCAACGCTGCAGAACTTCTTTCCAAGCCTGATGTTGACGGTGGTCTTATCGGCGGTGCTTCCCTTAAAGCTAACGACTTCAACACGATCGTACAGGCTGCTGTAAACGGCTGATTATAACGACTATCAACAGGAGAGAGCGATAATGAGGGCGGCGAAAAAAATCAGCGCAAAACGGGCGTTCATCGTGCTTTTATGCACATTAGCCGTCCTTTCCGCAGGCTTTTTTGCGACCGACCTTGTCCGCGCAAAGCGGTACAAGCTCCCTCCTGTTTTCTGTATTACCGTTATCGATTATGGAAACGGCAGCAAGGATCACTACGGTTTAGGCTACAAGGTCTGGGAGGACTACGATCCTTTCGACCGCACGACCGATTACTATGTCGGCTTCTGGCTTATCCCGAAATTCTTCTGCTTGTGAAATGAAAGGATTGATATTTATGGCAAAAAAACCAACCGCTCTTATCATTATGGACGGCTGCGGCATCAATAAGGATACCTACGGCAATGCCGTTGCAGCTGCAAAGAAGCCTAACCTTGACAGATACCTTGCAGAATGGCCTCACACAACTATCGGCGCAAGCGGAATGTGCGTTGGTCTTCCTGACGGTCAGATGGGCAACTCCGAAGTTGGTCACACCAATATGGGTGCAGGCAGAATTGTTTATCAGGAGCTTACAAGAATCACAAAGTCCATCGACGACGGCGATTTCTTCAAGAACGAGGCTCTTAACGAAGCTGTTGACAACTGCAAGAAGAACGGCACAGCTCTTCATCTTTTCGGACTTCTCTCCAACGGCGGCGTTCACTCACACAACACTCACCTTTACGGTCTTTTGAAGCTTGCAAAGCAGGCAGGACTTGAAAAGGTATTCGTTCATGCTATCCTTGACGGACGTGATGTTCCTCCTACAAGCGGCAAGGACTTCGTTGCAGAGCTTCAGGAAAAGATGAACGAGATCGGCATCGGCAAGATCGCAAGCCTTTCGGGTCGTTATTACGCAATGGACAGAGATAACAACTGGGACAGAGTTGAAAAGGCATACGCTGCATTCGTTTACGGTGAAGGCAATCAGGCTGACGACGCTGTTGCAGCAGTTGAAAAGTCCTATGCTGACAACGTTACCGATGAGTTCGTTATCCCGACTGTTATCAGCGGCACAGAGCGCATCAAGGCTAACGACAGCATCATTTTCTTCAACTTCCGCCCCGACAGAGCGCGTGAGATCACAAGAACATTCGTTGACCCCGATTTCAAGGGCTTTGAGAGAAAGAACGGCTTCTTCCCCGTAACTTATGTTTGCTTCACACAGTACGATGCAACAATGCCTAATGTTAAGGTCGCATTCAAGCCACAGTCCCTCAACAACACACTCGGTCAGTATATCTCCGAAAAGGGTCTTAAACAGCTTCGTATTGCTGAAACAGAAAAGTACGCTCACGTTACTTTCTTCTTCAACGGCGGCGTAGAAAAGCAGTATGAGGGCGAAGACAGAATTCTCGTCAACTCCCCCAAGGTTGCAACATACGACCTCCAGCCTGAAATGAGTGCTTACGAAGTAACAGATAAGGTAGTTGAAGCTATCAACTCCGAAAAGTACGATATGATAATCCTCAACTTTGCTAACTGCGATATGGTAGGTCACACAGGCGTATTTGACGCAGCAGTAAAGGCAGTTGAAGCTGTTGATACCTGCGTTGGCAGAACAGTTGACGCTATCCTTGCTCACGGCGGCACAGCACTTATCACAGCAGACCACGGCAACGCTGACAAGATGTATGAAGCTGACGGCTCACCGTTCACAGCTCACACAACTAACGTTGTTCCTCTTATCATTGCAGGTCAGAAGGGTGAACTCCGTGAAGGCGGCGTTCTTGCAGACCTTGCACCTACAATGCTCAAGATAATGGGACTTCCTCAGCCTGAAGAAATGACAGGAAAGTCGATTCTTCTCTAAGAATAAATAAACTCGGCGCAGCCTGCAAAGTTTGCGGCTGCGCCTTTTTTGTAAATGGTGGATCAAAATGAACGAACTTAAAGAACGGGAAAAGGAAAAAAAGCTAAAGCTAAAGCAGCTTGAAGCCGAAATAAAAGAAATGAAGCGCGACCATAAGGAAACGTTTGAAACGATGTCCCGACCTGCTTTAAGCAATAAGAAACTGCCGACAAAACAGCTTGTCTGTGCTGCCGTCGGTGCGCTCATTCTGACAGCCGCAGTGCTGTGGCTGTATATATTTCCGCCTGCATTCAACAGATATGCAATTTTTAAGCTTGGAACGATCCGATTCACAAGATCAATATTCTTCCTGCCGCTTGCGTTGTCATCTGTCGCATTGATACTCTTCAAAAAGCGAAAGAGATATATGATCTCGTTTTTTCCGAGTGCCGTGATAGCGGTGATCGGCGCAGTGATAACAACAAAAGCGGAAATGCTGATGTTTCCCTTATGGATATATGCGGCGGCATACAGCGGAATTTTCATCGGAATAGGACTTCTGCTTTTTGCGGCATTTCTGAATAAAAGATAATACCAAAATGCGCAATTCACATAACCACAGAATGTGAATTGCGCATTTTTTCATCATAAAAAAGCCGATATATAAAAACCGCCCCTACCAACATTGGAGGGGCGGTTTTGCAATAATTACGCATTGAATTACTGTTTCTTTTCCATATACTCTTTTGAAGCACGGATAAAGTCTGCAAAAAGCTTCTGCGGCTTGTTCGGACGGGACTTGAATTCAGGGTGGAACTGTACGCCGACAAACCATGGGTGATCCTTGACTTCAACGATCTCGACAAGGCGTTCATCGGGTGACTGACCTGCGATAACAAGTCCTGCATCGGTGAGCTTTGAACGGAACGCATTATTGAATTCCCATCTGTGACGGTGACGCTCATAGATAAGCGGCTCGCCGTAGACTCTTGCGGAGGTAGTTCCCTCTGTGAGCTTACACGGATAAAGTCCAAGACGCATTGTGCCGCCCTTGTTGGTAACGTCCTTCTGGTCTTCCATAATATCGATAACGGGATAAGGTGTTTCGCCGAACTCTGTGGAGTTTGCACCCGAAAGTCCGAGGACATTTCTTGCATACTCGATAACTGCCATCTGCATACCGAGGCAGATGCCGAACAGCGGAACTTTATTCTCACGCGCATAGCGGATAGATTCGATCATACCCTCGATTCCACGGTCACCGAAACCGCCCGGAACGATGATACCGTCGCAGTTTGCAAGCATTTCTGCCGCATTTTCTCTTGTAACTTCTTCGGAATTTATCCACTCAATATTGATGTTTGCATCATTTACGATACCGCCGTGACGGAGTGCCTCGGCAACGGAGAGGTACGCATCGTGGAGAACGACATACTTTCCGACAAGTCCGATAGTAACTGTCTTATGCGCATTCTTTGCACGGTTGACCATCTCTGTCCACTCGGTAAGGTCAGGTTTCTGAACGGGAAGACCGAGGTGGTGGCAAACGCTGTCTGCGAGTCCCTCTTTTTCGAGCCAGAGCGGAACTTCGTAGAGTGATGGGGCTGTAAGGTTCTGGATAACGTCCTCGGGGCGAACATTACAGAAGAGCGCGATCTTCTTGCGCATATCCTCGGGAATTTCTTTTTCGGAACGGCAGACGATGATGTTCGGCTGGATACCGATTGAGAGAAGTTCCTTTGTGGAATGCTGTGTAGGCTTGGACTTGAGTTCCTCCGAGCCTGCGATATAAGGAACGAGAGTAACGTGGATATAAACTGCATTTTCTCTGCCGACTTCGGTAACTACCTGACGGATAGCTTCGAGGAACGGTGTGGATTCGATATCGCCCACTGTACCTCCGATCTCGGTGATAACGATGTCGGTATCCTTCTCCTTACCAACGCGGTAAACTCTTTCCTTGATCTCGTTTGTGATGTGAGGAATTACCTGAACAGTTCCGCCGAGGTAATCGCCTCTGCGCTCCTTGTTGAGAACGGTCCAGTATATCTTACCTGTTGTAACGTTGGAATTAACGGAAAGATTTTCATCGATAAAACGTTCATAGTGTCCAAGGTCGAGGTCAGTTTCAGCACCGTCATCGGTAACGAAAACTTCGCCGTGCTGATATGGGGACATTGTACCCGGGTCAAGATTTATATAAGGGTCAAACTTCTGAATTGTAACGCGGTAGCCTCTCTCTTTAAGCAGACGGCCAAGTGATGCAGCGGTAATACCCTTTCCGAGTCCCGAAACAACGCCGCCCGTAACGAATATGTACTTAATCGGCATAATCAAACGATCCTTTCTTACAAATAAACATACTTTATTTTATTATACCCTTTTTTTATTGAAATTGCAAGCATATTTTCAATATTCGGCACATTTTATATATTTTCAACATATTGCAAACTGTTCTGTAAAAAAAGTGGTATGTATCTGCTCTGCCGAAGATGAATATTCGACAGAGTAAGGATTTTACTTCTCTTTTGACTTAAAAACACAAGCCATAATAAGTGCGAAGACCATAGCCGCTGTTATACCTCCTGCTGCGCCCGTAAGTCCTCCCGTAAAAACGCCGAGAAAGCCCTTTTCATCGACCGCCTTCTGAACACCCTGAACAAGAACGTTGCCGAAGCCTGTCAGCGGAACGCTTGCGCCTGCCCCTGCGAAGTCAACGAGCGGCTGATACCAGCCGAGCGCGCCGAGTACAACTCCTGCGACAACATAAGCCGTTAAAATTCTCGCAGGCGTGAGCTTTGTATAGTCAATAAGCACCTCGCCGACTGCGCAGAAAAGTCCGCCGATGACAAACGCCCAAACGTATTCCATTATCATAACGCTTTGCCCCCTTTAAGCTCGTCCTCGATCATAAGCAAGCGATTGTATTTCGCCGTGCGCTCACTTCGACAGGGCGCACCCGTCTTGATCTGTCCTGCATTGACCGCCACGGCAAGGTCGGCTATAAAAGTATCCTCCGTTTCGCCGCTTCGGTGCGAAATGACCGCTTTATAACTGCTGTTCTGCGCAAGATTTATCGCCGTAAGCGTTTCAGAAAGCGTACCTATCTGATTGAGCTTTACAAGAATAGCATTTGCCGCACCAAGTTCTATTCCCTTGCGAAGCCGCTCGGGGTTCGTGACGAAGAGATCGTCACCGACAAGCTGAACTTTGCCCCCAAGCTCCTCGGTAAGCTTTTTCCAGCCGTCCCAGTCGTCCTCGTCAAGCGGATCTTCGATCGAAGCTATAGGATAAAGGTCGCACAGCGTTTTCCATTCCGCAATAAGATCATCGGCAGTGCATGGACGCTTTTTCTTAGGCATAAAATATCCCCTGCCGCCGTTCGGAGCTTTCCATTCGCTCGCCGCCGCGTCAAGTGCAATCACAAAATCCTCACGGGGACGATAGCCTGCCATTTCGACCGCTTCAAGTATCAGCTCGATAGCTTCACGCTCGCCCGTAAGATCGGGAGCAAAGCCGCCCTCATCGCCTACGCCCGTTGACAAGCCTTTCTGTTTGAGAATAGCCGCAAGCGAATGATAGACCTCACAGCATTGGCGCAGACCCTCGCGAAAGCTCTGTGCACCCCTTGGGATTATCATAAATTCCTGAATATCAAGATTGTTCGCCGCGTGAGCGCCGCCGTTGAGAATATTCATCATCGGCATAGGCAGCTTTCGTCCGTTTGCGCCGCCAAGGAAGCGGTAAAGCGGGATATGATAGAAATTCGCAGCCGCATTTGCGCAGGCAAGCGAAGCCGCAAGTATCGCATTTGCGCCGAATTTGCTCTTGTTTTCCGTTCCGTCAGCCTTTATCATCGTACTGTCAACATGAAAAATATCCGAAGCGTCCAGACCTTTCAGCGCAAGGCTTATTGTGTTGCTCACGTTTGAAGCCGCGCTCAGAGTTCCCTTTCCGCCGAAGCGTTTTTCATCGCCGTCGCGAAGCTCGTGAGCCTCGAACGCGCCCGTGCTTGCTCCGCTCGGAGCTGTACCTATGCCGACAGTACCGTCCGTCAGTATCACCTGTGCAAGGACGGTCGGATTGCCTCTCGAATCGATTATCTCACGACCAATGACCTGTTCAATGACAGGCTTTGTTATAATATCCATAGTGAAATTTCCTTTCAGATTTTTATGAATATTATAAACCAAAGTTTGCAAGGCTATACATAATACTAATACTAAACACAAATAAAACTATAGACAAAAAATCGTCGCATAATCCATATATGCAAGATTATGCTCGATTTTTTGTATAGTTTTTAATTGGTGTTTAGTATAAACACAAAAAAATAAAGAAAAAATCTGCACCGAAATCGCAAATATTCAAGATTGCCGGCTTGATTTTTTCTAAATTTTAAATGGTGTTTTGCATAAAAAAGGAATTGCTGCAAACATACTTTACAGCAATTCCGTATTCAATTTCATATTATTCTTTCAGCCGCCGCAAGAAGCTCATTTTTCTCATTGCGGACTTTTCCGTCAATGTGCATCGAAAGAAGCTCGTCAAGGACTTCACCTATCCTGCTTCCCTGCGCACCGAGAGCGGCAATATCCGTTCCCTTTATGTCAAGCTGGGAAACGCTTATGCACTCCTTGTTTTCAAGGATACGCTCCGCTTTGGCTTCCATTGCCTCAAGTATCTGAACTCGCTCAAAACAGATGCTCTGCTTTGCACGGCTGTCCGACTTCATCAGTTCGGTCAGCTTGAAGAAATACTGCGGACCTATCGTTGCAAGAAGCTTTTTTACGACCTTTTCATCGTCTATCGGCGTAACATAGTGGAATCTTATCAGCTGCGTTACGCATTTTATCGTATCGGACGAGAAGTTCATTCTGCGCATGATCTTTTCAGCCATTTCCGCGCTCTCAACTTCATGTCCCGGGAAATGTCCGCTGCCCTCTTCATCGAAAACGCAGCATTTCGGCTTTGCGATATCGTGGAAGAACAGTGCAAGACGAACTTCACGGTCGGGAATTGAATTCTCAACTGCAACAGCCGTATGCTTCCAAACGTCATAAATATGGTATCTGCTGTGCTGGTCGAAGCCTACGCACGGCAAAATTTCGGGAAAAAGCGTACCGAATACATCGGCAAACGAAACAAGTATATTCGCAGGAGCACTTCCCATAATGAGAAGCTCGAATTCCTTTGCCAAGCGTTCAGCCGAAATATTCAGCAGCATATTTTTCATTTCGTGTATCGCTTTTGCAGTCGGCTGGTCGATCTCAAATCCAAGCTCGGACGCAAAACGCAGTGCGCGGATAATTCTCAGCGCATCTTCATCAAAGCGAATGCTCGGGTTTCCGACGCTTCGTATTATCTGTCTGAACAGGTCTTTCTGACCGCCGTAGTTATCGACAATGCCTATCTTTGCGTTGTAAGCCATTGCATTTATCGTAAAATCGCGCCTCGAAAGATCATCGGCAAGATTCTTCGCATACTCGACCGATTCGGGTCTGCGGTGGTCGAGATATTCGCCGTCAACACGGAAAGTCGTTACCTCGACATAATCATCGCCCGAAACAACTGTCACCGTGCCGTGTTTAAGTCCTGTTTCAATAACGTTGAACTCAGCAAGACAGGCCTTTACCTCCTCGGGCTGCGCGGAAGTCGTGACATCATAGTCGCGCGGATTTTTTCCGAGAATGGAATCGCGGACGCAGCCGCCGACGATATATGCTTCATATCCGCCTTTTTCAAGCGTATCCAATATTTTTTTTACATTTTCAGGAATATAGATATCCATTTATTTCTCCAAGTTATTTCCAACGAATTTTTAAGCAATTGCAACAAATAATAATGTCGTGCCGAAAAGGCAAATCAAACAAAAGGAGATCTTTTATCATGCCTAAGAATCCAAGTATCCACTGCGATGTATCCTCCTGCAAATTCAATATGTGCAACGAAAATTACTGCACACTCGAATCCATCAAGATCGGAACACACGAAACAAATCCGTCTGTTCCCGAGTGCGTGGACTGCGAATCCTTCGTCAAAAAGTGCTGCGAATGAGATAACGCCTTTTAATGCGGGGAGTTTTCCCCGCTACATATCAATCAGCGATAAATTCAAATCTCGGCTTGCGGACGCCGTGATCGTCAACATCTTCAAGGAACATATCGAGCGGTCTTGCCCAAACATCCGGCTTGCCGTCGAGTGACATATATACTGCTATCGGAGTGCAGACCTCGTGATCCTTTGCAACGTTGAGAAGAACGTAGTTTCCGCCCTTGAAATGCTTGTAATGTCCGCCGAGAACAGGCTTTCTTCCATCAGGAACGCCAAGCGATTTCACGCCGTTGCCCTTGTCGGCAGCAGGTGTAACGCAGGGCTTGACTTCCTCAACAGCAGGAGCAGGCTTCTCGGGTGCGGCTTCTGTCGGCTTTGGCTCTTCCTTCGGAGCTTCGACAGGTGCTTCTTCTTTTATGGGAGTAAGCTCACTGTCAACGAGTATCATAGAGCAGTTCTTCGGAACAGTTACCTCGGCATTGCCGTTGTTTACATTGAACTGTCTGCCGGAAAGTCTGTCGGCAAGCTTCGGATATTTTGTATTGAAGCGGAAAGTATAGTCGCCGTCGCTGATGTTGAGTGCGATGTAAACTATATCTCCGTCTTTTTCACGCTTGAAAAGGAATGTCTGATTTTTGAGTTCCATTTTTGCATAAGAACCCGTCTGAACAGTCGGAATACTCATACGGATCGCACCGAGTGCAGAAATATGCTTCAGAAGCTTTTCGTTCTGCTCGGGCATATCAAGTTCTATGCATGGACGAAGCGGCAGATCGGCGTCCTCGCCCTGACCCTTTACACCCTTGATGCCGAATTCGCTGCCGTAATAAACGGACGGAACACCGTACATCATATACATCATCGTGTAGCAGCACTCGATATGGTCGGGGTTGCGAAGCACTGACGCAAGACGCGGAACATCGTGGTTGTCAAGGAAGTTATACATATATATCTGACCATACTGACCGAGCTGATACTCGATAGAATGGGCGATTTCAAAGTAATTTCTGTCGTTGTGTGAAGAATAGATGCCCTTGTAGCACTGATAATTGGTCACACAGTCGAACATTTCGGGGTTTGCCCAGTGAGCGTAGTTTCCGTGGATAATTTCACCCATAAGCCAGAAATCAGGCTTCATACCGCGTGTGAAATTATGTACGCGCTTGATGAAATCATCTGTAAGGCAATCGGCAGCATCGAAGCGGATACCGTCAATGTTCCATTCCTCTATCCAGTATTTGATAGCGGAAAGAAGATAGTCAACTACTTCTCCGTTGTGAAGATTAAGCTTTACAAGATCGTAGCAGTTGTTCCAGCCTTCGTACCAGAAGCCGTCATTGTAAGCGGAATTTCCGCCGAAATTAAGTCCGCAGAACCAGTCCTTGTAGCGTGAGCCGCCCTTGTTTCGGCGAACATCCATAAACTGAACGTTATCTCTTCCGACATGGTTAAAAACGCCGTCAAGAACGACCTTTATACCGTTTTTATGCAAAGCATCGCAAACATCTCTGAAATCCTGATTTGTTCCGAGTCGGCGGTCGATGACTTTGTAGTCGATAGTGTCATAGCCGTGCTTTACCGATTCAAAAACAGGTCCGAAATAAACGACATTGAAATTCATCTCTTTAAGATGAGGGATCCAGTCGATGACCTTGCGAATTCTCGGTACAGGGGTTTCGGCAGATTCGGCGAGGGTCTTTTCACAGCCGCAGAATCCGAGAGGATAAATATGATAAACGTTGCTTTTTTCTATCCAATGTGACATTATGCACACCTCATTTCATAATCTGTTTATATTATACCATATACTATATATTTTGTCCAGTATTTTTTAGCAAAAAGCTTACGGATGAAATTCATTGCTCCAAGTTTTGCAAAAAAGTTGAAATCGCGTTCTTTTTGTGATATAATTATAGCAGAGTAAATTGAAAGAAGGATTGTTTATGACACAGGATAAGATCGACCGAATAAATGAACTTGCGCGCAAGTCAAGAACCCCCGAGGGTCTGAACGATGCTGAAAAAGCCGAGCAAACCGCTCTGCGAAACGAATTCCGTGCCGACTTCAAGGCAAATCTTGAATCACAGCTCAAAAATATTGAGATAGTTGACAATATTGAGGAAGCAAAAAAGAAAATCGAAGAAGAAAATATAAAAGAAAGCAACGAAAGCAAAGGAGAAAAGGAAGAATGACGAACGGCGTTCCTACCCCCTGCTACATCACCGACGAAGCACTTCTGCGCAGGAATCTTGAAATCCTCAAAAACGTTTCCGACCGCTGCGGCTGCAAAATAATCCTCGCACAAAAAGCATTTTCGATGTATTGCACTTATCCGCTTATCCGTCAATATCTCTGCGGAACTACCGCAAGCGGACTTTACGAAGCACGGCTCGGACATGAGGAAATGGGCGGCGAAGTCCACGTTTTTAACCCTGCCTACCGTGAAAGTGACTTCCGCGAGATCGTGAAGATCTGCGACCACATCGTTTTTAACAACGTTGCACAGTTTGAGAAGTTCTACCCCATCGTTAAGGAAAGCGGCAGAAAAATCCACTGCGCTATTCGCGTAAACCCCGAGTATTCCGAGCAGGAAACCGAAATTTATGACCCATGCGCACCAAATTCGCGACTTGGTTCAGTCATTTCCGCGCTGCCCGAAAAGCTTCCCGAGGGTATTGACGGACTTCATTTCCATACAATGTGCGAACAGAACTCCGATGTTCTCGTCCGTACATACAAGGTTTTTGAAGAGAAATTCGGCAAGTATTTTCCGCAGCTGACTTGGCTCAATTTCGGCGGCGGACATCATATCACCCGTGACAACTATGACCGTGATGCGCTTTGCGACCTTATTTCGGATATAAGATCGCGTTATCCGCTTGAAATTTACCTTGAACCGGGTGAAGCCATTGCTCTCAACGCAGGTTTTCTCGTCACGGAAGTTCTCGATGTTTTCAGGAACGGCATGAACATCGCAATCCTTGATACTTCCGCAGAATGTCACATGCCCGATGTACTTGAAATGCCCTATCGCCCGAACATTCAGGGTTCAGGAAAAGCAGGCGAAAAAGCTTACACCTACCGCCTTGGCGGTCCGACCTGTCTTGCAGGGGATATAATCGGAGATTACAGCTTTGACGCTCCGCTCAAAGTCGGTGACAGACTTGTTTTTGAGGATATGGCGATCTACTCAATGGTAAAGAACAACACATTCAATGGAATCCCCCTCCCGACTATCATCTACCGACGTGAAAACGGTGAAAATCAGATAGTGAAATCATTCTCATACGAAGATTTTAAATCAAGACTTTGATATAATAACGTTCAAACCGCTGCCCATTTCGGACAGCGGTTTGAACGTTATGTAAGAACATACAAAAATGCTCCGCAAGTTTCCCTGCGGAGCATAATTTTTTAGTTTTCAGTTGTCAGACTTCAATTAGTCATCAATTACAACGAGGAGGTAAGAACCACCCTTTGTGAGGCTGAGGTTTACACGGCCTGTTGAAGCAATTGTGCCTGTAGCTTCCTTCTTGAGGGAGCCGGATTCTGTAAGACGGTAAGCCTTAACTGTGCAGCCGGATCTCTTTGTGGAGAACTTAACTGTAACTGTTTCTGTACCGCCGATAGAACCGTCATCGCCGATTCTTACCTGAGCTGTGCTTACTGTACCCTTGTTAACCTTCTTAGCCTTGTTAACGAGAGATGTCTTAACGTCCTTAACATTGTACTTTACAGCAACATTGAGGTCGGAAGTTGTGTCTACCTTGCCAGGCTTAACTGTGATCTTAGAACCGTTATCGTTAGCGAATACGAGAGTAACGTTCTTAGCCTTAGCAGCAGCGAGAACAGCGGCAGGAACTACAGTGCCATCGTTCATGTTGATGGTGTATGTTGCACCTGACTTAGCTCTGTTTGTGATGTAAGCAGAGATATTTGTCCAGCCTGCATACTTGGAAGCACCGCTGATAGCAGGTGAACCTGCAGGAACGGAAGAAGTTATGTTATTGTTCTTGTTTCCGTTGTTGTTGAAGTAATCATAGTAAGGATCGTTAGCAGTGCTGGAAGCAGCCTTTACAACATAGGAGTAAGAAGAAGAGGATGTGGAGTATGTACCGGATGTAGAATCGAAGTAGATAGCAGAATTGCCTGCTGTTGTGCTTACTGTAGAGTAATTGGAGTTCTTGGAAGTACCTGTGTATCCGCCGCCGTAGAGTGTTGCAGCGGAAGCAGATGTGTACCAGCTGCCGTTCTTACCAAGGTAAGAAACTTCGCTCGGATTTCTGTATGAAGCAGAATCAGGATACCAAGTTGTAGTTGTTGTTGTATCGTCCTTCTTGGTATCATCTGTTGTGTTGCCGCCAGGTGTTGTGTTACCACCGGTTGTAGAACCATTGTCAATAACTTCAAAGTTTACCCAGTTGATAGCACTTCCAATAAATACAAATGCCTTTGTACCATCAAAAACTTCCTTAGGCTGGATTTCGCCCTTAAATACATATGTATCTGCATCGTTGCGGATAGAAGAACCGCTCCAGTATCTCGAATCTGCAAGATTTGTATCTACTGCGCCGAAGCTCTTGTATGAAGCATCTGTAACTACGCTGATTCCGCCTACAGTTGAGGAATAAATAATAGGAGCGTTATTAGTTTCAAATGCAAAATCAAAATTAAAGTTATTTGCATTGAATGTCTGTGTAAATTCGGAAATAATTTTGCTTGCGGATGTTGATACAGCATTTACACTTGCATTGTAAATATTTGTAGCAGTATTGACAGCCTCGTTGTATGCAGCTGTTGCAGCAGCATCCTTTGCACTGGTCTCATATGTCGTCTTAGCAGTACTAATAGCACCATCCTTAACATCAAGAAGTCTCTTCTTAGCATTTGCAGCAGCAGCATTAATATCGTTTCTGAACTGTGTTGCTGCAGGTGTTGCAAGAGCTGTGTATGCACTCTTCGCAGTTGTTATCATTGCATTCTTTGCAGCAGTTCTTTCACTTTCTGTCTTGAACGAAATAATATTATCTGTTCCCGCAGATCTCTTATTGTATACTTCTTCAACAGCAAGCACTACCGGAGTTGTTGGATCAGCAGCCTTTGGTGCCTTGTATTCCCAGCCGGTAGCACTCATACCTGCGCTGATGCCGGTGCCTGTAAAGTCAGCCGCATTCCATACTGCAGCTGTTGTTGCAGTAGTATAATAGATCGAATTATTTGCGCCAACATTTGCTTTCTGATATTCAGCTGTAAGTGCAGCAAGATTTGTGAAAGTAACATTAAAGCCATCATCCATTGCAACACCGCTTGTTCCGCGCTGGCAGTACTGTGTGGAATCTGTAGCGTATGCTACACTTGTTTTCATAATAACTTCGCTGATTCCCTTATACTTGAGTTCATATACAAGGCTTGCCTTTGTTGCTGCGGAAGCAACGATAGCGATAGAGGACATTGCTGTAAGACCGGCAATACCAACGGCAGCACATCTGCCAAAATAAGTTTTGCTCATATTAATATCTCCTTTTCAAAAATAAAATTTACCTTAATTAAAGTTACAGCACACATTGTCTATAACTGTTCACGAGTTTATTATAGCATATAACTTCCTTAATTGCAATAGATTTTTTGACAAAAAATATTACAATTTAATTACACTTTGGCATATTTTGTTCAAAGTTTGTTGCCAAATTGTCGGAACATCTGCCAAAAGTTACAATTTTATTTCTGTATCTCGATTTTTGCGGTAAAGTCCGATGCGCAGGGACGAACGTTCCTTGAAGCGAGCATATAGAGGTCGGAGCTGCGGCAGGTAAGCTCAGCCTGACGAACAAGCTGAGGAACTTTGAACTTGTCGAGGATATCCTTGAGTGAGCTGGAGAAAGGAATGAGGAACTTATCCATAGGATTTGCAAGTTCGGGGTTCTCCTGAGCTGCCTTGATGCGCTCATTTGCAGCCTCTGCATTCTCCGAAGCCGCCTTGATGATCTCTGCGCCCTTTTCGTTGAATGCAAGGATTCTTCCGAATGTAGGAGGAATGAGAAGATCGTTCTTCTTTATACCAAGGTACATATTGAGGAGCGCACGGCGGAATTTTGCCTGTGTATAACGCTTTGTATCGACCATTTTGAGGAAATCTTCAACAGAGTTTGCTGCCTTGCCCATCTGTGCGATGCGGTTCTCAACACCCTGTGCGATGTCGGGAACGTCCTTGATAAAGTTAGGTGTAGCAGTTCTGAGAACGTAGAGAAGCTCTCTTTCAAGGTTGTCGAAATATGCAAGCTGATCCGCTTCGTCATACTCGGCAACTGCCTTGGCCATATCCTCGGGGACGAAAGCACTGATATCTTCGCCGTTTTCTATCATTTCACGAAGCTTTGAGCCGCTTGCGAAGCCATCGGAAGTTTCGTCGCTGTCGTGAGCCGCACCTGCGCGCTTTACTGTGAATGCGTCGATGTCAACACCGAGGACCTTCATTGCACGGAGATATTCAACAGCGAGTGTATTGTTCGGTGAATCGAAAACGCCGCCGATGATAGGGCCGTGATCGTTGGAAATGCTCGTCTGGAGTGCTTCGGGATAATTCATTCCCTTTTCAAGGTATGGCTTGAGCTTTTCGGGTGTTCCCGCTGTAAAGGTGGCCATTGCAGCGTTTTTGAGAAGTTCGATATCACCACATTCACTGCCGAAAGAAATGCCGTCAACGCAGCCGAGAGCCGCGAGCATCATAACGCCTGCACGGGCAAAGTATTCCGCACTTGCAAGAGAATATACAACAGGCATCTCGATAACGAGGTCAGCACCGTGATTTACAGCGATCTGAGCTCTCTTGAACTTGTCGAGCATTGCAACATCACCGCGCTGAACGTAGTTGCCGCTCATAATGCAGACGATATGGTCTGCGCCGTGCTTTCTTGTTTCCTCTATCTGATAGATATGACCGTTGTGGAACGGGTTGTATTCGCATATAATGCCGTATGTTTTCATTAAACTTATCCTCCAAATATATCCATATTATAAGAATATAATTATGGATAAATAATTACAAAAATCTAAAGATATTGTAATTCCCTTGATTTTTGCCGTATAAAGTAATAATATAAGATTAATGCAGTTTTGTCAAGTCTTTTTTTAATATTCGGAAGAAAAGCACGTCTTTTCCTCGGCTTGACTATATGAAAGGAATGGATCTTATGTTAATTTTGGTAGTAAACGCAGGCAGCTCCTCACTCAAATATCAGCTGCTCAATATGGACGATGAGAGCGTTATCGCAAAGGGCAACTGCGACCGTATCGGCATCGACGGTCACATCTCCCACAAGACTTTTGACGGCAGAAAAGTTGACGCTGACTGCTCTTTCCCAACTCACACAGAAGCTTTCGCAAAGCTCGTTGAAGTTCTCACAACCGGTGATGCTTCCGTTATCAAGTCGATGAGCGAAATTTCCGCTGTCGGCCACAGGATCGTACAGGGCGCAGAGGTTTTCGACAAGACAACTCTCGTTACCGATGAAGTTATCGACAAGATCGATGAAATGAAAGAACTTGCTCCCGTACATAACCACGCTCATGCACTCGCACTCCGCGCCTGCAGGAAAGTCCTCCCCGAGGGCGTTCCTATGGTCGCAGTTTTCGATACTGCTTTCCACCAGACAATGCCCGAAAAGGCATTTATGTTCGGTCTTCCTTATGAAGATTATGAGAACTACCATGTAAGAAAGTACGGCTTCCACGGCACATCTCACCGCTTCGTTTCCCACGCTCTCGCAGACGCTATGGGCAAGGATATAAAGGACCTCAAGATCGTTTCCTGCCACCTCGGAAACGGCTCTTCCATCACAGCAGTTGACGGCGGCAAGTCCGTTGATACATCTATGGGCTTCACTCCTCTTGACGGCGTTCTTATGGGAACAAGAACCGGCGCAGTTGACCCATCCGCTGTTACATACATTCAGGAAAAGCACGGCTTCTCCGCTGCCGAAATGAGCGAATATATGAACAAGAAGTCAGGCTTCCTCGGCGTTTCGGGCATCTCCAGCGACAACCGTGACATCACAGCAGCCGCTGAAAAGGGCGACAAGAGAGCTATCCTCGCTTCGGAAATGCTCCAGTACCAGATCAAGAAGTACATCGGCTCTTATGCAGCAGCTATGAACGGACTTGACGCTGTCCTCTTCACAGGCGGCATCGGCGAAAACGCTTGGGAAGTTCGTGAGGGAGTTTGCAAGGATATGGAATTCTTCGGCATCAAGATCGACACCGAAAAGAACAAGTCCACAAGAGGCGAACTCATCAAGATCTCCACACCCGATTCCAAGGTCGAGGTTTGGATCGTTCCTACAAATGAAGAACTCCTTATCGCAAGAGATACACTTGCAATGATAAAGTAATTTTTGCAAAAATATATAAAAATGGCTGCTGCGGTGATATGCCGTAACAGCCATTTTTCGTATATTCTTGAAGAAACCGGTTATCCTACCGAAAAAGCATATCGGGAGGATAACGATGAAAGTATTCAATTATACAATAAAAGACGAGGTAGGACTTCACGCGCGCCCTGCAGGACTTCTCGCAAAGAAAGCCAAAGAATTTTCGAGCGAGATAACGGTAGAAAAAAGCGGCAAGTCTGTCAGTGCAACAAAACTGATGATGCTTATGGGACTTGGCATCAGGCACGGTGACACCGTGACCGTTAAGATAAACGGCACAGACGAGGACAAAGCCGCAGAAGCTATGGCAGCGTTTTTCAGCGAAAACCTTTAATTAAATTCGGAATGCGGAATGCGGAATTCGGAATTATTTATGCTCCGTATGTTTGTCACGAAAACCTGAATTTTGTAGGGGCGGATTCCATATCCGCCCGTTTTAAATTGACGTTTTACCCGAATATTTCTGTAGGGGACGGGTCGCCCGTCCCGCGCCGCAAGGCGTTTCACAATAAATGAACGTCCCTGTTTTCATCGGATAAACCCGTTGAAAACAGGGACGTTTTTGTTAAAAAATTGTATGCTGAAAATTGCTGTCGCAATTCGGGACAGAAAGCCGTCCCCTACGGAAATTTTACCGTAATTGTTGGATTTTCAACGGGCGGATATAGAATCCGCCCCTACGAAATTGGGAGTTTTGCAATAAATTGACGAGGTATAAATAATTCCGAATTCCGCATTCCGAATTCCGAATTTTTTAATTCTGTTCTCTTGTCAGCTTTTTCAGCCAAACGTACTTCTTGTAGTGCTTGTATACCGCAGGGAGCTTGATTATTTCGTCTATGTTTATTACGATATAGACCGCGAGAACTGGCAGCTTCAGCACGAACGCCGCGATAAGTCCTATCGGGACGGTCACGCACCACATTGTTATCGAGTCGCACTTAAAGCCGAATTTTGAATCTCCGCCTGCTGCAAATATACCCGAAATTACGGTCATATTCATTGCTTTTCCTATAACATAGTACGAGCAGACGACGAGCATTACCCTCAGATATTCTCTCGCCGTATCGGTAAGACTGCCGAAGAGGTGTACGAACGGTATAACGCAGAGGATAACTGCGCCCGAAATTATGCCGCTGACAAGTGATATCCTGCAAAGCTTTGAACCGTATTCCTTTGCTGTATCGAGGTTGCCCTGACCGAGTTCCGCGCCGACGATAACACCGCTCGCCGATGCAACGCCTGTGCAGGCGCAGATAACAAGGTTCTTGACGATATTTGCAATGGAATTTGCTGCTGCGGCGTCACTTCCGAGATGTCCGAGGATAACAGTGTACATTGTGAATCCCAGTCCCCACGCAAGCTGGTTCCCGAGTATCGGAAGGGTATATTTATAGTAGTCACGGCGAAGCGTTTCATCGCTGTGGAAAATATATTTGAAGCGAATTTTTATCGCACAGCTTCGGAACATTACTATCAATGTCCACACAAGCTCGACTATCTTTGAAATGACCGTCGCAACAGCCGCGCCTGCGATGCCCATTTTCGGAAATCCGCAGAGTCCGAAAATGAGAAGTGCGTTAAAGATGATATTCGCTATGACCGATGCAGAGCTGATTATTGAACTTTTTGCGGCAAATCCGCAGTTCTTCATAACGCTTAAATATATCTGCGAAATGCTTGTCAGCAGGAACGAGAGCGCAACATAGCGCAGATACTCCGCACCGTAGGCAATGAGCGTTTCGTCCGAGGCGAAGCAGTGCATGAATACTCTCGGGAAAAAGAGCGAAACGAATGTGAACGGCAGCGAAACTATTACCGAAAGCTTCATTCCGATACCGAGAATTTTTTCTACCGAAACTCTGTCATCAATGCCCCAATACTGCGCCGCGAAGATAGAAACGCCTGCGCCGATAGCATAGACAAACAGGTTGAAAACGAACGTGACCTGACCTGCGAGCGAAACTGCGGAGAGGGAGTCCTGATTGAGAACGCCGAGCATTACAGCGTCCGTGATGCTCACAAGTGCGAGCATTATCTGCTGGAGGGTTATCGGAATAACGAGCCTTATAAGCTTATTTGTAAACTCACTTCTTGTTCTTGCCATATTCATTCACTGCTTTCATTGCTTCATCATCGAATTTTCTTTTCTTGAAATAATACTGCTTGTCCTCGTCGGTTATCGGACGGATAACGCGGCATGGGTTTCCTGCGGCGATAACGTTGTCGGGGATATCCTTTGTGACAACGCTTCCTGCACCGATAACAACGCCGTTTCCGACCTTTACGCCGGGGCAGATAACGGTATTTCCGCCTATCCAGCAGTTGTCGCCGATAGTAACAGAGATGCCGTACTCATACATTGTATTTCGTGCTTCATAGTGAACGGGATGACCTGCTGTGTAGATCGCAACATTCGGGGCGATGAAAACATTGTCGCCGATAGTTACTTTTGCGACGTCGAGGACAACGAGGTTATAATTCGCGAAGAAATTGTCCCCTACTTCGATATTTTTTCCGTAATCGCACTGAAAAGGCGGAAGAATAGTCGTATTTTTTCCGTGCGAACCAAAAATAGAATCGATAAGGCGCGCCATATTCTCCGATTCCCACGGTTTTGCGTTGTTGAATTCGTAAAGACGCTTCTTATTTTCCATGCCCTGCGCCTGACAGGCTTCGTCTGCGATATATGCCATTTCGTTTTGTCTTCTTGTTATATTATCCATAGTAAAATACGGTTTTCCGCGAGGGAAAACGTTCTCCTTTTCATCAATATTTCCTCAAAAAATGCAGTCTTAATTATAATCGAAATGAAATCGATTTTCAATTGATATATTGCATAAAACTAAGCCTTTCTGCGGCATAAAAATTAAGCTTTGGGATAAAAAACGCGTTCATTATTTCCAATATTTTAACGTAATTTTTCCTTCCGAAAAACTTTCTGAAACTATATCGTTTAAGCTGTTATTTTCGCTCTTTTATCTTGTTTATTGTTATATTATGGCAAATAAATTTGTATTTTTGTTGACATAAGATTGAAATTATGATACAATAATAGATTAGAAAAAACAATCGGAAAAACTTGCTTTTTCCTTAACAATATACACATTTGGGAGATAACTTTTATGGAGATTCAGAATGACATAAACAAACTCGGCGATCTTATAAACTCGGACAATGCACCTATACTTATGGAAATGGCCGAGCCTTATTTCAAGCTTATGAATCAGTACCGCTGTGCGATGCTCGAGATAAAGACCAAGCTTGAAGTCCTCAATATCGACCTTTCGATAGACGGTGAGCGAAATCCGTTTGAATCGATACAGTGCCGCATCAAGCGTCCCGACAGCATCGTAGAAAAGCTCAGACGCACGGGTCACGCCGTTACGATAGAAAACATTGAAAAATATGTCCATGATGTTGCAGGAATACGTGTCATCTGCTCGTTCCCCGATGATATCTATATGCTCGCGGACAAGCTCGGCGGTCAGGACGATGTTATCGTTGTCGAACGCAAGGACTACATAGCTAACCCAAAGCCAAGCGGATACCGCAGTCTGCATCTTATACTCGATATCCCGATATTCCTTTTTAACGAAACAAAGCACATGCTCGTTGAAGTTCAGTTCCGCACGATCGCGATGGACTTCTGGGCAAGCCTTGAACACAAGGTAAAATACAAAAAGCATCTCGACGCGAACGCTGAGGAGATCTCAAAGGAGCTTCGCGAATGTGCGGAGGATATCGCCCGTCTTGATGTTCGTATGCAGAACATCAGGAACAGTGCTTTCGCCGAAGAAAAATAAGCTGACGGATCATTTTGCGAAAGGTCGGTGACAGATATGAAAAAAATATTAAAGTGTACTTCCGCCGTTTGTGCGGCACTTATAGCGATGACATCATCCGGAGGCTGTGCAAAAAAACTCCCCGATGTGAAGCTTTCCGTCTGGGCATCGCGCGAATACCACGATGTTTTGGAGAACGTTGCCCAGGATTACGCACAGAAATATTCGGACAAGGCCAACTTCATCATTACCATAAGCGAGGAAAAGGAAGAAACCTGCAAGGACACGGTCATGGCATCACCGAAAAATGCGGCTGACCTTTTCGTTTTTGCCGATGACCAGCTTGACGACCTTATCGGCTGCGGAGCACTCCGCGATGTTTCGTCCGAAGCCGAATACATAGACGAATACTGCGGAGGTGCTGACTCGGGTGCTGCACTTTCGTCCGAGCGTGGTGGAAAATACTACGCATATCCATTCGTGGCAGGCAACGACTACTTCCTTTACTACAACAGCAATTATTTCAGCGAAGATGACATCGGCGACCTTGACACGATACTTGATATATGTGAAAAGAACAACAAGCTTTTCGCTATGGATTTCGGCAGGGCTGGTATATCTACTCGTTTTTCAAGGGCGCAGGTCTGGACGTCGGACTTAACTCGGACGGAGTGACTAACCACTGCAACTGGAACTCTTCCGAAACGCCGATAACAGGCTTAGATGTTGCACAGGCAATGCTGAAGATCGCGTGCAGTTCGGGCTTTGCGAGCCTTGACAGCGACAAGCTTGCGGAGGGAGCAGCAAACGGAGAGGTTATCGCAGGAGTGAGCGGAGTGTGGAACGCGAAAAAGCTCTCTGCCGCTTACGGTGACGGCTACTCCGCCGCAAAACTGCCGACATACACCGTTGCAGGCAGGAAGATACAAATGGCAAGCTTTGCAGGCTACAAGCTCATCGGCATAAATGCTTACTCGGAAAATCCCGAGTGGGCGATGAAGCTTGCGGAAGAGCTTACAAGCGAAGAAAATCAGCTCCGATTTTTTAAGTTCAGGGGCGAATGTCCTGCCAATGTCAAGGCAGCCGATACCGATATCGTAAAGTCCTCCCCTGCCGTAAAAGCTTTGAGCGAGCAGTCGAAATATTCTTATTCACAGCTTGTTGACGACAAATTCTGGGATCCGACCTATATTTTCGGAACGACCATCGCAAGTAAAAACGCCGACAGCCGTGACCTGCAGGAGCTTCTTGACACAATGGCCGATGGCATAACCGCCAAGGAATAACGCCATACAAACGCAAAGATCAGGGAGGTGAGCATTTGACATTTCACAGCAGAGGAACAGCGTTCAAAATATTCATTCTTGTGCTTATAACAGGCATCATCGGCGTTGCCGGTATCGGGATAATGCAGCAGCGTATCTCAAAAATGAACGACAGCTATGAAGAAATGGTGAGTGATTATGTTGACAACTGCCTGAAGATCGACACCGTCAGCAGCCGAATGCTCTCCTACCATAACATTCTTATCGAAATGGTCCTGCCGGGGAACGATGACGCTTCACATCTCGAAAGATCGCAGGAGCTTGACAGACGCAAGACCGAGGTGCAGGATATAATGTCCGGGCTTTCGGGCAAAATGAACAGCGGCACTCGCGAGCAGCTTTACCACAAGCTTTATTCCGACATTCAGGGCTATTTCAGCACAGCCGAGATCGCACACAGGATATATGATGACGGTCAGTCGAACACTGCGATATACTATATAAACAACGATCTGAAAAACAACGTAGTTTCGATCGAGCAGAGTATTCAGGATATGAAAACGCTCACCGCGAACGAAATGAACGATGCATACGAAGGGATGCACCGACTTGTTTATATATCGAATATTATAAAATCGATATGCATAATCACTATCACAGTGGCAGTCATCATCTGCATTTTCATTTGCGTCACACTTGCTTCGCAGCTTGAAAAATATAAGGATAAGCTTGAAGAAGAGCTTGACGCGAAGAACCGCGAGCTTATTGAACATAACGAGCGCATAATCAAGATACAGTCAAGCACTATCAGCGGACTTGCGAACCTTATCGAAAGCCGCGACGGAGAAACGGGCGGACATATCATAAGAACGAGCCGCTATGTTGAAATGCTCGCCAGAAAGACCCGTGAAATGGGTTATTATACCGATATTCTCACCGATGATTATATCGAACTTCTCGTCCGCGCCGCACCTATGCACGATATCGGAAAAATAAGCATCTCCGACCTTATCCTCCGCAAACAGGGCAAGCTCACCCCCGAGGAATTTGATATAATGAAAGACCATGCCTCCGAGGGTGGACGCATAATCCGCAGTGTTATGAGTGATATCGAAAATAAGGATTATGTCGATATGGCAGCGCAGGTCGCAGAATGTCACCACGAAAAATGGGACGGAAGCGGATATCCGAAGGGACTCCGAGGTGAAGAGATACCGCTCTGTGCAAGAATAATGGCACTCGCCGATGTCTTTGACGCACTCGTTTCAAAACGCTGCTATAAAGAAGCATTCTCTTTTGATAAAGCATTCGGGATAATCGCAGGCTCATCCGGAACACACTTTGACCCGATATTGACCGACGTATTTCTAAAAATGCGTCCGCAGATCGAAGCCGCAGCTACGGAACTTGCAGATGAGGCGCACAAATAACGAAACTGATATTTACCCCAAACAAAGCTCAGGTCAAGCCCCAAAAAGGATTTGACCTGAGCTTTTTTGCAGGATTTTGAGTCTCAACAAAACCTCAACAAATTTTTAAAATTACAGCCTGCAAAATTGAAATAAAAGAGATATTTCGGTGTTAAAATGGGTACAATAAGGAAATAGTGAGAATTCGATGAGAATTCGGACATTTTTCAGAAAGGAATGGTAATTTTCATGATCACTTACAGCTTGACATCTATCGGCATTATGGCGGCGGTCATCTCATTCCTCGGTTTTATCCTTGAAAATGTATGGCTCGCATTCACCAAAGGCTATATCGACAACCGTAATATGACAATGCCGTTTCTTTATGGCTACGGAATGGCAGTCATATCTATCTATGCAATTTTCGGAACTCCGCAGGCAATGGTACTCGCAGGAAAGCTCCCCGTTAAGGAACACAGCGTTCTCATCTACTTCGTTGCGGTATTCTTCGCAGTAAGCATCGGCGAGATCGCACTCGGCTATGCTGTTGAAAAGCTCTGCGGCTTTGAATACTGGAACTATACGCGGCTTCCTCTCCACGTTACAAAATACACCAGCGTTTTCACAAGCCTTGGCTTTGCCGCAATAATCACGCTCTTTATGCGCTATGCTTTCGCCCCGATAATGAACCTTATCGGACGGCTCGCCCCTCTTCCCGCAAAGATAGCTGCACTCGTTCTCACAGCAGTAATGGCTGTAGATTTTATTGTAAGCTTCTATCGTATGCACAAGAATCATGCGCTCAACGAACGCTGGAGGATCTCGCTCTCGGACGACGACCACCGCTTTATCAAGACAACTATCTGACCTTTGTTCGGCGTTGACAGCGTTATAATTTTATAGTATAATAAAGAGCAGTGAAGCTAATTACTTTACTGCCCTATTTTTCAAAGGAGATAACCTTTATGTTTAAAATTCTTGTTGCGGAAGATGATACTGAGCTGAGAAAACTCTTCTGCACAGTGCTTAATAACAATTCCTATGATACATTTGAAGCTTCAAACGGCGAAGAAGCTCTCGATATCATCGACAAGGAATACATCGACCTGATTATTTCCGACATTATGATGCCCAAAATGGACGGCTACGAACTCACAAAACAGCTTCGCGAAGCAGGGATCGATACTCCGATACTTATGGTGACGGCAAAAGACGGGATCTTCTACAAGCGCGAGGGGTTCAGTTCAGGTACGGACGATTATATGGTAAAGCCTGTTGATGTGAACGAGCTTATATGGCGCGTTCAGGCACTTCTCCGCCGTTCAAAGAGCATACACGAGCGAAAGCTGACTGTCGGCTCAACAACGCTGGAATGTGATTCCTACACGATAAGCTGCAACGGCGAAAATACTGTTCTGCCGCCAAAGGAATTCAACCTTTTGTACAAGCTTGCTTCCGCACCGAACAGAACTTTCACGCGAGTACAGATAATGGACGAGATATGGGGACTTGATTCCGAGTCAACTCCGCACACGCTCGAAGTTCACATCGGACGTTTGAGAGAACACCTCAAGAACAACCCCGATATCGAGATCGTCACCGTACGCAATCTCGGATACAAGGTAAAAACGAAATGAAAAAGAAGAAAAAAGAAAAAGTTCCTCTGCGGCTGACGATACTTTTCACTGTCATCGTCGGACTTATAATGATCGCGAGCATTCTCCTTGCAGGCGTCATTATAATCATCATCAACAGCACCAACTTCTCCGAGGACGGCAATATCCCGTTCTTTATCGCGGTATACATAGTCATAATCTGCATTTTCTTTGCAGGCATCACGACAAAAATAATCAGCGACAAGATATTCGTCCCGATGATAAAACTGAATGAGTCGATGAAACGCGTTGCCGACGGCGATTTTTCCGTCCGTATGAACGAAACGGGTATGTTCCGCGAAGTTCGCGAAATGATACAGAACTTCAACATTATGGCGAAGCAGCTCGGCAGCAATAAAATTATCCACACCGACTTTACGCGAAACGTTTCGCACGAAATGAAAACGCCGCTCTCGACTATCGAGGGTTATGCAACGCTTCTCCAAGACCCGAATATCACTTACGAAAAACGCGCGGAATATGCCGAAAAGATAATTCAGAACACAAAACGGCTCTCAACGCTTACGGGAAATATCCTTGCACTTTCAAGACTCGAAAATAACTCTGTCGCAATACAGAAAAAGAAATTCTCGCTCGATGAACAGCTCCGTCAGGTCGTTATAATGTATGAAGAAGTCTGGATGGAAAAAAATATCGATATCGACATTGACGACGAGGGCAAACACGTATCGTTCTATGGCAGCGAGGATATGCTTTTTCAGGCATGGCAGAACCTCGTCGGAAACGCGCTAAAATTCACCGATAACGGCGGAGTTGTGCGGATAATCCTGCGCGAAACGCCCGACAGCATCACGGTTTCGGTCAAGGATAACGGCATAGGCATTTCCGAAGAAGATCAGAAGCGAATTTTCGAGAAATTTTATCAAGCGGACGCTTCACATGCATCGAACGGAAACGGTCTTGGACTTGCAATAACACGTCAGATAATAGGGCATCATTCAGGCAGCATAAAAGTTGTGAGCGAACCGAATAAAGGTTCGGAATTCATAGTTATCCTGCCGAAATATTCAGTAAAATAAAAAAACGTCCACGCTTTTTAATACTAAACACCAATAAACTATAGACAAAAAATCTGCGCAAAACCCATATATCAGTGTTTTTGCTTGATTTTTTGTATAGTTTTTAATTGGTGTTAAGTATAAGCGTGGACGTTTTTTTACAATACTTTTGAAAGGAACTCGCGCAGACGTGGGTTCTGCGGATTCTCGAAGAATTCCTTTGGTGTATTCTGCTCCATTATATAGCCGTCTGCCATAAACATTACTCGGGATGCGACTTCCCTTGCGAAGCCCATTTCATGAGTTACAACGATCATTGTCATGCCGTCCTCAGCGAGCTGTTTCATAAGCTCGAGAACTTCGCCGACCATTTCGGGGTCAAGTGCGGAAGTTGGTTCGTCGAAAAGCATAACGTCCGGGTTCATTGCGAGAGAACGCGCGATGGCTATTCTCTGCTTCTGACCGCCCGAGAGCATTGCAGGGAATGAATTTGCCTTATCGGGAAGTCCTACTCTTTCAAGCAGGTCTTCCGCTTTTTTATCGGCTTCTGCCTGCGTCATAAGTCCGAGCTTGACGGGGGCGAGCGTAATATTTTTCTTTATCGTAAGGTGCGGAAAGAGGTTGAAATGCTGGAAAACCATACCCATTTTGCGGCGCATAAGGTTGATATCCCTATCGTTTGCGTGGGTGATATCGCTGCCCTCAAAGAGGATAGTTCCCTCGGTCGGTATTTCCATAAGATTCAGACAGCGCAGGAACGTTGATTTACCCGAGCCTGACGGTCCGATAACAACGACTTTTTCGCCCTTATAGATATGTTCATCGATACCTTTGAGGACTTCATTGTCGCCGAAGGTCTTTTTTAATCCTTTAACGTCTATCACTCTGTCTTAATCTCCTTTCAAGCTTTGTAACGAAGTGCGAAAGCACCACTACCATTACGAGGTAGATTATCGCAACGGAAATGAGCGGCATAAATGCGGAATAAGTCTGCGAACGAATGATATCGCCGCCTTTTGTGAGGTCCTGAACTGCGATATAGCCCGAAACCGAGGTTTCTTTCAGCAGGACTATGCACTCATTAGCAAGTGCAGGAAGCACGTTTTTGAATGCCTGCGGAAGTATTATCGAGATCATTGTCTGACGATAGTTAAGTCCAAGGCTTCTTCCTGCTTCAAACTGTCCGTCATCGATCGAAGCGATACCCGAACGGACTATTTCCGCAACGTAGGCGCCCGAATTGATACCGAAAGCAATGATCGCAACGAATATTTTTGAGATAGGAACGCTCGCAAAGATAACGAAATAAATTATAAGGAGCTGAACAACAACAGGCGTTCCGCGGATAACGGTAAGATAGATCCTGCATATAAAGTTTCCGACCTTCATTTTGCCCGTCTTATCGTGCGTGAAGCGAACTATCGCAATGATAAATCCCAACACCATTCCTATAAGAACGGAGAAAAATGTTATCAGAAGCGTTGTTCCGAGGCCGTTTGCAAGATAATGCCAGCGGTCCTGTTCAATGAAATTCTGCTTAAAACTATCGACAAATCCCAAATCTACACTTTCCTTTCTGTCCTTTTATCAAATTTCCGTGCCGAATATTCGGCTTTTCCTAAAAATCGCCGCACATAAGCAGTTTTAAGTGCGGCGATGCATTTCGATATTTGAAGCTCTGATTACTTCTTTCTTACGATGATTACCTGATTGGACTCTGTGTAAGGATCGGAGAAGAGAACGTTCTTCATTCTGTCCTCGGTAACAGTCATACCTGCACAGCCAACGTCTGCCTTGCCTGACTGAACTGCTGCGATGATGGAATCGAATGCCATATCATCGATCTGAAGCTCATAGCCGAGCTTGTCGCAGATAGCTGTCATGATATCAACGTCGAAGCCAACGATCCGGTCGCTCTCCTTGTATTCGTATGGAGGGAACTCAGCGTTTGTTGCCATAACGAGAGTGCCGTTGCTGCGGTCTGTACCCTCGGGAGAAACGTAAGGGAGTGTACCCTTTGTGTCGCCGCTGTAGTTGCTGCGGATATTTGCGAGTGTGCCGTCAGCTTCAAGCTCTGCGAGTGCGCCGTTGATCTTTTCCTGAAGCTCTGTGTTGTCGAGCTTCATAGCGATAGCGTATTCTTCCTTTGCGAAAGGTTCGTCAAGGATCTCGATATCATCGTTCTTGGAAACGAAAACTTCAGCAGGCTCGCTGTCGATGATAACCGCATCAACCTTGCCCTGCTTGAGAGCCTGAACTGCGTCAGCACCCTTTGCGAACTTTTCAACTGTTGCGCCCTCGATGCCGTCAGCGTATGTATCGCCTGTTGTACCGAGCTGTACGCCGATAGACTTTCCGTTGAGGTCGTCAATTGAGTGAACGGTGTTTGCAGGAACGCCGCAGCCTGTGAGCATTGCGGCAGCCATAGAAACAGCCGCAATCATAGATAATAACTTTTTCATAAAGCATATCCTTCCTTTTTTCATAAAAATCTAACCTATATTATAGCACAATGATACGCAGAATTCAACCGTTTCTATAAATTTTAATATTTATAGCAAATTTATGTCGCAAAACCCTGCAAAATACAGTATTTTTGTTGACTTTTCGTATAAAATGTGCTAAAATAGCCGTAAAATAAAGGATTTTATGCCAATAAAAAGGTGAACTTACACTATGGATATGAAAAAAATTTCACAAGTAATGGACAATGCGATAAATTCGGGAGAAGAAGTCGGTGCAGCGGCCGTTATCGTCAAAGACGGAGTGCCTGTCGGCAGTTACGCCTGCGGTTATGCTGATGCCGAAAACCAAAAGCCTATGCAGACCGATACTATCTGCCGAATGTTCTCCTGCTCGAAGATAGCAACCGCGACCGCTGCGATGATATGTCTTGAACGCGGACTTATCGCAATGGAAGATGAGATCTGCCGCTTTATCCCCGAGTTTGAACATTCGGAGTATTATGCCGACGGCAAGCTTTACCCATGCAGCCGCAAGATAAAGGTTTCCGATCTGCTGAATATGACCTCGGGCATCGCTTACCCCTGTGACGAAAAGGGTGCGGAAGCGATAAATACCGTATGGTACGAGCTTGACCAAAGCTACCGCAATGGCGATATGATGACGACGGCAGAATTCGCCAAAAGAGCCGCGCAGTCCCCTCTCCTTTTCGATGTCGGAGCAAAGTGGATGTACGGTTCAAGTGCGGATATCATGGGTGCTGTCATTGAAGCGGCATTGGGCATGGAATACCGTGATTTTCTGAAAAAGAACATTTTTGAGCCGCTCAGAATGGACGATACCGACTTTTTTGTGCCTGCCGAGAAGCGTGGCCGACTTGGCAAAATATATGAATGTGCGGGTAAAGAGCCGAAAGAGTTCACAGGTACTAACCTTGCTATATTTGATTTTGAGGAAAAACCGAACTTCCAGTCGGGCGGCGCAGGACTTTTCTCCACAGCCGAGGACTATGCAAAGCTCGGAGCGGCTCTTTCCACAGGCGGCAAAGGCATCATAAGCCGCAAAACAGCGGACTTTCTTTCGGTGAATTCTCTTTCTGAAAAGCAGAGAGAAACCTTTACCTGGGATTCGTGCAAAGGCTGCGGCTATGCAAACTTTATGCGAATTGTTGAAAACAGAAACAACGCAGGTCTGATAACCTCTAACGGCTCGTTCTGCTGGGACGGCTGGACGGGAACATATCTTATGAACGACCCTGCCGAAAGGCTTGCGATCTCTATCACGATGCAGCGAGCAGGCGCAGGCACTACAAGGCTTGCAAAGGCTATCATCAATGCGGCGGAAAGCTCAATATAATGCGTAATTCGTAATGCGCAATGCGTAATTATGCTTTACCCCAACAGAATATATTAAACGGCATATACCAGATCAGTTTTGGGTATATGCCGTTTTTTAGCTTTGTAATAATTTATGTGATATCAGTTCAGCAGATTCAGAAATCTTTTCAATGCTTCAGTGATCTTTTTCTTATCTGTATCGGAAAGCTCACTCGTAAGTTTGAGCAATTCCTGCTGTTCTGCTGTAAGGTCGCTCGATGTCAAGCCTTTTTTATTGTTTGTCAGACCTGCAATGTAGTCCAAACTCACCCCATAATACTTGGCAATAAGTATGGCTCGTTCAAAAGAAATTTCGTTTGCTCCTTTTTCGTATAAACCATAATACTGCGCAGTTGTTCCCAAATAATCCGCCAGTTCATTTTGGGTTTTGTCGCTGTCCTCTCGCAAATCCCGTATTCTTGGATAATAAGCCATAATCAACACCTTCCATAACAAAACTATATCATATTTAGTTATTTTACTATTGACAAATAACTATATTTAGTTATATAATATGCATAAGATAACTGTATATGATTATTTAATGATATATAATAATTTGATATAGTTAAATATTGACAAAGGGGAATTAAAATATGATTTAAAACTCTAATTTTATAATTTAAACTTTGCAAAGTAAACTAACGTCATACACATGGAGGTACAAATTATTATGAACATCAAAAAAATTGCTGTTGCAATGACAGCGCTTATGTTAGTGTCGGCTTGCCCGATAACCACCGATAAATGCACGTTGGCTATCGAAAGCTATGCCGCAGAAACAGTTTTTTCCGCTCCATACAACGTCAAAGCCGAAGTAAAAAATAATACCGCCTCTCTTTCTTGGGATAAAGTCGACGGTGCAGATGCGTATAGAATATATAAATATGATGCAGGCAAAAAGAAATATGTCAAATACAAATCCATAACAGGAAATAAGATAGTCATAAAAAATCTTGAGGAGGGTTCATATAAGTTTAAGATCGCCGCTTTGACCAAAAGCGGTAAATCCTACAAAGTCGGAAACACATCAAAAGCCGTTACTGTAAAAATCCAAACTTCTTCAAAGGAATCCAAAACAAGGCTCAAAGAAGTTACCCTTTCCGCAAAGGAAATGGCAGGTGCATGGGATGTCTACGATTTCAGATATCTTACTGATATTTCTAAATCGAACACATATAATCCTTCAAAAAAAGAATGGTACGACGATCTCTATATGACAACACTCCAGTTTGTTTCCGAACAAAATGTTCTCATTGGATGTAGTGATTCTTATGACAAAGCTGAATTTAATACTTCTTCAAAGAAAATTGGGACATATCCATATAAAATTTTTACTGATGGAACGGACTACTATCTCTTTTTGGGATTTGAAAACGGAGATGGCAATAATTCATATATATTCAAGAAAAAGGCTCTTCCGGATTTAGAAAGAGTAAATAAACTAAAGCTTTTATCCGGAAATTGGGTCGCAATAGATTTTTGCGGATGTGAGCTTAACCCCGATATAACATACGACCCTACCTCGCCGGTATGGCCATTATGGGCATGGGATCTGTTTTTGACCAAGGCAAATGTAACGGGTAAAGAGATCACTATATACTATTCGGACGGCAGTCAAGATAAGGTTGATATTACAGCCAATAAAATTGGTGACTTAAAATATTTTGCTTTTTCGGTCGGAGATGATATGTATATGTATATTCAGTGGATTAATGGTGATGGCGGCGATCAATTCTATGTATTGAAAAAAGAAAACATATAAATACATTTAACATTTATATTACACACAAAAAAGCGGTGCAACCACGAACATTAAATCGTGATTGCACCGTTTGTTTTATTCATTACCATGCACGGAACTGAAATATTTAATTCCGAATTCCGAATTCATAATTCCGAATTAAATTAAGCCGAGGATTAGAATTAAGCCTTGCCAACAGAACCGAAGAGTTCCATCTTTTCCTTAACAGTAGCCTTGATAGCTTCTGCGCCGGGAGCGAGGAGCTTACGTGGGTCGAAGCCCTTGCCCTGCTGATCCTTGCCTTCTTCGATATACTTTCTTGTAGCTTCCTGGAATGCGAGCTGGCACTCTGTGTTTACGTTGATCTTTGCAACGCCGAGAGAAATTGCCTTCTTGATCATATCAGCAGGAATACCTGTGCCGCCGTGGAGAACGAGAGGCATATCGCCGACCTTAGCCTTTACAGCTTCAAGTGTTTCAAAGGAAAGTCCGGGCCAGTTTGCAGGATACTTACCGTGAATGTTGCCGATACCTGCTGCGAGCATTGTTACGCCGAGGTCAGCGATCTGCTTGCACTCGTTAGGATCTGCACATTCGCCCATACCAACAACGCCGTCTTCTTCACCGCCGATAGAACCAACTTCAGCTTCGAGGGAGATACCGAGAACGTCGCAGGCATTTACAAGAGCAGTTGTCTTTGCAATATTTTCAGCGATAGGATAGTGTGAGCCATCGAACATGATGGAGGAGAAACCTGCATTGATGCAAGCCTTTGCGCCTTCAAAAGTACCGTGGTCGAGGTGAAGAGCAACAGGAACAGTGATGTTGAGTTCTTCCATCATACCGTTTACCATGCCTACAACAGTCTTATAGCCGCACATATACTTGCCGGCACCTTCGGAAACACCGAGGATTACAGGAGAATTGAGTTCCTGTGCTGTAAGGAGGATAGACTTTGTCCATTCAAGGTTATTGATGTTGAACTGACCAACAGCGTACTTGCCGTCGCGAGCCTTGTTCAGCATTTCTTTTGCGGAAACGAGTCTTGACATAATAATATACATCCTTTCACGGGATAACACTATCCCATATTTAATATACGTTCATATTATACCACACACGTTCCCGAATTGCAAGTATTTTTTGTTAATTTCTTATCATGCACCGATAATAAAAAGCAGGCATACATAGCGTACACCTGCCATTTTAGCCATTTTATATTAAACTCAAAGATCGAGCGACTTAATGGTATCTGCTACCTTATCGCAAAGAGCCATACAGGTTTTCTTTGGATTGCCGAGCTGGCTGAACATCGTTGCAGCACCGTCTGTAACAGCGTTGAGAACATCCGAGGCGATCTGATTCTTGATAGATTCGCCAAGGCCTGCGATAATAGTGCTTCTCATAACAGTAAACTTGCCCTTATCGCCCGTGATCCAGATCTGGTTTTCTCTGTCGATCTTCGGGAAGCAGATAACGGTATTGAAGCCGTGCTTTACGATGGACGGAACGCCTGCTTCAAATGACACGTCCTTTATCTTGTCAAAAAACTCCTCTAAAGACATTGGAGTTTTTGTTTCGATCTTGATATTCTTAACTCCGAGCATTTCACCTAAACCCATAATAATTCCCTCCTAAAAATTTTTATTTTATAAATTTCATTATTAATATCACATATTAGCCGCCGAAGAAGCTTGAAAGGCTGAAGCCTGTCGGCATCGGCAGTGTAAACATATAGATAGTTGCAAAAAGGAAGCCTGCGATCGAGAATGCGAGAACGATATATCTGTTGGGGAGATTTTTGAATGTTCCCACGATGCCGAGCATAAATAATACCACAGAATAAATTACCGTAACAAGACCGAATGCATCGCCGTTGGAATTGTCCTTTTTGCCCTGTTCAAGAGTTTCATCGGACTGTTCGATAAGGTCATAGTATGTATCGAAATAGCTTTCAACATAGCCTTCCATTTCAAACGGAGAAGCAGCCTCTTCCTGCTCCAATGCCCAGTTGATGGCATCGAGGAAGGAATCGGTAACGTTGTCAGCAAGAAGCTGGTCAAGACGCCATTCAGCCTTTTCAGCTGTAAGATCATCGCCGCTCTCCTCAGCAAACTGCTGATCGAGCAGAACTTCGTTGATCTGATTCCATATCATCATATCCTGCATATAATTCTGCATCGCGGTGTTATATTCGGAATTTGCTTCTGCGGAAAGGTTATTGCTGACCGTGTAATTGGTGGACTGATTTCCGCCGTGGAGAGAGCCTACCCATGATGCCCATGATGTTAAAAGAGCTGTCACGCCGAGAAATATCGCAACGATTATTTCAAGCGTTTTTTCCTTCTGCTCTGCGGTTTTTGCCGGTTTCTCCGAAGTTTTGACTTTGTTTTCTTCTGACATAAGATTATCCTCCTAAAAATTTGCTTTTATGATATGAAATATTGTTAATGGCACAGGCCTTATTTCTTTGTTTCAAGAAGCTTTTCTATCTTTGCGATATGATCCTTCAGTGCATCAAGCTCGGCTGAAAGGTCGCTGCTTTCGTCTTCGGCTCTCTTTGCGCTGTCCTTCTCCGTTGTAACTTCGCTGATGGAATTCACAACTATACCGACAACAACATTCATTACGATGAACGACGAAATAAGCACGAACGGCACAAAATATATCCATGCCATCGGATAAACCTCCATAACCGGACGGCTGATACCCATTGACCAGCTTTCAAGCGTCATCACCTGGAACAGCGTGTACATCGCTTTGCCAAGGCTGCCGAACCACTCGGGAAAAGCTTCACCGAATGTGGAAACGCCAATGATCGCGAATATATAATATATCAGCATCATAAGAAGACCCGTCCAGATTATGCTCGGAACAGCTCTGCATATTGCAAGGATTATCACCTGCAGATGCTTCACGGAGCTGACAAGCTTCATGCCGCGCAGTGCTTTCAGCGAACGGAACACACGCAGTACGCGGAATGCTCTGAACGCTGACAAAAACGACATACCCGACACTACCGAAACAAGTATTATCACCATATCGAACCAGTTCCAACCATCGCGAAAATAATCAAGGCGGTAAGCTGCCATTTTCAGCAGCATTTCGGCAATAAAAATGCCTAGACATACCGTATCGAGCGTGGATAGGACATTAACCGCTTCGGGCGAGAGTCCCGAGATCGTTTGCAGTCCCATAAGAGCTGCATTAAAAATAATTATGCCAAGAATTATATTCTGAAATATCATGCTGTCGGTTATTTTTAGCAGAAATTTCAATTGTATCACCTTATATTTGTTTCCAGAAATATTTTATTAAATCTTTCATTCGACTTTATTCATTATTATATCACATTTTTAATAATGTCAATATATATTCACAATATTTATATAATTTTTCTTTGTTTTTAGACATGATTTCACATTAATCGACAAAAAATGCAGCATAAATTGTTCACAATAACAATTTATACTAAACACCATTTAAAATTTAAAAAAAATCAAGCCGACAATCTTGGATATATTGGATTTCGGCGCGGATTTTTTCTTGTATTTTATTGGTGTTTAGTATTATGCTGCATTTACAGGCAAATTTTCGTTATATAAAAAGATTTTTTTATTCGTCCGCTTCATTTTCCTCAAACTGAGCTTTCAGAACACGGTTGTTTTTCATTGCGCAAAGTGATATTAATATACAGCTGATAATGATAATCTGCCATTGGATAATGAGTGCAATATCGCTCAATTCATACTCTGAACGACGAAAAATCTGAACTGCTTCAAAGACTTCCAAAATAAAATAAACGGGTATTATCCACTTTGCCGACCAGCCTTTTGCAAATTTGGGGTTCATTATTCCCTTTTTCGCAGTCATATAGGCATATATGATATAAAATACAAAAACAACGGCAAATAATGCAAGTGAAACTGCCATGCCCCAAAGATCGTTGGCATTTCCGCAAACCATCGTCAATATAAACGCTGCAGCCAGCACAATAAAAAACATCGCTTTGAATAGCCTGTAACCTATCTCGTGATTTTCGGACTTCTGCATTTCGTCATAGCCTGCCTCGTCAAAGATAGTTCCCGATAATGCGTTTTTATCGTTAGCCATTACTCTTCCTCCTTGTTCTGTTCATCAAGCACTTTGTTGTTTTTCAATCCGCAGAAGTACAGCACGAAATTTTCTGCGGAAATCATTGCACACAGCACGGCAAGAACAATGCAATCCGTCATTTTATCCGAAGCGGAGATAAGATGACCTGCACCCAAACCGAAAACAATAGCAAGCAAAGCCGTCAAAATTGCTTTTGCAAGACTTCCCGTTGAGAATGAAAAAGCCGTGATTCCGTTGATAACGCCTGCTTTCGCTGCACGGAGAGCGTAGATGCAGTAGCAGACTATCGCCGCCGCAAAATAGCTGCCTGCGACTATCACGATAGGAATAGTTGTATCAACAACACAGCTTATAACGTACCACACGACCGTCATTGTGAGCGAAGTGATATAGAGTTCACGAAAGCATCGGAAGCCGATATTCTCGCTTTTGCTCCTCTGGCGCTCGTCCAGTCCGTAGTCGCTGAAAACAGTTACATAATTTCTTTCCTTTTTCATTTCTTTCATATCAGTCACCCTCCCAGAAGATATCGTCAAGTGTTTTTCCCAATGCTTTGCAGATATCGATACACAGATTAAGCGTAGGGTTATAGTCGCCTTTTTCGATAGCGTTTATGGTCTGCCTTGAAACGCCTGCTTTCTCGGCAAGCGTCTGCTGTGACATATCGAGAGCCGCTCTTGCGGCTTTGAGTTTTAGATTCTTTGCCACCCTATCACCTCCGACAAATTTATGATAGCATATATTTTACAGTTTGTCAAGTATATTTTACATATTGTAAAGTTGATTTTTGTTTAGGCAATAAAAATCCCCGAGAAAGAATATTTTCTCGGGGGCGGTTTGTATAAGATTTTCAAAAAAATTTAATATGCGATACAGTGTGAAACTCGGGACGGGAAACCCATCCCCTAAAGAAAATTTGCCTAAAATATTGGGTTTGCAACGGGCGGATATAGAATCCACCCCTACGGGATTCGGAAAAATAACGGAGCAAAACAATTACGCATTACGCATTAATTAATTTCCCGTTGCCGTAACGCTCTCCGTTTCCGTTTTCGGCGGAGCGGTCGTTACAGCCGTCTGTTCATCTTTCTGAGCGGTGGTTTTCTTCTCATCGATGGTCTGCTCGGTGGTTTTCTTGTCTTTTTTCTTTTTGCCGCCCGAAGCTGTGGTTTCGCTCAGAGTTGTTTCGGTTTCCGTAACGGTCGTGACTACCGAGCCTGTCGGCGAACTATACAGGTCTTCGATATGCTTTATCAGCGAGGAGGTATTTGCGGCGAAGCAATTATCGATGAAGAGAACATCAGTCGCGCCTATCTTCTTGATATAATCAACAGCGTTCGTTCCGAAATAGCGGATATCAATAACATATATCTCCTCAAAATTATTGACGAGGAACGGCACAAACGCGTTGCCGTAGGATTCCTTGAAAACGACTATCTTTCTGCCGTTTTTGGCGCTTGTTGTTATCTTTGTATGGATAGCGTCCGCGCCGAGGAACATTCCGTAGCAGTTTGCGCCCTCGACATATTCATGGAAAAGTGCGCCTCCGTTTTTGGGTGCAAGCGTATCATAATAGTAGGTCTGGACGGAATATGTAACATCGGGCGGCAGGAAGTAATGGAACTGCTCGGGGGCATTTGCGAGGGTTATATCGTTCGTATAGCCATAGAGCGAGCCGACAAATCCTTCCTTGACTTTTTCGGTATAGTCCGTGATAGGGTGATATTCCATTCCGAGTGCTTCGCAGAAAGCTGTATAAGCATAATATGCACCAAGTGGCGACCAGTGGTGGTCGGTTCTCAGGTAGATATACTCATCGGTATGCTCCGCAAGCTTGGAATAAGCATCTATCGGGGTAACATCGGGCGAAAGGCAGCTATAGATATAGTCTATCGATTCCTTTTCCGAGGAAGAATATTTACTGTATTTTTTCGGGAGATAAAACTCTACCGAAGTCGGGACTACCATATTATAGACATTGACATTGCCGAGCGAAGCCTTATACTTGTTGATTATCTCTGCATAACGTGCGCCCTGCTTTTTGTTTCCGCCGAAGAGCATAACACCTGCGTCCTCACCGTACATTTTTACGCCGTCAACGACGATGCCGTTATTGGAGAAATCGGCAATTCCCGTTGTTTCGGACTCTGTTGTTTCGGAGGCGGCAGAAGTTTCCGTTGCCGCATTGTCGTTTTCCTGCGTCTTTTCGCTGACGGTAACATCGGTCTGCTGAGGAACGGGTTCTGTCTGCGCAGGTTCGGTCTGAACGGGAGTTTCTTCGAGCGAATTCCCCTCATCATCGGCAACGATATCCACCGTACCGTAGAAAGTCGGGGAACTTATTCCCATAGCTTTTTTCATACGCGAATTCAGCACAACGAGCTGTTCCCGGAACGGAACCGTATCGGAAAAATGCTCTGCTATACCGCTGAAATATTCGCCGCTGAACAGTGCTTTCGCTGAAAATTCGGGCATTGGTGCAAGCTCACGCTTTTCCAGCTCGGACGTTTTCGGGCGTGGCAAAACTGCAAGCAGCACTGCTGCTGTCGCAATTACACCGAGTATCACTGCGATGCTTATTTTATTGTAAAGCTTAACGTTCTTCTTGTATGCCTTTGCGGCTTCTATTCTCTTTTCGAGCGAAGAACCTTTATCTTTTGAACTCATTTGTGATTATCCTTTTTGAGTAAAATTATTCGGGAAAGGTCATTTCAGCTTAAAAACAAGCTCTATCGTATCGGAATCCTTAATTTTCATGACAAGCTTGCTGTTCTCGATCCTTGCCTCCATCTCCTTTGCCGAATCATTGAAAGCAATAAGATATACTCCGCTGTTTTCTGTGACAGTTCCATTATGCGTTTTGCCGTTCAGCGTAAAAGTCACATTTTTTCCGTCTGTGCAGGAAAATTTCGGTGCTTTGGAATCGAGTTGCAGCAACGCATCAGCCATAGTTTTCCCGTTGACTGTCATCTGCTCTATCTTCCATTCTGAGGTTATATACGCGGTTTTCGGAGAATTGCCGCAGGAACAAAGGCAGCAAAGCATAATAAGTATAGCAGATGCAAAAATGATGATCTTCTTCATAATGATGACCTCCGTATAATTTTGTCAATTTGCAAAAAACTTTGTTGATTCGTCATAAAAACGTCAGAATCTGAAATAGAGGAACGGATTATAGGTCTGACCAACAAGCATTACCGATGAAACTGCGAGCAAAGCGATGCAAAGCACTGTTCGGATAACGCTTGAAACTGCGAACACTCCGCCCGACTTGCGCTCGATATGCTGCACTTCCTCATTGAGCAGGCGTGAAACGGGCATTGAAAGCACTGCCGCCGCTATGATAAGGTAGAGGTTGCTGAGAAGTGCCGATTTCGTGACTTCATCATAAAGAGGTATACCGCCTGCGCCGAACATTGCGCCAAGGCATGAACCAAGCTGACCGAGGTCGGTAAAATAGAACACCGCCCAGCCGATAAGTATGAAGAAAAGCGCATATATATGCGAGAAGAATTTCGGCAGCTTGTCAAGCACTTTCAGCATAAAGAGCTTTTCAAGGATTATAAGCACACCGAAGCCCATACCCCATATAATGAAGTTCCAGCTTGCGCCGTGCCAAAGACCCGTGAGAAACCACACTATTGCGAGGTTGAGTATCTGATGCTTTCGGTTTCCGCCGAGCGGTATGTAAACATAGTCGCGGAAGAACGATCCGAGCGAGATATGCCATCTTCGCCAGAACTCCGTTGCCGAGTGCGAGATATATGGATAGTTGAAATTTTCGGGAAAGTGGAAGCCAAACATTTTTCCAAGACCTATTGCCATATCGGAATATCCCGAAAAGTCAAAGTATATTTGGAGAGTAAACATTGCAACGCCGAACCATGCAGCTGCGACCGAGGTCGGTGCTTTTTCAAATGTGAGCGAGTTTGCGGCAAGCTGACCGACCGTATTCGCTATGATAACTTTCTTTCCGAGTCCGCATATAAAGCGGATAAGTCCCGAGTTGAAGTCCGCTGCTGTCGTTCTGCGCTCGTCTATCTCAGCGGCAACGCTTTCATATCGGACGATAGGACCTGCGACAAGCTGGAAGAACATTGAAACATAAAGCAGAAAACTCAGAAACGAATGTTGAGCCTTGACTTTTCCGCGGTAGACATCGACTGTATAGGAAATAGTCTGGAACGTATAGAATGAAATTCCTATCGGGAGTGAGAATGTCGGCTCGCGGAGTGAAAGTCCCGTCAGAAGATTTATCTGATGAATGAAAAATGCACTGTATTTGAACACGAAAAGTATGCCGAGGTTCACAACGAGCGAGCATACAACGCCAAGCACGGGGTTTCCTCTTTTGCGTATGCGGCATTTTTCGATGAAAAGTCCGTTAAAATAGTCAACGGCGGCACTGAAGATGAGCAGCAGCACCCACACGGGTTCGCCCCATGCGTAAAATGCGAGTGAAAACAGTGCAAGCACGAGGTTTCGCAGCTTTGCCGACCTCGCCGAATAGTAAAACACAAGGCAGAGCGGCAAAAATACATATATAAATATAAGGTTTGAAAAGACCATTCCTATCCAATGCTCCCAAGTTATTTTTTTAGCTTCGTTTCCTCGGCATCGATGATGCTCATAAGCTCTTCAAGCGTTTTGCTGCTCTTTTTCTTTCTTACGGGAGCGATATTTTCTTTCGGAACGACTGCGTTTTCGGGAATAGTGGAAACTGTTTCAACGGCAGGCTTTTCCTCGATGGGAACGGTCGGCTTGTCGTTTTTCTCAAAGTAATTTTTCACACTTGCATCAAATCCCGACTTTGCGGCAGCTTCTTCCTGAATATTTGCAAGGCTGTCGGGGATAACGTTGCTGACATGAGGTGTGAAAACAACTCTTTCACCCTCGGAGCTGTGGATCGCGTCTGCCGTTATCTTTGTTGGTGCTGCGGCATAAGCAGGTTCGCTGCCCGATGAAGCTTTTGCAGATGCGCTGACAGGAGAAGCGTGCTTTACAACACCGCTGATGCGTTCAAGGCGCTCGTTGGGCGTTTCGTTTTCGGGGATACGGACGGGTTCTTTTTCTTCGGCAACAAAATCCGCTCTGCCGTTGCTGTCAACGGTAAGGCGTGACTTCGGGCGCAGATCGTCCTCATCAAAGTCAAAACCGCGGCTTCTCGGACGTCCTACAACGAGCGGAGATCCCTCATTCTTTTCGGTATGGCGAGGTTCGGGGGCTTCATCGCTGAACCTGGGCTTTGAAAATGTTACGGCAGGTGCTTCTTCCTTTCTGCGCGAGTTGATAACATCATCGATATCATCGAGCGAAGAAGCTTCGCGTTCAAGTACTTTGAGCCTGTTTATGCGAACGACCTGAACAGCTATTATAATAGTAAGCGGAATGATAAGCACAATGATTATTCCGACCGTGCTTGTGGCAAAGTCGATGAACTTTCCGAATGCTTCGAGCTGCCATACAGCCTTTGCGATAACGGCGGACTTTTCCACGCGGAAAGTTTCGTTATCGGGCGCAACGTCAAATTTGACTATGTATGCATCGTCCTGCACTTCGGTAACTCGCGTGAGGACGGTATATTCGCCTATTTTGCAGAGGATAACGCTGCCGGCTTCGATAGAGTCGTTTTCCGACTCCTTGGCAACGATTATCGTACCCTGCGGTATGCTCGTTTCCATATTCACGGCTTTTGTTCGGTAAAAACAGTAGCCGAAAACACTTGTGGCGGTGTTGTCCTTATGAAAAACAACACCTATAAATATCATTGCAGCAATAACGGCAATAAGAAGTATTATCAATATTATCTCCGCAACGGAAAAAGCGGAAAATTTTTTATCGGTTCGTGACATCTGCGGTTCGTCCTTTCAAAAATTCGCATTTCTTTATAACTTTATAAACAGATAAAAATATTATAGCATACTTTTTTACAAAATAAAACCCCCAAAGCACTAAAAATTCTTAAAAATCTTAAATTTTACTTAATTCGTTCTGTATTTTATTGACAAAGCCGCGAAACGGTGCTATACTCTTTAACGTGAAAAAAATGAATATTGCTGCACAAAAGCATATCATATACGGTATGCTTGATACAGTCGGGGAAGTTATAAAATGAAATCTTCACTTAGTGAGAAGCTTCACTTTTGTACGGTCCTGCCGCCGTAATGACGATGCAGACGCAATTATGTCACTGCAAATTTTGTGGGAAGGCTGCGTTCTGTTCTTTTTTAAAGATAAGTCAAAGTCGGAATACCCGTCTGTCCGATGATGTAAGAACCTGTCTTCATAAGAAATGTGTGCGGATTTTCGAGCATAATTTTGTTGCAGAGTAGGCAAAAATCCGCAGGCGGGCTTTCGCCCGGCAAGGATTTTTAACGCAGTCTGCGGCAAAATTTGCCGAAAAGACGTGCGCATATGCTTGTGAAGACGGGTTCTAAGATCATTCGGGTTTGCCAAAAGGCAGATATCCGCAGGTGAGCGTCGCGCCGCAGTGAACGGTTGAAAAGTTACGCTTGTGCATTGTTCGGGAATTTCGGTTCGTTTTTGTAATGTCGGAAATGCCCTTGCTTTGCTGCGGTCATTTTGCTTTTTTTAAGAATATCGGCTGCGGCAATTTTTATGCGAAAATGAATTATTTCGCAGAAAGGAAGTTTTAAAATGAAAAAGTCAAAGCTCTTATCCCTCGCAATTGCAGGTATTCTTGCCGTTTCGATGACAGCCTGCGGAAATGCGAACTCCACACCGGACGGCGGAGAGATCACTACCTCCGAGATCACAGAGGCTGAAACCGTTGTAAACGAAACCGAAGTTGAAACAGAAGAAACAACAGCCGAAAGCGAAGCTGCTGACGCTGACAGCGTTATCGACCGCGAGGGCAACCTTGTTGACGTTCCTGCCGAGATCAACACTATCATCTCCGCAGCTCCTTCCGTAACTGAGATCCTCGCAGGACTTGGACTTGCCGACAAGATCATCGCAGCAGACAAATACTCCGCTGACGTTGAGGGCATCGATCCTGCTGTATGCACACTCGATTTCTACAACCTCAACACAGAAGAACTTGTTGCTCTTGCTCCCGATGTTATCATCATCAACGGCATCTCCGACAACGGTGACACTGACCCTTATGCTGAACTCAAGGCAGCAGGCACAAACGTTGTTTACATTCCGTCCGCAGTTTCCCTCGACGGCATCAAGGACGACATTGCATTCCTCGCAGCTTACACACGCACTTCCGACAAGGGTGATGAACTCATCGGCACTATCGACAGCTGCATCAGCGACATTTCCGCAAAGGCTGCAAACATCACCGAAAAGAAGTCCGTCTACTTTGAAATAAGCGCAGCTCCTTACCTTTACACAACAGGCAGCGGCACATTCCTCAATGAGATCATCGAGCTTGTCGGCGCAGAAAATATCTACGGCGGCGAACAGGGCTGGATCTCCAACTCCGATGAAACTGTTATCGCAGCAAATCCCGATGTTATCCTCACAAGCGTTGCTTATGACGGATATGACTTCAACGAGATCACAGCAAGAGAGGGCTGGGACGTTCTCACTGCTGTAAAGAACGGCGAAGTTTATCAGGTAGGCGCAAACGAAACAAGCCGTGCATCTCAGCACGTTGTTGACGGCATCAACGAGATCGCATCTGCAATTTACCCCGATGTTTACGGCGAAAATGCAAACGTTACAGCATGCAGCTCTGCAGCTGACCTTGCAGCTTAACGCAGGGTGAAGCGCCTTAACTTAACAGCAAAAATAACGGCGGTGATACTCTGCTCATTCGCTTCCCTCGTCATAGGAATATGCGTGGGAAGCGTCACGGTATCACCGCTTCATATTTTTGCGGCGATAAAAAATGCGTTCTTCGGTGTACCTCTTCCGAGTGATGTCACCGAGGGCGAAGTGAGCATAATCGCAGGGATAAGACTTCCGAGAGTTGTTCTCAGCTTTATTGTCGGAGCTGCCTTTTCCGTCAGCGGTGCGGCTGTCCAGTCGGTTCTCAGAAATCCGCTTGCCTCCCCTTTCACACTTGGAACTTCAAGCGGTGCATCACTCGGCGCAAGCCTTGTCATCGTCACCGGGTTTGCACTTTTCGGCAGCTACTCGACCGCAGCAGGCGGCGCAGTTTTCGCCGTTGCGACGATGTTCATAATGGTTGCCTTCGCAAAGCGGCTCGACCGAAGCCTGCAAAGCAGCACGGTTGTCCTCACGGGAATGGTGCTTTCACTTTTCATAAGCGCATGGGTAAGCCTTATGGCGACATTTTCGGACGAAAGATACCGCCAGCTCATCAAATGGCAGAACGGCAGCTTCGCAGGAAGAGGCTTCGGATATTCGGCAGTTCTGCTTGCAGTTTTTGCTGTATGCTTCACCGTATTTATGATAAAGTCAAAGCAGCTCGACCTGCTGACGTTCGGCGATGAGCAGGCAATGTCAATAGGCGTGAATACCTCCGCCGCCAAGACGATACTGCTCGTGCTTGCGTCCGTACTTTCGGGAACGGCTGTCGCTTTCGCAGGAGTTATCGGCTTCGTTGACCTTATCGCTCCGCATATCACGAGGAAAATTTTCGGTCCGAAGCATAAGCTTCTCCTGCCTATGACGGCACTTGTCGGCGGTGCATTTATGACGATATGCGACGTTGCGGCGAGAACGCTTGCAGTCCCGAACGAGCTGCCCGTCGGAGTTATAACCTCGCTTATCGGCGCGCCGTTTTTCGCAGCGGTTTTCTTTAAAAGAAGAAGGTGATATCTATGCTCGAAGTAAAAGAACTTTCCTGCGGCTATGGAAATGATACTGTTGTAAAAAATGTGAGCCTTTCCGTCAGGGACGGTGAGATCCTTGCAATAACAGGTCCGAACGGATGCGGAAAAACAACGCTCCTGCGCGCTTTGTGCGGAATTATCCCCTATAAGGCAGGCAGTGCGCTTATTGACGGAAAAGAGATACATTCAATGTCACGCGAAGAGCTTTCGATGAATGCGGCTCTCCTTTCCCAGACGGGTGCAGGCGGCGAGTACAGCGATTTCACCGTCCGCGAAACAGTCGCACTTGGAAGATACGCCAAAAATAAAGGCTTCGGCTCGGATAAGACTGATGAGGCCGCCGCAGAAAAATATATGAAAAAAACGGATACACTAAGCTTCGCTGACAGCGTCATAACCGAACTTTCGGGCGGTCAGCTGCAGCGAGTTCTCCTTGCAAGAGCGTTTGCGCAAGAACCAAAGATAATTTTTCTTGACGAGCCTGCAAATCACCTTGACCTAAAACGCCAGATAGAGCTTATCGAGATGCTAAAAGCTTGGGCGGCAGACGGAAAAAGTGTTGTCGGGGTTTTTCACGACCTCAACCTTGCCGCCGAACTTTCGGATCGGATAATGGTGATGAATGAGGGCAGAACAGAGCTGCTTGATTCATCGGAAAACATCTGCCGTTCGGAAAAACTGAATAAGATATACGGTTTTGACATAAGAGCATATATGCGAAAAACATTGAAAAAATGGGAATAATACTAAACATCAATAAAATACAGAAAAAAATCTGCACCGAGATCCAATATAAACCTGTTATACTAATTTTTAAACTGAAAGTGTATAAAAAATCAAGCAAAAGCTCGCATATATGGTTTTTGCGCAGATTTTTTGTCAACACTTTGATTAAAAATTAGTATTAAAAACAGCTGCGGGATCATCGGCTTGATTTTTTCCAAATTTTAAATGGTGTTTAGTATAAAATTTTTGACCTCGTTCATTTTTGAGCGAGGTCAGCATTTTATTCAACTGTCATTTGTGTTGCCGTACCGTTTTCATCGAGCCAGCCGTTTGCCTTAAAATATTCTTCAAGGCAAAGTCCGCTTTCCTGAACCTTATGCGCATAATACACGCCGACAAAACGGTAATGCCACGGTTCATAGATTATGCCCGTTTCGGCTTCCTTTCCCTCGGGATAACGGAGGATAAAGCCATAGTCTGCGGCGTTTTCCATAAGCCATGCGTATGCTTTTGTATTCTTGAAGCCGTCATCGTCAAAGCTTACATATTCATCGGAAAAAATATCTGCGGAAAGTCCTGCGTTATGCTCGCTTTTTCCCGGATATGCGACCTCTTTTTCGGTGTCGAGAACTGCCTCGTCATAGCTCATACCGTTATTGATACGCTGCTGGACGCTTCTGTCGAAGTTGAACTGCTGATACTCGATAGTACGGTAGGACGAATTTACGGTGAGGTTTATGCCGTCCTTTTTCGCCGCCGCGAACATATTTATAAGGTAGTCTGCGGCGCGCTCGTCAAATTCAAAATCGCGATCGCCGTTGGAATAAACTTTTTTGACGGTTATACGCTTATCATAATCATCGGGAAGCGGATTTTGGTTGTTCACGAGGAACATTGCCCATGCGTTATCGATGTTTTCCTTCTCTGCTGTTGTTTCTGTCATATCATCACCTGCACCTATAACGATCCCGTCTGAATCATCTGCAATGCTGTCTGTTATTATGTCGTCCGCGCCGCTTGTCTGCGAAGTGCTTTCCGATGAAGATGAAGTCACTGCTGCGGAGTCATCGACCTTTTTGAAAGCCGAAGCGATCTTTTTCACTGCAAACCAGACGAGAAGAACGAGTATTATTATCATTATCCACCGCAGGATAAGAGCCTGCCTGCTGATCTTTTTCTTCCTGCGTTTTTTCTGCTGTGCCATTTTTTATGTTCCTTTCATTGTTTACTATCGGAATTATAGCACAACGCTTCGCCTTTTTCAAGAGTTTTCAAATTTTGTAAGAATTCTGTAATCGGTTAATATTAAATTTATAAAAATTTCACAGTATATTTACATCTGTATATTAACAAAGTATTCACTTTCCGGAAAATTTACGTTATAATAAATGTATATTACATTATACGCGAAAATATGCGAAAAAGGGGCGTTCGGATTGAATAAAAGATCGGCTAAGATAAAAGCTGCTGCTGCAGTTACGGTTTGCACTGCTCTGCTCGCTGTCTGCGCAGTAATACTCGGCATCAAGCTCAATGAGTGCACCGATGAAGTTTCGTCCGTTCGTACTTCTGCGGAAAGTGCTGCCCTTTATATAACCGAAAAAGCTGATTTTATGAAAGCCGCCGCAAGGGAAACCTCCGAGCTTGCTTCTATCAGATATGCCCCCGATGAGTTCAAGGGATATGCTCTCCGTGACCGAAACAGCGCACTCTCGGGACTTGGGATAAGCCTTGACTTTATCAAAAACGGCGAAAGCGTCGGCTTTGCAAGCGGAAAAAACTACAGTTCAACGGGAGTTCTCTCCGTTTCGGACGGCTTTGTTTTTGATGAAAATTCGGGCAGGCTTTATTATACCGTTACAAATTCCGCAAACGGAAATATCACCGTCTGCGGCTGTGATGCCGACTATTTCGGCGGATATTTTGCTTTGCTCGAAAAAGATACGGGAGCAAGGCTTTTCATCGGCAATAAGACTATCATATCAACTGAACTCAGCTCCCCCGTTTATGATAAAGCAAGCGAGCAGTGCGGTGAACTTTCGCTTGAAATATTCGACTACAGCTTCCCCGAAAAGACCGACAGCCGACCTTTTATAGCTGCAACGACAGTGATCGCAGCTGTTCTCGCCGTCGCTGCTTCAATGATATGCTGTGTACTCATTGGCAAGACAGACGGAGAAAAAGCTGCCGAAGCTGCTGAGATCACCGAGCCGAAAGCGCAGGATCTCCGCCCCGTTCTCCCCTCACCCGTGCAGGAAAAACCTGTACCCGTACAGAAAATATCATTGCCCGAAACCGAATACTCCGAGTCTGCCGTTGTTTCCGAAGAAACGGAAAAGCAGCTTGCCGCACTCGGTGCAGAGCTTGAACGTGCGAACAGCGAAAAAGCCGAACTTGAGGAGCGCATAAAAACTCTTGAAGAAAAACTTTTGTCAGCTGAAGCTTCCGGAAATGATACAGCCTCAGCAACTGCCGAAGCAAAAGAAATGATAAAGGCAAGCCGTGACAGATCGTCCGAACTTGCAGAAGCAATGAATATTATCGGCGAAAAAAATCAGCGCATAAGATCTATCATCGGTGCTATTGAGGACATAGCTTTTCAGACGAATATGCTTGCGCTCAACGCCGCGATCGAAGCCGCCCGTGCAGGTGAAAACGGCAAGGGATTCGCCGTGGTAGCCGATGAGGTACGAAGCCTTGCCGCAGAAAGCGCGGAATCGGCACGAAAGTCCGCCGATATCCTCAACGAATCGGAAGAAGCCGTAAAAAAAGGCAGTTCCGCCGCAGAGCAGGCTGTTATTGCAGCGGACAAGGCTCTTGAAAGTGCCGAAAATGCGTTAAAGACAGTGAAATAAGGCGACCGCTCCAAATAAAAATCAAAAAAAGGTTGACCGCAGAGGTTTTTTGTGCTATAATATAGCTTGTGAAAATTTTGCGGATGTGGCGGAATTGGCAGACGCGCCAGACTTAGGATCTGGTGTCCCCGACGTGCAGGTTCAAGTCCTGTTATCCGCACCAAAGTTGTAAACCTCGTAGCTACGTTAGTTGCGAGGTTTATTTATTGATTTAACATATAAAAGTAAATGCACAAAATATCAGTACCACGACACTACCACGACACTTGCACCCCAAAAATCCATAGAGATGAAATAAAGCGAGCAGAAAAAATAAATCTCCTGCTCGTTTTATAGTTATTTAAACACCTATTCCAAATTGTAAACTTCGTACACATAGTATGGATAATTATCTTCATTTTGATTTTCAAACTTGCATACACAAAACATCTTCCAGTTATTTTCTAATATTTTGCTCTCTGCAAGCGCAAACCTCTGAGAATGTTGCAATTCCTCAAATTTCCCGATAAGATGAAACGAATATTTGCTACGGTCGGATATATCGCAAGGCATCGGAAGTTCCGAGCCGTTTTTATAAATATGCAAGTTATTAAACATAAAATCATCCTTTCAAACATCGAATATGTTACAAACGTCGAATATGTTGCAGCTCAATTGTCGAATATGCTACAGCCACGATATACGGCTTTAAGGCATAGAGCTATAATATATAATATATTATCCTGCAAGGCTAAATCCTTTAAGCTTTTCGTCAATTTCGTCCTGCAAAATGCCGATGTAACGGAGCGTGTCCATCGGCGAACGATGCCCGAAAATCTTTTGAAGCATTGCGATATCGCCCGTTTGCTTGTAGAAATGATAGCCGAACGTTTTTCTGATCGAGTGCGTTCCGAGTTCGCCCAGTCCGCACTCTTCGGCGGCAGCTTTGATGTCATTCCAAACCTGAATCCTGCCAACAGGCGTATGCCCTTTGCAGTCGGGTTCGTCCTTTTCATTCCGCTTTTGGGACGGAAAGAGGTATTCGTCATCGTCCATATTGATACAATACTGCATAACCTCATTATATACTGTATCATTTACAACAAGCGGAATTACCTTGCCTGTCTTGTCTTCATCAATGGCGATGTGCTTTTTTCCTCTGATATCCCCAACTTTCATTTTCAGAATGTCGGAAATTCGTCTTCCGATGTGGATTCCAAGCTCGAAGATCATATAGTTGCGATAACTCTGGCGAAGAAGGGCATTTTTCATCTTCTGAATGTCCTTTTCGTCTGTGATTCTGTAAACGAGGTTCATAAGTACACTCCTTTTTCAATTTTCCCACCGTCAGCCGCCACGCAGGGCAGTTCGGCGGACTTTTTTTGACTTGATACGCTATGTCGGTGCAGCTCGGGCAGCTCCGTGCCGCCCCACGCCGCGCCCCGTGCAGTTTTTCTCACAGCCACGCCACCACGCAGCCACCACCACGCCACGGCGCAGTTTTTCAAAGCCATTCGGCAGAATGTCCACGCCCCACCACAGCCGCCGTGCAGTTTTTGAGCGGTTCGGAGCAACTCGGGCATCCGCAGCCGTGCGAAAGATTTTGAACTTGGGTTTTGTGCTAACTTTGAAGCCGATCGGGGTAGAATTTGCCGCACTTGTTGAAAATGGCGCAGATTCGGGCAAATTTTCGACGGTTTCATTTGTCGAATATGCTGCAGCTATGTCATCAAAAGTAATTTGGTTTTCGTCTTGTTCCTGCTCCTGCTCTGTTTCGAGTGCAAAAAACACGCTTGCAGGCTCTCCGGTTTGGTCATCGTCCAAAAAGTCAAAACCCTCGTAGCTATTGCCATAGTTTGTTATAAAAACAAAATATTCCGGCTCACTGTCGCAGTCCTCGCGGTCAATTTCAACGATAGTTTCGGGAAAGTCGGGCAAGTTGGTTTCTGCAATCAAGTCGCCAATTTGTGCATTTCGGAGCTTATTATATATAAATTCCCTTTTTGCGGCTCTTTCTGAAGCTTCAAAAGCGGCTTTCTCTTCAAGCTGCCTTTTCCATTCTTTCTCGGTTAATTTCTTGGGTTTTGCCATTTTGGTTTCCTCCTTCACGGTATTGGCGGAGCTTCTGCACTCCGCCACGGTCTATAATGTTAATTGTTACGCTGCAAGGTGTAAAATCAGCTGTAAAATTTCATCTCTATATTTCCAATGATTAACAGCCGCTTTTAACAGGTCTTTTTCCTCGCATTCGGGCAGAATATCCACGGCAATGGATAACAATTTCTGTTCGGCTGCTTTTCTCTTGTCCGCTGCTCTTGCTTCGGGGCAATATTCTTTACCTCGATCGTCCGCAATTCCTGCAGCCTGATATTTTTCATAGCACTTCGGAAGGAAATCATTTATATAAATTTCTTCGTCCATCAAGTAAGCGCGGCGTGGCTCGGTGATTCGTCTTTCGGTCATACCGCGGCGGTTGCCGTTCCACAGATCCGCAGCCACTAAGTATTCATTTTTGGAAAGAATGCCCCTTTGAATATCTTCGGCGATAGATTTTATAGAATCCTCGGCAGCCTTGGCAATATAATACGCCTCCTGTGCCGTTCTGATCTCCTGCGCGTGGTCGTTTACGTTCATTCTGAACACTTTCAACAATGCATTATTATTCATACCTCAAAACCTCCGTATTTTTAATAATTCTCTTTGGCTCTCGCTTATCCTCTTGCAGATAGTCGGGAGATATGGTGGAAGCTTTCCGGGCTTCCGCTGTTTGGCTTTAGTTAGGCGTGGACTATACCGTTATATTCTTTTAGTGTGATCTCGTAAAAATCGCCGCTTTTGTGCTTGTATTCGTATGTGTAGGACTGGTAACCGTCGCAAATAATCATCTTTCCGAATGGCTCAAAATAGAAATAAATATTATTTGTGATAAGGTATTTAGCAACATTATCATTGATCGAACCGCGGAGCCATTCGACAACAAAAGACTTTTTGAAGTAGATAAACTCGACAGATTTTATTTTCTGCAGGTTGTCAGATGTGGAGCCGATGTTAATGCATCCGCCGATCTGATAATAATTGCTTGCTTCTTCTGCCGTGCAATTCATATTTGTTGTTATGCTGTCGCCGTTTTCAAGATTGATTTTAACTGTAATCATTGTTAATACCTCCGTTTTAAAGTTTTCCAACCTCCGCCCATTTCGGGCGGAACGCTTCGGGCTTGATGGACTGTTTAGAGCCGCCCGAACGGCTTTACATCCAAGCTTTGTGTAAAACTCTCTCGCTGTAGGTTGCTAAAAGTGTACCGTGCCAGTTCCATTTGTGGTCGAGGTATTCGATGCTCTTGTTTGTGATCGTGTAACGGTTTGCGCCGTTCCACGATCCGCGATGTGCGATTGATACGATGATTGATTCACCGTCTTTAAGTGTTGCGCCGATTTTTTCCATCATTTCATAGCTTTTCATAATATTTATTCTCCTTTTGATTTTAATTGATTTTTTGATTTTGGGGTTGATGCTATAGTGATTATCTGCAAATAACGCCGTTTGATGTTTCTGTGTAGCCGTCAAAGCCAAGATCACGGGCATAAGCTTCATAATCAAAGTAGCGCAAAGCAATTTCAGGGAGGTTGCTGTAGCACTCTTCGACAAGCTCGCAAGCGACATCTACCAAAGTCATTCCGCTGTAGTATGTGTAGTTGTCGAGATTTTCGAGGGCATTTTCAAGCGTTTCGCCGTCCGCTTCAAGGATTGCGCCAAGCTTTTCAATGTCGGATTCGTCGAGTTCCGCGAGCTGCTCCGCAAGCTCGTTCAGCTCGGAAAGGTTGGAATATTCGGAGATTTCAACGCCGTTAAGGTCGGTGTCATAATCATTAACAAACACCTCCATATCTTCAAGACGTTCGCCTGTGGATTCTGCGAGCTGTTCGAGGGTTTCGGCGAGGTTGCAAGGGAGATCGACCCAAAAACCGCCGTCTGCTCCGTTCTCGTTGTAGTTGCCCCAAGTGTTGAGATATACGCTGATCATTGCTGCTTTAGTCATAAAAATAACCGCCTTTCAAAATTTGACTTGACAAAGGCGGTTTTATGTGATATTATAACAATATACCATTACCGCTTTGTCGGTGGGTGTTCGCCCTGTTCCGTGTCGGTCGCCAAACTTGCCACGGTTCAGGGTCTTTTTTATTTCTGAGGTTCTCCCTCTTTCATTGTTATAAGTATACCACATTTATGTTACATTGTCAAAATATCCATTTTATTACATCTATATATTGTGGTTAGATATAGTAAATATTAAGATAAACCACTATATATTGTGGTTTAAAGAAATTTTATAAAATTTATCATTCTACTATTTGTACAAACAAAGCTATAATGTTTTGTGCATATTGATGTATTATTATCTCTGATTTTGCGCAGCTCCGCACCTGCTCATCTCGGGGAGCTTGTCCGCTGATTTGACGCCTCGGAAGTAACCGCCCGAAGGCTGACCGCCTGACCTCTGATATATATCTTAATATATATAATATAATTAATAATAAATAATATTATAATATATCTTGATATATATAATTACATATACCCTCAATAGCTTCAACCTGTTCACCTGCTCCGACTGGCCCCACCACTCGGAGCTGTTTTTATTTCTTCTCGTTTCGCTCTTCAGCAGTCTGCCCCCCGAAGATACAAAGCGATCATCTTTTCAAGTTCCGCACTTCCCGCAATATCTTTTAAATATAATTCTATTTATATATTGATAATATATAACAATATAATTATATCAATTTATTTTTCTTTATCCGTTTTCAAACTCTGTACCGTTCCGCCCGGACCTGTCAAGGCTCGTCAGACTTCACCGCCCAAACCTCACCGCCTTGCCGCCGATCGCGCAAACTCCACCGCCGTATCATTATCTAAATTTAGTTAAATATATAATACTTAATCTTATTTCTTTTCTTTATTGATATATAATATATATATATATTAATAATACTTAATCTTGTATATATATTTTTCTTTATCTTTTTAATCATAATATATTAATAATAATAATTATTATGTTTTACTCTTAATTCAGTTTTATTATTAGGGTTTGGGTTGCAGGTTCGGGAGAGCTTGCCAACTATACAAATATAGTATTGTTACAAGAGATAATATATATTATACTGATTTAGTCTTGTTAAAAGCACGCCCCCAAAAAAAGCAAAAGCCAAGAGCAGCCCCCCGAAGATACCGCGCCCTCAATGCTCTAATGTAACACAAGATATATTGTGTTATATACAATGTAACACAATTGTATAATAATCTCTTGTTTGCTTCTTCTTTTCTTTTTCTTTTGTTTTTGTCCTCGGAGCAAAGACAAAAATATCACAATTTAATTCGGTAAAACCTACCGTGGGGGTAGGTTTTAAAGAGCCGTAGAGTTTCCTCGCAAAAATTTTCAATAATTTATATAAGCGAACTCTTTTTCTTTTTGGAGATAAAATTTCTTTTATATAATATCAAGCATAATAATATCATTTGAGCGAGAGATGTAATTGGGAGAAGAGATTGAAAGTTTCTGTGGCTTGTGGAAGAAAAGGTTCTTGTCATAATCATAGATGAATGCGGTTTCGACAAGGGAACGAATGACGGTTGATTTGCCGTCATAAGAATTGAGTTCCATAATCTTGGTTATTTTGCGGTTGAGTGCAGCGCATACAAGAACGTGAATTTGATAGCTTGGCTCTTTCTTTTTCTCGCCGGCGACAAGAATGATATCTTCGGGAGATTGCGGCTTGCAAGGAATGTAGCGAAAATCTTCTGTGTAGTTGTATTTTATGGCTGTGTTGACGATGAAGAGAATCGTGTCGTGTACACTTTTGTTGCTTGCGAGGGCGATTTTGCGGATTTTTTCAACGGTGGATTTTTTAAAGGTAACGATAATTTGTGTTGGGGGTTCGGAATAAGTCTTTTTTTGCTTGGGATAAGGCATAATGCAATCTCCTTTTCTGTTTTATATGTTCATTTTACCTTATTTTGAGGGTCAAAACAGGGTAATTTCACTTTTATTACACTTTTATTTCCCTTTTGTTTCCTTGTCAGTTCATTTGGGATGTGGTAATATATATACAGAGAGATATGAAAAGACATATTTCTCCGATCTGGGCGAGTCAAAGTTGACATTCGAGCGTTTTAAACTTCCTCTAATCCTCATAACGGCGGTTTCCCCATTCCGCCGTTTCTGCTGTCAATGAGTGCGTGAACTCTGCAACAGCTCCACCCCTTAACGCCTGCCCTCCGCTAATATAAACGGGTCTTGCTATTTGCAGGCACAAGTTAAGGAAAGCACTTAGCCGATGCTTCATAAGACAGGCTTACGCAGGAGTACCCGCCTGCGTATTATTTTTGACGGTCACATAGGTTGTGCCGAAGGTTTAAGGCTCCTTAACTTCGAGTTCGGCTGCAAATGCCGAAGCTGCCGCCGACGACCCTTCTTTAAACGATGAAAACAGCCGTTCCTGCTCTGTTGCTTTTGAGCAAAGGACGGCTGTTTCATTTGCGTATTACTTTTGCTTATTGTTCGATCTCAGGTTTGAAATGAAATCGGCAGCAGCAGAAAAGAAGTCAACGGTATCATCGATTCTTTTGTGTGCCTTACGCTGTTCTCTTGCAGACATTTCAAAACAGAAGAAGTCGTGTACTCTGTGTAAGAACCATTTAAGCACTCCATAAACAATGGTACTTGCTATTATGCCAACGATATACGGAATTAAAGGCTCATATACAGCGGCCATACCGTCGAAAATACATTTTGTCCAATCTATGCTGTCAAGTCCGTACATATATCTCTCACCTCCTTCGTGTATGTAAATTAATGACATTATACGGGGCGAATGTGTTGAAATTGTGACTATGCGAGCAGCATTTGATGAAAAGGTGAACTTATGCTGAAAGAAATAACAGAAAAGCAGCGTATTTATTGTGAAAAGTGCTGTTACAGAGATAAAGTCCTTGACAAAATCGTTTTCTGCCCTTATATTAATAAATGCAAGAAGACAGGCAAGCCTGCTGAATATCAGGTTGTCAAGACGATAAAGGAGCTTGAATTATGACTGAAATAATACCGAATTTATTTATCGGAACGGTCGATGATTATGAAGAAATAAAAGACAATGATGATTTTTACACCGTTATTGCCGCGAAAGAGCCTTATCACAGAAAGGCTGTCGGCTACAGCGGACGTTCCTGCGGCAAGGAGCACCCGGAATATCTCTTTGCGGAACGCGAACGCTGCCTGATATGCAATCTTGTTGATGTGGATAATCCCGAATGGATATCCCCTATCATTATTTCAAGGGCGTTGGAGTTTATTGAAAATACGCTTGGCAAGCTTGACAGGCAGGTGCTTATATGCTGCAATCAGGGGCACAGCCGTTCTGCTGTGATAGGTTTGCTTTACATGAAACACAAGGGATTTTTTAAAGACTTGGCTTTTGAGGAAGCCGAAACGCAGTACAAGCGGATCTATCCCGAATATGAACCTGCGGGCGGAATGAGAGGTTTCGCTTGTCAAAATTGGGATAAGATATAAGCCATTCACAAATATACGGCACTCACGGAGCGTTAAAGCTTCGACGGGTGCTTTTTTATTGCCGAAAAGAAAGGATATTGATATATATGCAGGAAAAAAGCGCGATCGGAACAAGGCAGACGAGCGTTCATCTCAACGGTGAAGTAACTGCTGTTGATTTCGGACATGATTACAAATATTATGCGGTAAGGAACGACGGAACAGCGTCCATTTACGTTTCCACCGAGAACTCCGAATGCACGGTCGGTGCAAACGGCGTTGTCTGCGTACCTGCAGGCGGCGGCTACACGCATTACAACGGCTATGGCGGCAGCAAAAAAATATATCTTTCGGGAAACGGCGCGGTCACGGTCATTGCGCAGGATGATGCTGCCTGCCCTTTTAAGTCGGCTGCTGGGGGAGGTGATGCCAATGCTAAATATATCGATGGCGTTCCCGTTGACTTGACAGGAATGTACAATACACAGGTTATCGGATATGATGAGGCAAGCAGTAAGCTTGTGCCGATGATTACCTATGCCAAAACACAAACAATTTTTCCGTCTACCGCCTCACCGAAAGTATATGAGGTAGTTGATCAGATCAATATTACAAGAATAATAGAATTGGGAAACGGCATAAGAGCGTATTCGAGCAGTGAAAATGAATCTGATCCTGCAATATTTGCTATACGGTTCGGACCAATAAGGCGGCGTTGACAAATAAGGACGATTCGGAGGAAAACTAATGTCGACGGAAATTATAGTTGCATTAATTGCTCTGCTTGGTTCTCTTGGCGGCTCATTCTTTGGAGTTCTTGCAAGCAACAACAAAACGCTATACAGAATAGAACAGCTTGAAAAAAAGGTTGACAAGCACAACAACGTTGTTGAACGTGTTTACAAACTTGAACAGCATGAAGCTGTCACAGATGAAAAAATTGCTGTTGCAAATCACAGAATTGACGACTTGGAGAAACTTAATTCGTAGGCGGTGGCATTATGGCACACTTAATAGGCACGGTTTCTCTTAACAGAAATGTTTACAGTTTGAGGGATATTGCAAAATTTGAGCGCATAAGCGACGAAAGAATAAAAAAGCTTATGAGCGAAACTCTTCAAAGGACAACTGTTTCTTCGGAAAACAAGTCGGCTACGGGAATTAAGGCTTTTTTCAACGAGATAGGCTGTTATGACCCGAATATCAATGTTTTTCTTACTCACGGCAGCTTATCCCCTTTTGCAAAGGCTATACGGATAGAGTTTGAGAAAGGCTATCGGGGCAAAAAAGAGATACAGTATGCGATGTTCTATGTTAAAAAGAGCGTTTATGATAACTGGCGCAGGCGGCACATTCCGTTCAATGATGCGGTAAATCCGAATATGTCCGAATACGGACTTCCAAAAACAAGCGACACACGGTCGGTAAAGATGAAGAAATGCCCCGAATTTCTGTATTTTGAAGATATAGTAAAGAGGTTAGGCTTTACTGTTCCCGAAGCTATTCAGCTCGCTTTAAATGAATACATGGAACGGCACAATGACGTTTTCAAGAGCGTTCCGCACTCCGAGATGATAGATGAAAGCAGGGTCAGGGAAAACAAAATGTCCCTGATCTTCGCTTATATCGACCCGAATGTAACGAACGCTGTTTATAAGATGCTGCAGAGATACAATTCCGTGAACGTTCCTCACATCAAATTTTCGGAGTTTGCAGAAGCGGCGTTAGTCGAAAAGCTTGACAGACTTTCGGTGAAATACACTGATCCTGCACTTTACAAGGAAATGCTTGAAGTGCAAAAGGCGGAAGAAAAGTTTCTTTCGGAACACGGTAATGAAAGGAAGTGAAACCTATGAACGGAAAAAATATGCTTGCCCCGACCAACGACATTGAAATGACAGATGAACAGGTCGAGGAAGCGAGGTTATCCCTTTTGAGTGGAACGCCTAACGCTTCTATGGTTTCACTTCTTCGCAGAAACGTCGATGAACGGAAGAAACGGCTTTCCATACTTATTGATGAAAACAAGGTTCAGAGTTCACAGCGGCTTGCAAACGCTCTTTGCGAGCTTGATTCCGTGCTCCTTGATGAAGAAGTGCTTGCGGCGGTAAAAGACGGCATTGTCAACTCAAAAGATCCTGCAAAATCCTACAATGAGTTTGCGAAAGCTTCAACTGAGCTTTACAACCGAATGATGAAGCAGCAGCTTTCAAGTGCAAATCCCGAAGCACCGCAGAATGTAAGCAACAAAAAGTCAATAAAGGTTGCTGTTTTTGATTCATCGGGTGCGACTATGGTTTCTATTGGGGGTGATGAATAATGCCCGAACGTGTTAATCTTACAGGCAAAGGACGTTATGCCGAACCCGAAATAAGCTCAAAAGCTTCTTCTGTATGTTCACAATGCGGAACGACCTTTCGGCAAGAATGGGACGATGAACGAGGACGATACAGCGAATTCAAGCTTTGCCCATCGTGCAGAGCGAATTGTTCGCCGCCAAATGTGAGCAAAAAGCAGATAACCCTTGAATACAATCCACACAAGTTTCAGGCTATGGTTCATCACAGCAACAAACGTTTCCGTGTTATTGCGGCAGGCGCAAGAGGCGGCAAGGACTACTGCTGTGTAGTTGAATTCTTTACATATCTTATGAAATGTGCGAATGAAGAACGTCCCAAAACACTTGTTCCAAAAGTAATGGGATGGATAATTGCGCCTACGGAAACTATCGCACGGCAGAACTGGCGTGACTTAAAGCGTGTTATACCTAAAGACCTTATCGCAGACGAAAGCCGCTCGACAGGTCAGATGACTTTGATAAATGGAGTTCTTATTGAGCTTCATTCGGCATACGACCCCGAATCACTTGTTGCTGTCGGTCTGGACATTGTTCTGATAACAGAAGCAGCAAGAATCAAGGATCTTGAAACGGTATGGGACAACCTTGAAATGCGTCTTAACTCTCCGCATAAGGGTGTTGGCGGCAAGGGCGGCGTTGGTCTTATCAATTCCTCGCCTCTTGGAAAGAATTATTTCTACAAGATGTATCAGTTTGGTATAAACAGTAAGCAAAATCCGCTTTACGACCCCGACTGGGAATCGTTTCATTGGACAACCTGGGACAATCCTTACATGGCCGCAAAGGGTGATGAGATCAAGGCGAACGGCAAGACCTACAGAGAGAATCTGAAAAACAGAATGTCCGATGCACGATACAGACAGGACATTATGGGTGAATTTCTTTCAAACAAGTATGCTGTTTTTCCAACTTTTGAAAAATGTCTTGAAACCGTTCCGAAGTTCAATACCCAAGAAGAATGGCAGAAATACATTGACGAATGGCGAAGTCCGAAGTCATATCTTACTTATTCGATAGGCTATGACCCTGCTTCGATAGGTGACTCCCCTGTTATGTGGGTAAAGGAAAACGAAACAGGAAAGATAATGCAGTCCGTTTCTATGGACGGTTACGGTTGGACGGCACAGTTTGATTGTATTGCAATGTATTCTGCAAGATACAACAATGCTGTTGTAAAATTCGGACGTACAGGTCATGAAACGGTAAACAGCCAGCTTGTGGAAAGGCGAATTCCGACTGTTCCTATCAATGAGCAGGGACCGAACAAGGCAAATCTTGTTGAAAATCTTGCGAGAGTTGTTGAGAACCGTCAGATGATAATTCTTGATGATGGTTCGGAGATGACGGAGAGGATAAAGATTGAATTTTCCGACTATGTTCGAGATAGAAAAGGAAATACAATAGTATATCACAACGGCAGCTCGGGAGATGGTCACGATGACCACGTTTCGGCTGCTTATTTTGTATTCTCCGATACGGAAACTATAAACCCGTCATTGCCGTGGTGCGGTCTTATCGGCGGAGCTTGACAGGAAGGAGGTTATGAAAACATATGTCTTTATTTTCAAAAAAGCCAAAGGCAAAACCTATACATATAGGCAGAGCTTCAGAAGTCAGCACTTCCCGAATGGAATATTCGCCGTTCCGCACGAAAGGGACGAAGCTTCTCAACCGTTTACGAAGCACTTACGATGTTTACGATGCCATCGACCTGTTGGTAAAAGAACATCCTGACACCTCAATGGGTTATACAGTATTACAGAGCCTTGTAAACCAGGGCGGACACATTGAATTTACTTCCTGCTCGGCGGCTTCATCGGCAAGAATACTTCGTGAATGGAATGAATTTGCCGAAAGGGTCAATGCTGTGAACTCAAACGGACTGGAAGGCTTGCTTATGCAGCTTCACGGATATGACTTCCGAAGCGGTGGAATGTGCTGTGAAGTCGTTGTAAACAGCGACTGCACGGATATTGAGGACGTTTATCCTATTGACCCTCGTTTCTTAAAGTGGAAGCTTGAAACGAGAGACGGGAAGCAATTGTGGATTCCGTATCAATGTGTGAACGGAAAGCAGATTGACCTTTCTCAATCCAATCTGATATGGATTCCGTACAATCCCGACGGTACGCCTTGCGGCAGTTTGCTGTTCGCTCCTGCAATTGCGGCGGCGGATATGCAGCTTGAATTTTTAAACAGTTCGCAGATAGTCCTTTATCGAGTGGGAACACCCCGATATGATATTTCACTCGACCGTGAAAGCCTTATCAAATCAGCACCACCCGACGTTGCGGCAAATCCCGTAAAGGCAAACGAATACATTGCAAAGGTATATGATTCCGTCAGGGCGAGCTTTGCGAACCTTTCCGCCGAAAATGACATTGTTCACACCGATGACACAAAAATAAGCACGATCGGCGGTGACAGTTCGGCATATTTTCAGGGTATTGCGGCTTATGCGGAAGTAATTGACGTTCAGATGATGAACGCTGTCAAGACGTTGGGAACGCTTATGAACAGGCGTTCGAGCGGTTCTTATGCGTTATCGACGGTAGAGTTCAAGGTCATCGTGGATATGATAGAACCCCGACAGCGAGCCGAAAAGCGACTTGTAGAGAGCATTGCGAGGATATGGCTTCGGGTTCACGGCTACAACTCAGATGTGACATACACACCAAACCCGATAGAATGGCAGTCGATGCTTGACAAGATAGACTACAACCTCAAAAACGAGGAATTCTATCGCCGTGCCGATGAATACGGCTATATTTCGCCCGATGAAGCGGCGTATAAGGTCACAGGTGCTGAAAAGGCTTTTGAAGAACGCAAGGGTCTTTTTGCATATATATCCAAGCTTTTAGGTATGGAAAGCGAAAACGATAATGAAAAAAGGAGTGAGAAATAGTTGAAATACGGTAATATTGTTAAATCCGCTGACACAGGTCAGAACGGATATTCGGCAGAAGAAATGGAACAGGTCAACAAGTTCACGCGGCACAAACTTACGGCAGATGAGGTTTATATCTTCCCCGTTGTAATGTGCGACAATGAGCTTGACCGTGACAACGAATACTTTACGGCTGATACCTTAAATCAGCTTGCGGACAGGTTCATCGGCAAGACTGTTATCTGCGACCACGACAGGAAAAACATAAATCAGGTCGCACGAATTTTCAGCACGGAAGTAGTTCACAACCCGTCGGTAAAGACTTTTAACGGGCAGGATCTTTATCAGCTGACCTGCAGAGCGTATATGCTGAAAAATGAAAGCACACAGCCTATTATCGATAACATTGAAGCAGGAATTTATAAAGAGGTTTCTGTAAATTGCGCTGTTGCATCGCAGAAATGCAGTATATGCGGGCAGGAATACTACAGCGGCAATTGTATTCATTGGCGAGGTCATTCTTATGAGGGCAAAAAGTGTATTCTCTCTCTTTCGGAAGCTACCGATGCTTATGAGCTGTCATTCGTTGCTGTTCCTGCACAGCCGGGTGCAGGCGTCGCAAAATGGTATAAAGGCGATGAAGCCTTAAAAAAGAAAGGAATGAACAACACTATGGAAGAGTACGGAAAAATCAAATCGGCACTTGCCGAGCTTGGCGTTGACCTTGACGACATTGCAAAGTCGGAAGGCAAGGCTGAAAACGAACTTCCGAGTATGGGAGCTATTCTTGCGGCTGTTAAGAAGAGTTTTCCCAATGCGGCAAAGTCGGAAGATGCGTTCCTTACGGCAAGTGCGGTCAAGTCGGCTGTTGGCAAGGAAATGACAAGCGAAGAGGTCATCGGACTTATCAAGAGTGCGAATGAATCTGCGGAAAAGGCAAAGCTTTATGACGATATCAAGTCAAAGGCTATTGACAACGCTGTCAAGAGCGGTGTCAAGGCAAAGGGTGAAGCTTTCTCTGAAGATCGCTACCGCAAGATATTTGATTCGTTCTCTGTTGACGAGATCAACGAGCAGTCCAAAGAATGGGAGAATGAAGCGAAGTCGCTTATCCCGACAGGCAGGAAGTCCGAAGACGCTGCTGCAAAGGGCGCAGATAGCCTTGCTATGTGTGATCTTGATGCTTTCAAGCTTTAATTAAGAAAGGAGATACAACAATGAGTGAATTTTCAATGAATGGTGTAGGTGGCACTGAATATGTTACAATGCCGCTTGATTCCACAACAAAGACTGCTATCGGCAAGAATTACGACAGCGCAAAGGGCAAGGCTGTTGCTTTAGTCGACAATAATACTGTAGGCTATGGCACGGACGGCGATGCACTTTTCGGTGTTCTCACAAAGGTTGAACACGACGGTTTGGCTTCGGTGCAGGTCAAGGGGTTTGCTGTAGGTCTTGCCGGAACAGCTTCCGCAACGGCTATCAACAAGTTTGCTGCTGTTGACGGTAAGGGCGGTGTTAAGAGTGCAGGAACAGGCGTTGTTTCCAACGGCTATATTACAGCGTTTGACAGCTCTTCCAAGAGTACAGATATCTTTATGTGATAAGAAAGAGAGGTAAAAAGATATGGCTAAGATCATTATTAAGGACGAACACATTCAGGACTCAAAGACCAAGTGCCGCCCTGTCAGCGACATTCTCGCAGCGGCTTATGAGGGCGAGATCGCAGACAGAGTTGCCAAAGATGCAAGACTTAAGGATTTTGACCCCTTTCAGCTTGCAATGATGGATGCAGGTATTTCCAAAAATTCAAAGGTCAAGGATTTTTACGCTACAAACGAAAACAGATGGCTCTTTCCTGTTTTCATTGACAGAACGCTCACAGAGAATGTTGCGAAGAGCAATCTTCTTCAGTACATCGTTTCGGGTTCTCCGATCGAGATCGACGCTTTGGCGGCAACAGGCTCTTATGTTGACCTTATTTCCGATGAGGGCAGCAAGGACGCTGTAAGAAAGAAGAGAGTAGCCGAAGGCTCGGAGCTTCCGAAGGCTGTTATCAAGCTCGGAGAAAAGAGCATTACGCTTTCCAAGTACGGACGAGCTGTTGAGGCTACATACGAAAGCATTCAGTATTCTTCCGTTGACCTTTTCGCAAAGCAGCTTGAATGGATAGCAGCCGACGCTTCTAATCAGGAGTTTGAAAGAGGCTTGCAGGTTATTATTGACGGTGACGGCAATGACAACGCTGCACCCGTTACGACTGCGGCAAGCAGCACTATTACAGTTGACGATATCCTTACTCTTGCGCTTGCGCTTTGGAAGGACTGTCATGCACCGCTCACTACTATCGTTGCTCCCGAAGCTCTGTACAAGTCGCTCAACAAGATGATGTTCAACGCAAACGACAAGATAGGTTATATCCCCGGAGCTGCGTTCAATTTCCCACAGGGCATCACAAAGGACATTACGGTCATTCTCGGAGATGTTCCGCAGAGCGGCTCAAAGGATCAGCTTATCGGTCTTAATTCCGATTTTGCGCTTGCAAAATACCTTGCGAGAGGTTCGCAGATCTCGGAATACGACAATGATATTCTCACACAGAGAAAGATCGGCACTATTTCCGAAACCGCAGGCTTTACCAAGCCTTTCAAGAATGCTTCCCGTATTCTCCGAATGGCTTGATATTTTCCCGATACAGCAGGTGCGCAGATACGCACCTGCCGCACAAACGGATAGATGAAAGGAGTTTTGCAAAATGGCTGAAACTGATTTTTCGAGCAGAGTTTGTATGCTGTTATCTGCTGACAGTTCCGTTTTTTCGGCTGAAATGATAGAATCTGCTGATTTCAGAGGGACAGCGGAAATACTTGTCAAAAGAGCCGTTCCCAATTATGAAGATATCTTATCGGGAGATGATGCTGAAAGGCAGGAATTGTTGGAAAGCTGTATTGTTGTTCAGACAGCCATTCTGCTTTCTCCGAACGTGCGCAAGCAACAGATCAAAATTGAGCAGACTACACACGCAAAGGTGGAATATTTCGATACTTCCGCTTTTGATGCACTCGTTGACAATCTGAATTTAAGGTTAAAAATGCTGTATGAAGAGCTGAACAAGACGGAATATTCATTACCGCCGCTTGTTTCTCTTACCAATCCGAACAGGCGTTTTCACGGAGCGGGGTTTGATATATGACTGTTAATTACGGCATAGTGAACAGGCTCGGTGAAGTGCTTATCTTTGAAGAGCAGGAGCGTAGAAAAGAGATAAAAGCAAGTCTGAAAGGCTCGACAAATGCATCGTACAGTCTTGCAAACAGGGCGTATTATGTTGAAGGTCAGGCTTTCAAGGGAGATTACCAAGTAGGCGATTACTTTCGCAGAAAGTGCGAAAAGAATAACGTCTATATGGTATCTACCATAAGTTCAGAGCCGCTTGCGGACGATCTTGTATATTTATATGCGATGTGCTGCAATGCTGTTATAACGATCATGCGGTACAAAGGGCGGCAGGCTGACGAATACGGCGATATCAAGGACGTTTTTGAGGAAGTCTATACGGATATTCCTGCTTATCGAGATTTTGCCACACGTTCAGACAAGCAGACGAATGACGGTCGCATAGATCAAGCAATATACACGCTTACACTTCCACACAGATTTCTGCTTTCGGAAAAGGACCGTGTAATAATGAAAGTCAACATTGACGGCGAATACGCTGACAGGGCATTTTACGTTGAAAGCACGGGAAACGCTATTTCCGAATATGGTGGTGTCGGAGTTGACACGGCACAGCTTTCACTTGATACAAGAAGTTAAAAAGGAGCTATTTTATGAAAAGTCATTTGAGATGTTACAGCTTTGAGGACTACCGAAAGGAAGTTTTCGGCGGTGAAGAAGCTATGATAAGCAATGTTCGGGCGGCATTGAAAGCTGACCCGTTTTTTCTTACGGACGGCATTATTCTTGCACGGCTTCACTCCGATATCGCAAGGCGCAAGTCGGAAGATATGGAGTATATGATATACAGCAATGACGAGGCTGTCCGTGAGAATTTCAGAACCTACGCTTTCTGCAATCTGCTTGGCTCAATATGTCACGCTCTTGCTTCAAGGTCGAAAAATGCACTGTTTTCTTCGTATGCTTCCGCCGACTGGCTCGGAAAGTCAAGGGAGTATTATCAAAAGGCTGACATACTCGAAATTGCTTGGAGAAATAAGAATGTCAACAAAGCCAAAACTGACGTTTAACTCCGCAAGGGCGGCCGCAGGTTATAAAAAAGCGGTACAGAATGCGGCAGACCAGCTTCTCAAAGACCTTTACGAAGAGATCAGCCAAAGACTGAACACTTCCGAGGGCAAAAAGGATTTGCAGAAGATGACCGAAAACGAGGAAATGATTTTCCGCAGGAAGGTCATAGGCTGTGCTGATGCTATTATGGACTCATACGGTACAGGTTCGGAAATGGATAAAACAAACCCATTTTACAACGCCTACCGTCATTCCTCGCTATGGAACGTTTCAAGGCGTGGAACTGTTGCCATTGTAGGGCGGCACAAAGGGTTTTACATTGACATTTACGGTCGCAAACGCTATTCAACAGGACGGCGGGAAACCGAGAATATTGAAGATTATTATGAACCTATTTCACCGTCATACGCTTTTCAGAGAGCGGAAACGTGGTTCACAAAAGGGAATGGGAGCAAGGTCAATGAAGTGCTTTCACGGTATCTTGCCGAGTATATCAAAGGAATGCATCAATATTTCGATTACAGATAAAGAGGTGATCTTATGCCGATAACGCCGTTTTCGGACAGGCTTGCGGTGATAGATATTATTGCCGGTGACCCGTACATAAAAAGTCTTGGCTTTGACCGTGACAAGATATACAACACGTCCTACACCAATGAAAAGTTGGAAAAGGACACACGGCAGATATTTGTTTACAACACAAATTCGGAGAACGGCGATATTGACATTTACATTTCGCCTGTCATTGAAATAGACATTTCTGTACCTGTCGGGCAGGCGAGCAAGGCTTGTCTTGCGGCAGAACAGATCATTGCCTTATTGTCGGGGCGAGAGATAAACGGTCACACGGCTTGCGAGCTTATAGCTCCCTCGCCTGTCAATCTCCCCTGTCAGTTTGGATATGAATGTATCGGGTTACGGTTTCGATACAATGCAACCATATTTAATACAGTCAAGACAGTATAACGCTGTTTTGGCTGTTGTTTTATACCCACTTTACGAAAGGATTTGATAAAATGGCAACAAGAAGAGTAGAAAAGAGCAAAACGAGAATCTTCAAGACGGCGGGACACTTCGTTCTCACAAAACGTCTTGCGGACGGTTCGCTGTCGGAAAAGCCCGAGGACATTTACACTTCCGATTCAGCGATCATTCAGTCGGTCACAACAAAGTATTCCTATCAGACAGAGAAGATGGAAGACGGCAACTCATTCTATGCGGCTGCCGAACACCCGACCTCGGTAGAAGCTTCCGCAGAAGTCGTAATGAATACATACGACAAAAAGCTGTGGGAGTTTATGACTGCGGCGACACACACCACAACAGAGAACGGTTATTACAGAGACACCGCTGATGCATACATTATTCCCGATGACGGCATCGTAAAGGTCAACGCTTCGGCAATCAAGCCTGACAGCCTTGTTCTTGTCAGAGATAATGCAGGTGAAGATTTCACTATGCTGAAAGAAGGCACACCTGCCGAAAACAGCTTTACAGTCGATTACGCAAAGGCAACACTCACATTCAGCAAAGAGGATAAGGGCAAGTCTGTTTATGTGACCTGCTATAAGGCATCGAAGAAGGTTTCGACTTCTTCCGTCGGCGCACTTCCTACGCTTTGCTCATATAAAATGGAGATCATCGGCGAAAACTGCGATAAGGACGAAACAGACCTTGTTGCTGACAACTTCATCATCTCGAACGTAAGAATTTCGGGTGACGTATCTGCGCCTATCCGTCAGAAGTCTTACAACTCCTGGACGGCTTCGTTCGGCATCACGAAGCCTGCTGCAGGTGAAAATGCTATTGACTGGGTATCAGCTGAAAAGTCCGAGCGTTCGGCTGATGATACAACGGCTGATGCGACACTTTCGGCACTCTCTATCGGCAATCTCACGCTTTCACCGACATTCTCGGCTGAAACAACGGAGTACACTACAACTACTACCGATTCCACCAACAAGATCACGGCAACGGCAACTGACAACGACGCAACCGTTGAGATCAAGAACGGCGCAACTGTTGTTACAAGCGGCTCAACCGCTACTTGGGGCGATGGTGAAAACACCGTAACCGTCAAGGTAACGAACGGCTCTGCTGTCAAGACCTATACTGTAACGGTAACAAAGTCATAAATGACTTTTGTAAACGAACGTGCAACAAAATATCCCCTCACAGGCGAACTTGTGAGGGGAATTTTTTAAAGGAGTTCCTATGAAAAAAGAAAACAATCCGTTAGATGAACGTGAACTGCTGTTTGAACTGTACACGTTCACGGCATCGAACGGTAAAATATATTATGTCAAGCCTGCGACATTCAGGGAAGTTATGTCCCCTGACAGCGAGTTCACCAAAAAAATCGATTCCGTCGGCGTTCCCGTTCTTATTTCGGGCGGCAATCCCCGATTAAGCTGTATGGCGGCGATGAGAGATGAAAGCCGCAAGTTGGCTTTGGCTGATATTGTCGGCAAGTATGTCACGGGTTCGGGCGGTGAAGCAATAACGCTTGACAGTCTTGAAAATGACGGTTTTACTGTCGATGATCTTGTTCTACTAATAAAGAGGTTCGCAGGAATCTCGGGGTAGACAAGTCACAGCTGATAAATGACGGCGGCAGCTGTGACGATGATAAGGGTGAAAGTTGGGTGGCGTTCTTTGCAGGACTGATAAAAGAACGAAGTATGACCCGAGAAGAGATTTTTTCACACTCTTTGCCGTATCTCGAAGCTATGAGCGGCGAGATAACCCGTATTCGCATTATTGAAGCAGGAGGAAATCCCGACCGTGACGATGAAGAGGACAGCAAAAACGGCACGGGAAAAGATTATTCCGTGCCGAATGATAATTGCGGTGAATCCGATGATATGTTTTATGGGAGATTGAACGAGATGTTACCGTTTATACGCAAAGGCTGACAGCGAAAAGGAATACAAGCTTTTATACAGCGGTTCGGAAACAGAGTTTACATTTGACGCGGCGAAATATCCCGAATGCGGAAAGCTTCGTTTCAGAGTTTACGGGGAAAATTCCGAGGGTATCTCCCCTATGCCCTGCGAAAGCACGGAAATGGCGGTTATTGATTTTGAGATAAAGGAATTGGAGAACGGAGATGTTATGCTCTATCCGTTCGATATGTCCGTAAATATGCGCGCATCGAAATTCGGAGAAGTTCCCTCTTTGCGTGAAACCTCCGAGCAGATAACGGGTCTTGACGGTGAAATTCCGATAGATATGAAATATTCCTACCGTCTTTTCGACCTTGTTCTTTTTATGAAAAATGAATTTAGGTCTATTGCGGAGCGCGAAGAATACATTCGAAAAATGACGGCGCACATAGACCGTTCCGTTCGCAGGCTGCGCTATCTGCTTTACAGAGGCAAGATATACGGTGTTAAGGTTTCGTCCTCGGAATTCAGCCGAAATCCTGCTTACTGCGGACTTGACATTGCTTTAAAGTGCTATGAAGTTTACGGTTACGGTATGGAAGAAAAGGCGCTTTATGGGGATGGGATATGCGTTTTAGAGGGTGACAGGTTGGTTTATCCCGTTATTATTCTTGAGGGTGAAAAAAATAACCCCGTTATAAAGGTGAACGGGGCTGAATATCAGATCGCTATTGATACGGAATCGGAAGATATTGTTACAATTGACTGCGACAAGGAAACTGTATTCCTCGAAAAGTCGGACGGCACTCAAAAATATCTTGCGGGAGCGTTTTATCTTGATTTTCCTATTTTCAATATTGGAGAAAACACGGTTGAAGGGTGCGACTGCGTGAGGTGGAGAGATAGGTGGTTTGTTATGTAGTAGCAGAGGCTTTGGCTTTAATTCCATTATCACACATTGTAACTATATCATTATACAAATTCATCGCTTCCGATGTTCTTAATGACATATCTAAACAATCATAACGTGACATAATAGACAAATACTTTAACTGCGCATATTTACACCCAATTGGTTTATTTTTTCTCTTCAACTCCTCTATCATATTTTGATGGGAATTAATTTTGGATTCTTCAACACTATGAACATAAACCATATAAATATGCGCTTTGTGAAGTGCACAATAAAAATAACAGGTTATTTTCCAATCGGGGTAATCCTTGGCACGAAATGAATTTAAAAATTCCTTGTTGTGAGCAAACTGTTGCTTATGTTTGTCAATAGAAGCTTTTACGTCCATAATTAAATCACACTTCCTTGCTCTGTAAAACAACAGATTCTAAATCATCCGGCATAAGCGCACGATTGAGTTCGTTTTCTCCGGCAAGAACAATGTTCACATTAGTGTATAAATCATCCCATAAATCGAACGCAATATTAAAAAAATTCTCCGAAATTGCTGAATCAACATATTCGGCAATTATCCATAATTCATTTTCTTTATGTCTTATATATGCTTCTTTTATTTTTATTCCTTCGTACGGAAAGCCTTGGTTTAATACAGAAATGTATTTATCATATTTTCCGTACTCAGATACGTTTTTTATCAGATCTTTAAGAATACAAGCAACTTCAGTATTCTTATTTAAAGCGGAATATGAAGATATTTCTTGAACAGCATTGCCGGCAAAATTAATTTTCTCGCTATCATTAAATGATTCAAATGCTGTCATATTCTCCAAAACAGAAAAATCAACTGTATACTCCTTAACGCTTTTGAGTTTATTCATCTTCGTCTTCCCCTTTCTCTGCTTTATTTATAAATTCTATATTTACACCATTATTCTTTAATTGCAAGCCTGCACCAATGAAAGCTTTAATCATAGCGGGATAAACATTCACCGGAATGATAAATGAAGACTTTAACGAGCATTCGTTATCCTCTTTGTCTACAGTATCATTACCATACAAGTCGAATTTAAGCATATCTTTTTCACCATTTGTTGAAACAGATATTTTTCTAAGAGCAAATATATTTTTATCCATACGATCCTCCCGCAACACAAACCAAGCGTTTTCAATTAGCAGTTTGATTCACAAACAAAACAATAACATATGCAAACAACAATTTGTTATTATAATAGCACAAATATATCTCCCAAACAATATTTTAAAGTGTTATTTGGTTTTTAGTACAAATTTTTATACAATATTTTGTTGAAACTGCACATCAGCTTCAATATTATATGCATTGTTTATTAATATTTATACGCAAATCAAGGAGGTAAGCTATGAACAAGGCAATGTACATAACCAATAAGGACGGTGCAGTCCTCACAAAGCTTCGTGAAAGGGACGGCGTTTCCGAATGCTTTATTGAAAACAAGCAGGGCGGTGAAAGCACTCTTTCATTCACGATGCTGACAAGTTCGGAAAAGTACGAATTTCTTCAAAACGCTGAAAATCTCGTTATTGCAGACGGCAAGGTTTACACACAGCTTTACGACGGTGACAGCTTCAACGAGAAAAAGGACACAGGCAACAAGAATTCGGCGCAGATAAGTCTTGTAGAGCGGCAGTATCTTCTCGGCAAGGCTTATATAACGGCTTACAATTCGACTACGACATACGATCATATCGATAATACTATGGTCGTTATTTTAAGCGGCGGCATTGCTCCGCTCGTTGTGAACGGTGAAGAGATCGTAAACCCTTATGAAAAAGGTTCGGCGGCTTATGCTTTATATGCTTTGCTGTACGGCTCGGGGTGGACTGTCGGAACGGTTGACGTTGACGGCAAATTTGACCTTGAAAGTGATAAAAAGAGCATACTGGAAAATATAAAAGCTGTTCAGTCGCTTTGGGGCGGAATACTCATTTTTGACAGCTTACAGAAGATAGTTCATTTACGTTCGGAAGAGATATATCAGCCTTACAATGGCTATGGCATTCGGTTTCGGTTCAACGAAACGGGACTTGAACGAAACATAAGCAAGAATATTGTGACAAGGCTTTATGTTTACGGCAAGGACGGACTGAACATTGCGGCATCGAATGACGGCAAGGAATATCTTGAAGATTATTCCTACACTTCCACTCCTCTTTACGGACTTATCGAAAACAACGATATTTCAAATGTCGGTGATCTTATCGTTTGGGGCGAACGCGAGCTTAAAAAGCTTTCAACACCGCAGGTAACGCTTAAAATCTCGCTCATTGACCGTCCCCTGCTCGAAAACAGCGGCGTTTCGTTTGATGTTTCGGATATGGTCGATGTTGCGGACGTAGACCTTTCCGAGAACAAATACCGCGCGAGGGTGACGGAGAAAAAATACGAATTTTTCCGTCCGTGGAACTGTTCTTCCGTTACACTCGGAGATGAAAAGGAAGTTTTTGCGGCAAAGATAAAGTATGCGCTCACAAGTGCAGACAAGGTAAACAACCTCGTTGACCTTATGGGAAAGCTTTCTTCCGATGATGTAATAATGAACAGTGAGGACGGCACAAGGCAGACAATGACCTCTTATGTTAAGCTTACAAATCAGGCTCTTGAAGCGGGATTCAGGGTCATTGGCGTTGACGGCTACGAACGGACGGGCAAGACCTCTATTTCGATAGACGGTATTGACGTTTACAACGGCGGTATTGTTGTTCGTGACAGGCAGAATGACATAAAGATATATATGGACGGTGAAACGGGCAATATCGTTTTCAGCGGTGATCTGTACGGTGCGAGCGGCACATTCAAGGGAGCTTTACAGGCGGCAACGGGTACGTTCTCGGGCGAACTCAAAGCGGCGACAGGTGAATTTGAGGGCAAAATAACGGCAAAGTCGGGATATATCGGCTCTTGGGAGATACTTGAAGGCGGTATTGTAAATGTAAACAATGCTCTTGCACTTACGGCGAACGGTGAAATAGTGGCGGCGAACGGCAAATTCAGCGTGAATTCAGACGGTGCGCTTTATGCCGAGGGAGTGAACATAAACGGTGCTTTTTCGGCATCGACGGAAAACAGCAATGTTGTTTTTTCAAAGAACGAAATGCTTATTTATTTCGCGTCAAGGGACGATGCAGGAAATATCAAGACTTGCTGTAAAATCTCTCCTACAGAGTTTTATTTTAAGGTTTTCAATGAAGACGGTACTGTAAAATCGGCGATTCAATATAACGAGGGCGTTCTTGAAATCACGGGCAAAATCACGGCTACTTCGGGTGAGATCGGCGGTTGGCTTATTGAAGACAACAAGATAAAAGCACAGAACGGCTCTATGGTTTTGTACGCTGACGGAACAATTGAAGGTTGTGACGCTTTAGACCCGAATGGAAACACTGTATCGGGAAAGCTTGTTTCGACTTCAAACAATGAGCGAACCGTTATTAAAGGCGGTCGTATCAATATGTACAAGTGGAATGCCGAGCTTAACGACGGCGAAGGCGGTTGGGAACACGAAGGCTCTGTTTATACCAACGAGAATACAGACGGCGGCATTTGCCTTTCCTCGGTCGGTGAACGGCCCGTTGTTTTTGCGGCTGACGGAAAAGTAATTGCGAGGATCTTTCCTTCAAAAAAGGAAACAGACGAGAGCGGGAACGAAGTTGAAACTTCGCCTGCGTATTTCGATTTTCAGTCGGGGACGAAGATATACAAAGGTAAAGTTGTGACGGGATATATTGAGGAGACCTCTCCCGAATGGTTCAGTTCGATCAATGTTTCGGACACGGCTTTAATCTTTGTTTCGGGAAACAGGAAGAGTGACGGGAAGTATCGGAAATATGATTTTTCACTCACAAGAGATTCGGACGGGAGAATAAACAAAATTACAGACAGTGACGGAAACGTCACTGCTATAACAAGGAGCTGATTTTATGAACGCAAGAGATATTGCTTATGGATATGGGATAGGGTATAATGACGGGATTTCGATGGGTGGTGGTGGCGTGAAAAGTGACGAATGGACTTTTCCGAGTCACTGGCTTGAAATTCCCGATCCAGAGCCTAATCAGGTGATTATGTACGTTGAAGCCGATGCAGGCGATGTTGCGCCGATAATCGGGCTTTACGGTGCAAATTATGACGGCGGTACTATCAACTACGGGGACGATGGGTACACATACGATTATCCTGCAGGATATGGCTATAATGTGTATCATGTCTATCAGACCGCAGGACAATATATCATCACGATTACGGCGGCAGGTAATGAGGTATATCTCAATGCTAATGGCGCAAATGCTGCTTTTATGGTAGGACACATTATTGATAGCTACAGCGGCGGCTATAACTCGACTGACGGCTCGTGCAAGTGCATAAGGGCGATAAAAGTCGGTCGGGATATACAGCTTGATACTGGTACAGTTCCGATTGCAGGCAGCCGTTACGGTGCAAATCTCGTTTATCTCGAATTTATGGGGACGGTAAAAAACGCTGAACCAAAATTTCAAAGCTTCAGAACCTTGAAAAAAGTAAAGATAGGCATCTCTCCCGAAAGCTTCGGCGAGTCAGCTTTTCAGAACTGCTTTGCACTTGAAAAAGTAGACGGACTGCAAAATCTAAAGATCATCGCAAAAAGTATGTTCAGCGGCTGCTATGCTTTGAGAAGTGTAGATTTGCCGTCAGCAGAATCAGAGGACGGAGCGGCATTTAAAACTAACTGCTACTCCTTAAAATCTGTTAATGCACCAAAGCTCACAGCGATAGCGGCTGATGAATTTAGCAACTGTTACAGTTTGCAGTCGCTTGTCCTCGCTGACGGCTGCAACCTTAACGGAAATAAGTTTGAGAATTGTCCGCAGCTTTATCCGAAACCACAATAAAAGGAGGAAAAACAATGGCAAAAACAGTAACACTCACGGCAGTTGCATTTTGATTATCCAAAAATCAATATAATTAAAACGGCTCGGAATTTTGATAATCCGAGCCGTTTTTCCTTTTTTATAAATTGTTCACAATGAGGTCAATATCATAATCAAGCGTTTCGGCATATTCAAGCAGTATAGAATTGACTATCTGCTTTATCCTGCGCTCCGAGAGGTTTATCTTAGCTGAAATTTCGCCGAATGTTTTATGATCTTTCCCGAGATAGAGCATTTTTATGATTTTTTCCTGCTCTTCCGAAAGGTGGTTCACGAAGTTGTCGATACTTTCGACGGCGTAAATGCAGACATTGCGCTTGAATTTCATTTCCGATATCTGCGAATCATATTCGGCGGAAAGTGCATCTTCCTGCTCTACGATGCTCGGGAGCTTATTTGCTGAAACATTCGGGTTTGAGCCGCCGCCACCGCCTGACGGGTGGGAAACAGAAAGGCTATGTATGTCTTTCTGAATTTCGCTTTCCTTATGCTTGGAATAAAAGTCTATGCTTTGGGAAAGCGAGCTGATCTTCAGCTTCATACGGTTGTATGAAGCAAAAATCCTGCGTGAAAGTGCTATTTTGTCGTGGGTATTACGTTCTTCCATTGGTTTCAGTCCTCTCTCTTGTCGAAGTCAATGCCGAACTTATTTCGCATTGTATCGATGCAGTCCTGCGTTGTAGACTTTTTGCCGAAAGCTTCAAATCTTAGCGTTTCCTCGACCGCTTTTTTGAATTCGTTAAGTCGTTTCTCTCCGAACCCGAATGTTGTATGAAGAGCCATAACCAAATGGTCAATTGTTTTCACATTCTCCATAAGCACAATTCGGTCAATA
>CAMBLM010000004.1 GCA_945868475.1 uncultured Ruminococcus sp. | reverse complement strand
TCAGAGGACGGAGCGGCATTTAAAACTAACTGCTACTCCTTAAAATCTGTTAATGTACCAAAGCTCACAGCGATAGCGGTTGATGAATTTGACGGTTGCTACAGCTTGCAGTCGCTTGTGCTTGCAGACGGTTGTAACCTCAATGGCAATAAATTTAGCAACTGCCCTCAGTTGTACCCTAAACCAAAATAAGGAGGAAAAATCAATGGTTAAAACAGTAACACTCACAGCAGACACGCCGCAGAAAATCACGTTTGAGGGAGCATATCCATATTACTGGATAGACAACAAAACCGCATCGGACGTATATGCATCGGTTGGAGTTCCCGAAGCTGATGCAGACGGGACTTACACCGTTGCGGCAGGCTCTCAGCTCCGCATTTCGGGCGGTGTGGGCAATGACGGCATTACTTTGCTCGGTGAGGGCAAAGTACAGATAATTGCATCGGCTATCGCAGCCTGCCCTTTTAAGTCGGCTGCTGGGGGAGGTGATGCCAATGCTAAATATATCGATGGCGTTCCCGTTGACTTGACAGGAATGTACAATACACAGGTTATCGGATATGATGAGGCAAGCAGTAAGCTTGTGCCGATGATTACCTATGCCAAAACACAAACAATTTTTCCGTCTACCGCCTCACCGAAAGTATATGAGGTAGTTGATCAGATCAATATTACAAGAATAATAGAATTGGGAAACGGCATAAGAGCGTATTCGAGCAGTGAAAATGAATCTGATCCTGCAATATTTGCTATACGGTTCGGACCAATAATGTTAAGCGAATATACCAATCTTTTTGTCGATGTAGCAGATTATGTCAATGAATATAATGTACAGATTTCAAAGAATCCCGATTTTTCGGCGATTGATGCAGAGTACATAAAAAGTTCCAACGGTGATTTAAATTGTAATATAGCAAATCTGAAAGGAAATTATTACATCAAAATTGAGTTAAGAAATTGGCAGAAAGATAAATTCATGACATTAGAAGGGCTAAAGCTCTCGTAGTTAAAAAGGGGTGATCAAATGATTATATATACTGACGGTGAAAATCGTATTGCATCAAGCGGAGCAAAGCACGAAATAGCGGACGATCATCCACTCGCTTTGATGAGTGATGCAAGACGTTTATGCTATTGCTATGAAGATAATGGGTCGTTCTATCCCTACGTTTCGACCGATATTATCGCAAAGCTTGAAACGCAGGCTGACAGCAATATTGATCTTGCTCTTGCGGTGGCGGAGCTTGCGGAAACTTCTGCGGCGGACAAGCTTGAAGTCGAGCTGGCAATAGCGGAATTAGCGGAGGTGATGATGAATGGCTAAGCTTTATTTTAATCTTATCAAGGCGAACAAGAAAACGCTTGACGATGTGCCGCTTAAATGGCGCGAAGAAGTCAGAAAGATGTTGGAGGCAGAAAATGAAGATAACTGATGCTTTGCTCACGCCGAACAAGTTCAGCCGACCGCAGATACATTTGAAAAGCGTAAAAAAAATCGCAGTGCATTATATTGGATCGGCAGGCTCGACAGCAAAAAATAATCGTGATTATTTCGAGGGACTTAAAGATCAGATCCCCGACAAAACGGGCAAGTATTGCTTAAACAAGGACGGTACATATATGCTCTACAAAGGTCAGCGTATAGACCTGCGCTGGGTGTCATCGCACTTTATTATCGGGTTGTCGGGTGAGGTCGTACAGTGTCTGCCGCTCGATGAGTGGAGCTACTGCACTAATCAGGCTAACGGATACAGCATTAGTATCGAGTGCTGTCACCCTGATGCAAACGGCAAATTTACAGCAGCAACGGAGCAGTCGCTCGCAGAGCTTTGTGCTTATCTCTGCAAAAAATACAGTCTTGACCCGATAAAGGATATCATACGGCATTATGACGTGACAGGTAAACAGTGTCCGTTATGGTATGTGCCTACGAAGTATCAGACAGAGGCTGTTGCCAATGCGCGGTGGTTGGCTTTAAAACAGAGAGTGGCGTATATAATGGGTTGCGGTGAAGTTGACAAGCCGACCGATAGCACTGTTTCCTATGTGCCGTTTAAGGTAAGGATCATTGACGAGGCACTTAATATCAGATGCGCTGCAGGTGTTGCAAATAAGGCTGTCGGCGTAATCCGTGGCGGCGGTGTCTATACAATTGTCGAGGTTGCGCAGGTCGGCTCCGCGGTTTGGGGCAAGCTCAAATCGGGAATTGGCTGGATCAACATCGGAGATAAATACGTTAAAAAAATTTAGGAGGTTAATCTTTATGAACATCAATTGGAAAAGAAAATTATCGTCAAGGAAGTTTTGGGCAGCTGTAAGCGGCGTTGTGATAAGCGTTATGATCGCTTTCGGTGCTAATGCGGATTCGCAGGAAAAAGTTGTAGGCGTAATCACCGCCACAGGTACATTGGCAATATATATGCTTGCAGAAGGTAGCACCGACAAGGCAGCAATTAAGCAGGAGCAGGAAACAAAAGAATGACTTTTCGGGGAGTAGGGAAACCTGCTCCCCGATATATTTTTAGGAGGTTTATATTTATGAGGTCTTTTATTCCATGGATCGGCGGCAAGTCGCAGCTTGCGAAGCGTATTATTTCGGAGTTCCCAACGGATTTTGAGCGTTATATCGAGGTGTTCGGCGGTGGAGCTTCGGTGCTTTTTGCATCTGACAAACACGCACCGATAGAGGTGTATAACGATGCAAACGGGCAGCTTGTCAATCTGTTTCGATGCTTAAAGTATCACAGAGAAGAGCTTCAAAAGGAAATACGATACTATTTAAATAGTAGGGAGATGTTTCAAGACTGCCGAAACCGCCTTGAAAGTTCGGGAACTACCGACATTCAGAGAGCTGCTATGTATTATGTTTGCATAAAAATAAGCTTCGGAGCTGATACAGATTCCTTCGGCTGCTCTCCGAAAAGTCTTGATACCACAAGGTTTGAGGATATAGAGAAGCGGTTGGAACATGTACTCATCGAGCATAAGGACTTTGAAGAGCTGATAAAGCAGTACGACCGTCCGAACGCTCTTTTTTACTGCGATCCGCCCTACCACACTACAGAAAAGCACTACAGCGAGCGTTTCGCAGAAGCAGATCATTACCGTTTAAATGCTGTTTTAAAAGCCTTAAAAGGGCGTTTTATACTATCTTATAACGATGATGATTTTATCCGAGAATTATATAAGGACTTTGATATAAAAGCAGTGGAACGTCAGAATAATCTTTCACAAGGGAGATTTAAAGAAGTTATAATAAAGAATTTCTGATATTTTTTTTAGATCACAAATAACGTATTCGGTTATTTGCTGTTTAACAAAAGTATCGGAGGTACAAAATGGTTAAAATAAATCTGCGAAAGCTCCTGACAGATAAGCGTATGAATCAATCGGAGCTTGCGGCTTTGACGGGGATAAGACCGTCCACAATATGTGATATCTGAAATAATACCTGCTCTTTTCTCAAAATTGATAATATTGACAAGATATGCGAAGTTCTCGGCTGTGATATTCAGGAGCTTATTTCGGTTTTCCCGCAGTCAAAAGGTTGATATCACGGTTTATTTTCATATAATAATTTATGCCGGAACTGTTATGTGATATACTTAATGTAAGCTCAATTAATATTGTTTTCCTTATAAAAAAATCCCGTTCGGAACGTCATTTTCAAGGCGTTTCAAACGGGATTTTTGCATTTTGCGTGTCAATTTTTTGCGTTTTGCGCGACAAGCTACAATACAGTCGTCTGTCAACTTTTTTGTCTGTATTTGTTTTTCTTACTTCTTCTATTTCCGCTGCATTTTCTGCGCTGATTTTATATGTTTTAGGCATTCTTCATCACCTATTTTATTATACCTTATTTCATCGATTTTGTCTATAGTTTAATTGGTGTTTAGTATTAGGCTTATTTTACCACGGATTTTTAGATGTGTGCAGTCACGTAGTATTTGACGGTTACGATAAAGCTATTCCATTTAGAGCCGCATTCACGACGGAAGTTGTCCCAGTATGTTTTATAAGCTTTCACATGTTAATCAAAAATATTTGCCCCAAGCATTATTACGGACGAAACTGCCGAAGCTGCAGCCATTCCATAGGAAGCTCCGCCTGTACCAAAAAGCTTTATAAAAAAATATGTGCATATTACCCCTGCAAGCAGTCCTGCTGTTTGACCCAAGATCATAATACGAAAGTGTCTCATTATTGTTTTCAGCGTACAAATAAAAATCATTATACTATAGGCACAAACACTTATTATTGATGGAAAGATCAGATCTTTATATTGTTTTATTTCTTCGCCGAATATCAGAACAAGTAAATGTGTACCACATATCTGCATTATCAATGTGAAAAGGATCATTAAAATAAGGAAAATGAAAATTATCCTCTTTGAAAGTTGTTCTATTTTTTCAATCATTTTGCATCTATACAATTTTGAAAACTTTGTGATAAAAGGAGTGTATATGTACTGAAATGCTCCCTGCAGTATTTGTGATACGGAAAATATTGATGAATATGCTCCAAGATATACTTCATTATATGCAATAGAAAGTGCATACTTCGGCATATTCAGGATCACAGATGTCAGAAGAAGATGTAAAAGCAGTGGAGCCGTTTCAAATGCAAGTTTGCCGCACTCTATCCATCTGACTTTTGCTTTAAGGTTGCATATTTTAACAGTCAGTGGAAGTTCTATCAAAAGGTTTACGGTTACGGCTGACAATGCCATTGCAGCAAGGGCATAATTCAGTGAATACATAACAAAAAAACAAGTGCAAAAGCGATCGTTGTTATAACTGCCTTTAAAGTGAGGCACACACCGGATATATCCAGTCTGTCTTTCTTTTGTATTGCTCCGTGAAACAGATCAGAGAATCCTTCGGATATGCGAAAGATCATATACCAGAAAATAGCTGTCAGAACATTTGGAGCATATCGGCTCAAAGCTGCAAATATCATACATGCCGCAAGAGAAAGTATACAGGTTATTATTCTGAGTCCGGTATAATCCGCAAAAGAATATTTATTGTTTTCATCGGAAACCTGAAAATCTCTTATTCCAAAATAGGATATTGTTCTGAATATCAGCGAAAAAGACATTGCAATGGCCAACACTCCTGCATTGTTAAGCCCCGATGATCTTGCAACGATAACGGTTATGAACCACTGTAAGCCATTATAGGCAGTATTTCCCATTGCATTCCAAATAAAGTTCTTATTTAACTGTTTCATTGGTCGTAACTTTAAGCTTCCTTTTACTGTATTTATAGATTCCTGATATTTCCCACCACAGCATAAATGCTATATTTACTGCAAGTATTGGGATAAATGCTGAATAAACAGAAAAGTGCCATACGATTACGCTTAATTCAATTATTGTCATAAATGAAAGATAAATTATTGCACTGACGCTGTGGCTTGTACAGTACTGCGCAAATGTCGGGCGTTCCGCTTTTCTGATTTCATAGATAGGTATTCCTTTTTCAAACTGAATAACTGCAAAATTGTAGATACCGCGTGCTGATGAAATGCTGCTAATGAGTGCTTCATCAGTATATTCGGTGAATTTTTCAGAAATGAATTTTCTGTCATCTGAGAAGGCCGTAAAAAGCAGCTCTTTAATATTGTAATAAAAATCTTTGCTCATGGCAGCAGGAACAACTGTCAGCAGGATATAAATTATCATTCCCAAGCAGAGGCTTGAATTCTTTGGAAAAAAGGGTGGAATCCTGAAATAATTATTTGGCAGGATCGGAAAAAGATCGAAAATTACAGAAAGTATATTCACTCCGGCAAAAGATTTTGCGATAATATCTATCGTCCCCCATATGTTACACCTGGTTTTGTATTCATTATATATTATAAGACGTTCACATTCAGGACTGAGCTTTTCATTTTTGTCAGCTTTATCAGATGGACTTTTAAAGTTGTATATCTCATAAAAGCTTCTTTTTTCACCTTTACCCGTGCCGCCGAATTGTGTATTATAAATGTTTTGGCTCATTCTGAAACTGTATTCGTAATCAACAATAAAAACAACCATGATTATTAATGAATACAGTGCAATAAGGAATGGAAAACTGTTGATAATGAAAGAGATCACTGCTGTTGCCATGCCGCAGGAAATTGCCGAGATCCCGAGTATGATTCTGAACCGGTGCCGTTTATCTTCCATATTGGATATAAAATCTGATGCTGCGATCTCAAATGTCTGCTGATTGTTCTCATTGCCGGCAAAGAAAGATGCTTCCTTATAATGTTTATAGCAATATTTGCGTGAAATGTTAAAAACAGCCTCTTTGCTTGCTTTGCCGAATGTCAATGATTTAAGAATGAAGATCACAGCTGTCAATATTATGATAGATACAGCGAACGCTTTGGATACGAATACATACATTGAAACAGATGCAATTAGTGCTGTAACGGAAATATAAAGTAATGTCTGACAGAATAATCTTAAAGAACGGTTTGCTTTTTTTAATTTTGTCATTTTATTGTAAAGTTCTTCTTTTTCTTCCTGATTGAACATCTGCTGTTGTTCTTTTTTCATTGTATAAATATGATCGCTGTCGATCTCATTGCTGCAGCAGGCACTTGAGATAAGTATATGAACATCAAGACTTTCCAGAAATTCAGCCAAAAAGCTATCGGGACTGTCGTAACCGTCTATTATGAGCAGAAGCCGATCATCATATTTCTTCAGACGATTGAATTTCACTTCAAAAAGCTGTTCTTTGTTATTGTATTCTTCATCGTTTATACCGGCAAACTTTATTTTTGAAACTGTATCTTTTATATTTCCATTGAGATCCGCCCATATAATAGTTGGATAAAAGTCGCCAAAACTGAGGGCATAATTTTTTATGAAGTCAGTTTTTCCGCTTCCATGTAACCCCTGCACCAAAACATAATGATGTTTTAAAAGTTTTTGTCTTATGGAATACAGTTCATCACCGTATTCATCAGTGCTGCTTTCCGGAGGTTGTATATAACTGCTCTCGGCATAAATACTGCCGGGATCTGAAAACACGGTCAATTCTGAAAGCATTGATATAAGTTCATTGATGCTGCATCTTTTTATAGGATTTCCCGGACTGCACCTGCTCCATATTTTAAGTACCGTCGCTGCAGCGCATGGATTGGCGCATTTCAGAATAGCAGAAAGGGATATCATATCTGCAGAGTTTGAATATCCGGTCGAGTATTGTCCGGGAAAGTAATTTTCGCCGAAAATAAATCTGTGAAGCATTGAACCAATTGAAAATACATCGACCTTTTCGGAGTACAGCTTTTCAAATCCATTCACGATCTCAGGAGCGGCTCCTTCGGAAAACATAACAGTCTGACCCTGAATCTCTTCCCTTTTGAAAACAGTGTCTGTATCGAAAAATGCAATATTATCTGTTTGAGGCGAATACAAAATATTTTCGGGTTTTATATCAAAGTTGATATATCCCTTTTTATGAAATTCTTTTACTGCCATAGCTGTTTTCAGGCATATTTTTGCAATGAGATACAGATCGTCCGATCCGCATAAATTTGCGGTATTTAGGCTGTCAGATGGCATCCACTGGGTGATTAGATATTGTGCCGGAGTATCTGCTGCCATTCCAATAAATTTTCCGAGCGGACAAACCGTATAGCTTCCTGTATCATTGGAATACGCCATATCCCACAAAAGTTTAAGAGATTTATCAAATCTGGTGCAAGCCTCATGATATTCCGGACGAATATTATTTCCTATAATAAGCTGATTGTTTTTGTCACGATCAATACCGTCGATGTTTTCGGGATATAACTCTTTCAATCTGTATTTGCATACAAGTCCGCTGCCGGCTTCCCTTGCTTCATATACAACACAGCTCCCGCCTTCTCCGAGAGGTGTTGAAGTTATCTCAAGTTCAAGAAGCTCCCCGTTCCTGAAATTTTTTAACGTTATTTTATCCCCTGTTGACAATAATTTTCTTCCCACAAAATTCCCAACCTTATTTTATCCAAGAATATTTCCATATTTTTCTGAAACATGAAAGCGGATCATCTGTCTGCAGACACATAAAAATAAACAGATCATAAGGATATGCAAAATTGATCTGTTCAAATCTGCAGTAACACAACTGGTCATTTATTTCCATAATATATTCATAAACGTCACAGTCCGACTCATCTTCACAAGCAGCAAAAAAAGCAAGTGTTAATATCGTATCCCTTGAGATCGCTTTCTGACCATTGAACATTTTTTTTAGATCTGAGCGCCTTAAAAGCGTTGAAAAGAACCACTTGCTGTCTTTAAAGTAATTATTTTGTTTTCCCATAATGTTGCCATTGGCGTATGGTGCATAAGTATCAGTCCGAAAATATCCTTTTTCACTTTTTACGGGCATATAGTAATAAATATATCTTTCTACAGTACCGAAGGAGATCTTATCCGATAAACTTATTTCAATACCCGTTTCATTTGCCACTGATATCATTTTGTCGGCAGCAGCATTTTTGTATATCTTTTTAATAAGCTCATCATAACATACTTTAATACATTTACTGGTTTTTGGATCATTATTTTCCGTTATCAGATCCGCAATAAAGCTGATCAGCTTTTCCTCTGTGTCGATTTTTTCGTATAAAGCTTCATATTCTGATGTAAAAAATATCCTGCCACTTTCCTTTGTGTATGGAGCTTTTCCCTCAGCCAGCTCCAATATTTCTTCGGCATATTTGTAGCTTTTCATTTTATTCAAGCATGCAAACGCTGCTACTTCCGCGGGATTTTTATAATTAAGTTTTTTGTCATGAATACCATTGGCGAGAAAATCCGAAAGCTCATCACAATCCATTTTCAAAGCAAAAGACAAAAGGAAGATACTTTCCCTTGACGGAGTAACACCGTTGAGCCAATTCCTTACCTGTTTTCTCAAAAGCTCGCCCGTGATTATTTTCTTATCCCTGCTGAAAATATTTTTTTGATTAAGTATGCCGCAGTCTCTAAACGCGTCTATAAAAAAGCTTATCATTGCCTCTGTTCGGGCTGAATCGTCATTGTACACACTGAAATTTCCCGAGAATTTATTTGCAATAAAAATTTTTAAATATTTACTGAAAGAAAAAGGCTGCATATGGTCTTTTAAAATGCTGAATATCTCATCCGCAGTGAGCTGCCTATCTTTAGGAAAGTCGTAATTAAAATAGTTTTTCAAATATTTTTGTACATCTGACCTGTTTTTACTAACTGTTTTAAATTGATCCATTTTCACATCTCCAATATATTACATATTATGACATAATTATACCACGAAAGTGTGCCAATTTCAAGCGGAATTGAAAAATACATGTCTAATTATTTAGATTTATAATAGAAATACGGATAATTGTTATTCCAAATTAAAATTATATCGGTTTTACAGGAAGGGGTCAAGAGTTTTATGTACGGTTTATTTGATGATTATGGCGGTTACGGTTCGGGTATGGATATTTTCAATGTTTTTTCCGAATTTTCCGACACCATAAACAAAATTAAAACGTTAATAGCATTCATTGCTATTGTTATCGGAATTATCCAGTGTTTCTGGGGATATAAGCTTTACAGAATAACACTTGCAATAAGCGGCTTTTTTACGGGTGCAACGGTAGGATTTATAATCGGTCTTTTAGGTGCTGCTGCATTAGACGCTGATGCTGATTCAATACAAGGTATAGTGACATTTATGATCTTTATAATGCTGATATGCGGTATTGCCGGAGCGATGATTGCATATTTCTGGGAGGTTGTCGGTGCGTTTCTTGTTGGATTTTCGGGGGTTTATATTGTATCGCTCGCCGTTTCAATTATAAATAAGGCTGTACTGAGTGATACAAACATTATTCCATCATTCTTCACGTCGCTTATTCCCGCTATAATTACAGGAATTCTTGTCGTAAAGTTCTGGAAACCGATAGTCATAATTTACACGGGACTTGTTGGAGCGCTGAACATTGCAGCAGGTTCTAACCTTGGTATACTTGTTTTTCTTTTGTGTGCTGTCTGCGGGATCATTTATCAGATCAAATCAAACGGTGGACTTACCGATAAGCCTAAAACAACTTCAACGAAATATACTGTGTATAATGATCAATCAACTGCATATTATCATCCAAATCAAAATAATTCCACAACAGCTCCGACTGCTCCTGTACAAAGCCGCAGCACAAAAGAAAATAATGTATATCCCGATATCATGGATTAAGAGGTGGCAATATGTTTGATTTTACTGTTATTAGACGATTTGAAAATTATCAGTATATCGAAGGATGTCCTATATTCATAACAGGGGGAAATTTACTTAAAGACAGCGAAACAAACAATATATTTGTTCAGACAAGATTCAAAAGCATTTCCCCGAAGTGTATAAGTGCTGTTATCTTTGATATTGTGTGTTTCGATATTGAAAATGAAACGCTTGAAGGCGTAACAAGATATCAGCTTCTTGACCTTAATATCAAAAACGGAGAGACATTTGGTGATAAAGAGTTGATCTGTTGCCCAAATAAATTCACCAGAAAATGCAACGTTGTCGTAAAAAGCGTTATTTTCCCCGATGATACACGCTGGGAGTTTTCCGAGAATGACAAAATAATAGTATTCGGTTTACAGAGCCGTGTGAAAGATATGCACGATAAGAGACTTTTACCCGTTTTGATGGATGAGTTCAAGAGTCTTAATTACCCTGCGGATAAGGTGATATACATACCCAAAACCTATGAATACCACTGGATATGCACCTGTGGAGCGATAAATCACTATAACCGTGAATGTTCCGTGTGCGGAATAGATAAAAGCAAGCTTTTTGAACTCTTTGATGACAGGCATCTCAAAGATCGGGAAGAAGAATATAATAGCAAACTGGATTTCATGGAAAAGGAACGAGAGCGCAGGCGTGAGCTTGACAAACAAAGGAAAGCAGAGGAACAAAGATATCAGCATGAAATAGAAATAAAGCACCAGCAGCTTATTGATCGAGAGAACGAAGAAAAGAACCGTGAAAACAAAAAAACATTTTATATTGTACTTGCAGCAATTGTTGTTGTCATTATTCTGGCTTTTTTTAGCAAAGCATCGACTGGCGCTATGGATACAAATAAGGATCGTTATAATTCTCAGGACACCGAAACGGAATATTATGATGATTATGACAGCTATGATAGTTATGATTATGATAGTGATAGTGATAATTATGATAACACCTCAATATATTCGATTGGCGGTACAGAGTATTCACCCGATGCTGTATATATTGATTTAAGCGGACAAGATTTAACGAATGATGATATTCAAAATCTATGCAATTTCACAAACCTTGAGACCCTTGTGCTATCGAATAATAGAATAAGTGATATAAGCTGTCTTGCGGGACTTACTTCTCTGAAAGCATTAGATCTCTATAACAATCAAATTGAGGATATTTCGGCATTATCAAATATGACGCATTTGCAAGATCTTAATCTGACACAAAATCGTATTTTGAGCATTTCTCCGCTTATAAATCTTGAAGAAATGAAGGTACTATGGCTCAGCTACAACCAAATCGTCAATGTTTATGCATTAAAAAATATGGACGATCTTGAAGAAGTGGTTCTCGATAATAATAAGTTGGTAAGTATAAGCGGATTGAAAGATAAAACACATTTGAAAAAGCTGTACTTGAACGATAATAAGTCAATTGAATCGTTTGCTCCGTTAACGGGTTGTTCGTCACTGGAGCTGCTTAATGTTATCAATACCAACTGCAGCACAGATGATATTAAAATGCTGGAAAACGCACTTCCCGATTGCGATATATTTTACGTTGAACCTAAGTGGTGATAAATAGGACATTACTATTAAATTATGAAAGGAATATTTGTTATGAAAATGATAAAAAAAACTATGATCCTTGGTTTATGTTTGGCTGTTGCCATGTGCGGCTTTTCGGGATGCGCAAATAAGGAAAATGTTTCGGCGGAAACAAATGTGACCGGTGAAACAGCTATAACTTCCGAAATGATCGCAACTTCCGGAACGTATGATAACAACGAAACGACCGAAATTTCTAAAATATCCGAAACCGAAAAACAAGAAAGTACAATGACAGAAGTTCCGGTATCAATTGTCGAAAATGATGACGAGGAAGTTATTTTCAGTGACGATGATGATTATTATTTTGAAAACACAGATACCACTGACATTGCTGAAATTACAGAAGATTATATAAAAATAACAAACGTTGTATGTACTGATCCGGCTTCATATTTGTATGATGTAACGGTCAAATATTTTTTGACCAGTTCAGAAGCAGGGGAAATTGAAGTTAGTTTCCCATCATCAAATGAATTCGTAGGTATAAGTATCAGCAATTTATCAGATCGGAAAATCGTAAATAATGGATTGGGAGAAGTTACATTAACAGTGCCTGCATCATCAGAATACTCTTTTGATAAATGTAGCGCATATATGTCCGAATATCCGCATGATTTTACATATTATCATAGTCTTGCCAGCGACTCTATTGAATTAGCTGCAACAGATTTTGCAGACAATCTAAATAATAATCCTAAAGTCGATTACGTTACAATACAAGGCAGCCGGTATTCAACTTCTTTAACAAAGCTAAAATTATCAAATAAATATTTAACAGATGAGGATATACAACCATTATCTAAATTAAAAAAATTGATGGTTCTTGACTTGAGTTCTAATAAAATAAGTGATTTAACCCCTTTAAGCCAATTGACAAATTTATCAGAGTTGAATTTGTCGTATAACAAGATAGATGATATAAGCCCATTGAGCAATTTAACAAATTTGACTATTCTATGGGCATCGGATAATCAGATAAGTGACATAAGTCCATTGAGTAATTTAACAAATTTGACTATTTTATGGGCATCGGATAATCAGATAAGTGACATAAGTCCATTAAATAACTTAACAGTAATATCCAATTTGGTTTTAGATAGCAATCAGATAAACGATATAAGCCCATTGAGCAATTTAGCATATCTTTATCATCTGTCGCTTATAAACAATCAAATAAGTGACATAAGTGCATTAAGCAATTTGACATATCTTACCTATTTAAATCTTAATGTTAATCAAATAAGTGACATAAGTCCATTAAGTAATTTAACAAATTTAGGGTCATTGTCTTTGGCATATAATCAGGTATATGGTTACGATACCTATGAAAAGCTGAAAAGCGAACATCCGAATTGTTATATAAGACATTAACGAAAAATATAAAACATTTAAGGACGTGATAAAATGACCATAAAAAAACTTATAGCCGTTATCCTGACGATCACATTCGGCATAAGTGTGTTAAGCATCAATGCATCTGCCTACAATAACGATCAGATCAATATATATCAGCTTGATGATTATGATTATTACTACACATTTGCAAAGGCTCTGAAAGATCATAATTATGAGCTTGTTGCGGAATTTATTCCATGCACCGATCCGAAACAATTCAAATACAGCGGCGTTAATATCAAGGATTTTTCCGTTGAGATCATTGAGAAAAACGATGGTTACAGCCAAATCGGAGCGTACATAACATTTAATATCACGAAAAGCAACAATAGTTTCTTCAAGAAGGGAAAACACAAGTACTTTGCATATTTTAATATGCATGACGGAGAAACCGGTACTTATCTGTTCTATCCTATGGGAAAAAGAACAGAACCCTATTGGGTGCGATATCCTAAATTCTATTTAAGCGACGGCATTGCCGATTATATAACCGATTTCGGAAGTGCAACGCAGAAACAGATAAAAAATATGGAATATTCGTACGGCTTTATCCATTTTTATTATCATTATGCTTTGTCCCTTAAATTCCCGAACGGTATCTCGAAAACGGCACTCACAAAGGAACTCAACAAATTCTATGGCAGCAAAAAGCAGATATCCCCAAGTGAATTAGATAATTTTACAAAAAAAGATGGTCTGTACTTTAAGGAATGTGGTCACGGTATGCCTGTTTATGCTGTCAGATGCAAAAAGACGACCAAAAACAAAAAGACAGGATATTACACCGATGATATGTGGTATTATTCGGATGCGACATATATGAATGTCTGCCGAAAGATCAAGGTCACTTATGCCAAGGAAAACGGTGGATATATTTTAAAAAATGTAGATTGTTATTATTCAAATGGTTATCGGGTAATGTCTTTATAAGGAGGAAAATCAATATGAAAAAAATTATTGCAGTTGTTTTATCCGCATTTTTTATTCTACAGCTTTTTTGTGGGATAACTGTCTCCGCGTCGGAATTTTCTGAAGGAAACTACAAGGGACTTTTTGATTATTTTATTTCTGATGATGAAGTGACAATAATCAAAATAAACAGCAGTCTTACTTCTTTGACTATTCCCTCCAAGGTTGAAGGATACCCTGTTACATCTATTGCTGCCGAGGCAGGTCAATACAGCAAATTAACATCGGTAAAGTTCCCCAACACTTTGAAACTCATTGATGATTCCGCATTTAAATACAGCAAGCTTACTGAAATAAACATACCGGCAAGCGTTGAAACGATAGGAGATAATGCTTTTGAATTTAATTACGGCGTAAAGTCAGTAACGCTTCCCGAAGGATTGAGATCAATAGGAGAAAGGGCTTTCAACCAGTGTAACCTTTTTTCAAGTATTACTATCCCTTCAACGGTTGATTATATAGGGAAAAGTGCCTTTGAATTATATTTTAACGACATAAAGATCATTATCAAGTCTATGAAGATAGATATCGGATATATGTTATTTGGCAATGGTTCGTCTATCTATGCTTACGAAAATTCCGATGCAGCTTTGTACGCTGTCAAAAACGGTGTAAAGTTCACCTCACTCGGAAAATTTACCGGTGTTCAGTCCTATCGCTCGGATATTTACGGCTACAAAAACAGCAAACTTGTTTCGGGCAAAAAGACTTTCAACGGAAAGCTATACTATTTTGACAAAAGCGGAAAGGCTCGCAAAGGCTTTGTAAAAATGAAGAGCGGAGATATATATTATTTCTCCAAAAAGACAAAAAACCTCGGACAGGCAGTGACAGGCTGGGTAAAGAAAGACGGCAAAAAATATTACTTCCAGACCTCGGGCGAGGATAAATACAAAGCCGCAAAGGGTTGGATGAAAATAAAAGGCAAGCGATATTATTTTAACTCCGATGGCACGATGGCAACGGAAAAAAACAACGATAAAAGGCAAGACATATACCTTTGGCAAGGTCAGCATTCTTCCACCCCTTAATGGTAAGCTGTTTTTTTATCTCCGCCGCAAACAAGGTCAAGCTGTTATCCATTGTGCGCCTCCTTCTGTACAAATTACGGTATTTTGTTTGTAAAAAAATAATCCCGTTCCCGTTGACATATCCGCCGAAAAGTGGTACAATTAAAGCTGCGAAACTATATCTTGTATCACCTGCGGCGGCTTGTCCGTTCGGGGGAAATCTGTTTGGGGTCTGTTCTTTACCGTGTGATTATATTATAATTCAGATATTTGGATTTGTCAACAGATTTCATCTAAATATTTGGATTTTGTGATTATTCACAAATTTATAATGACTTTTTAGGCAAAAATAATAGCCGCTCAGTACAATACCAAGCGGCGAAAGGAAATGTTAAAATGACGTTATATGAAAAATTGCAAGAGTTATGCCGCGAAAATGGCACAACCATAACTGCCTTGTGCGTGAAAATAACGAACAACAGAGGAAACTTATCAACATGGAAAAATAATAACGTTCGCCCCGAATGGCTCGCCGCTATTTCGGACGAGTTCGGCGTTTCCGTTGATTACATACTTGGAAAAACACCCGTCAAGGAAAGGTTCAGCGACCTTCCCGAAGACGAGCAGGAATTTATTTCGATTATGAAAGAAGCTGATCCTGACTATCGCAAGTCACTTCTGGAGCTTTTGAAGAAGTCGAAAAAGTAACCCGTAAAAAATCGAGGACGTTTTCTCGCTGCTCATCGGTGAGATCACGGTAAGCTTCTAAAAGTTCAGCATCGTCTTTTGTAAGCATATTTTTGTCCTTTCGGTTTGTATGGAATGGGGCAAATTCCATTGCTATTTAATTTTTTCCGAATGGTTTCGGTAGCGTTGTAACAATAATAGCACATTTGTTCTATTTTGTCAAGTGTGTGAAAATAGGTGTCCAATAATATGGACAGTAAAAAATTATGGAGGGTGTTAAAATGAAAACATCAAAAATTGCAGCAATCGCAGCAGCAGTATTAATGGCGATGTCGACAGTGGTGACGGTTTCCGCTGATGAATGGGTCAAGTCTGGCAATGGTTACGCTTATCAGTACACCGATGGTACAACAGCCGAAAAAGGATGGCTAAAAATAGGCAACGACAACTATTATATTACAGCTGATGGCACACGCCAAACCGGTTGGCTCAAAACAAAAACAGCAAAATATTATTTTGGCAAAGATGGCAAAATGTATAAAAGCCGTTGGCTTACTCTCAAAAGCGGCGATAAATACTATCTCCAGTCCAACGGAAAAGCTGCAACTGGCGTTGTAAAGGTAGACGGAACAGCATATAAGTTTGACAAAAACGGTATATGTCTTGGAAAAAATCACAAGTTTACGCTTGATAAAAAAACAAAATGTCTGCACGGAGATCCCAAATGCAGCGCAGCCAAGAAAATAAGCAAGAGCGACAAGTCAACGGTCAATATTGGCGAAAGTGAGCTTGCTGACCGTAATTATAATGGTTACTGGGCTTGCACAGAAAGCGGCTGCAATAATGCAGATATTGTAGACCAGATGCCTAAACTTGAATATCTTGTTAAGATTTTAAGCACCGAGGTAACCACCGATAGACGAGATAACAACATATTGGTTGTCGAATACCAGTTTACCAACCTTTCCGACGAAACAACAAGCTGGTATCTCGAAGTTGACGATACAGCATATCAAAATGGGGTTGAGTGTGACACAAGCTATTATCACGATTATGAAGGTAAGTCTTCAACTTCCGATAAGATCAAGCCAGGTGCGACAACAACCGTAAAGGTCGCTTATATCCTTGACAGCACAAAAAAAGATGTTGAAATCGAGTGCTACAAGTTGTTTGACTGGTCAAAGGACAAAAAGCCGCTTTTAACTCAGACAATCAAGCTTAAATAAAACAAACGAAATGAATTTGCCCCGTTCTGAAAGTTCGGGGCAAATCTATCTGTCCTAAAAATCGAACAGTAAAAGCAGAGGATAATTAAAATGAGATCAAACAACCGTATTATTTCCGAGACCTTTGCCGCTCTGCTCTGCCTTGCTTTGGCATCGTGCGGCAACGGAACAACTGAAACAACTACACATACAGAAACACAGCCGACGACCGTTGCGGCAACCGCCGAAGAGGAAACAACTGAAGAAACAACAGCGGAATCAGAATCCGAAACCAACGAAGCGGCAGAAACACTCTCATTTGAACTCGTCGCAGGTGAACAGGACGACTATGGTAAGATGATTACCTACAACAAAGGCACAGAGTTTGAAGAAAGCTTTTACGCATATTATGTGCCTTATGGAACGTATAAAATAACGAATATCGGCGACTATATGACGCAGGTAAACGTGTATAGCGACGAAATTGTTGTCACCGATGCAGGTTGGGAAGAAACTGCCGATGCGGACAGCGTTAAGCTTATCGATGTCGGTGCAAGCGAAGAAATGACCGTACCCAAAGGCTACCATATAGAAATCAATGAGCCGTGCCGTATTTCTTTGGAGCAAATTTCCTCAGAGATTGTCGAGAAAGAGATCGAACCGAGAGAAACGACCGCCGCTGTCGAAGAAGACGAAGTATTTGAAGAAACCCGTCAATACATAGAAGATATCGTCAAAGACAGTTACCCGAATTCCAAAGTAACTCACTCCAAAGGCACAAAGCAATTTGCAGTTGACATTTATCCCGAGGGATTCAGCATTGCCGATGATCCAATAAAAACAGAAGAAGACCGTGCAACGTGGGAAAATATCACTTCGCAATACTGCGATATTTGCCTTTTGATCTATCAGAATGTTGAAAGCAAGGGCATTGACGACCCCGAAATAACGCTTTTTGTGATCAGCTGCGATGATCCACCTAAAATAGCATTGTCTATTTATAACGGAGCCGTTATTTCCAACGCTTTGGAATAACTGTCCGCCAAATCGGACAGCCAAAAAATTTATTCTTTTCATATTGAAAAATCAATAAAAATGATGTAAAATATAAAGTATAGAAACAATATTTCAATAAACGCATATTATATATTGGAGCCAACTATAAAAAAATCAAGAGGGTGTGAAATAATTCACAAAGAATTAACAAAGTGAAAAAAGAGTACGGCAAAGCAGACCGCCGGGAGGCAGCCAATAAAAAATATGAAGAACAAGAGTTATTGAGGACGGACCTCGTAGTTCTTACCGGACTTCATAAGCGAATAAACAAGACGGCAAAGCTTCTTCTGGATATGCCCGAGGATAACATAGTAGTGCTTGCCTTCAGCCTGTTTTTTGGCATAATAGGCATTAAAAACAGGATCGTGCAGGCGAACAACTCTTGCAACCTGAAAAAGGGCATAGCGAAGATAGCGTGAACCCTTTTTTGACGGCATCAGATGTTTAGCCTTGTACTTGCCGGATTCGTAAACAGTGACATCGATCCCGCTGTAAGATATGAGACTTTCTGCACTGTGAAAACGCTCTGCATCACCTATTTCACCGGCAATAAGTCCTGCGGTAGTATAGCCGATACCGGTAGTATAGCCGATACCGGGAACGGTAAGCAGATTCGGACACAGCTCATCAACCAACAGCTTTATCTGAGCATCATATTTTTCGATCCTGCGCTGAATGAATTCAAGATTCTCAATAGCATCTGTGATCTCAAAAGCACAGCAGTCATCGGAAATGCCGACAGAGTGTTTTGCAGCTTCAATAATGTCGGCAGCAGAGCATTTGCATCTTCCGTGAAGCAGCGAATCGACCTTGGAAATATGAGCTTTGGCAAGCTTCTTTGGAGTGCCGTATTCCTTGAGAATGGCAAGAGCGGATTCGCCGTAAATGTTGCTGAAAAGAGATTTCATCTCGGGAAAGGTGATCTGAATAAGGTTGTTCAGAACAAGCTTGGCTTTTCTGTATTCATCAACAATAAAAAATCTTTTGCGGGATAGTGACTTTAGCGTTTGTTTGTGGTATAATGTAGATGTATAGGGCGAGAATTCGTCCGAGTGATCTATCATGTACTTACAAATGGTCTGCGAGTCAAGGTTGTCATTTTTAGGTGAATGCACTTTGCCGGCTTTGCGAGCCATATTGGTTAAAATCGGATTGATCATCATTACCTGAAAATCATGTGCAATGAGATAGGCGATGATGTTAGTGTGGTAGATACCGGTAGATTCAAGCCCTATACGTATATCTGAATCACCGATAGCTCCACTGAAGGATAAGATATCCGAGTGGAGCTTTTTGTATCCATATTCATTGTTTGGGATAGTAACAGATGATGAAGAGAAAACAACGCCTGTATCCTTATGGATCATAAAGTAATCGTGTTTCTGAGATGCGATATCAATTCCGACAATGATCATATTGACCTCCAAAAATTTGTAAACCCCGGTGCTGTCTGCATAACTTTTCCTATGTAACCCGGTTCCTTATTACCGGTCGCAAAGCGCCGTAACCAACTAATAACCACACTCAGGAAAAGCCCGCAGCCAAAACCTCCATTAACCGGTCAGTTATTCTGCCGTAGGTGAAATTCATGAAATGGACTACGGGGTTTCCTTAAAGTTACCGGATGGGTTTACCGCTTTGGTTTTCCAAAGGGCGAACCTCATCCTACGGGGATATCCCCCTTTTCTAAAACTCACACAGGCGCTCAGGTCGCTCCCCAGCGTTGCCCTATCCTCCTGTGTGGTAAAAGCACCTTTTATTATATCACTCTTATTATTTTTTTTGAAAGGTAGTGTATAATTAATTCTTCGGCTGGGGGTGATTTAATTATACCAGGATACAAGGCAGCAAGGCAAGATAAAATACAATCTTGTAGAAGTGATCGTTATTACAATTGCAGCCGTAACAGCAGGAGCAGAGCATTGGAATGAAATTGCTATGTATTGTAAATCCAAGGTGGATATGTTTCGCCGTGAATTTAATCTGAAGCTTGAAAACGGCGTACCAACCGATGATACATTTCAGCGGATTTTTGCGATCATCAAACCCGACCGACTCGAAAAATGCTTTGTGAATTGGGCAAGAAGCATAAGCGATATTCCCGAGGACGAAATAGTCAGCGTAGACGGAAAAACAATATGCGGAAGTCGGGATGATAATTACAGCGTTATTCATATGGTCAGTGCATGGGCAAACAAAACAGGTATTGTTCTCGGACAGCAGCGAGTTGACGGGAAAAGCAATGAAATTCCGGCTGTTCCGCAGCTTCTGGATTTGATTGATGTGCAGAACTGCACGATAACGAGCGATGCTATGAGCTGTCAGAAAAAAACAGTACAGAAGATCCGTGAAAAGAATTGTAATTATGTGATTTGCTTAAAAGGAAATCAGGAAACACTTCACGATGATGTAAAGCTGTATTTTGAAACAGCGGAAAAAGAACCGGGGTTTTATCCGCTCAGCAAAACATCAACACTTGATAAGGGGCATGGCAGAATTGAAAAGCGAGAGTATTTTCTGACAACTGACATAGAGTGGATTGAAAATCGTGATGAATGGGCAGGTCTGAATGCAATCGGAATGGTAAGAAGTACCCGTATTGTTGATGAAACAGAAAGCGTTGAGGACAGGTATTTTATCACATCACTTACAGATGTTCAGCTGTTTTCGGAAGCCGCAAGAAAGCATTGGGGAATTGAAAATAATCTGCATTGGTGTCTTGATGTGAATTTTAACGAGGATAACTGTCGAATGAGAAAGGATAACAGCGGCGAAAACTTAGCTGTTATCCGTCATATTGCTTTGAATTTATACAAAAGCTTCACAAAGGCTAAACTGAGTATGAAAGCAAAACGTTTTCGTTGCTCTTTTGACGACCAATTCCTTTGCAATGTCATTTTGAACAAATTCTGTTGATTTTTTCATGCGGTTGCCCTGACTGATAGCCTAAGAAACTTGACAAATTACGGTGTTTGTTGTATAATGCAATAAAATTTTGAGAGGCTTTTTTCAAGCCGCTCCACAATGTCGTTTTTTACCACAGTTGTTGAATTTACAGAGATTTTTTCGCAGAGCCATAATCTTCAGGGCTATACAAATAAAAGCAGTTTTTAGTAGCAAATCAGGATTTGATAATGATAAATTATGAATGCTATTGTCTAATAATGTATGCATTCCTTCGTAGTCGAATGATATCATTAATTCTTCAATATCATTTGCATTATTATTGGAAATTTTAATTTCTTGGTGATTATGTTTGCTACTGTAGTATAATTCAGTGAAACGACTTTTTTCTATTACATCTTTAATGTCATTAAGGGCGTTAATGTCATTTCTATTTTCAAAAGTATTTGTAATATCTTCACCTTTAAAAAATTTCCATAAAGTATCAAAAAGAACATTAAATGATTGAGTCTTTTCATTTGGCCACATATTAATCGAGCAGTGATCGCATATTATATTATATTTATATAATACATTTTGAATATATTTTCCATATACATAATTTAAATTGTTCATTTGGAAAATATCATTATGAATTTCATCAAGTAAAGTGCTAGTGCCTTTAGAGCTGATTAATTCGATTACGCCAAGTATTTGTTCTGTATGATTGTCATTTGTGCCTTCAATAAGTTCATTAGCGTATATTATGTTAACACCCAAGTTTTTAAAATATTCTCTCTCAATATCATTTGGTTCTGTGCATGTCAAAATCATATATGCTCTTTGAAAGTTCTGTCCAAGTATTTCCTTAGCCCAAGAGAAGATATGTTTAATATCAGGATCATTAAGTGAATATCCTATAAATAATATAACTTTGGATCCTATTAATGATTTTATATAAGTTTTAATTAATTTGAAATTTGTTGAATAATGTAAATAATCATCTTCTTTGAGCACAAAATTGTCATGCTCAAAATCGCCATGAATTTTTATTAGTTGGTGACCATATTTTAAATACGGTAAATCTGCATCTTGACTTACGACTTGCATAATTTCACCATTTTCTTCTGCGGCCTTTTCGATAAGATGATCATAATTAGTTGTAACAATGGTTGGTATATCTAATTTAATTAATGCCTTATGTACAGGAGTAGTATTTAAATCATCACCGTATTTAAAAATTTTTCTCATGAATTCTGTATACTCTTTTTTTCCCCTTGCATTAAATTAATATTGAGGAATTTTTAATGCATCATCGTTTTCATTTAATGATAATGCATCTGCGATTTCTTTTAGGGATGGCAGTGATTGGGAAACAACATTAAAACCCCGACTTCGTGAAAGAATACGGAATTCAAAGAATATTGTTCTTTTTTTAAGTTCAATTACAAAGAATAGTCGTGCATTAAGTGAAGAGATTGATTATGGAATAAACACTATGGGGTTACCTATAATTGTTGTTTATCCTGATTACACAATTTATGATGATTTAGTAGAAAGCGACAGCAGAATGATAAAGGAGGAAATTGTTGACCTCTGGGAAAAACTGCCCAAGTTTAAGTCATCAATAGATAAAATTCCATCTTTACATATACCGTTAAATAAAGAGTATATTAGGAAAGCGTTGAGTGATCCTGGTTTTATGGTTAAGACAAAAACAGAATCCGGAACATATATACTAAGGAATTGACTTCTATTATAGTTACCTGAACAATACGCATAAATACTGGTTTGACTATATGGTTGACAAGGAAAACGGAGAGATATGGCATTTTGTTGACGGCAAGACAAACAAGCCGGTCATACGCTATCCGAAGGCTCACAGTTGGAAAACATCTCTCCACAGCTTTGAACACGCTTTGTTCGGCTATATGACAGCAAGCAGGATAAAAGGCGAAAAATTCGAGCTGTATTTATGCTCTTCCGGAATGGGAAAAGCCGTCATACAAAACAGTTTTCCCGTATATGTTCTTTGCAAATATTATCTCGACGGAAAACGGTGAATATTTGGACTTTATGCCTGACGGAAATAAGAGCTGTAAGGTTATATTTGATTCGCTTCATTAATTTGACAATATAGTGTGTCTTATTTTTATTTTTCAAAAAATGTTGCCGGCAAGTTCTTAAAAGAGCTTGCCGGTTTGTAATTAGCATTTTGCGGACGTTTATTATCGAAGTTGAAAAATCATTATAGATAGGAAAGATGAATTATGAGAAAAAATCAGCCATTTGTGGAAGTATTGAACCTTGAAAAAGAATATAAGGAATACATTAAATTGTGTAAAAGTTCAAGTAAAAAATATAAGTATTATGATGACTGGAAGAACTATCTGCTCAGTAGGTTTGAAATCTTCCGAAAGAACATATTGATAATTTCAAGCATTTCTTGATGTTTTATTCATTTTTAGAGCATCATTCAAGTAAAATTTTCTTGTCGGTTGTATTAGCTGCCGTGCCTTTGGTTATTAGCACGATTTATTCCAACAATCTAATTTTTAATACAATTGCTACTGTAATATCAGTTTTAGTAGCAGCTGTTTTAGTTATGGTTTCATATTTAGATTTTGTCAGAAGGGATAAGTTTGTAAATGATGTTTTGGGAGTTTTTGAAGAGTTTGAAAAGAAAATAGAAGATTAGAAGGGAGATAAAACCGAGGTTATATTATAATATTGTTTGATTCCTATGGATAGAACGTTGGGAAAATACTAAGGAAACGCTGATTAACACGTTTCTGCCGTTTTTCAAAATGTACTCAAAGACGGAAACTCGTACATTTTTCAAAACGGCGAAACGAACGCTGCGCTTTAATCAGCTTTTTCCTAAATACATTTTTGACTGCTCTTAAAAGAATTTAGGAGCTGAATTTTATCAAATATAATTAATTAGGTGTTGAAAGCTGTAATTACGTCGTCTGTTTGGTTGAACGGACGGCGTTTTTATATAAAAATTTATGACAGTAATCTGTCGGAATGGAGTATGATCATGAAATACTACTATCCTGAAAATGAACACTTGTTATTAAAAATATGGCATTCTGTAAAAAATGATGTGGCTATATTTAAATCAGTAATTACCTTCAAAGAAAAAGATGCTAAAAAGCCTAGGCTGTCCTTTGAATTGATTCGATATGGAACAAGTTCGATTTATGGCATTTGTAAAGTGATTTTGTATTTGATAGCGCTATTTTTCTTATCAGTATTGATATGGGGAGTAGGTCCAAATAAAGCATACGGGCTACTATCAATACCAATTTTAATGTTTGCAAGTATAATAAGAATTGCTCAAATGGAAGTAAAAAATTTGAAGGACAAGGAGTTGCTAAATACAATTTTTTCGGCAAACATGGCATTCGTAGGTACTGTGCTTGCAGCTTTATCCATTTTTATTGAGCTTTTTGGAAAATAGTATGGTTGAGCTATTATATGGTGAGTTTTTGCAGGATACATTTTTAGGAAAGGAAATATGTTTACTGTATTGTAAGCATAACAATATGTAATGATAAACAGCTTTCAAAGAATACTTTATGTTTTAGGTACAATTTCCCCATATTCTATTATTGCATCTATCTCTTTGGCAGCACGAATATCAATTTCTGAATATCAGAAGTGGATTGATGCATGGACAAAAGTGAATACAAATTCATCAGTAACTTTAAAACAACAAATTGTTGTTTGGGGATCATCTATACCCTGTCATATTTGGATTATTATCACACTATCAATAGTGATATTGATATATCATATTACGGAAGCATTTACAAAATGGTATATTCGTTTAAACACAAACAAAGAATCCGGCTTATATGAAGAAAACACGGAAAAATCGCTGCGAATCTCCGCTAATAAATTAAAAAAAGATTATCTCAAAAACAATAATTATACCGATGATAATGGTGTCTTTATAAAAAATAAAATAGCAGAAGCGATTTTCATGAATATAATTACTTCTTTTGATTTTGTAGCTAATATGAAAAAAACTGAGGGACAAGCAATTATAGATATGATGGAAAAAATGAATACATCATCAAAAAACGCTTGGGAAAATGTATATGAATTGCTTTTACAGATCGACATTAATAATGAAGAATATAATAAAAATTTAAATAACAAAAATCAAAAATTAAGTGAAGAAGCAGTATATATTCCTGTATATGCCAATAAATATATTCAATTCATGGATTACTTTTCAGAGTTTGCACAGGATACAGACAAATATACTTATCAAAGATATGATGGAAATATGATATGGATTCCAACTAATAAAATTGAAACAATAAAAGAATTCTTCAATAACTATAAACAATGTGTGCAAATAGTCGATTTCTTATCATTTTCTTGGGGATTGTCATCTGGCGAAACGCTTTTGCTGAACCAATTCGGAAAACTTATGAGCAGATTAAAAAAGAGTTCAGATGATAAATACTATCTGCCATCAGATGTGAATTCAGATTTCCCTGCTGAAAATGCGGTCATAATGCTTGATGAAGCGGAAGTGGCATTTCATCCGGAGTGGCAGAGAGCATATTTTGATGCTTTCCTTAGTTTCATACGTAAAAATATTGCTGATCAGGGTACGCATGTTCAGATTATCATTGCAACTCATTCGCCTATGCAAGTATGACAAGTCCTGCTGTCTTACAAAGGTTTCGACTATACAGCTATACAGCGTTTCAGTATAATGCGCTTGAAGAATTACAAGAGTAGTTGACGAAACGGCTATGCGGCCGTTTATTAGTACGATGCAAACGAAAAAAGAACTGCGGTCAAGTTTGCAAACGGACATATGCGTATTAATTGTAGTATGCTCAAATACCGGCTACATCTAAATGAGGTTATATGCGCATATCTTTTTACAGACTTTTTTCATAGGCTTCCTTGCGGTTCATCCGTGTATGGGGCAGTATGTTCTTTATAACTTATTTGATCGCACGCTACATTTCCTATAATAAATTTTCTAAATATTTTGCAATTTTCCAGTTTTTTCTTAAAGTTTTATCCTCTAAACCCCAAATAATATTCTATTAATATTAATCTAACAAGAAATAAAACTGTTCCTTGCCACTATAAAAGCAATGGAACAGTTTTTATTATATCGATTTTTAGCTGCTTTTGGTAGTATATCATAATATTTTTAATTATTAGGACATTTGTTCATTACAAACAATAGCCGTAGAATATTTATAAAAATCGAATCTTGTACAAGTTAAGTCAATAATATTCTATTAATAAAATGTTAAATTAATGTTATTATTAATTGGTTGCTTGGGCGCAACCTTGGGTGTATAATAAAATAAAGTATATTATGTCAATTCAAAATGAAGGGAGGAATGTTGTTATGTCTGATAACAGTAGAGTTATTAATCGTGTGTTTACACGCACTGTAATGGATGATTTAATTAAAAATGGTCATAACGAGATTTTTGATGTGGTTGTTCAGCGTTATGTAGATGATCCGGAAGGGAAAAACCACGGCGAACTAATAAGCGAGATATATTCTCATTTGGGTAATTCATATAGAAATGAGTATTATTATATGAATACCTTGTTGAATAAGCTTTTGGTCGGAATACACAGTGTGAATACAACAACTGCACTTTCTCAAATCAGAGTAGCTGGTCATATAGCTGACTTTGTTATGATAAATGGCGAAGGACAGGTGTATGAGATAAAATCGGATTTAGATAATTTTGAACGTTTGAACGATCAATTATTTGATTATTATAAAGCATTTAGTAAAGTTTCAGTCTTAGCTTCAGACCATGAAAGAGAACGAGTTGAAAAGGTATTGGATAAACTGGGTGATATGGGAAACTCTGTAGGAATCTATGTTCTTTCGGAAAAAGACACGATTTTTAGCAAGACTAGTGGCAGGCAACCAAATCAGTATAATGAAAATCTGGATTATAAGTGTATTTTTGATTTGCTGAGAAAAAAAGAATACGAAAATATAATTCTACAGTATTATCATGAATTGCCACAGGTGGCACCTGTTTTCTTTTATAAGGCATGTTTGGAGATGTTTAAGGAAATACCTATTTTAGACGCTCAGAAGCTTGCGTTCCAAGAACTAAAAAAAAGAAATACGATAACCAAAATTGTATTTGATGATATTCCAAGTGAATTAAAAGCCGCAATATATTTTTCTGGACTTTATAAAAAAACACCTGAGTTGATTTCAATGCTTAATACAATATATAGGAGGTAGAGTTTATGTATTTTCCATATTTTAGAGGCAGACAATATGAATTGTTAGCGTTAAAAGAGCTGGCACAAAAAGGACTCATCAGCAAATATGTGATTCCGGTTGTTGAGCCTATAAAGATAAGCCCTACTTTAAAAAACACAATACAATCTTTTGAAAAAGCAGATTTGGATTTAGCTATGATTTTAAATCCTGCTGTTGGAGATTTTGCTGATTCTGATGCATCATCTTTATTAGAGATTAAAAGTGACAGTATTATTCCAGCAGTTATTTTTAATGAAAGTGCTGAAGAAACTTTCATTAGCATGGAAAAGCTCGGAATGAATAAGAATACAGTACTATCTGTTCTTAATAATCAGGATTATGTGGATTATTTTAAGGAGATATATTCAGATGATGATCCAGCATATGTTCTTTTGCCAGATGAAAGACGTATGCGACGTGCTGTAAAAGAAAATAAAGTTTTGTTTGAAGATAAGTTTAATAAGCAGTCGAAAAATTCAGATTATCTGAAATGTGAAGATGAACCTTTTTCTGAAGATCATATATTTTTTAAAGATGAAGGTTATAAAGGATTTGGAGATTATTCAATCGTTGGAGATAACTATGAAGAAGGTGGTTTCTCACCACGTGCTGTTGCTATTCATATTGTATATTTATCGGATGAAAACGAACTGAGAATACATCATTTTGTTTCTGATTCAAATTATGATATAGCGGACGTTGCCGGTAAATTCTATGAAGCGGTAACAAAACTTTTGGATTGGTATAATAAAGGTCAGGAAAGGCAGCGAACAAACGCTTTATCAACATTGATTGATTATGCTCAAAAAGGATATTATCCCGGTTTGCCAACAATAAAAAAACTATCAATTATGCATCACTTAGAGCTAATAAATAAATATTTGATAACAGAGGTATACCAGGATGAAATGTTGCATTAATTGTTTCAAAGATAGTGCAATTCGTGAAATAATTCATTTATATGGAACAAAAGGAGATTGTGATTTCTGTTCTTCCAAAAATACAGATGTTTATGATATATCAAAATCATCAAATATGATTTCTGATAAAATCACAAGTCTGATACAGATATATTCACCTTCCGAACATTCCGATGCACGTTTTTTGAAAGAAATACTTAGAGATGATTGGGATGTCTTTAGTGGAGGATCAGAGGGAATAAAGGCACTTCTTGAGGCGTTGTGTTTGTTTGACTCAGATTTAGATATTGATAAAGAAATACTTGTAAAGAAAGTGGCAATCGAAAAACTACATGATATTGATTATATAAATGAGTATGGAGTTGTAAGAGGCTTATCTTGGACTGATTTTTCGGAGTCAATAAAACATACTAATCGCTTTTTTAGCAGTAATTTTAATGCCGATGTGTTTTCGTCTTTTTTAACTATGGTTCAGAAAACTTATGAGGAAGGAACATCCTTTTATAGGGCTAGAATATCACCGAATTCCAATGGTTTCGAAAAAGAAGAGATGTTTGCACCACCAGTAGGAAAGAGAACTGCTGGAAGAGTTAATCCTGATGGAATAGGTATACTGTATTTATCTACAGATGATAAAACGGTTTTAAATGAAACTAGAGTAACAGCTTATGATTATGTTACCATAGGAACATTTAAAAATAAAAAGCCGATAAAAGTTGCAAATATATCTGAAATATCTCGTGTCAGTCCATTTTTATATAATGATGAATTTGAACGTTTTGCACTTAATAGGAAAGTTTTTCAAGAGATGGCTTACGAAATAGCAAAACCGATAAGAAGAAATGACAGTCCATTAGAATATCTCCCTACACAATACATAGCGGAGTTTGTTAAAAGTGAAGGCTATGATGGAGTTGAATATGAGAGTACATTAAGAAAAGGTGGAATTAATTTAGCATTATTTGACGAATCATTGGTTGAGTGCGTTAATGTTAAAACCATAGAGATTACTAGTGTTGAGTATAATATTCAAGAATAAGGAGTTGGGGAAGTATATTACTTTTATTTGTATAAGTTAAGTCTATACTGAAATGCGCATATAATATGCCTACACCTAAGTATTAGAGAAGGTTTATTGACATATATGTATTAAATATCTATGAAAACATCGTTTGTTTGAAGTGTTTTTTATTGGAAAAAATATAGCAAAGTTATTTTGCTGTAATGCAAGATCAAAAAAGGTGATTAATGATTATTGGATGAGAAACTATAGATGCTGTTGTGAAAAGCTACAAATTCGACTGATAAATCTTGTTCGATTGTACAATTATAAAAAGATCTATTTATAAGTGTCGTGCAAATGCAAGTAAAACGTACTGTAATAATATAGAGAACACTTTATTCCCAGCAAATCAACAATGGCATCTTGAAAATTGAATCACGCAGCAGCGAGAGATATAAGCTTTAAGAAAAGCGTACCTATTTGCGGAAACGGCTTAATAGAGGATAACTGTAGTGCTGCGTGTCTATACCCCCAAAAAGTTAACGTTCAGGAGTATAAAAGAATAAGGGAAGCTTCACGACAAGCGGTTGCATATATCGTATGGTGTGAAGAAAAGCTTGTGTGAATTTTGTGTGAGTTTTTCATTCAAATTCACACAAATTCATTTAATTTTATTAAGAATGAAGATCAAAAAACTTTGATTTATTGCGGTTTATTCCGATTGAGTTGAGTTCAGTTTTTGTAAAAAGTACAACTCCAAAACCGCGTGTCGTGAGTTCGATTCTTACTGCCCCTGCCACTAAAAAGCCCGTAGATACGTCATCTACGGGCTTTTATTTTTTCTCTGACGGACGAAAAATTGTCAGAAATAGTACGAAAATAGTACGAGTTGTACTTGTTTTGGTGTGGAAATTCAATCAAAGTTTGATAATAATAGGATTTTCCGTAAAAAAGTGGGGGAAATAGTACGAATATAGTACGAGAAGTCTGACAAATGACGTAGGTACGTCGTTCCCTTGATGTATATTCACAGCTTTAGCCGCTGGATACTTTATTTTAAGTATCCGGCGGCTTTTTTGTTTGATTAAACTATATAAGAGGTGTGAAATATATGCCCAAAATCGAATTTGATTATTACTACGGTGCAGAATCGGAGCAGTTTTCCTTTGTGAGAGTTCCGAGAGTGCTTTTTACCGATAAAGAACATTTCGGTGATCTGTCCAATGATGCCAAGCTGCTGTATGGTAGTATTATTAAAGACTATTACATTATATAAATAAATTCCTTATTCTTTGCATATCAAGATAAGCAATTGCCTCAGCAATTGAAAAAGTATTTGAAAACTGGTCATAAAAATATATAATGTATTCTTTTTGCTTTTTTATCGAAGGTTCATTGCAAAATAGCATATGCATCATTGAAGATATAGCCCGATCAAAAAAGCTATTAGCAATATTTTTTAAATCAGGACAAGATCGATTTGAGTTTTCAATATATGTATATAGTTTTTTAAATGCACAAATAATATCATCAATATGTTTTTTTGAAAAGTCATTAGTTATTGATTTCTCCCGTTGGTAATAATGATAATATACATTTGGGACGATGCTAATGCTTTGAGAATTCATAAAGATTTGAAATGTAAAAACATCGTCTTCCCAATATGAATTATCAATAAAAGTAATATCATTATCTATAATCAATGATTTTTTATATATTTTATTCCATACAACTGGACTAATCATATAATTATTATTTTCGCATCGGGAAAGAATATTAAGAGCAACGTAATTACTTATTATGTTGGGATGTGAATACACATATCTTTCCTCTGTACACATATAATTGTTGAATTCATTTTTTATACCACATATTGTGATATCAGATTGTGTGCTTTGAATGTTTTTTAGCATTAGTTTATATAAATCTAAATCAACCCAATCATCACTATCAACAAAAGTTATGTATTTACCTGTTGCATTTTCTAGTCCGATATTACGAGCATAACCAAGGCCATAATTTATATGATTATTAATATATTTTATTCTTTTATCGGCTAAATAAGGAGTGATGTATTCAGATGAGTCATCACTGCTTCCATCGTTTATAATTATAATTTCTAAGTCTGAAAAGCTTTGATTAATCAAGGATTCAATACATTTTTTCACTAAATATCCAACGTTATATACGGGTACAATAACACTTAACTCTGGCATTTTATACTCTCCTTATTTATTTTGTTAAATATTGACATTTTACAAAATAGATCGTACAATATGATAAAAACATAATATTTTTTGATAAGCAGAAATGACCGTATATATCGACAAGATTAATATATAAGAATATATAGACCTAAGATTTATGCAGTATAATAACATATTGGCTCAATAAGAGGTAATTAAGGCAAACAAAAAGCAGTCCCCATAAAGAGAACTGCTTTTGCAGGGCGAAGGATCACAGTATGTTTCCGCTTGTGCCGAGGTAAAGATCTACCACACATTCATCATCGCAGATATTGCGCACAAGATAATACACATCGGTTATCGGCTTGAATTTGCTGTTGTCAACATAGCTGCAAAGTTCAGCGGCAAAGCCGTTCAGCGCACAGAACTTTCCGCTGAACTTGCTCATGACGGCATTTTCAAGCCTGAAACAGGACTTGTATACATAACGGCTGTTGCTTTCAAATTTTTTGTCAACCGGGATAAGAAGCTCAACGCCGAATATTGTTGTACGCTCAGTTTCAACCTTTTCGTCAATAGTGAAAATTATGTCACCTTTCTGTTCAAGCTCCAATGCGTCGAGTGCAATACCGACGTGGTTTAAAAGCTTGGACAGTTTTTTTTCTTCGACCCTTGTTCTGTAAGACATTATGTTGTCATACCATAATTGTTGTTTTTCAACGATGTACATTTAAAACCTCATTTGTTAGCCAAATATTAAATGCAGAATGTGATCTATCCAAGACATTATAATCCCTCCCCATAATCTCTGGATATATTTTAGAGAAAACCGGAGTTGGACTCAATATATATACGATAAAGCACTTCTTTTTTAGAACAAAATATGCTTATTGAAATTTTTGCGACATTGTGGTAAAATATACTCGTTGAGGTGAAAAGAATGAGAGTTGCCATATGTGATGATGAAAAGCCAATGCAAATTGCGCTTGAAAAATTGCTCGATGAGTATAGCAGACTAAGAAAGATAGATATATCTGTCGATAAATTTGAAAATGGTCATGATCTTATAAAAACTTTGAATGAAAGGGAATATGAAATAGTTTTTATGGATTACCAGATGGATGATATTGACGGTATGGAAACATCAAGAGTTATCCGAAGCAAGAACAATGAAAATATTATCATTTTTGTAAGTGCATATCCCGAAATAGCGGTTGATTCTTATGAAGTAAATACTTTTCGTTTTATTGTCAAGCCGATAAACAAAGAAAAACTATTTAAAGCGATCGATGATTATCTGAAGTCGATCGATTATGACAATTTACTGATTTTGAAAACCCACGACGGAACATATAAAATAAAAATGTCCGATATAATCTATGCTGAAGCAAAAGGAAAGCATACGATCATTCGGACGACGCAAAAAACTTTTGAAATACATATTCATTTAAAAAAGATCGAGGACAAGCTGCCAACTGAAAAATTTTGTCGCTGTCAAAGAGCGTATATTGCAGGCTTTTTGCATATAAATAATCACACAAATTCGGAAATTATTTTTGATAACGGAGAACGTGCACAGATAGGTAAAGTATATATAAGCAAATTCAAAGAAAAATTTCAGGAATATGTTATGAGGTATAATCAAATGAATCTGTAAAATAAGGTGATATAATGATAATACTAAAAGTTTTGTCAGATTTAACAATGGTCTTTGATACAATTTTGTTTATAAACGCTTTAAAAATTTCAATTCTGCGGAATAAGCGAAGCCAATTTGCAGCATTAATTGTAAGTGTAGTGTTATCTTCCATCATTGAGTTATCGTATGTTTATGATTTTAGTGCAATTTCGGTTTTACTTTATCCATTAATGTTTATTCAAGCATATTATATTGTTTTCGGAAAAATTAAGATATCACAGATTTATTTGGCATTAATATCAGACTATGTTACAACGATTTTAGCCTCTTGCTCTGCAATCATTATCTCTCAAATATCATCAATTTCATATAGTGATTTAAATGCTGTATCGTTATTTATTATTCGTATATTGTTTCTGCTCGTAACTATAGTAATAAATTTAAAGAAGGTTTCTGATAATACATATATAATACTTAAAAGTATTCCGAAGCATATTTATATACTGGTTTTTGTAACATTTACCCTTATTACAAGTCTTTTGGCAAGTAACAACTATCAAACTGAAAGTATTATGAAACAAAGTGTTGTTACAATATTAATAGCGTTACTTACTATAACATTGATCATAATGATATTTTCTCTTTTGATAAATGTTGCATCAAATAATTATTATACCGCCCTGAACTCACTGCTTGAAAAACAGGTCAGCGCACAAATAGCCCACTATGAAAAGCTCGAAAAGCTTAACAGCGATATGCGGACATTCAGACATGATTACATAAACCATCTCAGCAGTATAAACGCTTTGATCGGCGAGGGCTGTTATGACGATGCGCAGAACTATATTGATAAGCTTACGGAGTCAACTCACCGGAATGAAGCGATATTCCGCACCGGAAACCGCCTTGCGGATGCGATACTTACGGATAAAAGTGAAAGCTGCAGGGATCATGCTGATATTGAATTTGACGGCTGTATTACGGACAAGATCGGAAATTCCGATATTTGCATTATCCTTGCAAACGCCTTGGATAATGCGGTTGAAGCCTGCAAAAAGTGTCCCGAAAGAGGTAAGATAACTGTAGCTGCGCAGATAAGGCAGGGTTACTGGACAATGACGATGAGAAATCCGACTGTCAGCGCGGATTCCGAGGGAATAATGAAGACGTCCAAGGAAGATGAAAGAAACCATGGGTTCGGTCTGCTTTCTATTGAGCAGACTGTTAAGAAATATGATGGTACTATGGCTGTTTCAATAAAGGACGGAATGTTTGAGATGTCGGTCGTTCTGAAGATTCCGGAGCAGAAGTGAATACATTGAAAAAAGTCCGATTTTCAGTCGGACTTTTTTATAACATATTTATACTAATAACCATTTAACCTATGGATAAAATACGGCAGCTATAATATGCCCACTCTGCGTCAAACTCCCTTGATTGGTCATATTCTATCTGCCGTCTTTATCCATAGAACGAATGGTTATTAGTATTATAAAAAATGGCAGTACATTTTACAGAATGTACTGCCATTAAAAATATTGCGATCAAAGGTCGATAAATGAACCATCGGCATTGCCGTTGATAACATAGTATGCTCTCAGACCGTTGTTTTCAGCCTTGAGGTAAACATCGCAGGATTTTACCTGCTTGCTGGTGCCGTTTCTGTAAGCAGCCTTGCAAAGCTCAACAATATCATCATTGGTATATTCCTTGCCGTTGCTCTGGATAACGAAGACGTCAGCATTTTTGACCTCTTCCTTTTTAGCGGCAGGCTTTGCTTTGGGTGCGGGTTTGGTTTCCTTGACTTCCGAAACGGGAGCTTCAACAGCAGGAGTCGGTTCGGCAGCAGGCGCGGTTTCAGCCTTTGTTTCTTCAACAGGTGCAGCCTTTTCGGTAACAGATGCAGCAGTCGTGTTCGATACTGCAAATTTATTTGAATTTCTGCGCTTCATAATATGATCCTCCGATAAAGTTTTTCTTTTATTATACCAAATATAACGGAGTTTGTCAAATTATAGCGAAAAGAAAGAATTCCGCATTTGATATTTAAAGTATATCACGAACCTCACGACTGCAAACCAAGCTTATTGAGAAGTGGAATTGGACTTCTTTTAACTATATTAAGGTCACCTCTAAAAGCCACCGGCTAAAGCCTTAGCACCTCATCTGCTTGCAGATTTTATATTATCAATGCTTCGGACGATTTTCCACCGTCCAAAGCTTAGGGTTAGTGTCATCGGGAGCGAGTCCTGCCAGTATCGCTTCATAATGTGCGGCTTTTTCGTTCATATATTTTGCTGTGGCTTTTGCTTCTTCAACACGCTTGCATGCCTTTTCACGCTGTTTCAGAATTATCTCATAGCGAGCCTTTAGATTTTCCTACGATCCATCGAGCAGACAAAGCCGACAGTATTCCTTGATGTCCTCAATTGATGCACCGCAGCCTTTCAAGCACTTTATGCCTTGCATCCAGTTTACGGATTCTTCGGTGAAACACGTCGGTTTCCGCCGTCACGTTCGCAGGGGAGAAGCCCCGGATCGGTATAATACCGAAGCGTATGCTCCGAAACATCGAACATCTCCGACATCTGTTTTATCGTATAATGCATAATATCCACCCCAAAATTTTTTTTTGAAAAAAGCTATTGACTTCGAGCAACACGAACCTGTTATAATCATTTTAGCATCAAAAAAGGTGCAAGTCAATATTTTTCAGGAGGTCAATTTTATGTTATATCAGGAGATCGCAAAGGACGTTTCTATGCCGATGCTCGGTTTCGGCACATTTATGAATACGCGCTGAACCTTTCGGAGCTGAAAACGGTGCTTGACGGAATAGATGTTGTATATTGTGCGATCTCGGGCGATGCTCTTCCCCAAATTGCGGAGAATATAGTTTCGGCAATGACCGAAAAAGGCGTAAAAAGGCTGATTTTTATGGGCGCGGTCGGGATTTACAACGAAATTCCCGATGATATCGACGGCGAAGATAATCTTGACAACGAACCCGAACAGATACCGAATCGCAGGGCTGCCGATATAGTTGAAGCGAGCGGTCTGAACTACACCGTCCTGCGTCCGGGCTATCTCGGCGAGGGCGGCGAAGATGATTTTGTACTCACCTTTAAGGGCGAGCCTGCGAAAGGGTATACGACAATGATATCGTCGCTTGTAAAGCTTGCTGTCAAGCTTATTTCCGATGATGCACTGTACTCCCGTGAGAGTGTCAGCATCACGCATGATGCAGTTTTGGGGCGTGTTTGAGCCTGCCTTGTATTATTCTGTGTTTTTCTTTGTGAGATCGGAGATAAAATCGTCCCAATAGGCAATGTCCTTTGTCCTGTCGCGCTCGGAGCGGATAAGCTCCCTGATATCACTGTTTTTGATAATATAATGCGCGATGTCATAGCTAACGCCGCCGTTGCTCTCGGCGTGAAGGTCAAGCAGTGTTTCCATCTCGGACTTGCTCAGCTTCAGGGCAGTGTACAGCTTGCCCAGTATCTCGGGACGCGGGTTGCTTTTCTTTTCATTTTCGATAAGACTTAAATAATACGGAGAAACATTTATCATCTCCGCAAGTTTGCGCAGGGTCAGCTTTCTGCTTTTGCGCAAAGAGTATAAATATCTTCCAAACGATCTCGGATCAGCCATAATTTCCTCTGTATGCGGCCAAAATATCTGCCGCGGATAAATTTCATATTCCGTATGGTAGCTTATGATCCGCTTTATTTCAACAAAGACCCGATAAACACACTCTTTTTCGGAACGAAAAGCCTTTGGAAAAATAAAAAAGCCCGACTTTTTATCGGGCTTTTTTGCATATTGCTTATTACTTTATACTAAACACCATTTAAAATTTGGAAAAAATCAAGCCGACAATCTCGAATATATAGGATTTCGGCGCAGATTTTTTCCTTTATTTTATTGGTGTTTAGTATTATACACGAAGCAAGTGTATTTTTCGGCGTTTCCATATTGATAGGCTTTGCGATGTGCGCATTCATTCCGGCATCGAGCGCGTCCTGAACATCCTTGACGAAGGCATTCGCGGTCATTGCAACAATGGGTATCGTGAGTGCTTCGGGGTGCTTTGAAGTACGGATAGCCTTTATCGAAGCAAAATAGTATGGTCGGGGAGCGAACTGTGCAACTATCCTCGAATTCGCAACGGGCGAAAGAGATACGCTGGAAATTACATCGACCGAGCCGTTGTTGAACGCTTCAAGCTGTTCCTCGGCGGTTTCATAATATATTATCTCATAAGGCATATTTTCCGATTTGAGAAAGGCGAGAACTTCCGCATTTCTCGTTTCCGCAACTTTCCAAAGTCCTACGCGAAGCAGATCGACATTGTAGATGTTGTTTTCACGTATAGTGCTTGATGCAGGCGCGCAGAGCGTTGTATATACAGTGCCGTAGCTGTTATCGGGGAATTCAAACAATTCTTCCGTGGCTTTGTTTTTTCAAAAGAGGTCCGAGAAGATCGGCTTTGCCCTCCTGCAAGTCGCTTATAACATTGCCGACAGCTTCGTTTCCGTCCGCGCTTCCGTAGGGAACGTATTCCATTTCCCAGCCCGTGTATTCGGATATTTTTTCGAGATAGTCATAGTTATACCCAGTGACATTTCCCGAATGTCCGAAAAAGCTCATACCCTCCTGCGTAGGAAACGCAACGCGTATCACCTGACGGTCGGTTTCCGCTTCTTCGGCCGACAGAGCGAACTGCATCGGCACTGCAAGCAGCAAAGCCGCAAACAGAAGGTTTACAATATACAGAAATCCCTTTTTTGATCTCATTTTTACCCCATTATCCTATTTCGTAAGAAATAATTAAAATTTTGAAAAACATAACATATTTTTACATTAATATTATTATATACCTTTGTAAGGTGTTTTGCAAGTGTAAACTGTTATACTAAACACCAATTAAAAACTATACAAAAAATCAAGCAAAAACTCTGATATATGGATTTTGCGCAGATTTTTTGTCTATAGTTTTATTGGTGTTTAGTATTAATATGCTAAAATTTGTGCCGTTTCTTTACAAAATTTAAGAAAAATCCTAATTTTAAATGATGTTTCGACATAAAATCGACGTTTTGCAATAAGTTACTTGATTTTTTCGCGGCATCAAAGCGAGCGAAACTGCGATGAAATATCCTTGTAAATTATGAACGATTATGATATAATGAGGTAAATTGATCGAGAGGGAAGTGCAAAATGTATATGAACGGCACAGCATACTATCACCTGCCGGGACTGTTTGAGTTTTATGAGCTTTACAGTGCCTTTCTGCCGCTCCGGAGTGAGCATAGGGAGTATTTTTACGATTGGTGTGAAATAGGCTCTGTCTACGGCGCTCCTGCGGACTGTATATGGGGCGGCGGACGCGTTGGCTTCGGCGAGCATGACCCACGTGAAGTTTTGGCACTGATGAAAGAATACGGCATTTCTGCTCGGCTGACGTTCAGCAATTCACTGCTGCGTGAAGAACATCTCTCCGACAGAAAATGCAATGCTCTGTGCAAAATGTTTGAAAACAGCGAACCGCCAAGCGGCGTGATAGTACATTCGGAGCTGCTCCTGAGCTATCTCAAAGCGAATTACCAGAAGCTGTATTTTGTTTCCTCCACTACAAAGGTGCTGACGGATTTTCAGAAGCTATTCGACGAAGTTAAGCGCGAAGATTTTCTGTATGTAGTTCCCGATTTCCGCCTGAATAAAGCATTTGATAAGCTCAATAAGCTGCCCGAAGCGATGAAAAATAAGATAGAATTCCTCTGCAACGAGTGCTGTTGGGTCGGCTGTAAGGACAGAAAGCTTTGCTATGAAAATGTCAGCCGAAAAAACCTTGGCGAAAGATGCTCCGACCATATCTGCAAAGCACCCGATTCCGCCGAGGGGTATCTTTTCTCAAAGGCAATGGAAAACCCAAGCTTCATCGGCATAAACGATATCATAAATACCTATCTACCGAACGGTTTCTCCAATTTCAAGATAGAGGGCAGAGGACTTGGCAGTGCGCTGATACTGGAATTTCTGCTTTATTATATGGTAAAGCCCGAATATCAGCTCCGTGTGAGAGAAAAAATATACCTCGACAGCATGCTCGATCTTTTTTGAGGGTAATACTGATCCTCTAATAAATGTATAGACAAAAAAACGGCGCAAATATAAAGCTGTTTTCAACATCAAGCTGTTTTCAACATCAAGCTGTTTTCAACAGCTGCGAGCTTTTGCTTGATCTTTTGTATAGTTTTCAATTGGCTTTTGGTATAAAATAAACGAACACCTCTGATTTTATCCGAAAAAGATAAAATCAGAGGTGTTCTGTTAAGTGTTTAATACTAAACACCAATAAAACTATAGACAAAAAATCGGCGCAAAACCCATATATCAGAGTTTTTGCTTGATTTTTTATATAGTTTTTAATTGGTGTTTAGTATAAACCTAAAAAATATGCGCCGAAAATCGCTTGCGCGATTCGGGACGGGAAACCCGTCACCTACAGAAAATTTACCTAAAATGTTGGTTTGCAACGGGCGGATATGGAATCCGCCCCTACAGAATTTAGGTTTTCATTGTAGATTTACAGAACAAAAATAATTACACATTACGCATTACGAATTACGCATTGATTTAAACCACTTGGAACAAATAAAATTTCAGGTAGTCCGTTTCGGGGACATTCATCAAAGTCGGGTGGTCGGGGGACTGACGGCGGACTTCTATCAGCTTGAGCTGAACGTCTGCGTCCTTTGCAGCCGACATGAGCATCTTCACGAAAAGCTCGTTGTTCATAAAGTGTGAGCAGCTGCACGTTGCGAGGTATCCGCCCCTTGGCAGGAGTTTCATTGCACGGTAGTTTATCTCCTTGTAGCCGCGCTCCGCACTGCCGATAGTTCCTCGGCTTTTGGTGAACGCAGGCGGATCGAGGATTATCATGTCGTAAGGCTTTTTCTTCTCCTCTGCAAGCTTCGGGAGGAGGTCAAAGACGTTCGTGCAAAGAAAATCCATTCGGTCGTCCAATCCGTTTTCCTTTGCGTTCCTCTGTGCCATATCAACGGCGGTCTGCGAAACGTCAACGGCTGTAACGTGCTTTGCACCGCCCATTGCGGCATTGAGGGCGAACGACCCCGTATGTGTAAAGCAGTCGAGGACGGTCTTGCCCTTTGCAATTTTCGCAGCTGCAAGTCGGTTGTACTTCTGGTCGAGGAAGAAGCCTGTTTTCTGTCCGTTTTCAACGTCAACATGATATTTTACGCCGTTTTCGCAGATAACGGTTTCGACCGAATCGGGTATTCCCACGAAATCAGCCTTGTACCAACCTTTTCCGCACTCCATTCCCTCGAGTTCACGGATAGCAACATCGTTCCGCTCAAAAATTCCGCTTATTTTCTCGTTATCCTCGGCAAAAACCTCAACAAGCGCACGGAAAACATCGCCCTTTACAAGCTCCATGCCGTAGGAAAGCACCTGCGTTACGAGCAGATCGTTGTAGCGGTCAACGGTAAGTCCGGGGAGTTCGTCTGCCTCGCCGAAGATGATCCTACAGCAGGAAATATCCTCGCCCATAACGGTTTTGCGGTAGTCGTAGGCGTACTTAACGCGGCGTTTCCAGAAGTTATAGTCGAATTTATCGTTTGCATTTTTGGAGATGATGCGAATTCTTATCTTGCTCTTTTCGCTCAGAAATCCGCTGCCGAGATATGAGCCTTTCTCGGAAAAAACATCGACGATGCCGCCGTTCGGTGCGCCGTTGGTAAGGCTTTCGATCTCGGTATCATATATCCAAGGGTGACCCTTTTTCAGAGAAGCCTCAGCTTTTTTTGTGACAACTGCTTTCGGGTAAACTCGTTCACTTTTCATATTTTTAAATATCCTTTTAATCGTGTCTTTCATCTTCGTTATCGAAACATTCGCAGAATCTCGCCGCAAATGCAGGCGGTTCACCTTTTACATAAAGGTGCGAAGTGTCGCCGAACGAACCTGTGCGGAAGTATGCGATGCCCTTGCGGCGTTCCTCGGTGACGAGCGTTGTGACCGACGTCGGAGCGGCGCAGAAGCCATGCCAGAGCAGTACGGGTGAAATGCCGAGCAGATAGCCGAGCATCACGCACTCAACGCCGAAGTGGCAGAAGAGCACGATAGTATCATTGTTCGGCTTTTCGGCACGGTAATAGTTTTCCTCACGGACATAGCCGTTCTCGGCGAGTATCTTATCCAGTCCGTCATAGACTTTTTTTGCTTCGGCAATGACATTGCCCTTATCCATAAGCGGAGCTTTGTACCACTCGGCCTTGCTGTAATATTCGCCGACCTTTGTCCAGTCCTCGGGGAGCAAGTCCCACGGGATACGCTGTTCGCCGCTGTGTTCGTCGGTTATGTGCGCGTCAAACTCACGCAGCCACGGACATTCTTCGGCTGTGCGTCCCATCTTTTCAAGAGTATAAGCGGCTGTAGCCTTTGCTCTGCCAAGGGGAGAAACGTAGAATTTCCTTACATCAAGCTCAGAAATGCGTTCTGAGAGGAATTCGGCTTCGCGCCTGCCCTTTTCGGTAAGGCCGTCTATCTCGTAATTAGGGTCGCCGTGGCGTATTATCAGTATTTTCATAGTTATATATCACTCATTTTCAGTTTATAGAGGACAACTTTGCCGCTTTCGAGCGACTTTTTCACATCGATTATTCGCTGATTGGAAGAACCTCTGAAAACGAGAGAAACGTCCTTTAATTCTTCCTTGAACTCGCCGTCAACGAGAACGTCTATGAGCGAGAGCATCTCGTCCGTTACCTCGCATCGTGCGCGGCTTTCGGAGAGCAGCTCTTCATCGAAAATATATCCCGAATAGCACCAGATATCCTTGTCGGGAAGCTCGGAGCGCACTCTTTTCAGCAGCTTTACAAGCTCACGCTGATTATCGGGTTCAAACGGCTCTCCGCCGAGCAGCGAAAGACCGTCAATGTAAGGAAAAGACAGCATTTTCATTATGCTGTCCTCTGTTTCCTTTGTGTAAACGCTGCCAAAGCCGAAATTCCACGTTTCGGGGTTGAAGCAGCCTTTGCAGTGGTGAGTGCAGCCCGAAACGAATAACGAAACCCGGACGCCCTCGCCGTTTGCAATATCAAAATTCTTTATTTCACCGTAATTCATTACAGATGGAGTACCCTTTCTTTTATCTCCTGCGTTCTGCCCTGATTCCAGAACTGAGTGCCGATATAACCGCAGGTGCGGCGCGCAACGTTGAGCTTGTTCTGGTCACGGTTCCTGCAGTTCGGACATTCCCAGACGAGTTTTCCGTCATCGTCCTCAACGATCTTTATCTCTCCGTCATATCCGCATACCTGACAGTAGTCGCTCTTTGTGTTGAGTTCCGCATACATAATGTTTTCATATATGAACTTCATTATTTTTATAACGGCAGGAATGTTGTTCTGCATATTCGGAACTTCAACATAGCTGATAGCTCCTCCGGGGGAGAGAGCCTGGAACTGCGATTCAAATTTGAGCTTTGTGAAAGCATCTATCTGCTCGGTAACGTGAACGTGGTAGCTGTTTGTGATATAATTCTTGTCCGTTACGCCCTTGATTATGCCAAAACGCTTCTGCAAGCACTTGGAGAATTTGTAAGTTGTGCTTTCGAGCGGAGTTCCATAGATCGAGAAGTCGATGTTCTCTTTCTTTTTCCACTCGGCGCAGACATCATTCATGTGCTGCATAACTTCAAGCGCGAATGGTGTAGCTTCGGGGTCGGTGTGGGATTTTCCCGTCATATATCTTGTACATTCGCAAAGGCCTGCATAGCCGAGCGAAATGGTGGAATATCCGCCGTAAAGGAGCTTGTCGATAGGCTCGCCCTTTTTAAGTCTTGCGAGTGCGCCGTACTGCCAGAGGATAGGTGCGGCGTCGGACAGTGTGCCTTTAAGTCTTTCGTGACGGCACATCAGCGCACGGTAGCAAAGGTCAAGGCGGTCATCGAATATCTTCCAGAATTTATCCATATCGCCGCCCGAGGAGAGCGCAACGTCAACAAGGTTGATAGTTACAACGCCCTGATTGAATCTGCCGTAATACTTCGGCTTGCCGTTTTCGTCAACATAAGGCGTGAGGAAGCTTCTGCAGCCCATGCAGGTATAGCAGTGACCCTCGCCGTTCTTATCTACTTTGAGCCGGAGCATTACCTTTTCACTGATATAATCGGGGACAAGGCGTTTCGCCGTACATTTTGCGGCAAGCTCGGTAAGGTAGAAATACGGGCTGTCCTCATCAACATTGTCATTTTCGAGAACATATATAAGCTTCGGGAAAGCAGGTGTTATCCATACACCCGCTTCGTTCTTTACGCCCTGATAGCGCTGACGGAGCATTTCTTCGATGATGAGCGCGAGATCCTGCTTCTCATTTTCGTTCTTGGCTTCGTTAAGATACATAAACACGGTGAGGAAAGGAGCCTGACCGTTTGTTGTCATCAGAGTTACGACCTGGTACTGTATAGTCTGGACGCCCTTTTCGATCTCCTTGTGAAGACGCTTTTCAACGATCTCAGCAATTTTTGTTTCGCTCGGTGCAGCACCGAGAGCCTTTACTTCTTCGAGGACATCACGGTGGATCTTCTCACGGGATATCTGTACGAACGGAGCAAGGTGCGCAAGGCTTATGCTCTGGCCGCCGTACTGGTTCGATGCGACCTGTGCAATGATCTGTGTTGCGATATTGCAGGCTGTCGAGAAGCTGTGCGGCTTTTCGATAAGCGTTTCGCTGATGACTGTGCCGTTCTGGAGCATATCCTCGAGGTTCACGAGGTCGCAGTTATGCATATGCTGTGCGAAATAGTCGGAATCGTGGAAGTGGATAATGCCCTGCTTGTCGGCTTCAACGATATCGGGCGGCAGAAGCAGACGGTTCGTGATATCACGGCTTACTTCGCCTGCCATATAGTCACGCTGGACGCTGTTGACAACAGGGTTCTTGTTGGAGTTTTCCTGCATAACTTCCTCGTTGTTACATTCGAGGAGGGTGAGTATGCGGTCGTCCGTGGTGTTTGCCTTACGGACGAGCGAACGGGTGTAACGGTATCTTACATAGCGGCGTGCAACATCGAATGCGCCCTTCGCCATGATCTGACCCTCGACCATATCCTGAATTTCCTCGACAGAAACGGCTCTCCCTACCTTGCCGCACTTATATTCGATATAGTCGGCGATGTCGTAGATCTGACCCTCGGTAAGCTCGTTCTTATCGCCTGCGTTGTTAGCCTTTGCGATAGCGTTCACGATCTTGTTGATGTCAAAAACCTCTTCCGCTCCGTTTCTTTTGATGATCTTCATTTTTGGCCCTCCCTGTTCCTTGCCTTTTCATTCTTTTTTGCCGAGCTGTTTATACTAATTTTTAAACTGAAAGTGTACAAAAGGTGTACAAAAAATCAAGCAAAAGCTTGCAGCTGTTGAAAACAGGTTGATGTTGAAAACAGGTTTATATGGCTTTTGCACCGATTTTTTGTCTATACTTTGATTAAAAATCAGTATTATCGGCTTTATATCAAATTTATCGGAATTATTAAACTTATAGTAAATATCAAACGTTTAACGCCTACATGTACACTATATATTGTAAAATGTTTTATTTTTAAGCACCATATATTGAATTATATCACAGTTCATAATTAAAAACAAGGGAGTTACATATTTTCATGGTCGGCGTTTTTTATGAATTTCCCATTCCTTTTTTGGCGATATTGCGGATTGACAAAACGAGCCGTTCCAAAAGGCTTGACGGAACGGCTCTTTTAATGCGGCAATACTATATATAGTGTTAAGGTCAGAACATTTTCACTATATCTTCGGTATTCTTTCTTGCAGGCTTCTGAGGTTCTGCGGCCCTCTTGCCGACTGCAATTACCGACATAACGTGCTGATCTTCGGGGATGCCGAGCATTTTGTGAAGCTTTTCCGCATCGCGGATACCCATAATGAGCGTGTCAAAACCGATGTCCCTTGCGGCAAGGAGCAGATTCTGATTCTGAAGTCCGAGGTCATAAGCACCCCATTCGTTTCCGCACTCGTTCGTGGGATTGCCGTCACGCTCAAAACCCGAGCGGTTCGCAACATAAGCCGTAACGATGAGCGCACCTGCATTTCCGGAATTGTTACGGTTGAACTCGGGCAGACATTCGCTCTGCACCTTTGCGATCATTTCGGGCGAGATAACAGCGTAATATCTTCCCGTCTGTGAGTTTTTCCACGACGGTGCCTGCTGTGCGGCATTTATCATTGATTTTATATCATCCGCGGTAACGGTCACATTTTCAGCGTAAGCTCTGACACTTCTTCTTGCTTCTATAAGTTCTTTGAATTCCATAATAGTACGCTCCTTTTCAAGAAAACTGTATGCCATAAATATACCACACAAGCCGCTTTTTGTCAAGTGAAAGCATACTATATCAAATACATCGAGTTTATCACGCTATAAATATTACTCTAAGTAAATCAGAATTTATGTTTAAAATAATTGATAGGCTTAAAATATCATGCATTTCCGTGCTTTTAATACTAAACACCAATAAAACTATAGACAAAAATCGGTGCAAAACCCATATATCAGAGTTTTTGCTTGATTTTTTATATAGTTTTTAATTGGTGTTTAGTATAAAGAGTAAATTTACGATTTGTATTATCACAGCATATATTACATAATGTGAAAATACAGAATACTGACAAAACGAAGTTCCCCCTGCCTGAAAGAGCAGAGGGAACACTTTTCCGTTTTGTATATCTTTATATTTTTTTACAGAATGTAAATATTGACCTGCTTTGCGCCCCAGTCGCAGCTTGCGTCGTAGCTTTCCATAAAGAGGTCAACGAGAATACGTCCGTCAAGAAGTGCTGTTCCCGTATCGGCTGCAACTGCATAGCCGTAAACGTATTTTCCGTCGGTGGAAACGATGTAAAGCTCCGTTCCGTAAGGGATTATTGCAGGGTCAACGGCAACATAGCCGACCTTGACCTGTCTGCCCGAAGCAGTCTTTGCGGAAGGGTTTGCGCTGTATGCGCAGGATTTGCCCGTGAGGACGTTTGAATATGAAGTAGGAACGCCGTTTTCATCGAGTGCAAGGTAATCGGGGACATCAAGCTGTGAGATGCTCATTGCTGCTATCGGGTTTACCTCGGCTGTACCCTGAACGATAACTTCGTCAACGGGTTCTTCGGTGACTTCCGTGCTTACGATGTCCGAGCTTGCTAACTTTCCGTCAACATAGGTGTGGCAGATAGTCTTGGCGAGTTCGCCCTCTTCTCCGTCAACGAGGACCTTGGAGAAGCCGACAACGTAGCTGTCATCTTCCTTGTATTCGGTCGCATATTCGATGGTTTCGAGCTTGACTTCGGTGACATATTCAACTCGGTTGATAACGATGTCTGTTTTTGCGTTGAGCGGTTCGGAAAGTCCGACATTGATAAGGTCGTCATCATCGACCGTGATGCCTGCTGCATTGATAGCGTCAGCAACGTTTCCCTTGGCTCTTACAACGTAATTGTTTCCGTCGGCAAAAATTTTGACCTTGCAGTACGGATTTGGGTTCACAGTAATGGTTTCTTCACCGATGTGCGAAGCATTGACGATGTCTGCTTCAAAAACAGGCTTGGCGGAAGAAGCCTTTACAGCCCCGAAAATAACCAGCAGAAGAATTACGATTCCGGCTGCAGCAGTAGCAATTGAAACAACTTTCTGTTTTTTTACATCCTGCAAGCTTTTTAACGGTAGTTTAATAGGTCTGCTCATAAAATCTCCTTTTTGATTGCTTTGATCGGTTGGGTCACATTATGTCTGCACTGAATATTAATTATTTGTAACCCATTTGTAATCTTTAAGCGACTTTAGCTATTATAAAATCAAAATAGCTGTTTGTCAAATTTATTTGAACCTCTTTTTTGTTTAATATGCACAAAACAGGCGATTTAAGCCCCCTCAAACGACCCTGATAAAAGCCGAAATAGGGAGAATTATGGAATTAAGTTCCAAAAAGCTTTATGCAAACTCTCTAAACCTGCCCCAAACAGATCAAATGTAATGCTAAATTATGGCTTACATTCCATTATATGTTACACAAGTTGACAAATTTGGCGCAAAAATTTATAAATTTGGAGCCTGATTTGTAACATACTACAAAAAAGCTCTAACTTTATATCCGCTTATTAGTCAAAAGGTAAAATCAGACTTTTGCCTTTATTTCGCTCAAAAATGGGGGGCAAAAAGGTTTTTTTCATACCGTTCATAAATGTTTTTCTATACGAACTTGAAAAAACACGACAAAAAAAGTATAATAGTATCGTTGTATAAAAACGACCGTCGGCCGCATAAATCGGCGATAAAAACATACTATATTATATAGCTTTTTTCAGGAGGAAATAAAATGTATAAGAATATTGCAAAGCAGGAAAAAATAAACCTTAAAGATCAGGTCGAATACCAGAGCGGTCAGGTCGTAAGCAAGACCCTCGTTCAGAATGACCTTGTAAGCATGACTATCTTCTCATTCGACAAGGGCGAGGAGATATCCACTCATGCAGCATCGGGCGATGCTATGGTAACAGTCCTCGAGGGCAAGGGCAGATTTACAGTCGGCGGCGAAGTTTTCTACCTCGAAGCGGGCGAAACTCTTATTATGCCAAAGGATATCCCACACGCTGTTTACGGCGAAGAACGCTTCAAGATGCAGCTTGTCGTTTCCTACTAAGCATTATGCAAAGCCTATCACCGCACAGAGCGAACTTTGTGCGGTGATTTTTATACTATAATAAAAGAAGCTATATAAATTTCAGCCAAAGATATTTATGCATTGAACAAAAAAGAAAAATATCCGATATCCAACGGTATTTCAACGAGTAAATAAATAGTGAACTTTTAATGCGAATATATTTCAAATCGCCATATATTACTGTAGGGGACGGGTCGCCCGTCCCCTACAATATTTTGTAAATAGCTTGATAAAAAATAGTTCACTTGTTGAAATGCCGTGTCCGGTATCCATATTTTTATTGACACTTTCGTAAAAAAATACTATAATTTAAAGTGAAAGGCTGTAATACTAAACACCAATAAAACTATAGACAAAAAATTTGCGCAAAAAGCCATATAAACCTGTTTTCAACATCAAGCTGTTTTCAACATCAAGCTGTTTTCAACAGCTGCGAGTTTTTGCTTGATTTTTGGTATAGTTTTTAATTGGCGTTTAGTATAAATGCAGCAGCTTTTATATTATAGATAGAGGGTCAACCGATGTTTGAACTTTTAAAAGAGTTGAAAAAGGACGCTGAAAACACCGACAAACGCTCGATAGGACTTATTTCGGTCACGGTCGGTATCATCAGTCTTTTGATGTGTACTATTAATATTATCACGCACTCAACGCTGATGGTCTACATAACGGGTGCTGCCGGCGTCTGGTACATATTGAATTATTTTCTGTACAGAAAAACGAATAACTTTCTTATTTTAAGCGTGAATACGCTCGCCGCGATCGGTGCAATGATGGCATTTTTTATTGTAACGGGCGGAAAGGACGGCTTCAGCATCGTATGGCTGCTGCTCGTTCCGCCTATAGGCATTGTGTTCTATAAGCTTTTTTACGGCGGAGCGTTCTGCATACTGCTCGGTATTTTTATGGCGGTGTATATGTGGTCACCGCTTCACGAGCTTGGCTATGCTTATTCCGAAACCTATCTTGTGCGCTTTCCGATAGTGTATTTTTTTGATACGGTGATCTGCATATACATCAATTACACGCTTTTTGAATCGAAAAAAAAGCAGGCGGCACTGCTCAAGATAGCACAGCAGGCAAACAATGCAAAGAGCGACTTCCTCGCAAATATGAGCCACGAGATACGCACTCCTATGAACGCTATCGTCGGAATGTGCGAGCTTATCCTATGCGAAAACAACATCAGCGATACCGTCAGGGACTATTGCTTCAACATTCAGGATTCTGGACGAAGCCTGCTCGCGATAATAAACGATATCCTCGATTTTTCCAAGATAGAATCGGGCAAGATGGAATTCATCTCCGAAGAATTCAACATCGCTTCAACGCTCAATGACGTTATAAATCTCGCACTCACGCGAAGGGGCGACAAGCCGATAGAGCTTATCGTCAAGTGCGACCCCGATCTCCCGACGGGACTTGTCGGCGATGAGCTTCGTATCCGTCAGGTTATGATAAACCTCGTCACGAATGCGATAAAATTTACCGAAAAAGGCTGCGTTGTCATTCGTGTTTCGCAGACAAGGCATGAATACGGGATCAACCTCTCAGTTTCCGTCACCGATACAGGCATAGGCATCTCGACCGAGGGTCTGGAAAAGCTTTTCAGCAGCTTCCAACAGATAGATACGAAGAAAAACCGCTCCGTTGAGGGAACAGGACTCGGACTTGCCATTTCACGCAGGCTCGTAGGCGCAATGGGCGGCTTCATCAATGTTTCGAGCGAGGTCGGAGTCGGCTCGGAGTTCCGATTTGTCATTCCTCTCGAAGTAGCCAACGGAAAGCCTTTCATCACTGTAAAAGACCCCGAAAAGATCCATGCGGCGTTCTTCATTGATATGGCAAAGCACGTCACACCGAGGATCTCGGAGGAATACTATTCGCTCGTTTCTGAACTTAAATCATCGCTCGATGCCGATTTTGAGCTTTTCGATTCACTGACGTCTATCCGAAGGGCGGTTTCGGCGAAAAAATATACCCACATTTTCATCGGCAGGGAGGAATATACCGAAGCCCGTGAGTTCTTCGGTGCTTTGTCCGAGAATACCGACATTATCATCGTTCAGGACAGACTTGATGCGGTCGAAGTTCCGCCGAAAATGAAATGCGTTTATAAGCCTTTCTATGCGATAACAGCCGCTTCTGTATTCAATCACGAAAAAACGCCGACAGCTATAGGCGAGCGCAGGGCGGCGGCAGTACGCTTTACCGCGCCGAAAGCAAGAGTGCTCGTTGTTGACGATAATATCATCAACCTCAAAGTCGCTGTCGGACTTATGCGCCCATACGGTATGCAGGTGCTTACCGCCGACAGCGGCAGGGCGGCAATATCGATGCTCCGCTCAAAGGATATCGACATCGTATTTATGGATCACATGATGCCCGAAATGGACGGCGTTGAAGCCACAAAAGAGATACGCGGCATGGAGGACAGATACTATAAAAACGTTCCGATAATCGCGCTGACAGCGAATGCCGTGAACGGTGTCAGGGATATGTATATCGAATCGGGCTTTGATGATTTCATCGCGAAGCCGATAGAGCTTTCGGCACTTGACCGAGTGCTGAAAATGTGGCTGCCGAAGGAGCTTATAAGCGTTTCGGCAGGCTCGGCTTCGTATTGATCTCTGATCGGAATGTGTACAAAAGATCAATGACGGTATCTTTCGGGGAAAGGGTAATTTTTTATGGGAAAGAAAAAAGTAGGCATTCTTGCCGAATGTGTCTGCGACCTGCCGAAAAGCGTCCTGAACAAATGCGGCGTCGATATACTCTATTTCCTTGTCGAAACGGAGAGCGGCGTTTTCACCGATTCGGACGAGATAACGGCGGAAAACGTCATATACTATCTTGAAAACAGAGGCGGAAAAACAAGGTCATCACCTCCGCCGTCCGATGTTTACTACAGAGCATTCGAGAAAAGCCTTAAACGCTATGACGAGCTTATCCTCGTTGCTATAAGCTCGGGGATAAGCAATTCCTGCAAAAATGCGCAGGCGGCTGTATCGATAATGGGTTCAGAGGGAAAGCGTGTGCATATCTTCGATTCGCAGCATCTTTCAACGGGACTTGGATTTCTCGTCCTGCGCGCCGCCGAACTTGCAAACGAGGGCTGCGAGTGCGAAAAGATACTCGCCGAGCTTGACGAACTGAAAAAACACGTTTCGACAAGCTTTATTGCGAAAAACGCAGACTATCTCTACCGCAACGGACGCGTTTCCGCCTTTGTGAAAAATGCCTGCACAGCGTTCGGCATACACCCCGTCCTTGCGATGAAAAACGGAAATCTTCGGGTGAAGAACATCATCTTCGGAAACTATGGGAACGCCTGCAAAGCGTATATTCGGCATGAGCTTAAAGATGAAAAGAACATCGATAAGCGGTGCGGCTTCATCACTCACGCAGGCTGTTCGGTCAGAAAACTCCGCACCATAACAGCGGAAGCCGAGAAATACTGCAAATTTGATGAACTGAAAATAACAAACGCCTCCGCGACCGTCACCTGCAACTGCGGTCCGGATGCTTTCGGCGTTTTATATGTGAAAAAGTAAAAAACAAAAGCTTCGTCTGCCCAAAACAAACGAAGCTTTTGCTTTTATTTGAGAACCTGTCTTCATAAGAAATGTGTGCGGATTTTCGAGCATAATTTTGTTGCAGAGTAGGCAAAAATCCGCAGGCGGGCTTTCGCCCGGCAAGGATTTTTAACGCAGTCTGCGGCAAAATTTGCCGAAAAGACGTGCGCATATGCTTGTGAAGACGGGTTCTGAATGTATTTATCCCTTTTTCGGGCAGCATTTTCTGTAAATAATATAGGAAGCTGCGGCCGTGACGATCTCCGTTATCGGGAAAGCTATGAACACGCCGTTCGCGCCGTATAAATGGCTGAAAAGCATTGCCGCAGGGATTATCACGGCAACATAACGCATTACGGAAATTATCAGCGACGGTATGCCCCTGCTCAAAGCTTCAAGCACTCCGCAGTAGGTTACGGAAAATGCCGAGAACACAAATCCTATGCTGATAATGTGAAGTGCCGTCACGCCGATAGCAACGGTTTCTTCACTTGAAGTGAAAATGCCCATCATACGGCTCGGGATAAGGTAACAAAGAATAACGCCGACCGCCATTACACCTGCCGAAAGTGCAAGGGTAGTCCGTGTCGTCTGACGGACGCGCTTTTCCTCTCCTGCTCCGTAGTTAAAGCTTACGATAGGACGTATGCCCTGAATGATGCCGTTTGCGGTAAGGTAGATAAACGTCTGGAGCTTGTAATAAGCACCGAGAACGAGGACATATTTCTCCGAAAACGGCGCAAGTATACCGTTGAGCGCGGAAATGAGCAGCGATGGCAAAGCCATATTGAGTGCCGCAGGTATCCCTATCGAGTAGAGCCGCTTCATCAGTTCCCTGTCAAAAGAAATAAACTCCCTGCGGAAAGAAACGGGGAGAGGTCTGAACCTCGCGAAGAGCAGGTAAACGATAAGCGTTATCGTCTGACCGATGCCCGTTGCGTAAGCCGCGCCTGCGATGCCCATTTCGGGAAAAGGACCGATCCCGAAGATCATGAGAGGATCAAGTATGATGTTCGCGATGAATCCGCACATCATACTCAGCATTGAAACTTTCATTCGTCCGACCGACTGGAATATCTTTTCCATCGAAATTCCGAGCATGATAATTATGGAAAAGGCAAACGCTCTTACAGCATAAGCCGTTCCCATAGCGATAACTGATGCGTTCTTCGTGTATAAAGACAAGAACCAAGGCATTCCGAGTATGCATACTATTGTAAGTATGATCCCGTGGATAACGCTCAGAAACATTCCCGTAGCCGCAGCACGGTTCGCATTGTTCCTGTCGTTCGCGCCAAGGCAGAACGCTATCCTTGCATTCAGACCGATGCCGAAGCCGACCGCAACGGAGGTGATGAGATTTTGCACGGGATAAACGAGCGAAAGTGCCGTCATAGCATCATCGCTTATCTTTGCCACGAAATAGCTGTCAACGATGTTGTAAAGCGAGTTCACAGCCATGGAAATGACCATCGGCAGTGACATCGACAGCACGAGCGGCAGTATTTTTTTCTCTTTCATAAACGTCTGATCCATATAATTCCTCCCGGATTTTTGACAATAAAAAAAGCCGCACAGTCAGCAGTGACCATGTGGCGAAAAGGCGAAAAGAAAACTCTTCCGAAAAATCCACTCCCGAACGGACCGAACGGGTTTTATACTATTAATATATCATAGAGAGAGGGAAAAGTCAAGGCTTTTTATAATGCGTAATGCGTAATTATTTTTGCTCCGTAAATTTATTGCGAAACACTAAATTCCGTAGGGGCAGATTCTATATCCGCCCGTTTGATGTACGAATTTACGGCAGATTCTCTGTATGTGACGGAATGTGCAAATGATTCTAAGGAAACGCTGATTAATACGTTTTTGCCATTTTTCAAAATGTTTATGTCAAATTGACATTAAAGACGTAAACTCGTACTTTTCTCAAAATGGCAAAACGAACGCTTCGCTTTATACTAAACACCATTTAAAATTTGGAAAAAATCAAGCCGACAATCTCGAATATATAGGATTTCGGCGCAGATTTTTTTCCTGTATTTTATTGGTGTTTAGTATTAATCAGCTTTTTCCTAATACTAAACACCAATAAAACTATATACAAAAAATCGTCGCATAATTCATATATGCAGGATTGTCGGCTTGATTTTTTGTATAGTTTTTAATTGGTATTTACTATAAGTGTATAAATTTTTTCGCAAACAAACCTGTTTTCAAAGGGAAAAAGAAAATTTCCTTTGAAAACAGGTTTTACATTTATTATAAAAATGCTATTCGTTGTTGGGCGGCGATCAGTCCACACTATTTTTATTGTAAACTAACGAAATATAAATTATTTCAAATTCGATGCAAAGCAGCGCATTGCATTAATTACGAATTACGCATTACGAATTACGAATTGAAATGTGGCTTTCTCCCGAGCGCACATCTTTCGTGACGATTATCTTACTGTCAATGCGCTCTTTAAGCTCGGCAACGTGGGAGATTATGCCGACCGTCCGTCCGCTCTGTGAAAGCTTGCAAAGCGTGTCAACCGCCTGCGTCAGCGCAGCTTCGTCAAGCGTTCCGAAGCCCTCGTCAACGAACATCGACTGCAGCTGTATGCCGCCCGAGTTTGAACATATCTCGTCCGAAAGTCCGAGCGCAAGCGAGAGTGCCGCCTCAAACGATTCGCCGCCCGAAAGTGACTTTACGCTTCGCACCGAGCCGTTGTAATGGTCGATAACATCAAGCTCCAAGCCGCTCTTGCCGCTCAAAGACTCTGCATTCGTGCTTCGTACAAGCTCATAGCGTCCGTCCGTCATCTCCATAAAACGCACATTTGCGCGGTCGGTGATGCGCTTGAAATACGCCGTCTGAATGTATGTTTCAAGTGTTATCTTCTCTTTTCCGTTGAGCGTTCCACCTGCCGTGTCGCAGAGCGAGCGAAGCATGCGGTAACGCTTTTCAGCCTTTTCCTGCTCACCGAAGCCGTCCGAAAGATTTTTGAGCGCGCTTGTGTTAGCTTCTATCCTCGATGAAATTTTCAATTTCCGCGAATCAAGCTCACGCCGTCTGCTTTCGAGCGAAGCTTTTTCTTCAGCAAGCTTTTCGGCGTCCTCAGACGGCAGTTCTTTAAGCTGTGAAGCATAAGCCGAAGCCGCTGACTTCAGCGAAGTGATCTCAGACGATGTTTTTTCCAATTCCGATTTTGCCGATTCATATTCGGCGCAAATTTTGCTTTTCGTTTTTTCCAACTCGGCAAGATGCTTTTTAGCTTCGTCCTCACACGAAAAATCGAGAGTTGAAGCAAGCTTTTCAGCCGCAGTTTGAGCAGCCTGAGCCTGCGCCGAAAGCGAAGCCGCCTGCGCCGAAAGCTCCGATGCAAGCTGAGTGAAGCTTTTCTGCTCCGCCTGCGCCATTTCCGTTAGCTTTGCAAGCTCCGCACAGCGTTTTTTCTTCTCCTCGGCGAGAGCGATATCCTGCGTTATCTTCGCGAGTTCGGCTTTTTCGCGCGCGAAGTCCTGCTTGATGCGGTCTTTTATGCCGTCAAGCGGAATTTCGCCAAAATAGCTTTCAGCCTTTGCCGAAACAGTCCTGCGCAGAGCATTTTCCCTGCCCGAAAGTTCACCTGCGGTGCGGCTTTTCTGCGAAGCGTTTTCACGGGAGTTTTCCGCACGGAGCCGAGCCGCTTTCAGCTTGTCCTCGCTGACATTTGCGGCGTGAATTTTCGCAGGGTGAGGGTGTTCAACACTTCCGCAGACGGGACAAGGCTCACCGACCGCAAGCTTCTGCGCCAAAACGCCTGCCTGACTGTCGAGAAAAGCCCTTTCGAGTGTGTTGTAAGCCGAAATGTCATCGTTAGCCGCCTTTGCCGCAGTGAGATATTCAGTCTGCGCATTTTCAAGCTCGGTGCAAACGTCCATATAGTTTTTCACCTCAAAAGCGAACGCTTTCAGTTCGGACATTATGCGGTTTTTCTCCGAAGCGGCGGCTTCAAGGCGAGCCTGATCTTCGGCGGCTGTTTTTATCGTTTCAAGCTCGGCAGCGTATTCATTTATATTGTTTTCGGCGGTGAAAGCCGATTTTTTTGCATCTTCACACTTTGCCAAAGCCTGCTCCGCAAGCTTTGATCTCTCCTTTGCGGCGTTCCGCTCAAGGCTCAGCTGAGCATAATCGGAGAGCCGCTCACGTTCACGGGCGATCTGCACGGCAAGCCCGTCAGCCTTTCCGTATTCCGTTTCAGCCGCGGAAAAGCGTTCTTTCAGCTTCGGCATAAGAACTTCCGAAGCAGCTATTTTTGTGTTCACTTCGCTGAGTTTTTTCTCAGCGTCAAGCCGTATATTCGAGCGTTCTATCTTCGCCGCAAGCTTTTCCGAAGCAGACAAAAGCTCCGCCGAAAGCTTTTCGGTTTCGTAAAGCGCAGACTTGTCCTCATCGATAATTTTATCCGCAAGCGAATTTATTTCGTCCGAACCGAAAAGAAGCGGCTCGGCTTTTATTTTGCCAAGCTCCTCGTATAGTTCACTGTCCTCGGCGCAGGAAAGAGCGGCGATGTACTGCTCGTTTTTCAAGCCGATAAGCTTTAAGCCGTTCGCCGCTGCAGACATATCCTCGGATATGCGCTTTTGCAAACGCTGATATTTTTCCGTGCCGAAAAGCGAGCGGAAAATATCTATCTTGTCCTTTGTCGGGGCGAAGAGAAGCCGCAGAAAATCCCCCTGCGAAAGCATTGCGACCTGTGCAAAATGGTCACGGTCAAGCCCGATTATCGAGTTTATTGTCTTGTTCACGCCCGAAACCCCGTTGACAGTTTTTCCATCGGGCATGGTAAGCTCCGCACCTGCGGATTCCTCAATGAGAGCGTTCTCCGACTTCGTTTTGCGCAAAGCCTTTCGTGCGTAGGGAGGATTTCGTTTTATCGTGTAGACCTTGCCGCCGTATTCAAATTTCAGCTCGACAAAGGTCTTGCTTTCGGGTGAAGCGTATTTGCTTCGGAACATCGATGAAACGCGCACGTTTCCGCTCGCCGTACCGTACAGAGCGAAGATGAGCGCATCGAAAACGGTCGTCTTGCCTGCGCCCGTGTCGCCAGTGATAAGGTAAAGTCCGTCCCTGCCGACCTTGGAAAAGTCGATGTGTTCCTCACCTGCGTAAGGGCCGAATGCGGATATCGTAAGTTCAAGCGGTTTCATAATTCGTCCTCGTTTTATCTTTTGTATGGCGGCTTGTATTTTTCCGAAATGCCGCGCTTGTGTTTTGTGTTTTTGGCAATTTCAAGCATTCGTTTGCGGTATTCCTCACGGCGGCGTGTGCGCTCGGCTATCTTGTCACGGCAGAAAAGAATTCGCTGTGCGATGCGTTCGCCGTCCGTGTAAAAATCGTGTATTTCGATGGTGTCAACGGTCTTTCCGCCGTTGGAATCGTACCACCAGTTGTCAAAATTGACTCCGTTTTCCGTCCGCTCGAAGCCGAGCCACTCCGCATCCTGACAAAAATACCGCGCTTTGCCGTGAATGATTATGTAGTTCTTCACATACTCAACGTCCTCAACATCGTTAAGGTCGATTATCCACAGCTTTTTGTAGTGGCGGAGCTTTCCCTCGCACCGAACGGTCTGATAAAGCTCGGATACGATGAGAAGCGAGTCGGAAATTTCTATCGAAGTATGTTCTTTGTGCGCTTTTATCGAGATATCGGCAAAAATTCCCGTGATGATGCATACAATAAGGCTGTAGGCTATGCAAAAATACGTTCCGTAAAAAATCGACTTGTATATTACGCTCGGTATATTCATATCCGCCGTCACGGATATGATAACGATAACGAGCAGAGCTGCCATAAGGCTCATCGGGGGTATGTTCGCAAGAAAAAGCCTGCGGTCAAACACGGAGGCAAGCCGCTTTTCGTTTATATGAAATGTTTTTTTCAAGCCTTCGCCCCCTTTTTTTAATGCGTAATGCTTAATGCTTAATGCGTAATTATTGGAATTGGGTACTGCGTTTTATCTGTCCGATAAGTTGGAATCTATCGCTCTATTGTGTTTATTCTGCTATCAAGTGGCTTTGGTTCATGTAATCTGCATTTAAAATCATCACAATATCCGGTACCATCTTCAAAATCAGGCTTCATTTCTACACACTTGATTGGCTCGCCGTTTTTTCCATGAATACAATACCAACAAAAATCACAGCATGGGTCACACACGTCATCATTGCAGATATACATAATTACACCTCCACAACTTCCGATTTGTCGGGCAGTCATATTTTCTTATTTTACAATTATGGGATTCTCTGAAAACCGAGACAAAATAATACTTTGCGGTGAGGGGGTTCAGAGATATGTCAGTGATCTTATCCGGTTTTGGTTAATGTGTAATTATTGAATTGGGTATGATAAAGCCGGGGCTGCGGTTCTGCTTATTCAGAAGCCGCCATAATGCTTTAAGGTTTCCGCTGCGATTTCCGAGCCGACATTCATTGCCTTTTCAATATCATTTCCGAGCATATACGAGCAGACAAATCCGGCATGATAGCTGTCGCCGCACCCTGTCGTGTCAATTATGTTTTCAACTTTTACAGCCTGCACTCTGAATTCCTGTCCGTTAAAGTATGTAACGCTTCCATGTTCTGCAAGTGACATATTGAACAGACAGTGGTATTTATCCGATAATTCTCTGAATCTCGGCAGGAGTTCCTCCGAGCCGCTTATCATAAAGAAATCGACGTACGGAGCATATCGTTCCATATCCGAAAAATCTCTGTATACATCAAAATCCACCGCAAGCTTAAAGCCGAGTGTTTTTTTCAGTTCGATCACCTGCGAAAAACACGAAGCCCAGAAATGAACAAAAACTACATCGGAGGCTGACAGGACTTTGATCTCTGTATCATTCAGCACGAGGTTATCGAGAATTTTCCCGTTCCACGAATCATCTTTGTAATACCTGTCGCCCGATACTGTAAGATAAGTCATATTATTTGCAGTCGGATATCTTTCATCGATGCGAATATGACTTTTATCGATATCGAGCTTTGATATTGCTTCCATTATCGCTTCCGCATATTTATCTTTTCCGACAACACCGAGAAGTGTAACATCTATATCCCCGAACCGTGAGGCATGAGCGGCAAAATTCAATGCTTCACCTCCGGGTCTGATCGTGTCGGTACCGTAAAAAACATCTGCACATAAACAAGGAAGTGCAGTCAGCTTGATCCTTTTCATTTTAAAACCTCATAAAATTCAATCTGTCGATAGGCAATAATTTCTTTTTATTTAATTATACACAAAAGCCACGGGTCAGTCAAGAATTATCGGACAGGTTTTGTACAGTATTTCAGCATCAAAATAATTCCGAATTTAAAAATTACGCATCACGGATCACACATTAAATAATTGTTGCAAATCAACAAAAAGATATGTCGAAATGTGTTGATTTCTACAACGTTAAAAAAAACAGTTGCAAAACCGAGCGTTTTTTGATAAAATAAGAATGTATCTTTATACTAATTTTTAAACGTTTACGGATATATCATTCAGTCGGGTCAAAGGACAATGGGGGGAGAATTATGATAAAAAAGGATAAGATCGGCAGAGTTGTTATCTATGACAGTCAGGACAGAATGCTGCTGGCAACCAAGTCGGTATTTTTCCCGAAAGACTTCTTCCGCATCAAGGATCGCGATCTCGTTATGATAAAGGGTACGGGGCTTCCTCTTATCCCAAAAGATGAATACATAACCGCTGTTTTTGAATATATAAACGGTCTGAGAATGAAATACAAGACCTCGGTGGATCTTTCCACCGAGTATCAGATGAATTTCCACGTTGGCGATGGCATCGCGCTCGAGGAAAGACGCGCTTCGTTTAAGATAAACACTGAGTTTGAAACTACATCGCCTTTCTATATCCGCAATGAGGAGCTTATAAACTTCGACAAGCCGCTGAATATCCACGTCTGCAACATCAACCTCGGCGGCGTTTATATGAAAACGAACTTCGACTTCGAACCGGGAGATCAGCTTATGCTTGAACTTTTCGGCGGAGATATGGAGCTTCTGACAGAGGTGCTTCGCGCTCAGACAGTTATGGGAACGGACGTTGTTGACGGCTACGGCTGTCATTTCCTCAACATCACCCAATCGCAGGAGGAACGCCTGGCTCGCTTCATTTTTGAATGTCAGATAGCGGAAAGAGAAAAGCTTAAACAGCGTCAGAATAAGGATTTTTGATCTATGGCAAAAATTATTGTTGTAACAAATCAGAAAGGCGGAGTCGGCAAGACCACGACCTGCGCCGCTTTTGCGGGAATTTTCCGAAGCAGGGGAAAAACTGTTCTCGCGATAGATATGGATCCGCAGGGCAACCTTTCGTTCTCGCTCGGAACAGAGGACAGGGGATACACTATCCATGATGTGATGACGGGCGCGTGCAATATCCGCGATGCGATAAAAACTACGCACATCTGCGATGTTATAACATCGAATATACTTCTTTCGGGAAGCGAACTGGAGCTTCCTGCCGAACACCGCGAATTTATTCTGAGGGAGATACTCAAAACTGTCCGCGATGAATATGACTATATTATCATCGACACGCCGCCTGCGCTGTCGGTGCTTACGATAAATGCTTACACAGCGGCGGACGATCTTATAATCCCGATGACGCCCGAGATACTTTCGCTGCAGGGTATTGCACAGCTCCGCGAAACTATCCTCGCCGTCAAGAAATACTATAATAAAAAGCTCAATATAAGGGGCATACTCCTTACGAAATATGTCAGGAACCAGCAGCTTGCGAGTGAAGTTGCGGAAATGGTCGGGATCGTTGCCGAACAGCTCGGAACGGTCGTACTCGATACGAAGATATCCGTTTCCGTTGCGGTCGCCGAAGCTCCTGCGCATCAGGAGGTCATAACGACATATTCTCCGAACTGCCGTGCCGCGAGGGACTATGTTAAGGTGTGTGAATCGCTTTACCCCGAGATAGCCGAGCATAAAAAGAGAAGATAAGGAGGAATTTGTATGGCAGGCAGCACCGCAGCAAAGGTCACGCACAAGACTGATGCTGTTATGAAGCTTTTAACGGGAAAAAGTACTGCGACCAATCCGATAATCGACAACGAGTTCAAGCAGTCTGTCATAGAAATGCACACGAATACGCAGAAAGCCGCCGAAAAAGCAGAGCCTAAGCCAAAACAGAGCGAAGCTACCGAAATTTGCGTCAGCTCCGAGCTTATAACCGAACTTTTGCCTGTGGCATTGAAGAGATTCAACTGCTGTACCTGCGACCGATGCTTCGCCGAGGCAATGGCGGATGCTCTCGATGCTGTCCCGTATCTTTCCTGCAAGGTCAGAACGCCGCAGGATAAGAAAAAAGCGGACGAAATGAAGAAAAAATACACTCGCAGCGTTACTAATGAAATGGTGAAGCTTGCCATTGCACGGCGTGCGCTCCCGAAACATATATAAATACAAAGCATGCGCAAATATTGTGTATGCTTTTTCTTTTTACCCGTGATCTTACCGAATTTTGTGTCTATAGTTTTATTGGTGTTTAGTATTACCACGTTGTTGTTAAAAATATACAAAAAATTTCTCAGAAAATGACATAATTAAACAGTCAGAGGGGTGCAATTTGTTACATTTGGGAAAAATCCATAGATTTTATAATAAAAAATTGTTACCGCTGTGGATATAAATTTTGCGATATCTCTTGTAATTTTTATGAAAAAGGTATATACTGTTAATGGAATACTATACCCTTTTAAAGGGGGTAGTCTACCATTTTGAAAGAACAGTCAGCGAATCAGACCAACACAGGAGGTATATCGTGGGACTTTTTGATAATAAGCTTCAGACCCTTTCCGAGCAGACGCTCGATGCAGCGTGGTATAAACAGCGCGTCATCTCAAACAATATCGCAAACGTTTCCACGCCCGATTATAAAGCAAAAACAGTAAACTTCGGACTTGTACTCAAAGAAGAGATGTGCAAGTGCAGCTACCATACGCCGACCGATAACGAAAAGGGCAATGTTTCGCTCAAAGTCGCAACGACTTACGAAACAAATACAAACCAGCTCCTTAACGGCAACAATGTCGATATCGAAAAAGAGCAGCTCGACCTTGCCGATGTTCAGTATCAGTACAGCGCGCTTATGGATCAGATGAACAACAACTATTCGATGATACGCACGGCGATATCCAAGTAACGCCGTCGGCTTTGGAGGTACATAAATGTCATTCTTGAATTCACTCGATATAGGCGGCTCTGCACTTTCGGCGCAAAGACTCCGAATGGATATCATTTCGCAGAATATCGCCGAGCAGGGAACTTACAACACAGCGGTCGGTGAAGACCCCTACTGCCGTCAGCTCGTTGTTTTTTCCGAAAAGAAAACTTTCAGCGATGAACTGGACAAGTTCAACACCGAGGACGATGGTCCTAAGTATTCCCACGGCACATATTATCTTTCACACAAGAACAAGTACAGATACTCGGGTGTGACGGTAACGCAGATCCTCGATGACGATGCGCCGTTCGTTCCGGTTTACGACCCCGACAATCCGCTTGCGGACGAGGACGGATACATTTACCAGACCAACGTTGACAACAGCAAGGAGCAGATGGATCTTCTCGCTGCGCAGCGTTGTTATGAGGCGAACGCTTCCGCTATTGCTGCGGTAAAGGCTATGCTCACAAAGGCAATGTCCCTCAACGGAAAATAAGGCGGAGAACCCCTCGGCGGGTTTACGTCTGTATATAGGCAGATAATACCAATGTAGGGGACGGGTTTCCCGTCCCGATTTACCTTGAATTTGTAAGGTTCGTGTTTTATATAAAGAAAGGCAGATAAAAATATGTTTATAGTTCCGATATCGGGTGCAATTTCACCCGTACAGTCAGTTTTTGACAATGAGAACGAGCAGGTCAAGGAAGTTACCGAAAGCTCACCTCAGTTTTCCGATGTTTTCAAGGAAGTTTTCAACGACGTTCAGGAAACACAGCAGCAGACCAACATCGATGCTGTAAAGCTTATGCAGGGTGAGATTGATGACCTCCACACTATTTATAACAATATGACAAAGGCTTCGATAGCTGTCGAAACCTTCGTTGCGGTAAAGAATGCCGCTGTTGACGCTTACAATCAGGTCCTCCAGATCTCGATGTAAGCCATTCTATCTTTAATTCGGGAAGGAAAATTCGTAAATGGATATGAAGGAACAGCTTTCAAAGCTTACGACTTCGTTCAAACAGTTCTGGGAAGCTCAGGAGAAAAAGCGCAAGATAGCGTACATAGCGATACTCGTTGCGATAGTCCTTATCGCTGCGATAATTGTTATAATCCTTAATAAAAAGGATTATACCGTCCTTTTTGAGGGACTTGAAGCGAGCGAGGCTTCGGAGATCGTCACTGCGATACAGGACCTCGGCTATGATGTTACCCTTAAAAGCGGCGGCACGATAATGGTACCTGTCGGAACGGAAAACGTTCTTACTATGGAAATGGCTATGAAAGGCTATCCGAAGAGTACTATCAACTACAATCTTTATACAAACAATATAGATATGTTCACCACCTCATCGCAGGAGAGGGAATATGCGCGAATGGCTCTTGAAGAGCGTCTGAGTGCTATTGTCGGCACGTTTGAGGGCGTTCAGAAAGCTACGGTCACAATATCTATACCCGAGCAGAAGAATACGGTCATCTCCTCGCTCCGTCAAGACCCGACGGCTGCGGTCACGGTATATCTCACCCCCGACTATAAGCTCACGGATAAGCAGATAGTCGGCATCAGAAACACCGTCCGAAACGGCTGCGTCGGTCTTACCGATGATAATATCAGCATCGTTGACGGCTACGGCATACCGCAGATCGAGGGCGAGAACGAGATAGACGTTATCGCTGATGAAACAAGAAAATTCGCTTTCAAGACCAACCTTGAAAACTCGATAAAGAATAAGATACTCGAGCTTCTTATGCCTGTTTACGGCGATGACGGAGTTTCCGTTGCGGTAAATATGGTGCTCAACTTCGATAAAAAGGTTTCCGAAAACACCGACTATTCGGCTGACGGGAACGGCAACACGGGCGTTCTCCAGCATGGCGACGCTTCCGAAGCCTCGGGCGGAACTACCGCTGACGGCGGTGTTGTAGGCGTTGAAACGAACGCAGACGATACCTATCCGACGGGTGATACCAACGGCACGGGTGCCTGGACGGAAAACTCCGTTTCCAACACTTATCTTGTCGATACATACAAAGAGCAGATCGAAAAGGCAGGCTACACGATCGACGGACTTTCCATTTCGACTGTCGTTTACACGGATTATATCTCCGAAGCGCAAAGACTTGACCTTGTGAACCTCGTTGCGAACGCAGGCGGTGTAAATCCGACCGTTGCACAGGACGTTGTTACGGTCACTAACTTCCCGAAATTCGGTACTGATACGGCAACAGATACAGCTCCCGTTTACCTCTTCGGTCTTACGCTCAATCAGCTTATCGCTGCGGCAGCGATCCTTCTCATTCTTCTTATCGTTGTTGTCGTTGTGCTTATCATCACATCGAGAAATGCTAAGAATAAGAGAGCAAAATTCGAGCAGCAGATACTTGCTTCCGAAGCACTCGCAGGCGCGGACGGCGAGCCTATCGTCGATACGTTCACAATGGATCTCGACGGCGCAAGTCCTGCCGATATCCCGAGCCTCTTGGCGGAGGAAGACACCAAGGAAGTCGCTATCCGCAGAGAGATCAGCGACTTTGCGAAGAACAGCCCCGAAATTGTGGCTCAGCTGCTTAAAAACTGGATGAAAGACGAAACGGAGGAGTAAGCAATGCCTGATATCCAAGAACTTACAAACCTGCAAAAGGCTGCGATCGTTGTTACATCGATCGGTGCAGAAAATGCTGCCTACGTTTACAAACGCCTTTCCGATGATGATGTCGAAAGGCTCACATATGAAATTTCAAGCCTGCCTTACCTCGAGGCGAATGTCGTTGATTCGACTCTGAACGAATTTTACGAGCTTTGCCTTACTCAGAAAGTCATTTCCGAGGGCGGCGTTGAATACGCAAGAGCCGTACTTGAAAAAGCTTACGGTCCTGATCAGGCAAGCAAGCTTATGGAACGTGTTTCCAAGTCGATGCAGACGAAAGCGTTTGAGTTCGTCAGAAAATCCGATTACAAGAACCTGCTTGCTATCATTCAGAACGAAAATCCGCAGACTATCGCTCTTGTGCTTTCTTATGTCAAGTCCGAGCAGGCTTCCGCCGTGCTTCAGGAGCTGCCTAAGGAAAAGAGAGTTGAAGTCGTTGAAAGAATTGCGAAAATGGAATCGGCTTCGCCTGAAACCATTCACTCCATCGAAGAAACACTCGAAAGAAAGTTTGCCGCAGTCGTTTCTATGGATCTTACCACGGTCGGCGGCGTAAACTTCGTTGCCGATATCCTCAACAAGGTAGACAGAGGAACAGAAAAGCACATCTTCGACGAACTCTCCTCGAAAGATCCTGCTCTTGTTGAAGAGATCAAGAAGAAGATGTTCGTATTCGAGGATATCCTCGGACTCGACTCGATGTCCATTCAGCGTTTTATCAGAGATGTCGAAGCGAAAGACCTCGCTATCGCGATCAAAGGCTCGAATGCCGAGGTCGCAGCGGTTCTCTATGCGAATATGCCGCAGAGAATGCAGGAATCCATTCAGCAGGAGATCGAATATCTGCATAACGTTCGTATGCGTGACGTTGACGAAGCTCAGCAGAGAATTGTCGGCATCATAAGACACCTCGAAGAAGAGGGCGAGCTTGTTATCGGCAAGGGCGGAGAGGACGAGATAATTGCTTAAAATATACAAATCCCAGTCGTACAGCTACGGTGCTTCCCAACCCGTCAAGATAGATAATACCGTCATTCTTCCGGGCGAGGAAAACACCGGGCAGGAAGCTCCCTCGCGCGAAGAACTCGAACAGCAGAAGCAGAGGGAGGCGGCTGCTAAAGAAGCGGAGTTCCGCGCTGCGGTCGATCGTCAGGTCGCAGCGGCAGTCGAGGATTACCGCATAAGAACAGAAGCCGCACGGCGTGAGATAATCGAAAATGCAAAACTGGAAGCAAAAAGCATCGCCGAGGACGCTAAGACAGCCACCGCCGCCGTTATCGAAAAGGCGAACAAGGAGTGCGCTATCTTAAAGGAAAAGGCGAAAGCCGAGGGCTTCAAAGAGGGCTATGACGAGGGCAAAAAACAGTCGCTCGAAAAGTGCCAAAAGTACGTCGATGCGTCAGCACAGCTGCTCTCCGATATAAATTCGCACAAGGACGCATACTTCCTCGACAACGAGAACGAAATGCGCGAAACGATGTGCGAAATGCTCGAAAAGATCACGGGCGAAGAACTCAAAGTCAACCCCGAGGTCATTGAGAGCATTATCGGAAACGCCGCAAAAAGCTTCCGAAACTCCGATTATATAAAAATTTCGCTTGCGCAGGGCGAGGTTTCAAAAGAGATCAAGACCGATGCAAAGCTCATCAAACAGATAATACCATATATCAAAGATATTGAAATAGAAATTCTTCCCGACGCTGAGGACGGCACTGTTATCCTCGACAACGGCGAAGAGATACTTGATGCTTCCGTTCCTACCCAGCTTGAATTCCTCAAAGAAATAATGAAGAATACAAGGGGCGGGGAATGACGAGGAGATAACCCGAATGAACTTTAACGCTATCCGTGAAAACGTCAAAAATGCCGATCTTTACAGGCACATGGGAAAAATTGAAAAGATCATCGGTATGACTGTCGAAGCCACGGGGCCCGAATGTAACATCGGTGATGTCTGCCGCATATTCCGCAAAGGCTCGGACGAGTTCATCTACGGCGAAGCGGTCGGCTTCAACGAGGGAAAAGTCGTGCTGATGCCTTATACCGACATCGACGGCATTGGCCCGGGTTCGATAGTTGACAATACGGGCAGACAGCTTGAAGTCAGAACGGGTGATGCACTCGTCGGACGAATAATCAACGCCATCGGCGAACCGATAGACGGCAAAGGTCCGATACATACTACAGACAGCTACCCGATCGCAGGAAACCCCATAAATCCGCTGACCCGACCAAGGATCGAGGATATTATCCCGTTCGGCGTAAAGGCGATAGACGGTCTGCTCACGATAGGCAGAGGTCAGCGTATGGGTATCTTTGCAGGCTCGGGTGTCGGAAAATCGACGCTCCTCGGTATGATAGCAAGAGAAGTCGAAGCCGACATCAACGTTATCGCGCTCGTCGGAGAGCGTGGACGAGAGGTGCTTGAATTCATCGAGCGTGACCTCGGAGAAAAGGGAATGGCAAGATCGGTACTTGTTGTTGCGACCTCCGATCAGCCTTCGATGATGAGAAATAAATGTCCTATGACCGCCACGGCTATTGCGGAATACTTCAAGGATCAGGGCAAAAACGTCCTGCTGATGATGGATTCGCTCACACGATATGCTATGGCACAGCGTGAGATAGGTCTTGCAACGGGTGAAGCTCCTATCGCAAGAGGCTACACGCCGTCGATCTACACCACAATGCCGAAGCTGCTTGAAAGAGCGGGCAATTTTGAAAAAGGCTCGATAACGGGCATCTACACCGTCCTCGTTGAGGGCGATGATACCAACGAGCCGATCTCCGACACGGTCAGAGGTATCATTGACGGTCATATCATTCTCTCGCGTAAGGTCGCGGCGAAGAACCACTATCCTGCGATAGAGATACTCGAATCGGTTTCCCGACTTATGTCCGAGATAGCCGACAAAAAGCATAAGGACAACGCGGCAAAGCTGCGAAATCTCCTTTCGGTCTATAACGCAAACTACGACCTCGTTTCCATCGGCGCATACAAAAAGGGTACAAACCCTGCGCTCGATGAGGCGATAAGAAAAATAGACAAGATCAACGCATTTTTACAGCAGAAAACGGACGAAGCGTTCTCATTTGACGAAACGCTGAAGCTGCTCGAAGAAGCTGTAAAATAACTCCTTGGAGGTAATCATTCTTGAAGCGGTTTGAATTTTCACTAAACAAGCTTATGGGTTATAAAAAACAGGTGCTTGACAGAGAAAAGAACAATCTCGCTCACCTGCGAATGCAGCAGCAGCAGATGCAGGAGGAAAAAATGCAGCTCGAAGCCAAACTAAAACGCTCGGCGGACGAGTACCGTGAGCTTACCGGCAAGGGCATAACCGTTATGCAGATAACGATGTTCAAAAGCTATCACCAGTCGCTCCGTATGCAGATAAAAGAGCTTGAAAATTCGATAGAGGAAATGGAAAAAAAGGTACAGCGTCAGCTCGGTGTTGTTATCGATGCGACAAAGGAGGTTTCCTCGCTCGAAAAGCTTGAAGAAAAGCAGCTTGAAGAATACAAATTCAAGGTGCAGAAAGCGGAAGAGCAGTTCATTTCCGAATACGTTATGAACAGTACATACAGGTAAATTCTGCGGTTGAAAAATCAACTGTAGGGGACGGGTTTCCTGTCCCGTTCGGCAAATGCGTTAAATCGGGACGGGAAAACCATCCTCTACAATAATTGATATTTAATGAAGCGGACCGCTTCATCGAAAGGAGGTGAAAATCATGGATATAAGCAGCATTCTCAATATCGGTATGGGCGTAAATTCTCCCGACTTCGGCTCTGTCGATGCAAATGCAGCTTCGGAAATAAGCTTCGGCGATATTCTTGGCTCTGCTGTAACATCAAATACACCCGTTGACAATATCACGCAGGAAGTTGACATTACCGAGGATAAAACGGATGAGAACAACACATTTTCAAAGCTTGTTTCGGAGCTTGCGCAGGACGTTTCCAACGCAGACAAAAGCGTTATCGATGCAGCGGTGAAAATGATGCTCTCGGTCGGAAATGCGGCAGAAAAGTTTATGTACGGCACTTCGGACAGCTCTTCGCAGGATGACGATGAAAATACCGACATTATCAATATTCTTTCCAATATGATAAAGTTTGTTACCTCGCAGGACGGTGAAGATTTTGTTTCGGACGAAGAAACAGGACTTGCACTAACGCTCGGAGATATCTCGGCAGTGCTTGAAACGGGTCTTTCCGAGGGAAAGTCGGCTGATGAGATCGCGGACGAGATGAAAAAGCTTGCGGAAAGCGATGATACCGACCTTTCGGCTATCGCAAACGCAGTTGTTTCAATGATGGATATGATGCCCGTCAGCACAAACGAGGAAATTCTCGATGAGATCCCTTTTGAAGCGGCAGCAAAGGCAGCTTCGGTGACGGAAGTTCTTTCCTCCGATACCACACCCGTGCAGAAAGCGGAAACGATAGTATCTATCCTCGAAAACAAGACAGGATTCAACGATCTGCCTTCCTTTGAAAGCTTCCAAAGCGAATTAAAGCTTGCACTTTACAGCGATAACAGCGCAAATACAGCCGATACCTCTTTTGCAGCACTCCACAAGACAGCGACATTCGCAAGAATTAACGATGTTTCGGCTCAGATAAGAGTTATCTCGGGTTCGGACGAAAACAGCGCGGAGCAGGCAGCGGCAAACGTTGTTCTTAATGCGCAGGACTCCGTTCAGACGAATATTTTCGATGATATCGAGATACCAACAGACACAGCTGAGGTCTACAGGCAGCTTGCAGACTTTGCGGTGCAGCAGATAACGCAGAGCGTGAGCGAAACCACGCAGAACGGCGCAGTCCGGGAGCTTGTGGTCGTACTCAAGCCTGAAAATCTCGGTGAAGTTGCGGTCAAGATAACTTCCGATACCTCGGGTGCGGTTTCCGTAGTCCTCGCAGCTTCAAACGAAGAAGTCGGCAGGGCGCTTGCGGCAAACTCGGCAGCACTTACCGAAAGCTTTGCAAAACAGAACGTTGACGTTCAGAATGTGAACGTTGTTGCTCCATCCGAAGCGGCTTCCTATATGGGACTCGACTTCTCGAACCAGGGCTTTAACCGCAGGAATGATGAAGCTTCGCAGAGCGAAAACGCTTCGACCGACCGTATCCGAAGCATTGCAAAGGCTGATAATGAAGCGGAAAGCGGAGTTACGGCGGCAAGAAAACTTTTAAAGGAGGCAAAATTATGGCTAACAGCTTAGGCAGCCTTTCCATCGATTCAACGGGCGGTGCTTACTCAAAGTACAGCAACAAGGTCGTTGATACGACAAAAGGCGACGAAGCTACTTCCTATATGGACTTTGACGATTACTTAAAGGTACTTGCAACTCAGATGTCCAACCAGGACTTCAACGATCCTATGAGCGATACCGATATGCTCCAGCAGATGTCGTCCTATTCGATGCTCGAGGGCATCAAGAATATGACCTCGCAGGCAAATATCAGCTATGCGACAAACCTTGTCGGAAAGGCTGTAACGGTCAATGACGGTCATGATTATGACACGGGCATAGTTGAATCCGTAGTTGTTTCGGACGGTACTCCTTATCTCGTTGTAAACGGCGGCAAGTACGAAGTTTCAACTGTTTCAAACGTTACTTCTTCCGATATCTACAATCTTCTCTCGAAGCTTATCGGTCAGGATGTCAATATCCACGGCTCTTCCGAGGACGAGATCGTTGCAAGCGGCAAGGTAACGAACGTTCTTGTACTTGACGGAAACGCTTATGTTATCGTTGACGGCAAGGATAAATATCCGCTCAAAGATGTTTCGCTCAAAAACAGCGGAAAGACCGATGAAGACGGAAAGGACGATACCGAGGGAACAGAAGGCACAGGCGGCACAGAAGGAACAGATGGTTCTTCCGGCACGACCGAAAACGGCAGTTCTGCAGAAGGAACATCGGACGGCACAACGACCACGACCGATTCAACCGTTACACAGGCTGAAACGATGTCAAGCTATATGGCTCAGTCGGAGGCTTTGTTCAGCGAGCTTATGAGCACTATTGATTCCATCAGCGGCACTGAAACAAAATCGGTAAGCGTTATAAACAACATTAAACCGAACCTTGACGGTTATGAAACGGTAACGGTAACAAAGCTCGATATCCCGAATTATGCGGCTGCATATCTTGCACAGTATGAGGATCTTCAGGATCTCATTCTTCCGAATACGACCTATGCTAACCCAAATGATGATGTGACTTCGTCAAATCTCATCGCAGGCACACAGAATTCAGGCTACAATACGCTTTATTCCGATACGGCATCAAATACTTCCTCCACAGCGTCTTCATTGGATACAGCGACAGCACTTACCGCAGGCAGATATGATATCCCCCTCACAACATCGAACCTCTTTGCGGTAGCGAATGCTTCCAGAACAGGTCAGCTCACGCCGACACTTTCAAATGCACAGGTATACAGCATCATTTCAAGCGGAAGCTACAGCACAAGATACAGCGAAAAGTACGGTCTTGAAGCTTATTCCGATTCAAAGCCCGGCATTTCAAACGCTGACTGCGCACCTCACAGACTCGATGCAGACAAATATCCCGAGCAGGCAGCTCTTGCAGACGCTCTCGGAACAAGAATGTACGATATCAAGTTCATCAACAACAGAGCCATCACTTCAAGAATAGATACTTCAAGAGTTATCGGCAAAACGATCAGCGGCAGAGAAATTTCGGAGATCGGCTACTGCGGCGTTGGCAGACTTGGCGAGGTCGTTACTTTCAAGGACGGCAAACAGCGTGTTGAGATAATGTTCGACAACGGCAATTCAGGCTGGCTCGAAACATCGGGCAGATACACCATCGACCAGATCATCAATCAGGAGGTCGGAGATGATGTAACACCGTTTGAGATCTCGATCGCATACTATGCAAAGTCACAGTCCGCTCAGAAGTTTGAGGATCTCAGACAGAATCTTACTTCAATGGGAGTAAATGTTGTCGGTTAAACGAAAGGACGGTGCTTCGGGGTGCTTATAAGCGAACTGATGCAGTCGAGAGGCATTACGGCGGTCACGACAGGCAAGGTCGGCGGATACAATGTTCCGAAGACTTCACCCGAGGACAGCGGTTTTGCAAAGGAACTGCAAAGTCAGCTTGACGAAAAAAAGCGCACTGAGCAGAACGGACAGAGCGGAGTGGTCTTTTCCAAGCATGCTCTTGAGAGAATATCCGAACGGCAGATAGATATCGAAAACGGCGATACTCTCGAACGGCTCAATAAAGCTGTCGAGCTTGCGGGCGAAAAAGGCTCAAACGACGCGCTTGTTATGATAGGCTCAAATGCTTTCATCGTCAGCATAAAAAACAACAAGGTCATCACGACCCTCTCCGCAGATGATATGCAGGGAAATATTTTCACGAATATTGATTCTACTGTTATAATGTGAAAAAATAAATGTGCGGTCGGAACGATCGGACCTAACCGGAGATCATAAGCGTCCCGACTGACTTGACGGACGCTCCGCACAGATATAACAGCAACTTTTTAAGGAGTGTAATTAAAATGGTTAGATCTCTTTATTCAGGCGTTTCGGGACTTACCTCCCACCAGACAAAGATGGACGTTATCGGTAACAATATCGCTAACGTCAATACATATGGCTTCAAATCCTCCAGAGCTTCGTTCAGCGATGTTTTCTACCAGTCGGTAAAGACAGCCGCTGCAGGTACGGAAAGCTTTGCAGGTAACAACCCGTCCACAGTCGGCTACGGTACGCAGGTCGCTTCTATTGACAGAGATATGTCGCAGTCCTCGTTCCAGTCCACCAACAGGACCCTCGACCTCGCTATCAGCGGCGACGGCTTCTTCGCAACGGGCGCATTCTCCTCAGGCGCAGACGGCGGCGCTCCCGATCTCACAGCTTCGCCCGACTCTATAACATACACAAGAAACGGCAACTTCGGCATCGACAGCGCCGGTAATCTCGTTTCCAACAACAACAGATTCATTCTCGGTACAAGAAATACCGAAAAGGGTCTTCTCCTCAACAGCGACCTCAGCGCTCAGGAGCTTCTCAAGAATACTCTTCAGGACAACAACGGCGACAATCAGATAAACTCCACAGACTATACCTTTGAAAATACTATCAACGTAAACGACCTCATCGCAGACGCTTACGGCATTTATACCGATACGGACACAGGCTATCTTTACACCAACAGAAAGCCTGAAGCTGTTATCAAGGACGGAAAGATCGTCGGTTACAAGCAGGGCGAGATCGATAAAGATGACGCAACGGGTGATGAGACCTTCTATCTCTGCGACCTCAAGGGCAACTATGTAACAATGGAGGACGATAACGGCAAGGCTCTTCCTTTCTTTAAATACACAAAGAAAGACCCCAACGATCCCACAAGCTCGGCAGCTATGTCCGCAGTGACGATCGATGACACAGGCGCACAGCAGGCCTACACTCTTGTTAATCAGAAAAAAGACGATGCAGGCAATGATGTACCCTATACAGTTGACGACCTCGCTGTAACGGGCAAGTTCACATATGCTGACCTTGCTGCGTTCACTATCGGCTCGGACGGCGTTATCACAACTACATACAACAACACACTCAAAGCTATCGCGCGTGTTGAGATCACAGTTTTCGACAACCCCGAGGGTCTTATCGAAAACGGCGACACAAGCTTCTCCGAGACTGCAGCTTCAGGCTCGGGCAAGGTAAGAAAAGCAGGCGAGCAGGGTGCAGGTACAGTTGCTTCCAATAAGCTCGAAATGTCCAACGTAAACCTTGCTCAGGAATTCTCCGATATGATCGTTACACAGAGAGGCTTCCAGGCTAACGCAAGGATCATCACGACTTCCGACTCAATGCTTGAAGAACTTGTAAACCTCAAGAGATAAGCAGGAAAGCCCTGCGGCAGGTTCGCGTCACGCTTCACTTCGTTTTGCTCGTTTGCGGCAGAAATAGGTTTGTGTCCGCGGATAAAGAATTTGGTTTACACAAAAATAAACCGCTCGGCGCATCGGCTGAATTATCGCATAATAATTTTCCTTCGGTCGGCGGCTCTGCTCGGCGGAGCTGCCATTCCGTGGGAGATGAAGGTGAAAAAATTATGATATTGGTAACAAGACTTAACGGAACTCCGCTCATGCTCAATGAAGAATTCATCGAAGCGGCAGAGGAAACCCCCGATACCGTCGTCACGATGATGAACGGTCACAGATACATACTTAAAGAAAAACTCGATGAGATCATCGAAAAATCGTTTGAATTCCGCCGTATGAACGGCGCTTGCAAAGAATGATCCGAGCAGGGGACGCTCGTTTAGAATAGATATGAAATCAAGGAGGATATCTGCCAAATGAATATTTCAGGTTTGATCGGTCTGGTTCTTGCACTCGGACTTATAGTTTGGGGCATTATGACGGGAGGAAGTCTGCTGAACTTCTGGGACCCGGCTTCTATTGCTATCGTTCTCGGCGGTACTATCGGTGCGCTTATCTTTACATATCCGCTTTCGGTAATAAAAAACACGGGCAAGATGCTCAAAATAGCATTTATGCCGAAAAAATACGATCCGGAGGATTATATCGCTCAGATGGTCGAGCATTGTAAGACCGCGCGTATGAAAGGTATCCTTGCGCTCGAAGAAAGCGCAAATGCCTGCACAGACCCGTTTATGAAGTCTGCGCTCATGCTCATCGTCGATGCCAATGAATCGGACAAGATAAAGTCTATGCTCGATGACTCTATCGACTTTATGTGCGAACGTCATGAAAACAACTACGCTATGTGGGTAAAGGGTTCAGCCGTTGCCCCTGCGATGGGAATGGTAGGTACACTCGTAGGTCTTATCAACATGCTTAAAGGAATGGACGTTACAAGCTCCGACTCGGCTTCAACGCTCGGTCTTTCGATGTCCACCGCCCTTATCACAACATTCTACGGCTGTATCATTGCCCACGTTTTCTGTGGTCCTATCGGTAACCTCTGCAAATACAACCACAATCAGGAAATACTCTGCCTTCAGATCATCGAAGAGGGTACACTCGCTATCGCAGCAGGTGCTAACCCAAGATATGTTGAAGAAAAGCTCCGTATGATGCTCCCTGCAACAGCTAAGCCTAAGGCAGGAAAGGCTTCTTCTGCCGAATAATGGCTTATTTGTCAGTTTTTGCGGAAAAAGGACGCAAGAAATTTTGAAAAATTCTGCTTTTTTACAAAAAAACTATGGCAATTTGTTAAGAAATGTGGTATAATTATTTGAAATCTATTTTTAAGGCGTTATATTACAGAATTTCTGATTACAAAGTGTTATATCTATCTGTATTTATACTGTGAGGTGATTTTTGTGGCTCGCAAACGCGGCGGAAGTGAAGAAGAAGGCGGAAGCTGGATGGACACCTATGGTGACATGGTAACGCTGCTTTTAACGTTCTTCGTTCTTCTGTTCTCAATGTCATCTATGGATACCAGCAAATGGCAGTACATTGCCGAAGCCTTTTCAAAAGGTAAAATTTCCGATACCGATATCCGTGTAGTCGGTGAACCCGATCCGAACAACGATCCCACTGCTGTCTATGACGATACTATCCCCGAAGTCGATAACGAGGATGAGCAGATCGTCGATTTTGAAGATTTCTTTATGTATCTTAAAGAAGTCGTCGTTTCAAACAATCTTTCCGACAGCGTGAGCGTTGAAATGTCCGACACGGGCGTTTATATGCGATTCAGAGATAATATTTTCTTCGCAGGCGACAGCGATGTCCTCCTCGACGAGGGTAAATTTATCCTTGATATAATTTCCGACGGCATACGTTCGATAAACGAACTTGTCTATGCCATAAAGGTCAGCGGTCATACAGCCGCAAGCGCGACCTCAAACGTCAACGAATGGGATCTTTCCTCGGGAAGAGCGAATTCCGTCATCAAGTATATGATAAGCCTTGACGCCTGCGACTCGGACAAATTCTCGTCCGCAGGCTACGGAAAGAACCGTCCGCTTGAAGACAACTCCACCGAAGAGGGAAGACGTCAGAACCGCCGTGTTGAGATCGTCTTTATCCGAAACGATATGGATTTCACCAACCCCGATGTCCTCAATGAGCTTCTCCAGCTTGAATTCGGTACGAACTTCGTTCTCCCGTCCGGTTCGGAAGGCTCGTCTATGCTCGATACAGACACGGCCGCCGATGCCGATGCCGATGCCGAAACGATCACTCCTGCCGATACGGGAAGAAGCGATCCCGGCAAGACTTACGTTTCTAAAGAGGACGCTATAAACGAAATGAAGGAAAGCAAGGCCGCCGCTCCAACGGCAGCAGAATGATAGACCTACAAAGTACAGACCGATTTTTCCGTCTGTCAGAAAGGAATGATCCGAATATATGGCTGACATACTGTCGCAAAGCCAGATCGACGCTCTTCTGAACAGCTTTTCCGAAGAGGGCGCTAAGGCTTTGGACGAGATCGAGGAGCAGTCAAACGAGAAAAAAGTCAAGACCTATGACTTTAAAATGCCGAAGAAGTTCACCAAGGAACAGCTCAAAACGATCGACGGCATTTTTGAAAACTATTCCCGTGTGCTTTCCTCTTATCTGACCGGTCTGTTGCGTGTTTACTGCAAGGTAGAGGTCATTCAGACAGAAGAGCAGCTCTATTATGAGTTCAACAACGCTCTTCCCGATTATGTTATAATGTCTATGGTCAATATGGGGATCATGGACGATGATGTGCTTGAAACGAGCTGCATTATCCAGCTCTCCAACCCTATCAGCTATACGATGATGGACAGGCTCATGGGCGGCGCAGGAACCTATACCGACCAGTCGAGGGATTTCACCGAGATCGAAGTCGAGCTTATGACCACCGTCCTCAAACGAATGGCTGCCCTGCTGAAAGAACCGTGGGGAAGCTACATAGACGTAAACCCGTCCCTCACATCGGTCGAAACCAACTCGCGTGTAGTTCAGCCGTTCTCGCCCGATGAAGTCGTTATAATCGTAATGCTCGAAGTCGAGATCAAGGACGTTAAGAATACTATTTCAATATGTATCCCTGCAATGGGCCTTGAATCGATAATGGCAAAGTTCGGCGACAAGTGGTCGAGAGGCACTAAGAAGCTTGACCCGAAGCGTGAAAATGAGAGAAAGATATCTCTTATGGACGCGATAAAGGACTCCGACCTGAAGATAGACGCCGTTCTCTGCGAAACTACGCTTGATTTGTATGACGTCCTTACTCTTCAGGAGGGCGATGTCATTCCGCTCAATGTGCCGATAGACAGCAATGTTACCGTTAAGATCGGAAATAATCTCTGGTTTGACGGCAAGCTTGGTATAAAAAACAACAAGAAAGCCGTTAAAATCGATAATATATATAAAGAATTGAGGTAAGAGCAATAATGAGTGATGAAAAACTTGTTGACGGATTCGGCGAAGTCGAGAAAGACGCCATCGGTGAGATAATGAACATCACCATGGGTTCGGCGGCAACTGCCGTATCCAATCTTCTCTCGGCTAAGGTTTGGATCACCACTCCGACCGTTACCGTCATAAGCGCAAAGGATCTCTCGTTTCCTGAACTTGAGCCTTCTATTATGGTCAGGATCAAATATGTACAGGGCGTTTCGGGACAGAATGTTCTCGTTCTCAAACAGAACGACGTTCAGCTCATTCTCGATCAGCTCATGGGACTGCCGCTTGAGGTCACGGACGATTTCAAATTCGATGAAATGAATATTTCCGCCGTCTGCGAAGTCATGAACCAGATGATGGGCGCGGCTGCAACGGCTCTTTCGGAAATTATCGATACAACGGTCGATATTTCCACGCCGGAAGCTATCGTTGAGGACAGCGAAAAGCTCATCTCCGATCTCTATGAGGTCAACGGCGATGAAAACGTAGTAAGCATCAAGTTCAACCTTACTATCGACGGCGTTATAAATTCCGAGTTCATTTCCGTTCTTACGATAGACCTTGCTAAGGAAATGGCTGAAAAGATGATGGCAGGCTACAGCGCAGCAGCTGATGAAGCAGCTTCAGCTTCCGCATCGGCATCTGCCGCAGACACTCCGACAGAACCTGCTTCAAGCGGTGCAACGCTTTCACAGGCAGAGATCGAAGCACTTCTTAACGGTGCAGGCGGCGCGGCAGCTCCGACACAGCAGCCTGCACCGACACCTCAGCCGATGCCTCAGCAGCCAATGCAGCAGGCCGCACCTCAGCAGTCTGTTCCGCAGCAGACAATGCCGAACGGCATGCCGCAGCAGATGCCGCAGGGTATGCCGATGCAGGGAATGTACGGCTACGACCCGAATATGCAGCAGTACGGTATGTACGGTCAGATGCCGCAGGGACAGCCGATGCCGAATATGTATCCTCAGCAGCCTTACGGCTACCCTCCGCAGCAGCCTCAGCCGCAGATGAACATTCAGCCCGTCCAGCTCCAGAACTTTGCTACATATAATAACGCTTCGCTCAATAAGGAGCAGAACGATAACCTTAAACTCCTTATGGGAGTTCCGCTCAACGTCAGCGTTGAGATCGGTTCAACGACCAAAAAGGTCAAGGAGATACTCGAGTTTACACAGGGTACGATCATCGAGCTTGAAAGACAGGCAGGTGCGCCCGTTGATATCGTTGTAAACGGAAACCTTATCGCAAAGGGTGACGTTGTTGTTATCGATGATAACTTTGCTGTAAGAATAACTGAAATAATCAGATCCAAATTCTTGGATAATTTAGGTAAGGAGTAATTAATTATGGATAAGAAAATTATGCTTGTTGATGACGCCGCTTTTATGAGAATGATGATCAAGGACGCTCTCACAAAGAACGGTTATACAAATATTATCGAAGCTGCCGATGGTGAGATCGCATGCACAAAGTATGCCGCAGAACACCCCGACCTTGTTATCATGGATATCACAATGCCTAACAAGACAGGTATCGAAGCTCTCAAGGACATCAAGGCAAGCGACCCTGCTGCAAAGGTAGTAATGTGTTCCGCTATGGGTCAGGAAGCAATGGTTGTCGAAGCTATAAAGCTCGGTGCGCTCGACTTCATCGTAAAGCCTTTCAAGCCGGACAGAATTCTCCAGACAGTTCAGAAGGTTCTTGGTTAATTAGGTTAAGAGAGGACGGCAATAGTGCCAAATGTTTTAATGATGATCTGCTCCCTGCTCGGAGTGATCGGACTTATCTTTCTTGTTTATTACGGAACAAGATGGCTGAATAAAAAGTTCCGCAGCACAGGCTGGAACGGCCTGGAGCGCGGAATAAAAATAATCGACTGTATCGGCGTTGCGCAGGATAAGCAGCTCCTTGTTGTCAAAGTCGGCAAAAAGGGCATGCTTTTGGGCGTTGCTCCGAACAGCATCACAAAGCTCTGTGATATCGATGATGATGATATCAGCGATATGCAGAGGGAAACGGAGGAAAATTCCTCGGTTTCGTTCTCGGAAAGCTTCAAAAACGCTTTCTTCAGGAAAAACACAGCGGAAAACGGTTCGGCTCGGGAGGACGGTAAGGAAAACAATGAAAAAGATGATTTCTGATGCCAAGGCTTCTCTGCCGATAACGGTATTTATCGCGGTGGCAGCCGCAATAGCGGTAATGCTTGTATTTATGCCGCTCGATGCACACGCAGAGGACGGGATAACGGTTACGACCACTGCACCAATAACCGAGATATCCATAGAAACCACAATACCGAAGGTTGAAACTTCAGTTCCGCAGCAGACCCAGCCGCTCCAAAACCCCGAAACGCAGGTTCAGGAGCAGCAGGACGATGAGCTTCCTTATGAAACGCCCAAAACGGACGATGAAGCACAAAGCCTGCTCGATCTGCTTGACATAAATAATTCCAGCACAGTTGACCTCATTCTTCTGATAACGATATTGTCGCTCGCGCCGTCAATTCTTGTGATGCTGACATGCTTTACAAGAATAATCATCTCATTCTCGCTCCTGCGAAATGCGATGGGCGTTCAGCAGACTCCTCCGAATCAGGTGATGATAGGTCTTGCGTTGTTTTTGACGATGTTTATTATGAAGCCCGTTTTGTCCGAGATGAACGAGGTAGCGTATATACCGTATAAAAACGGCGAATATACGATAACCGAGGCTGCAAAAGAAGCTTCCGTTCCGCTCAAAACGTGGATGCTCAAAAACACATCAAACGAATCGATGAATTTCTTTCTCGAGCTTTCCGATACGGAAATAGAAGCCGAAACGGAAGAGGAGTTCATCGAAGAAGTAAGCTTTACCACAGTTGTGCCTGCATTTATCCTCAGCGAGATAAAGATCGGCTTTGAGATCGGTTTCCTTATCTACATACCGTTCCTGATAGTCGATATAGTTGTTTCAACGCTGCTGATGTCAATGGGTATGATGATGCTTCCGCCGACGACGATCTCAATACCGTTCAAGATACTGCTTTTCGTGCTTGTGGACGGCTGGTCGCTGCTCACGGCATCGCTCGTGAACGGATTCAATCCGCTCGGAACATAGTCGGAGGCAGGGTATGACGCAGGATATAGTTTTACAGATCTTCCGCGAGTGTCTGCTGCTTTGTATAAAGCTCGGCGGTCCGCTGCTCCTTGTGAGCATGGTGGTCGGTCTGGTGATCTCGATTCTTCAGGCGGCAACGCAGGTGCATGAGCAAACGCTCTCGTTCGTGCCGAAGCTGCTTGTTATAGCTGTTATGCTGCTGCTTATGGCGCCTTTTATGATGAATGCAATGAATGATTTCTTCTATGAGATATTCGATATCATCGCAAAGGTCAGCAGCCAGACAGTTCTTTAAAAACGGGAGGGCAGAATGGATTTTTACAGCCTCCTGTTCGATAATTTTGAAACAAACCTCTTGGTCTTTTCAAGAGTTCTCGGCATCTTTGCCTTTAATCCGCTTCTTTCGCGAAGAAATATTCCGCAGATAGTAAAGGTCGTCTGCTGCATACTTATCTCGATGATAGTTATAATGGTGCGGCAGCCCGAACCCGTCGAAACGGGAACGGTGATAGGCGTTTACCTCGCGATGCTGCTGAAAGAGGGCTTCGTCGGAGCGGTACTCGGTTTTATTACCGATATGTTTTTCTACAGCGTCCAGATGAGCGGCGAAATAATGGATATGCAGTCCGGTCTTGGCATGGCTAAGGTCTTTGACCCCGGCACGAACCTCCAGATGTCAATAATGGGTTCGTTTGTCAGCTTTATGATGTATCTCTATTTCTTCGTGATAAACGCTCATTTGACATATATAGAGCTTTTCGTGAAGTCGTTCGATATCATTCCGCTCGGGTTCGAGGGTATAAACCCCGATCTCGGCATCTCGATAGTCGAATATTTCAGCGTTGTGCTTACGCTCGTGCTGAAAATAGCAATGCCCCTGATAGTTTCGCAGACGATACTTCAGTTCTGCGTGGGTGTTCTGATGAAATCAGTTCCGCAGATACAGATAATGGTCATAAATATTCAGTTAAAGGTAGGCTTCGGCTTCCTGATACTGTTCCTTGTGGCTGTTCCGCTGTCGGATTTCATCGAAAAGTTTATGAATACTTGGCTTGAGACCCTTGAGGGCGTTCTTCCCCTCATACCCGCATAAGTTCCGCATAGTCCCGAGGGGGGAGAATAAATGGCTGAAAGCGCAGGCGAGAAAACCGAAAAGGCGACCGAACATAAACGGCGTGAGGAGCGTAAAAAGGGCAACGTTATGCAAAGCAAGGACGTTGTTACCGCCGCTTTCATACTTATTATATTCGCTCTGCTGAAAGTCCTTATGAAAACGATGATCGCCGTGTGCGAAAGCTCGTTTGACTACTGGTTCGATCTCGCAGGCAGCGGAATGGACGGGATAAGCATTGACGGAATGCCGTTTTATTCCAAGCTGATGATAGAAATAGGCAAAGTCCTGCTGATATGTGCAGGTCCGACGCTTATAGTCGGCGTTCTCGTTACGGTCATTGCAACGGGCGCACAGACGAAGTTCATTTTCTCAAAGGAATCATTAAAATTCAAGTTTGACAAGCTCAATCCGATAAGCGGAATAAAGAAAATGTTCTCCGTAAGCTCGCTTTTTGAGCTTGCAAAGTCGATACTGAAGCTTGTTATCCTCGCCGTCATTGTTTATGACGAAGTAAAAAAGAGAATCCCCGAGTTTGCGAAGCTTTTTGATATGGAGATAGCAAGCTCGATGATGTATATGCTTGATACGATCTTTTCTATCGTTATCAAGGTCGCAGCAGTCTTTGTCGGCGTTGCGGCGGTCGATGTCCTTTTCCAGTATTTCAAGTTTGAAAAGGATATGCGAATGACCAAGCAGGAGGTCAAGGAGGAGTACAAAAACCTCGAAGGCGATCCGCAGGTCAAGGGCAAGCGCCGCCAGATACAGCGTCAGATGGCAATGAGCCGAATGATGGACGCAGTTCCCGAGTCGGACGTTATCATAAGAAACCCTACGCATTTCGCTGTTGCGATAAAATATGACAAAGACAAAAACGGCGCGCCTGTCGTGCTTGCAAAGGGCGCGGACAATCTTGCGATGAAGATCGTAGGCATTGCCGAAGAGCATGATATCGTTATGGTGGAAAACAAACCGCTCGCCCGTGGTCTTTACGATTCGGTCGAGGTCGGAAGAGAGATCCCACCCGAGTTTTACCGCGCAGTTGCCGAGGTACTCTCGTTCGTATATAAATTACAGGGCAAGATGCCCGAATAAAACGCAGACCCTATCTGCATAATTCACATATTTCAGAAAGGCAGAGTGTTGCAGGACTGTGAAAAAGTATCTTGATAACATTGTAACGGTATTTGTGATACTTGCCGTTTTCCTTATCATTATTCCGCTGCCGACATGGCTGCTGGATATGCTTTTCGTTGTAAATATCGCATTGTCGCTTACGATACTGCTTATTACAATGTACATAAAAGAGCCGCTCGAATTCGCGATATTCCCATCGCTGCTGCTCATCACGACCATTTTCCGACTTGGTCTTAACATATCTTCGACAAGACTTATCCTCGCCAATCAGGGCAACGCGGGACACATCGTTTCGGCGTTCGGCTCGTTCGTTATGAAAGGCAACCCCGTTATCGGATTTATCGTATTTATCCTTATAACGGTCGTTCAGATGCTCGTTGTAACGAAAGGTGCGGAGCGAGTTGCCGAAGTAACTGCAAGATTTACCCTCGATGCTATGCCGGGTAAGCAGATGGCTATTGACGCCGACCTCAACTCAGGTACAATAAACGAAACCGAAGCGAAGAACCGCCGTGAAAAGATACAGCGCGAATCCGACTTCTTCGGCGCAATGGACGGTGCTTCAAAGTTCATCAAGGGCGATGCAACATTCTCTATCGTTGCGGCAGTTGTAAACCTCCTCGGCGGCGCGGTAATGGGTATTGTGTATGACGGAATGGCGTTTTCGGACGTCCTCACGACCTACAGTATGGCTACCGTTGGTGACGGTCTTTGCTCGCAGGTGCCTTCGCTGCTTATCTCAACGGCAATGGGTATGATAGTTACCCGTTCCGCTTCAAAGGAGAACCTTGCGGTCGATGTAAAGAACCAGTTTGCGGCACAGCCTATGGTCCTGATGATATCGGGCGCGATAATGCTCGTGCTGATGCTCATTCCGGGATTCCCGAAGATACAGCTAATCATTCTCGGTTCGGGACTGCTCGCACTTGGCTTTGTGTTAAGACGAAACAACGCCAAGCTTGCTCTTGAACAGGGTGCAGAACAGAGCGAGATCGCCGAAAACAAGGAAGCCCTCTCCGAAATGGAGTATTATAAAGACATTGACAACGTTTATAAGCTTCTTGAAGTCGAGCCTATCGAAATGGAGTTCGGCTACAGCCTTATACCGCTTGCGGACGAGGCTTCGGGCGGAACGCTTATCGAACGTGTCGTTATATTCCGAAAGCAGTTCGCAATGGATATGGGTATGGTTTTCCCGTCCGTGCGAATGAGGGACAACCAGCACATCAATCCTAACCAGTATGTTATAAAGATAAAGGGCGAGATCGTCGCTCAGGCGGAAGTGCTTGTAGACCACTACCTCGCACTCGACAGCGGCGGCGTTACGCACGAAGTCGATGGTATCGACACGATAGAGCCTGCTTTCAATATCCCTGCAAAGTGGATAAACGAGCAGAACAAGCTCCGTGCCGAAGTTGCAGGCTATACGCTCATCGACCCGACCTCTGTTATCATCACGCATCTTTCCGAAGTTATCAAGGCTCACGCCTACGAGCTTCTTTCCCGTCAGGACGTCAAGACCATGCTTGACAAATTAAAGCAGACCAATCCTGCCGTTGTTGAAGATATCGTACCGAGCATCGTTTCGGCGGCTTATCTGCAAAAGGTGCTTTGCCTGCTTCTTAAAGAGGGCGTTCCGATACGCGACCTCCAGACTATACTTGAAACCATCGCCGATAATCAGCACACGATGAAAGATGTTGATATCACGACAGAATATGTCCGTCAGGCGTTGAAGCGAACAATTACAAGACGCTTCGCAGACGGCGGACAGATACGTGTTCTTACTCTCGATACCGAAACGGAGAACAAGATCATCGCCTCGGTAAAAAAATCCGACCAGGGTTCTTACCTTGCAATGGATCCGCAGACGATACAGCTTCTCATAGCTTCGCTCAACGAGCAGATCGACAAGGTAAAGGATATTATCCCGATGCCTATCGTCCTCACTTCGCCGATAGTAAGAATTTACTTCAAAAAGCTTGTTGACCAGTTCATACCGAACATAACAGTTCTTTCTTACAGCGAGATCGACAATTCTGTACAGATACAGGCAGTCGGCAACGTTGCAATTGCCGATACAGCCGGCGTGTGAAAGGAGTTGAGCATTGATGTCCGATAAATACGAAGCGGAAAAGCTTTCCTCGGAAGAAAAATCCGAACTTCTCCGCAGGTATAAGACAACGGGCGACAAGGCTCTGCGAAATCAGGTCGTACTTTCATATATGAACATAGTTCGCTATGCGGCTGTTTCCACAAGGAATATGTATGCGAAATTCGCCGACAGCGAGGATATCATCAACGAAGCCACTATCGCGCTCATGTCTGCGATAGACAGCTTCAGCTTCGACAAAAACGTTAAGTTTGAAACATATGCTTCCATCCGCGTGAGGGGCGCAGTCATCGACTATATCAGACGGCAGGACATCGTTCCGCGGAACGTGCGTAAATTCGCCAAGGAGTACGATACAGCTTATTCCGAGCTTTATTCCGAACTCAACCGAGAGCCTACCGATGAAGAAATGGCTGAACGCCTTGGACTTACGCTTGCAAAGTTTGAAAGCTATTCGGCAAAAGCGGCATCGGCACAGACACTCTCATTTGAGGAGCTGGTCACGAACACAGGCTTTGATATGTCGGACGAGGTTTCCGATGACGGCGTGTGGTCGCCCGAAGCTTCCGTTCACCACGAAGAAAAGCTTCGCTATCTCGCAAAGGCGATCTCCGAGCTTTCAGACAAGGAAAGGCTCGTTATAACGCTTTATTACTACGAAAAACTCAAATTTTCCGAGATCGGAGCTGTCCTTGACGTTTCCGAATCGAGAGTCTGCCAGATACATTCAAAGGCAGTTATGAAAATGAAACATTCATTGGCCGAATATATGGATAAAGAATAAGAAAGGACGGATATCTATGCTCAGAGGCTACTATACCGCCGCAAACGGCATTATCAACGAGGAACGTATCCTCAATGTTGTCACGAACAATATGGCTAACCTCAAAACGGCAGGCTACAGAAATGAAACGGCTATCCCGACCACTTTCGCTGAACAGATGGTGCTTATAAACGGAAAATCAAGCCCCACGGGTACTATCCGATACAGAACTTTGCAGGAAACTTACACCAATCTTGAGCAGGCTTCGTTCGAGGACACGGGTTCAAGGCTCGACTGCGCACTTGTCGGCAATATTTACTATAATATCGAGAACCGCAAGACGGGCGAAACGCTCCTCACAAGAAACGGTCAGTTCTCGCTCGATGCCGAGGGTTACCTTTGCGTAGGCCCATCGGGACGTATCCTTGACGAGAACCGAAATCCCATTCAGCTCGGCACGGCGGATATCGATATCTCCCCGACGGGACTTATCACTGCCGATGACGGACGTACTTTCCAGCTCGGACTTACATATCTTCCGTCCGATACCGCTATCGAGCGCATCGATGACAATATGTTCCGCCCCTATGGCAACTTTGATGTGAACAATATCCCTGCAGGCGAGGATTACCGCGTTCGCCAGGGCAGCTATGAGCGTTCCAACGTTGACGTTGCCGAGGAGCTTATCAAGGCTATGGACTCGCAGAATGTTTTCACCGCTTGCTCGCAGGCTCTGAAGATAATAAACAGCGTAAACCAGATCGCAGCCAACGATCTTTCCAAGATATAAAGTTTATCGGATATAATTCATAGAATTTTGTCACGAAACCACTGAAAGGACAGAGATCATGAGTAAAATCGGTTATCATACAGCCGCTTCGGGCGTTATAAGCTATCAGCTCGGAATGGACATCACAGCGAATAACCTCGCAAACGTAAACACCTACGGCTTCAAGGCATCACGCCCCTCTTTTGCTGACCTTTTGTATACAAAAAGAAACACCGACAACGAGGAAGTCCAGTTCGGTCACGGAGTAAGAGTGGACAAGACCGACCTTATGTTTGAACAGTCGCAGGTAAGGGATACGGGCAGAGAACTTGACTTTGCCGCACTCAACGAGGGCTTTTTTGCCGTTGAAGAGGGCATCACGGGCGAGGTAAAGTACACCAAGGACGGTGCTTTCTACCTTTCCAACAACAACGACGGCACATATTCGCTCGTCGATTCAAAGGGCGGCTTTATCCTTGACTATGACGGAAACCGCATCACAGTTCCGTTCATCGACGGCACTACGGATATCGACACAGTTACATTGACAAATATGATCGGCACATATACCTTTGAGAACCCTTACGGTCTTGACCAGATCGGAAACAACTATTTCGAGGCAAACCGGTCGAGCGGTGCTGCCGTTGCGAACACGGACGTTATAAAGAAGAACGGCTACCTCGAAGCTTCTTCAACGAACATCGCAAACGAAATGTCAAAGGTCATCGAGTATCAGCGGGCATTCCAGCTCAATACAACTATGGTAAAGACGCACAATCAACTTGAGGATATCATAAACAACCTCAGAAATTAATTGTTCCCACGAAAGGATTTGTAAATAATGGCGATCACTAACATAGAAGAACTTCAGGGTATGCACCTTGATGTTCTCAAGGAAATAGGAAATATAGGCTCGGGCAATGCCGCAAGCGCACTTTCGACAATGCTCAACTGTCCGATAGATATAAGCGTCCCCGATGTAAAACTGCTCAACTTTGACGATGCGGTGAACTTCCTCGGCGGCCCTGAAAATGTCGCTATCGGTATGCTCGTAAACATCACGGGCGATATCACGGGAATGATGCTCTATATTATCCAGCAGTCCTGTGCAAGCAGTATGACGCAGGCAGTTTTCGGTACTCCGATAGAGGATATCACCAATATGAACGAAATGGAAGTTTCCTTTATCAGCGAGATAGGAAACATTATGTCCGCTTCATATATAAATGCGATAGCTTCGCTCACGAATATGATGATAGATATTTCCGTACCGAACATGACCGTCGATATGGCAGGCGCGATACTCAGCGTCCCTGCGGTCAGCTTTGCGCAGGTCGGCGATAAGGTACTTCTTATCGATGACAGCTTTATAATCGAGGGCAACGAAGTCAAGAGCAATATGATCCTTGTCCCCGAGATGAATTCGCTCGAATATCTGTTCAATAAACTGGGAGTAGGTATCTGATATGGGAACAACAATAACAGTTGGCATCGCCGATCTCAAAGTCGGCAAAGGGGACGATGTTCTCGTTACTTATGCGCTCGGTTCGTGCGTCGGCATCTGCCTTTATGACGCCGAGAAGAAGATCGCAGGTCTTGCCCATATAATGCTCCCACTCAGTAAGGACGCAGCCGCAGCGAGCAAGGCGACACCCGAAAACCGCCGCCGCTACGCTGATACGGGCATAACCGAACTAATTCAGGAAATGTCATTCGCAGGTGCTTCCACGAAAAATCTCACCGCCAAGATCGCAGGCGGCGCTCAGATGTTCTCATCCAGCTCAGCCGTTTTCAATATCGGCGAGCGAAATGTTGAAGCCGTAAAGAAATTGCTTGCCGCATACCGCATAAAAATAATCGCAGAGGAAACAGGTCTTAACTACGGCAGAACGGTATTTTTTCACGCCGATACGGGAATAATGGAAGTCAGAGCCGCAACAAGAGAAACCAAGATGGTATAAAGAGAGGGGTCTGAACAAATGAGCAAAGCTTATGAAAGACTTCAGAAATGTTATGAATGTTTTAAGTCAAAGATAAACTTCGTCCCCGATATTGCATTGATACTCGGCTCGGGTCTTGGCGACTATGCCGATACGATAAAGCAGGAAGCTGTACTCGAATATAAGGATATCGAGGGTTTTCCGGTTTCAACAGTCGCAGGACATAAGGGAAGATTCGTCTTTGGCTATGTCGGCAATGTAAAAGTTGTCGTAATGCAGGGCAGAGTTCACTATTACGAGGGCTATTCGATGGAAGATGTCGTTCTTCCCGTCCGCCTTATGAAGCTTATGGGCGCAAAGGTGCTGTTCCTTACGAACGCATCGGGCGGCGTGAACTTCGACTACAGTGCAGGTGACTTCATGCTCATCTCCGACCAGATATGTATGGCTCCGTCACCGCTCATCGGCGAAAACCTTGACGAACTCGGACCGAGATTCCCCGATATGAGCAATATCTATGACAGAGAACTTCGCAAAACGGTAAGAGATACAGCCGCTTCGCTCGGAATAAAGCTTCAGGAGGGCGTTTATATCCAGCTCACAGGCCCTAACTACGAATCACCTGCGGAAATACGGATGGTCAGAACGCTCGGCGCAGACGCAGTAGGAATGTCCACCGCCTGCGAGGCTATCGCAGCGAACCACTGCGGACTGAAAACAGTCGGTATCTCCTGCGTTTCAAACCTCGCCTGCGGAATGACCGATAAACCGCTCTCCCACGCGGAAGTTCAGGAAACCGCCGATAAAGCAGCACCGCTTTTCCGTCAGCTCGTAACGGAATCGATAAAAAATATCGCAGCATCACTTTCTTGATAGGAGATGTATTAAAATGTACGATGAAATCACAAATTTATTAAAATCGACAAGGGACACAGTTCTTTCGCTTTCGATAGTCCTCACCGTCTATGGCATCGTTGAAAGACTTTTTATGCCGAAGCAGACAAAGATAATCGTCGATGACGGCGTTCCTGCGGAGCTTACAGTCCTCGGAAAGAAAGGCAACCCGAAAGCTGTTTACGTCAGCAGCAAGAAGAACCATATCAATTTCAGAGGCGCGGCAGTTCTTTCGACTATCGCATTGCTGCTCACAAAGTTTATAAATAAGTATGAAGAAGACCATAAGGTTACCGTCAAGGAAGATTAAATAATGAAAAAATACCGTCTGTTTACGAAAAAAAGTAAACAGACGGTATTTTTATGTTAAATTTTACAGTAAGTTATATGTTCTCTGCATATTTATCTCCGAATACTCAACGCCTTTGGAGAAAAGCTTTGCACCGTTTATCCTGTCGCGGAGCGTAAGAGCGTTGTTTTCGTAAAAATAAGCACCCCAGAACATCTTCACAGCCGAAACCGCAAAGTATGCAAAGTAAGCCTTTGAAACGATATCACCGTCCGAAAGTGCTTCGGGAAAATGTCGGAAAATAAAGTATTCCGCAAGCCGCTGCATTTCATTTTCAGCTGAAAAATCGGTTTTGTACTTGCCGTCTGAGAGCTTTTTCAGCATTTCGTCCCATTCGGGCGAGATGCTTTCCATTGTTTTAAGCACAGCGATGACCTCTTCATCGGTGATTTCTTCTACGGCGAATGAATATCCCGAAAAATCATCATATAATGCGGAAATTTCCGCGAAATTTCCGTCCGCAAGCATATCCTGCGCATCTATCGCAAGCGCACAGCATTTTCTCAGTGCAATGAAAGGTTTATCACGCTCACAAAGCCTGAACAGCATTTTGCGTATCTGCAAAACGGCTTTTTCAAGCGCATCATCGGGAAAATCTGCTTCGGGGACGATGTGTATAGGATTTTTCCCGGTCAGAATGATCTCAGCGGCGGCTTCGCAGCAAAGTCCGACCCCGATCTCCGTTCTGTCCGAAAGAAAGCTTCGGAAGCGTGGGTGGTCGGTGCAGATCCCACAGAGAGAATCTTCACCGAGGGCAATATAAAGATCGCAGAGGTTTGAGCTGTTCAGGAACGGACAGCGTTCATCTTCCACAAGGATAAAATGCGCGCCGTCACTGTCCGTTGTGATGCATTCGCTGAGCCTTTTGCCGATATTTCCGCCAATAGAGCGGTATTTTTCGAGCGAGTTTTCATCAATGCATATCTCCCAGCCGCGGCAGCAGGTATCACTGCATTTATCGGCAATGCATTTGAAGCGAGGGTAATAATTGGGGTAACAAAGCCCGTTTTCATCGTTCTGCATAGCTTAAAGTCCTTTGCAGGTCTTGCTGTAAAGCACGAACGAGAGGATAACGCAGATTATCTGTGCGGCATTGACGGAAAGCGTAAATCCGAACGCAAGCTTGAAAACAATGAGGTCAAGCACCATTGGGCTGTTTGTGTCCAGCCCGACCGAAAGCGTGTAGGACAGCCACGAAAGATATGGGACACCCTCGCAGATGTTTCCGAGTATCGTTCCGAGTAAAATTCCTGCGAGGAGGAAAAAGAGAAATGCAATAGTGCGCTTTAAACCGCTGCTCATGAGTTTGCTCCTTTATCTGTAATTTTTCTGAATACAAAACCGCAGAGCATCCAGAATATAGGTGCGCAGAGTATAGAGCTGAAACTGAAAAAGCTCTGGATAATGTAAGCTGCGATTGCAACGAATACCGCGGTGTCAAACCATTCGCCGCCATTTATCGAAGCTTTGAACTTGCCGAATGAGCTTTTGAGTGAAGCTGCGAGGAAAACGACGAATGCGGCAGCGGCAGGAATTCCGCGCGTTGCTGCAACATAAACGATTTCGTTATAGCTTCTGTCGATGGAGCAGAGCGAAAGGTCTTCATTCAGCATCTGATACTTTGCGATAAGGTCGGGGCCGATGCCGAGGAGAGTGTGTTCCTTTATAAATGGGAGGCTCTTTTCAAGTCCGATGCCGTAAAGCGACTGCTCATTCACATAAGAATAATTGGTCACGATAAAAAGGCGGAAAAACGCATCATAGTATGCAATAGCCTTGTCGCGGATATAAATGCCCTGGAATATCCATATCAGCGCAAAGATAACAGCCATTCCGACAGCCGCAGCCGCGTATCTGTAAACGGAGGTCTTGAGCAGTCCGTTTTCAAATTTTGCAGGCTTTGAAGCGAAAATTATTATCGATACGATGATAAATACCGCCGACATTCCTATGATGGGAACGATGGACGAGGTGAAAAATCCGACGAGCCAGAATAGCATTGAAGCTATGCCGTAAATTCTTGCGCGGAGGATATTTTTTTCGTAAACTGCGCCCGTGAGTGCAGCAGCAAAAACTATCGTGAGGAACGTTCCGAAAACGATAGGGTTCTCCGAAAGTCCCTGCGAAAGCATTACATCTTTGAGCGCAAGCGTCGGAAGGTCGGCAAAGTTCGGCATAAAGCGAAGCTTTGGAATATGCTGGAAAATTGCAAAAAGTGATTGAACAACACCTGCTGCTATGATAATGTCAGTGATAACGCGGATCGTCTTTTCACGGGTAACGCAGGCTGCAAGGCAGAATATACCGAAGTATCCGAGCAGCGAGAGCAGACCCTCATATCGTCCTATCTCACCTGCAAGGGCAGTGTTGACTATCTCGCTCTGATCTCCTGCACGGAGGACAACGCCGTAATACGAAGCGAATGCCCAGACCGCCATAAAAACAATGAGCCACAGTATTCTGTCTTTTTTGAACGAAAGGCTGCCTTTTATCATCGCGATAAGGAAGAAAAGGATGCAGGAAAATCCCGTGAAGTACAGTCCTGCACTCATAAATGCAGGCGAAGCGTTCACGCCGTAAACGAGGAATCCCGTTATCTGCGGCACGATAACGCAGGCAGCGAGCAGAGCCGCTATCCAGTTCTGCAGCGTTTCCTGCTTCATATTGAGGATAAAGTTCGATTTGCTGGTTGTGCCGAATATGGTTTTCGGCTGTTTTTTCGTCTGATTTGGTGCGTCCATAAATAAAACTCCATTCAGAAAAATATCCCTGCGTTCGAGGGTATTGCCGACTTTGGGAAAATTCGTAAAATTATCTACGAACTGCCCAAGGGCGCTCCCCTTATGCCGCAGGGATAACTATTGCTTTCGTGTTTACAGGCTGTAATTTAAATAATAAAAATTACTTAGCGTATTCAACTACGCGGCTTTCACGAATGATATTAACTTTGATCTGTCCGGGATAGTCCATTTCGTCCTCGATACGCTTTGCGATATCTCTTGCAACAATGACCATCTTTTCATCGTTGATCTTGTCGGGATAAACCATAATGCGGACTTCACGGCCTGCCTGGATAGCGAAGGATTTTTCAACGCCCTCATAAGAGCAGCAGATCTCTTCAAGCTTTTCAAGACGCTTGATGTAGTTCTCGTAGTTTTCGCTTCTTGCGCCCGGTCTTGCAGCGGAAATAGCATCGGCGGCCTGAACGAGAGCGGCGACAACTGAGTGGATCTCAACATCGCCGTGGTGAGCTTCAACAGCGTGGATAACTTCGGGGCTTTCCTTGTATTTGCGGCAGACGTCAACACCGATCTGAACGTGTGAACCCTCGATCTCGTAGCTGAGAGCCTTGCCGATATCGTGGAGAAGTCCTGCTCTTCGTGCGAGGTTTGCGTCAACGCCAAGCTCGGAGGCCATAATGCCTGCGAGGTGTGCGACCTCGATGGAGTGGTTGAGGACGTTCTGACGGTAGGAAGTTCTGTAATGAAGTCTTCCGAGGAGGCGTACAAGTTCGTGGTTAAGACCGTGTACGTTGGTTTCGAGAACGGCTCTCTCGCCCTCCTGCTTCATGATATGCTCTACCTCACGGCGAGCCTTGTCAACCATTTCTTCGATACGGGACGGGTGAATTCTTCCGTCTGCGATAAGCTTTTCAAGTGCGATTCGTGCGACCTCACGGCGAGCCTGGTCGAAGCAGGAAAGTGTGATAGCTTCGGGCGTATCGTCGATGATAAGGTCAACGCCGGTGAGCGTTTCGAGTGCCTTTATGTTTCTGCCCTCACGTCCGATGATCCTGCCCTTCATTTCGTCATTCGGCAGGGGAACAACGGAAACTGCGGATTCGGATACCTGATCTGCGGAGCATTTTGAAATTGCGAGAGCGATAAGGTTTCTTGCCTTTTCCTCACATTCGTCCTTGAGCTGCTGCTCATAAGACTGTATCTTGAGAGCCTTTTCATGTACAAGCTCGTTTTCGAGCATTGAAAGCAGGTGTTCCTTAGCCTGATCCATAGTGAACTGTGAGATCTTTTCGAGGGTTTCCATCTGCTGCTTTTTGATATTGTCGGCTTCTTCAAGCTTTTCGTCAGCCTGCTTGATCTTTTTCTGGAGTATTTCGTCCTTTTTATCAAGGCTGTCGTTCTTTTTGTCGAGATTGTCTTCCTTCTGCTGGATCCTGCGTTCCTGACGGGAAATTTCTCCGCGGCGTTCTTTGAGTTCCTTATCAAGCTCGGAACGGCTCTTCTGGATCTCTTCCTTTGCATCGAGAAGTGCGATCTTTTTTTGATTTTCTGCTTCTGTCTTTGCTGCTTCGACAAGTCTTTCGGCTTCCTTTTCCGCCGAACCTATCGCTGCTTCAGCCTGCTTTTTGCGGTGGTTGATACCTGCGGCGAAGAAGATCGCTCCGCCGACAGCGAAACCTGCAATAAGCGCAATGACAGCCGCAATGATAGCTGCTGTGTTCAAGTCCTTGACCTCCCCAAAATTATATTATCGCTCGGAGGGCTTGAACAAGAGGATTTCACATTCCGCAGTCAAAAGTTCTCTGCGAAAACGGTGAAAAACGAAAATGCCCCTGCCTTTTACAATGCTTTAAACGTTTAAGCCGATATTGCTATAAAAAGATATCAGCCGAGTAAAATGTTAAAGCGGCAGAAAGTTATATCATCGTTACCCCGAATATTATCCTCAATTGACAATTTTCACTACATAACGTATAATTTTATCCGAAAAATACAATCTGTAAAGAATAACTGAACCCATAAAATGGGCTTGATAGTGATAATGAATATATGAAACCTCTGTTCAAAACAACAGAGCGAGTGAAAAATGAACTGCAATTTATCAAGCCGACGCCGTTCGCCGTCAAAAGACCGTTCCGCATGAAATGAGCAGAACAGCGTATGAACCGCATACGGCAGCCGCCTTAGTGACAAACCTGCAAGCCTTTCAGCGGCCGGCAGAATTACCTCATATTGCATTTACTTTATTATTGTAATATAAATCAGTAATAATGTCAAGGTTATTTTAACATTTTCACACTTTTTAATAATAAAAAAGCCTTTTAACTGTGAAAAAAGACGGTTGACAAATTCCGCAAAGTATGATAACATAAATACATAATAACATAAAAACGTTGATAAAGGAAGGCAATCCTCCGTTGAGGACTTTCAGAGAGCGGCAGTCATCGGCTGAAAACTGCGGCAGGTTTGGGAGCTTTGCACACCGCCTTTTGAGTGCGCTTAATCTGCGCCGTCAGCCTGCGTTAAAGGCGTTAATGAGGTGTGTTTTTCGGGAAAAACGCATAAATTAAGGTGGAAACACGGTTTTTATCGTCCTTAGTGCTTGCAAAAGAGCATTAAGGGCGTTTTTGTTTTCTAAAAAAGGATAAAAACGAATTTTATGTTAAAGGGAACCTCTAAAAACCTCCCTCACGGCAAATTTTCTACGACTTTGCACATCTTCTTCGTTAGCGAAACTTGAAATACATCAAGTATTTACTGCGTTTCGCTGCCTTGAAGCTGCACAAAGTCCCAACGAAAATTTGCTCGTGTTCCGGTTTTTAGAGAACCCCCAAAAATACTATAATATATGTGGAGGTAAACGAAAATGGTAAAGCTCACACTTAAAGACGGAAGCGTTAAGGAATGTGAAAAGGGCACAGCCGCAGCAGAAGTTATCAAGGGCATCGGAATGGGTCTTTATAAGGCTGCATGCGCTGTAAAGCTCGGCGGAAAGGTTTGCGATATCCGCACACCTATTGAAGAAGACTGCGAATTTGAAGTGCTCACATTTGATTCCGAGGACGGCAAGAAGACTTTTAACCACACAGCATCGCATATCCTTGCGCAGGCTGTAAAGCGCCTTTACCCCGAGGTAAAGCTTGCTATCGGCCCTGCTATACAGGACGGATTCTACTATGATTTTGACGCACCAAAGGCATTCACACCCGACGACCTTGCAAAGATCGAAGCTGAGATGAAGAAGATCGCCAAGGAGGACATCGAGCTTGAAAAGTTCGAGCTTTCCCCCGAAGAAGCTATCAGGAAGCTTGAAGAAATGGGCGAACCTTACAAGGTTGAACTTTGTAAGGAACACGCAGGCAAGGGCGAGCCTATCTCATTCTATAAGCAGGGCGACTTCATCGACCTCTGCGCAGGTCCGCACCTCGCATCAACAGCTCCCGTAAAGGCTGTAAAGCTTCTCTCCTGCACAGGTGCATACTGGAGAGGCGACTCAAAGGGCAAGCAGCTCTGCCGTGTTTACGGTACAGCATTCCCTAAGGCAAGCGAACTCGAAGCATACCTTGCAGCAAGAGAAGAAGCTCAGAAGCGTGACCACAACAAGCTTGGCCGTGAGCTTGAATATTTCACAACAGTTGACTGCATCGGTCAGGGACTTCCCGTTCTTCTTCCAAAGGGCGCAAAGGTGATCCAGATACTCCAGCGCTGGGTAGAAGATGTTGAAGCTTCAAGGGGCTGCATGCTTACAAAAACTCCGCTTATGGCAAAGCGTGACCTCTATAAAATTTCGGGACACTGGGATCACTATCTTGACGGTATGTTTATCCTCGGCGACCCATACGATGAGGAAAAGGAATGTTTCGCACTCCGTCCGATGACCTGCCCGTTCCAGTATCAGGTATACCTCAACCGTGCAAGATCATACCGTGACCTCCCGATGCGTCTTACCGAAACCTCCACACTTTTCAGAAATGAGGACAGCGGTGAGATGCACGGACTTATCCGTGTCCGTCAGTTCACAATTTCCGAAGGTCACTATATTCTCCGCCCCGAACAGCTCGAAGACGAGTTCAGAGGCTGCCTTGAGCTTGCAAAGTATATGCTCGATACAGTAGGACTTCTCGAAGACTGCACATTCAGATTCTCCCAGTGGGATCCCGCAAACCCGAAGAACAAGTATGAGGGCACGGCAGAGCAGTGGGAACACGCACAGTCCGCAATGAAAACTATCCTCGACGACCTCGGCGTTGAATATTCCATCGGTATCGATGAAGCTGCATTCTACGGTCCTAAGCTCGATATCCAGTATAAGAACGTATTCGGCAAGGAAGATACACTCGTAACTATTCAGATCGATATGCTCCTCGCAGAAAAGTTCGGTATGGAATACACCGATGTTGACGGCAAGAAGCGCAGACCTTATATTATCCACAGAACATCACTCGGCTGCTATGAGCGTACACTCGCATACCTCATCGAAAAGTATGAAGGCGTATTCCCACTCTGGCTTGCTCCCGAGCAGGTAAGAATTCTTCCTATCGGCGAGGCTCATCAGGCTTATGCTCAGGAGATCGCTGATAAGATCACAGCACACGGAATGAGAGTAACAGTTGATAAGCGTGACGAAAATATCGGTACGAAGATCAAGGCTTCGCGTCTTGAAAGAATCCCGTATACCTTTATCATAGGCGATAAGGAAACAGAAAACAAGTCCGTTACTATCCGTTCGAGAAAAGAGGGTGAACTTCCCGATGTTAAACTCGATGAAGCTCTCGCTAAGATCTTTGAGGAGAATGACACCAAAGCAAAGTAATTTGCTTCGGCTAAGTAAATTATCCCCGGCGAAGTAATTTTGCTTCGGCGAAATAATTAGCTTTGGCTATGTAACAATTTAACAGCAATTTGAAAAGCAAACTGCCGTGTGAAATGTTTCGTGCGGCAGTTTTTGTAAAATGGTGGACAAAATGAGTTTTAAAAATAAGTATAAATTTACAGAATATATCGGCAGACAGTTCGGCGACCCTCATGGGTTTGTCGGAAAAATCTGCTGTATCATAATGAATGTCATAAATAAGCGTATGTATCTCAAAGTCGTAGACGAAGTAACGGTCAAAGACGGCGAAAAAGTCCTCGATATCGGCTATGGCAACGGCTATCTTTTGCAAAAGCTCTGTAAAAAGGCGAAAGCCGAGCTTTACGGCATCGATATCTCCGAGGATATGAAAACGCAGGCGGAAAAACGCTGCAAAAAAGCCAAAGCGGACGGAAAACTTTTTCTTCGTGTGGGCGATTGCTGCGATCTGCCATATGATGACGAAATGTTTTCCGCCGTCACCTCGGTAAACACGGTCTATTTCTGGAGCGACACCGTGAAAGGTCTGTCCGAGATAAGGCGAACGCTCAGAACGGGCGGCTCGTTCTATAATATAGTATATACAAAGGAGTTCCTCGACTCGCTTATCTATACGAAAAAAGGGTTCAAAAAGTTTTCGCCCGAAGAATTGACCGAACTTGGCATACAAGCAGGCTTTGAAAATATCGAGGTCAAGGATATCGTCAAGAGAAAAAGCTTCGCCGTAATATATACAAAGTGAGGGGATAGCTATGATCGAATACAGAAAGCTTACGGAAAACGAGCTTGACCGTTTTATCGAAATGAGAATAACACAGCTTCGTGAGGAGGGCGCAAAGGAGGATATCGACCTGCGCCCTGCACTGAAAGATTATTACGAGTGCCATTTAAAAGACGGGACTTTCGTTTCGTGGCTCGCCTTTGATGGGGACGAGATCATCGGCACAAGCGGAATGTCGTTCGTGGAAAAGCCGCCGTATTTCGGCTGTCCGAGCGGCCGCATCGGCTTGCTTTCAAGTATGTTCACCAACAGCCGCTACAGGAGAAAGGGCATCGCGACCGAGCTTTTGGATCGTGTTGTCGGCGAAGCGCGAAGCTTCGGCTGCGGAACGGTGCAGATAACCGCTTCCGATATGGGCGTGAAGCTTTATTCTTCGTATGGCTTTGTGCATAATGAGAATTTTATGCAGTTTAAAATTTAACAAATTTTATTATTTAAAAATTTACAGAAAAAAGCAGTTGACAATACTATATATAGTGTGTTATAATAAGCTTCTATTTTGTAAAAATTATAATTATGTGTCGGCATAGGGCAGGAGAGTTTTGTCAGAGAGCGTGTTTTGTCCAATGCCATGTTATGGAAAGGAAAAAATTATGCTTTTTAGTGAACTCGGACTGCCGCAGGAGATCGTCCGTGCGGTCGAAGAAATGGGATATGAGGAGGCTACGGAAATTCAGGCAAAGGCTATTCCGCTTCTTCTCGAAGGAAAGGACGTTGTGGGACGTTCGCAGACGGGTACGGGCAAGACTGCCGCTTTCGGACTTCCCGCAGTTGCAATGATAGACCCCGAGGGTTACCGCCGCGTGCAGACGCTCATACTATGCCCGACAAGAGAGCTTGCAATGCAGGCTTCGCAGGAAATTGAAAAGTTCTCGAAATATCTTCCGTATGTAAAGGCTTGCGCTATCTATGGCGGTGCAGACATCGAACGCCAGATAGTTCAGCTCAAAAAGGGCGCAAACATCGTTGTCGGAACTCCCGGACGTGTAATGGATCATATCCGCCGCCACACTCTTCACCTTGAAGAGCTTCGTTCGGTAATTCTTGATGAAGCTGACGAAATGCTCAATATGGGTTTCCGCGAGGATATCGAAGAAATTTTGCAGTATATCCCCGAAGAGCGTCAGACGGTGCTTTTCTCGGCAACAATGCCGCCGCAGATAATGGCTATCACGGGCGAATATCAGCGTGATCCGATCGTTGTCGGCGTTGAGCAGAAGAGCCGCACCGTTGAGAGCGTTGCGCAGTTCTATTATGAAGTCCCTATGGGAAGAAAGACCGATGCGCTCCAGATGCTCCTTATCGCATTTGAGCCAAAGCTTTCGATGATCTTCTGCAACACAAAAGCAATGGTCGATGAGCTTACCGAAAACCTTGTTGCAAAGGGCTTCAAGGCGGCAGGACTTCACGGTGATATGAAGCAGCAGAGCAGAACTCAGGTACTCAACGCTTTCAAGAGCGGCAGGATAAATATCCTCATCGCGACCGACGTTGCCGCAAGAGGTATCGACGTTGACGATGTTGACGCAGTTTTCAACTACGATATTCCGCAGGACAACGAATACTATATCCACCGTATCGGCAGAACGGGCAGAGCAGGCAGAACAGGCACAGCTTATACAATAGTAAGCGGCAGAAAGCAGGTCTACGAGCTTAAAGATATCGCACGCTTCACAAAGGCAGATATTATTCGCTGCGACCTCCCGACAAGAGATGACGTTATCGAAAAGAAAACACAGCGCGTTCTCGATAAAGTTTGTGACTATATCACGACGGAAAAATATCCGAACGGCGCAGAGCTTCTCGAACGTCTTACCGAGCGCGGATATTCGGCAGAGCAGATCGCCGCAACTCTCCTCGGAATGAGAATCTCCAAGGAAACACGCACAGTTCCCGAATTCATCAAACCCGTGTTCCGGCCGCGCGATGAAAAGGGCAGATCAAAGGGCAGCTCCTGCAAGATCGAAATTTCCCTCGGCAGACAGAACCGCATCGCACCGAACTTTATCCTCGGCGCACTTGTTGACGCAACGGGAATGGCAGGAAAGAACTTCGGAAAGATAGATATCTACGACCGCTTTACAACAGTGGAAGTCCCCGAAGCCGATCTCGATCATATCATCGATTCAATGACGGGAACGAAGATAAACGGTCAGAAGATAAAGATCAAGCGTTATGAGGGCAAGCAGAGCGAGGGCAGACAAAACGGCAATTCCGACCGCAGACGTTCAGGCGGTGAAAAGGACTACCGTAACCTCCGCAGGAAAAACACAGGCAGAGCAAGAAAATTTGACGGCTCGCAGAATAAAAAAAGAAAACAATATAATTAATGCGTAATTATTTGCATGGCTGACATTTGTTCGGCAATGCGAAGCCAAGCGAAAGTTTCGTAATTCTGCAAGAATTTACCTTTGTTCAAAGGTGGTGGGTGTCCGGGGGCAAAGCCCTTGATCGCTCTCCGCAGAGCGAAATACCCTAAACTATGGCTAACAGTACTGTTACAACAGCGTAATCAATAACAAATCCAAAAGGCGCAATTCACACAAAAAGGTAAAACGGAACGTGAGAAATCAGTTCTGTAAACCTAAAATGTGAATTGCGCCATTCTGTTTTCCTAAAACGAACTGTCCTCGACGAACGTTTTGAGCTGACAACGTTTGAACAGCGGTGGGATATTAACGTGAGTCCACATAAAGAGGTAGGGGCGGATTTCATATCCGCCCGTTTTCGTATAACATCCAAAACATTAATTGAATAATCTTGACTATTCGGTACGAATATGCTATAATAATTTAAAAAGGAAGTGATATTACGGAAATACGAAATGCAAGAATAATCCACTCGTCATCGGGCGGAACAGCAGGAAAAAACGCGCTTTCCTGCAAGATATCTCTTCCCACAGTGTGGATAAAGGAACTCGGCTTAGACAAGAACGAACGCGATGCAGAGCTTTGCTTTGACGGTCAGACTATAAGCATAAGAAAAAAGCAGACCGCTGCCGCTTTTGTGAACTCAAAAAAACAGCTCGGTCACGATATGGAAAAATATTCTCTTTATGACAAGGAAAAGCTCTGCACCGTTATCTATGCCGACATGACGGACAAAACGGTCTTTGCTGAAAATTTTACCGAAAATGTCGTAAAAACTGCTTTCGGCAAAAATAAATTTCCCACTTGGGAAAATTTCTGTAAATTTATTGAGGAACGGTGCGTCCCGAGGGGAAGAAGCGGGCTTCGGGAATATCTTGAAGCTATCGGTGTTGACAATTATCAGCCGTTTGAAATCGTCGCTAAAACAAACGGCAGAATGGCGGAGGATAACCAATGGATAAAAACAGAAAAGCTGTAACGGAACTGTATTTTGCAACTAATGAAAAAATCGCCGAAACTTCGTCAAAAGGCAATCAGGAAAAATGGTATGACGAAACCTCGGATCGATGGTTCAAGCTCGACCAATTCGGATATGAGGCTTTGAGCGAGTGCGCCGTTTCAGCAATGCTTGAATTCAGCAATATTGAAGCTGACACGCCGTTTGATTTTGTGCGCTACAAAATGGAGAGCGTTTTTGTCCATAACCGCAGACGTACAGGCTGTTCAAGCAGGAATTTCCTTGCGAAAGATCAGTCAATAATAACATTGGACCACCTGCTGAACAGAGTTCTTGACGAACCGCTCAAAGAAAAATTGAGCCATCTTTCGAGCGACAAAAAGCGAATACAGTTCCTTGCTGAAAAGACAGCCGAGTTCACGGGACTTGAGCATTTTCCCAAATATCTGACTCTGATCTTTGAGGTCGATGCACTTTTTCTCAATGATGACCGTCACCTAAACAATATAGCGGTTATAGAGGAGGACGGGAAATATTCCTATTGTCCGATATTTGACAACGGTGCCGCACTTTTGTCAAATACGCAGCTTTCGCAGATGGATATTGAGCCGAAAGCACTCATTTCCGCAGTGACCGCCCGACCGTTCGGAACGACATTTACACGCCAGATGCGAAGCGCAGAAGCACTGTTCGGTCAGCAGCTCCGTATTCCGCGTTTTACAAAGCTGCAGATAAAAGATCTGCTTGCTTCAATGCTCGAATTCTACCCCGAGCGCGACAGAGGGATAATATCCGACCGTGCGGCGGAATGTGTACTCCAAAGGCAGAGATATCTCGGACAGTAATACTAATACTAAACACCAATAAAATACAGGAAAAAATCTGCGCCGAAATCACATATATCCAAGATTGTCGGCTTGATTTTTTCCAAATTTTAAATGGTGTTTAGTATAATACTAATTTTTAATCAAAGTGTAGACAAAAAATCGGCGCAAAAGCCATATAAATCTGCTTTCAACATCAAGCTGTTTTCAACAGCTACGGGTTTTTGCTTGATTTTTTGTATAGTTTTTAGTTGGTGTTTAGTATAAACCGACAAAAATGACCGCAAACAAAATGTCTGCGGTCATAATTATATCTATTTACTTTCTGCGCGACTGGCTTCTGCGTTTGTTGTCAACATTCTTTTTGATGTCGCTCATACGCTCTTCGGAGCTTTGCTTGAAGCGGTTCATCATATCCTCGAACGCTGCCTCGGGGGTCATTGGGGTCTTGTCCTGCTGTGCAGGTCTGCGGTCATTGCCGCGTCCGCCGTTGTATGGTCTTCTGCCGCCGTTGTCACGGTGCTGCGGCGGGGGATTATCGACAGCCTTTTTTATCGAAAGTGAGATCTTGCCGTTATCGCCGATAGCAAGGACCTTTACCTTAACGGTCAGTCCCTCGGTGAGATGATCTCTTATTTCGTTTACGAAACTGTTAGCGACCTCGCTGATATGTACCATTCCTGTCGTTCCGGGTTCAAGCTCGACAAATGCGCCGAATTTTGTGATGCCCGTAACTTTTCCTTCGTAAATGTTTCCAACTTCAAGCTGCATAAAAAGATTTTTAACCTCTCTAATTTTTATATTCTAAAAGCGATATTCGCTTTAGTTCCTTGTTGTATCGTAGAAGCGGCGTTCGTTCGGATAGGCAAAGCCGAGAACTTCGATAGCGATCTTTTCCATATAAGCGCGCTCATCGTCTTCGGCAAGGATAGAAGCGTACTCATCGTTTTCCGCTTCAAGCTGTGCAGCCTTCTCCTCAAGCTGGGAAAGCTTTTTCTTCTTTTCGGCGATGTCAGCCTGAGTTGCAACGAATGAGCATACAGAGTAAACGATGACCGCCGCCCCTGCGAGCGAAGCCAAACTGCGCATAAAAGGTCCGCCGTTTTTTTTGCGGTCTTCCGAACGCTGCTGTTTTTCTTTCTGTTTTACATAAGCCTTGTAGGTCTTTCCCATTGCTGCACCTCCGTTCCTTTACAATTCCGAAATAATTATTTACAGCCACTTTTAGATGATAACATTATACTACATAGGGGCATGATTTTTCAAGGATTTTTTCCCACATTCCAAAAATTTTATAGGTATGCACAAAATTGTTAAATTATTTTAGATAAATTCTATTATCAAAATTTACAGCAAGTTCAATCGGCTTTGAATATACTTTTTGTATTTATGATTTCAAACGGTTTTTTCACCGTTTTTCTTAAATTTGCGGAAGAATTTTGCGATTGCCGCTGCGATACGGCGCAGTATGCCCACAATAAGACTTCCGACTGTCGCAATGTATAACAAAAAGCCGAGAAATGTCCCCAAAACGCAGAAAAAGCGCACCTGTCCCCTGCATAAAACAGCGGCATAAACGAAAACAGCCGCGCCCGAAGCCGCCATAAAAACGATATCCTCGGCGAACACGGCGTTCTTCTTCGCGGCAGGGGGAAAAACAATGCGAAGCGTTCGGAAAACATCATAAAAAACGCCGATACCGAGTCCGAGAACGACCGAGAGCAGGAATAAGGAGCATTGTTCGGAAACGGTAAAAAAGGTTTCAAGATTCAAAAATACACCTTCGATCGATATTATCTGAAAAGCTTGCCGAGAAAAGAGAGCGGAGAACGCAGGTCTTTGTCGCCGTAAATAATTGCATCAATGTTTCCCTCAATGTTCATCTCGCCGTTCGTCACAGACAGATCGTTGACATGAAGATCGCTGCCCCGTATCGTCAGCTCACCCATAGTCGTATAAAGGAGAACGGAATTCTCATCAAAGCTGTCAATGTCGGTAACGCCCGAAACAGAGATGCGGCTGCGGTTTTCGGCAATAATGCTGTGTGCTTTTTCGTTTACATCATTCATATTCATCTTTCCTTTCGTAAAAGCGGTTTAAGGCTTTGTTATAATTCTATTCGGAAAGGGGAAAATTAATGCGTAATTATTTTTTGCAAATTTACGGTGAGAACAGAATTTTGACGCAAAAAAGACACAAATATTGTAGGGAATGTATTTCCCGTCCCGGATCACGAAGCGGTTTTCGGCACAATTATACTAAACACCATTTAAAATTTGAAAAAAATCAAGCCGATAATCTCGCATATATAGGATTTCAACGCAGTTTTTTCCTTTATTTTATTGGTGTTTAGTATTATTCACAAAAAAATACCCATGTTTTCATCGGATAAAGCCTTTGAAAACATGGGTATTCGTTTTTGTAAAACACTTTGCGATAGTTTGCGGAACATAATAATTCCGAATTCGTCAGAAAACGCCTTGCGGCGCAGGACGGAAAAACCATCCCTTACGGAAATTTGCCTGAAATAAAGGGTTTGCATCGGGCGGATATAGAATCAGCCCCTACGGGATTCAGGCTTCCGTGACAAATATGCGGAACAAAAATAATTACGCATTAAGCATTACGAATTACGCATTGATCTTTCTGTTCGGGCATTTAACGATGATTCCCGATACTTCATGTCCGAGGTGGCAGGAAATAGTTGCTCCGACTTCGCATATCTCCTCGGGTTCATAGCCGACAGCTTTTTTCATAAGCTTTATAAGCTCTTCCGTAAGCTCGGGGCGGCTGCCGTCGAGGATAGCATATGCTGTTCCGGGGATCATGTGCTCTGTAGCATATTCTACCATTTTCGGAAGAACGGCTTTTTCTCCTCTTATCTTTGCAACGGTTTCCGAAACTGCGTCCGTGAATGTGATGATAGGCTTCAGTCCGAGCATTTCGCCTACGAATGCGGTCGCACAGCCCACACGTCCCGACTTCTTCGCATATTTAAGGGTATATGCCGTGCAGATGATTATGCCGCTGTCAAACCAGTCGGTGAGGTATGCGATAACTTCATCGGCGGAAGCGCCTTTCTGTACTTTTTTTGCCGCCTGCATAACGGGAAGTCCGTATGCACCCGTATAAGCCTTGCTGTCCATAACGGTGATGTTCATTTTGTTCTTTGCTTCGGGGTGAAGCCCGTAGAATTTCTCTTTTGCGGCGTTGGCGTTGTTGAACGAATTCGAGCCGATAGAAGCGATAACTACATTGATGAGGTCGGTAACGCCGTCGTTGTACTGCTTTTCATACTCGCCGATATAGTCTTCAACGCGTATCTGCGAGGTGTGGGGCATTTCGTCCACTTCGTCCATAAGCTTATAGAATTCCTTGGTCGAATATTCAACGTGTTCGCGAAGGCTGCGTTCGCCTACAACTATCCAGAAATTAACGAGGGCAATATCATATTTTTCTGCCTGCTCAAGCGAAATATCACTTGCGGAGTCGGTCATAATCTTCACTTTGCTCATAATAAGGTAGCTCCTTTTTGAATGAAATTATTAATAAGTATATCATATCTTTGGAACAAATGCAAGTTTTTGTTTGCCAAACCGATATAAATATGGTATAATAAAGAAAATTTAAACTGCGAAAGGGCCTTTTCAATGGATAAATATTATGCCGACCAGCATTTTCATACAAGCTTTTCGGGGGACAGCAACACTCCGCCCGAGGAGCAGATAGAGCGCGCCGTTTTGCTCGGAATGACGGAGATATGCATTACCGACCACCACGACTACGATATGGTCTCGGACGTTGATTTCAACCTCGATTTTGACGCTTATTATGCGAAGATGAGCGAGCTCAGACAAAAATACAGCGGTGTCATCGATATTTCTATAGGCGTTGAGCTTGGCTTGCAGCTCCATATTGCCGATTATCTTGACGAGCTTGTGAAAAAGTATGACCGACTCGACTTTATCATCGGCTCACACCATGTTATCGACGGCATTGACCCTTATTTCCCCGAATTTTTTGAAAAGAACGGTGCTGATTCGTACGAACGCTATTTCAAGGTAACGCTCGAGCGCATCAGGCGGATAAAATGCTATGACAGTCTTGGACATCTCGATTATATCGTCCGCTACGGTCAGAAGCACGGTCTGAGCTACTCTTACCGCGAATATTCGGACTATATCGATGAGATACTCCGTGTGCTTGTTTCGGACGGAAAGGCTCTCGAATGCAACAGCGGTGCTTTTTCACGCGGAATGGACGAGCCTAACCCGAACACGGACGTTTTTAGGCGATTCAGGGAACTTGGCGGCGAGCTTATAACACTCGGTTCGGACGCTCACACCCCCGAAACGCTCGGCGACAGATTTGCTTACTGCGGTGAACTGCTCAAAGACTGCGGTTTCAAATACTACGCCGTTTACAAGAAGAGAAAACCCGAAATGCGCTCTCTTTGATATAGAAATTTTGCGGTGAAGAAGCTTTGGTTTTGTATTGTTTGAACAAATCCTGCCCGAAAATCTTTCCGTAGGGGACAGATCGGCGTCTTTTGCGGACGGAAAATTGTTAAATTTATTTTAAATGAGAGAAAAGACGCTAAAGTTTTTAAAGTTGCTGCCGATAAAAATAATAGAGATAAATAGCGCCTGCGGTAAGGCGCAGATGATCGAGTAAATTACGATAGGAGGCTGTTTTATGGAAGTTGGTAAACTCGGTAATGCGATGGGCATATACAGAAAGATGGAAAACAGCTATAAGACCGGCGTCAAGGACGGCAAAAAGGTATCCTCCTCCGCAAAGAGGGTCGATACATTTGAAATGTCCGCAGGCGCAAGAGCGGCAGGCGCAGAAGCGGCAAAAGCTTCCGCAAAGAAGTTCGCCGACAGTGATGCTTCGGCAGACAGAATCGCTTCGCTCAAGAGCAGGATAGCTGACGGCAGCTACAACGTTTCCCCGGAAAGCGTTGCGGCATCGATATTTGAGGGATAATTTTCCCGTATCGCTTTGGAAAGGGTGAATTGATTTGGCTGCGGATTACTTTAAGCTTGTCCGTTTTTTTAATGAATATATCGTTCATTACAAGGAGCTGCTCGATTTTGAATACAGCAAGCTCGATATGATAAACAATGATAAAATCGAAGAACTGAGCCGAAGCCTTTCCAAGGAGCAGGCGCTTATAATGAAGTCCAATTCAATGGAGAAAAAGCGCATCGAGATACTTGGAGAGGACAAGGATCTCACTTTTAAGGAAATAATCGAAAAAGCTCCGATCTCCTGCAAGAAAAGGCTGGAGGGACAGTATGAGGAGCTTTCCGCCTGCGTTATGAAGATAAAGGAACTCAACGATCTTGCAAATGTCATCATCACAGGCAGGCTGAAAAGAGTTGAAAGAATGACCGCCGAGCTGGATACCTACGACGGCAAGGGCGGAGTTAAGACCGAACACGCTACACGTTCGGCGATAATGAATAAAGTCTGAGGAGGAAAAACAATGGCTTCGAGCTTTATGGGACTGTATGTGCAGAGAGAAGCACTCAATTCTGCGCAGAAAGCTCTTGATATAACAGGCAACAACATCAGCAACGTTAAAACGGCAGGTTATTCCCGTCAAAGACTTGATGTTTGCTCCATAGCCAACACGGGCTATAATCTTCTGTATAATACAGGCGTAAGCCTTGCGGGACAGGGCGTTGACAACGTTGGCGTCGGTCAGTACAGAGATGCTCTTATCGATGAAAAGGTAAGAAGCTATACTACTCTCGACAACAACTACAATATAAAAGATGTTGTAATGAAGGACGTTGAAACGGCTCTTGACAACATCGAATCAAAGGAATACGGCTTCGCTGCGAACCTTGCAAACTTCAAGTCGGCTCTCCAGAGCTTCGCTACGGATGAAGCCAACAGAAAAGAGCTTGCGAACGTTGCGTTCCGTGCGGCTGAATCCGTTACACAGCAGATACGCTATATGAACTCCCGTCTTGATGATATATCAAATCAGACGAAGAGCGATGCCAACATCTCCGTTGACCGCGTGAACAAGATCTTCGAGAGCATGGCTAACCTCAACAAGCAGATCACGAACAGCTATATCCAGATGAACTACATGGAAACGACCGCAAACAGCTATCAGGTGGATAACGACTATGGCCCTCTTGAACTCAAAGACCAGATGAACCTCCTCATTGATGAGCTTGCATCATTCGGTGATGTTTCGTTCAACGAGGAGAGCAACGGTTCGTTCACCATTACCTTTGCAGGTCAGGTCGCTGTACATAATGATGAATATGCGCAGATGACAATGACTATAGAAGACCCGGATCCGCTTTATATGGGCTTCAAGATCACGAATGCGGGAAAATATATCGCAAAAGAAGACCGCTATGACGGTCTTATGAACGCTGACCTCTGGAAAAAGCTTGCAACGAACAAGGGCATGACAAACAGAGAATATGTTCAGCAGACAAAAGAAACCATCGATATCACGGGCAAGGATAAGCTTCAGGGCGGCGCGCTCCGTGGATATCTTGACGTTTATAACGGCGAGGGCGTTTTCAACAGCACCGATATGACGGCGTTCAACTCGCAGATAAAGAATTATCCCGATGAGATAAACAGCCTTTTGAAGGATATCAGCGGCAGCATCGCGGCAGGCGATACAGATAAAGCCGATGAAGCGGTCGAAAAGCTCAAAGAATACGGCGAAGTTGATTATGATGCCGCAAACGGCACTGTAAAATTCGGCGGTGAAACGGTCGTTGACGCAAACGGCTATGCACAGATCGCTCTGAAAGAAGAAAATACAACTCCCGGAAAGCTTGCTTTTGTTGTTTCGGGTACAAAGTCCGAGGCTGACTGGACGGCTGTGGGCGATGCAGATGCCATTGCGGCGGACGTTAGAGCAAACGGAACCGAACTTTCGACCGATGCTTCCGATTATCCCGAGGGAAGCAAGCTCGGTGAAGCACTCACACAGATGAACGTGAATGTTCCTCTCCAGTCCAAGTATGCAAATGATTTTCAGGGCATTGAATACTACCGCGATATGCTCAATGCGTTCACAGCAACGCTCACAAAGTCGTTCAATGAGATCTACAAGGATTTCAAGGACGCTGACGGCAATCCGCTCGAACTTTTCACATATACAAAGGACGATGGCAGCAAAAGCTTCCGCACCGCCGCAGCCGATATCAAGGTAACGGACACATGGAGAAAGCTCCCGAGCCTTCTTGCACAGCCCGAACAGTATGTCAACGGCAGTGAAGATGATATGGACGAACTCAATAACGACTATATCCACAAGTGCCTTGCGATATTTGAGAATGTTTCACTCGAATACGGTGATGATGAAACGGGCAAGAAAGATCCGCTCAAAATGACGCTCGAGAAGTTCGTTTCGCATATCTCCGACAACCTCGGAACACAGATCGAGGGCAACGCCAAGATACTCAAAACAACGGACATCATGCTTGAATCCGTCAACGATGCAAGAGATGAGATAATGGGCGTTTCCGTCAACGAAGAAGGCATCAATATGCTCAACTATCAGAAGTGGTACAATGCGATCGCAAGAATGGTAACGACTCTTGACGAGGCACTTGACAAGATGATAAATGATATGGGCGTTGTCGGCAGATAACGGAGGTTGATATAAAATGAGAATAACCCAGAATTTTTCGGACAGAAAATATCTTAAAAACAGCAGCAGACTTTTGTCCGGCTATACCAAAAGCATGCTCAAGATCGAATCGCAGATGGACTATTTCAGAGCTTCCGACAATGCGATAAAAGCGAGCAAGGCAATGACAGTCCGCAAGAATCTTCAGGATCTTTCAATGTATGATTCCAACCTCAAGCTCACGAAGGGTCTTTACGAAGCTGCTGAGCAGAATCTTTACACAGTCGCAAACAAGGTCTATATCGAGGTATCCACAAAGCTCGATCAGGCATGCAACGGCACATACAGCCAGGAGCAGCTCGATATCATCGCACACGAGCTTGACCAGTATGCTGACAGTGCTATAAAAACGCTCAACTCCGATTATGCGGAAAGAAGACTTTTCGGCGGTACGAACAACTCCTCTCCCGCATTCGGAACTTTGAAAGAAGCCGATGGCATCACAGATGTGCTTGATCCCGTAACGGGACACAAGATCGTTACATATAACGGTATCCCTGTCGATGATATCAGTGCAGACGGCACTCATTATATGAACCGCATCTCCAAGGACGATTATTACGCTGCCGTAAATGCAGGCGATAATGATACAGTTATGAGAATAGCTTATGATGAGGGCTATGACAAGGAGATCACCGAGGCAGAGTATAACGACATCGTCAACGGAACGGGTGCAAATGCCGCTGACCCCGATGCAGTAAGAAAAGAGTCGCACGATATCACAAAGGAAGTTTCCGCAGGCGAATACGACCCCAACGACCCTGCTTACAGCACAAAGGACGGAAAGTTCTACAAGACCGAAACGGTCACAAAATATTACGAAAAAGGTTTCCGCTATTATACAAAAGAAGCTGCTACCGAGGCTGACTACAACGCTTCCGAGGGTGACGGCACTGTTATAAAGGACGGAAATAACTACTTTAAGATCTATACGGGCGAGGTAGGCGGCTGCAAGCCGATATATGTTGATATCGGTCTTGGCATAAAGTACAATGACAAGGGTGAGGTCCAGGAAGGAACTGCCGTTGATGTGAGCATGAACGGTGCGAAGATCACGGGAACCGGCTTTACAACGATAAATTCAACGACAAATACTAAATATAACGAAAACGATCCTTTCTCAAAGGCAAGCTATGATATGCAGTTCAGCAATAACTTTGTTCAGCTTATCTATGATGCTGCCGATGCTCTCAGATCGGGCGATGTTTCCCGTGCGAATGCAACGATAGATCTTCTCGACAATTCCAATACGGGAATTCTTACCGAGATCACAACGCTCGGCTCAAAGTATAAGAGTACGGAATTCTATCTCGACAAGGACGAGGAATACAAATCGAGCCTCCTTGAACGTCAGAACGACGTTGAAGGCTGCGATATGAATGAGGAAATAACGAATATGAACGCTATGCAGGCTGCATACAACGCTATGCTCCAGCTCAGTGCTAATGTTCTTCCGAGAAGCATATTCGATTTCATCTGATAAGATCTGACGGAAAGCAGGGGATAAATTATGGATCAGCTTCTAAGTATCAAGCATATTCCTATTAAAATCGAAGTCAATGTAACCAATGCACAGCTCAAGCCGAGAGAGGCAGATCCGCTCGAGCCGTCTGTAAAGATCTCAAGGGGTTCGGACGGAGTAAAGGTTGCGGCGCAGCCTTACAAGGTCGATATCTCGTCACCTAAGCTCGACAGCTATGTTCCGATGAACGTTCAGCCGAGCAAGCTTACGCTCACATACGATGCCGTTGCGAAAATGGGCGGCACGGACGGAACTTCTTCGTCTGCGAACACAACAGCTGTTTCGCGCAGCTCCTCACAGAGCATCGAAGCCATTCTGAGCAAGCTTCCAAAATCAAAGGAGAGCAGCATCAGCTACAATGACGGAACACTCAGCATCAATTACAGTATGATCGGCAGCGACAGCAGCTCCGATATCGGCTCGATATCCGATCTTAAAAACGGCTTTGAGTTTATTCCGGGCGATATCGAGTTCATAGTCAGCCAGATGCCTGACCTTGAAATAGAATATCTCGGCGATCCGCTCTATTTCCCAAGAAGCGCAGACCCGAACTATAAGGGTGAAGTTGACGTTATAGCCTAAAATGAGGATCTTTATATGATTATTAAAACAAGAGATTTCGGCGAAGAGGAAATTTCCGAGGAAGTTATCATAGATTTCCCGAACGGAGTTTACGCATTTGAAGAAAATAAGCGGTTCGTGCTGCTTTCGCCATGCGGAGAGGATAAATATCCGATGTGGCTGCAAAGCGTTGATAATCCGAACCTTTGCTTCATCGTTTTCGACCCGAGGGAGTTCGTTCCCGATTACTCGGTAGAGCTTGACAAGGAAACGAAAGAGCTTCTTAAAGCAGACGGAGCAGAGCTTGATCTTCTCTGTATGGCGGTCGTTCCCGATGAATATATCAACACAACGCTCAACCTCAAAAGTCCGATAGTGATAAATTCCACAGCGAAAAAGGGCGTTCAGGTCATCGCTGCGGAAAATTATCCGCTGAAGTTCCCTGCTTTTAAAAAGGAGGGTGCTTAAATGCTGGTCGTTTCGAGAAAAAAGGACGAGAGCATCATCATCGGCGACAATATCAAGGTCACGGTCGTTGAAATATCGAAAGACCGCATAAGGATAGGCGTTGACGCTCCCGAAAATGTCAAGATCGCGCGAAGCGAGCTTTACGATACAGAAAAATTCAATATGCAGGCTGCGATAAATAAGCCGTCCATCGACATTCTCGCGGCTTTGCTTGACAAAAACACTAAGTGAAAGGACGAATGAATATGGCAAGCAGCACATCTTCAACATCATCGACCTCCAGCTTATGGAGCAATAACAGAATGTCAGGTCTTATGTCGGGACTTGACACCGAAAGCCTTGTTAAATCAATGGCTGCAAACACAAAGAACAGACTTAACACGAAAAAGCAGAAGCTTCAGACCTTACAGTGGAAGCAGGAAGCTTACCGTTCAAGCATTTCCAAAATTTCCGAATTTCAGTCTAAGTTCCTTGACTGGGGCAGCGATACCTCAATAAAGGCAAACTCCGTTATGAACAAGTACAAGGCTGAATCCACGAATGACAAGCTTGCAGTTTCCGCTAACTCTTCGGCAACGCCTGCAACCTATTATGTCAGCGCTGCAACTGCGGCTTCGGCTGCTCAGGTAAAGTCCGCAGGTTCGATATCGACCGACCGTATCAATCTTGATTTCAGCAAGAACGTTGACGGCAAGGAATACACCGTACAGATGACCTACAACGGCACAACGAGAGATGTGACATTTAAGGGAAGCACCGATGCAGACACTGCAAAGGCAAACTTCCTCGAAGCCGCAAACAATACCTTCAAGGATATCAAGACCGACGCTCAGGGCTTTGAATTCAAGGACGGCACTTCGACCCTCGTTTTCAACAATGCAAATGACGGCATAAGACATACATTCAGCATCAAGTACAACAGCGAAGCTGTAGGTCTTTCAAACACTGTCGGCAGCACGATGGGTACAACAACAAAGCTCAGTGATGCGGCTTTCAATACCGCACTCAACGGTGATAAGTTTGAGTTCTCCATAAACGGCGAAAAATTCACCTTTGAAAAGAGCAGTACTGTTGGTGATGTCATAAATGCCATAAACAAGGCTGATATCGGTGTAAAAGCTTCGTTCAGCACAATGACGCAGAGCTTTAAGCTCGAATCGACCGAAACGGGTACTGCAGGAAAGCTGAACATTGAACAGACAAGCGGAAATCTTCTCAACTCTCTGTTCAACAGCAGCGATGATTTCACCAAAAAGGACGCTTACGGCAAGAACGGTACTATTACTATCAGCACCGATGGTGAGAACTATACCACCTACACAAGTGCAAGCAACGAGTACAGCTTTGACGGCACGACCTTCAACATAGCCAAGCTCGGCAACTTCGATTCCTCCGTTGAGGGCGTTGACGAGATAACCGTGACCACAGAAAAGGATACTTCCTCTATCAAGGAAACAGTTATAAAGTTCATCGATGCATACAATCAGCTTCTCGATGATGTTTACGGCGAGATACAGACCTCCCGTCCGAAGAAGAACGGCTCTTACTACGATCCTCTTACCGATGAGCAGGAAGAAGAAATGAAGTCGGACGAGATCGAAAAGTGGAACAACGAAGCCAAGAAGGGTCTTCTCTATCAGGATAACTATCTTTCCACTTTCGTATCGAGCATCAGAGGCGCAATGTCCTCCGCAAAGGTAGACGGTTTCACACTCTATGACCTCGGCATCAGCCTTGCTACCGACTGGAAGAGCAACGGCAAGCTCGTTGTTGATGAGGATAAGCTCGAAAACGCTATCAACACCTACGGCGACAAGGTAACAAGCTTCTTCGTTGATACCGACAAGGGACTTGCGGCAACGCTCAACAATACGATCGATAAAGCTATTTCCACCAAGGATAAAAAACTCGGATATCTTTCTTCTCTCGCAGGTATCGAGAACACGACTACCGAGAAAAAGAACGCTCTTTACGATCAGATCAGCAATATGCAGACTCTTATTAACAATCTCCAGACAAGATATGAGAACGAAATGGAACGTTACTGGAAGCAGTTTACTGCGCTTGAAACATATATGAGCAATATGCAGAGCCAGTCCTCTCTCTTCGGTTCGGATTCATAATAAAAGCCAAACGGTACGCTCCGTACAAGAGCGGAGCGTACTCTTAAAAATCTAACGGGCAAATAACTAATGGGCGGTGTTTTCATGGTACCCAATCCATATCAGAAATACATGAACAATGTCGTTACGACAATGACCCCTGCGCAGCTTCTTATTGCGCTTTATGACAAGGCGATAGTTGAGCTGCAAAAAGCTGTTATCTATATCGAGGACAAGGATATCCCCAAGGCTCACAACTCGATAACAAGGGTCGGAGATATCGTTGACGCGCTCGATGCGAGCTTAAAGGAAAATTACGAGATCACAGATAACTTAGCTTCACTTTATCAGTATTTCCGTGAGCAGATCATTCAGGCAAATGTAAAAAAGGATAAAACGATACTCGAGGGACTTATCCCGTTTTTTCAGGAGCTTCGCGATGCATTCGATGAAGCAAGCAAAAAGATCTGAGTTTATTATAATTTGCCGTGGGGCTTCCCCACCACAAAGGGGGCGTTCGCTTGAACAGAACCATCATCGAACTGATGGACGATAAGATTCATCAGCTTGAACATTACAATGAAATAACTTCCCGTATCATTACCGAGGACAGCATCGACGGCGTTGGCGACCTTATCGAAGAACGCCAGCAGATACTTACCAATATGGACGGCATCTCGGTCGCAGTCAAGCAGTATGTCAGCGAGCAGTCCATCGAACGTATGGATAAGATAAACGCACTGCTCCGCTTCGAACAGATGGACGACCTCAACGGCGATCTTATGCAGCTCCAGGACAAGATAAAACGTGTTCAGGAGCTTCGCGAGGAGATAAAGAACAACGATAAAAAAGCGTATGACCGCCTTGCAAAGCAGCGCAATGAGATAAAGCAGAAGCTCGACGAAGCCGCAAAAAGCAAGCAGGTCGCAGACTACTGTTCATCTTCCAACGCGGCAGATGTCAGCAAGGGAAGAAAGCTGAATATTTCCAATTAAAAAGCATAAAATTATATAAAATACTCCCATTTTATATGGGAGCATATGCATCTGTAGCTCAGCTGGATAGAGCGTCAGACTCCGACTCTGAAGGCCGTGGGTTCGAATCCCGTCAGATGCACCAAATAAAAAACGTGCAGGTCAAGCACAAACTGACCTGCACGTTTTTATTATTATCCCATCATATCAAAATGGCGTCTGTATCGCTTTGGTATCTCGATCGGAACATCATAGCCAAGCTGTTGAAGTGCCTTGGGGATAATGCTCATACCGTCTTTGAAAAAGCTTTCTATTTGCTTTTCCTTGCGTGTAATACAGTTATATGTTGACGGACAAACAAAAGTCCAGTCTGCGCCCTCGTGATCGACCACAAGACGAAAATATTTGTCTATGTCCGTATCGGAGAACCCTGACTTGCGCAAAAGTATGTGATGTTCGACAGCGTCATCTATCTGGCTGACTATAAGCTGTCTGCCGTCAAAAGATACAAGGACAAGCAGTGGTTCGTCCTGCTTCATAGCGGCTGAAACGCTGTTTTCATCGGGATAGTATATTATATTCATTCGCTGTTATCTCTCTTTCAATATTGAATAGATATTGTTGTGAATGTTTTTCTAATGCTAAGATAACATATCGGGAGTTATTTGTCAAGGTTTATAAAAGGTATTTGAGTGTGTAAATTTAATCAGAGTAATTTTTTAAATCGCAAAATGTCGGGCATTTTACAGAAAAAATTTTCCCAACCCCTTGAAAAAATCGAATAAATGTGCTATAATTTTCAAAAGAACATTTGTTGCTTTGTAAAGGAGCGTTTTAATATGCATCTTCAGGAAAAAACAGTTGAAACAGAGCCGATTTTTGACGGCAGGATCATAAAAGTACGCAAGGATAAGGCTGAGCTTGAAAACGGCGCAATAGTTACCCGTGAGCTTGTTATCCACCCGGGCGGCGTTTGCGTTGTTCCCGTGAATGAAAAGGGTGAGGTCTACCTCGTAAAGCAGTTCCGCTATCCTTTTCAGGAAGTTCTCACGGAGATACCTGCGGGAAAGCTTGAAGTCGGCGAGGATCACCGCAGTGCAGGCCTGCGCGAGCTTAAAGAGGAAGTCGGTGCGGAGTGTGAAAACTTCGAGTACCTCGGCGTGATGTATCCCTCGGTCGCTTATCTCACAGAAAAGATACATATGTATCTTGCGACGGGACTTTCTTTCGGCGAGCAGCATCTTGACGAGGACGAATTCCTTGATGTTGAGAAAATGCCGCTTTCAAAGGCTGTTGAAATGGTCATCAACGGCGAGATAAAGGACGGAAAGACCCAGAGTGCGCTTCTCCTTGCCGCAAGAAAGCTCGGAATATAAAAGTCAAATAAAAAAGCCGTCCCGGGAAAGGGACGGCGGAGTTTGTGGTTTTATCAGAGGATCGTGCCTGACTGTTCTGCTTCGAGTTCAGCCTGCATAAGCTCGATGTGACGGGTGTAAGCGTCAAGGATCTGACCTTCGATGCTTCCTCTTGCTTCGGGGGAGATAGGGTGAACGATATCACGGAACATTCCGTTTTCATCGCGTCTGCTCGGCATTGCAACGAAAAGACGCTCATCGCCCTGAACTACCTTGATGTCGTGGATAGCGAGCATATCATCAATAGTGATGGAGATGATGGCACGGAGTCTGCCCTCGGGAATTATTTTTCTGATTTTGATGTCTGTAATGTTCATAATAGGTTTCTCCTTTTGTGATGGTTAAAAGCCTATGCCGTTTTACGCCGGCAAGGTCATTGACAAAAATTATGACAGGCAGCCGCTCCGAATTTTCGGAGCTGAGCAGGAAGATTATGTATCTATTTTGCTCTATTCATGATGATTTTATACTGCGAATGAAGCCAGAAGCGGACATTCCGGTAAAAATGATCTGTTTATTGCATATCACAGCTTATAATATAACATATTATAGTTAAGTATTTCTGAATGTTAAATGATTTAGTTGTGAATTTGAATTGATTTTTTGTAAATATTTTTTCTGCGGAAATTTTACTGAAAATGAAACAAAAGCAACATTTAGGCGAAGTATGGAAAAAACGGCTTTTTTTGGAGGGGATAAGAATGAAGCTTTATATAAAACAGCGTTTGTTCAGCTGGACGGACAGCTTTGATATTTACGATGAAAATATGGACAAAAAATATACAGCAAAGGCTGATTTTCTCGCCATTGGACACAGGATACGGGTCTTTGACCGTTTCGGCGGTGAGATCGGCTATATACAGGAAAAGCTTCTTCGTATTTTTGCCGAATTTGATGTTCATATCGGCGGAAGATACCTCGGCAGGATAAAGAGAAAGATCACCTTTTTTATTCCTAAGTATGACATTGACTACAACGGCTGGAGCATAGAGGGCGATTTTTTGGGCTGGAATTATAGGGTGAGGCAGCCGAACGGTCTTGTTGCCGCCAATATCACAAGGGAGCTTTTCCACCTTACCGATACATACGCTATTGAAATTTTTGACGATTCCGATGAGATAAACGTTCTTATGCTTGTGCTGGCTATCGATGCGGCGAACTGCAGCAAAAATAATTCGTAATGCTTAATTCAAGATAGTCCTGTTGCCTTTTACCTTGTGAATTGTGATTTGGTGTGGAGGAAACTTATGAAAAAAATTCTTGGTTCATGGAGCGGTATGAGAAAATATCTTGAACATGAAATGATTGCCGAATCATTACGGGGCAGGATCAGGTATGGATGCACTGCTTATGTCGGTATGGACGGATGCCATATTTTTGAAGTGTGTGTAGATAATATACAAGTAAAGCGTTTCTCTTGGGAAACGGTAAATACTTATTTCATTGACAGTGGCTATACAACAAACCCTGTTCCGAGCGGCAGCAGTGAGTATTGGGCAGAGTTTTGGACATTATTAGATAAATATCCTATTGATAGGCGCACGGAATATACCGATGAAGAATTTTGTGAGGCTTTAGAGATGTACCGCAATCAAAATATACAAAAGAGTGTATTTTCAGAAAATCCCATTGTCAGAATGTTTGCAGTATTTGATAGGAGAATCGGAAAAGCAACACTCAAGAAAATACAAGACACAATTGAAAAACAGCCGGAGTGGCTGCGTCAATTATACTTGCTGAGAATAACGGCAGAAAATTGAATCAATAAACCCGAAAACAAAATTGACTGCCAATATAAATTCACATCAGGCAAAAGGAGATAAAGCTTTGGAAAAATTCGATAAGTCCGTTCTTGACGGAAAAAAGCATATACATTTTATCGGCATCGGCGGCTCGGGAATGTACCCGTTGGCGCAGATACTTCATTCAAAGGGTTATTATCTTAGCGGCTCGGATAACAACGAAACTGATACGCTTGCGGCTGTAAGAGCTATGGGTATTCCCGTTTTTCTCGGTCAGAGAGCCGAAAATATCGAGGGTGCTGACCTTATCGTTCACACGGCGGCGATAATGGCGGATAACCCCGAGCTTATTGCGGCAAAGGCGAGCGGTGTTCCTGTGCTTGAACGAAGTGACCTGCTTGCTATCATCACTGCGCAGTTCGGAAACACTGTCTGCGTGAGCGGCACGCACGGAAAGACGACCACAAGCTCGATGATAACGCAGATATTGAAGAAAAAGGGCATCGACATCACCGCTGTTATCGGCGGAAAGCTGCCCTTGATACACGGCAGCGGCATTGCAGGAAAGTCCGACATTATGGTCTGCGAAGCCTGCGAGTTTATGGATCATTTTCTGAAGCTTTCGTCCGATGTGAGCGTTATCCTTAACGTTGACGCTGACCACCTTGACTATTTCGGCAGCCTTGAAAACGTGATAAAGTCGTTCCGCACGTTTGCTGAGCAGACTTCGCGCGCGATTATCGTCAACGGCAGTGATGAAAACTCGATGAAGGCTGTCGGCGAACTTGAAAACAAGTGCGAGGTAATAACCTTCGGCAAGGATAAAAGCTGCGATTACTATCCCGAAAATATCCGTCACATAAGCGGACTTGAAACGGCTTTTGACCTTATGTACAAGGGTGAAAAGCTCGGTGAGATAACCATTCACGTTCCGGGTGAACACAATGTTCTTAACGCAGTTGCGGCTGCGGCGGCTTCGATATACGAGGGCGCAACGGCAGAAGATGTTCGCATAGGACTTTCCGATTTTCACGGTTCGCAGAGGCGTTTTGAGAAATACGGCGAGGTCGGCGGTGTGACGGTAGTTGACGATTACGGTCATCACCCTGCTGAAATTGCTGTCACGCTCAAAGCCGCAAAGGGACTTGGCTACAAGCGTGTATGGGCGGTGCATCAGCCGTTTACATTCTCACGCACGGCAATGCTGACGGACGACTTTGCAAAGGCACTTTCCATTGCAGACAAGGTAGTGCTCACCTCTATAATGGGTTCGCGCGAAAAGAACACCTACGGCATACACACGAGCGCGCTCGGCGAAAAGATAGACGGCGCAAAGTGGTTCGACGAGGAAGAACATGACAGGAACTTTGAGCTTTGCGCTGATTATGTTGCGGAAAATGCGCATACGGGCGACCTTGTTGTAACTCTCGGCTGCGGTGACGTAAACAAGCTGGCGCGTTTGATACTGAAAAAGTTGAAAGAAAAGGAGCAGTAAAATGAACGATAAGGAAAAAAGAGTTTTTGATTTCGTCAAGGAGAGGGTCGAAAACGGCATCGCACCATCAATAAGAGAAATTTGCGCTGCTCTTGATATCCGCTCGACCTCGACAGCGGCGAGATATGTGAACACGCTCGTTGCGGAGGGTTATCTCGAAAAGGTGGACGGCTGCAACAGAGCGATTAAGCTTGCAGGCAGGGGAGCATCAAAGATCCCTCTTGTCGGAACTATAACAGCAGGTCAGCCTATCACGGCAGTTCAGGATATCACCGAATACATCAATTTCCACGAGGAAAAAAGCTACAGCGGAGAGCTTTTCGCGCTCAAAGTAAGGGGCGAAAGCATGATAAATGCTGCAATTCTTGACGGTGATATCGTTGTTGTTGAAAAATGCTCATCCGCGTACAACGGCGAGATTGTTGCAGCTCTCGTCAACGGCGAAGAAGCGACCGTAAAGACTTTCTACAAGGAAAACGGACACTACCGTTTACAGCCCGAGAACGACACAATGGATCCAATAATTGTTGATAACTGCGAGATAATCGGCAGAGTTGTTGCCGTAATGAGGTACTTATAAAGATGACGGAAAATGACGTAATTCTTGACAGAGATATCGCCCCCGACCGTGCGGAGCGCAAAAAGCTCCGCAAGCTATACAACAAAGTCGGCGGCGCGATGGTTTTACAGTATGTTCTGCTGTATGTGATGTATTTTCTGCTCACGGTTCTGCTCACGCCGTTCATCACCGAGGAAACCAACCCCGAAACGGGACTGGAGATAGTCGGCTGGGCGGAAGAATTCGCGATGTACTTTGCGCCTGTTCTCGGCTCGGTGATAATGTTCTTCGCGTTCAATGCTGTGAACAGGGTAAACAGCAGAGCGATGTTCAACACGCGCGGCGTGACGTTCGGAATGTTGGGACGATGTATCCTTATGGCATTTGCGTTCCATGCCGTTGGAATAGCACTGGAGTATGTCGTTGACTTCATTCTTTACAACACCGGGTACGAAGTTACTTCGTTCGATTATGAAACGAAAAATGATGCCGCAACTGTTCTGATAGATGTTATATCATCGGTCATAGCTGCGCCGATAGCGGAAGAGATGTTCTTCCGCGGCGTTGTGCTGAAGCAGACTTCAAGGGTGAGCGCGCGGTTCGGGATAGTTTTCTCAGCGGTGATGTTCGGACTTATGCACGGAAATCCGTATCAGTTCGTTATGGCGACGGTGATAGGACTTTATTTCGGATATATAACGGTAAAAACGGATTCGCTCATACCATCGATCGTATGTCATATTGCGATAAACGGAATGATGAGCGTGAGCGATGTTATCGGTCTGCTTGGCGAAGAAATTGAAAACGTATCATTTTTAGCGGTCTATGCAGTCGAGATACTGCTCGGCGTTCTCGGGATATGGCTTTATAAGAGAAGCGGCGAAAAAGCTAAGCTTCCGCCCTACACTGAGTATCATAAAAAGCGCACACTGCCGATAATACTTACTTCGATATGGGTGATTATTGTGACGGGACTTTATATATATGATATTGTTGGGTCGGTGGAAGCGGCTTTATAAATGCGGAATTCGGAATTAGTTTTGCTCCGCAAATTTACGCTGAGAACCCAATTTCCGTAGGGGCGGATTCCATATCCGCCAGACCAATACGCCGAATTTTAGTGTAAAACGGACATAAGATGTAGGGGATGGGTTGCCCGCCCCGCGCCGCAAGGCGTTTATACAATAAATGAACACCCCTGTTTTAATGGCTTTTTTGCCAATGAAGCAGGGTTGTTTTGGTTTATGTGACAAATGATTACAGAAAAAATATGCGTCGTAAAATCGCTGGCGTGATTCTGGACGGGCGACCCGTCACCTAAAGTATTTATGGGTACAAAACAGCAATTGCGAACGGGCGGATATAGAATCCACCCCTATGGAATTCAAAAAATTTGCGGAGCATAATAATTACGCATTACGTATTACGAATTACGCATTAATACTAAACACCAATAAAACTATAGACAAAAAATCTGCGCCAAAACCATATATCAGAGTTTTGGCTTGATTTTTTGTATAGTTTTTAATTGGTGTTAAGTATAAATTAATTCAGTCTTGACAAAAAACGCCGATTAAGGTATAATATTGCTGAAAAATGTGTGCACGGGTAAATATATCGAAAAGGAAGTTTTTATCATTCTTTACAAATTTATTATCTGTTTTATCGCAGGCATCGGTGCAGGTCTTGGAACGGGCTTCGCAGGAATGAGCGCGGCTGCCGTTATCACGCCTATGCTCGTTGCTTTTCTCGGAATGGACCCTTATATGGCGGTCGGCATCGCCCTTGCTTCGGACGTTCTTGCAAGCGCAGTTTCCGCTTACACCTACGGCAAAAACAAGAACCTTGATATTCGCAACGGTCTTATCATGATGGTCACAGTGCTTGTGTTCACTATGGTCGGAAGTTATATTTCAAGCCTTGTACCGAGTGGCACTATGGGCAATTTTTCACTGATAATGACGACTTTCCTCGGAATAAAATTCCTTGTGAAGCCTGTTATGACGACAAAGGAAAAAATGGCGCAGACCGACCCGAAGAAGCGCGTTGTCCAGTCGATCGTATGCGGAATGCTCATCGGCTTTATCTGCGGATTTGTCGGCGCAGGCGGCGGAATGATGATGCTCCTGATACTCACCTCCGTGCTTGGATATGAGCTTAAAACCGCAGTCGGTACGAGCGTTTTTATTATGACTTTTACGGCACTGACGGGTTCGCTAAGCCACTTTGCACTCGGCGGCGCACCCGATATCTGGGCGCTTATATTCTGCATTTTAAGCACACTCTTATGGGCAAGGATAGCCGCTGTTTTTGCAAACAAGGCAGAGCCTAAGACGCTCAACCGCGCGGTCGGCATTGTGCTTATCGTGCTTGGCATCGGCATTTTTGCTTTCAAATTGATAACAGGTTAAAATCGAAAGAAGTAATTTTCACTATGAACAAAACAAATGCAATGCGGCAGCTCGAAACCGCAAAAATAAATTTCCGCACCGCTGAATATGAAGTTGACGAAAACGACCTTTCGGGAGTTCATGTTGCAAAGGAGCTCGGACAGCCGCCCGAACAGGTATTCAAAACTCTCGTTTTAAAGGGAGAAAGGACGGGATTTTTCGTCTGCTGCATACCCGTTGACAAGGAGCTTGACCTCAAAAAAGCAGCGAAAGCCGCTCACGACAAGAAAGCTGAGATGCTTCCGCTGAAAGATCTTCTTCCGACAACGGGATATATCCGCGGCGGCTGTTCACCTATCGGAATGAAGAAGAAATTCCCGACATTTATCGATGAAACGGCTATACTTTTCGACGAAATAGCCGTCAGCGCAGGCATAAGAGGCGCGCAGATAATCGTCAACGGCGAAACTCTTGCCGACTACCTCGGCGCAGAGCTTATTGACCTTGTTCAGGACTAATACTAATTTTTAATCAAAGTGCAGACAAAAAATCTGCGCAAAACCCATATAAAGCTATTTTCAACATCAACCTGTTTTCAACAGCTGCGAGCTTTTGCTTGATTTTTTGTACACTTTCAGTTTAAAAATTAGTATAAAAAGGGCGGAATTATGACATCATTTTTTATCGCGGCCGCAGTTTTTGTTTTATCTGCGGCTCTGCTTATACTTGGGGCGAAGCTTTCCGAACGCAGGAAGAAATATCTGCGCGGACTGGAAGATTTCATGCAGAAATGCAGGCACTACAAGGCTTCAGTCCTTGATGTAAAGGACGTTCCCGTTGACCGCGAGGGCAACACTGTAAGCGCGGTCATTCTCCAGTTCCGTGATGAGGAGCGCAAAAGCACCATCGTTCACCGCTACACCGAGAGCCGCGGAAAGCACTATCTCCGCGGTGACGAAGTGGAGCTTTACTACTGCGATGAAACGGACACCGCCTGCATAAAAGGCGATAATCCTTTCGACCGAAAGGCACGTCGGCTCAGTGCGTTCACCGTTCTGTGCAGGACAGCGGCGGCACTTGGGATAGTCGCAGCGGTGCTTGTTTTGATTGTATAATACTAATCTCTGATCAACCTATAGACAAATCCTCGGCTATAATAAATCCACTCGGCGTCTAACTCCCTTACAAGGCGGCAAGCCTTACTGCGGTCGTTATCAAGGTCAACGCAGTGACCTTGTCCGCGCAGTGACCTTGTCCGCGCAGTGACCTGATTGGATTTATTCTATCTGTCGGCTTTGTCTATAGAACGATCAAAGATTAGTATAATCCTATAAAAAACGGAAATAATACCGCCAAAGACTTGTAAGTCGGAGGCGAAAAAATGAAAAAAGAAACTGACTTTCAGCCGTACATTCCATCTTCAAAAGCGACAGCGGAATTTACGGCTTCTTCCATTATTACGGGCATCATAACAGCCGTTGTTTTCAGTGCATCGAACGCATATCTCGGACTGCGTGTAGGAATGACGGTTTCAGCATCGATACCTGCGGCGGTCATCGCGATGAGCGTTATGCGAATGCTCTCGGGGAAAAATTCCGTCCTCGAAAGCAACATTGTCCAGACGATAGGTTCGGCAGGTGAATCGATCGCTTCGGGTTCGATATTCACACTGCCTGCGCTTTTTTTATGGGCAGCTCAGGGAACGGGAGAACGTCCGTCGATACTTGAGATCACGATAATTGCGGTGATAGGCGGTTTGCTCGGCGTGTTTTTTATGATACCGCTGAGGAATGCACTCATCGTCCGTGAGCACGGAACGCTGCCTTATCCCGAGGGAACTGCCTGCGCGCAGGTGCTTCTTGCAGGGGAAAAGGTAGGAACGGGAGCTTCGGCTGTGTTTGGCGGAATGGGCGCAGGTGCGTTCTTCAAGCTGCTCATTGACGGACTCAAAGCTGTTCCCGAGGAGCTTTCGCTTCGTCTGAAAAGCTTCGGCGGAGAGATAGGAACGCAGCTTTATCCTGCTGTTATGAGCGTTGGATACATCTGCGGTTTTCGTATCTCATCCTATATGCTTGCAGGAGGAATTTTCAGCTGGCTGCTGCTTATCCCCGTTATCGTGAATTTCGGCGGAGGGACGATAATGTACCCGTCCGAAACGGCAACGGTCGCGGAGCTTTATGCCGAGGGTGGCGCATCTGCGATATGGCAGAATTATATTCGCTACATCGGTGCAGGCGCACTTGCCGCAGGCGGACTTATCAGCCTTATCCGTTCGCTGCCGCTCATTTTCAGGACATTCAGTGCTGCGCTTTCTGGTGTTGGGCGGAGCGGAAAAAGCACAAAGCGCACAGAACGTGAGCTTGATCTTCGGTTTGTGATCGCGGCGGTCGCAGTTCTCACGCTTGCGCTGTGGCTTATTCCCGTTATCCCCGTGACGTTTGTCGGCGCGCTGATAACGGTGGTGTTCGGGTTCTTCTTTGCGGCTGTTTCGTCACGAATGGTCGGGCTGGTCGGCAGCAGCAACAACCCCGTTTCGGGAATGACGATAGCAACGCTGCTTGCGGCTTCGATGCTCCTCAAAGCGATGGGAATGGGCGGAGCAGAGGGAATGACTGCCGCAGTTTCGATAGGCTCGGTGATAAGCATTATAGCATCGGTCGCAGGCGATACTTCGCAGGACTTGAAAACGGGTTATATCCTCGGTGCAACTCCGAAAAAACAGCAGATAGGTGAGATAATCGGCACGACTGCCGCTTCTCTCGTCATAGGCGGAACGCTCTATCTGCTCGATGCGGCGTGGGGATTCGGAACGCCCGAGCTTGCCGCACCGCAGGCAACGCTGATGAAGATGATAACCGAGGGCGTTATGAGCGCTCAGCTCCCGTGGAACTTGGTTTTCATCGGTGCATTTGCGGCTGTTTTTGCCGAGATAATAGGGATACCGGTCCTGCCGTTCGCCATTGGTTCGTATTTGCCCGTTCAGCTTTCCGCCTGTATTTTTATCGGCGGCGTTATCCGATATTTTGCGGAGCGTGCGAAGGTTGATGATGAAGCGAAAGAAAAGGCGATAAACAAGGGCGTTCTTTTCTCCTCGGGAATGATAGCAGGGGAGGGACTTGTCGGGATCCTGCTCGCATTTGCGGCTGTTTTGGGGGTAAATGGTTACCTCGATATTTCCGAATATACAGGAAAATACGCGTCCGTTCCGATAGTTCTCGGCTTGCTCGTGCTGGCTTCGATAGTACTTCTGCTTGTGAAGTTTTCGCGCCCGTCAAAGGAAGCGAGGTCTGAATGAAGCGGATAGACGAAAGCTGTATCCCTCTGCGTTCGGAAAGCATAGACTGGTCGGCGGACGGGAACGGACTTGTGACTATAACAATGGAGAACAGCGGCTTTTTCAACAAGGCTTTGCAATTGCTTATGAAGAAGCCGAAGCGTTCCTTTATCCACCTTGACGAAAAGGGCAGCTTTTTCTGGCAGAAAGCGGACGGTTCTCACACCCTCGGCGAAATTGCATTGTGTTCGGCTGAAAGGTTCGGCGAAGCTCCTGACATCAGCCTTACGGCGGCTGAAAGATTTCTCGAAATTCTTTGCGGCTGCAATTTTATAAAATAAATTTTTCCTAAAATGAAAAATTTTCGGCTTTTAAATTGTATTATATATAGAGGATATCCAAGGCTTTCCGAGAGGAGGTCTTGGGCGTTCCTTTGCAGGAGAAAATTATGACGACTGAAAAACACGGCGAAAAATTCGGCAGCAGCGCGCATATCGAGCGTGTTCTTGCAGAATATTCCGACAGCATCATAAAGCTTTGCTATACATATACGAAAAATATCCACGATGCGGAGGATATCGCGCAGGAAACCTTTATCGCTCTGATACAGCACGGCGAAGCTTTTGAAAATGCCGGGCATGAAAAGGCGTGGCTGCTGCGGACGGCGGTAAACAAATGCAAGAACCACGTTAAATCGGGTTGGGTGAAGAACACTGTTTCCATTGATGAAACGACGGAAGAACCCTCGCAGGATTTTGAACCTGATGAGGTCAGTGAGGTTCTCGAAGCTGTCAAAAAGCTGCCCGAAAAGTATCGCCTGCCGATACATCTTTTTTATTACGAAGGCTACTCGATAAACGATATCGCAGGGATCATCGGCAAAAAGCCTGCAACGGTCGGGACACTGCTCGCAAGGGCGAGAGAGCGGCTCAAAGAAATTCTGAAAGGAGGCAATTCCAACTGAGTTGGAATGACGATAATGGATATAAACAGAGAAAATTACACAAGATCACTTGAAAATATCAGACCCTCCGAGAAATTTCTCGCCGAAACGAAGAAGCTTATGCTCGAAGAAGCGTCTAAATCCGAGAAAGCCGCAAAGCCGAGCCGCAAGCCATTCATGATGAAGATCACGCCTTTTGCCGCTGCTGCCTGTATCGCTCTTATTGCGGTTGTTGGCGTGAACACGCTCAGAGATAAGGGCGTTGAAACGGCTCAGGCGAGCGAAAGTGCTTATACCGAAACTTCCGAGAAAGACTACGAAGAAAACATTGAAGCCGCTTCTGTCGATGAAGCCGATGAAAATGAAGTACCTGCCAATGATGAAGCCGAAGATGAAGCTTTGTCCGAGGAGATCGCCGAGGACGAAGCGGAGATAACCGGAGCTGATGAAGTTCCCGAAGCCGAACCGAGTGCCGGCGAGCCTGCATTTTATGCGGCAGATATGATCCTGGATAATGGAAATGCAGATGACAGCGTTCCTGCCGATGAAACAGAAATGCCTGCGAGCGATGAAGAAGAGGACACGACGCAAAGAGCGAACAGTTATGTTGACGGCGGCTTCAATTACACCGAAAAGCCGACTGTCGATGACAGCGATACTGACGGCAATGCAGGTATAGACACTGATGATGACGTTGATGACGATACAGACGATACAAATGGCGGAGGTATGCCCGTTGCGCCTGCTTTTACGAAGCTTTCGGGCGGAAATGCTTCGGCCTATCCCGATTTTTCGCCGACCGATACGGAAAAGCTCTGCGAATTTCTCACCCTTGTTTCGCAGGACGATATAAATGCCGAAGCCACGGCTTCGGACGGTGAAAGCACCGATATTTTCGGCGAAAATGCGCATAAATTGAATGAAGCTTTCGCAAATGCGGCTGAAAAGCTTATCCCAAGCGGTGGGGAAAGCTTCACACCGACATTCACATTCAGCGTTTTTGACAATGTTAGCGGAGATATCCTCTACACCGTTCGGACGGACGGCAGTGCTATATCTGTGCAGATAAAATACGGAGAAACGGTTTATTTTACCGCAGATAAAAACGCCGTTGAAGCCATTATTTCGGCAGCGGAATAATACTGATCTCTAATGAATGTGCAGACAAAAAATCAGCGCAAAATCCTATATAATACTAAACACCAATAAAACTATAGACAAAAAATCTGCGCAAAATCCATATATCAGAGTTTTTGCTTGATTTTTTGTATAGTTTTTAATTGGTGTTTAGTATAAAGCTGTTTTCAACATCAACCTGTTTTCAACAGCTGCGAGCTTTAGCTTGATTTTTTGTACACATTCTGATTAGATATTAGTATAAAAAACAGTTCGGAAACGTTCAAATTTCCGAACTGTTTTTTTATTTCTCTATCATTTTTTCCATTCCGCAGCCGCTTGCTTCGGCGGTCATTGCTTCAAAGCCGAGCTTCTCGTAAAAAAGCTCTTTGCCTTTTGATGCGCGCAGGTCGATGCAGACTTTCCAATTCGGTTTCATAGTGCTTTTGATATAATTTTCGCAGAATCGGAAAAGCAGTGTTCCTATCATCTGTCCCTGAAATTCGGGACGCACGATAAAATCTTTCACGAACCAATGCATACCGACATCGCCGAGCAGGCTTATCGTTGCCGCAGGCTTTCCGTTGTGTCTGACGATAAAAGCCTTTGTGCTGTTACGGATCGCGCTTTCAAGCTGCTCTGCCGTGGGACAGCTCCAGCCGACCGAACCGAACAGCTCATCAAGTTCGTATGAGGTCATATCCTGACTTATAACATAGCTTTCGATATCGAGTGCGGAGAGGATATTTGTCTCGCGGATCCGGCGTTCTTCAAGGCATTTTATGTAGCCGTCATATCCCGTCAGACCGTTCTGCTTTCCATAGCCTTGTGAAACGTGATATCCGATAACTGCGTTGAGCCAGTCGTTTCCTCGCTCGTCAAGAACTGCGTCAATAGCAGCTCGGACATTCGGCAGGTCGATATAGACGATAACAGGGGAGAGCGGCTTTATTAGAACCTGTCTTCATAAGAAATGTGTGCGGATTTTCGAGCATAATTTTGTTGCAGAGTAGGCAAAAATCCGCAGGCGGGCTTTCGCCCGGCAAGGATTTTTAACGCAGTCTGCGGCAAAATTTGCCGAAAAGACGTGCGCATATGCTTGTGAAGACGGGTTCTTATTTCCGCTATCTCGCCGATGTACTGCTCGGAGGCCTTTTCGTCCATTCCGAAGCGCATCATCGTTTCGCACATCGGGTTCTGCAAAAGATGCAGTTGAAAACATAGACGGTTTCACGGTCGGCGGTCTTGACGAACGAACGCCATTTTTCCAGAATCTTTTCACGCTCGGTTTCAAAATCGGGAAAATCATAGTCGGCATAGTCGGCAGGGTGGTCGGGTACGCCTTCGTCAACGCATACGGTCTTTACGCCGTTTCTTTCAAGCTCCTGCGCTATCATAGCCGCGGTGGTGCTTTTTCCGCTGCCCGGAAGTCCCTCTGCAATAATAAGATTTGTTTTCAAGCAAATCACTCCCCTTTGTTTTTATGTTTATTTTATATCGGGCAAAGACAAAAGTCAAGCACACTCTTTGCAAGATACATTTTCCCACTGCGAAAAGCAGATGTTTGTCAAAGTCTTTTTACAAAATGACAATTTTTACCACAAGACTATATTATAATTAATACAAAACACCAATAAAATACAGAAAAAAATCTGCGCCGAAATCCTTACATTTAAGATTGTCGGCTCGATTTTTTTCAAATTTTAAATGATGTTTTGTATAAATTGATAAATTCTGCAAATCAAACGGAAAGGACGTAAAAACATGATCGTAAAAGAAAAGATAGGCAGTTTTTTTGATATCAAGAAAGCGGATAATTTACACAAAGCCCGAAAAAACAGCGACCGCGATGTTCGGCTCGGGGTCATAAAATGGACGGGAGCGTTCCTTTGCGGTATAATTTTCAGCGCATCGAAAGGCTTTATCCCGATATCGCCTGCGCTGACGGCGGCACTGCCTGCGGCTTTTTCATCGGCGGTATTTGCAGGCTCGGCGGCGAGCATCATCGCACGGGGGCAGGCTGAAAGCTTTGTGACGGAAATGCTCGCAATGGCTGTGATGCTTGCTTTGAAGATCATCGTTTGCAGGTTTACCGAAAGGCGGCTCGGCGCGGCAGGAACGGGCATCTGTGCGGCTGTGGTCTACATACTTTCGGGAGCGGTCGCTTCACTGTCGGCGAAGATAACGGCGGCACTTGCGGCGGCGGTGTTTTTCCGTGGAATGATCTGCGGCATAACGGCATATTTTATTTCGTGCGAAATGCGCTGTGTAAAGGAAAACGGTCGTGTGAGCGTGACGGGGGCGAACAGCCTATGCACAGCTGTGCTGTATGTGACGGGGATATCGGTGCTGTTCGGTGTTTCGGCAGGGACTTTCTCGCTCGGACGGGCTTTGGGGATATTCGTTATCCTTGCGGCAGGAGGACGATTCGGCGGCGCAGGCGGCGCGATAATGGGCGTTCTGACCTCGCTCGGTGCTATACTCGGCTGTTCGGGCGGCGAGGAGATATCCGAACTTTCGCGGAGCATGGCAGTCATAGGCTGTGTAGGTTTTATCGCAGGGCTTTTTTCAAAGCGCGGCAAGATATTTTCCGCCGTGAGCTTCACCGTTGTTTCGCTTTTCCTGACGCTTTTTATGGGCAAGCTTTCGTGGGCGGCGGCGCTTATGACGGACACGCTCACCGCGGCGGCACTCTACTCGCTCATTCCCGACAAGATCTATATGAAAGCCGTCAACACTGCCATTGAGAGCCGTTCGGCAGTGACGGATTATCTTGCGCGAAGGATCTTATTCGGTGCGGAATGTTTTGCGAAGATAGGCGACAGCACAGACAGAGCCTCCGAGCTTCTTGCCGAGAAAAATAACTGCCGCATTGACATAAGCGAAACCGTCTGCAGGAAGATATGCGGAGAATGCCGCAACCGTGATTTCTGCTGCAAAAGTGATGAGAACCGTATCCGTGCGGCTTTTGTCCCGTGCGAAAAGCTTCTCCTCGGGAAAGGCTTCATCACTGTTCCCGAGCTGCCGAGGTGCATTGAAAGCTGCACGAAAAAAGTCGAGATAGCCGAGCTTATGAACAGGCTTTTCTCGCAGAACGCATCATTTATGCGCAAAAGCGAGAATCACAGCCGTTCGCGCGAGATATTCAGCGAGCAGCTTTCTTCCTCGGTGAAATTTATGGACGACCTCGGGGACTTTCGCTCGGGCGGCAGGATATATGACGAGAACCTCTCCGAGCGCGCAGGCGAAATTATACGAAGATACGGCGGAAAAGACCCTGAAGCGGCAGTTTTCTTTGACAAAAGCGGCAATCTTTTCATCTCCTGCTTTTATGACGGAAAGCTTGATGTTCCGCCCGAGGATGTGACGGAAAAGCTCTCCGCGCTGACCGACCGCGAGCTTGAACAGCCTGAATTTTTCAGCGAATCCGAGCATATCCACGCCTGCTGGCACGAACCTGCGGCGTATGAGGTAGAGGTGGGAAAGGCGGTTTTATGCGGCCGCGAAAGCGTGAGCGGCGACAGCTCGGTGCAGTTCACGGACGGGTTGGGCGGCGTTTACTTCCTCATCGCAGACGGAATGGGCAGCGGAAACCGTGCCGCACTCGAAAGCAGTATGGCTTGCTCGCTCATATCAAAGCTTATCCGTGCAGGCTCGGACGGGGCGACTGCGCTTAGGATAGTGAATTCACTGCTCATCTCGAAGTCCACGGACGAGGTTTTCACGACTGCCGATATGCTCCGCATCGACCTTTTCACGGGGAAAGCCGACTTTATCAAGGCAGGAGCGGCGCAAAGCTTCGTTCGCACAGGCGGAACTGTAAGCGTGGTTGAGAACTCCGCTTTTCCGCTCGGGATAATCTCCGCGGCTGAGCCAAAGCCGTTTTCGCTTCGCCTTTCGGACGGCGACTGCGCCGCTATATTCAGCGACGGCATACCCGAAACAAGCTTCCCGAAGCTTCGTGAGCTGCTCCTTTCGGACGGATACTCACCCTCGCGCTGTGCAGACGCCGTAATTGAGCTTGACAGACCCGAAAAGGGTGTTTTCAATGATTTTTCCGATGACAGAACAATTATTGTATTAAAGCTGCATAAATTGTAAAAATGTAACTTTATTACATTGTGTAAAATGCATAAAAATGTGGGAAATTATGTACATTTTGATACAAGTTTTTCCTCTGCCGGGTTTTAATGTTTTAATAGGTGGAAAAAAATTGTACAATTTACACAACCTTTACCTGATTTTTACGTTTAACATATAAAAATATTACAAAAACACTTGCAATGTGATACATAATCTGTTAAAATATATATAGAATTAATAGTGTGGCTATGAGTGTTCAATGCACCGCGCAGGTGCGTTGTTTTTCCTGAATGCCCACTAAGAAGGAGTATGAAATTATGCCGAACAGCAGAAAGAAAACTGCAGTATCCGAGGAAGTCGACTGCCGTTTCCCTCTCCATATCTTCCACGAGGGAACTTCGGTCGCGGCTTATGATTTCTTTGGTGCCCATAAGGGTACAAAGGACGGCAAAAAGGGCGTTTATTTCCGAGTTTGGGCGCCTCACGCCGCATCAGTGTCCCTTGTTGGCAATTTCAACGATTGGGACAGGCGCAAAAACCCGATGACAAAGCTCGTTGATGATGAAACATGGGTATGCTTTGTCGAAAATGTTGAACAGTATTTTACATATAAATACAGCATCGAGACCCGGCATCAGAGCATTCTGCTCAAAGCCGACCCCTACGGAACTCACATGGAAACGCGTCCTGCAACGGCTACGAAATATTTCGATATTGACGGCTTCAAATGGACAGACAAGGCCTGGTACGATAAGAAAGCCAAGACAAATGTATATAAAAGTCCGATGAACATTTACGAGGTCCATCTCGGCTCATGGAGAACCTACGAGGACGGCGAACCGTTCAACTATGTTAAATTTGCCGAAGAAATGGTCCCTTACCTCAAGGATATGAGTTATACACACATAGAGCTTATGCCGCTTGCGGAATATCCTTATGACGGCTCATGGGGCTATCAAATAATCGGCTACTATGCGCCGACTTCGCGCTACGGAACACCGTTCGATTTCATGAAGATGATCGACATTTTCCATAAAAACAACATCGGCGTTATCCTTGACTGGGTGCCTGCGCACTTCCCGAAAGATGCGGCAGGACTTTTTGAGTTTGACGGTGACTGCTGTTACGAATATTCCGATCCGCTCAAAAAAGAGCATGCTTCCTGGGGAACGAGAGTTTTTGACTTCGGCAGGAACGAAGTACGCTCTTTCCTTATTTCAAACGCTTTGTACTGGATAGAGAAATTCCATGTTGACGGTCTGCGCGTAGACGCGGTCGCTTCGATGCTCTATCTTGATTATGACAGGCGCGACGGCGAATGGCGTCCGAACAAGGATGGCGGACGTGAGAATTACGAAGCCGTTGAATTCCTGCGCAATCTTAACACGGCTGTATTCGGACGAAATCCGAACACGCTCATGGTCGCAGAGGAATCCACAGCATGGCCTCTCGTTACGAAACCTGCCGATGTCGGCGGACTTGGCTTCAACTTCAAGTGGAACATGGGCTGGATGAATGACAGCCTTGACTATATGAAGCTCGACCCTATCTACCGCGCAAACAATCATGGCAAGCTCACTTTCTCATTCTTCTATTGCTTCAGCGAAAACTACATTCTCCCGATCTCGCACGACGAGGTCGTTCACGGAAAATGTTCGCTCTGGCGCAAGATGAGCGGTGCTTACAATACAGATAAGTTCTCCACGCTGCGTACATTTATGACGTATATGGCGATGCACCCCGGCAAGAAGCTCTCATTTATGGGCAACGAGTTCGGTCAGGAGAATGAATGGAACTATGAAAAGGCTCTTGACTGGTATCTGCTTGATACTCCCGAACATGCGCAGATCGAACAGTTCAGCAAAGACCTCAACAAGTTCTACCTCGAAAACCCTCCGCTCTGGCAGCATGATGACGACTGGAACGGCTTCGCCTGGATATGCCACGATGACTATCTCCAAAGCGTTATCTCGTTCCGAAGAATAGATGATGAGGGCAATGAAGTTATCATCGTCTGCAACTTCGTACCTGTAAAGCGAGAAAACTACCGCATAGGCGTTCCGCGTGAGGGCTGCTGGCAGCAGGTCCTTTCCACCGATGAGGCAAAATACGGCGGAACGGGAACTGTCAACAACAAAAAGAAGAAAACCGAGGATTATTCGATGCACGGCTGCGAGCAGTCGATAGTTATCGATATCGCTCCGCTTTCCGCAATGCTGTTCAAGTTCGTTCCTGCCAAGAAGCGCGCGCCGAAAGCGGAAAAAACGCCTGCAAAGACTTCAAAAACCTTGAAAAAGGCAGAAATGCCTGCGGCAAAGACAGCTGTTTCGGAAGAGCCAAAGCCGAAAACGGCAAAACCAAAGACGAGTGCAGCAGGGGCAAAGAGCAGCACAGCTAAGGCATCAACCAAAACGGTCACAAAGTCCCCTGAAAAAATAAAAAAGTAAATCCATGGGAGGAATATCGAATGTACACTAAAAAAGAATGCGTTGCAATGCTCCTTGCAGGAGGTCAGGGCAGCCGCTTATACGCTCTCACCCACGATATGGCAAAGCCTGCCGTTCCTTACGGCGGCAAATACAGAATTATCGATTTCCCACTTTCCAACTGCGTAAACTCGGGTATCGATACAGTCGGCGTTCTCACACAGTATCAGCCGCTCGTGCTTCATGATTACATCGGCAACGGTCAGCCGTGGGATCTCGACAAGCAGTACGGCGGTGCGCACTGCCTGCCTCCTTATCAGACAGCTCTCGGTGCTGAATGGTATAAGGGTACAGCAAACGCTATCTACCAGAACATCTCTTTCGTTGACAGATATGACCCTGAATATGTTGTTATCCTCTCGGGCGACCATATCTACAAGATGGATTATAACGATATGCTCGAACACCATAAGGCAAAGAACGCTGATGCGACTATCGCTGTTCTTGATGTTCCTATGGAGGAAGCTTCGCGTTTCGGCATTATGATAACAAACGATGAAGGCGACATCATCGACTTTGAAGAAAAGCCAAAGCACCCACGCTCCACGCTTGCTTCAATGGGTATCTACATATTCACATGGTCAAAGCTCAAGAAATACCTCATCGAAAATGAGAACAATGAGGCTGAGGACAAGGATTTCGGCAAGGCTATCATCCCTAACATGATGAAAGCGGGCGAAAAGCTTGTTGCTTACGCATTCGACGGCTACTGGAAGGACGTTGGAACACTCGATTCCCTCTGGGAAGCAAATATGGATCTTCTCAATCCGAACATTCCTATCGACCTTTACGATCCCGACTGGAAGATGTATTCCAGAAACCCTGTTCTTCCTCCTCAGTACATCGGTGCAAATGCAGTTGTTGAAAACTCCATGATAACAGATGGCTGCGACGTTGAGGGAATAGTTGATTTCTCCGTTATTTTCGAGGGCGTTAAGATCGAAGCCGGTGCAACGGTTACCGATTCCATCATTATGCCGGGTTCGGTCATCAAATCGGGCGCAGTTGTTGAGTATGCTATCGTCGGCGAGAACTGCGTTGTAGGCGAGGGCGCACAGATCGGTGCAAGACCCGAAACCTTCGATAACAGAGATGACTGGGGCATTGCAGTCGTAGGTCATAACATTACGATATCCGAAAATGCAAAGGTTCTTCCGAAGCAGATCATTTCGGAAAATGTTTAAAATAAGGAGGAACTTTTACAATGAGCAGAAATAAAAAGGTTTTGGGACTTATTTTCTCAAATATGCATGATAATACAATTGCCGATCTTACAAAGGAAAGAACTATGGGCAGCGTTCTTTTCGGCGGACGTTACAGACTCATTGACTTCCCTCTTTCCAGCATGGTAAACAGCGGCATCGATGAAGTCGGCGTTATCACAAAGTCAAATTATCAGTCACTTCTCGACCACCTCGGCTCGGGTCGTGAATGGGATCTCGCAAGCAAGAACGGCGGACTTCACCTCCTCCCTCCTTTCAGCCACGTTTCAAGCGGTATGTACAGAGGCAGACTTGAGGCTCTCTACGGCGTCTGGGATTTCATCAAGACTTCCGATGCTGATTATGTAGTTCTTTCCGACTGCGACGTTGTTGCGAATGTTGATTTCAGCCCTATCGTTGATTCACACATCGCTTCGGGCGCAGACATCACAGCAGTTTATGCGAATGATGTTGTTACCGTTGAGCAGGCTCAGAAAGCTACCGTTTTCGGTATCAATGACGAGGGCAGAGTTGTTGATGTTCTCACAAATCCATACATCAGCGGCGCTTGCAATGTTTCACTCAATATGTTCGTTCTTTCCAAGGAATTTTTGAAGAACCTCGTTCTCGAGGCTAATTCCCACGGACTTGTAAGCTTTGAAAAGGATATCCTCCAGGCAAGAACTCACGATTACAAGATCATGGCTTACCGTTTTGACGGCTACTTCAGCAAGATCACCTCTATGGATACTTTCTACAAGGCAAATATGAACCTTCTCAACGCAGAAAACAGAAACAAGCTCTTTATCACAAACCGTCCGATCTACACAAAGGTAAGGGATAATCCTCCTGCAAAGTTCGGCATCGGCGCAAAGGTAAAGAACTCCCTTATCGGTGACGGCTGCATCATCGAGGGTACAGTTGAAAACAGTATTCTCTTCCGCGGCGTCAAGGTCGGCAAGGGCGCAGTTGTTAAGAATTGTATCCTTATGCAGGACACACACGTTGGCGCAAAGTGCGAAGTTTCCTGCGTAATTTCCGACAAGAACGTAAAGATCGGCGATATGCGCATGCTCACAGGTTCGGAGAACTATCCTCTTTACATCGGCAAGGGCGCAGAGATCTAAGCAGGGAAGCCTCCAATAAAGCAAGCCAATTTGTTTCAGCCGTGTGAAAGCCGATCAGCCTTTCACGCGGCGAAACTGCGATTTTAAGGAAACCGATGTACCAAACCGTTTCAGGAAAACGCCGTACCAACCGTTTCAAGGAAACGCTGTACCAACAGTTTCCTATGACAAAAAAATTCAATCGAAAGGATTCTTTTTATGAAGATTTTATATGCAGCTTCTGAAGCACTCCCTTATGCAGCCTCGGGCGGACTTGCTGATGTTGCAGGTTCACTTCCTGCCGCTTTCGTCAAGGCAGGTCACGATGCAAGAGTTGTTCTTCCCCTTTACAAAAACGTTAAGCCTGAGCTTCGCAGCCAGCTTGAATTCATCACGAACTTTACCGTTGATGTTGGCTGGCGAAAGCAGTACTGCGGCGTTTTCAAGGGCAATGTGAACGGCGTGACCTACTATCTCCTCGACAACGAATACTACTTCGGCAGAGATGGACTTTACGGCTTCTATGATGACTGCGAGCGTTTCGTATTCCTCTCAAGAGCAATTATGGAAATGCTCAAATATATCGGCTGGAAGCCCGATGTTATCAACTGCAACGACTGGCAGACAGCTCTCGTACCCGTTTATTACAACATTTTCTATAAGTATCAGTACGGCTTTGACAATATCAAGACCGTGTTCACTATCCACAATATCCAGTATCAGGGCAAGTACGGCATGGAGGTCATCAATGAAGTCCTCGGCATCCCGATGTATCACACAAAGCTGCTCGAATATGATGGCTGCGTAAACCTTATGAAAGCCGCATTTGAAACAGCAGACAAGATCACTACCGTTTCGCCGAGCTACGCTTGGGAAATTCTTGACCCATGGTATTCGCACGGACTTGACAGAGCGCTCGCAGATAAGCAGTATAAGCTTTGCGGTTTCCTCAACGGAATCGATACAGCACTCTATAATCCGGAAACCGATCCGCTTATTCCTAAGAACTTCACTGTAAAGAACACAAAGGGCAAGGAAGAGTGTAAGAAAGCTCTCCTTTCCGAGCTCAATCTTCAGGACGGCGATGAGCCTGTTATCGGTATCGTTACACGTTTCGTTTCTCATAAGGGTATCGATCTTATCAAGTATGTATTTGAAGATATGCTCAACCTTGGCTATAAGTTCGCTATCGTTGGTTCGGGTGAAAAGATCTACGAGGACTTCTTCAAGGAAATGGCTTGGCGTCATCCCGATAAGGTAAGCGCAACTATCGGCTTTATCCCTGCACTCGCAAGAAGAGTTTATGCAGGCGCAGATATGTTCCTTATGCCATCACAGAGCGAACCTTGCGGACTTGCACAGATGATCTCGCTCCGCTACGGTACTATCCCTATAGTCCGTGAAACGGGCGGCCTCCGCGACAGCATCAAGGATGCAGGTGACGAAGACGGCAACGGCTTTACATTCAAGACCTACAACGCACACGATATGCTCGATGCAACAAGACGTGCGCGTGAAGCATACAACGACAAGAAGCGTTGGAAGTACATTATGCACACAGCAATGACAACCGACTGCAGCTGGGATACCTCGGCTGAACTCTATCTCGGTCTTTACCGTGAGCTTGTCGGAGAGTAATTTTAATGCGTAATGCATAATTCGTAATGCGTAATTATTAGCAAATAAAAGGCGCAATTCACATAATAGGTTAAACGAAATATGAGAAATCATTTTCGTAAATCTAAAAAATGTGAATTGCGCCTTTTTCATTTATAAAAAATCTCAACACGGATATAATAATTGCAAATAAACCGCAAATGAGATAATCACAATGAAAAACGGAAGAAAAATAACGCTTTGGCTGCTATGGATATGTCTTGTGCTGGCGATGTATTCATCATCACTGCTCTACATCGAGCCTATGGCGCACGTTTACCCTGAAGCCGAGCGGACAAGCCTTGAAAATATCGAACAAAAATCGCCCGAAACGCTTACCGAGAGCGACTTCGAGCTTATTTTTGCGCAAACGGGTCTTGGGAAAGCCGCTGTAATGAAAATGTCCGACCTTAAAGCGCTCCAAAGCTATCAGGAGCAGTATTTTGCCGAGGTGGACTATACAGAATTTACCAATTCTGTCATTTCACGCGAGGAATATGTCGAGTACCCGAATGTTTCGCTCGATTTCATCGAAAAAGGGGACATTCTCATTACACATTCGTCAAGCGTGTTTTCGTGGAGAAACGGTCACGCTGCTATAGTCACAGATGCGGAGAACGGCGAAACGCTTGAAGCGGTAGTTATCGGCGAAAAGACCTGCATACAGAACATCGAAAAGTGGCGGCACTATCCGAACTTCCTTGTTCTGCGGTTAAAGGGGGCAGATGCACAGCTTCGCTCCGATATTGCAGACACGGCGAAAGAGCTTCTCTGCGAAAAGCCGTACCGCCTGCTGACGGGCGTTTTTTCTCCGAAATATTCCGACCGTGAGAACATCGCAGGAACGCAGTGCGCTCACCTTGTATGGCTTGCTTACGCCTATTACGGATATGATATTGATGCAGACAGGGGACTTATCGTAACACCAAAGGACATATCCGAAAGCGACCTGCTCGAAACCGTTCAAAGCTTCGGCAGGTCGTAGATATTAGGAAATTTTCTCCCCATTTCTCGCAAACTCGCCCTTGTAGACGGTCGAGCGGAAAAAGAGGATATTGCTCAAAAATGCTATTACAGATATTGCAATTCTTATCGGCAGGGGAAGTATCGGCAGAACCGAAGTATAGCCGAGTATTTCCTGAAAAACAGTACCAAGTATCAAAACACCTGCAAAAACGACCATAACAGCGCCTATGACGGAGTATCTCTTCTTTGATGCCATATTGCACAGCGGAGCGGAAATAATGACAAGAGCATCGATAATGACCGCCGCCGTGCTTATCCTTGCCATTTCTTCGCCCGACATAAGCGAAAGCACGAGTGTTGAAATGCAGTGTGCCGCCGATGCTGTCAGCAGAAGCTTTACGGGCAGGTCGAGAAGTTCTTTGCGCTTTGCGGGGATAACGCAGTTCATAAAAAAGCAGGTCGGATTGCCGTTTGTTGAATTATACATCTGCGCAGAGCTTTCCATACTCTTTTTGCGGTAAGGCAAAGGTCCGATAAAGCCGAATATCAGAGTCAGGAACGAGCAAAGCACCAAATGATTAGCGAAAACAGCGGATAACCAGATAAGACTGTTGAAATTGTAGCTGTAAACTATTGACAGTATCGGGAATACAATGTCAAGTGCCGTAAGAAGCACTATTGTAGTTCCGTTAAAAACCTCGGAATAATATTTTTTCATCACTTCGCACCCCCGATAGGCTCGCCCGTGAATGAACGGCTGCCGCAGTCGGCTATGAGCTGTTTGTGTATCTTTTCCGAGCCGATGATGAATACAATGCCGCAGATCAATGCCGCTGCCGCAAATGCTATGGTGAGAACGGGCATACTGAACTCACTTTTTGCGAGTTTTTCGCCAAGCAGCGGAGTTAAAATGAAAATTACATAAAACGTTGAAACAAGACTTTGCTTTTCCGTTATGATCTTTATATCGTATGTCAGCAGAGCCTTTTCAAACAAATAAAGTCCTGCCGTTAAAGCTATAAATAATATACTTCCGAAAATTACAGGGAATGTATTTATGGTGAGCGTAAATGCTTTTGCTGCCAAGACAATTACTCCGATAACGTTGACCGCATTCGTAAAACGCTCATAATTTATAAACGAGCGCACTGCTTCCTCTCGGGAAAAGGGCACAAGCTGAAGCACTTTATGCGGGCGTTCGTCAAAAGCGATAAGTCCCTTTGATTCAAACTTTTTGCCGCCGAAAAAAATGCCGTATCTGTTTACCGCTTCCGTGCGTGAATAGGAAACTGTCATACCGATGACCATGATAAATATTGATACATTAGCGAACGCATCGGAGCTGCCGAAAGCACAGGCGATCAGCAGTATCAGACCAATGACCGCACACACATTCATCATATAGTGAATTGTGTTCATACCCGTTCTTCGCCAAGCGGCTATGGTTGCTTTTAAATATTTCATAAATGTCACCTTACTTTCGGTTCTCACGGTTCCGGAGTATCGTATGCACAAGGATATCCTCATAATTCGGTGTGCGGACGCTGACCTTTCCGAGCAACGGGATATCCTTTCGGAGGACGAGCGCTTCATAGCCGATGGAGGTTTCCTTTTCCCCGATAAGATATTTTTTCGGAGCAGGTCTTTCGCCCGAAACTACGGCGTATTTCTCCTGCGCTTCATCGGCGGAGAGCATCTCGTTAAGCTTTCCGTCTATCATCATTGCGATGTAGTCAGCCGTCTTGTCAAGGTCGCCCGTGATGTGCGTTGAGAATATGACGGAACGCTCGCCGTCCGAAACGAATTCTCGGAGGATATCGAGTATCTCCAATCTTGCCGCAGGGTCAAGTCCTGCTGTCGGCTCGTCGAGAATAAGAAGCTTTGGGGCGTGCGCAAGTGCGAGGGCAAGCATTACCTTTGTTTTCGTGCCTTTGGAAAGTGTGCCGCATTTCTTTTTCGGGTCGATCTGCCACATTTTCATATACTTTGAGAAAACGCCGCCGTCCCATTTGTCAAACACTGCCGCAAATGCCTTTGCCGTTTTTTCGGGCGTTAAGGCGATGTTCAGATAGTCCTCATCGGGGACGAAGCCGACAAGGTTCTTGAACTTTGCCTCGTCCGCAACGTTGTCGATGCCGCCGAAGCCTTTTATGCTGCCGCTTTCCCTGCCGTAGATATTCATTATAATGCGGAGGACGGAGGTCTTGCCTGCACCGTTTTCGCCTATCATTCCGACTATTGCGCCCGATGGGATATCAAGCTCGGGAATATCTATTACAAAATTGTCTGCAAAGCTTTTCTTTAAATCGCGTATCTCAAGTATGTTTAAGCTGTCCATAGAAGTCATTTCCTTTCACTGATCGTTTTTATTGCTTCAATAAGTTCATCCTCGGTGAAACCCTCGCCGAGAAGCTTTTCGGCGTTCTGCGAAAACTCAGCGAGCCGCCGCTGTCGGTACTGTTCCATTATCATATTTTTATCGGGCGATTTTACGAACGTTCCTTTTCCCGATGAAGTGTAGATAAGTCCCTCATGTTCAAGGTCGGAGTAGGCGCGCTTTGTCGTTATCGCGCTTACGTTAAGGTCAGCCGCAAGCTGTCGGACGCTCGGGAGGAGTGCGTTTTCGGAAAGTTCTCCGCTCAGAATGGCGTTTCGCACGGCTTCCTTTATCTGCTCATACATCGGTTTGTCGCTCGCATTGTTAAGTGTTATTTTGATAATATCACCTCCAAGGCGTGTATATACTGTATATATCACTATATATACACTATAGCACCGTTTATATGCTTTGTCAAGGGGTTTTGTAAATTTTTTTTGGCAAGCGGTGTTTTCACAGCAAAAAAATGAAATTTTGTATAGACATTCGGCACATTTTGAGTTATAATATAAAAGGATAAACATAAACAAACATCGAAAAGGAAAGTTTTATGAGAGTAATTACAGGTTCAGCACGTGGAAGAAAGCTCCAGACACTTGAGGGCAGCGATGTGCGCCCGACCACAGACAAGGTAAAGGAAGCTATTTTTTCTATCGTTCAGTTTGATATAAACGGCTCGGAGATACTCGACCTCTTTGCAGGTTCGGGTCAGCTCGGGATCGAGGCGATTTCAAGAGGTGCAAAGCGCTGTACATTCGTTGATGAATCGCGCGATTCAATAAAGGTAGTGACCGAGAATGTCAAGACCTGCGGCTTTGCAGATCTCGCCGATATTCTCAATACTGAGAGCATCGGTTATCTTCGCACCTGCCGCAAGGAATTCGATCTTGCGTTCCTTGATCCGCCGTATAATAAGGGCATACTTGAAAAGGCACTCCCTCTGCTTGCCGAGAAGATGTCCGACCGCGGCATAATCGTCTGCGAACACGAAACGGGCCTTGTTCTTCCCGAAAGCTACGGCGCACTTATCAAAAAGCGCACCTACAAGTACGGAAAGATCGAAGTAACGGTTTTCATTACGCCTTTCGGTGATGATGCCGAATAAACCTATACTAATTTTTAAACTGAAAGTGTACAAAAAATCAAGCAAAAGCTCGTAGCTGTTGAAAACAGGTTTATATGGCTTTTGCGCCGATTTTTTGTCTACACTTTGATTAAAAATCAGTATTATCTCTATGGAGATGAAAAATTATGAGTAAACCAAGGATCGCCGTTTATCCGGGAAGCTTTGACCCCGTTACGAACGGACATACGGATATTATCCGCAGAGCGTCGCGCCTTTTCGACAAGGTGATAGTTCTCGTTTCGGTCAACGCCGTAAAAAGCCCCTCGTTCTCTTCCGTTGAGCGAGTGAAGCTTATAACAAAGGTCGTTGACGGACTTGATCTGGAAAATGTTGTTGTCGATATATGGGACGGACTGCTTGTGGATTACATAAAGCAGGTCGGTGCGATAGCAATTATAAAGGGTCTGCGAGCCGTTTCCGACTTTGAATACGAATTTCAGATGGCGCTTGCAAACAAGATGCTTTACGATGAGGCGGAAACGGTCTTTCTCACGACAAGCTCGGAGAATATGTATCTTTCTTCAAGCGTTGTAAAGCAGATAGCGTCATTCGGCGGCGATATAAGCCACTTCGTCCCCGAATGTATCTTAAAAGATATAACCGAAAGGCTTGTTCCGAAAAAATTACAGCATGAGTGATATCATCTGCGGTCAGATCCCATTTGAAATCATTCGGAAAGGAAAAAGAAAATGATTATTGACGAAATTCTTGATATGATGGACGATATGCTCGACGATGCAGGAACTATTCCGTTCAGCAGCAAAAAGGGAGCTATCGATGTTGAAAAAATGAGAGGCTGTATAAACGATATCCGTCTTAACCTCCCCGACGAGATACGCAATGCAAGAAACATTGTCAGCGACAGAAAAGATATCGTGAACGTTGCGAACAAGGAAGCTGAACAGATCGTCCGCAAAGCAGAGGAGCGCGCAAAGGTCATCGTTTCCAATGACGAGATAACCAAGGCGGCAAAGGCTCAGGCTGTTGAGATACTCAATCAGGCTCAGGCTCGCGCAAAGGACGTAAAGAACGCCGCAAACAAGTACATTGACGATATCCTCACCCAGTCGGAGAGCGCACTTCAGGCGGCTCTTACCGATGTCCGCAAGACCAAGCAGGCTGTACGAAATGTTCCCTCGAACGGAACTGTTAAGAAGTAAGCGTTTTTTTGCCGCACATTGCCAAAGCTGTGCGGCTTCGTTATAGGAGTGGTTTTTATGAAAAAATTTGATAAAAACGCAGTTTCTTCTGCCGCTGCTTATGCAAATGAGCTTGCGGACGAGATAAATTCACTCACTGCTGCAAAGCTTTCCGACTTTGACAAAAACAAGACTGTTCTTGCGCTTGTTGACATCATCAACGGATTTATCCGTGAGGGCGCAATGCATTCCGACAGCATTGAAAGCATCATCGAACCATCGGCAAAGCTTCTTTCCGAGTGTAAAAAAGCAGGCATCGCAGCTTTTGCTTTCGCTGACTGCCATGAAAAAGGCTGTGCGGAGTTCGCTTCTTTCCCCGAACACTGCGTGAAAGGCACGAGCGAATCCGAGATAGTGGACGAGCTGAAAAGCATCGGCGGCTACACGCTCATCGAAAAAAATTCGACCAATGGCTGTCACGAAGAAGCTTTCAAGGCTTTCCTTGACGAACACAAACAGGCTGATACATTTATCGTCTGCGGCGACTGCACGGATATATGCGTTCTCCAGTTCTGCCTTTCGCTCAAAACGCTTTTCAACAAGGAAAACAAGCCGCTTAACATCATCGTTCCGATAAATGCGGCTGAAACCTACGATGCGCCTTACCATAATGCGGCGTTCGCAAACCTTGCGGCTTACAAGCTGATGAAAGACTGCGGCGTTCGCTTCGTTTCGGCAATTGAATAAAGGTCACCTTTAAAAGGAGTACAGCTATGGAAAATTACGATAGAAATTTAACGATGCTCACCGATTTTTATGAGCTTACGATGGCCAACGGCTATTTTGAAAACGGTATGGGCGAAACTATATCATACTTTGACCTTTTCTTCCGCAATATTCCCGACAACGGCGGCTTTGCGATAATGGCAGGTCTTGAACAGGCTATCGACTATCTTAGCAATCTGAGCTTTTCCGAGAGCGATATCGATTATCTTCGCGGAAAGGGCATCTTCTCCGAGGATTTCCTTGAATATCTCCGACATTTCAGATTCAGCTGCGATGTCTGGGCAATTCCCGAGGGAACGCCTATCTTCCCGTATGAACCCGTTGTAACGGTGAGAGGTCCTGCAATTCAGGCGCAGTTCGTTGAAACAATGCTCCTTATCTGCATCAACCACCAGAGCCTTATCGCAACCAAGGCGAACCGCATCGTCCGTGCCGCAGAGGGAAGACCCGTTATGGAGTTTGGTTCGAGAAGAGCGCAGGGCTTTGACGGTGCTGTTTACGGCGCAAGAGCCGCTTACATAGGCGGCTGCTGCGGAACTGCCTGCACAATTTCCGACAAGCTTATGGGAACGCCTGCGCTCGGTACAATGGCTCATTCGTGGATACAGATGTTTGACAGCGAACTTGAAGCTTTCCGTGCTTATGCGAAGTGCTACCCAAAGGGAACGACTCTGCTCGTTGATACCTATAACGTTCTCAAATCGGGCGTTCCGAACGCTATAACCGTGTTCAAGGAGATGCGCGAAAGGGGAGAAGAACCTGCCGGAATTCGTATCGACAGCGGCGATATAACCTACCTTTCAAAGCGCGCACGTCAGATGCTCGATGACGAAGGTTTCCCGAATGTAAAGATAGTTGCTTCAAATTCGCTTGACGAGTATATTATCCGTGATCTGCTTTTACAGGGCGCAAAGCTTGACAGCTTCGGCGTAGGCGAAAGACTTATCACATCACGTTCCGAGCCTGTTTTCGGCGGAGTTTACAAGCTTGCCGCAGTAGAGAAAGACGGCGAGATCATTCCGAAGATAAAGGTTTCGGAGAATGTAGCAAAGATAACGAATCCTGACTTCAAGACAGTATGGCGTTTGTATGATTGTTCAAGCGGAAAGGCTATCGCAGACGTTCTCACCTGCGCAGATGAAACGATAGATGAGAGCAGACCGTATGAGATCTTCGACCCCGAGCATACTTACAAGCGCAAAATGGTGACGAACTTCCGCGCGGAAAAGCTTATGAAGCGCATATTCGACAACGGAAAGTGTGTATATACTTCGCCGTCCGCAGAGCAGATAAAGCAGTTCTGTGCAGAGCAGATCGATATGCTCTGGGACGAGCTGAAGCGATTTGAATATCCGCACAAATATTACGTTGACCTTTCACCGAAGCTTTGGAAAAAGAAGAATGAACTGCTTGAAAAAGCAATGGCGCTGTAATTAAAATTCGGAATTCGGAATGCGGAATTCGGAATTAATGCAAGCCGCGAATTTATTATAAAAACGTATGGGACAGGTTTTCCCGTCCCGCGCCGCAAGGCGTTTTCTGACGAATTCGGAATTATTTGTGTTTCGTAATTATCGCAAAAATGCAAATGACGGATTTCCTATCTTATGTCGCCAAGTGTTTTATAATAAACGGACGACCCTGTTTTCAACGGTTTTATACGATGAAAACAGGGTCGTTTTGTTTGCGGAAAATTTATATGTCAAAAATCGCTGGCACGATTTAGGACAGCAACCCGTCCCCTACAGAAAATTACAATAAATGCGAGGTTTTTAATCGGGCGGATATAGAATCCGCCCCTACGGAATTTGGTGCTTCACGATAATAAGCGGAACTAAAATAATTCCGAATTCCGAATTTCGCATTCCGAATTTGAAAATGGATTGTCATTATAACATCAAAAAAGGCAAAAATCAGTCTATTTTATATAAAATTTGTTATTAGTTGTTGCAACATAACATAAAAAGTGTTATACTATTATTAGGTAAATATGCATTTTTATAAAAGGAAGTCAAAATGATAGACAGCAATTTTCCCAATACACCTTTGCCCGAGAAAATCGCCGAACACGGCGGTAAAAAGAGCAGAGGGATTAACGTTCGGCTTATCGCGGTAATATTGTTCGCTGTGATATTCGTGCTGGTAGTTATGCTCTTCTCAAAGGTCGCGAGGCTTCAGTCAAGCGTTGACGAGCTTTCCAAGCGGCTCAGCGAAAGCGAAGATTACATAGCTGCGATGAACACAAACGTTGACGAATATCCGGAAGCTGACGGCAATATGCTTTATCACGATGATATTTACGGCGACTTTTCCGCTGAGCCGCTTGAAGGAGTTCCGCTCAACACTCTTGACTGGGAAAACCTTGAATTCGGCGAGGACAACCGCTATACATACTATGAAAACGGTGAGGCTGTTTCCAAGACAGGCATTGACGTTTCCTATCACCAGGGCGACATTGACTGGGAAAAGGTCGCGGCGGACGGCATCGACTTTGCGATGATACGCATTGGCTACCGCGGTTACGAAAAGGGCGTTATGCACCGTGACGAGCTTTCCGAAAGCTATATCAGCGGCGCGCAGGCGGCAGGCATTGACGTTGGCGTGTACTTTTATTCGCAGGCGGTCAGCGAAGCCGAGGCACGCGAAGAGGCAGTCTACGTCTGCGAGCTTATAAAGAACAGCGAGATAAAATATCCCGTTGTTTTCGACTGGGAACTGCCTGATGACAGCGAAGCGAGAACGCTCGGAACGACTACCGAAACGCTCAACAAATGTGCGGCGGCTTTTTGTCGGGAGATAACCGACCGCGGCTACACAGCGATGCTTTACAGCAACCTCAAAATGGCGCTGACGAAATACGATATGCAGACCCTCAGCGCGTATGATTTCTGGTATGTTGAATACAAGGACGGTCACAATCCGCCGAGCTATCCATACGAGCTTCAGATGTGGCAGTATGCAAGCGACGGCAGGGTGGACGGCATCGACGGTTATGTTGATATGAACATAAGCTTTGTTGATTATGCCGCTGAATACAGCAAGCACCAGAACGCAGATTTTGAATAAAAAGGAGTAATTTTTATGCTTACAACTATTTCTTCCGATATATTAAAGGTAACGATAGACACATTCGGCGCAGAGCTTCATTCCATAAAGGACTGCAACGACACGGAGTATCTCTGGCAGGCTGACGAAAAGGTCTGGAAGCGTCATGCACCCGTGCTTTTCCCGTTTATTTGCAACACTGCTTCAAAAAAATACACCGTTGACGGAAAGGAATATGCTCTTTCCAACCACGGCTTTGCCCGTGACAGCGAATTTGAGCTTCTTTATGCAAAGGAAAGCTCCGCTGAATTTTACCTTGGCTTCAGCGATGAAACGCTCAAAATTTACCCATACAAATTCGGACTTTACGCAAATTACACCCTTGAGGGCAATGCTCTCAAGGTGACATATACTGCCGAAAACAAGGACGACAAGCCGATGTATTTCTTCCTCGGCGGACACCCTGCATTCCGCTGTCCTGTCAGCGATGATGAAAGCTTCACCGACTACTATGTTGAATTTGAGCAGAACGAAAACATCGCGCGCAATGAAAATGATGTTGTTCTCAACAACGCAAACAAGGTTTCGCTTGAACACGATCTTTTCAAAAACGATGTTTTCATGAAGAACAAGCCGAACTCCTCTTGGGTGGCTCTTGCGAGCAAGACCCACGATAACAAGGTAACGCTTTCTTATGATAAAAATGGCTGTATCGCAGTCTGGTCGTCTTGGTTCGAGGATAAGGAAAAGACAGCCGCGGCTGAATTTGTCTGCCTTGAACCGTGGTCAAGCGTACCCGTTTACGAGAGCGGCGTGACCGAGCTTACCGAAATGCCTGACGCAAAGAAGCTTATGCCGAACGAAAAATACGCGTTCACATTCACAGTCCGAATCGGATAAATGACGAAAGGAGTTAAGACATGGCAGATATTATCGCAAACGTTGACTGTAAATATGATGTTTCGGTTTCCACGGGAAATAAGGAAGCGTTTATTTTCATCACCCCTCCGTCGGGAACGGGAAAAGGCGTGACCGTTGACGGCATCAAAGCCGCATTGAAAGCGAGCAACGTTGTTTTCGGTCTGCGCGATGACGTTATACAAATGATCGCAGACGACCAAAAATATTCCCAGAAGCTCTGCGTTGCCGTTGCACAGCTCCCGATAGACGGCGTGAGCGGCTCAATTACATATAAATACGATAAAAAGGTGGAAGCCGCACCTACAGAGAATGAGCGCGGTTTCGTTGACTATAAAGACCTCGGTCTTATCCGTGTTATCCGCACGGGCGATGTTATCGCCGATATAACCCTCCCGACCGAGGGCGAGCCGGGCATAGATGTCCGTGGCGGAAAAATTGCGCAGTATCCCGGCAAAAAGGCGCAGTTCACGCTTGGCCCGAACACGAAGATAACCGATGACGAACAGCACGTTGTTGCGGCCGTTGACGGTCAGCTCGTTTTCAAGAACAACGCTTTCGCGGTCGATACCACAGTTGTTATAAACGGCGATGTTGATGCTTCTGTCGGAAATATCAGCTTCATCGGCGATGTTATAATAAAGGGAAATGTCTGCGAGGGCTTCAAGGTTTCCTCAAATACGAATATCACAGTTTCGGGCGAAGTAAACGGCGCAACTCTCGAAGCAGGCGGAAATATCACGATAAAGCAGGGCTGCGTTTTTGCAAAAATAACCTGCCACGGCAATGTCAGCGCGCTTTTCTGCGAACGAAGCAGCATCAACTGCGATGGCAACATCTCGGCACAGAACTACGTTATCTGCGATATCTACTGCGCAGGCGAGCTTACCACAAAGGCAAGCAACGGAAGCCTTATCGGAGGAAAATATACTATCCTTAACTCGCTCGAAGCTTCAAACATCGGCTCAAAAACCTATACACCGACCGATATAACGCTCGGTGACAATGCTATTCTTGCCGATGAAAAGACACAGCTTGAAATGAAGATAGCCGCCGCACAGAAGAAGATCGAAGACCTCACGATGATAGTAAACTTCCTCAACGAAAAGAAAAAGGAGCTTCATAAGCTTCCCGATGACAAGGAAGAGATGCTTGCGACTGCAGTAAGACAGCGCGTTCTTTCCAACGTTGAGATAAAGACGAGCCAAAAGCGCATTGACGAGATAAATATTTACCTCAGCACGAAGCAGCAGCTTTGGGTTCGCTGCAAGGGTTATATCTACCCGGGCACGAGAATTACTATCAACGACAATGTTTTCAAAGCCGACACGGAATATGCGCACAGCATGGTTTCCATCGGCGCAGACGGCGAGATAGCAGCAACACCGTTTTAATGCGTAATTCGTAATGCGTAATGCGTAATTAATGCAATGCAGAGCATTGCATACAAATTAAGAATTGTAAAAAAATGCGTTCACGAGAAAATCGTGAACGCATTTTTTATTATTCTAACGGAACAGCGAAGCTAATACTAAACACCAATAAAACTATAGACAAAAAATCGTCGCATAATCCATATATGCAAGATTATGCTCGATTTTTTGTATAGTTTTTAATTGGTGTTTAGTATAAATTACGCATTACGCATTATTTTATCGTGTCCACCTTGAGCATATTTGTCTTGCCTGCAACACCGAGGGGGATTCCTGCGGTGATAACTACAATGTCATTTTCCTCAACAAGTCCATGTCCCTTTGCGGCATCGATAGCGGCACTGAAAAGTTCATCGGTGCTGCTCTTTTCATCCATTTTTACGGGAACTACGCCCCAGCTGAGGCTCATCTGGCGGAGTACGGTTTCATCGGGGGTACAGCCGATTATCATACAGGTCGGGCGGTACTTCGATATGTTCTTTGCGGTCGAACCCGACTTTGTTACTGTGATAACAGCCTTTGCGCCGAGGTCGTGTGCTGTTGTAACTGCGGCATGAGCAATGGCGTTCGTGCTGTCGATGCCTTTCTGCATCGGACGTTTGAAAAGACGTGCGATGTAGTTGATGTCCTTTTCCGTTGTTTCAGCAATGAGAGCCATTGTCTTTACGGCTTCAACGGGGTGCTTGCCTGCGGCTGTTTCACCCGAGAGCATGATAGCGGAAGTGCCATCGTAGATAGCGTTTGCAACGTCTGTGATCTCGGCTCTTGTCGGACGGAGGTTGGTTATCATCGATTCGAGCATCTGAGTTGCGGTTATCACCTGCTTGCCGCTCATATAACCCTTTTCGATGATCTCTTTCTGGATAGCAGGTATCTGCTCGAAAGGAATTTCAACGCCCATATCTCCTCTTGCGACCATGATGCCATCGGATACGTCGATGATCTCGTCGATGTTGTTCACGCCGTCCATATTTTCGATCTTGGAGATAATTCTCGGAGTTGTCCAGCCAAGGCTCTTAGTAAACTTTTTAAGGTAATTTATATCTGCGGAAGAACGGACGAACGAAGCCGCGATGAAGTCGAAGCCCATTTTTGCGCCGAATTCAAGGTCGTTCATATCACGCTCGGAAAGATACGGCATAGAAAGCTCAACGCCGGGAACGTTGATGCCCTTGTTGTTGGAAAGTGTTCCGCCGTGAACTACTGTGCAGACGATATCTGTGTCGGTTATCTTTTCTGCTCTGAGTTCAACTGCGCCGTCATTTATAAGGATAGTTGTGCCGATGCTTACGTCCTTGGGCAGGTTTTTGAAGTTGATGTAAGCTTTTTTAGCGGTACATTCGCACTCGATAGTTGTGAGTGTGATGGTATCGCCGTCGGCAACATCGACAGGCTTGTTATCGACAAACTGTCCGAGTCTGATCTCAGGACCTTTTGTATCGAGCATTGTGGCAATGGGCAGACCGAGTTCGTTTCTCAGACGTGTTACCTGTTCAAAGCGGCGTTTGTGTATCTCATAATCGCCGTGCGAAAAATTGAAACGTGCGACGTCCATGCCCGAGAGCATCATTTCACGCAAAATGTTGTCATCGTCCGTAGCAGGACCGATCGTGCAGACTATCTTTGTTTTTCTCATAAACTGACCATACTTGAATTAAGTATGTGTCCTCCTCTCATAACAGCAAAAAGCCTTGATACTGATCTTTAATCAACCTATAGACAAATCTTCGGTCATAGAACGATCGGAGATCAGTATTGAAAATTCATCTGAAAAAGTGTTACAGAAAATTTAAAACCTTTCCCAGTATATATTTTAACCGATTTATTCATAAAAATCAATACAAAAATTACACATTTTTGAAAAAAAGCAAAAAATTTTAAGAATACGTTTTCTGTAAACCTTTACTGTACGAAAGCAGAAAAAATCCCCCGAAAAACCCCGAAAATACTGTCGTTTTGGATATGGAAACCAAAAATGAGGTATGATATAATTAAATATAGAAGTTCCCTATAGCTTGTTATAATAAAACCGCATTTTTTAATATATCGGAGGTTAATTTTATGTTTAATATAGCTGTCGCACAGTCGGGCGGCCCAACAGCCGCTATAAATTCCTCGCTTTCGGGCGTTTTCTCGGGCGCATCGTCCTGCCGCGATATTGACGGCATTTACGGCTCGATAAACGGCATCGAGGGTGCGATAAACGGCAATTTCATCGACCTGACAAAAATTCTCACTTCGGAATATGACATTGACCTCCTCAAAAAGACACCGTCAACTATCCTCGGCTCGTGCCGTTACAAGCTCAAAGACTATAAAGAGGACAGCTCCGACTACGAAAAGATAGCCGAAAACTTCCGAAGCCACGATATAAAGGCGTTTTTCTACATCGGCGGCAATGATTCGATGGATACCGTTATGAAGCTTGACGCTTATTTCAAGGAAACGGGAATTGACATAAAAGTCATCGGTGTGCCTAAGACTATCGACAATGACGTAATGAACACCGACCATACCCCGGGGTTCGGTTCTGCCGCAAAGTATGTTGCTGCGACCTTGCAGGAAATTATCCGCGACAGCCGAGTTTATTCTATCCCGTCCGTTACAATAGTTGAAATTATGGGAAGAGATGCAGGCTGGCTCACGGCTTCATCATGTGTGCTTCGTGCGAACGGCGAACCTGCTCCGCACCTTATCTATCTCCCCGAAGCACCGTTTTCCACCGATAAATTCCTTGCTGATGTAAAGGAAGCTCAGATACGTTACAAAGCCGTTATCGTTGCCGTTTCCGAGGGTATTCGATGTGAGAACCGCCAGACGGGATTCTCCTCCGAGCTTACGGACGCATTCGGTCACAAGTTCCTCTCGGGCGTGGGAAAATACCTCGAAAACATCACCGCCGCAAATGTCGGCTGCAAAGTCCGTTCTATCGAGCTTAACGTTATGCAGAGATGCTCCTCGCACATTGCTTCGCTCACCGATATAAACGAAGCCGCACAGATCGGCAGTGCCGCAGTTGAAGCCGCAATGAACGGCGAAAGCGGCAAGATGATGGTCTTTCACAGAATAAGCAACAATCCGTACCGCGTTGAGATACTCTCGTCCGATATAAAGGGCATCGCAAACAAGGAGAAGAAGTTCCCGACCGAGTGGATATCCAAGGACGGCAACAACGTCACGACGGATGCGCTCAACTACTTCCTGCCGCTCATTCAGGGCGAAGTTCATCCCGAATACAGAAACGGTATTCCCGTGCATTTCAGACTGGACCAATAAATTAATGCGGAATTATGAATTCGGAATTATTTGCGATCCGCAAATTCACATTGAATTCCGTAGGGGGACGGTTCACCCGTCCCAAATCGCGCCAGCGATTTTCAATGCGCGAAAATGCCACGAATAATAACAAAAAGCAGACCTGTTTTCAAAGTTTTTACCTTGAAAACAGGTCTGTTCGTTTATTGCATAAACGCCTTGCGGCGCGGGACGGGCAACCCGTCCCCTACATAATTTCATTTCAGTATTCAGCAATTTTTTGCGGAACAAAATAATTCCGAATTCCGCATTCCGAATTCCGAATTTACCGTAAGGTGGTGTATCCCATAAGTGCTTCGTCTACCTGACGTGCGGCTTCTCTGCCCTCACGGATCGCCCATACAACGAGGGACTGTCCGCGGTGCATATCGCCTGCGGTGAATACCTTGTCAACACTTGTCTTGTAGTCGTTCGGGGAAGCAGTTTCAACGTTCGTTCTTGCGGTGAGCTTTACGCCGAAATCATCGGTGATGTACTTTTCCGTTCCGAGGAAGCCTGCTGCGATGAGAACGAGGTCTGCAGGGATAACCTGCTCGCTGCCGCTTACCTGCTCCATTGTTGTTCTGCCCGTTTCCTCGTTTTTGACGGGGGCAAGCTTTATCGTTTCGATAGCGCGAACGTGACCTTCGTCATCTTTAAGGAACTGCTTTACGGTCGTCTGATAGATCCTTGGGTCGTGACCGAATACTGCGATGGCTTCTTCCTGACCGTAGTCTGTCTTGCAGACTCTCGGCCACTCGGGCCATGGGTTGTTTGCCGCACGTTCATCGGGGAGCTTAGGCATCATTTCAAGCTGGACTACCGACTTGCAGCCGTGGCGGATAGATGTCGCAACGCAGTCATTGCCTGTGTCGCCGCCGCCGATAACAACGACGTTTTTATACTTTGCGCTGATGTAATAGCCGTCCGAAAGGTTCGAGCTGATAAGGCTCTTTGTTGTAGCTTTGAGGAAATCCACTGCGAAGTAGATACCCTTTGCATCACGTCCGTGAACGTTGATGTCACGCGGATTGCCCGAGCCGCAGCAGAGAATGACCGCATCATATTCCTGTTTAAGTTCCTCTGCGGTAACGTCAACACCGACATTTACGCCGAGCTTAAACTTAACGCCCTCTGCTTCCATAAGCCTGATACGTCTGTCGATAACGCTCTTTTCAAGCTTCATATTCGGGATACCGTACATAAGCAGTCCGCCGGGGCGATCCTCACGCTCATAAACAGTTACGCTGTGACCTCTTCTGTTAAGACGCTGTGCGGCTGCAAGACCTGCAGGGCCGGAGCCGATAACTGCGATCTTCTTGTCCGTGCGTACCGAGGGAGCTTTCGGCTTGATAATATCGTGTTCAAAAGCATATTCGATAACGGCGTATTCGTTGTCCTTTACGGTAACGGGGCTGCCGTTAAGTCCGCAGGTGCAGGCTTTTTCGCAGAGCGCAGGGCATACTCTCGAGGTAAACTCGGGGAAGCTGTTGGTAAGCAGCAGTCTTTCTGCTGCGCTCGCCATATCGCCGTGGTAAACGAGGTCGTTCCATTCGGGACAGAGGTTATTGAGCGGACAGCCCGAAACCATACCGTCCTGAAGCGGCTTGCCGTACTGACAGAACGGAACGCCGCAGTCCATACATCTTGCTGCCTGCTTTTTGCGAGCCTCCATATCCATAGGAGTATGGAACTCACGATAGTTTTTTATTCTTTCAAGCGGTTTTTCACACTTGTTTTCGCATCTTTCAAATTCAAGAAATCCTGTTGATTTACCCATTTTACATTACCTCCCCGAAATTACTTCATATTCTCATGGAAAGCGGAGATACGAGCTTCTTCGCTGCTCTGTCCCTGAGCCTCAAACTTCCTGATGCTGTTCATCATCTTCGCATAGTCATGAGGAATTACCTTTTTGAACTTAGGGAGGAACTCGTCAAAGTGATTGAGTATCTCTCTGCCGCGAACGGAGTTAGTAGCAGCCGTGTGTTCTTCAATGAGCTTGCGGAGCTGTGCAACATCATCGGGGTCGCTCACCTTTGTGAAGTCAACGAGCGACTTGTTGAGCTTTGTGTAAAGGTCGAAGTTTTCATCGAGAACATAAGCGATACCGCCGCTCATACCTGCGGCAAAATTCTTGCCCGTACCGCCGAGGATAACCGCAACGCCGCCCGTCATATATTCGCAGCCGTGGTCGCCGACGCCCTCAACAACGACGGTCGCACCCGAGTTTCTTACGCAGAAACGCTCGCCTGCAACGCCCGAGATGAACGCCTTGCCGCTTGTTGCGCCGAAGAGTGCAACGTTGCCGACGATGATGTTCTCGTCCGATCTGAGCTTGGAATTCTTGGGCTGGAAAAGTACGAGCTTACCGCCCGAAAGTCCCTTGCCGAAGTAGTCGTTGCTGTCGCCCTCAAGGGTGATGGTAAGACCCTTGGGGATAAATGCGCCGAAGCTCTGACCGCCTGAACCGTGGCAGTTGATAACGTATGTATCTTCGTCAAGAGTGTTGTAATAACGCTTTGTGATCTCCGAACCGAAGATAGTTCCGAGGGTTCTGTTGAGATTGTTTACGCTGAGTTCGATCTTCTTTGGCTTCTTGGTTTCGAGCGCAAGCATCATCTCGGGGAGTATCTTTGTTTCATCGATAGTCTTGTCAAGCTCGAAGTCAAATGCATTTGCAGGGTCGAAGTGGAGGTTGCTCTCGCCGTGCGTGAACGGATTTTCGAGAATTGCGCTCATATCGATCTTTGCAGCCTTGCTGTCGGGAGCAAAATCCTTCTTGCGGAGGAGATCGGAACGTCCGATAAGCTCATCTACAGTGCGGATACCGAGCTTTGCCATATATTCACGCATTTCTTCTGCGATAAAGGTCATAAAGTTTACGATATATTCCGGCTTGCCCTTGAAACGCTTGCGGAGTTCGGGATTCTGCGTTGCAACACCTACAGGGCAGGTGTCAAGATTGCAGACTCTCATCATTACGCAGCCCATTGTTACCAGCGGAGCGGTCGCAAAGCCGTATTCCTCTGCGCCGAGCATTGCGGCAATGACAACATCACGTCCCGTCATCATCTTGCCGTCCGTTTCAATGACAACTCTTGAACGAAGTCCGTTCTTGATAAGTGTTTTGTGGGTTTCTGCAAGACCGAGTTCCCAAGGCAGACCTGCGTTGTGAATGGAGCTGCCGGGAGCAGCACCAGTACCGCCGTCATAACCCGAGATAAGGATAACTCCTGCGCCTGCCTTTGCAACGCCTGCTGCGATAGTGCCTACGCCGACTTCGGAAACGAGCTTAACGGAAATTCTTGCGTCCGTGTTTGCGTTTTTGAGGTCATAGATGAGCTGTGCAAGGTCTTCGATAGAATAGATATCGTGGTGCGGAGGAGGGGAGATAAGAGCAACACCTGGTGTTGAGTGACGTGTCTTTGCTATCCAAGGATAAACCTTCTTTGCGGGAAGATGTCCGCCCTCGCCCGGCTTTGCGCCCTGAGCCATTTTGATCTGTATCTCCTTGGCGGAGGTGAGGTACTTCGATGTAACGCCGAAACGTCCCGATGCGACCTGCTTGATAGCGGAGCATCTGTCCTCGTCCGTGCCTGCTGTGATGATCCTTTCGAGGTCCTCGCCGCCCTCACCGCTGTTCGACTTGCCGCCGATGCGGTTCATAGCGATAGCCATACATTCGTGTGCTTCCTGCGAGATAGAACCGTAGGACATTGCGCCCGTCTTGAAGCGGTGCATGATGCTTGCTGCGCTTTCTACTTCGTCAAGCGGTATTCCGCCGTCCTCGGGGAAGTTGAAGTCAAGAGTGCTTCTGAGCGTGAGGTTCTTGTCCTCGGCGTTGAGAGCTTCGGAATACTTTTTGTAAAGCTTGTAATCGCCCGTCCATGTGGACTGCTGGAGAAGATGTATCGTGAGCGGATTGTAAAGGTGTTCTTCCTTGCCGCTGCGTGACTTGTGGTTGCCGATGCTTTCGATAGCTTCGTTTACGGTAAGGTCGCGTGGGTCGAATGCAGCGTCGTGGAGAGCAAGGCTTCTTGCGCTGATATCGTCAAGGTCGATGCCGCCGATCCTGCTGACAGTATCGGGGAAGAATTCCTCGCAGACGCTCTTGCTTATGCCGAGTGCTTCAAAGATCTTTGAACCCTGATAGGACTGGATCGTGGAGATACCCATTTTGGAAGAAATTTTAACGATGCCGTCAACGATAGCCTTAACATAAGCGTTGAGCGCCTCGGTGTATTCCTTGTCGATGGTTCTGTCGGAAGTAAGCTCATAGAGAGTATCCATTGCAAGGTAAGGGTTAACTGCGCTCGCACCGAAGCCGAGGAGTGTTGCAAAGTGGTGAACTTCTGTAGGCTCTGCTGTTTCGATGATAAGCGAGATAGCTGTGTTCTTTCTTGTCTTTACAAGGTAGGTTTCAAGAGCCGCAACCGCAAGGAGCGATGGGATAGCGAGGTGATCCTTGTCAACGCCGCGGTCGGTGAGGATAAGAATAGTTGCGCCGTCCTCGTGAGCCTTGTCAGCCTGACGGTAAAGGTTCTCGATAGCTTCGCGGAGAGTTGAAGTTTTCTTGTTGTAAAGCATCGAGATATCGGCAGTTTTCAGGCTCTCGATATTAGATGTACGAATTTTGAGCAGGTCAAGATTCGTGAGAACTGGGTTTCTTATCTGAAGAACAAGGCAGTTCTTTTCGTCGTCTTTGAGAATATTGCCCGATGCACCGAGGTAAACTGTCGTATCGGTGATAACGGATTCTCTGATAGCATCTATCGGAGGGTTGGTTACCTGTGCAAAGAGCTGCTTAAAGTAGTCAAAGAGCGGTGGGTTGGTGTTGGAAAGCGGAGGTACAGGAGTATCTGCGCCCATTGCAGCGGTAGGCTCTGCGCCTGTGAGAGCCATTGGTATCATCGTGCTGCGGATAGATTCATAAGTATAGCCGAAAGCATGCTGAAGTCTTTCGAGCTCTTCGCCCGAGTAACGTGCAGGCTTCTTGTTCGGGATATAGAATTCGGAAAGTGGGTGGAGATTGTGGTCGAGCCACTCGCCGTATGGGTGACGCTTGCTGTAGTAATCTTTGAGCTTTTCGTCCTCAACAAGTTCGCCCTTGACGGTATCGACAAGGAGCATCTTGCCTGGGTGAAGTCTTTCCTTTTTAACGATAACATCGGCAGGGATATCGAGTGCGCCGACTTCGGAGGAGAGGATAAGGTACTTGTCAGTACCGTTGTCCGTGATATAGTAACGTGACGGACGCAGACCGTTTCTGTCGAGAACCGCGCCGAGGACATCACCGTCGGAGAAGATGATGGAAGCAGGGCCGTCCCAAGGTTCCATCATAGTTGCATAATACTGATAGAATGCGCGCTTTTCACGGCTGATAGTCTTGCTGTACTGCCAGGGCTCAGGAATGAGCATCATAACAGCGAGCGGAAGATCAACGCCTGCCATTGTCATAAATTCGAGTGTGTTGTCAAGACGTGCGGAGTCCGAACCTCTTACATCGAGGACGGGGACGATGTCCTTCATTCTGTCGCCGATAAGGTCGCTGACGAGAACGGATTCACGGCTGAGCATCTTGTCAACGTTGCCCGTGATGGTGTTGATCTCGCCGTTGTGAACGATAAGGCGGTTCGGGTGAGAACGCTGCCAGCTCGGGTTGGTGTTCGTGCTGAAACGCGAGTGAACGATACCGATAGCGGAAACGTATTCTTCGCCGTCGAGGTCGAGGTAGAATTTACGGAGCTGGTTAACGAGGAACATACCCTTATATACAACAGTACGGCTTGAGCAGGAGCAAACATAGGTGTCCTTGTTCTGCTTTTCAAATACCATTCTTGCGATATAAAGCTTTCTGTCGAAGTCGATGCCCTTTGCGCAGTCGTCAGGCTTTCTGATGAATGCCTGATAGATGTTCGGCATGCTTTCGAGAGCCTTTGTGCCGAGAACATCGGGGTTTACGGGGACTTTTCTCCAGCCGAGAAAATCAAGGTTTTCAGCGATAAGAGTTTTTTCAAAGTCAGCCATTGCGAAGCGGCACTGATCTTCGGACTGTGGGAAGAAGAACATACCGATACCGTATTCACGTTCGCCGCCAATCTCGATGCCTGCTTCCTTTGCAGCCTTTTTGAAGAAAGAATGGCTGATCTGGAGAAGGATACCAACGCCGTCACCTGTCTTGCCCTCTGCGTCCTTGCCTGCGCGGTGTTCAAGTGTTTCAACGATTTTGAGCGCATTGTCAACAACGGTGTAATCGGCCTTGCCGCTCATATTTACGACAGCACCGATGCCGCAGTTTTCATGTTCAAATCTCGGATCGTACAAGCCGTCCTTTTGGAACGGCTCCTGATTTCTGTAATTATCCATAAGCGTTCTCCTTAATTCTGATCCCCGATAAAATGGCGGCGGATCGGTTTATTTTGTACGATTGTCTTCCCTGAAAATACAATCGTTTTTCTGCGATGTTATTATTCTATCACATAAAAAAGCACTTGTCAAGGATTTTTGCAAGATTTATAATTAATTCCTGCGTTTTATATCAAATAATACACAAAAATCCTTTTAAACTCGCTTTTTTTGATGAATTTATGAAATTGCAATTCAAAAAACTTTTAATTTTGGCTTTTTTATTAAAAAAGCACTCATAAAAAAAGAACGGCGGACCGTTCTAATACTAAACACCAATAAAACTATAGACAAAAAATCTGCGCAAAAACCATATATCAGAGTTTTTGCTTGATTTTTTGTATAGTTTTTAATTGGTGTTTAGTATAATAATGATTTTTTATCAAAGTGCAGACAAAAAGTCAGTATAAAGTACAGCTATTCGTTTTTTGCATAAAAAATCGCACATCATCGTTCCGTTTGATGATGTGCGATAAGTTCGTTATTAATTAAGGTCGCATCTAAAAACCATAGTGCCTCAGATGCGCAGTCAGATTTTTCGTCAGATTGTATAGAAATTTCGCAGTTATTGCAAAGCAAGAATTTGCATACATGTCGTATGTCAAGAAATTTATGTGCAAGACGACGTAAAATCTGCAAGCAGATGAGGTGCTAAGGCTTTAGCCGGTGGTATTTAGAGGTGACCTTAATAGAATCTCTTCTTGTTCTTCTTTGCTACGATGATAACTACAACAACTGCTGCAACTACGACAACTGCTGCGATGATGATAACGATAAGAACAACATTGTTTCCGCTGCTTGTTGTCGGTGCGCCCGTATCGGCTGCGGCTGTTGTTTCAGCTGCTGTGGTTTCGGCAGGTGCATCGGTCTGAGCTTCGGTGATCTCTTCTGTTTCGGCAGTGGTCACAACTTCTTTTACAGGTGGATCATAGTTTGTGATCTTTACATAAGTAACTGTCATCTTAACGCCGCGGTCGCCAACGCAGATATTGCCTACTTCCGAAAAATCATCACTTCCGTATGCAAGCACCATTCCGTCATAGTCAAAAAGTGCATGTGTGTCATCATATTCATAAGGAACTACCTGCGCCCAGATCTGAGGATCGGCTGTATAGTTCTGGAGGATAAGCTCTACCTGATACTGACCGGGAAGAGCTTCGTCGCCCTCAAGCTCATATTGAACTTCAATAACTGTATCCGGTGTGATGCCCATCGGATTTATTTCCGCATTTGAATATGTAATAGACTGACCCCAAGCACCGTTTGTCTGAACTGCTCTTGAAACGGAAGGTTCAAAATCCTGTGCTTCAGCGAAAGTTGTAAAGGTCATGCAGAATGCTGCAAAAACTCCGGCTGCGATACCGGAAATTATTTTAGAAATTTTCATCTTTCTTCTCCTATTCTTTGAAATTTTATATGAAAATACATATTAATTGTATACCAGATTGGTCATATTGTCAATATATTACCGATGCTTTCGTTCAATTCAACAAAATCCGCGCAGGATTTCTGCTGTAAAGCTTGCAATTTGTCAATGAACTTCACGCCAGCCGTCTAAGTTTGAACGCATCAAAGCACCGAAGAACCGCTCCTTTGTACCTTTTGATGAGCGGTCAAGCTCTGCGATGAGCCGCTTGGTGTCCTCACGGGCGGTCTTTCCGTCGGCAGGGCAGGCACTCTTGTGAACTGGGAGCTTCGCTTTTGCGGCGGCTGAGCGTATCTCCTTTTCCTCGGCAAGCACAAGCGGACGGATTATGGTTATATCTCCGTCATCAAGCTCGCAAACGGGAGGAAAGCAGCCTAATCTGCCCTCGAGCGTGAGGTTCATCATAAAAGTTTCTATAGCGTCGTCCTTGTTGTGACCGAGTGCAAGCTTATTGCAGCCCAAGTCCCTCACTGCGCCGAGCAGCGCACCTCTCCTCATTCGTGAGCAAAGGCTGCACGGGTTCGGTTCTTTCCGCACATCGAAAACTATCTCGCCGATCTGCGTTCCAATTATCTCATACCGAACACCAAGCTGTTCGCAGAGTTCCGAGATTGCGGAGTAATCACCGCGCTTTCCGCCGAAGTTCGGGTCAACAGTTACAGCCGTTATATCATAGTCAATGCCGATGAAATCACGCATTCTTGCAAGTCCGTAAAGCAAAGCAAGGCTGTCCTTGCCGCCCGAAACGCCCACGGCGATACGATCACCGTCCGAGAGCATCTCAAAGCCGTTTACAGCCTTGCGCATTAGTCCGAGAAGCCTTTGCATCACTTCTGAATGTTGCCGTGGGAAAGCTCGGTGAGGTAAGCATTGATGAAGCCGTCAATGTCGCCGTCCATTACAGCCTGAATGTTGCCGTTCTCATAGCCTGTGCGGTGGTCTTTTGCGAGGGTGTAAGGCATAAATACATAAGAACGTATCTGTGCGCCCCAGGCGATCTCTTTCTGAACGCCCTTGATATCTTCGATCTTTTCAAGATGTTCTCTTTCCTTTATTTCAACGAGCTTGGACATAAGCATTTTCATAGCATAGTCCTTGTTCTGATACTGGCTTCGCTGCGTCTGGCAGGAAACAACGATACCTGTCGGGATATGTGTAAGACGAACTGCGGAGGAGGTCTTGTTTACCTTCTGTCCGCCTGCACCGGATGCACGGTAGAAGTCGATCTCGAGGTCTTCGGGGCGGATCTCGATGTTCGTGTCAGCTTCGCTCATTTCAGGCATAACTTCGAGCGAAGCGAAAGAGGTGTGTCTTCTTCCCGATGAGTCGAACGGTGAAACACGGACAAGTCTGTGAACGCCCGATTCGGACTTCGTGAAGCCGTAAGCGTTAAGTCCCTCGATGAGGATAGATGCGGATTTGAGTCCTGCTTCATCGCCGTCGAGATAGTCGAGGGTAGTTACCTTGAAACCGTGGCTCTCAGCCCACATATTGTACATTCTGAAAAGCATCGATGCCCAGTCCTGAGCTTCTGTTCCGCCTGCGCCTGCGTGGAAAGTGAGGATAGCGTTCTTGCTGTCGTATTCGCCCGTGAGGAGCGTTGAAAGCTTCATAGCTTCAAGCTCTTTCTTGAAATGGTTAGCATCGGACTTGATCTCGAAAACGACATCATCATCTTCCTGTGTGCCCTCTTCAAGCGTAAGTTCGATCATTGTAATGGTATCTTCAAGCTTTGCATTGAGCTTGTTGTAGCTGTCGATAGTAGCTTCATCGTGCTTGATCTTCTGCATAACTTTCTGTGAATTTTCAAGATCGTCCCAGAAGCCGTCCTTGCCCGATTCTTCCTGAAGCGTGGCAATTTCAGCCTTAGCCTTGTCGATATCGAGAATTTTGTAAAGGTCTTTCATTTCGCTGCGGTAGCCTTCAAGCTCTACCTTTAATTCTTCAAGTAAAAGCATATATATCTCCTTTTTTATGATTATAATTCATTACATAATTTACACTGTAGGGGGACGGGTTTCCCGTCCCGTTTTATTCCGCAAGCCGTCAATATCCGTCCTTATCTCCGCCGTAGATACCGAGCAGTTCCTCCGAGAATCCCTCGCCGTCCTTGACAGCAAGCGTTGGGAGAACTTTCATAAACGGCTTTCCGCCGAGCTTTCCCTCAATGAGGAACAGCCACGGCGAACAGCTGTGGTCTTTCGCCACGAAGCGGAGCGTTTTCGGCTCAATTTTGTTCGCTTTCATCGCGGAAATAACGTCCGCAAGGCGTTCGGGTCGGTTGCAGATGCAAAGCTTTCCGCCGAATTTCAGCAGACCTGCCGCAGTTCTGCAAACATCATCGATATTGCATAATATCTCGTGCCGAGCGATGCGCTGTGCTTCGCCAAGGCTTTCGATGCCTGCGTTCGCAGCCTTGTAGGGCGGATTGCAGGTCACAACATCGAATGTCCCTTTCGGAACCTTGTCCCCGAGCGATTTCAGGTCGCCGAGAACGGGGACTAAACCGTCAAGCCTGTTCTTTTCAAGCGTTGTGCGGAACTGATCTATCGCCTGCTCCTGAATGTCAACGCCGTAAATAAGCTCGGGTTCAAATTTTATCTTCAGCAAAAGCGGGATTATGCCGCAGCCCGTGCCGAGGTCGCAAACCTTGTCTTTGTGACGCGGCACGGAAAAATCCGCAAGCAGGAAAGCGTCCGTTCCGAATTTATGCTCGGGCGAAACGCAGATATCGATGCCCTTTTGCAGCGGTTCAAATTTATACATCAACCCACCATGACCTTTCCGACAGGGTATATCTCGTTTTTGCCGCCGCGCTTCGTATTCATCGAAATGCTCAGTGCGAGCGAAACAGGGCCTACTCGTCCGATGAACATTATTATAATGAGTATGACTTTTGAAATGACATTGCATTTAGCCGTAACGCCCGTCGAAAGCCCTGACGTTGAGATTGCGGAGGTGACTTCATACGCAGCGTCAAGTCCCGATACGTTTGGGTTGAGGTTGTATATCGCGAGCGAGGATACTATTATAAGAAAAGCGAATATCATTGCGACCGTGAGTGCTTTGTAAACGACCTCGTGTTCGATCTTCCTTCCCATTGCGATAGTGTCCGTTCTGCCCGAAAGTACGCTCATTATCGTCATAATGATGATAGCCATTGTCGTGAGCTTTATTCCGCCGCCCGTTGAACCCGGAGCAGCACCGATGAACATAAAAAGTATCGAAAAAACTTTCATCATCGGGGACATACCCTCAATGTCTATCGAGTTGAAGCCTGCCGTGCGGAGCGTTGCCGACTGGAAAAAGCTGTTCCCGAGCTTGTAAAGGAAGCTTTCGCCGCCCAGAGTCCGAGGGTTGTTCCATTCGGTGATAAGTGTTGCGAGCATGCCTGCGCCGATGAGTATCGCCGTCGAGATAAGCACAAGCTTTGACTGGAATTCAAGCTTTTTCTTCTTGCGGAATTCGATAAGATTCGTCCAGACGAGGAATCCCAAGCCGCCTGCGATAATGAGTATCGGTATGACTATGACCGTTATAGGGTCGTGGGAAAGCGTTGTAACGCTCGAAAAAGGCTCTGCGACCATTCCCATTATGTCAAAGCCTGCATTGCAGAAAGCGGCTATCGAAAGATAAACGGCGATGTATATCCCTCTTGCTCCGAACTTCGGAACATAGGATACCGAAAGTATCAGCGCACCTATCATCTCGCATATAAAAGATATCGCAAGAACATGCCTTACCATATATTTTACATCGTAAAAGCCGCTCGTGTTTACCGATTCGGACGCTACCTGAATGGTGTGAAGCTCAGGCTTTTTTCGGATAAGGAAGTTAAAAAATGACGTAAAAGTCACCAGTCCCAAGCCGCCTATCTGTATCATGAGCAGAATGATTATCTGCCCGAAAACGCTCCAGTAGCTGCCCGTGTCAACAACGACAAGTCCCGTAACGCAGGTCGCAGATGTCGCCGTGAAAAGCGCGGTGAGCGGATCTGTGAAGCGGTGCGATGCAGATGAGAACGGCATCATGAGCAGCAGCGTTCCGATAACGATTATCGCAAAGAAGCTTATCGAAATTACCGCCGCAGGGTTCGGCTGTTTATTTTTAGGTTTGTTCTGCAGCATTGTTCCGACCTCTGTTCAAAAAGAATTTAGTATTATATTTTTGCACTAACTATAATAGTATAACACATTTTAGATGAATACGCAACATATATTTCTAATTTTGGCGAATTTATTTTGTATTTCTAATTTTGGCGAATTTATCGGTGAAAAAAACTTCAGAAGCATTATTTCTGCCGTAAAAAAGCCGCACAAAACGCATTTTTGACGGTTTTGTGCGGCATTGATCCTATTTACCTATGGCAGCAGGTTCAAGCTCGGACTCGTTTTCGGTTTCGGGCTGAACATTTTCCGATATATCGGGTTCGGGCAGCATCGCAGGCGCGGCAGGAACTTCTTCGGCAGTTTCCTGCGGCTTTTTTTTGCCCTTTCTTTTCAGAACAGCAAGCTGCTTTTTCAGCTTTACTTCAAGCTTTTTCGCAAATCGGTTTGAGTAATACTTCTGCTTCAAGGCTTCCATCGATTCGGAGTGTGTTACCGAGCGGATATTCGGGAATGCTCGGAGAAAACGCTCTGTCTGACGGTCACGGATAGCGAGCAGCTTTTCATACTTGTCAAGAATTTCATTAGTTTCGTTCGCAAGCTTTTCGCCGATCTTTATCGAACCTTTGAGCATAAGAGCGGAGATATCATCGATCTGTTTAAGACGTTTGTTAAGGTTTGCAACGGCGCAGAGCGAAGCGGTGAGGTCGATAGCGATAAGGACTGCCATAATGCAGATGAAAATGATGCCGACATTGAACGGTATGTGGTTCACGACCGCTTCAACGAGCGGCTGAACTACCTTTATAACAAGCACACAGCCAAGTCCCCAGAGTATCGAAACCTTCGGGCAGATATAGCCGCGGTAGTTGAATTTTTCGTGCGAATAATCCCACCAGCGCGTGTTGAACAGCTTTTCCATGCCAAGTCCGACTGCAAGTTCAAGTGCCGTACAAAGTACGAGCGAGATAACGAAAAGCAACAGCGGTTTATCGGCGATAGGACGCGAGAACACTGCTATCATAAGAACGCCGAAGCCGTATATAGGGCATATCGGCATACTCAGAAATCCGCGGTTCTGATATTCGCCCGTTTCAATTGTCATATAGCAAACCTCGATGCACCAGCCGATGAATGCCCAGAAGCAGAACATCAGCGCCATCTGATAAAGGCTGTAACCTATAAATGGAATAATTGTCATGATCTTTTTACCCTCTTTTTGTCATTTCTTAAATGTTAGTCTAAGTGAACAGGGCAAAATCCCTGCTTTTGCCCTAAATTGCTGTGCTTATATTATACAACGTATAGCATTAAAAGTCAATGAAAAAATACACATTCGACATTTTTCAGAAAATTATATGGATAAATTTAAAAAAGGACTTGATTTTTTAGTAATAATGTGTTATAATATTTAAGCTGTGAGTTGAAAGCCACAGGTTGATGTGAGTTAAATACTATAGGTTTTATGACTTTTGGACACAGCAGTTATATATTCGGAGACGTATCGAAGTGGTCATAACGGGGCTGACTCGAAATCAGTTAGAGAGTAATCTCCCGCGAGTTCGAATCTCGCCGTCTCCGCCAAAAAAGCCGATAAGCCTTGTGTTTATCGGCTTTTTTCTATTTATTAATACAGTAGGAGCGGATCTTATGAAAGTAAGGAAATATACCGAAAATGATATTCCCGAAATGGTAAGGATATGGAACATCGTTGTTGAGGACGGCGTTGCTTTTCCGCAGGAGGAGAACCTCACGAACGAAAGCGGACGCGAATTTTTCGCCTCACAGACCTACTGCGGAGTTGCCGAGGACGATAACGGTGCAGTCTGCGGAATGTACATACTTCACCCGAACAATATAGGAAGATGCGGTCACATCTGCAACGCAAGCTATGCCGTTGACAAGAACCGCAGGGGGGAGCATATCGGCGAAGCACTCGTTTCCGACTCGCTCATACAGGGCAGGGAACACAGCTTCGGCGTTTTGCAGTTCAATGCAGTCGTAGCGGAGAATATCCATGCCCGTCATCTTTATGAAAGACTTGGCTTCAAGCAGCTCGGAACTATCCCAAAAGGTTTCCGCAGGATAGACGGCGGCTACTCCGATATCTGCCCTTATTATCATGAGCTTTAAGATTTTGAAGAAAAGCTTAGATTTTGCCGAAATTTAATAACGATAAGTATAAAATATAACTTTATATACATTTTGTATCATAAAATGGACGTTTGGTATTACTTTTACTCGGAGATTTTGTAAAAAGTATGCCGAATGTCCATTTTTGCTCATTATATAAATATTAACAAATTGTAAATAATTTTGCTAACCTCTTGAATTTAACAATACAAAGGAATATAATAGTGTTAGCACTCTAAGAGCGAGAGTGCTAACGCTCGAATAACACAATTGCTAATTTTCAGAGGAAGTGTACTTATTATGGCAAAGACAAAACAGTTCAAAGCTGAATCCAAGCGTTTGCTTGATATGATGATCAATTCAATTTATACCCACAAGGAGATATTTCTCCGTGAGATAATCTCAAATGCGAGCGACGCAATGGACAAGCTCTATTTTAAATCTCTCACCGACAGCAGTGTCGGAATGAACCGCTCCGATTTCTTCATCAAGATCGATGTTGATAAGGACAACAAGGTTATCACCGTTTCCGATAACGGTATCGGTATGACAAAGGAAGAACTCGACAGCAACCTCGGTACTATTGCAAACAGCGGCTCGCTCGGCTTCAAGAGCGATGAGAACAACACCGCTGAAGATGTTGATATCATCGGTCAGTTCGGCGTAGGCTTCTATTCCGCATTTATGGTAGCAAAGAAGGTTCAGGTGCTCACAAAGGCATTCGGCTCGGATCAGGCTTACCTTTGGGAATCCGAGGGCGTTGACGGCTATACTATTGAAGAAGCCGAAAAGGACAAGGTCGGCACAGAGGTAAGAATCTTCCTCAAAGATGATACCGATGATGAAGAATACAGCGAGTTCCTTATGCAGTGGAAGATAAAATCTCTCATCAAGAAATATTCCGACTATATCCACTATCCTATTAAAATGGATATGGAACACGACCACCTCAAAGAGGGTACGGGCGTTGACGATGTTCCTGCCGAGTATGAGACTACCGTTGAGGAAGAAACTCTCAACAGCATGACGCCTATCTGGCGCAAGAACAAGAACGAACTCACCGATGAGGACTACAACAAGTTCTATAAGGAAAAATACTATGATTACAGCGATCCGCTCTGCCATATCCACGTCAAGACAGAGGGTACTGCAACATATGATGCGCTCCTTTATGTTCCTGCAAACACCCCTATGGACTTCTACACGAAGAACTTCAAAAAGGGACTTCAGCTCTATTCGAGCGGTGTCCTCATTATGGACAAGTGTGAAGATCTTATCCCTGACCATTTCTGCTTCGTAAGAGGTCTTGTTGACTCGCAGGATCTTTCGCTCAATATCTCCCGTGAAATGCTCCAGCACGACAGACAGCTGAAGCTTATCGCAAAGTCGCTTGAAAAGACTATCAAGAACGAACTCAAAAAGATGCTCAACAACGAGCGTGAAAAGTATGAACAGCTCTGGAAGAACTTCGGTATGCAGATAAAGTTCGGTGTTTACAACGGCTACGGTGCAAACAAAGACCTGCTCAAAGACCTCCTGATGTTCTATTCTTCAAACGAGAAGAAGCTTGTAACGCTTGATGAATATACTCAGAGAATGAAGGAAGACCAGAAGTATATCTACTATGCCGCAGGCGAAACCGTAGACAAGGTCGATGCTCTTCCTCAGACGGAAGTTGTCAAGGACAAGGGTTACGAAATTCTCTACCTTACAGAAAGCGTTGACGAGTTCGCACTCAAGGTTCTTGAACAGTACAATGACAAGCCGTTCAAGTCTGTTTCGGACGCAGACCTCGACCTTGATACACCCGAGGAAAAGGAAGAATTCAAGAAGCTTTCCGAAGAGAGCAAGGATATGCTTGATGAGATAGCAAAGGCTCTCGATGGCAAGGTAAACTCCGCAAAGCTTTCCGAAAGACTCAAATCTCACCCTGTCTGCATCACGAACGAGGGCGAAATTTCACTCGAAATGGAAAAGACCTTTGCCGCAATGCCTACCGATCAGAACGTAAAGGCTCAGAAAGTTCTCGAGATCAACCCGAACCACCCGATCTTCGGCGTCCTCAAAGATCTCTACGCAAACAACAGGGAAAAGCTTGCCGATTACAGCAAGATCCTCTACACCGAGGCACTCCTTATCGAGGGTATGCCGATAGAAGACCCTCTCGCATTTTCAAACCTTGTTTGCTCGCTTATGGTGGAGAAAAAATAAATGCGTAATTCGTAATGCGTAATGCGTAATTATGCTCCGCTGATATGTAAAAACGGTGCAGGCACGAAAATTTTAGCGTGACTGCACCGTTTTAGACTTTTGAGTTATGCAGGTTCTGTGTCCGTTTTACGGTTTGTAAAAATCGCTTGACATATCTGTCAAAAAGGTATATAATATAAACATAAAGAGGGCATACCGATAGACGGTCGCTCCCGAATGTATTGGTTAAGTAATAACCGCCACGTTTAGCAGCTGTGGGCGGTTATTTCTTTTTATTATTACAATTCAGCATTATCTGAATTATATTGCAGATAAGTAATCCCAAAGTTAAAACTTCCATGATACTCATTAAAAGAAAATGCAAGAACAACGGCGAGGTCGCAAAAAAGTGACCTCGCCGTTGTTTTTTTATAAAATTCAGTGATGCAATAATTACGAATTACGCATTACGAATTAAGCATTGCATCAGCGGTGCGAATATTGCGAAGCCGAACGCTATTGCAAGCTGTTGACCCGAGAGTGCTGTTGTGGAGAAAATTATCTGCATAAACGGCACATATATTGCCGCAAAAATTATGCAAAGCGAGGAAAGCACTGCAAGTATCAGCTTCGGGTTATTGAAATACGGCACTGTGAAAATGTTCTTAGTTTCCGATTTGCACTCGAAAACGTGTGCAAGCTGGGTCATTACGAGGGTGAAAAGTGCCGCTGTTCTGGCGGTGTCAACATTTCCCGACATATAGTTCGTCAGGAAAAAACAGCCGAGCGTACACGCGCCTATCAGAATTCCTCTGAACACTATCTTCGTCATAAGTCCGCCCGAAAAGAAGCTTTCGTTCGCCTTTCTCGGCGGCTTGCTCATACATTCATGTTCGGTCGGCTCTACGCCGAGGGCAACGGCAGGAAGTCCGTCGGTCGCAAGGTTTACAAGGAGAAGCTGGGTCGGGAGAAGCACCACGGGCATTCCCATTATGATCCCGAGGAACATCGTCAGCACCTCGCCAATATTGCAGGAGAGCAGGTAACGGACGAATTTTCGGATATTTGCATAAATTCCTCGGCCTTGTTCAACGGCTTTGACGAGCGTTGCAAAGTTATCATCGAGCAGGATGACATCGGCGGCTTCTTTGGTAACGTCTGTTCCCGTTATGCCCATTGCAACTCCGATAGAGGCTTCCTTTACCGCAGGAGCGTCATTAACGCCGTCACCCGTCATAGTCACGATATCGCCCCTGCGCTTGAAAGCACGGACGATGCGAAGCTTATCTTCGGGAGTTGCACGTGCGTAAACGGCGGCTTTTCCGATAACACCGTCAAGCTCTTCATCGGACATTTTTGCAAGTTCCGCACCTGTTACAACGATATCGTCACCGCGCAGGATACCTGCTTTTTTGGCGATCGCGGCGGCAGTATTTTTGTGGTCGCCCGTTATCATCACCGTTCGGATATGCGCCTTTCGGCAAAGTTTTACGGCTTCGATAGCTTCGGGACGCGGTGGATCGGTCATTCCTGCAAGTCCGAGGAATATCATGCCGCTTTCGCTGTCGCTGCTGTCAATGTTTTTCTCGCAGAAAGCAAGCACACGAAGTGCTTCGCCCGTGAGCTTTTCATGTTCGGCTTCAAGGCTTCGGCGAACGGACGGGGTGAGCGGCTTAACGCCGTCATTCGTCATAATAAATGAACATCGGGGGAGGATAACGTCGAATGCGCCTTTTGTAAAAGCAGTCTTTCCCGAACCGCCCGAACATATCACAGTCATACAGCGTGTTTCGCTGTCGAAAGGTATTTCCTCATTTTTGCGGAAGCTGTGGTGAAGCTTTTCCGGAGTGATACCCGATTTTGCAGACATTATAAGGAGTGCTATCTCGGTCGGGTCGCCTGCGGTGTGCCATTCTTCGTTTTTGCCGAAGGTTTTGAGCTGACCGCGTTCACGCTGGGAAATTTGCGAGGGCGCACTGATATCAGCGTTGTTGCAGAGGACGGCGCAGTGCATAAGCTCGGATAAAGTCTTGTCTGCGCTCGGGTTGATGTTTTTTCCGTCCTCGGTTATGCCGCCGCGGACATTGTATCCGCTTCCCGAGATATCGTAAAGCTTATTTCCGCAGAAAACTTTTGTAACGGTCATTTTATTCTCGGTGACAGTACCCGTTTTGTCGGTGCAGATCACCGATGCACAGCCGAGTGTTTCGACTGAGTGAAGCTTATGTACAAGTGCTTTCTGCGCAAGCATACGCCGAACGGCAAGGGCAAGCGCAATTGTTACAGTCGCAGGAAGTCCCTCGGGGATAGCGGCAATGGCAACGGAAATTCCCGTCATAAGCATATCGAACGGCGGCTCTCCGTGCAAGATCCCTGCGCCTGCGACAACGATGCAGACAGCCGTGCAGATGATGGCAACGACCTTTCCAAGCTCGCCGAGTCTTTTCTGGAGCGGAGTTTCCTCCTCCTCAATATCGGTTAGCATATCGGAGATTTTTCCGACCTGAGCCGAAAGTCCCGTTGCGATCACCTTTGCAAGAGCCGTTCCCTTTGTTATAATAGTACCGCTGTATACGATGTTCGCTTTACCGATAGAATTATCGGAATCATCGGGCGAGCCTGCCGATTTTGCAACGGGCGCAGATTCACCCGTGAGGATACTTTCCTCGGCGAAAAGTCCTCGGCTTTCGAGAAGTGCCGCATCGGCAGGGATCTTATCGCCTGCTTCGAGCGAAATAACATCACCCGGAACGAGAACTGACGCAGGAAGTTCGGTCAGATGTCCGTCACGGTAGACTTTGGCGTTCGGAGCGGTCATATTTTTGAGCGCAATGAGCGTTTTTTCGGTCTTATACTCCTGCACGAAGCCCAGAACTGCATTCAGAAGCACGATAACGATGATAGTCAGCGCGTCATAAACTTCACCGAGAAATATCGATACCGCGGTTGCTATCAAGAGTATTATCACCATAACATCGCGGAACTGACCGAGAAAAATTTTTATCGGGGCGGTCTTTTTTTTGCTCGCGAGCCGATTTTCGCCGTATCGGAGAAGCCTTTCCTCCGCCGCCGATGATGAAAGACCGAGTGCCGAGCCGTTTATGCTTTTTTCTGCCATTTTTATCTCTCCTATTAAATATAATTTTGACTTTGGGTGGTCTGTTTAGTTCTAATTATATTCGGACAGGTCGGGAAAAATGACGGTTTGAGGAAGTCGGGGAAAATATTCGCTTTTTCTGCAAAAGACCTGCAAAAGTTAGCCAATATTTATATTTAAATTGTTGACTTTAGCGTTATTTTGAGATATAATATAAATTATAGCATTATGCCATAGGGAGAATGCGGTTATTTTTTTGTAAAGGAATGAGATAATGTATAAGATTGTTCGCAAGAAAGAGCTTAACCCGACTGTTACGCTCATGGACATCGAAGCACCCATGATCGCCAAAAAGGCTGAACCGGGTCAGTTTATTATCCTCAGAGTTGACGAGGAAGGCGAGCGTATCCCGCTCACAGTTGCAGATTTTGACAGAGAAAAGGGTACTGTCACAATTATTTTCCAGATCGTTGGCGCTACTACCGAAAAGCTCAACCATAAGAACGAGGGCGAGTATATTCAGGACTTCGTTGGTCCTCTCGGCGTTGCTTCACATACAGACGGACTTAAAAAGGTTGCTGTTGTCGGCGGCGGCGTAGGCTGTGCTATTGCATATCCTATCGCAAAGAAGCTCCACAACCTCGGCTGTGAAGTTCATTCTATCGTTGGTTTCAGAAATAAAGACCTTGTTATCCTTGAAGATGAATTCAAGGCTGTTTCCGATAAGCTCTGCATGATGACGGACGATGGTTCCCACGGCGAAAAGGGTCTTGTTACACAGGCTCTCCGCAAGCTCATCGAGAGCGGCGAGAAATATGACGAAGTTATCGCTATCGGACCTCTCGTAATGATGAAGTTCGTTGTTGCCGTAACTAAGGAATTCGGCATCAAGACAGTGGTTTCCATGAACCCGATCATGATCGACGGAACGGGAATGTGCGGCGGCTGCCGTCTTACTGTCGGCGGCGAAACAAAGTTCGCCTGCGTTGACGGCCCTGACTTTGACGGTTTCCTCGTTGACTTTGACGAGGCAATGGACAGAGGCACTATGTATAAGCCGTTTGAACGCCACAAGCACGAAGAAACGTGCAATCTCTTCGCCAAGGAGGTAAAGTGATATGCCTAATATGTCACCAAAGAAAAATCCTATGCCTACACAGGATCCAAAGGAAAGAAGCTGCAACTTCAAGGAAGTAGCTCTCGGCTATACAAAGGAAATGGCAGTTGACGAAGCACAGCGCTGCCTTAACTGCAAGAACAAGCCTTGCGTAAGCGGCTGTCCTGTAGGTATCTCTATCCCTGATTTTATTGCAAAGGTTGCTGTTGAAGACTTCGACGGTGCTTATGATATCATCACAAAATCAAGCTCACTCCCTGCTGTCTGCGGACGTGTCTGCCCACAGGAAAACCAGTGCGAGGGCAAGTGCGTAAGAGGCATCAAGACTGAAGCTGTCGGCATCGGCAGACTTGAACGCTTCGTTGCTGACTGGCACAATGAACACAGCACGGCTGCTCCCGTAAAGCCTGAGCCAAACGGTCACAAGGTTGCAGTTATCGGTGCAGGCCCTTCGGGTCTTACCTGCGCAGGCGACCTCGCTAAGATGGGCTATGACGTTACTATTTACGAAGCACTTCACCTTGCAGGCGGCGTTCTCGTTTACGGTATTCCTGAATTCAGACTTCCTAAGTCTATCGTTCAGAAGGAAGTTGACGGACTCAAGGCTCTCGGCGTTAAGGTCATCACCAATACAGTTGTCGGTAAGACGATCTCCGTTGACGAGCTTTTCGAGGACGAAGGCTTTGAAGCAGTATTCATCGGCTCGGGCGCAGGACTCCCAAGATTTATGGGGATCCCCGGCGAGAACCTCAAGGGCGTTTACTCCGCCAACGAGTTTCTCACCCGTGTAAACCTTATGAAAGCATATAAGGAAGACTCCGATACACCTATCAAGAAGAACAAGAGCGTAGCAGTAGTCGGCGGCGGCAACGTTGCAATGGACGCTGCAAGATGCGCAAAGCGTCTTGGCGCAGAGAATGTTTACATAGTTTACAGAAGAAGCGAAGCAGAAATGCCTGCCCGTAAGGAAGAAGTTGAACACGCTAAGGAAGAGGGCATCATCTTCAAGACCCTCAACAATCCTATCGAAGTTATGGGCGGCGATGATAAGTTCGTAAACGGACTCAAGTGCGTTGAAATGGAACTCGGCGAACCTGATGAGAGCGGCAGAAGAAGACCTGTCGTAAAGGCAAATTCCGAGTTTATCCTTGACGTAGACTGCGTGGTAATGTCTATCGGTACTTCACCTAACCCACTTATCAAGAACACAACAAAGGGTATCGAAACCAACAAGCACGGCTGCTTTATCTGCAACGAGGACGGACTTACCTCCCGTGAGGGCGTATATGCAGGCGGCGACGCAGTAACAGGCGCAGCAACAGTTATCCTCGCAATGGGCGCAGGAAAGACCGCTGCAAAGGCTATGGACGAATACATCAAGGCTAAGAATTAATTAAAATTCGGAATTCGGAATGCGGAATTCGGAATTATTTGTATTCCGCATATTGGTCATACAATACTAAAATGCTGTAGGGGACGGGTTTCCCGTCCCGCGCCGCAAGGCGTTTTACAATAAACAAATGTCCCTATTTTCATCGGATAAAACCGTTGGAAATAGGGACATTTTGTATTTGTGACATTTTCGTACGCCGAAAATTGCTTCGCGATTCGGTACGGGTGACCCGTCCTCTACAGAAAATTACAATAAATGCGAGATTTTTGATCTGGCGGATATATAATTCGCTCCTACGGAATTGTTTTTTCTACAACAAATAAACGGAGTAAAATAATTCCGCATTCCGAATACATAATTCCGAATTTTTCATTATCCGCCCATCTTTTCCCGTTCCTTTGCAAGCTCGGAAACGAGCTTTTTGATGCTCCATTTCTGATTTGAGGGCGTGAGTGCCGCCTTTAACGGGATAGAAACCTCTGCTTTGCGCAGTTCGGCAAGCACAGAATCTATCTGCCTGCCCGAAAGACCCGAAAAAATGATGCAGCCGCTGTTCGCTTCGCCGATCTTTTCGCTTTTCTCAAAACCGTTAAAGCCTGCAAAGAAGCCTATCGGCGTTTCGGCTTCGTTATCTTCGGCGATGATAAGCCTGATACGGAGCTTATCAGCAATTTTTTTCAGCGCAGTAAGGTTTTCCTGCTGTTTGTATGCGATGATGCGTCCGTCGGCAGTGTTTATTATTCTTGCTTTCATATTTTGTGGTTCTCCTAAAAATCAATGTTACTGAAAATATATCATATTTTTCCGAAAAGGTCAAGCTTAATGCAAAATAAAAGCCGACAGGCGAACCTGTCGGCAGATGAACTGATCTTACTTTGTGAACTTGTTCTGGAACTTTGAAATGATAAATCCCACACAGGCAACAACGCCTACAAGGATAACGCAGACGAGAACAATAAGAATGATTCTCGGACCTTTGGAGATAGAAACCGTCACCTGTGAAGCTTCCTGTTGGTCGCCGATGTTTGCAACAGCCGTTCCGTCTGATCTGGTTACAGTGAGATCATCGATATATGCAACTGCGCCGTTGTAGCTTTCAAAGATGGGGATAGAGAAGCCAAGCTTTGTATTATCCGCATTTCCGGGGATAGTGATGGAAACATCTGTCCATTTGCCTGCATTTTCATTGCCGAGGTCATTGTTCATCCAAACGATACCGTCCGAGAAGACCGTGAACGACTGCGCAAGCTTTGCTGCATCCTTATCGAAAAGAACTTTCATCGAAACGGTGCAGCCTGCGAAGCTGTCAAGTCCGATCGAGGAGGACTCAAAGTAAAGTCCGCCGAAACGGTTGTCATCGGCAATGGATTCGGTAACATTTTCCGAAAGCACGAGCGAACCGTTTCCACCGACCTTTGTCTGCACATCGATAGAAGCTGTGAAACCTGTTTCTGCCGTTGAGCCGTAGCCCCGGAACATGGAAAGAGAGGTATCGTTATCGAAGCAGAATGTTGCATCGTCAGCGGCGAAAGCGGAAAAAGCAACTGCGGAAAGAGCCATTACGGAAGCCGCAGCGGCAGCTATGATCTTTGTGATTTTCATTTCAAAAACCCGTCCTTTATTTGTTTTGGCTGACAGGGTGTGCGGGATCTTTACCGTATCAGCAAAATTATTGATATACTATATATATTTTATTATAATACGCAAAATTTGTCAATATGTTTTCACGCATATTGACAAATTTTATTTTGCAGTGAAGTCCCAACGGTCGGTTTGCGCCCTCACTCTGCCTTGTTTCGCTTTTCGGCGGAAAATTGGGTTTGTATTCGCGGTCAAAGTGAGGGAAAAACGCTAAATTATTAATTTAAATAAAAGTTTCATCACGCTCAATAATTACGCATTAAGCATTATTCCTCAGCGCCGCCCATTGAAAGGATAACGTCACTGACAAGATTTCCGGGGAGCTGCTCATAGCGGAGGAATTCGAGTGAGAAGCTGCCCTTGCCGCGTGTGATCTGGCGGAGCTGAGTTGTGAAGCTCTGCATTTCACGGAGAGGAACTTCGGCTTCGATCTCGGTCATGCCGTTCTTAACGGGGGTCATACCGATAACTCTGCCGCGGCGTTTGTTGAGGTCACCCATGATATCGCCCGTGTTTTCATCAGCAGCGGTAACGTAGAGCTTGCCGATAGGTTCAAGGATAGTCGGGTCAGCCTGTTTCAGACCCTCTTTGTATGCGAGCGAAGCGGCAGTCTTGAAAGACATTTCCGAGCTGTCAACAGGGTGGTAAGAACCGTCAACGAGGATAGCCTTTACGCCCATTACGGGACAGCCTGCGAGAACGCCTTTCTTTACACAGTCCTGAAGTCCCTTTTCAACTGCGGGGAAGAAGTTCTTCGGAACAGCACCGCCGACAACTCTTTCTTCAAATACAAGTCCGTCCGAAATGCAGGGTTCAAATTCGATCCAAACGTGACCGTACTGACCGTGACCGCCTGTCTGTTTCTTGTATTTGCCCTCTGCTTTTACCTTTTTGCGGATAGTTTCGCGGTATGCGATCTTAGGTTCGGTGAGCGTTACTTCTGCGCCGAATTTATTCTTGAGCTTTGCAACAGCGTTTTCAAGATGCTGTTCGCCAAGTCCTTTGAGTATCTGTTCCTTTGTGAATGGGTCAAGTCCGAAGCTGAGGGTCTTATCTTCTTCGATAAGTCTTGCGATACCCGAGCTTACCTTTGCTTCATCACCCTGTGTCTTAGCGTGAACAGCCATACCAAAGCAAGGCTTCGGGAAGTCGGGCGAAGCAACGGTAACGACTCTTGATGATGCGCAGATAGTGTCGCCTGTGTTTGCACTGATCTTTACCGCAACGGCAATGTCGCCTGCGGAAGCTTCGGTGATCTCGGTCTGTTTTTTGCCGACAAAGGTGTAAAGCTTGCCGATCTTTTCGGGAGCGGCTGTTCTGCTGTTGACATAGTCTGTGTTGGCAGTGATCTTGCCGCCGAGGACTTTGAGGAAGGACATTTTTCCTACGAACGGGTCGGCAACGGTCTTGAAAACATAAGCAGCAGTGGGTTCGCTTTCGCTGTACTTGATCTCGACGATGTTTCCTGCGGCAGTTTCAGCCATAACGGGCTTGTTGTCGGCAGGCGATGGGAGAAGAAGCGAGATCTCCTTCAGGATCATATCAACGCCTGCGGTCGTGGTCGAAGAACAGCATACAACAGGGGTGATAATGCCCTCGTTCATGCCCTTGTGGATACCGTGAACAAGTTCTTTCTGCGTGAAAGCTTCGCCTTCGAAGAATTTTTCCATAAGCGAATCATCGGTTTCGGCAACTGCTTCGGAGAAGGCGGCAACAAGACCGTCCATACGGTATTCAAGCTTTTCGGAAACCTCTGCGGTGGGCATTTCCGTTTCAACAGCATTGCCGTTCTCGTCGTATGTATAGGCTTTCATTTCGATAAGGTTTACAAATGAAACGACCTGATGATCCTTAATTATCGGGAAAACAACAGGGCAGACGGTCGGACCGAATTTCGTTTTGAGTTCGGTGAGAACGTTGAAATAGTTAGCGTCGGGGTCATCGACCTTTGTGATGACAAACATTTTGGGTTTGCCAAGGTCTGTAGCAAGATTGTAAGCCTTTTCCGTGCCGACTTTAACGCCGGACTTTGCGGAAACGGTTATCATTACCGTGCCTGCTGCGGTAACAGCTTCGTACATTCCTCCTGCAAAGTCGAAAAGACCCGGTGTATCGAGAAGATTTACCTTTATATCATTATATTCAAAAGAAGTAAGCGACGATGCAAGCGTTGCGGACGATGGCTCGATTCGCTGAGAAGCACCCGATTTGAGAAGAAGTGCTTCGGAAAGCGCAGTCTTTCCTGAACCTGAGTGGCCTGCAAGGGCGATATTTCTTATGTTTTCTGCGGAATACTGTTTCATAACGGGATCTCTCCATTCTTGAATAAAAATTAGTATAAATTAAACAAAATATTGCTTTTTTATGTTTACTATTATATACCTTTTGTTTAACATAATCAATCCCTTAACATCAACTTTTACAGTTATTTTAAATATTTATATGAATTCTTGTGCATATTGACGATAGAATATACTTTTTATAAAAAACACGGTAGGATATTGACGAAAAATAATTAGTGTGGTACAATTAAAGATAACATTTTATCGTAAAAATTTTTGCGGAGGTAAGTTTAATGAAACTGCTTGAGGATAGGATCATTAAGGACGGCATTGTTAAGGACGGCGGAGTTCTGAAAGTTGACAGCTTTCTCAATCATCAGATGGATATTGACCTTTTTAATGAGATCGGAAAGGAATTCAAGCACCTTTTCAGCGAAGAAAGCAAGCGCATCAATAAGATACTGACGATCGAAGCATCGGGTATAGGCATCGCCTGCATCGTTGCACAGCACTTCGGCGTTCCTGTTGTCTTTGCGAAAAAAGCGCAGAGCATAAACATCGACGGCGAGGTCTACAGCACGAAGATCCGGTCATTCACACACGGAAAAGTATATGACGTTATCGTTTCAAAGAAGTACATATCGAGCGAAGATCATATCCTTATCATCGATGACTTTCTCGCAAACGGCTGTGCGCTTGAGGGACTTATCGACCTCGTACAGAGCGCAGGCGCAACAGTCGAGGGTATCGGAATATGCGTAGAAAAGGGCTTCCAGCCGGGCGGCGAGGCTATCCGCAAGAGAGGTATCCATCTCGAATCGCTCGCTATCGTTGACGCAATGGACGCTTCAACGGGAACTATCACTTTCCGCAAGCAGTAAAAATCGAATAAAAAATTGCCCGAGGACTTATACCAAAAACCAATTAAAAACTATACAAAAAATCGAGCATGATCTCGAATATATGGATCATGCGACGATTTTTTGTCTATAGTTTTATTGGTTTTTAGTGTTAAAGCCTCGGGCGTTTGTATTTTTATCAAAACTGTCTTTCATCGGGATTCTCGTGGACTCCGCATTCCCCGACCATCTCGGAGAGCGCGACCATATCGGACGGCACTATATCAAAGCCGAAAACGTCAAGATTCTGCTTTATATGTTCGGGCGAAACTGATCTTGCGAGCGGAACGAAGCCGTTCTGCAAGCACCAACGTATGCAGAGCTGAGGTATGCTCACACCGTATTTTTCGGCAATTTCCGAGAGCGGCTCGGACGAAAGTGCTTTGCCTGTTCCGAGGACGCTGTAGCCCTCGATAAGTATTCCTTTGCTCGTGCAGGCGGAGATGGTTTCTTCGTCAACGTCACCGGGACAAAGGCGTATCTGATCTACGCAGGGCGAGATCTCCGCCGTTTCCATAAGTGCGTCAAGATGCCTTGCACAGAAGTTGCTCACGCCGATAGCGCGGACCTTTCCGTCACGGCAGAGCGTTTCCATCGCGCGCCAAAGATCGGCGTTGCGCTCTTTCCAGCAGGCACGGAATTTCAGCGGATTCGGCCAGTGTATGAGCAGAAGGTCGAGATAGTCCGTTCCGAGCAGAGAAAGCGACTGTTCGCAGGCGGTGATAGCTTCATCATACGTGCGGATATTGTTCCAAAGCTTTGTTGTGATGAAAAGCTCATCACGGGCAATGCCGCTTCGTTTTATTCCCGAGCCGATGAACTCCTCGTTGCCGTATGCGGAAGCAGTGTCGATGTGTCTGTAGCCTGCACGGATAGCTTCAGCGGCGGCAAGCTCAGCAGCTGAACTCTCGATCTGCCATGTTCCGAAGCCAACGCAGGGTATTTTTACCCCGTTGAGAAGCTCTACAGTGTCGGCAGAGCCTTTCACATTATCTGTCAGCATAAAATGTCCTCCATTACTAAGGAAACGCTGATAATACGTTTCAGCCGTTTTCAAAATGTACTCAAATGCGGAAATTCGTACATTTCTCAAAACGGCGAAATGAACGCTTCGCTTTAATCAGCGTATTCCTGATTGAGCAAGTCAGATTTCAAATTATATCTATTGTCATTATACCATAAAATCGACCAATATCAATGAATTTTTTGTGTACTTTAATTAAAAACGATTTTCTGACACTTTTTTTGAAAAAACACTTGACAAATATGCTTGTATCTGCTATAATAACATAGTCGGCACGGAGAAGTCGCCTAGCCCGGTTTATGGCGCACGACTGGAACTCGTGTATGGGTTAATAGCTCATCGAGGGTTCGAATCCCTCCTTCTCCGCCACAAAGCCTTGCAAATAAATATTTGCAAGGCTTTTTTTGTCTTGATATTGATTTCGACAAATTTTTATGTTATACTTATTGCATTGTTCCAAAGCATAGAATATATGAAATAATGGCATAATTTTGCAATACGCATGAATTAAGTCTATAGTTTAAATGGAGATATGGGAAATGAAAACCTTGATTATTTTAAGACCCGAGATTTTTTCTGTGCTGATAATGGTGTTTCTGATAATGTATGACAGATACTGTGCAAAGTACAGGAATGAGAAAGAAACCTATTTTAAGTTTGCGCTGGTATGTCTTGCGCACTGTGTATTTGCTCTTATTACGGAAATAACGGTGAACATGGACGGGATACCGACTATTATAAATGATATATGCCATATTTTGTTCTTTTTGTTTTCCTTATTATATTCTTTATTCTATTTTGAATATGCACTTGGACTGATAATGCCTGTCTCAAAAAGAAAAAACAGAATAATGGCGGCAGGATATGTTATCAGCATTATCTGTGTCATCATTATGCTTGTATCCCCGATCGAATACATACAGGGTCAGAATACAAGGTATAGCGCAGGTATTGGTCCGACATTATGTTATGCACTTGGATTTTTGCTGTTTATTGCCGCCGATGTAATAATGATCGTAAATCATAAACACATAAACTGCGGTATTATTATGGTATTGATACCGTTATCGTTTATTACGCTTGGACTTCTTACCGTTCAGATCATATTTCCCGAATTTCTGTACACGGCTCAGGCACTTACGATCACGGCACTTGGATTATTCTTTGCAATAGAAAATCCCGTGGAAAAGTTCAAGGACAGAGCGTTTATCGACTCCAATGTGCAGACATGGAACAGAAATTGCTATGAATATGACTTGGGGCATATTGTTGTTGAGAAACTGCATAAGGGTGAAAAGCTTACTATTGTAATAGGAGATGTAAACGGGCTCAAGAGGGTCAATGATACTTTGGGGCATATAGACGGTGATAAACTGCTTGAAGCGGTAGCAGAAGCATGGCACGAGAAAATGGGGTCGGTATTTAAGTATTACAGAGTGGGCGGAGATGAATTCGTTGCTTTGTATTTTAATGAATCCTCGGATACTGTAAAAAAAGAAATTTCAGAAGTTGAACAAGCCTGCGATAGTATCAAAATGGACAAAGGTGTTTTGGTCGGTATATCCATGGGATATGCGGAAATGTCAGACGGCGAGAATGTAAATGATACATTCAAGCGTGCGGAAGCTATGATGTACAAAAATAAAAAAAGGCTCTGTCACAACAAATGGTTGATTTTTGACGAGAAATAGCGTATAATAAT
>CAMBLM010000003.1 GCA_945868475.1 uncultured Ruminococcus sp. | reverse complement strand
ATTCATTCGAGTTTGTCAAGTGCTTTTTGAAAATATTTTTTATTTTCTTTTGACTCAACTCTCAGATGAGCAGCTTATTTATTTTATCATATTCACATCATTTTGTCAATTAAATCGTTTTAAATTCTTTATTAACAAGTTGTGAACACTGATAAGATATCGTCATTGTAATGAAATGTTTCTCAACTTTTTCATTCAGTATTTTGTACTGTCGTTTGACGACTTATATATAATATCACATTCAATACCTTTTGTCAACACTTTTTTTCAACTTTGGCATTTTAACGATAGGATTCCACATTTTACTTCATGTTAATATATATTTTGCACAGAATATACCTTGATTTGCACCATTCAACATATAAAAACAGCGCCCCCGAATGACCGAAAGCGCTGTTTTGTATGTTATCAAAGATGATTATAAGTTTGCGTAACCGAAAAGTTCTGCTTCGGAAACCTTCTGGTTTGCGAGTGCCTCTTCCTTGATCTCCTCATATGCAAATGCCTTTGCAGCATACTGATATGGTATTACATAGAGTATTCCAAGTATATTCAATGTGAGTGCAGAAAGTATACCCCAGCCTATGAAGCTCAGGTCAAGTACAAAAAGGTCCATCTTGCGTCCGTCAGTCATTTTTTTGCTGAGTTCGATAGCCTTTGAAGCGGGAATGTTCGGGTTTTCCGACTTTATGTATATCGCAAGTGAGTATGAATATCCCTTTACAATGCCCGGAATAACAAAAAGCATTGACCAGAGTGCGGTATAGAGTGCGATAAGGAACATCATCAGAACGTTTCCGCCGTAATCTTCCTTAAACGGCCAGAACATCTCTTCCATTTTAAGTCCCTCAGTCTTGATAGACCTGTGGAACCATGTCATCGTACCCATTGCAATAATGTTCACCACAAGCAGAGAAGCCGCAATGCTTACAAGCGAAATAAACATAGCCACAAACCAGTTATCGCCGGAAACTCTGACAATTACCTGTACTCCGCCGACAATAAGCATATTTATAAGTACAACGAGTACATTCTGCCACTTGTTATTCTGATAATGCAATTTTCCGTTTTCTTTGATCCTGATCCTGTCAAACCCCATAATAATTACTCCTTTTAATAATTTAATTTTCAGCCCATAAGTTTGACCATAACGGCCTTCTGAGCATGAAGTCTGTTTTCTGCCTCTTCAAAGATCTCGTTTGCGTGTGCTTCAAATACCTTTTCTGTGATCTCTTCCTCACGGTGCGCGGGAAGACAGTGCTGTACCATAGCGTCAGGGTTAGCTGCAGCCATGATCTCATCATTGATCTGATATCCCTTGAATGCGATCTTTCTCTTCTCTGCTTCGCCTTCCTGACCCATAGAAGCCCATACGTCAGTGATAACAACATCTGCGCCTGCTGCTGCCTTTACGGGAGAATCGGTAAGCTCAAAGCCGTCATACTTGTTTGCAAAGTCAAGAACCTGCTTGTCGGGGTGATATCCCTCAGGGCAAGCCACAGAAACCTTCATTCCGACCTTTAAACCGCCGACAATGAGAGAATTGGCCATATTGTTTCCGTCACCGATAAAGCACATCTTCAGTCCGTCAAACTGTCCCTTGAACTCACGGATAGTCATAAGGTCTGCAAGTATCTGACAAGGGTGGCAGAAGTCCGTAAGTCCGTTGATAACAGGGATAGAACCGTACTTTGCAAGATCCTCTACCTCTTTCTGCTCAAAGGTACGGATCATGATGCCGTCAAGATAACGTGAAAGTACACGGGCAGTGTCCTGAACGGGTTCACCTCTGCCTATCTGCAGATCGTGTGAAGAAAGGAAAAGTGCATTTCCTCCGAGCTGATACATACCCGTTTCAAAGGATACACGTGTTCTTGTCGAAGCCTTCTGGAAGATCATACCGAGTGATTTTCCCTTGAGAAGATGATGTTCAATATTATGCTTGCGCTCGTATTTGAGCTGATCGGCAAGATTGAGTATCTCCATTATCTCCTCTGTCGAAAGATCGAGCATTTTAAGTAAGTGGTTCATTTTATATCGTCCTTTCATATATATTATTTTGCATAAGCCTTGTCAATGAATTCTTCTATCACCTTGGATAAGCGCGCAGCCGCCTTTACGGGAAGCTTCCGCGAAACTCCGTCCCACATATCGTAGCTGCAGTTCGGATTGTCCTTTGAAAGACGTCTTACGCTGTTTCGTATCTCCATCGATTCATTAAGACCGCAAAGTGCCAGCAAAGGCATCTTCAGCTCCTTGTATTCGGGATATTTTTCGTAGGAAATGCCGTTGTCAACCGCCGCAACGAGCGAATTCATGCTGACATTCTTGCAGAATTCGTTGTAATCCCTGAGTTCATCCTTGCTCAGCCCCATCGTCAGACCGCTTATTCCCGAAAGGAACTTGTTCTTGATGAACTTTTCCCTCTCGTTGAGCTGCGCAAGTGCCTTTTCAATGCCGTTAATGTCCTTTTCGAGCCAAGGACTTATCATTATGCAGCCGTTGAAAAGTTCCGTGTTTCTGCATATAAGATGAAACGCCAGCTCCGCACCGAGCGATGCACCAACAAGCGTCACAGGCTTGCCGAATGAAGCCGCAAGCTCCGCTATCTGTTCAAGCGCGCTCTCTGCCGAGAACATCTTCTCGGGATTTCGTCCGTATCCGGGAAGATGCGGAACTATCGCGCAGTAATTTCTGGAAAGATAATCACATTCCTTTGAAAAGCAGTAGACAGATTCACTGTCGTGAAGAAGTATCACAACAGGATTGAATTCGTTTCCGTATTTTTCATAGTAGATCATTCAAGCACTCTCCCAAGTATGTCAAGACCCTTGTCGATCTCATTATATGTAATGTTGAGCGGAGGAAGAAGTCTTATCTTGTCCTTCGCCGTGAGTACGAATAAGCCGTCCGCAAGACATTCCTTTGCAGCCTCTGCCGCAGTTTTGTCCTTTATCGTTATGCCTATCATAAGTCCAAGTCCGCTAACGCCCTCGACCAAAGGCATAGCAGCGATCTTTTCACGCATATATGCGCTCTTTTCGCGGACTTCTTTAAGGAATTCTTCACTTCCGACCTTGTTTACAACAGTAAGTCCGCCTGCACAGGCAAGAGGATTTCCTCCGAAGGTCGAACCGTGCGTTCCTCCCGTCAGTACATCGGAGCATTTCTTTCCGGCAAGACAAATTCCCACAGGAACACCGCCTGCAACACCCTTTGCGAGCGTCGTGATGTCAGGCTTTACTCCGAACTGCTCGGAAGCAAGGAACGTTCCCGTTCTGCCTGCACCCGTCTGAACCTCGTCAGCTATCGCAAGAATGTCTTTTTCAGCGCAAATTCTGAATATCTCGTCCACAAAAGCCTTGTCGAGCGAATTAACTCCGCCCTCGCCCTGAACGAATTCAAACATTATCGCACATACACTGTCATCAGCCTTTGCGCGAAGATCAGCAATGTTGTTAGCCTCAACGTTGATGAAACCCTCCGTGAACGGGAAGAAATAGTTGTGGAAAACCTCCTGACCCGTAGCCGAAAGAGTAGTCAGCGTTCTTCCGTGGAAGCTGTTCACAAGCGTGATGATGTTCCAACGCTTTGCGTCCTTGCCGTATTTGTCAAAGGAATACTTTCTCGCGATTTTTATAGCACATTCGTTAGCCTCAGCACCCGAGTTGCCGAAGAACATCTTGTCATAACCCGTCACTTCACTGAGCTTTGCCGCAAAATCAGCCTGAACCTTTGTGTAAAAATAGTTCGATGTGTGCTGGATCGAACGAGCCTGCGCACAAACAGCGTCCGCCCATTCTTCATCGCAGTAGCCGAGCGAGTTAGTGCCTATTCCGCTGCCGAAATCTATGTATTCCTTGCCGTCCTCGTCAACAGCGGTTCTTCCGCTTCCCTTTTCGAGTACAACATCATACCTCTTGTAGGTCGGCATAACGTGTTCATTGAATTTTTCTATAGTTGTCACTTTATATCAACTCCTTGATCTGTTTTGGCATTTTTATAAGAAATAAGTATATGGCACGGCGCAAAAACGATCGCCGATATCATCAGAAGTACAGACCTGCTCATTATTCCGCTGAAAAGAAATATCACCGATGGTATTACAGATAAGCTTAAAGCACGGAAAACACCGTTTTTTCTGAAGCAAACCGCCCAAATCACACAGTATGCGATAATAAGCACAGCATCAACGATAAGATATAGCGCGAAAGCCTCGTCCGACCGGAAGCCGAACCGGGTCCCCGGTATGTTTATCACCATAAAAGCAAAACACCCGTACCGCCCGACCTGTTCAAGCACCTCAATAATCTTGTTTTTCTGCCTGTTTTCAAACCCGTCCCTGCATTTTAAAGCAAAAACAACGTTCGGGATCATTATGATGACCATAAAAACAAGCCCGAATATGTTTATCCAACCCATTTATATCACCTTTAGGGACATTATAACAGAATTTAAAACAAATTGCAACAAAAATCTTAATTTGTTAAAATCCTTTTTCCTTTAAGTCGGAAACTATCTCAACGTAAGCCTCTCTCGGGTCAAAACCGTTGAAATCCTCACGCATAAGATCGATCGTGTCCCCGTGCGAAATACCTCTGTGATAAACAGGCTCATAAACCTTTCTGAAATTCCCCCACTTGGCAGATTCAACCGTCACAAGTCCGTCATTTTTTCCGTATTTTCGCAGGATAAGATATGTAAACGCAAGTATCCCAAAGCTGAACATTCCGCTCATAACGGAAGCATAGCTCTGATAGTAGACCTTGCACGAGTCGGGGTTCTCACGGTTGAATTTCTCCGCATATTCCGATGTGAATTCGTGACAGGCATTGTAAAAATCGGGGCTTTCATCTCCAAGCTTGCGAAAGCTCCTGTCCATATAAGCCGCTACCTTGCGGTATAAGCTGTCGGAAAGCTTCTGTGCCTCGTCCGCCACCTGTGAACCCCTGTGCGGAGTTCCCACAGTCGTCAGACTTGCAACATAGTCCTCCATTCCAAGCGTGGAAATAACGTATCTCGCATCAAGTCCACCCTTTGAATGAGCGATTATGTTCACCTTTTCACAGCCCGTTTCATCTATCACTTCAAGTATGCGCTTCTTTATCTGCTCTCCTGCCGTTTCAACAGTGATACAGCCGTCCTGCATACCGTAGTAAACTGTCGCACCGTTCCGCTTCAGCTCCTTGGGTATTCTTCCCCAGTAGTTGAAATACCGTCTGTCACGGAAACCTATCCCGTGAACAAGCAGTAAAGGATATTTCGTACAGCAGACCTGCGACTCCGCCCTCTGCTCATCACATTCCGCCCTCGTGTCCTCAAAAGCGTACTCCTCATCGGCAATTTTGTACATATATCTGAGTACAAAAATGTTGACAACAGGTATCGGCAGAAGCAGAAAAACCACGATCCGCTTTATGATGTTGAGCCTGTAGCAAAGTACAAGCACCCTTATTATTCCGTTCATCGCAAAGCCAAGCACAAGCAGAACAGCCGTCACCGTGTCGGCAATGACAAGCCCCCTAGGCAAGCCGAAAAAGCCGTTCACGCCCATCACAATATAAAATACCGTCTGCAAAAGCACCGACCAAGCAGAATACCCTATCAGAACTTTTCCGCCGTAAAGCGCCTTTACGCGAGTCTTGACACGAAGCTTGCGGTTGTGCGGCTTTATCGACATTACAACTATGCGGACAAGCAGAAAACCTCCGCACAGAACACTTGCCCAGACCGCCGCCGCACCTGTAAAGTCCATAAGCTTTATAACAAGGTAAACCAACAGACAGCAGTGCGGCAGAAGCGCAATTTCAATAACGCCGCCAAGCCGACCGAACAGCGGAAGCTTTCGCTTAACATCAAGCACCGCCATTACAGAAATAAACGCTATAATAAGAAATAATTTAAGCAAATTCATACCTGTCACCTATTATACTATATGTATTTATTATGTCATTTTAAACTACACGTCATTATACAAACTGAGTGCCAATACCCTGACTGGAAAGAAGCTCAACGAGTATCGAGTGAGGAACGCGTCCGTCAATGATACATGTCTTGGAAACGCCTCTACGTACAGCCTCAACACAGCAATCTATCTTCGGTATCATACCGCCCGAAATAATGCCCTGACGCTTCATAAACGGTACATCACTGACGTGTACGGTCGGAATGAGCGTCGAAGCATCGTCCTTGTCTTTGAGAAGTCCGACAATATCCGTCATAAGGATAAGGTTTTCCGCACCAAGCTCAGCTGCGATCCTCGAAGCCGCAGTGTCAGCATTGATGTTGTATGTCTGACCCTGCTCATCGCAAGCGACCGTAGAAATAACGGGAATGTATCCATTCTCAATGGCATCAAGAATAGGCTTAGTGTTCACATTGACTATCTCGCCGACAAAACCGAGATCATCCTTGCTCTCTATCTTGTGCGCAGTTATCATATTGCCGTCAATTCCGCACATTCCGAGCGCATTTCCCTTGTGGAGCGTAAGATGTGAAACAAGCTCCTTGTTCACCTTTCCTGCAAGCACCATCTTAACAATATCGACCGTAGCCGCATCGGTGTAGCGAAGTCCGTTCACGAACTTGCTCTCAATGCCAACTCTCCTGAGCATATCGTTTATTTCAGGTCCGCCGCCGTGAACAAGAACTACCTTTACGCCAATGAGCGAAAGCAGTACAATGTCGCTCATAACAGCGTCTTTGAGTTCTTCGTTCGTCATAGCGTTTCCGCCGTATTTTACAACAACTATCTTGCCGTAGTATTTCTGTATGTACGGGAGCGCGTCAATAAGTACCTTCGACCGTACCAGATTAGATATGTTTTCCATTTCTCTTCTTCCTCAATTCATTCTATACTAATTGTATAAATACTATTGTTATATACAATTATGAGCGATAATCGCCGTTGATCTTGACATAATCATAAGTAAGGTCACAGCCCCAAGCCGTAGCCTTGGCTTCACCCTGATTAAGCTCAATGTATATCTCAATTTCGTCCTCGGTGAGTATCTTCTTTGCCTCGTCCTCGGAAAAATCAACGCCTGCACCATTGCGGCAAACAGCAATTCTTCCTGCCTTTGAGCCAAGATCAACATCTACCTTGTTGATGTCAAATTCAGCCTCAGCATAACCGATAGCGCAGAGAACACGTCCCCAGTTAGCGTCAGCACCGAACATCGCACACTTGAAAAGCGGCGAGCGGATAACACTCTTCGCAACGATTATAGCCGTGTCAAGATCGGGCGCAGAAGAACAAATGCAGGTAAGAAGCTTTGTAGCACCCTCGCCGTCCTTGGCAAGCATTCTCGTCAGGTTTGCCATTACCTGATAAAGTGCAGCCTTGAATGTGTCAAAATCAGCACCCTCAGCATTTATCTCGGGATTTTCGGCAAGTCCGTTCGAGATGAGCATACAAGTATCATTTGTGGACTGATCTCCGTCAACGGAAAGACAGTTGTATGTAATTTTAACTATCTCGGAAAGTGCTTTCTGAAGCATCGGAGCGGAAACCGCACAGTCAGTAGTAATGAAATTAAGCGTAGTAGCCATGTTCGGGTGGATCATTCCGCTGCCCTTAGCCATACCGCCGAGATGACAAACCTTACCGCCGATCTCAAATTCAACAGCGTATTCCTTTTTCACCGTGTCAGTCGTCATGATAGCAGTAGCAGCCTCAACGTTTCCGTCATAAGCAAGCTTCTCAACGAGCTGAGGAACAGCCTTTTCAATTGGTTCAAGCGGAAGTATCTGTCCGATAACACCCGTCGAAGCAACGATCACCTCTTCCTGCTTTATGCCCAAAGCATCGGAAACAAGTCTGCACATCGCATCAGCCTTTTCCTCACCGTCAGCATTGCAGGTGTTCGCATTCTTCGAGTTGACGATAACAGCCTTAGCCTTTCCGCCCGAAGCCGCAAGATTTTTCTTAGTAACGATAACAGGCGCACCCTTTACCTTGTTTGAAGTGTAAACACCTGCCGCATTGCACATAACATCGGAAACGATAAGCGCAATATCATTCTTCTTGGCAGGGTTCTCCTTGATTCCGCAGTATAAACCGCTTGCCTTGAATCCCTTAGCGGAGCAAACACCGCCGTCAATTATCTTAAATGTATCCATAAACAAACCTCCTGCTCAATTCGGAATTCGGAATTCGGAATTCGGAATTATTTTCCAAACCGCCCTTTTCCATTCTGAACAGAGCTTTTAAATCAACTTGATTTCTGATTTCTTGTTATTGCCACTAAAATACTGATTATTTCCTGACAATCCGAATAAATATCGTCAAAATGGCTTTTTTCAATGTACCCACTCTCACCGAGCAGTTCAAGCCAGTATTCGGTTTCACTTGCTTCTTTAAGTGCAATGTTAAGCTTTGAGTAAAAATCAGCGGAGCTTTGTCCACGGATCGCTTCTCTGACATTTGCACCAATGCTCGTTCCGCTTCGCAAAACCTATTTTGAAAGGACGAATTCTTTTTTCTCGGTCGTCAGATATTTGTACATTTTTATAATGCGAAGTGCAAAAGTCTTACTTTTATTAATAATTACATTATCTCTCATAATGAACATTCGTCCAATAATTCGGAATTCCGAATTCCGAATTCCGAATTTAAACGAGACCGTAGGTCTCGTCAATCCCCATCATAATGTTCATGCACTGAACAGCCGCACCCGATGCACCCTTGCCGAGATTGTCAAAGCGCGAGCAAAGCATGATGTGGTCATCATTGCCGAAAACGAATATCTGCATCATGTTCGTGTCTTTCATAGTGTTTGCGGCAAGGAAACCGTTCTCGAGAACGCCCTCACCCATGAGCGGCATCACCTTTACGAAGTTCTGACCCTCATAATGCTCGGAAAGCATCGCATGAACAGCCTCCGCACTCGTCTTTTTAGGCATTGCTCTGAGAAAGAACGGCACTGCAACGACCATTCCGTTGTAGTAATCATCAACGATGGGGCTGAATATCGGAGGATAGGAAAGTCCCGATATCGCCATCATTTCCTTGATGTGCTTGTGCTGCTTGCCGAGCGAGTAAAATCTCGGCGAATTGAACTCGTCAGGCTTGTTTTCGCTCTCATAAACAGCAATTGCTTTCTTTCCCGCACCGCTGTAACCCGAAACCGCGTGACAGGTAACAGTGTGATACGGCGCAATAAAGCCGTTCTTCACCATAGGATAACAAAGCGCATTGAATCCGCTCGCATAACAGCCGGGAACTGCAACTCTCTTTGAAGCCGCGATCTTCGCACGGTGTTCAGCCGAAAGCTCGGGAAGTCCGTAGTCCCAACCCGGTGCAGTTCTGTGCGCAGTTGAAGCGTCAAGTATCTTCGTGTGCGGATTGTCGCAAAGCTCTGCCGATTCAATAGCCGCAGCATCGGGCAGACATAAAAATGTGTAGTCCGATTCGTTTATAAGACGCTTTCTCTCAGCCGTGTCCTTGCGTAGCTCCTCATCTATAGTGATAAGCTCAATGTCTTTTCTGTCTTTCAATCTCTCAACGATGCGAAGTCCCGTTGTACCCTCCTGACCATCGATAAAAACCTTGTATGCCATAACTTTCTCCCTCTCGTGCGTAAAAACGCCGACCTTATTTCGTATATTTTCTTGCAAATTCTATCTGCTTCTTAACAGCCTCGGGAGCAGGACCTCCGTCAGCCTTTCTCATATTTACACAGGTTTCAAGCTTTATAGCCTCGTAAACGTCATCATCAAATACAGGCGAAAGCTCACGGAACTCTTCTATCGAAAGATTTTCAAGCACCGTCTGATTCTTTATGCAGTAAGCAACGAGCGTTCCCGTGATCTTGTATGCATCTCTGAACGGAAGTCCCTTTTTAACAAGATAATCCGCACAGTCGGTCGCATTGATGAAACCTCTTGCCGCCGCATTTCTCATATTTTCCTTGTAAAGCTCCATCGTTGAAAGCATCGGGATAAATGTCGTAAGGCAAAGCTTTACCGTGTCGATAGCATCGAAAATGGCTTCCTTGTCCTCCTGCATATCCTTGTTGTATGCAAGCGGAGTTCCCTTTAACATAACGAGAAGCGTGTTGAGATCACCGTAAACTCTGCCCGTCTTGCCACGGATAAGCTCCGTAACATCCGGATTCTTTTTCTGCGGCATTATCGATGAACCCGTAGCGTAAGCATCATCAAGCTCAATGAACTTGAATTCCCACGAACTCCAGAGAATTATCTCCTCGGAGAAACGTGAAAGGTGCATCATCAGTATAGATATCGCCGAACACATCTCAACGCAGAAATCTCTGTCCGAAACGCCGTCCAAAGAGTTCATCGTTATATCCTCAAATCCGAGCAGTTCGCAGACCTGCTTTCTGTTTATCGGATAAGTCGTCGTCGCAAGCGCACCGCTTCCGAGCGGCATTCTGTCCATACGCTTGTATGTATCCTCAAATCTGCCGATATCACGGATAAGCATCTGCGCATAAGCCATAATATGATGTGCAAAAGTTATCGGCTGCGCCCTCTGCAAATGTGTGTAGCCCGGCATAATAGTGTCCAGATTCTTCTCCGCAATGTCGCAGAGAACACCGATAAGCTCCCTTATCATCGGAACTATCTCGTTGACTTCATCTTTGAGATACATTCTGATGTCAAGTGCGACCTGATCGTTTCTGCTTCGCGCCGTGTGAAGACGCTTGCCCGTGTCGCCAAGACGCTTTGTAAGCTCGGACTCAACAAACATGTGGATATCTTCCGCATTCGGGTCAAAAAGCAGCTTGCCATCATCAATATCCGCAAGTATGCCTTTAAGTCCCTCGATTATCTTTTCGCTCTCGGACTTTTCAATGATGCCGCAGTCGCCGAGCATCTCAGCGTGTGCCATTGAACCCTTTATGTCCTGTCTGTACATTCTCGAATCGAATTTTATCGATGAATTGAAATCATTAACGCGTGAATCGACCTCTTTGGAGGAACGTCCCGCCCACATTTTGCTGTTCATAATTATGAAGCTCCTTATCCTTTTATTTATTCTTCCGAAGCAGCCGAAGTTTCCGCTGCCGCTTCTGTTTCAACCGTGTTATCCGACTTCGTTGTTTCAATGCCAAGAAGCTCAGCTTCGCTGTCAAGAGTTTTATCGGACGGAATACCGTATTCTTCGATCTCTTCATCCGTCATCCTGGTGAATTCCATAGTTTTCGTATCAATATCCCAGAAAAGATGATCTTTTCCATCGATCTCTTCAATATTTATCAGTGCATACTGCTTCTGCCCGTCAGTCTGAACAACGAATTTTCCGTCTTTTATCGTGTATTTATCAAGCAAATAGGACGTTATCCGCTCGTTCTCAACATCATGACGCTTCAATACGCTGTCCGTGAACTGATATGTCGAAAAAGAGGTCAGATCACCGTCTTCATCATATACAGCCGAATCGGGGTAAAACCAAACGCCAATAAGCTCCTGCCGAAGCGCAGCGTCCTCTTCACTCATCTGCGTGTCGCCGCCGGAACAAGCCGCAAGCACCATCACAGCCGCAAAAACTATCCCTGTCAGTATCTTTTTCATCTTCACCAATAATATCTCCTTATCGGTCAAAGCCGTCTTCCGATATCCGAGGCAATACCGCACAAAACCCGAAAAAGCAAGTGCCGTGCGGTGTTGTCCCTGACTGTTCAACCTGTTCAATCGTATTTTCCGCAAATCAATGTAAAATATACGTTTTCGCAGAAACAACACAAGGGCGGATAGCTGTCCGCCCTTATATTTTTTTTAAAATAGACTTACTTGTTATTTCTCTTCTTGTCGAGCATAGCCTTGACCTTGATAGGAAGACCGAAGAGGTTGATGAAGCCTGCGGAATCAGCCTGATTGTAAACGTGGTCTTCATCGAATGTTGCAACTTCTTCATCATAAAGAGTGTAAGGAGATGTAACGCCTGCGTTGATGATGTTGCCCTTGTAAAGCTTGAGCTTAACATCACCCGTAACAGTTTCCTGTGTCTTTGTAACGAAAGCGGAAAGAGCTTCACGAACAGGTGTGAACCACTGACCGTTGTAAACGAGGTCTGCAAAGTCGATAGCAAGCTTCTGCTTCATACGCTGTGTAGCCTTGTCAAGTGTGATGGTTTCAAGAACATCGTGAGCGTGGTAAAGAATAGCTCCGCCCGGTGTTTCGTATACACCTCTGGACTTCATGCCAACAAGACGGTTCTCAACAAGGTCTACAAGACCGATGCCGTTCTCGCCGCCAAGCTTGTTAAGAGCAGTTACAAGCTCTGTGCCGTTCATTGTCTTGCCGTCAACAGCTGTAGGGATACCCTTTTCAAAGTGGATAGTAACATAAGTCGGCTTGTCGGGTGCCTGAAGAGGAGAAACGCCCATTTCAAGGAAGCCCGGCTTTTCGTACTGCGGCTCATTTGCAGGATCTTCAAGGTCAAGACCTTCGTGGGAAAGATGCCAGATGTTCTTGTCCTTGGAGTAGTTTGTTTCTCTGTTTATTTTAAGAGGAATGTTGTGAGCCTCTGCATAATCGATCTCTTCGTCACGGCTCTTGATGTCCCAGATCCTCCAAGGAGCGATGATCTGCATCTCGGGAGCGAATGCCTTGATAGCAAGCTCGAAACGAACCTGATCGTTGCCCTTGCCTGTGCAGCCGTGGCAGATAGCATCAGCGCCTTCCTTGATAGCGATCTCTGCAATTCTCTTTGCAATGATAGGACGTGCAAAGGAAGTGCCGAGCATATACTTGCCCTCGTAGATAGCGCCTGCCTGAACGGTAGGATATACATAATCAGTGATGAATTCTTCTGTAAGGTCTTCAATGTAAAGCTTGGAAGCGCCTGTCTTAATAGCCTTTTCTTCAAGTCCGTCAAGCTCGGTTCCCTGGCCAACGTTGCCCGAAACAGCGATAACTTCGCAGTTATTGTAGTTTTCCTTTAACCACGGAATGATGATAGAAGTATCAAGTCCGCCCGAGTAAGCCAGAACAACCTTTTTAATTTCCTTAGCCATTTTATTTTCCTCCATAAATATGTATTTGCATACATAGATTTTTAACGATCTCTGTCGTACAAGTTTTATTATACACCTATTCCTGCTTTTGTCAAGAGTTTTTGCATATTTTTCTTGATTTTTTATTTTTATGCATTAATTTCTGTATATTATTCGATTTTATGCAATAGTAAATGTATAAAACATGTATATCAGCCATATTTTTGAATAAAAGTGTTCATAAATGACTGTAAAAGCCGAATTTTCCTAATAAAAATGCCCGACAGGACACCTGAATGACCTGTCGGGCAAAAACATCATTAATATTGCGTGACCAGAAAAAGTATGACATAGTAAACCACCAGCATTATAGGCGACAAAATTATAGCCGTGATGCTTTTCTTTTTGTACGCTTCATTCTTGTATTTTACCGTGCCGATGATGCCAAGAATAAGACCAATGGTAGGACCGATCACCGCAAAGGTCAAAGCACAGTTCGCAAGAGTGCTTGTTTCCCCCGACGTATCAGCCGAAGCTACGCTTTTCTGTGAGGTCATATTCGCCGTTGCACATCCGCATTTCGGACATATCAAAGCCTCATTATCTATCTCATTTCCGCATTTTGAACAGAACATTTTTTCATTCCTCCATTTTTATTAATAGCAGCCAACGGCCGCGCCGTCTTTTTTGCTTTGATTCATTTCGTCAGCACTGAGCTGATGCCTATATTTCTCCGGAATAGGCTTGGGAGACCACAGCGCAAAATTAACTGTATATTTCGCAGGGTCAAATTCAACATAAGCATAGCCGTCAAAGTCGGAACCAAGATAAGCCGCAATATCCATAGTCGGGTGATCGCTCACGCCCTCCCACTTCAACGAATAACTCCCGTTGGAAACATCGCCGAATGAAATGCTCGCAGATGTCTCGCAAGTTCCAAAGGATTCATTTCCAATCGCCGCCTGAGTCAACGCAGACGATATAGCAGTATTCACCTGTTTAGCTCTCGCCATTGCGTCCGAAACGGAAACCTTGCTTGCGCCGCAGCCGCTCAAAGCAGCCATGCAAAACACAACCGCAACAGCACACACAACACTTTTAAACAACTTCTTCATTTTTGATCTGAACATACAAATCTCTCCTCTTTGTTTTTATATTCAACAATTTTTACAATGTACTGCCTCACTTTTCAAAAGCCGCTCTGCCAAAATAGACTGCCATAAAAGCGCCTATCGACGCCGTAACACAGCCAAGCCCTCTCACTATTGCCTTTGCGGCATTGATATTGCTGTCTGCGACCTTGCTCGTCGCATTGTAAATTTCGGTGTAAAAATCCGCACCGAAGCTATAGCTTTTTATCCATACACCCGAAACATCGGGAAAAATTATCATAATAATTCCGCATATCACTACAGCCGCACCAATACCCATTCCGACCAATGACCATACCGACTTTTTCTTTTTCGGCACCTCTGTTGGCTCATTCACAAGCGAGCAACCGCACTCTTTGCATATAAGAGCGTTATCCTCGTTTTCTTTTCCGCATTTTTTGCAATACATATCCACACTCTCCTCAGATCAGTTTTAACCCTTATATTCCGCATCGACCGTGCAAGTGCCTGCACTGCGGTTTAACTTTACACTTACTTTCCAGCCGTTTGCTTCAAATTTAGTCCCGCTTGTCATATATTCCATCATACTGCCAAGGGTAACGTCGGAATTTCCCGAACACAGTGTACATATCCCCACATAATCCAGAAAGCACTGTATGCTCCATATCTCATTTTGGGGAACTGTCGATGGATCACTGCTGAATGAAGCAAGCATATCCTCAAGCTTATCCGAATCACCAAGCTTTTCAGCCACAACATTTTTGTAAGTGAGAACAGCCGAGTAAACCTTTTTGTTATCGTCTGCCTTTCCCTTGAATTCAGCCGCATCATCATGCGTTTCTTTTCCGACAATTTCAAAGCCTTTTTTAGTCTCTTCGATATCAAATTCCCATTTGCCTGTTTCATTCAGCTTATTTTCAAATGCCAAAACAAATACCGAACTTGACGTCTGCGTTGCTTTTGCCGAAGCAGAATTCTTTGTCTCATCATTCACTGCGGTGTTTGAAGAACAAGCTGCAAACGATAAACACATGACCGCCGCCATTGCCGTTGATAAAATTTTTTGCATTCCCATATTCACGCCTCCGAAATTTTTACAGCATATTGCTGTTTGCTTTGATTTTCTTTGGACACTCCGCATTTTGCGGTATATGCCAAGCTGAACCCTTTTTATCCTGTGTTGCTCCCTTTATCAAACCCATGGCACACCACTTCCGCACAGTTTCCTGACTATAGCCCCATCGTTTTGAAGCTTCGCCTGTTCCGATATCCGACATATCATCCCCCCTTGCCGATAAAAAACCGCCTATCAAGCAGATTTTTTACATTTTTTCTTATTATAAAGCAGAATTTTCTATTTGTCAAGTAGAATTTTCACCTAATAAATGGTTTTTTATATTTTCTTCTGCTGATAATATATAAATAAAAAGCCACGAAACCCCGAAAGGAGCGAATAACAATGAATATCAACTACTGCGAAGTGGGACAGCGAATGGCAAAACGCAGAAAAGAGCTCGGACTTAAACAGTATCAGATCTGCGAAATGATCGACGTGAATTACAAGTATATCTCCAACCTCGAAACCGGACGTTCCGCACCGAGTCTGGAAGCGCTTATGGATATATGCGCCGCATTGAAAACCACCCCCAACTACCTGCTCCTCGGTACGGACGGAAATATCTCGGATGATGTTATTTCCGAAAAGATAGGCAGCCTTGACAGCAAAAGCAAGCTTATCATAAACGATATAATCGATGCAATAAAAAAATACGAATAAAAATAAAAACACAGCCTGCCGTTTAAGACAGACTGTGTTTTTTTATATGTTATATCAGATTTTATTTCTTCTCCCCGTCCCGAAGCTCCGAAATGATGTCAATAAAACTGTCAACATCATCGAAATCCTTGTAAACGGACGCAAAGCGAACGTATGCGACTTCATCAATCTCACGCAGAGCCGCAAGAACTCTGTCGCCTATCTCCGAGCTTGTGACCTGCGTGACCATTTTGTTCGCATAGTAGCTTTCGATCTCATCAACGATGCGGTTGATATCCTCTGCGGAAACGGGACGCTTCTTTACAGCAGTGGAAATTCCTGCGATAAGCTTGTTGCGGTTGAAAAGCTCCGCCGTGTTGTCCTTTTTCGTGACGAGCAGAACGGGAACTTCGACCGATTCATAGGTCGTGAACCGTCTTCCGCAGCTCGTACATTCCCTGCGGCGGCGCTTCTGACCGTCGGCAGGACGGGAATCAATGACCTTTGTATCTTCAAAACCGCAGAACGGACAACGCATATCTTACCCTCCACACAGCATAAATTTGAATTATAAAAACTGTGATGTTATTATACAATATTTTCGCTGTTTTGTCAATACAGAGAGTATATTTTCGCATAAATATTCTGAAATACGCATTTGCATAAAAAAATCTTTTCCCTATGTGTAATTTATATGAAAGATTATTTGTCAAATGCTACAAAACAAGCGCATTTCCTTGACTTTTTGACCCGTTTGCTGTATAATTATACTACTAATAAATATACATATAAACAAAAACACAGATTAGGAACTGATATACACATGGCATTATCCCGTGAAGCTAAAAAAGCATATAAAAAAGCACAGAAGCAAAAACGTAAGGAACGCCGCGGCCACTGGCTGCTCATTCAGAGAGGTGACGGCGCAAAGGAAGTCGTCAGCAAGATATTCACACAGCTCTGCCTTGTGATCCTCATCGGCTGTATCTTTATACTCGGAAGCGAGCTTTGGCAGTCGGTCAGCACAAAAATACTCAACGGAAACCTCAAAGACCTTATCATCTCGCATATCTCCATAGGCGATAACGGCGGCGAGCTTCTCCCGAGTGCAAAACAGCTTCTTGAAATAAACGAAGATACCGTTGGCTGGGTGCAGATAGATGATACGAATATTGCCCTCCCCGTTGTCCAGAAAAAAAGCAGCGACGGCAATACATACTACCTCAAACGTGCATTTGACGGCAGCAAGAACAAAGCAGGAACTATCTTCCTCGACCGCCGCGCAACGCTCAATGCATACGAACGCTCGGACAACCTCGTCCTCTACGGTCATAACCAAAAGGACAAGACCATGTTCGGCGACCTTGCAAAATATAAGCATGACCTCGATTTCTATAAATCGCACCCGACCGTAACTTTCAGCTCGAATTACAGCACCGATGTGTATAAAATAATCGCCTGCTTCGTAACTCCCGTTGAAACATGGCAGACCGCCGACGGCGTTGTGTTCGATTACCATAATTACATAAACTTCGAGAATAAAGCTCAGTATCAGGACTTCATCGAAAATGTAGAGCTTCGCTCACAGATAGTCACGGGCGTTGACGTTGAATACGGCGATTCGTTCCTTACCCTCTCGACCTGCTCGAATGAGTTTGAACCGTCACGATTCGTTGTCATTGCAAGGCGTACACGAAAGGACGAAGACCCGTCTGTCGATACTTCTCAGGCTTACACCAACAAGAGTGCAAAAGAACCCGACTGGAACGTTATCTATCATAGATAAAATATTCCGTATAAAGAATAATTTTTACACGAGGTAAAAATAGATGTCAAATAAAAGCTTTTCCGATAAATTCATACCGCAGAAAGACGATTCGCCAAAGGTAAAGGCTTCAAAGATCGTCACTATCATCGCCGCAGCCGTGCTTGTTGTGACAGTTATCATTCTTATATGCCTTGTCATAGGCGAACAGCGCAACAAGAAGCTCAACGACGATCTTGCAAGCCAGCATACAACAGTCATAACCTCGGAAACCGCTCCGCCGGTTACCACAGTAACCGAAGAGGAAACCACGGTAACGACAGCTCCGCCTCCGCTCGTACTGCTCGAAAGTATGAAATCATTCGTTGACGAGAATCCCGATACGGCAGGCTGGATAAAGGTCGGCGGTACATACATCGACAACGTTGTTGTCCAGACGGAAAACAACAGTGACTACCTCGACCGCAATTTCTACGGTCAGAAAGCACAGCCGGGAACGGTCTTCGCCGATTACCGCTGCAATGTCAACGATTATGACGACAACCAGAGCAAGAACATTATCCTCTACGGCCACAACCAGCGTGACGGCACAATGTTCGGTACGCTCAGCTATTATAAGGTCAAGCCGTCCTCGGGCAGCACAAAGGGTTTTGACTTCTATGTCAACCACCCGACCTTTGAATTCTCCAACCTCTATGAAGAATACACCTACAAAATTATTGCCGCTTTCGTTATCGAAGTCGAACCAAAGCACACCCGTGACGGTATCATCTTCGACTACCATAACTACATAAACTTCGGCAAGAACCGCCCATTCGATTCGTTCAAGGAAAATATCCTCGAACGCACAGCTATAAATACAGGCGTTGACTTTGACGAGAACGATAAGTACCTCACCCTCTCCACCTGCTCAAACGAGTTTGAACCGTCCCGATTCGTTGTTATCGGAAGACGTGTCCGCGACGGCGAGTCGGCAGAGGTCGATACAACGCTCGCATCTGTAAATTACGAAGCAAAAGAACCCGATTACAGCTTTATCTATAATCAGTAAGATCACTAAAAGGATAGTTTTCAATGTCAGATAACAAATTCGGCTTTACAGTCGATGATATAATCGCGGAATTCGACAAGAAAAAAGCCGACCCGTCCGCATCTCAAAATATAATAGAAGACTATGACGAGGAATTCTCCGAGGAGCTTTCTCCGAACGGCGAGTATATCCCCCGCCATGCAAAGCCTGCCCCTCCCGAGGAAACAGCCGAGCAAACGGAAGATGCTCCCGACAGTTCGGAAAGCACCCACGAGGCTGATGCGGAACAGGTAAGCACTCCCGAAGAAGCCGCTCCCACAGGATCATCAGACGAACAGGACGAGCCTAAGGCAGCTACCGAGCCTAAGGCAGCTACCGAGCCTAAGGCAGCCGCCGAAACCGATGAAACCCAAACATCGGAAGAACCCGGGTCGGAAGAAACATCGGCTTTACCCGAAGCAGATAAAGGCACTGAGCAGGAAACCGCCGATCACGGCGAACCTGCAGACGCTTTGACATCGGAAAACGAAGCCGCCGAAACCATAGAAAATCCCGAAGATAATATTACCAATAGTAATATTATCAATGATATATCCGAAAAGGAAACAAACGAACCCTCTGAACCCGAAGCTCCGCCGCAGCCGACAGCCGTTCTTGACGGCGTTATACCTGCCGAAAGCTTTTCCGACAAAAGCACGGATGAAAGCGGCACTTTTTCAAGCGTGTTCGCAAACGGACTTGACGATACCGCCAAAGCCGAGGACGAGCCGCAGGAAACCGTTGAAGTCCTCAACGCCGACATTCCCGACTGGGGTGATATTCTCCCCGAGCCGAGCATAGAAGAAACCGTCGATGATGCCATTACCGATTATGACAGCGAGGAGATCGAGGAAGATGAAACCATCCCCGAAGATATCGACGAAACCGCCGATGATGTATCCGATGATGAAATAATCGACGATGGGTCGGAATCGGACGAAGCTCTTTCCGAAAAAGAAAATGCTCCGACCGAGGAGGAAAACTCCCCCGAAGATATCAACGAAACCGACAGTGCCGAAAGCGTTTCCGAAAGCGAAACCGTTCAGACCGATGATATACCTCCGTTTGAACCCGAACCTATCACCCTCACAGCTGAAGAAACTGCGGAGGATACCGCCAAAAAAGCGAAGAAAAATATCCTGAAAGAGCTTCTTCCGTGGAAAGGCGATACCGTTTTCGAGATGCTACGGAAGATCGTGTTCATCATCGCAGTGATAATCTTTATCGGCGCAGGCGTTATGCTCGCAAGCACCCTTATCCAGTCGGACAGAGCCGTGAAAGACCTCGAACAGATAAAGGAAGTTGTTACAACAACAGCAAAAACCACTATCGACAGCGAGGGCAACGTTATCACTGTCGCCCCCACCGAGGAAGAAGAACAGCAGCATAATATCGACATTATGTCCTATTATAAAGGTATAAGCGACAAGGTGGTCGGCTTTATCGAGCTTGAAGGCTGCGATATCTACCAGCCTGTAGTTCAGGACCCCGAGGACACGACCAATACCTACTACCTCACGCATACATATTATGACGAGCAGAACAAGGGCGGCGCGATCTTTATGGATTACCGCTGCACCGTCAGCGAGGATTATGTTTCCCCTAACCTCGTCCTCTATGGTCACAATCAGGAAGACGGAACAATGTTCGGCAACCTCAAAAACTATAAGCAGAACCTTGAATTCTACGCCGCGAACCCGACCGTAACGCTCCGCACCGAGTATGAAACGGGTACATACCTTATTTACGCCTTTTTCGTAACCAATGCGCTCGAAAAGCAGGATTCCAACGGCGAGGTCTTCCATTATCACGACTATATCGAAGCACTCAATGACGAAGCTACATTTGATTGGTATATGGGCGAAGTCCAGTCGCGCAATCAGATAATTTCTCCCGTAAAAGCAGAGTTCGGCGACAAGCTTTTGGTCCTCTCGACCTGCTCTAACGAGTTCTCCAACTCACGTTTCGTAGTTTTCGCACGAAAGCTCCGCGACGGCGAAAGCGTTTCCGATTATGATTTCACCTCCGCTTCATTCAACCCTTACGCAAGAGGTGTTGACTGGACAGCGATAATGTCGGGTGAAACCACTGCAGCGACCGAGGAAACCACCGTCCCCGAGGAAACAGACGAAGAGGACAGCGAAACAACTACCAAAAAGAAAAAGAAGAAAACCTCCGCTTCCGATGAGGAAAACAGCGCAGATACATTAAACGCAGACAGTTCCGATACGGATACTCCCGTTGATGCAGATGTGACCACAGTTCCCCCCGATGCTTCCGATGATGACAGCGAAGAAACCACCACCAAAAAGAAGAAGAAAACCACTGCGGAGGTAACGGAAGAAACCTCTGCCGAAGAAACAACTTCCAAGAAGAAAAAATCAACGACCGCGGATACCTCCGAGGAAACAACGGCTGAGGAAACCACCAAGAAAAAATCCAAGAAGACCACGACCGAAACCACAGCCGAGGAAACGACCTCCAAGAAAAAGAAATCAACTACCAAAGAAACCACTGCGGAAACTTCCGATACCGAGGAAAGCACAGTCACAAGCGTCCCCGAAAGCGGATCGGAGGAAACCACCACAGTAACCGCAAATTAAAGGAGTTTTTACATAATGGCACTTGCCGATGAAGTTTACCAGTCACAACACTATAAGGAAAAAGAAAAAAAGAAGAAAAAAAGCTTTTCCGAGGCATTTATTCCTCACAAGGGCGACTCGGGAAAGGAAATAGCGAGCAAAATATTCTCACTTTTCGCGATAGTTGTGCTTATCGCCTGCATCGCGGTGCTTGCAGTGTATTTTTATCACCAGTTTGAAGCGAAGCAGAACAACAACAAGCTCAATGTTATCTATAACAATGCTTCGAGCAGCTCCGCAAGCACAAATGATACAGCAGATAACACTCTCCCCTCCGATAATATCGAAGAAGTCCCCGAGGAACAGCGTCCGCCGCTCGTAAAGTCCGAAGCTGCGGAAGAAATGCTTGCGATAAACCCCGATTATGTCGGCTATGTCTATATCCCCGATGTGTTCGGCGAACCCGTCGTTCAGCGTGACGACAGCTACTACTTAAAACACAACTTCTACGATCAGGTGCGCTCGGTCGGAACGGTCTTTGCCGACCCCCGAAACGTTATCAACGATTACTCCGACAAGCAGAGCGACAATATTATCCTCTACGGTCACAATAACCGCGACGGTTCAATGTTCGGCAACCTCGACTATTATAAATGGGATCTCAAATACTGGCTCAAAAACCCATTTGTCTACTACGATAACTATTACGAAAACTACACCTACGTTATCATATCCTCGTTCGTCATAAACACTCTCCCCGAGCATGACGACGGAAACTTGTTCGATTACATCAATTATGTCAATTTCAAGGACAGCGGAACTTATACTTTTGAGAATTTCAAGAAAGAAATAACAACCCGCAGCCAGTTCATCACAGGAATTGACTTTGATGAAAACGATAAATACCTTACCCTTTCTACCTGCGCATACGAATGGGACGAAGCGCGTCACGTTGTTATCGCAAGACGTCTTCGTTCGGGCGAAACCACCGAAAACATCGATACCTCGAATTTCTATGTAAATCAGAACCCCAAGTGGCCTGCTATTTACTATAAATTCAACGGCGGTTCATATACAGAATAAGATCTGAAAGGAAATCACTATGAAAAAAAGTACAGTTTTGAGCGGCATCGCATCTTTGCTGCTGGTCGCAGGGTTCTATACCTTTGCTTTCTGCCTTGTCGAAGATGTCGATGAAGAGCCGATCTCAATGGACTTCTACTATTCGACCGAAACAGACGCCGATACGGGAGAAGACATTGGCGAAGCGACCTCCGCCGCAGTTTCGGAATATGCGGGAATGGATTATTCCGATATCGTCACTAAGCGCGAAGCAGTCACCACTGTTCCGCCGAATTTTGCCGATGACAGCGAAATTCCGATGAGTCTCCCCTCGGGTCACGCCGAAGAACTTGGCGATACAAACGAAAACAAGAACACCGCTTCGCACAACAACGTCCTCGCTGACGACAACGATCAGGAGAAAAAGCTTTCACAGCTCGGTTCGGAGGATGACCCTGCCGATGATCTTATGGAGGATCAGCAGGATTATGACGAAGATGCCGATGATGACGACGATGTTATCATAGACGATGATCCCTCACCGGAAGATGATACCGCTTCAACAGTGGCTTCGGATGCCGAAAGCCTTGCGGATATCGCCCCCGTTTCCGTTGCCGATGTTATTGTCACTATCGATGATACACCTACCGAAACAACTCCGACCTTTATAACCACTGAAGCCGTTACAGAAGCTTCTACCGTTTCATCGAACGGAAATGAAGTTTTCACCGCAAAATACGGCGGTTCTGTACATACCGACGACGCTTTCGACCTCGTTTGCAGGATCGTCAACAACGAGATTTCCGCTTCGTTCAGCGATGAAGCCATAAGGGCTCAGGCTGTCGCAGCTTATTCATACGTCAAGTATCACAACGTAAACGGCCTTACCCCGACCGTCCTCGTAAAGAGCGATCCTCCGCAGCGCATCGTTGACCTTGTTTCCTCCGTCTGGGGAAAATGCTGCTATTATAACGGAAAGGTCGCACAGACCGTTTATATGGCTTCTTCCTCGGGATATACGGCCTCTTCCGTAAATGTCTGGGGCGGAAGTATCCCATACCTCGTCAGCGTTGAATGTCCTTTCGATGCGGACGGCGACCCAAACTACGGCAAGCAGACAAAGTTCTCCGAAAGCGAGATACGTTCCGCACTCGAACGCTACCTCGGCATCACACTTTCGGATAACCCCGAAAACTGGCTGACAGTTACGGGTCATATCGACGGGAACTACGTTTCTACCGTTGATGTTGACGGACAGGCTACTATCACGGGACGCAAGCTTCGTGAAAGCGTACTTTCATACAATCTTAAAAGCGCAAGCTTCGATATTTCCTATTCGGACGGATATTTCATCTTCACGACCTACGGTTGGGGCCACGGCGTCGGAATGAGCCAGAACGGCGCGAACTACCTCGCCAAGCTCGGTTATACATACGATCAGATCTTGAAATATTACTATACGGGAATTGATGTATTATGATAACAATGTATGAATTAATAGAAAAAACAAAGCATGGCGCAGAGCTTTCTGCCGAAGAGATCAATTGGTTTGTTGCCGGATATGTTTCCGGCAGCATTCCCGATTATCAGGCTTCGGCGTGGCTCATGGCGGTATGCTTTTCTTCTTTATCGGACAAAGAAACGACCGACCTCACAATGGCAATGGCGCGCTCGGGCGATATGATGAAGCCCGACCTCGATAAATTCTGCGCCGATAAGCACAGCACGGGCGGAGTCGGCGACAAAACAACGCTCATAACCGCGCCGATCGCCGCAAGCTGCGGAATATACGTCCCCAAAATGTCGGGCAGAGGCCTTGGACATACGGGCGGTACTATCGATAAGCTCGAAGCTATCCCGGGTTTTAACACCTCGCTTTCCTACAGCGAATTTATGTCCTGCGTGAAGAATGTCGGCTTTGCAGTCGCAGGTCAGACGGGTTCGCTCGTCCCTGCGGATAAAAAGCTGTACGCTCTGCGAAATGCGACCGCTACCGTTGACAGCATACCGCTTATATGCTCGTCAATTATGAGCAAAAAGCTTGCCACGGGCGCAGACGGCATCGTCCTCGATGTAAAAGTCGGCGACGGCGCATTTATGAAGACCGAGGAGGACGCAGAAAAGCTTGCCCGTGCAATGGTCAGCGTCGGAACTCTCGCAGGAAGAAAATGCTCTGCTGTTCTGACGGATATGGATCAGCCGCTCGGAATGGCTGTCGGAAACTCGCTCGAAGTCATTGAGGCTATCGAAACACTCAAAGGCAATGCACCTGCCGACCTGCGCGAAGTTTCACTCACCCTCGCAGCGGAAATGCTTCGCCTTGCAGGCAAGGGCAGCTTTGAAGAGTGCTTTGCTATGGCTGAAAACGCCCTCACCTCGGGAAAAGCGCTTGAAACGCTCCGCAGAATGATCTCAGCGCAAGGCGGCGACCCGAACGTTACCGAGGATTACTCTCTTTTCGGCAAAGCATCGCATACCCTTGAAGTTTTTTCGGACAAGGACGGCTTTATAAACAAAATCTCCTGCGAAGAAACGGGAATGATATCCCTCAAACTCGGCGCAGGCAGAAAATCCAAAGAAGCTTCTATCGACCCGACCGCCGGCATAATATTTGATAAGAAAGTCGGTGACTTCGTGCATAAGGGCGAGCGGCTCGGAACACTTTATACCTCGACCGAATGTGAAATAAACGAACTCGGCGAGGAATTCCGTTCGATTTTCCGCATAGAACCGTCACTTTCGGGCGAGAAGAAAAAAATTATAAAAAAAGTTATAAAAGGTATTGACATTTAATATTATATGCTGTATAATATTAAATGTCAAGCAAGATAAATATTCCCGTGTTAAGGAAATAGGCAATGTCAAGGATTGCCGACTTGTCTTTAACACCTACTTTATACTAATATCTGATCTAAATTTGTACAAAAATCAAGCGAAATCTCAAATAAATGGATCTTGCACCGATTTTTTCTACACATTCATCAGAGATTAGTATTTGACAGGAGGAAAACATAATGAACGATGTAATCGAAAAAATCAGCAAAACTATCAGCGAAACAGGTAAAGTAGTCAGCGAAAAAACAAAGCTTGTAGGCGAAAGCGCAAGACTCAACAGCAGGATCCTCGCAAAAGAGGGCGTTGTCCGCTCGAATTATTCCGCTATCGGCGAGTTTTATTATAATAAATATAAGGACGCTCCCGATGCAGATATCGCAGACACCGTTAACGAGATCACGGAAGCTCTCAATGCTATCGACGAGATGAAAGCACAGATACTCTCCCTCAAGGGCGCAGTAAAGTGCGCAGAGTGCGGCGCTGAATGTCCTATCGAAAATTCATTCTGCGGCCACTGCGGAGCAAAGCTCATAAAGCCCGAACCTCCCAAGGAGGAAGAGCCTGCCGAAGAAGCAGAGCAGACCGAAACAGAAGAGTCCCCCGAAGCTGCCGAAGCAGCAGAGGAAAAGCCCGAGGTACTTGAAGGCGAAGTTATCGATACCGACAAGACCGAGGAATAATTTAAGTGTTTAATTAAACAAAATAAAAGACATCACGGCAGACAGCAGGAATGACATTCTGATACGACATTTGAATCTGACAGCATGAAAAACATCACGAAAGACAATACATAACGACATCACGCTATGACATCTCATGCAAGACAACACGTTTCGACATCACGTTATGACATCTCAGCAAAGCATCACGTTTAGACAGAATCAACGACAGCAGGCAAAGACATCATGAACGACAATACATATCGACATCAAGAAAAACACCATTGTTCAACATCATAAGTAATACTAAGCCGCCGCAGTTCAAAGCGAACTGCGGCGGCTTTTATGCTATAAAAACTGCCCTTAGAAAAAATTCCAAGGGCAGTTTCATTTTTTAATTTCTGAACTGTGCCATGAGGTCGTCAAGAGTTCTTGCCTGACCGCTGAGTTCTTCACTCGATGCAGCGGATTCTTCGGCTGTCGCAGCGTTCTTTCTTGCGATATCCGAGATAGCACTGAGCTTGTCCGTGATAACGCTTATCTGCGCTCTCTGCTCGTCGCATGCGTTGGAGATGCTCTCAACAAGCGTGTTTACATCTCTCGACTTTGTTGTAACCGCGTCAAGCGATTCGGCGGTTGCGTTTGCGATAGCTGAACCCTTTGCAACCGCTTCGGTCGTATTCTGGATAAGTGCTGTTGTACCCTTTGCGGCTTCTGCGGACTTTGAAGCGAGGTTTCGTACCTCGTCTGCTACAACTGCAAAGCCCTTGCCTGCCGCACCTGCTCTTGCTGCTTCAACAGCGGCGTTGAGCGCAAGGATATTGGTCTGGAATGCGATATCATCAATAGTCTTGACGATCTTTTCGATCTGTGTTGACATTTCGGTGATCTGCTCCATTGAATCAAGAAGCTCTTTCATGCTGACGTTGCTGTTTTCGATACATTCGCCCGTCTGGTTGGAATAATCCCTTGCCTTGTCGGCATTGTCAACGCTCTGCGAAACGAGCGTCATAAAATGCTCGATGATCTCATTGAGTTCATCAACTGTCTGCGACTGCTCACTCGCGCCCATTGCAAGGCTCGTTGCTGTTTCGGAAACGCTGTCCGCACCGATAGTTACCTGCGAAGAAGCCGTGCTTACGCCTTCGATAATGTTCTGCATCGAAGCCGCAATGCCCTCGATCGAACCCTTTATGGAAGAGAAGTCGCCGACATAATCAGCCGAAAACTGAACGTTGAAGTTTCCGTTCGCCATATTTTCAAGGTTTGTGGAAATATCATTTACATAGCCTTTGAGTGCTGTGTTCGTCTTTGCAAGTGCTTCACAGAGTGTGCCGAGAATATCATCGCCGAAATAGTCGGGAGCATAGCTGAGGTCGCCGTTTTCCATGCTGATGATAGCTTTATGTATGCTCTTTACGGGCTTTAAGCACCTTTTAAGGATAAAGCTTCCGCCAAGGAGGACAACAAGTATCGCAGGAACGAAGATCGCAACATAGACCTTTCTGAGCATACGGAGCGAATGTGAATATTCTCTGTAATCAATGCTGTAGCCGAGCTGCCAGCCGTTTGAGAGCGGCAAGGTGCATATCATGACTGTTTTGTTGTTGTAATCCTTTGTCCTGAAAACAGTGTTCGCAACGACTTCATTTCCCGAATACTGCGGAACATCCGCAACATTCACCGACTTAACCGCGCCGTCAACGATCGCCGGGAGAAAGTCTGCATTTTCGTGAACGATGAAATCGCCCGTTGTCGAAAGGAGAAAAGCATAGGAATTATCATATATCTTGAATTCGCTGCACCTTGCAACAAATTCATCGATCTTAACATCAGCACCGACTACGCAGAAAAGGTCAGTTCCCTTTTTGATTATCTTCGCAACGGTGATAACAAGGCTGCCCGTGTTCGCGTCAATGTAAGGGTCGGTGCAGATCATTTTTCCGTCTGCCGCAACTGCATCCTTGTACCAGTCACGCTGTGTAACGATGAGTCCCTCGGGGATCGGGATACCCGAGGCAAAAACGACATCATCATTCGGATAGCAGACATAGTTTTCCATTATTGAACTGTCAAGTGCCTTCTGATCGTTGAGAGCCTTCATCGTTTCGTTTCTGTCCAGTCCGTAATCCGCAACGGAACGTCCGACAAGGTTAAGTCCCTCGTCCTTGTCATATATCCAACTGTTAAGCTCGTTTGCATAGACCTGCATATCTGCAATGATCTTTCCGCGCTGTTCATCTCCGACTATCTTGTTCGAGATCGCATATCCTACACCTGTAACGAGAACCTGGAGTATGACCATTATCGCACAGATGTAAACAAGTATCTTCTTGTCAAAGCCGAAAGTTTTCTTTTTCAATTTCGCTCACCCTTTTTTAATTTTTTTAACTCACCCAAACGTCACTGTATCATTTATGTCTTTCTGAAAGTCTGAAAAACTGCGAATACCAGCGCAAAGCAAAGGTTGTAAGCGCAGGTCATTGTTGCCGAAAGTTCACCGAAGCATTTGAGAAGCACCATCGCAAAGCATATCATTATTCCGAGCAGCACCGAAACCGCTTCAAGCGCAATGCCCGTAGTGATAGTTCCGCGGAGATTCTTGCAGCCGCATATTATAGATGAAAGCGCCGCAAATTTTCCCGAGCAGGCAGCCGTCGCCTTTACCTTTGGCTCATATGAAACAGTTTCTTCGTACTTTTCATAAAGTCGGAACGGCAGCAGTTTGAAATATTCGGACGAAACGCCGTAAAGCTCCGAAATGAGGTTTATTGAAATAAGTGAATCGACCGTCTTTATCACCGTGTAAACGCCTTGCTTTGAAAGCTCCGTCAATGCCCTCTTGACCTCGAGCGAAGGGCTTATCTCAACAATGAACATTGCCGAAAGCTCACCCGAAATGGAGAGATATACCGCCGATCTTCCGCCGCGCGTGTATTCCTGCTCCTTTGCCGCCGAGGGAACTTCCTCAATGCTGTGATTTATCATAAGCTCACGGCTGCCGAGAAGCACACGCTTGTTGTTTATCCAGCCGCAAAGTCCCATCGAATCCTCGAAAATATAGCTTTCGACGGGATTGAGAAGCTCGGTCTTTCCTGCAATGATATCGTAGAACATATTCTTGAGTATGCTTCCCGACTGATTCGTGAGGCTCGCCGCCTCAACAATAGCTTCATCTATCCTCGTGTCGGAAAAGACTTTTATTGCCGAAAGCGTTACGCTTCCCTGCGGAAAAAGCTGCGCAGCGTCAATAAGAACACTGTTCGTGTCGGCGAATTCCTCCACCGCATCATATCCGAGCAAAGCACCCTGAAGCTCCGAATTCTTCTTTGAAGCTTTCTCCATAGGAAGATTTACAACGAGCATCAGCGAGACCGCCGAGCATATCGCAACACAGCCGGTGAATACCGAGAAGCCGACATAAGCTCCTGCCGAACCGTACTCACCCTTTGCCACAAATCCTGCAAGCACCCCGACTATCACTCCTGCCGCAAGTATTATCGGCGTAAATACACGGCAGAAATTATCCGTGCTGTCGGGCGCATACGAAATTTTGAGGAAATCACGGAGCATCTCCGTCTTTTTCATTGAAACAAGGTTCGGAAAATCGCGAAGCGTTCCGCGCGTGAAATTCTGCGCCGTTTCTTCGTCCTCGACCTTTAGCAGAGCATATTTGTCGCCGCTGCCCGAAACGAAGCTGAAGCTTCGCTTTGTCCTCGTCACTATCAGAAGCTTTCCTATCGTGTTGAAAAGCAGTGAAAGTATTGCCGTTGTAAGGTAAATATGTACGATGCTGCCCTTTATAAGGTTGCTGTTCGCGAACATTATAACGCAGTTCGCGATGCCCGTCACCATTGCAACGGCACTCAGACTGTCGCAGTCGGCTTTCATCGAAAACAGCTTTGAAAGTCCGCAGCTTATAACTGGATAAGCCGAAAACGCCGCAAGTATGCCTATTATCGCATTGACGAAGAGATATGTGTTCGTCTGCGTCCTCTTGTTGAGAAGATCGAACATCGGGAAAATGTTAAGATCATTCGCAAGCGATATATACGCGCTCACCGCAAGACAGACTGCGACCACGATGAGCCTGAGCGTAAGCGTTCCCTTTATTCGGTCAATGTCGCTGACGATAGCCGCCGCATCATCGTATTCCTCATAATCTTCGATAGCCTTTTCATCGGGTTCTTCGTCAGGCTCGTCCTCCTCATCACCGACAAGAACGAAATCCTTTATCTTCTTGCTCCTGCGCTCTTTAAGCTCATCAAGCTTTGCCGATTCAGCATCTATCTTGAACTGTGCTGTGTCGGGCAGTATCTTATCGTCCAGTTTTAAGTCGATATCCGAGATCGACTTTCTTTCAACGGGCGTTACACCCTGAGTCCTTGACATTCTCTCTTTGCGAAGCCGGCGCATCTCGTCGGAAAGCTCACCTCCCGCATCATCTGTCGGGATCTTCCGAGTGAAGAATTCGGTTATGCTCCGATGCTGCGTGAACTCCTTTCTGGCTCTCTGTTCAGGACGTTCCCTGGAGTATTCATCAAGTATCTCATCAAGGCTCTTGCCCTTTTTGATCGTTTCGGGGGCCTTGTCCTCCGCTTCGTCATCTTCCGCATTGTCCTGCGCGATGGCTTCATATTTGTCGAAAGGACTTGGCTGAACGGGCTTCTGTACAGTCGGTTCGGGTGCAGGAGCTTCTTCATTTTCCTCCTGCTTCTTTCTGTTTTTGAATCGCTGAGCGAGCGAATCGCCCTTTTCAGCCTTTTTATCATCTCCGAAGCCGCTTTCTATCTTCTCTGAGAAAGAACGCTCCCTGCCCTGTCCTTTTATGACCTTTTCGGGAGTTTCGCTCTCACGCTTTGCGACCTCGTTCATCTTTTCGGAAAGCTTGCTGTATTTTTCCTCAAATGCGCCCTCGGGTTTTGCCGTTTTTTCCGGCTTTTCGCCCGAATTATCAGCAGTTTCTTCGTTTATTTTGCCGAAAATATCCGTGTTGTGCAGTGTTACCGTTTCGGTAGGATCGTTTTTGCGGAAATTTTCGAGCAGTTCGTCAACGCTTTCCTTTTTGCCGTCATCTCCGCCGCCTTTTCCCGAATATTCGTTTATGATATCATCGACCGAGTAAAGCTTGTCTGCCAAAATTCTTCACCCCCTAACCGTTTATTTTTTTCAGTCCGCGTCTTCGGACGGTTTCATACATAAAAATTCCTGCCGCAACCGAAGCATTCAGCGAGTTGACCTGACCGAACATCGGCAGCTTTAACAGAAAATCGCATTTTTCCTTGGTGAGCCTGCCCATTCCGAAACCCTCCGAGCCAATAACGATAGCACAGGGTCCGCTCATGTCTACCTTTGTGTAATCCTCGCCCGAAGCGTCCGTGCCGTATATCCAAACACCGTTTTCTTTAAGCTCGTCAATAGACGCCGCAAGGTTAGATACCCTCGCAACTGGAACATAGCTCGCCGCACCTGCCGAGGTCTTGTAGACCGTCTGGTTCAGCGAAGCACTTCTTCTCTTCGGAATGATAACACCGTCAACGCCTGCCGCCTCGGCTGTACGAATTATTGCGCCAAGATTGTGTGGGTCTTCGATCTCGTCACAAATTATGATAAACGGGGCAGTACCCTTTTCCTTTGCCTTTGCAAGTATCTCCTCAATGCTCGAATATTCAGCGCAAGCACCCGAAGCGATAACGCCCTGATGCGACTTTCCGTCCGACATCGAATCAAGCTTCTGTGGGCTTACCTGCTTTACAACAATATCGCGTTCCTTTGCCATTTTGCAGATAAGACCGATGCTTCCGCCGCTGTCGCTGTCAACATAGATCGTGTCGATCTGCTTTCCCGATTTCAATGCCTCGATAACGGGATTTCTTCCGATGATAAGACCGCCGTTGTCATCGCGTTCATTGTCACGCTCAATGCGCTCCTCGCGCTCATAACGCTCGGACGAATTGCCGAAACGCTCATCATCGTTGGAATGTCTTTCGCGATAGCCGCCGCTTCTTCCCATCGGACGTGAGCCGCCGCGTTCGTTACGGTCAGATCCGTGGTCATTTCCGTGTCCGCTTCTGAAATTTCTGTTATCGGAACTGCGCTTCTGCGGCGCATTTCCTCTATTATTATTGTAAGCCATATTTACTCCTTAACATTTTATATCAAAAAAAGTGCATACTTTACCTAATTATAATATTATCTTTAATAGTATAGCATATTTTTGCATAAATTGCAATAAAAAATCCCGAAAAAACGCCTTGTCTTTTCGGGATAATATATATTTTTCAGCCAATAAGCTTTTTTAAATGAGTTTGCATTAAGAATAGTGTTTGAAACGAACCTTTCCTTGTAAAGCTTGCACATCTCATATTCAGTACAAAGATCATTTCTGCCATGCCAATATAAAAAGCATGCTTATCTTAATAAACCAAACGGGCGGACATAATATCCGCCCAATTGATTTTTATACTAAATTTTCGCAATGAATTACAGATCAGACTTATTCATCAACATCAAGTGTAAGTTCGATATCAACATCTCCGTCACTTCTTGCAAGGGTGAGGGTCATGATCTCACCTGCCTTGTGCTTGTTCTTGATCTTTACAAGCTCGTCCATTGTGGAGATCTCCGTGCCATCAGCCTTAACGATAACATCGCCTGCTTCAAGTCCTGCTGCCTCTGCGCATGAACCCGGTTCAACGGAAGCAACAAGAACGCCGCTGTCTACGGGGAGATTATAATAACGCTTTACAGCAGAAGAAATTTCAGTACCTGTGATGCCGATCTTAGGTGTTGTGTTCTTGACTGTGCCTGTTGTCATAAGCTCATTGAGGATAGGGAGAGCGTCCGTGATAGGAATTGCAAAGCCTACGCCGTCAACTTCGGAGCTTGCGATCTTCGAGGAAGTGATTCCAACTACCTGACCTTCGCTGTTAAGGAGTGGGCCGCCCGAGTTGCCGGGGTTTACTGCCGCATCGGTCTGGAGAAGAGTCATTGTTGCTGTGCCGCCTGCGACCTCAACGCTCATTTCCTTGTTAAGTCCCGAAATGATACCGTTGGAAGCGGAAAGTCCGAGTCCGAGAGGATAGCCGAGCGTGATAGCCTTGTCGCCCATTTCAAGCGTTGTTGAATCGCCGATCTCGGCAGGTGTAAGTCCCGTTGCGTCTATCTTGAGGACCGCAAGGTCTGTGTTAGCGTCGTAGCCAACGATAGTCGCTTCATACTCAGTTTCATCGTCCAGTGTGATGGTGACTTTATCAGCCTTTACAACTTCGGTCTGGCTTGACGAGTTGTTGTAATTGTTGTAGAAATTATCGAAGAAGTTGCTGAACGGGTCGAACTGATTGTTGCTGTTCATGCTAGTTTTAACTTCGGTCGTGATAACGTGCGCATTGGTAACAATGTAGCCGTCTGCGCTGAATACGATGCCCGTACCTGTGCTTGCGCCGCCTGCGGAGGTGAATGTGGAGGAAACAAGAACAACGGAAGGCTTTACCTTTTTGATAATGTCATTGGTCGTCATTTCATCGTCCGAAGAGCTTGAAGTTGAGCCAAGTGCGGAAGCCTTGTTGGAATTGCCGCTGTCGGAGGAAACCGCAGTCTGCTGTGTGGTAGCAGGTGCTTCAGTCTGTGCCGAAGCGGAAATGCTCGTGTTGTCGTTTGAACGTGCGAGATATGCTCCGCCGTAGCCCGATGCGCCGCCCACAAGAATTACTGCGAGCAAGCCTGCAATTATCTTTCCTGCACCGCCCGACTTCTTGGGAGGCTTCTGCTCAGGGTCTGTTGGTGTGAATCCGCCGTTTGAATAAGTATAGTTATTTGAATCGTACATATAAATGCCGCCTTTCATTATCTGTTTTATCGGAGGTATCTTTTATCGTTCCCTCCCGATCACAGTTTATATTGTAAAGCATCTATGTGTGAATAATGTGAAATCAATTTGAAAATGGAATAAAAGAACAAAACGTGTTTTTTCATATAAGTTCGGTTATGTCCGATAAATTTTCACAAACCGTACAATCGAACCCCTGCGCATCGTTATTATGTACAAGTATCGCAGGAATACCAACGCCGAGCGCACCCTTTATGTCGCTCTGCGGATTATCTCCGACCATAAAGCATTTCTCGGGGTTTCCTGCCATTTTAAATGCAAGCTCAAAAATTTCACGCCGCGGCTTGTCAAATCCTACCTGAGCCGATATTATCATTCCGTCAAAATACTGCGACAAACCTATCTTATCCATTGTAACATCAAGCTCGGGGTAATTGTTCGAGAGAAGATAGTGCCTGCAGCCTTTTTCACGAAGCGTCACAAGCGTCCGGATCGTATCATCGTACAAATGATAGTTTTCGGGTTCAAGCAGGACTTTGCGGAAAAGCGGAAGAAGCGTTTTTGCTTCACTTTCCGTAATTCCGACAGCTTTATATACCCTCTGTATATGTTCAAAGGTGTAATCCCACCATTTTTCGCCCGTTATCTCGTGCATATCCTCATAATAAAAGTCCCACGAAAAGCCGTGCGACATCGGCGGACGTATATCATCGAGCGTAATATCCTTGTGCGAAGTGTACCGCTGTAAGCTTAGGTAAAGCGAACCGCTCCAGAGATGCTCGGAATGTACGAGCGTTCCGTCAAAGTCCCAGAAAATTGCTTTGTTCATATTTCTCCTTATAAAGTAAACGCCGATACTGCTTCATCAGAACAAGCGGAACGGCGTTTCTGTTTTACTTTAAAATATTAAGTCCGTAGTTCCTGCAAAGATCCTCCAGTCCCCTCGGATATATCATTCCGAGCGGCGAGATGCGGAAACCGTCCTCGCTTCGGATAAGTTCGATACCAACGACCGTACCGACATCGAGCGGCTTCGGGAGCATAAAGATATAGTTCGTTCCGTTCGCAAGCGTTATCGAAACGGCAGGGTTGGAAAGATCGCTGAAATTGAGGTTCAGCGGATTGCTGTAAATAGAATATGCAATGTCTATCTCCGAAACATCGCGTGGGATAAGGTCAAAATTGATGTGGAAAACCTTTTTGTCGGGCGCATTGAGAAGCTGAACTCCGCCGCCGAGCGAGTGGTCGTTGCCGAAGAAAACGAACCTGTCATTCTGCGTGACAGTTCCCTCGTCATTCACCATAAACGCGAACGCATCGACCTCCATCGGGAAGTCCTTGTTGTCATATAGAAGTTCTATCTGTGCCGTCGGCGAATCCGCCTTGACGAGCATTCCGCGTTCAATTATAAGAAGCTCATGCGGCTTTTTTTCATCATCATAAGGCATAGGCGCAAGAAGCTCATCTTCGGCACTGTCCTCTTCCCCGTCGGGATAGATAACACCCTGCTCGCCTATTTCGTCCTCGGTCGGCGCAGGCTCGGCTTCGTATATGAGCGCGCCGTCACCGAAGCCGTAAGCGTCCGGGACTGCCTCACCCGAAATATATATCCTGCGCTTCACACCCGTTTCGAGCGAAAGCTCACCGTAAAGAAGAGTTCCGCTTCGCATCGGTTCAATTTCGATAAGGACGGTGTTCTCGCCTGCGGAAAGTTCGGGTTCGGGAATGTTCACTCCGCTTGCGTTTGAAAAGAGACGTGCGGAGGTCGGAAGTTCGATGTGTATCCTCACCGTGCAAAGCGTATCGGCAGGAAAATCCCTAACGTTTATCACGGACGGTATACCGAAATATCCGTCCTCGCCGTCAACGCCCGTGACCTTGCCGCTGACAGCAACATCGCTCAGCATCGTTCCCTTGCAGGAAGAGCAAAGAGCTGTTCCGACTCTCGGAGTGAGATGTTCAATGAGCAGATCGTTTATCTCAACATCGGGCGCATTTATCGTAAGCGCAGTTCCCCTGCCGCACAAAAGAAGCGCACCGTTTCCGCGTATCGTACAGGGAACGCTGACCGTGAAATTGCCCTCATATTCACCGTGGGGAATTTTGACCTCACCGTTCAGTTCAGCAGAGTCAAGCATTTTCTGAAGCTCTGTCGCGTTCACGAACGTACCTCCTTTGAGCCGCTTTCAGCGCAGTACCTTTTGCATATCCGACCGAATCGGAGTGCCGAAACGCCCGTCAACAGCGTGCCTACAGCCGTCGCGCCGATGATAACGGCGATGCCGAGTGCAGGAATGCTTATCTTCGCACCAAAATACATTGCCGCCACCATCAATACGATTATTACGGCTCTCAAAGCCTCATAAGCCGAAGCACTTTTTCTGATCTCATCTGCGCAGTACATGCTTACGGCTATGGAATCAATGCCGTCAAGCGCAGTGCAGTCGGCGATTTCCTTTGCCGCCGTACAGCTTTCAGCCGAAGCATAAACAGCATCGGCGTTTTCACATTCGAGCGCATCGTGAACATCAACAGCCGTCGTGCCGACCGTTTTTCCTGACGTTTTAGCGAGTTCTATAAGCTTGCTCTTGTCGCATCTGCCCGTGATCATCTTCACTTTTTTGAGTGCCTTTGCGGCTTCGCCCGGAGTCATTCCGATTAGCTTTTTGTATGAGATAACATCGTCCGCGCCTGCGCCTGCAACCGCCTTGTCACGGAGCGAAGCATCCTGATACGGAACAAGAAGTATAGGCTTACAGCCGTTTTCCGCAAGCTTTTTAAAAACATTTTCAGCATCACTGCGGTATTTTTCGCGAATTGTCATCATTCCGATGAATACCTTTCTGCCGTCCCAAAGCTCCGCCGCATAAGCAATGACGGAGTTGCCCTGAAAAATAAGTTCCTCCGCAAGTGCTTTTACAGCCGCGGCAGATGAAAATGCTTTTTCCTTGCCCGTTCCGTCAAAACAGCTTTCACAGCCGCTTATGATCTCGCTCGGGTCGCCGCGCAGGAAACGCTTGTAACCGTTCGCAGGAAGATCGCCTTTTACAAGCTCAGCGTTTATTTCAAGCTCGACCGTGCTTTTAAGGCGTTCTGCCATAAATGTCATTTCTGCGGCTTCGTAAGGATCTGCGCTGATTATCCTGCCCTTGTTCACAAGTGCAGAGGTGTTTTCAGCCGCCGCATTTGCCGCAATGGTTCCGAGAGGATAAGGAACCTCGTAAAATTTCGTCATTGTTGAGCCGCTTCCGTCCGTAAAACCGACAGCAGTCGGAGTTCCGTCCGTTACAAAGCCGCTCCTGTCGATGAAAAGCAGATCGCACTTCGGCGTGAGCGTTCTCATATCAGCACCGTTTCGGCGAATTTCCATTCTGCCTGCGGAAAGATATTCCCCAAGAGGGTCTTTCAGACCTGCTCCCGACATTAAAATAAGTGAAGCGAAAAGAGCCGTTTTCATCGGGAGTGAGATCATTCCCGAGCCGCTTTTTTCAGCCTGATATGCCGCAAAAATCACAAGCAGAGCCGTCAGAACAGCACTCATAAATATACAGAAAGTATATTTCTTTGACGATACTGCAAATGGTTTAACAAAACTTTCCTCAACGTGTGTAACTTTCATTACAGCGTGTCCCGAAGTGACAAGCGTTCCCTTTTCGAGAGTGTATTCGCCCGAAATATCTTCTTCAAGCTCATCTTTCATATCGCGGCGCACAAGGTCAGTCCTGCCGTCCTTGCCGACAGTGATATCTCCCGTCTGAACGATGCCCTCGGCAGGAACGATATCCCCTGCCGTAAGGAGAACATAATCACCCTTGACGATATCGCCCGAGTTCACCTCCGCAACGGAGTTTCCGCATCGGTAGACCCTGCATTTATTTCCGCTGTGCAGAGAGCGCGCTTTTCCCTTTCTGCTGTAAAGCGCGCTTTCACATACGCATACGATAAAAAGCGACAGGGCATTAACGACAACGGAAATTATGCATGGAATGATGCCGTGCAGACCGCCGCCGAGGGAAAAGATTATCCCGAAGCACAAACACAAAAGCAGGATTATGATATATACCTTTACGGGGACTCTCCCGAAGCGTTCGGCAAAGCGTTTCCCCGCAGTTTTTAAAGGCTCTTCCGCAGCACGGTTCGAGCCGAATTGTTTTCTGTGGCTTTCCGCCTGATTATCAGTAAGACCGTTGAATGTCATCTTTTATTTCATTCCTTTGATTATTGAAACCTTTATAAGTGAGCCGTTTTCCTCACGGCAGGCACGGAATACAGTTCCGTTTGTAAGCCTTATCGCCTTCCCTGCCGGAACGGGACTTCCCATAGGTGATATAAGCCCCTCGGCATGGCTGTTTATGAGATACCAGGCCTTTTCGTGCGAGCATATATACGCTTCAAGCCCCGTGTCAGCCTTTTCATCGGGGAAAACATCGGTGCGCGTATGCCACTTGAAAAGCGGCGTGTTGTTCTCGGCAATGAGCGTTGAATGTTTCCGCCACTGCCCCTTTTTTCCTCTCGGCTGAGCGCAGATATCGAGCTGTAAAATGTCGCTCTTCACCCTTGTTCCGCAGAAAGGACACACGGGGTTCTTAACATCATGCATAATGAACCATTTGTGGTCGCAGTCGGGATTTTCGCATCGGTGAAGCATATCCCAGGCCTTGATAAGCCCCCTTTCCCACTCCATCGCAGTAGGGCGAAGCTCGGGTGCGTGAAGTCCGTCAACAAACGATCTCAGGAAAAGCGATTCAAGGTCACTTCCGAGGTCGCTTATCGTAACATCGAGATTTTCGGGACGGTTCGAGCGGTCATTCGGGTCTTCGATGAAAAGAGCCTTTGGACCGAGTGCAAGAAAATCATCCTTTTCCGCCGATTCAGTCGAAAATATCTTCGGTCCGATAAGAGGGTGGCGTAGCAGGAGGTATTCATATATAAGCACGGCGAGAGCATGAAGATCGGTTTCCGAACCGGGTATCTTTCGCCGAGGGTCATTCCTGTCAAGCTCCATTGTCGCAAGGACTTCGGGGGCAATGTATCCTCTCGTTCCAGCAACTTCGGGGGGGAATATCCCCGGGACAACGAGCGAATCGATGTCGATAACAACGCAGTTTCCGCTTCTCGGGTCGATAAGGACGTTGTTGTTGGAAAGGTCGGAGTGTGCAAGTCCTGCCTGATGCAGCCGCCTTATCGAGCGCGTCAAAAGGAGCGACATCTGGAGCATCGAACGGAAATCGCCAAGCTCCGTTTTGTTGAGAAAGCGGCGGTTTCGTGATGTGAACCAGTTGCTTTTCTTGTCCTTGCCTTTAAGGTCAAGATAATCGGAAGCACCGTCCCCGAAAAAGAAATCGGACGGATAGGACGGCGAAACAAGTCCGAATTCGGGCGAAACGACGATATCGGTCGGCCAGCAGAAACGCTTTTCAAAATATGCCGCACGTTTTTCGTCCGTTCCGAGCGCACCGCCCCTGCTCTCGGGGATAGTCGGGTTGTATTTGCTTATTATCGCTTCGATACGTCTGCGCATATTCGCATCGACCTTTGACGGGTCGTTGAAAAACTGCACGACATAAGACTTATCGGGCGCAAAATATGTATATTTCATTCCTCCGCGCGGAGGGTTGTCGGTGATAACATAAGGGAGCTTCCTGCCGCTTGCAAGAATAGCCTCTCCGATCCTGTTCACTTTTTACTGTACCCCTTTCGGAATTTTGGGATTGATAATAATACTAAACACCAATAAAATACAGGAAAAAATTTGCGCCGAAATCCTATATATGCGAGATTATCGGCTTGATTTTTTCCAAATTTTAAATGGTGTTTAGTATAACAAGCGTTCTGTCATCGAACGAACCTCTCTGCGAATAGTTGTCGAGCCAGACTTTGAGCCGTTCGCTTTTCTCATCGGCAAGCTTTTTCCCGAACGCTTCGAGCGAAGATTTATGCATAAGACTGCCAAAACGCTTTCCCCACAATTCTTCGAGAGAAAGCTTGTTTTTCGCGAGTATATTTTTTGAGTAAGCGAGCGAAACTTCAACACTGCTGTCATTTACCCACGGGTGAGCCTCGGGTTCGGGAGCTTCGCCCTTTTCCGGTTCGTAGCTTTCGGTCGGGAAATCGATGATGCCATTGAGCATAAGGTCAAGCCACAGCCGCAGAAGCTCGGGCGAGTTCGGGTAATGATCGTCCGAAACGCCGTCCGTCATCATCATCACGGAAGTGACTTTTCCGCGCATTATTTTTGTATTTGAATAAAGCTTTTCGGCTGTTTTTGTTTCGTCGAGGAATTCGGTTTCTCCCGAAAAGCCGCCTTTGTCAGTGTTTCCGAGCAGTTTCAGCGCAGAGGGAAATTCACCGTCGGCATTGACAGCGGCGACCATACCGTCACCGACCGCAACGGATATAACGAACGTTTCTCCGTTTTCGAGTGGGATCACGGCAGATGCAAGCAGAGTTGCGGAAAGGTCTTTCACTTCACATTTTCTGCCGAGATCGGCAGTGATGCTTTCGTCCTCAGAGCGGATAAGAGCCGCCCCCTCTACTGCGGAATAAGCCGCGTCAAAGCCCGAGCGCATTATCTCCGCAAGCTTCGTGCATACGGCGGTGAATTCAGCCTTGTCAAAAGGCATCGCAAGCGAGTTTTCCGTCTGCGAACGGTCGAGTGCGGAAAGCTGTTCCTTTATATAAGCGCAGGCGGCTTCGCTCGATATCCGCGCGCCGATGCGTGAGAGTCTTTTCGAGCCTGCACCGTCAGAAACAACGCAGACAGTCCAGTTCCCCACCGTGTCGAATTCGTACCAGTCATCGCAGTTCGTACCCTCATGCTTGTGCTTTTTGCCCCTCACCCTTGCGGCAATGATCTCCGTTCCGTTATCGTTTTTATAGGAAGAACGGTACTCGGGATAAGGCTCGGGCGAGTCGGGAATAGGCGCATATTTCCACAATGCGGCTGTATGCGCGGTAACATCACTGTCGGAAAGCTTTTTGATATTTTCGTCCATTTTGTCCTCCACGTCCGTTTACGGAACAATAACGAAGCCCTGCGGCGGAGGCGGAAGTTCGATCCCTGCACCCGGCTTTGCGTCAAGGCTCTTGCTCGAAAGCTTGACAGAGCTTGAAACCCAGGCGAAGAACTGCGCAAGGTCGCCTGCGGAAAGGTTGTTCATCAGCAGAACGCTGTCAGTTATCTCTTTGAGAACAGAGGTGTCGGCACACGAACCTGCTGCGCACGCGATGATGTTCGCAGGCTTGGTGCTTTTCAGCATAGCTGCGGCTTCGCGCCACTCATCGGTAGGAATGCCATCGGTGAGGATAAACACGAGCGGCTTCCAGTCGCCTTTCTGCGTTTCGGTAGATTTGCGGACTTCGGTCTTTATACAGTCGGTGAGAAGACGAAGCGCAGCACCGAGAGCGGTCGGACCTCCTGCCGTAAGTACAGGCTCTCTGAAAAGCATAAGCTCTGTCAGAGGACATACCTGACGCGCAGCCGAATTGAACGTTATAACGGAAAGATAAGCCGTTTCGAGTGCCTGAGGGTCACTGCGAAGCTCGGAAATGAGTGCCTTAACACCATGGCGAACAGCTTCGATAGGATCGCCTGCCATTGAACCCGAAACATCGAGCAGCAGATAAACGGGCAGACGTCTTGAAAAATCGGACATAGTTGTTATCTCCTTTGTATATAGAATTTATCGAAATAAAGAATTACCTCATTATATATGGTTGCATCTAAAAACCATAGTGCCTCAGATGCACAGCCGGATCTTTCGTCAGATCATATAGAAATTTCGCAGGCATACTGCCGTATGTCAAGAAATTCATATGCAAGATGACGGAAAATCTGCAAGCAGATAAGGCGCTAAGGCTTTAGCCGGTGGTTTTTAGATGCAGCCATATAATATTAGTATATCCTAAAATGCCCTTTAAGTCAATATTTTGACAGTCAATTCGCACAGAAATATCATCGGGAAAGGCCTGCAAAAAAATATAAAAAAATTTTGTAAAACCTCTTTACTTTTTCGGATTTATGTTGTATAATATTAACGCTGTATTTGAAGCAGCATATATCGAGGTGTGGCTCAGTTTGGTAGAGCGCTGCGTTCGGGACGCAGAGGCCGTGGGTTCGAGTCCCGTCACCTCGACCAAATAAAAAAGTCCGCAAATCAAGGTTTTACCGTGGTTTGCGGATTTTTTGCTTTGCTGTTTTGTTGCTTGGAAACATCACCAAAAGGGGCAAAAATGGGGCAAAAATTCAAAAGATGTGGGTCAAAATGTGGGTCAAAATTTCTTACCCTATCTTACTTAAATACTCATCAAGCTTAGAAATTTGTTTTGCCTTGTAAATTTTATCGAGATGCGTGTAAATTTCCATTGTGGTCTGAACATCGGCATGACCTGCCTGTTCCTTGGCGGTAAGCAGATCCACCCCCGCCATATACATCATAGTGATGAATGTATGCCGCAGCCAATGCGCTGTGATCCGAGGGATAACAAAAGGTATCTTCTTCGGAGCAAACCTGCTCTTCGGTTTCTGATATTTTTGAGGTTGTCCTGTTTTGGGGTCATTTACGATAATATTATCGAAGTTGCCGAATTTGAAGTTCAATTCTGCAAGATAGCTGTCCCACATACGCTTCCAACCGCTGTCGGTGAGCATTGTACCTTTCGAAGAGGGGCAGACAAGCAGATTATTCTGACGGTCAACTCCCGAAAGATAATTTACCAACACTTTGGGAATATAAACGATGCGTTCTCCTGCCTCGGTCTTTGCCCCTCGCTTTACAACACTCTTGCCGTCTATCATCTCAACAGATTTATTTACATTGATAGTGCCGTTATCGAGGTCAATGTCCGACCACAGCAACGGTATCAGCTCTCCTCGGCGCAGTCCCGCAAACATCATTATCATTGCGGCGTGATGCCCTCTGTTTTCCGAGGGTGCAAGTATCCATTGCTGTTCTTCTTCGGTAAGGGCTCGGCGCGGCTCTGCCTGCTCTGCTGTTGTAGGTATCTTTATATGCTCTGCAGGGTTGAAGTCAATGACACGGTTACTGATAGCCAGTTTGAAGACCTGACTTGCGGTGTTTTTTACGTCCTTTAAAGTCTTTTCGGCATAACCCTCTGCGGCAAGATCAAGTATTAATTCCTGTATATCGGCGGCTCTTATCTTGCCGATCTGTACCTTTCGGAGCGGTTCAAGGTTTCTTACACGGTATGTGTAGGTGTTGTATCTGCCGTTTGATACCTCGGCTTTTTTCAGCTTTAACCAACGGTCCGCCCACTCCCCGAAAGTATCCAGTTCGGCGGTTATGTCAATGCCTTTGCCAAGCTGTATTTTCAGCTCCTGTACCTTCTGTGAAAGTTCTTTGTTGTTAGCCGCGTAAACGTACTTGTATTTGCCGTCACCGATATATACAGCCGACTTAACACGTCCGTCTTTACGCTTTGAGTTCTTGATCATATATTCGCTCCTCCTCGGTTCTCAGACCATAAGCAGAATGCTTGACTTTATATAGAGGATATGCTATAATAATCAAACACTACTAAGATTGCTATTGCATATCTTCAAATTATCCCGTTCGGTGTTGGTAGCACCGAACGGGATTTTTTTATTGTATATGCAAACGGTTTTCAAGAGCTTCACGAAGCACAGAGGAGAAATTGATATGCTCTTTTTCAGCAAGTTCATTCAGATACATCGGAATTGTAAGCGTCTTTTTTACAGCTTTTGAACAATACTTTTTCTGATATTCGATCCAATCGAACTCAACGATAGCAATAAACTGTCCCTTTTCAAGCTTAATATCTTCGGGATTAGACGGTTCGGGGATATCTTTTCCTTTTTCTGTCATAACTTCAATACATAAACCAAGAGCTTCATTTACACTTGCAACAGCTTCTGCAATGGTTTCTCCGAAAGAATTGCATCCGTCAATATCAGGGATCCATACGGCATATCCGTTTTCATCTTTTTGAAGTACAGCGGGATAACAATATTTATTTTTCATAAAAAGTCCTCCTATCAATATAATTATATGCAATACTCTGCAGGACTATTTAAGTCCTGCGTCTTTGAGTATCTTCTGTTCAAGTCCTTTTCCAAGGTCTTTGCAGTGCATAGGAACGGTGGTTTGTTTTCCTGTTTTTGAATTTTCAAGGAATACATGTGAACCTCTTTGACGTACTTCCTCAAATCCGTTTTCTTTTAGAAATTTGATCATCTGCTTGGGTGTCAGCGGCATCTCCGTTCCTCCTTTCTGTAATTATATTGTAGCACGTATCACACGTATTGTCAAGACTTTTTCAGAATTTTTATAAAAATACTCTCGGACTTGTTATTCCCCGTATGGTGGGACAACTACTGCCGAGAGTATACTATTATAAAAGTGAAAAAGGCATCTGCCTTTTTCAACAGATGCCCGACAGATCAAATAAATTTCTTCATCACTCGCATATAATCACGCTTGGCATTAAAGATCGCAGTTATGTATGCAGTATTGTCCTCTTTGGTATAATAATAAAAAATCAAATAATTATCGTGAACAAGAAATCTGTAACCACTGCTTATGAGTACCCTGTCCTTCGGCAATGCTCCGCTTTCGGGTGCTGTTTCGAGGATCATACACTTCTCCCGAACAGCTTTTACAAAGCGTATTGCAGGCTGTTTATCCTTTGAACGTTCAGCAATGTATAAGGCAATATCTCTCAGATCGGCATTTGCGGTTTCGGTGAATTTTACATTGCACTTCATATATCCAAATTCTCCAATTCAACTAACAGATCGTCAAATACCTCATCAGAATTCTTAACTCTGCCGAGCTTTATATCGTCCATACTCTGCGCAAGGTGAGAATAAACAGCGAGCTTTTCTTCAAGCTCCGAAATATAATGAACCGTGTTTTGATACTCCTCGTGGCTGAGCAGGACAGTATCTTCTTTGCCGTTTACGGTAATTGCGACCGGATTTTCTCTTGTCAAAGCGGATATCTGCGCATAATTATTGCGTATATCTTTAGACGGTCGTATAGAAATTGAATTCATCATAAAATCGCCTCCTCTATTGGTAGTCATATTATATCATAATTATACCACAATGTCAAATACTATATTACCATTTCCTTGACAAACCCCGAAACCGATGATAAAATAATAACAGCCTTAAAAGGAAAGGACGGTCGGGAACAATGTCACAGGTAACGAAACGTGCGCTTGAAGCTTCGCTGAAAAATCTGCTTCTCAAAAAACCGCTTGAAAAGATCACTATCAATGACATCACCGAGGACTGCGGTATCAACCGTATGACCTTTTATTATCACTTCAAGGATATCTATGATCTTATCGAATGGTGCTGCGTTGAGGACGCCAAAAAGGCTCTCGAGGGCAAAAAGACCTATGACACCTGGCAGCAGGGCTTTTTGCAGATATTTGAAGCCGTTCTTGACAACAAGCCGTTCATACTGAACGTTTATCACTCCGTCAGCCGTGAGCAGGTCGAGATTTACCTCTACAAGCTGACCTATGATCTCCTTATCGGCGTTGTCGAGGAAAAATCCGCAGGAATGAACGTCCGTGAAGAGGACAAAAAGTTCATCGCCGATTTTTACAAGTACGCCTTTGTCGGACTTATGCTCGACTGGGTAAAGCGTGGTATGAAAGACGACCCTCACGTGATAATCGACGACCTTTCCGTTGTTATGAGCGGAAATGTTACCGCGGCGCTTGAACGATTTAAGACTAACAAGTGATTTTTATCAAAATTACTTAAATGATAAAAAAATAATCTGTTTTGCCCCTTTGATAAAGAACTTATCAGAGGGGCATTTCTGTTTATTGAAAAAATTTTCACTTTGAGATAATATATAGTTACCGAAAGGGAAAACTAAACAACAAGACATAACACACGATCTTTCAGGAGGTAATCTTATGTATTATTCAAGCGGAAATTACGAAGCATTTGCAAGACCTTTGAAGCCTGAGGGCGTTGACGGAAAGTCAGCATATATCGTAGGAAGCGGTCTTGCCGCTCTGACAGCAGCCTGCTACCTTGTCCGTGACGGACAGATGAAGGGCGAACACGTTCATATCCTTGAAAAAGAGCAGATCGCAGGAGGTGCCTGCGACGGCTGGAAGTTTGAGAACGTCGGCTATGTTATGAGAGGCGGACGTGAAATGGACAACCACTTCGAGGTAATGTGGGATTTGTTCCGTTCGATACCGTCTATTGAAACAGAGGGCGTTTCCGTTCTCGATGAATACTACTGGCTCAACAAGGCTGACCCGAACTATTCGCTCTGCCGTGCGACCGTGAACAGGGGCGAGGACGCTCACACAGACGGAAAATTCGACATATCCGACAAGGGCGCAATGGAGATAATGAAGCTCTTCTTCACACCGAATGAGGAACTCCAGAACAAGCGCATCACCGATGTTTTCGATGATGAAGTCCTCAACTCGAACTTCTGGCTCTACTGGCGCACGATGTTCGCATTCGAGAACTGGCACAGTGCACTCGAAATGAAGCTTTATATCCAGCGTTTCATTCACCATATCGGCGGACTTCCCGACTTCAAGGCTCTCCGATTCACAAAGTATAACCAGTATGAATCAATGATACTCCCTATGGTGAAGTACCTCGAAAGCTTCGGCGTTCAGTTCCACTTCGGCGTAAAGGTAGTCAACGTTGAGTTCGACTGCACACCCGAACGCAAGCAAGCAACACGCATAGATGTTATCCGTGACGGCAATGAGGAATCCATCGACCTTACCGAAAACGACCTCGTGTTCATTACCAACGGCGGCTGCGTTGAGAACTCCTCTATCGGCAGCCAGACCACACCTGCTCCTTATAATTATGAGATCAAAAAAGGCGGCGGCTGGGATATGTGGAAAAAGATCGCCGCACAGGATCCGTCGTTCGGTCACCCCGATAAGTTCTGCTCCGACCCCGAACAGACAAACTGGATGAGCGCAACAGTCACAACTCTCGACCAGCGCATTATCCCTTATATCAAGAATATCTGCAAGCGTGACCCATTCTCGGGCAAGGTCGTAACGGGCGGCATCGTCACCGCTAAGGATTCATCGTGGCTTTTGAGCTGGACGATAAACCGCCAGCCGCAGTTCAGAAGTCAGCCTAAGGATCAGTGCCTTGTCTGGGTATATGCGCTCTTCTCCGATAAGATCGGTGACTATGTAAAGAAGCCGATGCGTGACTGCACAGGCAAAGAGATCTGTATGGAATGGCTCTATCATATCGGCGTTCCCGAGAATGAGATCGAAGACCTCGCCGAGCACAGTGCAAATACAGTTCCCTGCATGATGCCTTATATCACAGCATTCTTTATGCCCCGTGAATACGGCGACCGCCCCGATGTTGTTCCGCAGGGCGCAGTAAACTTCGCATTCCTCGGACAGTTCGCCGAAACAAAGCGCGATACCATCTTCACCACCGAGTATTCAATGCGTACAGGTATGGAAGCAGTTTATACCCTCCTCAATATCGACAGAGGCGTACCCGAAGTATGGGGAAGCGTTTACGATATCCGTGCATTGCTCGATGCAACGGTAAAGCTCCGTGACGGCAAAAAGATCACCGATATGAACTATAACCTTATCGAAAGATTTGCGCTCAAAAAGCTTCTCGAAAAGATCAAAGGAACAGATGTTGAGAAGATACTCAAGGAATATAATGTTATCTGAAACGGATAAAAACGAATGCTGCCGCAGTTCATTTCTGCGGCAGCATTTTTTAATATACCTTAAAACCAACATCAAGCATAAACATTCCACCCTCACAGGAAATATCAAACTCACCGTCATACTTTTCAACGGTCCTGCGAATGTTGTAAAGTCCTATGCCGTGGGAGTTTTTGTCCTCCTTGGAGGTCTGAACAGAGTTGTTGACGATCGTCACATTCTCCGCGGTCGGATTTGTTATGTTTATGAACTGAATGTGCTTTACATAACTGCATTTTACCGAAATCATCTTCGGCTCAGCACCCGTGAGCTTTTCACAAGCTTCAAGAGCATTGTCGAGAGCGTTCGCGAATATCGTGCAGACATCAACGGCAGGGATATCTTCATACACGATGCCCTGAAAACGCAGTTCTGCACCTATGCACTCAGCGGCTTCTGCTTTGTCGGCAAGAATAGCGTTCACGATAGTATTTCCCGACGAAAATTCTCTGCCCGATGCTGTCTGCCGAAGCGTTATACTGCGGATATAGTTCTTGGCTTCGTCATATTCACCGCCGTCAAGCAGTCCCTGAACGCAGAGCAGATGATTTTTATAATCGTGGCGGAAATTGCGAAGCTCGTTATTGAGCCTGTCGGCTTTTTTATAGTAACCGACCTGAACATTCACCTGCTTTTCAAGCATTGACGAAACATTTTCAAGATACACTTTTGATATGCAGTAAAAAACGAGCGAATTTATAATGAATATCAGCAGAACTATGCTTATCACCGTGAATACGCGGCTCAGCGTCACCCGGACGCGGATATTTGTTATCGTCAGCAGGCTTTCTATCAATCCGCCGCTGAAAAACAGCGCAAGCAGTATCAGAATATAAATATGCTTAGGTATCACATCGAACCGTCGGAACGGGTTCTGCTCTCTGTCTATCCTATGTATGGCGAGGAAAAGCAGTACGCCGTTTATCAGCGACAGCACGGATCTTATATACGGATCGGAATAATCCTCACGGAAAATGCTCACCGCACATTCGGCGAGCGATAGGAGAAGCGAATCTGCAGAAAGATACATAAGCACGATATAGACAGTCCGAAGTATCCCACAGCCCGATGCTCTTTTCACGCACAAATACAGACAGATATATGCCGCCGCCAGCAGAAGAATATCAAGCAGAGGCTTCGTCAAAGCAGTATGGATAAAAAAATACGCCGCCGATAAAATAATATAGACCGCAGGCAGGATATATCTGCGCTTACCTCTGCGGTCGGTCACAAGCTCGGCAAGCCTGCACAAATTATACACGGTGAAAAAGTCAGCGGCAGTGTGTAAAACAGTCAGGAGATATATCATATCATCAGCTCCCTTTTGCCGTGTTTAAGGAAAGCCATATACTTTTTCTGAAAATCGAGATGCTTCGTTTTCGTGAGCGAAGCCCTCTCGCCGTTTTCAAAAACTATCTCCGTCCGCGAATAATTTTCCACATAATTCATATTCACAAGATAAGAGCGGTGCGAACGGTAGAAAAAATCCGACTGTAACGACTTTGCCAGCTCGGAGAGGGTGCTTCTGTATAAATAACAGCCGTTCACGGCGGCGACCCTGCAATAGGTGTTGTCTGCTTCGGCATATATTATATCACATTCGGGTATGCGCTTCATAAGGTCGTTTTCTTCATCGTATACTAAGACATACGCCGTGGAATTATACTTGACCATAAACGAATCGAGTGCTTCGCAAAGCTCATCAAATTCAAGCGGCTTGACAAGAAAACGGTGCGTCTGAACGCGCAGACTGCCAAAGACCGCATCGCGGCAGCTGCTGATGAAAATAACGGCAGTCCTGTCATTTCTCCTGCGAAGCTTTTCAACGGTGTCGATGCCGTTGATGCTGCTCATTCGGTAGTCCATAAATATAAGGTCGAACCCGATATCACTCGTCAAAAGCTGATCTCCCGATGAAAATTCCGAATAGGCAAAGTCGTACCCGAATTCCGCAGCATACCTGTCAAGCTGCGCTCTCAGTTCGTTCCGAAAAAATTTTTCATCATCGCAAATTGCTATCCTCATTTTCACCGCCCCGTCACGACCGTAAATTATCTTCTTCAGAATATTATATCACAAAAGCGTCCGATTTTCAATATTTTTCCGCTTTACATAAAAAAACGGGGTCTTTACTCGATTTTAGTTTAAATTTAATTCCACCCAATGTATATTATTATTATTAATACTAAGAAAACACCAATAAAATAAAGGAAAGATATGCACCGATATCCGATATACCGGCTGCAGGATCATTGGCTTGAATTTTCCGAATTTTAAATGCTGTTTGCTGTTTAGTATAAAATAATATAATTGGAGGTAGGAAATATGTGGCGTGAAATTATGGAGATCATCAATAAGATCTTTGGCTAATACTAAGGAAACGCTGATTAATACGTTTTTGCCATTTTTCAAAATGGCAAAACGAACGCTTCGCTTTAATCAGCTTTTTCCTAATTTTTAATCAAAGTGCAGACAAAAAAACGGTGCAAAAGCCATATAAAGCTGTTTTCAACATCAAGCTGTTACAACAGCTGCGAGCTTTTGCTTGATTTTTTGTACACTTTCAGTTTAAAAATTAGTATAAGGCGGTGACAATTTGGTAATCGAACATCAGATCCTGACGGCGGAAAAAGTGCTTTCGCATTGCGCAGATGTCAGTGATGAATTCGTTCCGCAGATGTTAAAGGGGATAAAGGAGAATATCTCAGTCCTCAAATTCGATATCTGCGGCGATATCATTGTTGCAAAGCGGAACGGTGGGACAGAGTTTCTCGTCCCGGTCAACAGGGAGTTCCGCTCGAATGAAAATTACAGCTTCAAGGAGCGCGTAATGCTCGTCAACGCGGCAAGGTTAAGGCACTACGGCAGCTTCGGGACAATACGCAAAAGTCTTGCCGAACTCAACGATTATATTGAAAAAAATTCGCTCACCCCGATAACCGCACCGTACATCGTCGAGCGCGATCCCTCCGACAATGCTTACGATATTTATATTGGGATAAGCGAGAATATTGTATGACAATACCCTCACCGTTCAATGCGAGCGATGAGGGTATCTTTTTTATTTGAGCGTGAATTTTCCGATAAGCTCCTTGAGCGAATCAGCCTGACCCGAAAGCTCTTCGGAAGCGGCTGCGCTTTCCTCTGCGGTAGCGGAGTTCGCCTGAACGACGCCCGATATCTGCTTGATATCAACATCGATATTGTCGATCTCATGTAATGCGTTGAAACTTCAGATCCACTCACTTCGTTCGTGGATCTTTGCTTCAAGGATGGTTCTTCGGGTAAAAGAAATGGCGCAATTCACATTTTGGTTTTGCCTTTTTTGATGTGAATTGCGCCATTTTGGCTGTTAGTGATTTCGCTATTGCGGCAATGCATTTAACTGTTAGTTTAGGGGAGTTTCGCTCTCTGCGGAGAGCGACCAAGGGCTTCCGCCCTCTGGACACCTGACGAGCTGTGCTCAGCTCGACCAGCTATTTGGCTTCGCAACGCCGAAACAAAGTTGAGCAAAGCAAAAAATTACGCATTATTTTACGCATGATTTCTTAGGAACAAGAACTTCCTTGCCGCCCATGTAAGGACGGAGAACTTCAGGGATAGTTACTGTGCCGTCAGCCTGAAGATGATTTTCAAGGAATGCGATGAGCATTCTCGGAGGAGCAACAACTGTGTTGTTGAGTGTGTGTGCAAAGTACTTGCCGTCCTTGCCGTTTACGCGGATCTTAAGACGTCTTGCCTGTGCATCACCGAGGTTGGAGCAGCTGCCGACTTCAAAATACTTCTTCTGACGAGGTGACCATGCTTCAACATCGTAGGACTTGACTTTGAGGTCTGCAAGGTCGCCCGAGCAGCACTCGATAGTTCTTACGGGGATATCCATTGAACGGAAGAGGTCAACTGTGTTCTGCCAGAGCTTGTCGAACCACATCGGGCTGTCTTCCGGCTTACATACAACGATCATTTCCTGCTTTTCAAACTGGTGGATTCTGTAAACACCTCTCTCCTCGATGCCGTGTGCGCCCTTTTCCTTACGGAAGCAAGGCGAATAGCTTGTGAGGGTGTGAGGAAGTGTGTCCTCCTGAACGATAGTATCGATGTACTTACCGATCATAGAGTGTTCGGAAGTACCGATGAGGTAGAGGTCTTCGCCCTCGATCTTGTACATCATAGCGTCCATTTCCGCAAAGCTCATAACGCCCGTAACAACGTTGCTGCGGATCATATAAGGCGGAATACAGTATGTGAAGCCGCGGTCGATCATAAAATCTCTTGCATAGGCGAGAACTGCGGAGTGAAGTCTTGCAATATCGCCCATGAGATAATAGAAGCCGTTGCCTGCAACACGTCCTGCTGCTTCCTTGTCGATGCCGTCAAAGCTTTCCATGATCTCAGAGTGGTAAGGGATCTCGAAGTCGGGAACAACGGGTTCGCCGTATCTCTTGATCTCAACGTTTTCGCTGTCGTCCTTGCCGATAGGAACGGACGGGTCAATGATGTTAGGGATCCTCATCATTCTTGCGGTGAGTTCCTTTTCAGTTTCGCTTTCTTCCTTTTCGAGTGCGGAAAGTTCATCGCCGAAAGCGGTTACTTTCTTCTTGGCTTCTTCGGCTTCGTCCTTTTTGCCCTGAGCCATAAGTGCGCCGATCTCCTTGGAGGTCTTGTTTCTGATAGCACGAAGCTCGTCAGCTCTTGTCTTTGCGGCACGAAGCTTTGCATCGAGTTCAATTACTTCGTCAACGAGAGGAAGCTTATCGTCCTGAAATTTTTTCTTGATGTTTTCCTTTACAGCGTCCGGATTTTCACGGACAAATTTAATATCGAGCATAATAAACTCTCCTTAAAACATAAATATTAATTTAATTATACCATATTTGCGGCAAAAATCAACCGTATATTACAAATTTTCCTCTATGGGCTGTCAAATCAGCCTTTTCACGCAAATAAGCGCAGAACTTCCGCATTTATATAATACCGCGGTAGTAAAGTCCCCTTGTGATGCCGTCTGTGTCAAGCTTTCTGCGCTTTTCATAGCAGTCACAGACCTGCTTTACACGCTCGGGAGTTTCGTCCGTGAAAATAAGCGTTGCAAAATCGCAGTTCGCCTCGTTCAATCGGTCGGACATAACGAGAACATCACTGTTCAGCACTTCGCTCGCCGTACCGTCACATTTTACGGGAAAGAAGCGTCCCGTTCGGTCGGTTAGTCCGCCCGTGCAGTTTTTACAGCCGCCGACAGCCTGCTTTATCGGGCAGTTTCTCGTCAGCATGAGCGGCAAACGTCCGTATGCGATGAAGCCGTAGGGAAGCATATCGCCAAGCTGATTTATCTGCGTAAGCTTCATCTCGAACGAAGCTGTAGCATCGGCGAGTCCCATTTCGGCGTATTTTTTCAGCGTGAGCGAGTTCGTCACATTCAGTCCGAAATCGCCGTGCATAACGAATTTTCCACGGCAAAGCCTTATATGTGCGTAATTCGTGCAAAGAACATCGTCTATACCGAGCGTTTTAAGCTTTTCAAGCTTCTTTTCAAGCAGCTTTTCGTCAGTTACGAACCTCGGCAGAGCCGCTCCAAGCCTGACCTTGCCTTTTATCACGCCCGAAAGGAGCGTATCGATCGGCAGAAAAGCTATCTCAAAGCTCTCGGGAACGCCCGAAAGCTGTTCGGCTTTGTACAGCCTTGCACGGAACGACATCGGCTTTATGTTGAGAAGCTTCGGGAAGTTCAGTTCAACGGGAACGAACCTCTGCGGCTTGCGCTTTGCCTTTATCCTTGCTTCGTCCAGCTTTTCGACAGCTTCACGGCGGAGCGCATTGAGTGCCGATGCAGGAACGATAAGTCCCTCACCGATGTCGGCTTTAAGCTCGCCGAAGCTGTAAGGTGTGTCGCCAAGCTTTGAAAGCTGTTTTTCTATCATTTCGCGGTCGGTAGGTCGGTTCTGCGCTATCTGCGGAATGTCACCGTGAACGGTCACGCTTTCGCCGTCCGCACTCATTCTGAGCGTGACCTGCTCGTCCGACTTTATCGTACATTCAAAATCGGCATTACAGGCTTTCGTTTCCCTGTGATAAAGCTCCGCAAGCTTCGGGAGAACGTCCTTTGCGGCAACAACATCCTCTTTGCGGCGTGTCCCGAACATCTCCGCGCCAAGCTTTCCCGTGAGATAACCGTCCGTGAATCCGCTCCGCGAGAACACCGCTTCGAGCGTGTCGATATCGGGTTCTTTTCCGTCAGCTTTCGCACGGCAGGCGGAAACAGCGGCGGCAACATACTCCGCGCGCTTCATTCTGCCCTCTATCTTTATCGAAGTAACGCCTGCTTTTTCAAGCTCGGGGATAAAGTCGATACCCGAAAGGTCTTTGAGCGAAAGGTCGCTTCGTTCCTGCCCTTTTATCGCGGAAAAAGGCAGTCTGCATGCCTGCGCACAAAGTCCTCGGTCTGCACTTCGCGAGCCTATCATCGCGCTCATATAGCACTGACCCGAAACGGACATACACAGCGCGCCGTGGATAAAGGTTTCGACCTCGATATCGGCAGAGGTTATGTCTTTTATCGTTTCAAACGAAAGCTCCCTCGAAAGAACAACTCTCGAAAAGCCCGATTCTTTCGCAAGCAGTGCGCCCTCTTTGGTGTGTATCGACATCTGCGTTGAAGCGTTGAGCTTCATATCGGGCAAAGCCTGCTTCAGCATTTTAGCCGCGCCGACGTCCTGAACGATGAAAGCGTCAATGCCCAGTTCGGCTGAAAGCTTCGCCGCTTTGAGAAAGTCGGAAAGCTCATTGTCAAACACGAGCGTGTTTACCGCCTGATAAATTTTAACGTTGTGCAGGTGGCAGTAATCGACCGCTTTTTCAAGCTCTTCGGAAGTGAAATTCGTCGCGTTTGCCCGTGCCGAAAAACGGCTTCCGCCGACGTAAACAGCATTCGCTCCGCACCGCACGGCGGCATAGATGCTGTCAAGGCTTCCTGCAGGGGCAAGTATCTCAATGCTCATTACTTCTTGTTCACCGATTTGTCGATGGTTTCTTTCATCTGGGAAATTTCGAGCTGGCTTTCAAGATCTTTTATCTTTAGTTTAAGCTCCTCGACCTGCTTCAAAGCTTCTTCCTTTTCGGCTCTTGCCGCGCAGGCTTCGTCAACGTATTCCTTTATCTGTGTGCGGATATTGTCGATGCTCTCGTTGGCTTTCTGTGCCTCGTCAAAAGCGGAAAGAGCCGCCAATACAGCCGCAGACTGAACGCTGATGCTGTCCGACTGTGCGACCATTCCGTCAATTTCCTTTTCTACCTTTTTCGCAAGTGCATAGAAATAGCTTGCGCTCTCCTCGGTCTTGAGCGCATATTCCTTTCCGCAAATCGTAACTCTGACTTTATTCATAGTGTTGTTCCTTTCTGTGGGAAACGCCCACAATGCCGCCCGGATATTAATACTAATTTTTGATCAAAGTGTAGACAAAAATCAGTATAACAGCAGAAATAAATTCGTGTCCGTCAAAACGCCTGACAGGACATTTTGCCAATATAATATTATTATACAACATTTTTCGGTTTTTTTCAATAGCATTGCAAGATAATTACACGTTATTTCAACGAGTGAATCATTCTTCTTAAAAATCATTCCAGGGACAGGAAAATGAGATGATTTGAAATGCACTCACATCAAAAGTTCACTATTTACCCGTTGAAATACCGTGAAGGTAATTGTGATATGAAAAGCCGCAGAAAATAAAAATCGGGATTTTTCATGCAATGCGCCTTTGCCGCATAAAAATCCCGATCGATCTTGTATTAATCAATATTTTGCGCAAACATCTCCGTCCACGCAGGACGGTAAGCGGTCGCGCGCGCTACATTCTGTGAAGCGATGTTGCCGCTCCATGTTCCGTAATAAGGTATAGCTCCGTGCGCCATTATTTCGTATGTAAGTGCCTTAACGCACTCAGAACCGATGCCAAGTCCGCGAAATTCCTTCTTTACATCAATGCCTATCTGCCAGAAGCGTTCGCTGTCACTGCTTGCGCCTGCCATTGCGATGATATTATTCCCGTTAAGCGCGCAGACAGCGACTTTATCTGTTCTCCTGCCCTTATCCTTATACATAAGCGCATTGGTGAACTCTTTGTGCGGATAGAGCTGCGTTTTTATCTCGTTTTCCTCGAAAACTTTAAGATTCACACCGCTTTTTCTGTGGTATTTATATGGTATATCGGGCAGATAATAGATGTTTGTGTCACCGATCGACTTGTTGTACTCGGCAAGCTTGCAGTTTATGATATAACATACCTTGCCGCTGAACATTTCCGCACCTGAATATTTTTCGCAGAGCTGCCCGAAGAACGGTATCAGCCTCTCATCTGCGGAGATAACAGCGTTCCTGCCCATTGTTGCCATACGGAAAAACGGCGTTTCGTCGAAGATAGTTCTGCTGCCCGTTTTCGGTCTGTTCGGCACGACTATGTTTTCTTCGGCAAAAAAATCCTGCTTATAGCAGCCATAATCGGCAGCAAGCTGCTCTGCTGCCGCATCTGTGAACTCGCTGCGGTACAAAACATCACCTCCCCTTGATAAAAATTGCCGCTCGAACGGCGGCTTTTTTTATGCGGAATCATGAATTCGGAATTCGGAATTATTATAAATCGCCAAAACAACCGAATTTCACATTCCACATATATAAATTGCGTAAAACGGGACGGGAAACCCGTCCCCTACAATATCTGTCGGTCAACATACATTGTATTGCGCTAACGGGCGGATATAGAATCCGCCCCTACGGAAAACATATTCATAAACGAGAGGAAAAAACGTTCCAAACGTTAGAAAGACCAAATTCACGGAGCAAAACCAATTACGCATTACGAATTACGCATTAAATTAATTCCGCATTCCGAATTCCTAATTCCGAATTATTCTTACTGTCCGAGCTTTGCTCTTGTCTTTGCACGGAGAGAGTTGTCGAGAATTCTCTTTCTGATACGGATATTCTTAGGTGTAACCTCAAGAAGTTCATCATCAGCAATGAATTCAAGGCTGTCCTCGAGGGAGAGTATCTTCGGCGGAATAAGACGGAGAGCATCGTCCGAGCCGCTCGCACGGGTGTTGGTGAGGTGCTTCTTCTTGCAGACATTGATAACGAGGTCTTCTGCCTTTGGCGACTGACCAACGATCATACCTTCGTATACAGGAACACCTGCGCCGATGAAGAGTGTACCTCTTTCCTGAGCATTATAAAGACCGTAAGTGATAGATTCGCCCGTTTCAAAGCAAACAAGTGAACCTGTGTTTCTTCTCGGGATATCGCCCTTGTATGGCTGATAGCTGTCGAAAACGCTGTTCATAACGCCTTCGCCCTTTGTATCGGTGAGGAATTCGGACTTATAGCCGAAAAGACCTCTTGCAGGGATAAGGAATTCGATCCTCATTCTGCTGCCCGATGGATGCATGGTCTGAAGCTCTGCCTTTCTGCTGCCGAGCTTTTCCATTACTGCGCCTACGCCGTCCTCGGGAACGTCGATAACAAGACGCTCGATAGGTTCGCACATAACGCCGTCGATCTCTTTCATAAGGACCTTAGGTGTGGAAACGGAAAGCTCATAACCCTCACGGCGCATATTTTCGATAAGGATAGAAAGATGCATTTCACCACGTCCCGCAACACGGAACGAGTCTGTGTTCTCGGTTTCGGTAACACGGAGGGAAACATCGCGGAGAGTTTCCTTGAAAAGACGCTCACGGAGCTGTCTTGAAGTAACGAACTTGCCCTCACGGCCTGCGAACGGGCTGTCGTTTACGGAGAATGTCATTTCAACGGTAGGTTCGGAAATTTTTACGAAAGGAAGCGGTTCAAACTTGGAGCTGTCGCAGAGAGTATCGCCGATAGTGATGTCTTCGATACCGGATATCCAAACGATATCGCCTACGGTAGCTTCCTGAACGGGAACACGGTTAAGTCCCTGTATCTGATATATAGTAACGATCTTGCTGTTGTAAGGCTTGCGGTTTTCGTGGTAGTCACCGACTGTAACGGTTTCGTTTACGCGGATAGTACCTCTTTCAATTCTGCCGATACCTGTTCTGCCGACATAATCGTTATAGTCGATAGAGGAGATGAGCATCTGCATTGGGCCGTCGGGGTCGCCCTCGGGAGCGGGAATATAGTTTACGATAGTTTCAAAGAGCGGAACGAGGTCTGTGCCTGCTTCATACTGGCTGAGTGAAGCTGTGCCTGCACGACCTGAGCAGAAGAGTACAGGGCTTTCGAGCTGTTCTTCGCTTGCGTCAAGGTCAAGGAGAAGTTCAAGTATCTCATCGCCGATCTCGTCAAGACGGGCATCGGGACGGTCGATCTTGTTAACGACAACGATGATCTTGTGACCCATTTCAAGAGCCTTCTGGAGAACGAAACGGGTCTGCGGCATACAGCCCTCTGCTGCGTCAACGAGGAGGACAACGCCGTCAACCATTTTAAGAACACGCTCAACTTCGCCGCCGAAATCAGCATGACCCGGGGTGTCAATGATATTGATCTTGATGCCGTTATAGTTTACCGCTGTGTTTTTTGCAAGGATAGTGATTCCGCGCTCACGCTCGATATCGTTGGAGTCCATTACACGGTCAGCGACTTCCTGATTTTCACGGAAAGCGCCGCCCTGCTTTAACATTTCGTCAACGAGGGTAGTTTTGCCGTGGTCAACGTGAGCAATGATAGCAACGTTTCTTAAATCTTCTCTTACCATAAAAATTCCTTCCTTGTTATGTCGGTCATTCACTCCGACAGAATTACTTCCTTTGATTTCCATATACTAATTCTTAATCAACCTATAGACAAACTCTCGGCTATAATAAGTTCATTCTGCGTCAAGCTCCCTTGTCAGGCAACAGCCTGCCTGCGGTCGCCTTCCAAGGTCCACGCAGTGACCTAACTGAACTTATTCTATCTGTCGATTTTGTCTATAGAACGATTAAGAATTAGTATCAAAAAGTTGTTATTGCCTATATATTTTCAACACTACTATATATAATATATTTATTATCCACAAATATACTATAGCATAAAAAAACCTTGCAGACTTATCTGCAAGGTTTAACGTGGTGGAGGAGGGTGGATTCGAACCACCGAAGCCGAAGCAACAGATTTACAGTCTGCCCCCTTTGGCCACTCGGGAACTCCTCCAAAAAAATTTCTAAACAGTTTTGAAGCTGTTTAGAAAATGGAGCTGGTGGACGGACTCGAACCCCCGACCTGCTGATTACAAATCAGCTGCTCTACCAACTGAGCTACACCAGCTTGAATCTGATTTTTTGTTATCGTTTCAAGCGACTATTACATTCTAACACAAGAAGTTCAATTTGTCAATAGGATTTTTTATTATTTACAAATTGTTCACATTCTCTGTTTTTCTGTCGAAATTTGCCAAAAATGAATGGTCGGGGCGACAGGACTCGAACCTGCGGCATCTTGGTCCCAAACCAAGCACTCTACCAAACTGAGTTACGCCCCGAATTCAGCTTAATTATTATACCGCATTTCAATACCGTTTGTCAATATTAAATTTTAAACAAATCAGCAAAGATATTCAATTGTGTTTTGTCTATTTTGACGCAATTCGGGCAAAATAAGCACAGATTTGGACGGTTGTACAATTTTTGTATCTCTTTTTGTTGAAATAAAATTGAGGAATAAACCATTTTGTTGCATTTTGCACTACAATCCGCAAGATTATTTAACCATATTTTTTATGCAGATACATTAAAAGCTTGTTGCAAATCTGAGTGAAATATGGTATAATATTATAAGTTTATTATGCCGGAGGTGAAAAGTGTGAGGATAAAGTGCTTTAGCTCTATGATAAATAAGGAGCTGACGTTTCTTTTGCCGCGCACTTTTATATTTGACGGCATTCTATACTTAATAACACTGCCGTTCTTCGGCTTCAGGCTCGATATGCCTCTGGGGCTGCTGCTCGGAACGTTCGTTATGCTGCTCAATTTCGTGATACTCGGGATCTCTTCCGAACACGCTGTCGAAAGACAGGTCGGTGCCGCAAAGCGGCTCATGGCACTGTCTTATATCGTCAGATTCGCGATAATGGGCTGTCTTTTCGCTTTTTGCGTCAAAACTCAGTATGCGAATGTTGTTATGGCTGCTGTCCCTATGATGTATCCGCGCTGGAGCTACACACTTGATGCGGCGGTGAAAAAACGGAAGGAGGGGAAAGATCTATGAATATAGACGTGCAGGGACCAAGACGGATGATACAGCTGCTTGACGCTGAGGGCAACATCAGATTCGCTATATCCGAATCGGTCGTTACGGGTTGGCTCGTTATCCTCGCCGTTCTCGCAGTCTGCCTTATTCTTACGCACAATATGCAGAAAGTTCCCGCCGGCAAGAAGCAATGCGCTGCGGAATATATAGTCAATTTCTGCAATAAGATGGTGCGCAGCAATATGGGCGAGGATTGTATGAACTATGCTCCTTATATCGGCGCGCTGTTCTCCTATATCCTGCTGGGAACGCTTATTTCGATGCTCGGTTTCAGAAGTATCACAGCCGACATCAGCGTTACAGGCACACTTGCGGCAGTTACCTTTGTGCTTATAACCTATAATAAGATCCACGCCCACGGAATAGGCGCTTACCTCAAAACGATGATAAACCCACTCAACATCATCAGCGAGGTCGCAACTCCTGTCGCTATGGCACTTCGTCTTTTCGGCAACGTCGCAGGCGGTATGATAATCACGATCATCCTTTATGCGGCACTCGGCTCGGCAAGCGGAGCGTTATACAATCTTATCGGTATCCATGCGGAAACCTATTACTTCAATATCTTCCAGATAGGTATTCCTGCGGTTTTATCGGTCTATTTCGACCTTTTCTCCGGTACGATCCAGTCCTATGTATTTATCATGCTCACCATGATCTATATTCAGATGGGACGCGAATAATACCGAACACCCAAAAATGCAGAAGATCGCTCCGCTCTCTCCTGTATTTACAAATAGTGTTCCGTATAAATTCAAAATCAATTTTTTGGAGGTTATTTAACTATGGAAAACGAAGCTTTATTGCAGGCTCAGAGTATTGTACTCGCAGGTCAGGCGATCGGCGCAGGACTTGCAATGATCGCAGGTATCGGACCCGGTATCGGTGAAGGCTACGCAGTCGGCAAGACTATCGAAACCATCGGACGTCAGCCTGAGATCAAGGGCGAAGTTACACCGACAATGTTCGTTGGATGTGCCGTTGCCGAAACAACAGGTATCTACGGTCTGTTCGTTGCTATCATGCTCCTGTTCGCTAATCCGTTCCTCAAATACCTTGGCTAATATAAAAGAATTTAGAACGGGAGGCAGAATAAGCCTATGTCAACTAATTTTGAATTTTTCTCAATTGATCTGACCACGATCGTAGGCACTCTGGCTAACCTTTTGATCCTGTTTCTTGTTGTAAAGCATTTTCTTTTCGACAAGGTGAACGCTATTCTTGAAGCGAGAAAAACGGAAGTTGAAAAAACTTATGAAGAAGCCGACCAGAAGCTGAAGAACGCCGAAGAGCTCGAAGCTGAATACACCGAAAAGCTCGCAGGCGCTAAGGAAGAATCGGCTGAGATCATCAAGAATGCCACCAAAAAGGCTCAGAAACGCTCTGACGAGATCATCTCCGAGGCTCAGGACGAGGCTCGCTCGATCACTGTCAAGGCTAACGCTGACATTGAAAAGGAAAAGAAACGCGCTGTTAATCAGATAAAGGACGATATTTCCGATATTGCGATCTCTATCGCAGAAAAGGTCGTATCCAAGGAGATCGACCCCAAGACTCACGATGAGCTTATCGACAGCTTCATCGACAGCATCGGAGAATAATCGGGAAAGGTCAGGTTCTTATGGCAGGTTCGGTTGGAAATGTGTACTCCGAAGCTTTGTTTGAACTTGCCGCCGAGCAGAACTGCGCAGAGGAAACCTTTGACGAGCTTATGGCTCTGAAAAAGATATGGAAGGAAAATCCCGAGGTATCTAAGCTTCTCAAATCCCCTACTTTGAGCGTAGCGGAAAGGCTTGAAGCCGCAGAAAAGATCTTCAAGGGCAGAGTTTCCGACCAGATATTCAACTTCCTTTGTGTTTTGACCGAAAAGAGCCGTGCGGATCATCTCCCCGAGATAGCGGACAGCTACAAGGAGAAATGGTACGACAAGAGCGGAATTGCCGAAGTCACGGTCACTTCCGACAGACCTCTTTCGGACAAGCAGAGGGACAAGCTTATCGATAAGCTTTCCAAGGTCTATAACAAGAAGATAATTCTTGAAGAAAAGACCGACAGCTCCCTTATCGGCGGAATGAAGGTCAGCTACAACGGAACGCTCCTCGACGGTACTGTAAAGACCCGTCTTGAAACGCTCCAGAAACAGATAAAGGGTACGATCGCATAAAAATCTAAACCCACTTCGTTCGTTTAGATCAAAAAAATATTATGAAAGTTGGTGTAATGATGGATTTACGCCCGGATGAGATCACCGGTATAATCAAAGAACAGATCAAGAATTACAATTCAAAGATCGAACTTTCAGATACCGGAACCGTTGTCACGGTCGGCGACGGTATCGCAAGGATCCACGGACTTGAAAAATGTATGTCCGGCGAACTCCTTGAGTTTGAAAACGGCGTTTATGCCATGGCGCTCAACCTTGAACAGGAGTTCGTCGGAGCAGTTATGCTCGGTTCGGACACGGGTATCAAGGAGGGCGATACCGTTAAGAGAACGGGACGCATCATGTCAGTTCCGGTCGGCGAGGAACTCCTCGGAAGAGTTGTAAACTCGCTCGGTCAGCCTATCGACGGCAAGGGTGCTATCCTCACGGATAAGACAATGCCTATCGAAAAGACCGCTCTCGGTATCATCACAAGAAAATCAGTAAGCCGTCCTCTCCAGACAGGTATCAAGGCTATCGATGCTATGATCCCTATCGGCAGAGGTCAGCGTGAACTTATCATCGGCGACAGACAGACGGGTAAGACCGCTATCGCGCTCGATACTATCATCAATCAGAAGGGTCAGGGCGTTATCTGCATCTATGTTGCGATAGGTCAGAAGCGTTCTACCGTTGCAAACGTTGTTGAAACGCTCGAAAAGAACGGCGCAATGGATTATACCATTGTTGTTTCCGCAACAGCTTCCGAGCTTGCACCTTTGCAGTATATTGCTCCTTATTCGGGCTGTGCAATGGGTGAATACTTCCTCGATCAGGGCAAGGACGTACTTTGCGTTTATGATGACCTGTCGAAGCATGCTGTTGCTTACCGTACACTTTCCTTGCTTCTTAAACGCCCGCCGGGACGTGAAGCTTACCCAGGAGATGTATTCTATCTCCATTCAAGACTGCTCGAACGTGCTTGCTGCCTTAACGAAAACTACGGCGGCGGCTCGCTTACCGCACTTCCTATCATTGAAACGCAGGCAGGCGACGTTTCGGCTTATATCCCTACAAACGTTATTTCTATCACAGACGGTCAGATCTTCCTTGAAACAGACCTTTTCAACGCAGGTATCCGTCCTGCCGTAAACCCGGGCATCTCCGTATCCCGTGTCGGCGGTGCAGCTCAGATCAAGGCTATGAAAAAGGTTTCGGGTTCGCTGAAGCTCACATACTCGCAGTATCGTGAACTCCAGTCGTTCTCGCAGTTCGGTTCTGACCTCGATAAGGACACAAAGGAGCGTCTTGCTCTCGGTGAAAGAGTTGTTGAAGTTCTCAAACAGGACAGAAACTCACCTATCGCCGTTGAAAATCAGGTCCTTATCATCTATGCCGTAACGCATAACTATTTAAAGGATATTGCCGTTTCGGACGTTCTCGAATTCCAGAATGAAATGTTCGATTTCATCGCAGAATCTCACCCCGACATTACCGAAACTATCAGAACGCAGAAGGTTCTTACTCCCGAAGCAGAGGACGAACTCAAAGATGCGCTCAATGAATTCGTCAAGAAGTTCCTCGCCGAAAAGGCTTGAACCGCTGACGGAAATAGGTAAAGAAAGGATGGATTTTGTATGGCTTCGGGCAATATGAAAAGCATAAAAAGGCGTATAAAGAGCGTCGAGTCCACCCTGCAGATCACCAAGGCCATGGAAGTGGTTTCCTCATCGAAGCTGCGCAAAGCCAAGGAAAAGGCTGACAAGGCTCGCCCGTTCTATAAGTCGCTGCATGAAACAATGTGCGAGATCCAATCCGAAAATGAGAACTTCTTTTCTCCCTTTACCCGTAAGCAGGACGGCGCAGGCACGGTAATGCTTGTCGTTATCGCAGGCGACCGAGGACTTGCAGGCGGCTTCAACTCAAATATAACGAAGCTCGCCGCAGCCCGTATAAAGGAGCTTACGGACGAGGGCAGCAAGGTCAAGGTTCTTGCTGTCGGCAAAAAATCAGCCGAATATTTCACCAAGCATGGCTATGATGTTGTGCAGACTTATGTCAATGTCGGTCAGGATCTGCGCATAAACGGCGCAGCTGCCATTGCCGATGATATAGTCGTACCATATCTCAAAGGCGAGGTCACATCTGTGGAGCTTGTTTCGACAGAGTTCGTTTCAACGCTCTCACAGGTTGCGAAGTTCAGTCCTATCCTGCCGCTCGATATCCCCAAGCAGGAGAAGAAAATTCACGAACTTCCCATATATGAACCCTCAGCCGAGGCTGTTTTTAACGCCATTGTTCCCAAATATATCACAGGCGTTGTATATTCTGCGATAGTTGAAAGCTTTGCCGCAGAGCAGGCTGCAAGAAGAAGCGCAATGGAAAACGCTTCCGACAACGCAGGAGAAATGATCTCCAACCTCTCGCTCGTCTACAACCGAGCAAGACAGTCTGCGATCACTCAGGAGATCACGGAGATCGTCGGCGGTGCTTCCGCCCAGGAATGACGCTCCGATAAAACGCCCGAACGCAATGCATGATCCGATCTGCATTGCACACCCAATTTAAAACAAGAGGTGATCAAATAATGCCACAGAAAAATATCGGTAAGGTAGTCCAGATCATCGGTGCGGTAGTCGATATCGCATTTGAAAAGGATCACCTGCCGAATCTTCTGAATGCAATAGAAATTGACAACAACGGTGAAAAGCTTGTCTGCGAAGTTGCACAGCATATCGGCGACGATGTTGTTCGATGCATCGCAATGTCCTCCACAGACGGACTTGTAAGAGGCATTGATGCAGTCGATACGGGCAGTCCTATCACCGTTCCCGTCGGCAGAGGTACGCTCGGCAGAATTTTCAACATTCTCGGCGAACCCGTTGACAACAAGCCCGCTCCCGAATGTGAGGAAAGATGGGCTATCCATAGAGAAGCTCCTTCCTACGAAGAGCAGGCTGCCGCTAACGAGATACTTGAAACAGGCATCAAGGTAATCGACCTTATCTGTCCTTACCTCAAGGGCGGTAAGATCGGTCTTTTCGGAGGTGCAGGCGTTGGTAAGACAGTTCTTATCCAGGAGCTTATCAACAACGTTGCCAACCAGCACGGCGGTATCTCCGTATTCACGGGCGTTGGTGAACGTACCCGTGAGGGCAACGACCTTTATAATGAAATGACCGAGTCAGGAGTTATCGACAAGACCGTCCTCGTTTACGGTCAGATGAACGAACCGCCCGGAGCAAGAATGAGAGTAGGTCTTTCGGGACTTACAATGGCTGAATATTTCCGTGACGTTGAGGGACAGGACGTTCTTCTCTTCATCGATAATATCTTCCGTTTCACACAGGCAGGTTCGGAGGTTTCCGCACTTCTCGGACGTATGCCGTCCGCCGTTGGTTACCAGCCGACACTTGCAACGGAAATGGGCGCACTTCAGGAGCGTATCACTTCCACGAGCAAAGGTTCTATCACATCGGTACAGGCAGTTTATGTTCCTGCCGATGACCTTACTGACCCTGCTCCTGCAACAACATTCGCCCACCTTGACGCTACAACGGTTCTTTCAAGAGATATCGCATCGCTCGGTATTTACCCTGCGGTTGACCCACTTGACTCGACTTCGAGAATACTCTCCCCCGATATCGTCGGAAAAGAGCATTACGAAACCGCAAGAGCCGTTCAGAATATCCTCCAGAGATACACCGAACTTCAGGATATCATCGCTATCATGGGTATGGACGAGCTTTCCGATGAAGATAAGCTCACAGTTTCAAGAGCAAGAAAGATACAGCGTTTCCTCTCACAGCCGTTCTCCGTTGCGGAGCAGTTCACAGGCTATCAGGGTAAATATGTACCGCTCAAGGAAACTATCAGAGGCTTCAAGGAGATCATCGAAGGTCTTCACGATGACCTCCCCGAGTCTGCATTCCTCTTTGCAGGAACAATAGACGAGGTAGTGGAAAAAGCAAAAACAATGAGCGCTGAATAATCGGAGGTGGAATAATGGCTGCCGAGTTCAGACTCTCGATCATTACTCCCGAAAAGACGTTCTATGACGATGAAACCTCAATGGTCATCGTCAGAACGACAGAGGGAGATATCGGTATCCTCGCAAATCATACGAGCCTTGTAGCAAGCCTGCCGTCGGGTCCGGTCAAGATAAAAAATCAGGACGGAACTTTTAAAATAGCAGCACTTTCGTCGGGAATAATCAAAGTCGGCGGAAACAAGGTTTCTATCATTGCAAACGCAGTTGAATGGGCAGATGAGATCGATATCGACTGGGCAAAACGCTCCGAAGCGGAAGCAAGGGATAAGCTCCAGCATCTTAAAGATAAGCATGAGCTTGACATTGCCGAATTAAAGCTCCAGAGAGCTCTCAATCGAATCAGCGTCCACTCAATGGTGAAGTAAAATAAAAAGAGCGAACAGCAGCATCAGCGCGGTTCGCTCTTTTTTTGTGTTGTTTTAAGTTTAAAGGTCAACATATAGCGTGTTGATAATACTAAGGAAACGCCGATTAATACGTTTTCCTAAACACCAATAAAATAAAGGAAAAAATCTGCGCCGAAATTGCATATATTTAAGATTGTCGGCTTGATTTTTTCTAAATTTTAAATGGTGTTAAGTATAATTTTTTCAATAACGCCTTACGGCGCGTGAAGGGATTTTGCCTAAAATATTGGGTTTGTAACGGGCGGATATAGGATCCGCCCTGCGGGATCGGACTTTTAAGTAATACTAATTTTTACTCAAAGTGTAGACAAAAAATAGTATAAATAAACGAAACAAAAAACAATTACGAATTACGCATTATGCATTACGCATTAAAATAATTACGCATTACTGCAGGCTTTCTATCGGCATAACGGTATCAACATCGGCATCATAATCAACGCCGTCAACGTCAAAACCGAAAAGTTCGGAGAAGTCGTGCTGATAGCCTGCGATGTCTGCACATTCGTTAAGATTCTCGGTGGAGATCTCGTTCCAGAGCTTTGTTACCTTTTCCTGGATCTCAGGCTGCATTTCAAGATCGTCCATACGAATACGCTTCTCGCTGTCGGTAGGAATAGGCTTGCCGCTGTAAAGCTTCTGTGCGAAAAGTCGCTGCATCTGCTCGATACAGCCCTCGTGGTTTCCTGCTTCTTTCATCACCTTGAAGAGGATAGAAATATAAAGCGGAACTATCGGGATCGCGGAGCTTGACTGCGTAACGAGAGCCTTGTTAACGGAAACATAAGCCTTTACACCGTTTGAAACGTTGTTTATCATTCCTGCGGTCGCAGCAAGGTGAGCCTTTGCTCTGCCGATAGAGCCGTCATAATACATCGGATGTGTGATCTCCGGTCCGATATATGAGTAAGCTATGGTCATTGCGCCGTCAGCAAGAACGTGTTCACGCTCCATCTGCTGTATCCAGTCGAACCAGTCTTCGCCGCCCATTACCTTGACGGTATTGTCGATCTCTTCTTCGGTGGCAGGTTCGAGGGTGATATCGGAAATGGACATATTTCTCATATCGATAGTCTTATTAGTGTAGCTGCTTGAAGTTGTTTTGAGTACGGAGGAAACCGTTGTGCCGTCGGGGAGGGTTCTTCTCGGTGCGGCGAGGCTGTAAACAACGAGGTCAACTTTGCCGAGGTCTTTCTTGATAAGATCGATAACTTCGTCCTTGACTGCCTGCGAGAAAGCATCGCCGTTTATTGTCTTTGCGTAAAGTCCCTCTTCGTGAGCGAACTGCTCGAAAGCGGCGGTGTTGTACCAGCCTGCCGAGCCTGTTTTGCTCTCCGTGCCGGGCTTATCGAAGATAACGCCGATAGTTGCGGCATGGCAGGAAAATGCTGCGGAAATTCTTGAAGCAAGTCCGTAACCCATCGATGAGCCGATAACAAGCACTTTCTTTGCGCCGTCAACGGCAGGCTGGGACTTTACATAGTCGATCTGCGCCTTTACAGCGGCTTTGCAGCCCTCGGGGTGAGCCGTTGTGCAGATAAATCCTCTGATCTTTGGTTTAACTATCATAAAAGTTCTCCTTTTCGGTCGGATCAAAAAATACAATTAGGGGTTTTCTTTTATTGTAGCATTTTTTTGTGCGAAAATCAAGGCGAAATTTGTATTTTCGGCGGTTTGAAACATGTTTTACAAAAGATTTTTTGACAAAATCTGATTTCTGTCATATTTTGCGGTGAATTTACACAAAATTCTTGAAAATCCGCTCCAAATATAGTATAATATTATAAAATATCGTGGAGGAAAGCGCGGAAACTTTTCTTCAAAAAGGAGATCACTATGGTTTTACAGGATTTTTATGAGGGCAGAGCGTTTGACGCTTATACATATTTCGGTGCGCACATTGACGGGAACGGGGTTATGTTCCGAACCTACGCGCCCAATGCACGTTCCATCGAGGTCATCGGCGAATTCAACGAATGGAACGGTCAGTATATGAACAAGGAGGGTACGGGCGGCGTATTTTCACTGTTCGTTCCCAATGCCGAGGTCGGTCAGATGTACAAATACCGTATCCATGGCGCAGGCGGTGAAACGGTCGAAAAGTGTGACCCATACGGCTTTGCAATGGAGCTTCGCCCGAACTGCGCTTCGTATATAACCGACCTTAAAAGCTTTAAATTCACCGATGAAAAGTGGCTTGCTTCAAGGGGCGACACCTACAACAAGGCGATGAATATTTACGAGATCCACTTTGGCTCATGGAAAATGAAACTCACAAAAGCGGAGGGCGACGGTGAGGATTTCGACAAGGATATCCCCATCGAGGAACGCTGGTACAGCTACCGTGAGCTTGCGCCGCTTCTTATAAAATATCTCAAGGAAAATCACTACACCCACGTTGAGGTCATGCCGCTTTCCGAACACCCTGCCGATGTTTCGTGGGGATATCAGGTAACGGGATTCTTTGCGCCGACTTCGAGATACGGCAGTCCCGATGACCTCAAATATTTCATCAATGAATGTCACAAGGCAGGGATCGGCGTTATCACCGACTTTGTCCCCGTACACATGGCTACCGACTGGTATGCGCTTTCGAGATATGACGGAACTGCGCTTTATGAGTATCCGAACACGGGCGCAGGCGCGAGCGAATGGGGAACTTACAATTTCAACTACTTCCGCGGCGAATCGCGAAGCTTTATGCAGTCGGCGGCGAACTACTGGCTCGAAGAATTCCACTTTGACGGAATAAGAATGGACGCCATCAGCAACATCATCTACTGGCAGGGCGATGCTAACCGCGGCGTGAACAACGGTGCAGTGCAGTTTATCCGCAGTATGAACAGCGGTCTGCATCATCTTCACCCGACAGCACTGCTCATGGCGGAGGATTCCACCAATTTCTTAAAAGTAACTGCACCGTCCGAATATGAGGGACTCGGCTTCGACTACAAGTGGGATATGGGCTGGATGAACGACACGCTCGACTTCTTCCGCACACCGCCGTCCGAGCGTCCTAAGCAATATCACAAGATAACATTCTCGATGCAGTATTTCTACAACGAGCTTTATATCCTGCCGTTCTCACACGATGAAAATGTTCACGGCAAGGCTACTATAATTCAGAAGATGTGGGGAGATTACGAGGAAAAATTCCCGCAGGTAAGAGCACTTTACGCTTATATGTACACCCACCCCGGCAAGAAGCTCAACTTTATGGGCGGCGAGTTCGGTCAGTTCAGAGAGTGGTCGGAGGAACGCCAGCAGGACTGGTTCATGAAGTGCTATCCTCTGCATGATTCACTCGCGCGCTATATCGGCGATCTTTCCAAGCTTTATGCGGAAAATCCCGCACTTCACAACGGCGAATACAACAGCAATTGCTTCAAATGGCTCGAAGCCGATGCCTGCGAGGACTGCGTGTATGTTTATGAGCGAATGGCAGCAAACAGAAAGGTTCTCGTTGTGCTTAATTTCTCGGACAAGAAGTACGAAAACTACACGATAGGCGTTGACGAAAAGGCTTATTTCCACGAGGTACTGTACAGCGACAGTGATATTTACAGTGGAAACACGCGCACGGTGAAAAAGCCGTCCATAGTTTCCGAAGCGAAGCAGTACAAACAGCACAAGTTCTCATTCAAGGACGAATTCGCACCTTTTTCGGCAAAAATATACGAAGTTGAAGAGGATTAATGGGTTATTTTTTTCAACGTAAAGGTGAGTTTACATTCAGTATTCCCACCGATGCGCAGATATGTGGAAAACTTGGGGTACGGTTTTACGCACTTTTACACACTTTCCACCCAGTTTTCCACCGTATATGAACAGTTTTCACCATTTTCCACCGAGTTTTCCACCGAATGTTGAGGAAAACTTTTAATACAGCATGTATATTGACCTTAACAAGCGTCAAAAATACCTTTGGGATACGTTGATAAAGCGAAGCGTTCGTTTCCCATGAAACGGAATTTTGAGGTGAAAAACTATGATAAAGGGCGTAAACAGGCGGATCGTTGAGATAAGCGGAATGAAGAACGACTATTTTGAAAAGGCAGTGCTTTATATCCGCCCCGAAAAAAGCACCGAGCCTATCGGCAGGCTGGAGCTTGAAGCGCGAAGCACGGTCGCAATGCTTTCCCCGAATGAGGAAAAGCCGCCGAAAGCGCACATCATCACAGATCTGACCCTGCGCCTGCTTGCGGTTTCACTGGGTCTGTTTGCGGTTGCCCTGACGGTTTACCTTATAATATAATGCGGAATTATTTTAATGCGTAATGCGTAATGCGTAATTATTTATGTTCCGCGAATTACCATAAAATGCAGAGGGCGGATTTCCAGTCCGCGCCGCAATGTGTTTCACGATAAACGAACACCCATGTTTTCAACGGTTTTTATCCGATGAAAACATGGGTGTTTTCTTTTTAAATAATTGTTGCAAAAAAAATTGCTTCGCGATTCGGGAATGCGACCAGTCCCCTACGGAGAAATTGCCTAAAATATTGGGTTTGCATCGGGCGGATATGGAATCCGCCCCTACGGTTTTCGTTACAAATTAACGGAATATAAATAATTACGCATTACGAATTACACATTAAACTGCTCTTACCATTATTTTTGAACTGTCCTCTTCTCTCAGGGCTATGACCGCGCCCCGTATCAGATACGCCGTCGGGTCGCCCGAAGGACTTCGCTGCAAACATTCAACGCGTGTTCCCTCGATAAGTCCGAGATCCTGCAAACGCCGCCGCATACTGCCGTCATTTCGAAGCTGAGTGACACGGGCGCACATTCCCTCAGAAAGGGAAAAAAGACTTCTTTCTATGTTCATTGTGATTTCTCCTATGAAAAAATATGTGTGGCAGACCGTCAGCCTGCTTGTTATTATTTTATGCTGCGGAAAATAAAGCGTGACAATTGGCGGATTTTGTGCTATAATATCATTTGATATGATTTTTATGCCAAATCCCGATATTTTGCGGAAACGTTTTATTTTTCCGCTGTGGACTTGGCAAAATTTTCGGAGGGATAAAAATTGGCAAGGATATATCCGCTGTTTTCTTCGAGCAAGGGAAACTCTACATACATCGGGAACAAACAGCAGGGAATACTCATAGATGACGGCGTTTCGTTTTCGCGGCTGAAAAAAGCTTTTGAAGTGAATGAACTGCCGCTCGAAGCGATAAAGGCGGTGTTCATCACGCACGAACACTCCGACCATACAAAGGGACTTTCGGTACTGACGAAAAAGCTCCGCGTTCCCGTTTATGCGCAGTCTTACACGCTGGATATACTCACGGGCAACGGCTTCATCAACAGCGAGGGCTGCGAGATGAAAGACTTCGAGGAAATATGCGGAATGAAAATTTCCTGCTTTCCGACTTCGCACGACACAAAGGAATCCTGCGGCTACAAGATCGAATTTGAGGATGGAAAACGCTGCGCGGTATGCACAGACCTTGGATATGTTTCACCCGTTATCGAGGAAAGCCTGCTCGGACTTGACGCTGTGCTTATCGAAGCGAATTATGATGTTGAAATGCTTCGCAACGGTCGGTATGACTACTATCTTAAAACGAGGATCTTCTCGAAAAACGGGCATCTTTCCAATGACGACTGTGGCGAATTTGCGCGCAAGCTTGTGGAAAGCGGCACGACAAAGCTTATTCTCGGACATCTTTCGCAGGATAACAACACGCCCGAGATCGCCACTGAAACGGTAGTCCGCCACCTTGACGGCTTCGTTCGCAACAGCGATTACATACTGAGCGTTGCGCCCGTCGAAACGAGCGGCGGCTTTATTGCATTCTAAGCAGAGAAGCTCCACGGCAGATTTGCGCTCCGCTTTGATTCGCTCGTTTTGTGAGGAAATAATACTGAACACCAATAAAATACAGGAAAAAATCTGCGCCGAAATCCAATATAAACCTGTTAAAAACAGCTGCGAGATCATCGGCTTGATTTTTCCGAATTTTAAATGGTGTTCAGTATAAGGTTATATTCGCGAATATGGGTTTATTCTATAGTCTGACAAAGATAAGGAAGGACTACAGCTTATGTTAAATGTTAATATAATTACAGTCGGAAAGCTCAAAGAGAGCTATCTCCGCGAAGCTTCGGCAGAATACAGCAAGCGTCTTTCGGCTTTCTGCAAGCTTAATATAATCGAGCTTGCGGAAAGCAGACTTCCCGATGAGCCGTCCGAAAAGGAGATAACCGCGGCTCTTTCCAATGAGGGAAAGTCTATTTCTCAATTACTTTCGGGAAATAACTGCTATAATATTGCAATGTGTATAGAGGGTAAACAGCTCCCATCGGTAAAATTTGCGGAAAAGCTGCAGAATGTGTCAGCGTATGATGGCAAAAGCACGGTCAATATCATCATCGGAAGTTCATTCGGTATTGCGCCCGAGATAAAGGCTCTTGCCGACCTGCGGCTCTCGATGTCTGAAATGACGTTTCCCCACCAGCTTGCACGGATAATGCTTCTTGAACAGCTTTACCGTGCTTTTCAGATCAATGCAGGGGGAAAATATCATAAATAATGCGTAATTCGTAATGCGTAATTATTGTGTTCCGTAAAATTACTGCAAAACACCAAATTTCATATTGGGCGGATTTTGACGCAAAATGGATACATATATTGTAAGAAACGGGTTTCTGTCCCAAATTGCGAAGCAATTTTCAGCAACAATCATTTACAAATCCCCCCTGTTTTCATCGGATAAAAACCGTAAAAACAGGGGGTATTTTGCGGATCGGGACGTAATACTAAACACCAATAAAATACAGGAAAAAAACTGCGCCGAAATCCAATATAAACCTGTTATACTAAACACCAATTAAAAACTATACAAAAAATCAAGCAAAAACTCTGATATATGGATTTTGCGCAGATTTTTTGTCTATAGTTTTATTGGTGTTTAGTATTAGTATAAATTAACTCCGAATTTATTTAGTGACTTCTACCCAGGCTGTAAAGTGTGAAAGCTTTTCAAGTTCGGGGATAGACAGCTTTATCGCGCTGTTGTGACTTCCGCAGGCAGGATAAACATACTCGTAGCCTCTCAGCGAATCATCGAGGTAGACTTTTACTCCGTCCTTTATGCCGAACGGGCAAACGCCGCCAACATCGTGGCCTATCTTTTCCGAAACCTCTTCACGGGTGAGCATTTTCGCCTTTGCACCGAAGAACGCCTTGTACTTTGCGTTGTCGATGCGCCTGTCGCCTGCTGTGACTATCATTATAGGCTCGCCTTTCACATCAAAGGTGAGTGATTTTGCTATCATTCCCGGCTCGCAGCCAAGAGCTTCTGCGGCAAGCCCGACCGTTGCGGACGAATGATCCATTTCCATTATTTTTGAGGTATCAAAGCCCTCGCTTTCGAGGTACTTCCTTGCATTTTCAATTGACAAGTTCCATTGACTCCTTACCATTTTTTCTCTTCCGAGGCACAGTACATTCCCTTTTTCAGCGCGCGAAGCTCCACGAAACAGCCGCATTTTCGGCATATCCCGTTTTCAAGCTCCTCACACTCCTTGCATACGCGCAGCCTTTCCGAATAGACCTCGCCCGAAACGCGCTTTTCCTCGGGAAAATCTTTTATATAGCGTTTTATGTCTTCGTAGGTTTCGTCATAGTCGAGTTCGTCCAGAAGACAGCGCTTACAGAATTTTCTGCCCATTTTACTTCTTCAAAGTGAGTGAAACAACGCTGCACTTCGGAAGAACGACCGTGAGCTTTCCGCCGTCCTGCTTAAAGCCGTCATAAGCCTTCGGCGCAACGTTTTCTGCGCCGTCGAAACCGTTATAAGCGTGGATTTCGGCGGTGAGTATCTCGCCCGAAACGGACTTTGCGCCTGCGCCGTCAATTTCGATCTCGTAATCCTCGTCAAGTGAGCAGTTCGAGAAGGTAACAAGAACATCGCCGTTCTTATTGACCGATGCGGAGTGCGAAACAGCAGGAATTTTGCAGCCGTCCATACCCGTCTGAGCGTTTTCAAGGCTGCTTTCGAGAAGCTCTGCACCCTGATGCTCACGGTACATCTTAAAGACATAATATGTAGGCGTAAGCACCATTTTTTCGCCCTCGGTAAGAATAACTGCCTGCAAAACATTTACAGCCTGCGCGATATTCGCCATAACAACACGGTCGGAATGCTCGTTGAAAATATTGAGGTTTATTGCGGCAACGATAGCGTCACGCATTGTATTCTGCTGATAGAGGAATCCCGGATTCGTACCCTTTTCAACATCGAACCAGCAGCCCCACTCGTCAACGATGAGTCCGATCTTATGCTCGGGGTCGTGCGCAGTCATGATCTCATCGTGCTTGCGTATAAGCTCGTCCATAAAGAGGGTCGCATTTATCGTTTTATAGTATTCTTCTGTGTCGAAGTCAACTGCATCGCCCTTTTTGCTCCAGTCGCCGCTCGGAACGGTGTAATAATGGAGGGAAATTGCTTTTGTGTGCCATTCACCGAGCTGGCTCATAAGCACTTCCGTCCAGTTATAGTCGCTGCTGTTCGGACCGCAGGCAACCTTGTAAAGCTCATTGCCGCTGTAATTCTTGCAGAAGGTCTGGTAACGGCGGTATTCATCGGCATAATATTCGGGACGCATACAGCCGCCGCAGCCCCAGTTTTCATTGCCGATGCCAAGGTATTTGAGATGCCACGGCTTTTCCCTGCCGTTCTTGCGGCGAAGCTCTGCCATTGGCGAAACGCCGTCAAATGTCATATACTCAACCCACTCGGCAAGCTCCTGAACCGTTCCGCTGCCAAGGTTTCCCGCAACGTAAGGCTCACATTCAAGTTCTTCGCAGAGATCCATGAATTCATGTGTACCGAAGCTGTTGTCCTCGGTGACATGTCCCCAGTTGGTGTTTATCATCTTTTTGCGCTGGCTCTTGTCGCCGATGCCGTCCTTCCAGTGGTATTCATCGGCAAAGCAGCCGCCCGGCCAGCGGAGAACCGGTATCCTTATATCTTTGAGTGCTTTGATGATGTCATTTCTGACGCCGTTCGTGTTCGGGATAGACGAATCCTCGCCAACGTAAATGCCGTTATAAATGCAGCGTCCGAGATGCTCGGAAAAGTGACCGTATATTTCTCGGTTGATATGGCTCTTGGTTTTGCCCGTAAGGGTCATGGTTAATTTTTTCATAGAAGTTTCCCCCATAAAGTGAATTATTGGTACAACTATAATCTATTTGAAGCAGTAATTCAAGGTTAATTTATGGATTAATTATGAAATAATCTCCGATTGACAAAACTGTGCATTAATGCTATAATTAATAATATCCGCTTAAAAAAATCTGTCACTTTTTTTTTAATCAACGGCATAAAAATTTTAGGGGGGAGAGTTATGGAAAAAAAGCTTTGCGCGCTGACCTTTGATGACGGTCCGAACACGGATACCACTCCGCTCGTGCTTGAAAAGCTGAAAAAGCACGGCGTTATCGCTTCATTTTTTCTTGTCGGAAACAATATTAATGAAGAGTCCGCAAAGGTAGTCAGGCAGGCTTTTGATATGGGCTGCGAGATCAACAACCATTCAAGGACACATTCGGCAATGCCCGAGCTTTCGGCTGAAGAGATCCGTGCGGAAATCGAATTCACTTCGTCCGAGATAAAGCGCATCACAGGCAAAGAGCCGAGGTTTTTCCGTCCGCCTTATATCGCTGTCAGCGAGAAAATGTATGAGAACATCGACCTTACATTCATCGCAGGCATCGGTGCGGAGGACTGGCTGCCCGAGGTAACGGCGCAGCAGCGCGCGGAGAAAATTCTCGGTCAGATAAAGGACGGATCGGTGATACTTCTCCACGATATGAGCGGTAATATCCAAACGGTCGAGGCACTCGACATCATCATTCCCGAACTCAAAAAGGAGTATGAATTCGTGACCGTTTCGGAACTTTTTGACCGCGCAAAGGTCGTGCCGAAAAAGGGCATCGTTTATTCGTTTACCTCACAGACAACGGAGTATTAAGAAAGGACTTAAAGCTATGAGAAAATTAGCGGCTATACTGCCTGCGCTTTTAATAGCGTCAGTAATGGCAGGCTGCGCTGATTCGTCAGCGGCAAACAAGGAAGTAAAAGAGGAGGAAGCAGCGGTGAAGTCGATCGAACTCAACGAGGAAAATTTCAAGCAGCTTGGAAGAACATACTATAATAACGGAAAGATCTACTGTGCATTGAGCGGCTCAGGTGCAGAATTCACATTCACGGGAACAGAAGTTACCGTTACTATCGAGGGCGACACAAACAGCAGCAACCCTGCATCGGCAGACAATCAGGCTCGCGTTGCGGTATATGTTAACGGCGAACGCAAGGCTGATGAGATGATAGATGAAAAGACAAAAACTATCAACGTCAAGATCAGCGACACCGAGCAGCAGAACGATGTCAAGATCGTGAAGCTCTCCGAATCGCCTATGTCTACATACGCTATCAGCGATATCACCATCAACGGCAAGGACGAAAAGCCTGCCGAGAACAAGTCACGCTATATCGAATTCATCGGTGATTCTATCACCTGCGGCTACGGCGTTGACGATGAGGACAAGGATCACCACTTCTCCACAAAGACCGAGGACTGCACAAAGGCTTACGCTTATAAAACGGCAGAAAAGCTTGACGCTGACTACAGCCTCGTTTCATTCAGCGGTCATGGAATTATTTCGGGTTATTCGGGCGACGGAAAGAAAGTTCTCACGCAGCTTGTTCCGCCTTACTACACACACCTCGGCTACACCTGGAGCAAGAATGACGAGTTTGATCCGCTTGCCCTCGACTGGGACTTCACCAAGCGTGAACCCGACGTAATTGTTATCAACCTCGGCACGAACGACGACAGCTACTGCAAGAATCAGGAAGAAAAATGCGAGGATTACAGATCGCACTATGTTGAATTTGTAAAAACTATCCGCGAGAATAATCCGAACGCAAAGATCATCGGCACACTCGGCATCATGGGACAGAACCTCTACCCGTATGTAGAGCTTGCTCTCCGCGATTACAGCGAGGAAACGGGCGATACGAACGTTGACTGGCTCATGTTCGACCAGCAGAATATGAACGAGGACGGCATTGCCGCTGACTGGCACCCAAGCGAAAAGACCCACGAAAAGGCTTCCGACAAGCTTGTTGAAAAGATCAAGGAATCCATGAACTGGGAGTAATTTAAATTCGGAATTAGGAATGCGGAATTCGGAATTATTTATGTTCCGCATATTGGTTGTGAAAACCTGAATTCTGTAGGGGCGGATTCCATATCCGCCAGATGCGAACCCTATATTTTAGGCAATTTCTCCGTAGGGGACGGGTTTCCCGTCCCGAATCGCGAAGCGATTTTCAATGTACGAAAATGCCGTGAATAATTAATAATACTAAACACCAATAAAATACAGGAAAAAATCCGCGCCGAAATCCTATATATGCGAGATTATCGGCTTGATTTTTTCCAAATTTTAAATGGTGTTTAGTATAACAAATAAAAACAAAACCAGACCTGCTTTCATTGGAATATTTCCTTTGAAAGCAGGTCTGGCTGTTTATTGTATAAACGCCTTGCGGCACGGGACGGGAAACCCGTCCCCTACAGAAATTCTGCCCTAATTGTTGGATTTTCAACGAGCGGATATAGAATTCGCCCCTACGGTTTTCGTTGCAAACTAACGGATCATAAATAATTCCGAATTCCGCATTTCTAATTCCGAATTCGTCAGAAAATGCAGTATTTCGCTTTTCCCGAGCATTTTGCGCTGTACAGAGCCTTGCCGCTCTTTTGCATAAGAAGCTCTGTGTCCTGCTTTTCGTTTTCGCCAATGCGCTGAACGGCGATCCCAAGGCTCACAGTAAGTCCTTTAGTATAATCCTTGGACGAATATGCCGAAGCAAGCGTATTGATTGCGCGCTCGGCGGTTTCTTTTACTTCCTCATCGGAAAGCTCCTCTGTGCTTACTATCGCGAACTCATCACTGCCCATGCGTGCTATGATATCGGTCGGATATATTTCGGAAAGCTTCTGCGCGGTCAGTCTTAACACGATATCTCCGATGTCGTTATCGTGACTGCCGTTATATTTGCCGAAGTCATCGATATCGATGACGGTCAGAATGAGCTGATGCTCATTTTTGAGTTTTTCAAGCTGAGAAGCAAATCCGCGGCGGTTGAAAAGTCCCGTCAGCAGATCGGTATTCTCCTGCTTTGCCGCCTGCTCCTTGATGGTCTGCTCCGCGGTTATGTCACGCAGGACAAAAACCTCGCCGATCGGTTCGCCGAAGGTATCGATGATAGAATTTTCGTCCATAAGCAGTATCTTTTTGCCCTCTTCCGTGCGGACAACTACCTTTGACATACCATTTTCAAGCTTTGTCATGCTCTCGGCGCAGTTCTGCCAATAATCACGCGTCTTTCCGACAGCGTTTCCGCACTCGGGGAAATATTCGGCGAATTTCGGGTTCACGCTCACCGTTTTATGATCCTTTCCCTCGATTATTACGGAGAAAGGCACGCTTTTAAGCACAGAGTCGATCTCAATATTGATATTTTTGAGGTCGGTCACATCGTGCGCAACTCCGCACGTTCCGAAGATAGTTCCGTCCTGATCGATAAGGGGACTTTTATAGGTGCTGAACATTCTCATTCCCATCTTGGTTTTGACCTTTTCGTCAAAGCGCACGGTCTGGCGCGCCCTCATAACTATCTCCTCGGATTCAAGGCAGACATAATCGCCCTTTTCGTACTCCTCTTCGGGCATATCCCATATATAATAATGGCCGCGCTTGTATATCATATCCTTAGTCTTGTCAACAGCAGCGCAGAATCCGTTGTTCACGATAAGATGCCTGCCCTTGTCGTCCTTGAACCATACAAGGTCGGGTATGCTGTCTATCGCCGTTGTAAGGCAGTTCTCAGTTCTTCTCATATCGAAGCGAAGCTTCAGGTCTTTCTGCAGACGCAGGAAATTCGCCTTTACGAGTGCTTCACAGGAAGTGTCAGTCCATACCGCATCAGCTTCCGCGATAACGGCTTCACAAGCCTGCAAATTATCTTCGGGCAGAACGACCACCTTATACGCTTCATGAAAACGCGAAAGCTTTGCATTAACAGCGTCAAAAGCGTCGATGATGATCGCCGTATCGATGCCGTCATAAACGGCTTCTATACTTTCGGGGAATGAGATATCAAATGTGCAGTCTTTCGGGCTTTCCGCTGATTCAGCCACCTTTGTGATAAGGTTGTTCCCCGACAATATCATAATACCGCATTTACATTCATACATTTATCATTCACCTCGGTCATAATAAAGCGCATCGGCGCGCTTTTCAAACTCACTCTCCGGCAGAGGCTTGTCAAAAACATAACCCTGAACATAATCGCAGTTCATTTCTTTAAGATAGTCGAGCTGAACATCGTCCTCAACGCCCTCTGCGATGACTTTCATTCCGAGGTCGCGCGTCATTCTCACCATATCGCAGAGAATATAGAGAGCCTTTTCCTTTTCGGGATAATCCTCCGAAAGCGGAATGAACGAGCGGTCTATCTTAACGATATCGAGCGAGGTGCGCTGGAGCATTTTCATCGTTGAATATCCCGTTCCGAAATCATCGATCGATGTCTTGAAACCGTTTCTGCGGAACTCGTCCACGAATACCGACATCGCGCCGTAATCGCTGAATTCTTCGCTCTCCGTAAGCTCGATCTCGATAAATTCGTGTCCGACACCGTATTTATCAACTATATCGGTAACTTTTTTCACGAAATTCGGGTCGTCAAGGTGCTTCCTTGAAAAGTTGCTCGAGATGCAGACAAGTTGTTTTCCGTTGTCCTGACGATCTTTCAACATTCGGCAGACCTCTTCAAGCACATAAAAGTCAAGATCACAGACCTTGCCCTCTTTTTCAAGGGTCGGTATGAATTTTATCGGGTTGACGATCTCGCCGTGCCTGTTCCAGCGGACGAGTGCTTCCGCACCTATAAGCTTCTTTTCGCTTATCTCGACCTTAGGCTGATAATAAACGATGAACTCATGGTTTGCTATCGCCTTGTCGAAACCGTGGATTATCTCCTGCATCTGCATCTCTCTTTCAAGAAGCTCATCGCAGAAGTAAATGCTGTGTATATCCTTGCGCGACTTTATGCTCTGATATGCTACGGAAACTCTGTGCATAACTTCGCCCGGATTTTTTATGCCGTCAAGATGCGCCGCACCGATTTTTGCCGAAAAATTAATGCACCGCTTCTTTCCGCTCTTTGTTTCAATGTTGACATCTGTGTTTTCAAGCAGTTTTATAAAGCTTTCCGCATTCTCCCTGTGGATAAGCACAACGAAGTTGTCACCGCCAAGACGGGCGAGCATCTCATCGTCTTTCAGCTCCGCGATAAGGCGGTTCGCATACTGGAAAATGACCTCGTTTCCCTCTGTGTAGGTGAATATGTTGTTGATGAATTTGAAGTTATGTATGTTGAAATACATCGCATCATAATCGGCTATCCTGCCGCTCATCATAAGCTTTGCCGCATATTCAAGATATCCCGAAAGGTTCGGTATGCCGATGGTCAGATCGACCATCATATCGGTATTTATCGAGGTTATGAAATGTTCCCTCGGGATAAAGCTTATAAGCTCGAGCGCAAGCTTGTGGATATTTCCGTGCCTGTCGGTCAGCTCCGCAGGATAAACAGCCGTCTGGCGTATATTTTCGCCTGCGGCTTCATATTTTTCATAATGCCTGCCGTTTCCGACAGTTTTTGCACTGGGACAGCTGAAGCATTTTGCGTCTTTTCCGACAGCGTCAAAACAGCTTCCGACCGTCTTTACCTCACCGTCCTCAACGGTGACTTCCGTGCCGTTTACAGGGTCAACGATCTTTACCAGATCAAACATCGAACCGAGCTGTTTGACTATCTCCCCGATATTTGTATGATCATACATTTTCCAATCCTCCGAAATAAAGCTTTATAAAATTATTATAACACACTATTTCATAAAATTCAATAATTTGTTTAAATTTTCAGCCTTTTGTCGGAAAAATCCTCCCATATACTTCCTTTATGCTTAAAAATCTGTAATTTCTGCACATAAAGATCCTGTTATCTTATAATGTTTATTCCCGTTACAACTCTGTCATTGCCGCCGAGGTCCTTCATCACCTTTATGTCGGTGTAGCCGCTCTTTTCAAGGATATCCGAAACCGCCCCACCCTGCTCATAGCCGATCTCGAATGCAAGCAGACCGCCCTCTTTGAGTATCTCTTTCCAAAGACCTGCGATAACACGGTAGAATTTCAGTCCGTCCGTGCCGCCGTAAAGCGCCGATTCGGGTTCGCACTTGACCTCGGGCGAAAGCTCGCCCATTTCCTTTTCGGTGAGGTACGGAGGGTTTGAAACCACACAATCGAGCTTGCGGAATTCACCGATGTCCTCAGGGTCGGTAAAATTTCTAAGCAGATCGCCGTTCAGCACATCGCCTTTCATCGTCTTTACGTCAACGCCGTTCCTGCGGATATTCTCCGTGAGATAAGGGAACGCCTCGGAAGAAAACTCCACCGCCGTTACTTTCGACTGCGGAAAATTTTTCTGTATCGCAACGGCAATGCAGCCGCTTCCGCTGCAAAGATCGATTATCTCGGGGTCAAGCTTTCCAAGCTTCATAAAATGATCGAGCACCGCTTCAACGAGCGTTTCCGTGTCGGGACGGGGGATAAGCACTCCCTTTCCTACTTTGAACGGCAGACCGAAGAACTCCCATTCGCCGAGAAGATATTGGAGCGGCTCGCCTTTCAGACGCTTTTCAAGCAGCTCAAGAGCCTTTTCTGTTTTAGCTTCATCGGCATCTTTCGTACCGTTCATTGCAAGCTGCAGGCGGTCAAGACCCATAATATCCTCGATGATGCATCTGCTTTCGAAAACCGGGTCATCGATGCCTGCATTTTTAAGACTGCTTCGGATATAATCATATAATTCTTCATTGGTCATATTGGAGAAGTCCTTTCGTGGTTTATTGCAAAAATGTTGTGGAAAAGAATATTGCTGAGGTCGTGCTAATACTAAACACCAATAAAATACAGGAAAAGATCTGCGCCGAAATCACATATAAACCTGTTTTCAACATCAAGCTGTTTTCAACATCAAGCTGTTTTCAACATCAAGCTGTTTTCAACAGCTACAAGATTGTCGGCTTTATTTTTCCAAATTTTAAATGGTGTTCAGTATAAAACGGGCGGATATGAAATCCGTCACTATCTAATTTGCGGCTTGGGGAACATATTACATAGTTGTTCATATTGTGTTTAAGCGTAAATACACTCGCCTCATTCGTGCATTTACGCTTAAAGAATAGTTTATTTTAGAGAAACAGATCTGTACAATTCACATTCCGGTTTTAAAGATTTATTTCCCATATTTCGCTTTACCTTTTTGATGTGAATTGCGCCTTTTATGCTGTTAAATACGATACCGCAAATAATTACGCATTACGAATTACGCATTAAAATCACCATTTGTCCTCTTCGTCCTCTTTCGGCAGGCAGGGTGTGAGTGCCGCGATCGCTACCTCTATCTGCTTGTCGTTCGGCTCTTTTGTCGTGATGTGCTGTAACCAGAGCCCCGGTGCGGAGATTATCCTTGTTATGATATTGTCGTATCTTCCCGCAAGCTTTATAAGCTCATAAGCTATCGATGCTTCGGGGATAAGCAGTACAAGCTGCATCAGCAGTCTTATGCCGATATTTTTCCACGGCAGGAACATTCCCACGATTATGCTTATAAGAATGACTATCATTATGAAGCTCGTTCCGCAGCGTGGGTGGAATCGGCACATCGGGCGGATATTTTCCACCGTAAGCTCTTTCTGTGCTTCGTAGCAGGCAATGGTCTTATGCTCTGCACCGTGGTACATAAAGGTCGTGTGCATCGAATCGGTCAGCGAGATAACATAGAAATATCCGATGAGGAGCGCAAGCTTTATCACGCCCTCCGCAACAGTCCTTCCCCAGTCGGGAACGCCTGCGCTCAGCAGAAGCTTTGATATGAGCATCGGCAGGAACTTGAACAGCAGTACGCATATCACCATCGCAAGCACTATCGATATCACCATTATAACATTGACGAGCTTGTCGCCGAATTTTTCTTCGAGCCATTTCTCGAACTTTGATGGTTCTTCCTCCTCATCGTCCTCGGTCATCTGCTTTTCGGCGGACTTCATTGTACAGCGTATGCCCTCCGCCATAGTTTCGGCGAAGTTGAAGCAGCCGCGGATAAAGGGTGCTTTCTTATACCAGGGTGCTTGCCTGCCGTTCTTTATCTCCCACGTTTCAACGTCTATTGAGCCGTCGGGAAGTCTGCAAGCCATTGCCGCAATGCCGATACCGCGCATCATAATGCCCTCGATAAGAGCCTGACCGCCTATCTTGGATTTGAATTTTTCTTCCTTATTCTGTTTACTCATTTTAATGTGTTTCCTTTCAGGGATATGCATTTAATTTGCCTTTATCGGGAGGATTATGCGGACTGTCGTACCCTGCCCCTCCTCACTGAGAATATCGAGCCTGCCGCCGTGCATGGTTACTATCTCGTCCGCAACGGCAAGACCTATGCCCGAACCTCGGCGCGTGTAGTTCGCCTTGTAGAATTTCGTCTTGACCTTTGCAAGATCTTCCTTGCTTATTCCGCAGCCGGTGTCGGAAACATCCACAACGATGTGTGTGTTGTCCGCCATTTCTGCCTGAACGGAAACAAGTCCGCCCTTGTCGGAATATTTTATCGCATTGTCGATGATGTTTATGAAAACCTGACGGATACGGTTCTTGTCACCGATAATGAACGGGAGCATATCGGGTTCGTCATATTTCAGCGTGATGCCTGCTTTCTTTGCGCTTTCGCCATAGATAAGCACCGCATCGCCAAGCTCCGCAAGAACGTCCATAGTTTCCTTTTGGAGCGAAAACTTGCCGTTCTGCATACGGGAAAAGTCAAGAAGCTCCTCGACCATTCGCGTAAGACGCTCCGTTTCAAGGTCAATGACCCTCATTCCTTTTGCAACGGTCGCGCTGTCCTCGGGCATACTGGCTATCGTTTCCGACCAGCCCTTTATCGCCGTGAGCGGAGTGCGCAGTTCATGTGAAACGCTCGAAATGAACTCGTTTTTCAGCTTTTCGGAGTTCGCAAGCTCCTTTGCCATGTGGTTTATCGTATCGCAAAGCTCGCCTATCTCGTCATCGTTTTTCTTGCGTATACGCACGGAAAAATCACCCTTTGCGTAACGCCTTGCGGTCGCGCTTATCTGCCGCACGGGAATAACTATCGACTTCACGAAGTACATTCCCGAAAAGAACGTCAGTATCAGCACCGCCGCGCATATCGCCGCAACAACAAGGAACATCATAAAAAGCTGCCTGTCTATCCTTTTCATCGATGAAGCAACTCTTACCGCTATGTAGCCTGCATCATTGTCGGGAAGAAGAATACTCAGTGCCATCATCTTTTCGCCGCCGACTGTTCTTCCTACGAAATAACCTGTTTCGCCCGATTCAACAGCGTCCTTGTAGTCGGTCATGGGGTCTTCCACAGTCGGGACGAAACCCGAAGACGTGAGGACAACGTTCCCGTTCCTGCCGATAATCATAAGCTCGGTGCGGTTTCTGTCCGCCCAGTTTTCGACAACAGAGCGCGTTTCCGCAGTGAAGCTCGCCGCAGAGTCGTTGTAGGAATTCTGCAAAATGCTCGTGACCATATTCATTCGCGAAGAAAGATACTGCCGAGCGGAATTATAGTAAAAGCTGTGAAGAAATACCGTGCTTGCGAGCGTTACCGTCAGCAGAACGATAAAGATCAAGCCGATATTGTTGACTATCCATCGGCGTGTTATGTTGTTTCGCCTTGTGATCTTTTTACTTTCCAAAGCGGTTGTCCTCCCTATACTAATTCCTGATCGTTCTATAGACAAAATCGACAGATAGAATAAGTTCAGTCAAGGAAAGCAACCGCAGACAGGCTGTTGCCTGACAAGGGCACTTGACGCCGAATGAACTTATTATACTAAACACCAATTAAAAACTATACAAAAAATAAAGCAAAAACTCTGATATATGGTTTTGGCGCAGATTTTTTGTCTATAGTTTTATTGGTGTTTAGTATTATAGCCAAGAGTTTGTCTATAGGTTGATCAAGGATTAGTATTTTTATTCACCTGCTGTCCACTTGTAGCCGAAGCCCCAGATCGTAGATATGTACTTCGGGTTGGACGGCTCATCCTCGATCTTCATACGGATACGTCTTATGTTGACATCAACTATCTTGTCATCGCCGAAGTAGTTGTCGCCCCATATATGCGTGAGGATGCTTGAACGGTCGAGTGCCGTTTTCTGATTGTTAAGGAAGTATTCGAGTATCTGATATTCGACCTGCGTAAGCTCGATCGGAACACCGTTTTTGGAAACAGTCCTGCTCTTCAGGTCAAGCTCGAACGGACCCGAAACTATGGTCGAGGAATCCTCTTCCTCACGCACCATAGACATGCTTACGCGGCGGTAAATAGCATCTATTCTGGCTGTAAGCTCAGACGGGGAGAACGGCTTTGTCATATAGTCGTCCGCGCCGAGCATAAGTCCGCTCACCTTGTCCATTTCCTGCGTCTTTGCGGAAAGCATTATAATGCCGAGAGTGCTGCTCTTTTTGCGCAGAGCCTTGCAGACCTGAAAGCCGTCAATGCCCGGCATCATTATATCAAGCAGTGCGATATCGAAGTTCCCGTTCTCCTCATCAAAAACGCGGAGTGCTTCTTCGCCGCAGTTCACATCGACCACATCGTAGCCTGCACGGTTGAGGTTAATAACGACAAAATCGCGGATAACATCTTCGTCCTCGCACACAAGAATTCGTTTCATAGCATTTTCCTCCTCTTTTATCTGTTATCAAGACATGATATAAAAATTGTTCACGATCTCGGCTGTCGTAGGGATAAGCGGCTCGTCCGAAGCCTCGGGGAGCTTGTAGAAATAGTGCATATTGTCCCTGCTTTTGAGCCAGACATAGCCGTTTTCGGCTTTTTCGTCATAATAATCGGCTGTAACGGCGGAAAGCCGCAGAAGCTCGGTGTCAGAGTTCAGCAGATCGGCGAAATACTTGTAAAAAACGATATCGCCGTTATGCTCGTCCCTTTTTACCGTCACAAGACCGTCCCAGCGGCTCGACAAAACGAAGCAGAAGCCTTTTTCGATGTCATAATAGCTTGAATATTTCTTATTTATCGTAAAATTCGAGTAAACGTTCCAGTTTGTCGCGATGAAAGCGTCGCGGTCGTCCTGATCGTAACCGGGGAAATAAGAAAGCGTGGGTATCTCGGTTATGCCGTCAAGGTCGATATCGGCGGAGTAGTAGCCTTTACTGCGCGTGGTGTCGCTTATCATCTGGCGCTCGTCAAGATAGAGCGGATTGCGGAGCGTGTCGCCGACAAGATAGATTATCTCGGTCGAAAGCTGTCCGCCTGCAAGCTCATCGATGAACACCGCAGGCGTGTTTTCGCCGACATTTCCGAGGACAACTCCCACAAAGTCGGAAGCCTTGTCATTGAGCGCGACCGTGTCTTTCTTCACGACCTGCGTTCCCGTGTCGGTGATAACGGAGAAGTCGGCTTTCCTGCCGATGTTCTCATTGTTGGAGCGAATGATGCAAAGTCCGTCCTCGCCGTCGCCGTTAAGGTCGTAGGTGAAAAACGAAGAATAGCTGTCGGAATAATTCTCGCTCACAATGCCATCGCTGTAGCTGTAAACTTTGAGGAGCTTATCACTGCCCGATTCGCCGAAGCCGACAATGATGCTTCTCCTCGCCGTTGAACCGATCGATGTTATCTGCACTCGGTCAATGCTTGCTCCGATCCCTGCAAGGTCGCATACCGACTGCCATTTTCCGTCTTCGTCCCTGTCGAGAATGTTTATCCTCACCTGCTCGCGGACGCTGTAAAAAGCGATAGCCTCGTCCTCGCCGCTCCCATCGATATCATCGATGATGAATGCCGAGCGGAGCGCCCCCGAACGCGGATACTGGAGAGTGATATTCTCACCCGTGCTTTCTTTAAGCGCAGAATAAATTTCCTCCTGCTCCTCATAAAGCACAGGCGGTGAAAGAAGATTTTCCGCAGAGCCGCCGAGCGTACAGCCCGTGAGCATTACCGCCGCAGCAGCTAACGCAGATATTCCGAACTTTTTCATTTTGGGCGTTATACTGATATCTAATCAGAATGTGTACAAAAAATCAAGCAAAATCTCGTAGCTGTTTCAACAGCTTTATATGGATTTTGCGCCGATTTTTTGTCTACACATTCATTAGAGATAAGTATTATCTCCTTTCGTTTGATTTTCGTTCAATATAAAAAACGGGGCGTTCAAAGCGGTTTTTCGCCGCTTGTAAACACCCCATAAATAGTTATCAGTCGTCGATAGTTTCCATCTTGGAATTTCCATCGGTCTGAAGTCCTGTCCAGCGGCGCTTGCCCGTAAGGTTGAGCTTGGGCATTACTCTGTAAACGTAGGTGCTCCAGAATACAGCAACGATAGTGGCTGTTACAAAGATGATACCAACATCGGTCGCATCGGGAGAAAGCATACCCTCTCTTACAGTGTAGTCGGTAAGGAAGAACATCGCATATCTCGGGAGCGTCGATACAGCCGCAGTTATCGAAGCCGCATAGCCGAAAAGTATCATATAGTATCTCGTTCTCTTCTTTTCAAAGCCGCAGAAAAATCTTACAACATTGAGGAAGAAAAGTGCGGAGAAAACATTCGTCATAAGAATATAGCATTTCTCGGAGTATGGTCCGATGACCTGATATGTCGTGATAAGGTCAAAGGTTTGAACAAGCTTCCATATCGGGAAAAGCGTAAGGAAAGCGCACTGTCCCTTGGTTATTCCCTCACCTTTGAAAATGCTCATTCCCGTTGAAATAAAGGTGAAGCAGAGAACTATCATAAAAATGTAGTTCGCCCACTGCATACCCGTTATATTGGCAAATGAACTTACGGGATTATCTTCGGTAGACATACTCTTGTTAAGGCTTATCTGCGCCGCGAGCGGTGCGACCGTCTGATATATGAGCAGGCCTGCCATAACGAACATCGAAGCCGCCGCTTTAGGGGAAACCTTTTTGTTAAGGCGTTCTGCCCTTAAACGCATCGGGTTGATAAGGACACAGGATTTGATGACCTTATCTCTCGATTCGCCGAATATCATAACGGCAAGAAGAAGCGCAAAGCCCACAAGGATAACAGCCATTGTAAGATTGAATCCCGAATTGATATATGTACCTTTTTCAAAATTCATATTGTCCTTGAGCTGAAATATTCTGCATATTACCGCAAGCACAAGAGTAACTGCATAGATCACTACAGAAAACTTCTTGTCAAGGAATACTTTTTTCTTTTTGTACGGAGTAACCTGTTTTTCGCTCATGTCAACTTCTCCTTTTTGTTAAATAAATATTCACCCTTGAATATATGTATTCTCTTATCTGTTTTCGATCGTCTTATAAGATCTTCTCTTTGCAATAGGCTTGTAAGCAGGACGGATTATCCTGTTGCCCGTTGTAAGCTCTTCAATTCTGTGTGCTGCCCAGCCTGCGATCCTTGCAACAGCGAACATCGGCGTGTTGAGTTCAACAGGTATCTTGAGCATACGGTAAACAAGTCCCGAATAAAGGTCAACGTTTGCGCACATTGCCTTGTTATTGCCCTTTATCTCGGCAAAAACTTCGGGAGTAAGGCGCTCAACAGCATCAAGGAGCATAAATTCCTTTTCAAAATCAGTACCCTTTGCGAGCTTCATTGCGTTCTCTTTGAGAATGACCGCTCTCGGGTCGGAAATGGTGTAAACGGCGTGACCCATACCATAGATAAGTCCTGTTCCGTCGCCGGCTTCCTTGCGGATTATCCTTGCGAGGTAGTCCTTTACTTCGCCGTCATTGTCCCAGTGTGCGATATTCGACTTAAAGCCTTCAAGCTGTGCAATTACCTTTGTGTTCGCGCCGCCGTGACGGTGACCCTTTAACGAGCCGATAGCTCCCGAATAAGCGGAATAAGCGTCAGTACCCGAGGACGTAAGCGTTCTGCAGGTGAAAGTCGAGTTGTTTCCGCCGCCGTGTTCCGCGTGGATAATGAGCATAAGGTCGAGAAGCTTTGCTTCCTCCTCGGAATAAACACGGTCGGAACGGAGCGTTGAAAGTATGCTCTGCGCTGTACATTCCTCGGGGTTGAGAGGATGCATATAAAGGCTCTCGTGGTCGAAAACGCGGCGTTTTATCTGATAAGCATCGACCATTGCCGACGGGAGCTTCGCGATAACGGATATCGCACGGTTGAGTTCTGCCGCGAGTGACTGATCCTCGGGGTCAACATCATAAGAATAAAGTGCAAGTGCGCATCGGGCCATCTTGTTCATTATATTCTTGGACGGAGCTTTAAATATCATATCCTCGGAAAATCCCGGAGGAAGCTCTCTGTATTCGGACAGAAGCGCATTGAAGCTGTCAAGCTGCTCTCTTGTCGGAAGATCGCCGAAGAGGAGCAGATATACCGTTTCCTCAAAGCCGAAGCGGTTTTCTTTCTGTATGCCTGCGACTATATCGTTGATGCTGTATCCGCGGTAGATAAGTTCGCCTTCAGCAGGGACTTTTTCGCCCTCGGAAACAACATAGCCGTGAACGTTGCAAATATTTGTGATGCCTGCAACAACGCCTGTTCCGTCGCTGTTTCGCAGACCTCTTTTTACCTGATATTTTTCATAAAGTTCAGGTGGGATATTGTTATGTTTAAGAAATTCGCCGCATAAACTTGTTATAGCAGCGCTGCCGTTTTGATTCTCTTTTCCAATCATTGTGAAGTGCCCTTTAAAAAGAGCCTCCCCCTTTCCTCAGATGCTTTTATATCGGGTGTTCGCCCATTTCAAAGCATTGCGCGCATATTTCGGGCGGCGTCTTTGCTTTGAAAAGTGCATCATTGCACAAGAAGTATAGGCGCACACTCTGATAAAATATGTACCCTTTTATTTTACAATAGCTTTTAACACTTGTCAAGCAGTTTTTTAAAAAACGGGTCACGAAAAAAAGCGGCTTTGTCTGTTCTTTTTGTCATATTTGCAACAATTTAAAGTATTACTGCTTTACCAAGAAAGGAAATGTTATAATGAAGGATCTGTTCAAAATCGTTCTCATCTTCGCCGCATTTGTGTTCGTTATACCGCTTGTTGGCTTTATCGGACGTGAAAAGAACTCCGTTCCGTCCGAACAAACCGTCTCCGAAACAACGCAGACAAGCATATCCGAACCGGAAACCGGGGAAAACACCTCTTCCGATGAAATTTTCACCGTTTTCGATATAACGAGCGGAAAAGTTATGGACATGCCGATGAAAGACTACCTCGTTGGTGCGGTCATGGCGGAAATGCCTGCGGCATACGAACCCGAAGCACTCAAAGCGCAGGCAGTAGCGGCATATACATACGCCCTGCGCCGCGAAATGCTCGAAAGCGAGAACCCAACGCCCGAGCTGATGGGCGCAGCTATCTCAAACGACAGCGCGAAATTCCAGGCCTTTTTCACTCCCGAGCAGGGCAAGGCTTTTTACGGCACGGCTTATGACGAGTACCGTCAAAAGATAGAAGCCGCCGTTGACGCTGTTTACCCCGAAGCACTTTTTTACGGGGACGAGCCTATCGCCGCAGCGTTCCACTCCATCTCCTGCGGAAAAACCGAGGATTCCGCCGAAGTGTGGGAAGCCGCTTTCCCCTACCTTGTTTCCGTGGACAGCGAGTGGGACAAAGACGCACCGACATTTTACAGCGAAAACAATTTCACCGCAGATGAAATAAAAGCCGCTTTCCCCGATTCGGACTTTGACGAAAACAGCACGATATCCGTTGACAGCCTTACAAGCGGCGGCTATGCAAAGAGGGTCACTGTCGGCGGCAAGACCTACAGCGGACAAGAGGTGCGCACCGCTCTCGGACTGCGTTCGTCATCATTCACGGTTTCGTACAGCGACACTGACAAGGTTTACACCTTCTCGGTAAAAGGCAGCGGTCACGGTGTGGGAATGAGCCAATACGGCGCAAACTGCCTTGCCAAAGAGGGAAAAAACTATCGTGAGATATTGGAACACTATTACACAAACTGTGATCTAATGCGTAATTTTTAAATTCGGAATTCGGAATTATTTTATACTAAACACCATTTAAAATTTAGAAAAAATCAAGCCGACAATCTTGAATATATGCGATTTCGGCGCAGATTTTTTCCTTTATTTTATTGGTGTTTAGTATCAGTTCCGCATATTTATTGCGAAGCACCGAATTTTGTAGGGAACGGTTCCCGTTCCGAATAGCATCAGCAATTTTCAACATATAAATTTTTCACAAACAAAACGACCCTGTTTTCATCGGATAAAACCGTTGAAAACAGGGTCGTTTTGTTTGTGAAACACTTTGCGGCATAGGATAGAAAATCCGTCATTTGCAATTTTGCTGTAATTTGCGGAACATAATTAATTCCGAATTCGTCAGAAAACGCCTTGCGGCGCGGGACGGATGACCCGTCCCCTACAGAAAATTTGCCAGAGATACAGGGTTTGCATCGGACAAATACAGAATTTGCCCTACGGAATTTATATTTCCGATAAATTTACGGAGCATAAATAATTCCGAATTCCGAATTCCGAATTCCTAATTCCGAATTTATCTTAAAGTTTCCAAAGCTCCTCGGCGTACTGTGTAACGGTTCTGTCGGAGGAGAACTTTCCGCTGTTTGCAATGTTCATCCAGCACTTCTTTGAGAATACTTCTCTGTTCTTGTAGTCATAGAGAGCGCGGAGCTTTGTATCAACATAGCCTTCGAGGTCTGCAAGGAGGAAGTAGTTATCGGGCTTGTGCCAGCTTGTGCCGTTGATGAGTGCGTTGTAAAGCTCGCCGAACATACCCGTATCGCCGTCGTTGAATGTGCCGTCAACGAGGGTATTGATGATGCGCTTAACGCGCTCGTTCTTGTAGTAGATCTTTTCCTTTGGTCGGTATGTCGGCTTGATCTTTTCGATCTCTTCAACACGGCAGCCGAAGATGTACTCGTTCTCCCAGCCTGCTTCTTCAACGATCTCTACGTTTGCACCGTCGAATGTACCGAGGGTAACTGCACCGTTGAGCATGAACTTCATATTGCCCGTACCCGAAGCTTCAAGACCTGCTGTGGAGATCTGCTCGGAGATATCAGCGGCAGGGATAAGCTTTTCTGCGTAGGAAACGTTATAGTTCTGAACGAAGATGACTTTGAGCTTATCTCTTGTTTCGGGGTCATTGTTAACAAGGTTTGCGACCTCGTTGATATACTTGATGATGCCCTTTGCTCTGCGGTATGCAGGAGCAGCCTTTGCGCCGAAGATGAACGCAGTCGGCTGGAGGTCGGGAAGCTTATGCTCCTTGATCTGGAAATAGAGATCCATTATCGAGAATGCGTTAAGAAGCTGACGCTTATATTCGTGCAGACGCTTTACCTGAATATCGAATACGAAGTCAGGACTGAGAAGAACGCCCTCATGCTTTGCGATATAGTCGCAGAGCTGCTGCTTCTTTGTGCGCTTGATCTCCATAAAGCGGTTGATAGTATCTCTGTCATCGACAAATTTTTCAAGCTGCTTGAGTTCGGAAAGGTCTGTTATCCAGCCATCGCCGATCTTTTCCGTGATAAGGGAAGAAAGCTCCTCGTTGCAAAGTCCGAGCCATCTTCTCGGTGTGATGCCGTTTGTCTTGTTCTGGAATCTTTCGGGGAAGATATCGTACCAGTCCTTGAGAACGTCATTTTTAAGGATATCAGTATGAAGCTGTGCAACGCCGTTCGTATGCGAAGAAGCGAAGATAGCCATTCTTGCCATGTGGATACGGTCGCCGTCATAGATAAGCTTCTGATTTATCTGATTTTCGGTCTGACCGATAGAAGCAAGGTACTTTTTAAGGTGTTCGTTGATAAGCAGAACGATCTCGTAAACGGTAGGAAGAACGCTCTTGAAGAGGTCTGCGTTCCACTTTTCGAGTGCCTCTGCCATAACGGTGTGGTTGGTGTAGTTGCAGGTCTTCTGTGTGATATCGAATGCTTCGCCGAAGCTCATGCCCTCTTTGAACATGAAAATTCTGATAAGCTCGGGGATAGCAACTGTCGGGTGAGTATCGTTGAGCTGAAGAGCAAAGCACTTTGCAAACTCGGAGAAGTCATTTCCGTGAGTTTTCTTGTACTTTCTGATAATATCCTGAATCGAAGCCGATACAAAGAAATACTGCTGCTTCAGGCGGAGGCGAAGTCCCTTTTCGTAGTTGTCGTTCGGGTAAAGAACATCGGAGATAGCTTCGGCAAGAACCGTGCTTTCGGAAGCCTTTTCATAGTCCTGTCTGTCGAATGCGCCGAAGTCGAAGCCCTTTACGGGTTCAGCCTGCCAAAGACGGAGTGTGTTTACAGCCTTTCTGCCGTAGCCGATGATGGGAACATCGTAAGGAACAGCCATAACGGACTGATCGCCGAAATCAACTCTTACAGCGTCCGATTCACAGCGAACGCTCCAAGCATCACCGTAAGCGAGCCAGTTGTCTGCGGTTTCCTGCTGGAATCCGTTGCCGATAGACTGCTTGAAAAGACCGTAGCGGTAGCGGATACCATAGCCGTTGAGCGGAATATCACAAGCTGCTGCGGAATCGAGGAAGCAAGCTGCAAGTCTGCCAAGACCGCCGTTTCCGAGAGCGGCGTCCTCGACTTCTTCCATGCAGTTGATATCAACGCCATTTTCAGCGAAGATCTGCTTTGCTTCGTCAAGAAGTCCTGCGCAGTAAAGGTTGTTGTAGACCGCACGTCCCATAAGGAACTCAGCGGAAAGATAATATGCTCTTCTGCCGCTTGCGTGGCGGTTCTCTGTTTCGTTCCAGAGCGGAATGATATCGCTCATAACTGCTCTTGAAACAGCGTTATGGAGCTGCTTGACGGTGGCGTTTTTCATATCCGTCCTGCCGTCGGTCATAAGATTTTCATTGATCTTTGCAAGGAATTGTGCCTTATCCATTATACAAACCCTCATTTCAGTTGATTTATGGTTGAATGATTTTTTGCCAAACAGTAATTCGGAAATCCGTTTTCGCCCAAAACAGAATCTCTTTCCAACAAAATTACACTTTATTTTACCATATTGCTTTAAAAAAGTCAATGTCACGAGCCTATATTTGTGCAAAGTTACAAATTTGAACCTGATATGTTGTAACCGATAATATTACTGTAAAGAAAAATCGGTGGAAAAGTCATTTTTTTCGTATATTTCTAACGGTTAGAACGTCCTCACTTACCGAAAAATCAACATCAGATCCGCCGTAGGACATTGAATAGACCCTCTCGGGGTCGTTCTGATACTGCGGTCGTGGGTCCTGCGCAAGGATCTCCGTCAGCTCCGCCGAAAGCTTTTCACCTGCAAGCTTTTTCAGCTCATCTGGGAAGATCACCGATAAAACGGGAGCATTGGTGTCCAGAGCAAAACCATTGACTGCATCGGGGTGGCTGTCGGTGTAGGAAAGATACGGTTTCACATCGATTATCGGCGTTCCGTTCATAAGGTCAGCACCGCGGACGTATATCACGGGCGAATCCTTTTCATCGAAGCTGACCCTTTCAAGCTTTACCGAGGAAAGACCTATCGAGTTCGGGCGGAACGGCGAGCGCGTCGCAAAAACGCCCATCCGCTTGTTTCCGCCGAGCCGCGGAGGGCGTACAGTCGGTGAAAATCCGTCAGTCTTTGCTTCGGAAAATAGCCAGAGAAGCCACAAATGCGAGTAGCCGTCAATTCCCCGAAAGGCATCGGGGCTGCGGTATTCGGGTTCAAAAACGATACGGGAAACAACATCGGCAAGACCGCTCTGCCGCGGAACGCCGAATTTTTCCGTAAAGCTGTTTTCAATGTGTGCGATAATTTTAAGTTCGTTCATTTTATTTTGTCCTTTAATACTAATAACCATTTGTTCTATGGATAAAGACGGTAGATAGAATACGACCAATCAAGGAAAACGACCGCAGACAGGCTGCCGCCTGTCAAGGGAGTTTGACGCAGAGTGGGTGTATTATAGCTGCTGTATTTTATCCATAGGTTAAATGGTTATTAGTATAAGATATCAACGGGGAAAGCAACACTATGTTAATGCGTAATGCGGAATACTAAGCACCTTGCGGTGTGGGGCGATAAACCCGTCTACTGCAGAAAATTCGGTTCTCACCGTAAATTTGCTGAGCAAAATAATTACGCATTAAGCATTAAGCATTACGAATTATTTGTACCGCCACATTCATTCCGTCAGCGGCAGCGGACATTATTCCGCCCGCGTAACCTGCTCCCTCGCCGCAGGGGTATAAGCCTTTCACATTCAGCGAACAGAGGTCTTCTCCCCTTGTTATCCTCACGGGCGAGGACGTTCTCGTTTCGGGAGCGGTGAGAACTGCATTCCTATCCCCGAAGCATTTCATTTTGTGCGAAAAATCAACAAGTCCCTCTTTTAACATTTCCGTGATGAAGTTGGGGAAAAGCTCCGCAAGGTCACATTCCGCAAGTCCTCTTGCATAAGTCGGGGCAATATTGCTTTCGGCAAGCGAGCCTTTTCCAGTGAGAAGCTTTCCGACGGTCGAAGCAGGCGCTTTGTAGTTTCTGCCGCCAAGTTCAAATGCTTTCCGTTCAAGGCTTCGTGCGAAGATAACGCCGTCAAGCGGCTCTTTTCCGAAATCATCGGGCGAAACCCCGACCGCAACAGCCGCATTTGCGTTTTCACCGTCACGGGAGAACTCACTCATACCGTTCGTAACGACCGTGTTTTCCTCGCTCTGCGACGGAACGACCATTCCTCCGGGGCACATACAGAATGTGTAAACGCCCCTGCCGTTTCTGCGGTGGGAAAGCTGATATTCTCCCTTTGGCAGACTTGGAGTTCCTGCCGCTTTGCCGTAAAGCGAGCGGTCAACATCGGTCTGCTTATGCTCGATTCGAACGCCGACCGAGAACGGCTTCGGCTCGATAAAAACGCCCTTTCCGAGAAGCATTTCAAAGGTGTCGCGCGCGCTGTGTCCGAGTGCAAGCACGACAGCATCGCAGGGAATCTCCTGACCGTTTGCGACAGCGGCAGCGACTGCACCGTTTTTTATTATGATATCGTCAAGCTTTGTGTTGAAGCGCACCTCACCGCCAAGTTCGATAACGCGGTTTCGCAGGCTTTTAACGATACTGCGGAGCTTGTCCGTGCCGATATGAGGCTTGGCTTTCGTGAGGATCTCCTGCGGTGCGCCGAATTCGACAAGCCGCTGTAAAATTCGCCTGCACATAGGGTCTTTTATGCGTGTTGTGAGCTTTCCGTCCGAGAAAGTGCCTGCGCCGCCCTCGCCGAACTGTACATTAGTCTGCTCTGAGAAAGCACCGCCGTGCCAGAAGCTTTCAACGGCTTTTACCCGCTCGTCAACAGCCGCTCCGCGCTCGAGAACTATCGGCTCGTAGCCATATTCCGCAAGCGTGAGTGCGCAGAACATTCCTGCAGGTCCGAAGCCTGCGATAACGACCTTTTTCTTGGTGATATTTGTTTTCGGGGGCATGATCTCGATGCTCTGATCGACATAAGAACAGCTTTTATCGCGTTCGCAGAGCGATTTTTCGGCTTTTTCGCTGTCAAGCTCAATCCATACGGACGAAACGAGCTTTATATCGCTGTTATTTCTCGCATCGAGCGAAGTCTTGTGCAAATGACAGGCTTTCACGCCGCTTTTGCTTATGCCGAGTTTTTTCAGTGCGGCGGCAGTGATATCGTCCGTGCCTGCGCTTACCGAAGTTTTTATTTGAGAGATGATTATTGCCATAAAAGTTCCTTTTCTTTATAAGAACCCGTCTTCACAAGCATATGCGCACGTCTTTTCGGCAAATTTTGCCGCAGACTGCGTTAAAAATCCTTGCCGGGCGAAAGCCCGCCTGCGGATTTTTGCCTACTCTGCAACAAAATTATGCTCGAAAATCCGCACACATTTCTTATGAATACAGGTTCTAAAAGTGAAGCCGCACAAAAGTATACGGCTCTGAGTGTCATTATGATCGGCTGAAATGCCCCGAGGCGGTCATTTTTCTTTACAGCTTATTTTTCGGTAACGTTTTTTACAAGCTGCCAGCCGATACTTCCTTCACGAAGTTTCGATAATGCGTCTTTGAATCTGACCCACTCCACAGAATCCACTTCACCCGATAATTTAAAGTCTTTCTTCTTTACAGTCGCTTTATACCCCAGCATCAGCATTTCTCTTTTTTCATAAGGATAACTGCTTATGAATTCCAAAGCCTCAACGTCCTGTCCGATCTCTTCTTTTACTTCACGGATAACGGTTTCCTCGGCGGATTCGCCTATTTTCATAATACCGGCAACGCATACATATTTTGTCGCGGAAACATAATTTTGCCGAAGCAGTGCTATTTCGTCATATTCGTTGACGACCGCCGCAATAATGCTTGTCGTAAACATATCCCATAAGGGAATACTGCATTTTTCGCAAAACGGGATCACTCCCTCATCGCCGATCTCTTTTCCGATCAGTTTTGTTCCGCAATGTGGGCAAAATGTAAAGCGCATGATCTCAGTTCCTTCCATGATAAAATCAGAATTTGGCGGTGCGAAAACACCGAAGGGACTTCAACGCCAAATCTTGGTTTGTCAGGCTGTCAAACAAGCTCTGTCCGCGAACGCTTCACCCCGTTCTTCCCAAACGAGCTGAACGAAGCAGAGCGTGGCGCGAACCTGCCGTGGGGTTTCCCCACTTATGATTTTAATGTAAATGTTACGATAGCCTTTGGCGAGAGCAGACCGTCCGAGCTTATGCACCAAACATCGTCATAAGCAGGCGTTGAGAACGTTACGGGCAGCTTGTAATCGCGTGCTTCAAGTTCGTAATTGAGCAGATCTATCTGCGAAACAACATCGATATAGGATATCTGATTGATGCTTTCCTCCGAGCCGATGAAGAACAGCGTAAAGCCCGAAGTTATGATGTCATAATCGAACTGCGCAGGGGCGTTGATTATCTGAACGGAGCTGCCGCGGATAGTCATTGCGATCTTGTAAAGCCCCTCGCTCGGGCATACAACGGATATGCTGTCGATGCCGCTGAGGTTCTGATAATTCTCGCCGAGGAAGTCGGCAGTGTTGAATGTGAATACCGAGCCGATGTCAACTTCGCGCATATCGATAGTGCCTATCGTTATCGCGGAAACGTCCTTTATCTCATCGGCAGGAGCAGCTATTTCAAGTTCGGAAACGGAAAGCTGCAGCTTCTCGCGGAACGCGTCAACATTGAAGCTGGACGGCGCGTTCGTTATCGCAACTTCGAGCGGAAGAACCTGCTTTTTGTAAACGGGAATGCTTACGCTGAAGCTTGTTCTGCTGAATGTGATGCTGTCGTTGCCGCTGAGAGCAACGCCGTCGCTGCTGTAGATGGTCGGACTTTCGGCGGTGTATTCATAGCTTGAAGAAAGTTCGCTCTCCGTATCGACATAGAAATATGCGCTGTCGATCTTTTCAACATCGTCCTTCGGGCCTGTTATCTCGATGGTGTTCGGCGCAACGGCAACATCGTCATCGTCAACGATATATCCGCTCGCAACGTGCAGACGGTCAAGGACAGGCGAAAGCTTTATTTCCTTTGTTACGACTTCATCAAAGGAAGCATAGATATATTCGATCGAAGAACCCACATCGTCCGAGGGGGTTATCTTCGTTACGGTAAATGTCTTTCCGCTGTTTGAGCTTACATCAAGGGGAAGACTGTATTCTCTCGGACTTATTACGTTTTCAGCCGAAGCCGATACCTTTATGTCGTCTGCCTTGATGCTGCCTATCTGCGAACGGTCGCCGCGCAGGTAGACATCGACGGTCTGAACGCTCTGTCCGATGACCTTGTAGTTGTGCGCTTCAGCGTATGTTCCCTGAAGCTCGACCGTGACGGGGACGTTGTAAACGACCTGATCTATCGTCGGGTAAACGCTTATCGAAACTGCGAACCATATCACTACTGCGCAGAGGATCGAGAAAATTTTCAGCGAAAGGTCTTTTTCAAATATCCTGCGGAAGAAATCCGAGATGATGTCAATTATTTTTTTCATTGGAGCTTGCCTCCTCTGCTTTTTCTTTTCTCTTTCTGCCGATGAAGAGCGGATTTTTATCGGACGGCGGAAGAGTTCTTGCCGTTTTCTGCGGCTTTTCGGGGATAAGCTTGTCGCGGAGATACTTTTTAAGGCTGTCGCGCGAGAAGCCGCGTTCAAGACTGCCGTTCTCGGCAATGGAGATAACGCCCGTTTCCTCCGAAACGACAATGACGATAGCGTCCGAGTTTTCGCTCATACCTATAGCCGCACGGTGACGCGAACCGAGTGCCTTGTTTATAGTTTCCTCTTTCTGCGGCTTCGGGAGGAAGCAGGCGGCGGCGAGAATATAGCCGTCACGCATTATGACTGCGCCGTCGTGGAGAGGTGTGTTCTTCCAGAAAATATTTCCGAAAAGCTCCTTTGATGGCTTCGCATTAAGTATAGTACCCGTGTCGATCTGTTCGCCGAGCTTTGATTCACGCTCGATAACGATGAGCGCACCCGTTGTCGTTGCGGACAGATCCTCACAGGCATCGCAGATAGCTTCGATAGCATCGTTCCATTTTGAAGCGGCAGTGTCGCTGTTCTCCGAGCCTATAGACGAAATGAACGGGACTTTCGTGAGCTTTGAGCGTCCCATTTTTTCTATCGCACGGCGAAGCTCAGGCTGGAAAAGTATTATCAGCGCAAGCAGACCGATGTTGAAAACGCTTTTCATAATGTAAGCCATAGCTTTCATCTGGAAAAGCTCCATTAAAAGATACGCGATAACAAGCACGGCGATACCTTTCAGCAGACCGCCTGCGCGCGTTTCCTTTACGATGCTTATGCCCTTGTAAAGGATAACGGCAAGTACGGCAATATCAAGGATATCCCAGAATGTTATCGGCAAGATACTCGTTATCAGCGAGCGCAGAGTGTACAGATTCTCCAAAACCGTTTCCGCCTTTCTGTATTTTTGCAGTATTATTATAATTATAGCACAACACTGCGGCTTTTTTCAATAGGAAAAAGACTTTTTTATAATGCGTAATTCGTAATGCTTAATACTAAACACCAATAAAATAAAGGAAAAAATCTGCGCCGAAATCCTATATATCCAAGATTGTCGGCTTGATTTTTTCTAAATTTTAAATGGCGTTTAGTATAATGCGTAATTATTTTTGTTCCGCATATCACCGTAAAATGCAGAAGACGGATTTTTCACCCTATTCCGCTAAGTGTTTCACAATAAACCGATACACCCCTATTTTCAACGGCTTTATTCGATGAAAACAGGGGTGTTTTGTTTGTATAAATATTTGGAAACCTCTAAAATAATTACGGATCAAAAAGGTCACATTGCCGAAATGCCGATAACGGTGATGTTGTCCGTGCTGCCGCCGTTTTTGGCAAGCTCCACAAGTGCTTTCAAACGCTTCGGAAGCTTTATCGGGAGGGCAAGAGTTTCCTCAAAGTCACCCTTGGTGATATAATCGGAAAGCCCGTCACTGCATATAAGGATAAGGTCACCCGGCTGTATGCCGCCCTCAATGGGCGTTACCTCGACGGTCGGGTCTTCGGCTATGTTTCCGAGGACGGGAAAGATCACGTTGCGGTGCTTGTGGGTGCGCTTTTCATCAGCGGTTATCTCGCCCTGTTCATAGAGCATCTGGACGAGCGACTGATCGCGCGAAAGCTGTCTGATACTTCCGCCGCGGCATCGGAAAAGCTTCGAGTCGCCTACGTTTATTATGCAGGCAGAACCGTTTTTATCGACTGCCAGTGCGCAGAGTGTCGTCTGCATATTGATATTGTTGTTTTCAGCACCGTTTTTGCGCAGGGCATAATGGATATCGAGTATCTTTTTTTCATAGTCGGTGTTCTCGGCAGGCTTCAGTGCGCCGAGCAAGTTAAGCGCGAGCCTTGAAGCAACTTCTCCGCCGACTTCGCCGCCGACGCCGTCCGCAACGGCGGTCACAAATGGCGTATGAAGTTCACTTTCGAGCATAGCCTTATCCATTACTATTTTATTGATAAGAAAAGCGTCTTCGTTGTGATCCCTCACAGTTCCGACGTCGGTTATACCGCAGCAGTAGTACATTTAATGCCTCCGAAAAGGAAAAATCTATCTCAAGATACATTATACCTCAAAACAATTGCATTTTCAACAGATTTTATATTTATTTACATTTTGACCACTGTATTGTCATACAGATTTTTTCGGCCTTAATTTGTGAAAATTGGACATATTGTTGTAAAATGAATCATAAATGCTTGACAAAATTATAAAAACGGTGTATTATATGTATAATAACTATAAGTATAAGGAAATGTCTGCATCGGCGGTGCATTTCTTTTTCGTTGGAGGGAATTAAATTGGCAATAGCTCTTACAGATCTGATAAGCGTAAGCACTCTTCAGTCCATTCAGGACGGATTTGCAAGACTTACGGGTATGGCTGCGCTCACTACGGACGCCGACGGCAATGCCGTTACAAAGGGAAGCAACTTCACCGAATTCTGTATGGATATTACAAGAAAGAATCGCGACGGCGCTCGCAGATGCGCTCAGTGCGATAAAAAGGGCGGCGAGGACGCTCTCCTTTCAAGAAAGTCCGTTTCTTATTCCTGCCATGCAGGACTTGTTGATTTCGCTGCGCCTATTATGCTCGGCGGCGAAATGATCGGCTCATTCATCGGCGGTCAGGTGCTCACCGAAGAACCCGATGAGGAAAAGTTCCGTGCCATCGCGCGCGATATGGGCGTGAACGAGGATAAATACATAGCGGCTCTCCGCAAGGTAAAGATAGTAAGCAAAGAACAGGTCGAGGCTGCGGCTGATTTCCTTTTCATAATCGCAGGACTTCTTTCCCAGTCGGCTTATGACGCCTATATCTCGAAGCAGAACAACACGGGACTTACAAGTCTTAATCAGGCACTTTACAAAAAGGTAGACGAAGCAAGCACACTCATCAAGCGCACGGAAAAGTCACTCAACTCGCTCAAGGACGCTTATGCAAACCTCGGCGAAATTGCCAAGGGCACATCGGCAGAGATCGTAAAGACGAACGATACCCTCAAGCAGATACAGGATATCGCACTCAATACAAAGATACTCGGATTCAACGCTTCTATCGAAGCTTCCAGAGCGAAAGAAGCAGGAAAGGGCTTCGGCGTTATCGCACAGGAAGTCAGAAGCCTTGCCGAAACGAGCCAGAGTTCCGCAGACAGTATCCAGAACGCAATGACAAGCATCGACAGCCGTTCAAAGGCTATCATTGAGAATATCGCAAACACACAGAACGTTGTTGCAAACTGCTTCAAGGATATCGAGCAGTTTGACACGCTCCTTAACGATATCAAAAACATGAAGTGACCTATCCCCATAAAAGGAGGCGGATATTATGGATATGAGTACATCTATCGCTTCAACGGCAATGGCAATGAAGCAGGCTCAGTTCCAGCAGCAGGCAGGCGTAAGCATACTCAAAAAGAGCATGGACGTAAGCTCACAGCTTGCAATGGGAACAATTGAAATGATGAACGATTCCGCAAAGGCATTTGCGGGCGATATCGGTGCATTATTCGATGCAAGAGCATAATTAATGCTTAATGCGTAATTGTTGTATGCCCGAAATCATCATACAACTGTATGGAAAGGGTTTCCCGTTCCGAATCGCGACAATGATCTTTCGTAAACAAAAGAACCTGTTTTCAAAGAATCCAAAATCTTTGAAAACAGGTTCTTCATTTATTATAAAGTGCCTTGCAGCGTGGGACAGATGAACCGTCCACTACCAAAAAATCAAGGTAAACATAACGAAAAACAGCAAGTGCTGTAAATTTTCAGAACCACGATAATTACGCATTTCGCATTACGAATTATACTAATACTAAACACCATTTAAAATTTGGAAAAAATCAAGCCGATAATCTCGCATATATAGGATTTCGGCGCGGATTTTTTCCTGTATTTTATTGGTGTTTAGTATTACGCATTGACCCTAAACGGTTCTGCAAGATAGTATACCTTTTTGTCAACGAGAGCATCGATGAGTGTTCCATCGGGGGTATACTCCTCCGAGAAAATTTTGCCCTCAATGCGTATCGTGTTGAGAAGCGAAGCTTTGTCGTAGGGGATAACGAACTTTCCTCTGACCGCCGTTTCGGGAAGATTCTTCGCTATGCATTTGAGAAGCTTATCCAAGCCCTTACCCTGCTTTGCCGAGATAAGAACCGTGCTGTCATCGCAGGTGATGTTCGTACCCTCGGGCAGCTTGTCCGCTTTATTGAGGACATTAACGCGTGGGATACCGTCACAGCCAAGCTCCGAAAGCAGCTTCGCGGTAACTTCCGACTGCTCATAGCCGTCACTTGCGCTTATATCGATAAGATTGATGATGATATCGGCATTTGCAGCTTCTTCCAACGTGCTTTTGAACGCTTCGACAAGATTGTGCGGAAGTCGGCGGACAAGTCCTACCGTGTCAACGAGCATAAGCGTTCTTCCGTCGGGAAGCTCGAGCGCACGGGAGGTTATGTCAAGCGTTGCAAAAAGCTTGTCCTCGGCGAGAACCCCTGCCTGCGTGAGCGCATTCATAAGCGTTGATTTGCCGACATTCGTGTAGCCTACTATCGCGCCGACAAGAACGTTGTCCTTTTTGCGGCGCGCACGGTGCTGCTCACGGCGGCGTTCAAGCTCTTTTAAGTCAGCCGAGAGAAGCTCTATCCTGCGTCGGATATGACGCTTGTCGGTTTCAAGCTTCGATTCACCCGGACCTCTTGTGCCGATACCGCCGCCAAGCCTTGACATTTCAATACCCTTTCCTGCAAGATGCGCAAGGCGGTATTTCTGCTGTGCAAGCTCGACCTGGATCCGTCCCTCTGCAGTGAGCGCTCTCTGCGCAAAAATATCGAGGATAAGCGTTGTTCGGTCAATAACACGCACATCGAGTATTTTTTCAATACTCTTGGTCTGATTTGCGGTAAGCTCATGGTCAAAGATAACGATGTCGATATCAAGACCCTTTATTTCCTCTGCAAGCTCTTCAAGTCTGCCCGAACCTATGCAGGTCGCAGTATCATAGCTCGGACGCTTCTGCGTAACGGTCGCAGCGACCTCAACTCCTGCGGTGTCGACAAGCTCTTCAAGCTCTTTCATCGAAAGCTCGGCGTCAAATTCGCCCGTATCGGCACTGACAAGCACGGCTCTCGGCTTTTTTTCAATATATTCCGTAATTTCCATAGCTGCTCCTTTCTGTATGAACAACAATTTGTCGTATGCCGTTGTCTGAGCATAAAAAAAGCTTCCCCGAAAAGGAAGCAACTGCATTATACCTTGACCCGAATGTTATTGGCAGACAAAGCGGCAGACGGACTTCCCGATAAGATCGATTTTTACAGATGTTTTGATGAGCATTTTGTCCGCCTCCTTAAAATTTATCGTGATTTTGTAAAGCACAAATTGAGTATAGCCTAAAAATTCGGATTTGTCAAGGTTTTATATTGATTTTTTGATAAGAGTATGCTAAAATTATGCCAACAGCTTTACATATTTTGTCAGAGCAAGGGGTATCTGCATGAAAATATCAAGATCAAAGCTTATTGTTATCATTCCGTCCGTGATCGGGGCAATCGTGTTTCTTTCTGTATTATGCGGTCTTTTCGGTATGTTATTCGGCGCGCCGTCTGAACACCTGAGGAAAGCCAAAGCCGTCAAATCCGCCCGAAACGGCGTTGAAAGCTATTTTTACGAAAAATACGGCGAATATCCCGAAATAACCGCCATCGAACCTCAATGGCGGCGCAGCGGATATATTATCCCGACCGAACGCTATTTCACGGGATATGTCACCCTTAAAGAGAAAAACTGCACGATATACTATTATTCGGAAACGAACAGCTTTTATGACTCCAAGCAGTATGATGATATCTGCTCCGCACTCACCGAAAAATATTTCACCGATGAGAAGCTCGGCACGGATGTTTCAGCCGATATCGATATGTGCTTTTCAAGATACTGGGATCACGGCGATCACGAAGAAGCAAAATGCACAAATGTATACTTTGACGGAGATATCGATAAATTCATCCGAAACCTGCCCTGCGACGACAGCATTATCCCTTATTATTACAGCCTTTCAGCCGATATTTATTACAGCGGAAAAACGGAAACGGGCAGAGCCTGCCGCAGGCTTATTTCGGATAAGCTTGATGAATTATATGCAGAATTTCCTGACGGCAGCTTCAGCATAAATATAAAAAATACCGACAGCAGCTTTGAGATACCGACCGATTTTTCGGGCATCAATGCATATTACAGTATGCCTGCGGAGTACGGAACGCTTATCGCAAGAGGAACACACGGAACTGACGGCGAAAACGAGCTTTTTTACACCGAATGGTGCAGCCTTGACGAGTATGTTTCAATGGCGGATATCACATCGGAAGATCCGCCCGAAAGCTCCGACTTCGTTTATCGGACGGACAGCAGCTATGACGGGAAAACCGTTTTCTCCGACAATGTGAATGTGACCTTGACGGGCGATGCGTATACTTTTCAAAATTTGAACAGCAAGCATATTTTTATACGTCTTGACCGCAAAAAATTCAGCGACGCCAACAGCAATGTCCCCGTGATCTTAAGCAGCGACGACACAGTTATCCCGTATTATATCGGCCGGCCGCCCGTCGGTGCGCCGCATCTTCACATTATGTCAGACAGCTGGTATATTTTCGATGAAAACTATATTTATATTTACGTTTATGACACCCAAGCCACCATAATGTTTCCGCAGCTCTGACAGGACGGTCGGAACGGGGATGAAAAAACGCACCGACCGTTGCTGACGCTTTCAGCTGAATGATAGCTTTTTATACAGCAAGTACCCAAATTTGTCAACAGTAAATTGTGAAATATTTTTCCTGAAAGCCTATTGAAATTATATGTATTATATGTTATAATAGATGCAGAATCAAAAATAATGCTGTATTTTATACAAGGAGTAATATATATGAAAATTTCTACAAAAGGACGTTACGCACTGCGAATGATGATAGACCTCAGCCAGCACAGCTCCGACGAGTTTGTTGCGCTGAAAGATATAGCCGAACGTCAGGGCATCTCGAAAAAGTACCTTGAACAGATAGTGCCGCTTCTCAACGGCGCAGGAATGTTATCCACGAACCGCGGCTATCAGGGCGGCTATAAGCTCGCAAGGAAGCCGAAGGACTACACCGTTGCAGAGATACTGCGCGTGACCGAAGGAAACCTCGCCCCCGTAGCCTGTCTGGACGGCGACCCTGCAAACTGCGAGCGCTATTCCGAATGTATGACTATAGATATCTGGGAAGGTCTGTACAAGGTCATAACCGAATATCTCAGCGGCATCACACTTCAGGATATTCTCGACAAGAGTGCTGTAAACGGCGGAGATTACAGCATTTAATCAATGCGTAATACTAAACACCAATAAAACTATAGACAAAAAATCTGCGTCAAAACCATATATCGGAGTTTCGACTTGATTTTTTGTATAGTTTTTAATTGGTGTTTAGTATAATTATTAATATTTCCGCATTTATCGCAAAACACCTACTTGCAAAAAACAGACTTCCGCCACTAATCACGATAGCGATTTTTCGGCGCATATATTTCTGTATTGTTTACCGCATAACAAAAACGGCCTTGTTTTCATCGGCTAAAACCGTTGAAAACAAGGTCGTTCATGTATCACCGTAAATCTGCGGAACAAAATAATTACGAATTACGAATTACGTATTGAATTATTGCAACAATAACCGCAGGCAGATACCACCCCATAACGAACATCGCAAGCGTGATGATGCATATCATCACCTCCGCAATCTTCGGACTGTGTTTTCCTTTTATGCTTTCGGCAACGGATAGGAATACGTCCCAAATTATAATTATGTACGCCGCGATATAAAGGAAAAGCGAGGTCGTTTCCGCCCCGAAATGCGCCGTGACCGCACCTGCCGCGGCGAGCAGAACGGTTATGACTATCCTCAGCACGAATTTCAGCCGCGAATGTGTGTTTTTCGGCTTTATTTCGTTATTTCTGCAGCCCATTGCTTCGATATAACCCTCAACTGCACTTTTTACGACATTTTCCGATCCGTTCGGCGAAAGTATTATCATTATTTCTTCACCGTCATACTCCGCACTGCCCACTCCGTTCATATTTCGGGCGAATGCACACGCTTTTTCGGCTATTTCGCCGTTCTGAAGCTTTATTTTTATCTCCATAATATTCTCCGAAAAGAAACCCCTGCGCATTGTCCGCAGGGGTCATTATTATTCATCAGTTGTATTCGATGTATCAGTATCCGTTGTTTCGGGAGCGGTGTAAACGGGCACACTGCTTGTCGGCTTATCCTCTTTCTCTATCTGTTCGAGAAGAGCAGTGATGTCGATGAGCATTGAGCCGTTCTCGCCTGCAACGGTCGGGAGCTTGCCGTCCCACTTGTCTATGTAGCTCATAAGAAGCACTTCGGGCGTGATCTGCTCGGATTTGAGCCTGTATGCTTCAGCTTCTGCCTGAGCCTCGGCAACGGTCTGCTCAGCTTCGACCTTTACTCGCTGCAAGTCCTGCTCGGCTTTGAGGGCGTTCTGCTGAGCCGTCTGCTTTGCTTCGACTGCGGCGTTGTATTCCTCTGTAAATTCAAACGAAATGATGTTGAATATCTGAACATCGATGCCGTAAGAGCCTATCTTGTCTTTGAGCTGCTCACTCATAAGATCGCTGACGTTCTGTCGGTTCGTGATAAGCTCCTCCGCGGTGAAGCGCGCGGTCACAGCCTTTACGCACTCCTGAACGGCAGGAATTATTATCACCGATTCATAGTCCATACCAATATTTTTATACACCGATGCAGAATAAGAATTCATTACCTTATAGTTTACTGCGATAGTCGAGCGAACTGTCTGCAAGTCCTTTGAAGCCGACGAACAATCTGCTTCGGCTTTGAGTACGCGGTTATCGACAAGAACTATCTTCTGCACGAACGGTATCTTGAAGTGCAGTCCCTCGCTCAGAACACTGTCCGAAACCTTTCCGAACGTCGTCACAACGCCCGAGTGGCCTGCCGTTACCGCCGTGAACGAGTTAAGTATAACTATCACAAGCGCGAGGATAATTATAACCGACGCAACGATTTTTCCTGCCGAACGTGCAGGCTTAACATTGATGATATTTCCATCATTATTGCTCATTTGTCAAAAATTCCTTTCGAGTCAAAAATTATTCGATAAAGTCAGTCTTCAATGAAGTTAATCTTCATTATCTTCGGGAAGATCCTTTTCATCTATCTTCTTGTTGTCAACGCCAAGGCTGTAGCTTTCGATATCATCGGGGTCATCAATGTAATAGCTGTAATCCTCGACCTTTTCCTTTTTCTGCTTCTTGCAGGATCTTACGAGCGCAACAATGGAAACCGCAAGCGCAGCAGCGGAAAGAACCATGCTGATAACTCCGAGAGTGATCGCAATAGCCCTTACCTTTTTAACATTGTACTGAGCAAGCTTTGCCTTTGTGTCGTAAAGCTTTTCTTTTGTATTGCTGAGTGCAGCCTTAGTGCTGTCCCACTTGTCTTCGAGCATATCCTTAGTTCCGTCGATAAATCTTTTTGTTTCAATAATTTTTTTGATGATCATAAAACTGTCCCTCCAAATTATTACTTATCTTCAAGTGATTTGAGTGCCTTGACCTCGTCACGGTCAACCTTTATCTTGCCGTCACGAATGACCGTTACCTCGGACTTGTCGAATACTACCGATGGATCGTCCGATTTTTCGGGCTTTACTTTGAGCTTGCCCGTGAGAAGATTCACTTCCTCAACATAGCCTTTGAACTTTTCGGTGCTGACATAAGCGCCGGCCTTCGGCGTTGTTTTGAGCAAGTCTTCATAAGCCTCCTGCTCGTGCTTCAGGCAGCACATCAGGCGTCCGCACGTTCCCGAAATCTTCGTCGGGTTGAGCGAAAGTCCCTGCTCCTTTGCCATTTTGATAGAAACAGGCTGAAAATCGCCGAGGAATGATTTACAGCAGAACTCTCTTCCGCATATACCAAGTCCGCCGAGAAGCTTTGCTTCATCACGAACACCTATCTGACGAAGTTCTATCCTTGTTCTGAATACGGACGCAAGGTCTTTTACAAGCTCACGGAAGTCAACTCTTGTTTCCGCAGTGAAATAGAACAGTATCTTGTTGTTGTCGAATGTACATTCAACATCGACAAGCTTCATGTCCAGCTTATGCGCCGCGATCTTTTCCTGACATATCTTGAAAGCGTCCTTTTCTTTCTGCTTGTTCTGTTCGACTGTTTTAAGGTCGGCTTCGGTCGCCTTGCGGATAATGTCCTTTAACGGCTTGACGATCCTGCTGTCATCGACCTGCTTGTTTGCAAGTGCGACCTCGCCGCATTCAACGCCCCTCGCCGTTTCTACTATAACCTTTTCGCCAACAGAAAGCTCCTGCTTTCCGGGGGAAAAATAATAAACTTTGCCTGCGCTCTTAAAGCGCACTCCGATAATTTCCGCCATTTTTCGTCCTTTCATTTTTTATTTCGGAAAAAGCCGATCAAAACATTCCGACCGACATTCCCATAGCCGCTTCGTGCGGCGTCAGATGATCTCACCGCAAAGCGCAGACATCGCCAGCGGTACATTTATATTTGCATTGCAGTAATTTATATTCTTTCCGATAATTTCATGAATATGAAGTGCTTTTTTGAAAGACATTCTTTCCGCAAGCTTTTTTGCGCCGTCCTTGCAGCAGCCTATGAAAACAGCATTTTCGCCGTAAAGCCGCACCTCGCAGACATCGCGCATAACTTTGTCGAGCATCACAAGGATATCCTTTACATTGTCACGATTCTCGCCTATCCCTGCAAGGACTCTGCAAAGCCCGTATTCGTCCGATGAAGCCATACAGGCGACTATCTTCCTGCAAAGCTCGGCAGCTTCAAGTCCCTCACCGTCAATACAACTCTCGCACCGTCCGATGTTTCCGTGGAAAGCTTCGACCGCGCTCTGTATCTGCTCCTCGGTGTAAACTCCTTTTTCGCGAAGTGCCGCCGCACATTCTTCATCACTGCACTCGGGTATGCCGAGCGTTATAACTCGTGAAAGTATCGTCGGCAGAAAAGTTCCCTTGCTCTGCGCCGTGAAGATGAAATACGCATAATCGGGCGGCTCTTCTATGAGCTTTAAAAGGATATTCTGCGTTCTCTCCTGCAGGCTCTCGCAGTCGGGGAGAATGTATATCTTAGCATCGCAGTCATTCGGCATCGTGTAAGCATCGTCATACATTTCGCGTATGGTTTCCGCTTTATATACAAGCGTTTTGCCGCTCCGCTCGGGAGTTATCACATCGGGGTGAGTTCCCTCATCTATCCTTTTGCACTGGCGGCATACTCCGCAGGGAACACCGTCCCGGCTGTTTTCGCAGAGGATAGACTTCGCGATATAAAGCGCGCAGGTCTTTTTTCCGACACCTTTTTCACCCGTCAGCAAAAAGCCGTGAGCCGTTCGACCATGCGTGACCATTGCCTTTATCGGCTCGGTAACGCTTGCCTTTCCGTATAAAGTCCTTGCGCTCATACCTTTTCAAAGCGTTCGATATCGGTGACGAAAATAGTTGCGCCGCCGACGGGAACTTCAAGCGGAAAAGATGTTGACTGCATATCAACACCGCCCATTGTCGAAGCCGGAACATACTGCTTTCTTCTTCTCGAGCAGTGCTTTATGATGTCGATTATCTCATCGACCTGACTGTCCTCGGAGCAAACGAGGAACGTTGTGTTTCCTGCCATAAGGAAGCCGCCCGTTGAAGCAAGCTTCGTAGCGGAAAAACCTGCTTTTGTAAGATTAGATGAAACAGCGTGGCTGTCATCGTTGTTTACGATAGCATATATAAGTTTCATTTTTATCTGTCCTTTCGGTTTTATGCGGTCGGAAGACCCGATCGTTCCGTGCGAAAAGTCACGGTAATATGTAATTGAGGGTATTCCCTTTTTTATTTTACCACATTTACTTCCGAAATGCTATACATTTTTAAAATTTTTATGGCGTTTTCGTCAAAAACTTCTCCGCAGGCAGCCGCAGGCACACACGGAGGACATATAGTTTCCGTCCGTGCGCATATTCTTCCGAGCGCATATTCGGTCTTTACGGTTTCCGTTTCGGAGAAGAAAGCCTCGCGCATCTCCATTGATTTTTTGAGCGGAGCAATAGAAAATGACGGCGGCATCAGCCTTATCCTCGGCATTATCATATTGCATAGGGCGTTTTTCACGCGTTCAAAGTCGCTTTCCGTGTTCTGCGGCGAGAACATCAGCATAACGTGAGTTTCATCGGCATATTCGGGTTCGATACCGCTCTCCCTCAGCCTGTCGGCAAGCTCCCGTCCCGTCATTCCGCTCGGAAGCGCATATATCGTCAGCTTGAGCGGTTCGCTCTCGGTCACAGCAACAAAACCGTTTATGTCCTTTTTGAGCTTTTCTATCCTTTTCACCGTCTGCGAAAGTTCGGTTCGGAAATCTTCCGCAAGATATTTATTGCAAAGGTCGAGCGACTGCAAAATCAGATATGACGGACTTGAACTTCCGAACAAAGCCATAGCCTCTTTCATTTTTGCCGCATACTTTTCCGAGGAAACGTGAACATACGCTCCTCCCGTCAGCACGGGGAGAGTTTTATGCGCCGAATCACAGCAAAGGTCTGCGCCGAGTGCGATAGGGTGAATGTTTTCTTCGAGAAAAGCCAAATGCGCACCGTGAGCATTGTCAACAATGAGCGGCTTTCCGAACGAGTGCGCGGCTTCTGCGATAGCTTTTACGTCCGAAACTGCACCGAGATAGTCGGGTGAGGTGATATAAACGCAGACCGCATCGGGATTTTCCCCGAGCAGCCTTTTCACGCTCTCCGCAGTTATTTTTCCGCTCACAGCCGAGCCGTCCCCGAATTCGGGATATATCCAAACAGGCGAAAGTCCGAGCAAAATGCAGGCACTGTGCAAAGCCTTGTGCGAATTACGCGCGGCGATTATCTTGTCGCCCTGCTTTGCGCAAACTGCGAGCATCGATTGTATGCAGAGCGTTGAACCGCCTGCCGAATAGAACGTTGCATAAGTTCCGAAAAGCTTCGCCGCATTCCTTTCGCTCTCCGCGATTATCCCGTCAGCCTCAAAAAGCGCGTCCGCACCCTTGATTTCCGTTATATCATACGGAAAAACCGCAGAAATTTCGCTCCCTGCGGCTTTACTTTTATAGCAATTGTTTCCCTTATGCCCCGGCATATGTCCTCTGACAGTGCCGCTTTCGGCATAAGCCTTGACAAAATCATATATCGGTGTAGTCATTTCCCTTATTTACCCTTTTTTACGGCTTTGACCTTTTCTTTCGGCGAAAGGCCGTCGAAAATTTTCTTTTTAAGCTTCTGCGCTTCGGCTTCAAGCTCGTTCCTGCCCTTGTATTCGCCGAAATTCGCCGAAAGCTCATTCGCGCGGCTGAACATATCGAGTTTCAGCACCGTTTTCACGATGCAAAGGTCAATGAACCTGCAGTCGCTGTCGAGAAGCTTCGCCAGCACAGTCACAGCATTCTCATACCGCCCGTTCATGCACTCATGGAGCGCAAGGCTTCGTTTCATCGTATCGGAGGTATCTTTGAGAACGAACTCGTTCTTTTCCTTGTAGATAGTTTCGGCTTCTTTATATTTGTTTCGTATAAAATATGCGAAAATAACGTTGTGGAGCAAATTCGGATAAAGCGTCTTGTCCAGCTTGCCGAAAAGGTTCTCCTCGCTGTATTTTTTATAGAGCGAACAGCCCTCCTCGAGCCTGCCTGCGATGATGAGCGCATTTATAAGATAGCTTTGCCCCTTTGCGATATCCTTCGGATTTTTGAGCGGCTCAATATCCTTTTTCAGTGCTTCGATATAAACATCGGTGAAGCCGTTATCCGCCAGAACCGCGGCGGAATTTTTAAAGGGAGAGCTTTTTTTGAAAAGTCCCATTGCGTCCCTGCCTTTTTTAAAGGATAGTCTGAACGACCTCGACAGCCTTTATGAGCTGTGTATCGAGGGTGAGTCTGTTTTCTTCCGTGAGTGTTTCAAGGTCAACATCGGACGGAAGTGCGACTTCAAAGTTTGGCTTTACGCCCGTTTCGTTGAAATTGCCGCTGTTTTTTGTTTCGACCGTTGCGACCGTGAGCTTTACTGCCGCACCGCCCGAAAGCTTGTGAGTATACTGCATAATGCCCTTGCCTGCTGTGGAAGTTCCTACAAGCTGTGCGTTCGATTCATCACGGAGCGCAAGCGCAAAAAGTTCGCCGCAGGAAGCCGTTCCCGAGTTCACGATAACAGCCATAGGCATTGAAATTTTCTCCGCTTCGGTCGTGTGGACGACATATTCCTCGTGGTCGGAGAATTTCGCTTTTACGACATCGCAGTCGCCTATGATGCAGTCAAGACTGTCGCCGAGTGCGCTCATAAGGTCACCGCTGTTGTTGCGCAGGTCGAAAACAAGTGATTCCGCGCCGCTTTCGATAACATTCGTAAGCGCATTGCGCAGCTGTGAAGCTGTTTTCTCGTTAAAGGTCGAAATTTTTATATATCCGACATTTTCGATAAGTGAGCTTGTGACGGAAACTATCTCCGTTTTCGCCGATATAAGATCGACCGAGAAGAAGTCGGAAAGCCCGTCATCGCCAACTCTTTTTATATGAAGCTTGACCTTTGTTCCCTCTGCACAGGAAAGCAGTCCCGAAGCTTCTTCGTAGCCATTCTCATAAGCGATAACGTCCGTGTTGTTCACGGCTGTGATGATGTCCCCTGCCTTGACGCCCGCACTTGAAGCAGGTGAGCTGTCATTGACGGAGGATACCTTTATATAACCGCTTTCCTCGCGTTCCCAGGTGAAGCCGAGTCCGACCGTAACACCTGCATCGCTCTGAAGGATATCGGCATACTGTTCAGCCGTGCAGTAAACTGCATACTGGTCGCCGATGCCCTGAACATATCCGTTCATGATGCTGTCCGCAAGAAGCTGTTCGTCAATTTCGCCGAGGTAATTTCCTCTGACGTACTTATCCATCTCGGAAAGCTTTGTATAGCTTTCTTCCTTTTCCGAAACGTTTTTAACGGTCGCGTTGAAAACTTTCATCGAGTAGTTGTATGTGATTATGAACGTCGCCGCGGCTATGAGAGCCATTACGCCTATTGCCGCACCGAGAGATATCTTTTTGTTCATTTTTATGCACCTTAGTTGTTGATATTTACATAGTTAAGAGGGTCTGTACGCTGACCGTTCACGCGGACTTCAAAGTGGCAGTGATTGCCGTAAGCATAGCCCGTCGAGCCTATGTATGCAATGACCTGACCCTGCTCTACGATATCGCCGACCTTTACCGCAAGGCTCGAGCAATGTCCGTAAAGCGTTGCAATGGAGTTGCCATGGTCAATGACAACATGATAACCGAAGCCGTTGCCCGTATCGCCTGCGGTGATGACTTCACCTGCCGCCGAAGCCACGATAGGTTCACCGTAGCAGCCGGGCTTGTTGATGTCGATACCGCCATGGAAAGCTGTTCTGCCTTCTTCCTGAATATATCTGTCGCCATAGACATCGGTCATATTTCTTACAGTCGGAACAGGCCAGATAAAGCCTGTATCCGTATAGGAAGTGAACGAGCTTACGTCCTGCTCGGTGTATTCCTCACCGTTGGCTTCCGCCTGCTTTTTGCGTTCTTCCTCTTCCTTGCGGCGGCGTTCCTCTTCTTCCTTACGTCTGCGCTCGGCTTCCTCCTGCTTTCTGCGGATCTCCTCCTGAAGCTCCTGCTCCACCTTCTGCTGGTCAGCAACGATATCATCGAAACGATCCATATAGTCCTGAACCATTGCGTCCTGCATAGCCTTTGTTTCGGCGTGGTTGTTGTAGGTTTCGGAAAGCTCTGCGTAGTATTCTTCTTCCTGAGTTTTGAGTGCTTCCTGCTTTGCGATCTTGTCCTCATAGTCGGCTTTGTCGTTTTCGAGAACGGTTATCTTCGACTTCAGATCCTCGATCATATCATTGTCGTGCTTTGCAATTCTTTCTGCGAATTCAAGCCTTGTGAGGACACCGTAAAAGTCGGTCGCGCCGACAAGGATCGAAGCATAGCTGTCCGTACCCGAGATATACATACTGCGAAGTCTTTTGCGGAATTTTTCAACACCTTCATCGACCTCCGCCTGACGTTCCTCAATGCTCACGGAAAGCTCGTCAAGCTTGTCCTGATAGTTCGCTATCTGCTCGTCTATGTTTGCGATCTGCTCCTCCTGGAGCTTCATTTTCTTATCGTATTCGGCGAGGTATTCCTCTGTCTGCTGTGCATCGTCCTTGTATTTCGCAAGATCCTTTTCAACGTCCTTGCGCTCCTGAGCAAGCTCTGCCTGACGCGCTTCAAGCTCGGACTGCGTATCGGCGAAAAGGTCTATCGCCGTATCGGACATAATGCCGACAGTCATGCACAAAGCCGCCGCAAACGAAACAACTTTTTTTGCCAATTCCTTTTTGTACATAGTGAAGCTCTCCTTTCCCGAAAAATGTTCATATGCTTATACTAATTCCTGATCGTTCTATAGACAAAATCGACAGATAGAATAAGTTCAATCAAGGAAGGCGACCGCAGACAGGCTTCCGCCTGACAAGGGAGCTTGACGCAGAGTGAACTTATTATAGCCGAGAGTTTGTCTATAGGTTGATCAAGAATTAGTATTTATACCTTAACGTATTTCTTCGTGCTCATTACAGTTCCGACCGCGCTTATGAGCGCACCTGCCGCAATGTAGCCGATAACTATCTTTGCCGCAACGCCGCTCATCGGGGTGAAGCTTCCTGCGCCTACGACCGACCAGAGCGTCTGCTGGCTCATTATCATTTCCATTACCTTTGAATAGCCTGCAAGCGTTATAACGGAAGCAACTGCGCCCGCAACGATGCCGATGACCATTCCCTCAACGAAGAACGGCGTTTTTACGAATGAATTCGTTGCGCCGACATACTTCATTATCTCGATCTCGCGCTTTCTCATCTCAACGCTCGCTCTTGAAGCGTTGGATATCATTACAAGGCTCACGATAACGAGTGCCGTAAGCACTGTTATGGAGATTATTGAGATAAATCGCTTCAATTCGGTAAGAACATTGACGAAATCGTTCGGTGCTTTAACGGAAATAATGCCGTCCAGACGGTTTATTTCCATAAGCGTACTGCTCATTTTCTCAATATCGGCAACCTTTACGCGGTAGGAGTCGGGCAGAGGGCTTTCCTCGCCGACATACTGGAAAAGCTCCTCCGAATCAGCCATTTCCGACTTCATCTGCGCGAAAGCTTCGTCCTTGGAAAAGAAAACAACGTCGCTGATATTGTCGAGCGAGCGAAGCTTGTTTCCCATAGCCGTGATCTCGTCTTCGCTTATATCATCGAGGTAGATGATTACCTCGTTCTTGTTCTCGATGCCGCCGATGATAGAATTTACATTGACGATAAAAAGGACGGAAAAGCCGACCAGCAGCAGCGAAACCATAAGTATACAAAAGCTCGCCACTGACATTATGCGGTTCGTCCAGATATTTTTTATTCCCTGCCCGAACAGGTAATTTACACCACTAAGCTTCATTTGTCTTTCTCCTTTGGAGTATCAGTGTTCAAGGTCGTAGTTCGACTTTATAACATCGTCGAATACAACACGTCCATCTTGCATGGAAATTATCCTGCCGCCGAATTCCTGCACGATCTCATGCTCATGAGTTACCATTATAACAGTCGTTCCGCAGTCGTTGATAGCCTGCAAAAGCTCAACGATATCGTGCTTGAGCGCAGGGTCAAGGTTTCCCGTAGGCTCGTCCGCAATGATAAGCTGGGGATCGTTTACAAGCGCCCTCGCGATAGCCGCTCTCTGCTTTTCGCCGCCCGAAAGCTCGCTCGGCTTGCAGTAAGCCTTGTCCTTTAAGCCGACAAGATCGATAACGTAAGGAACTCTGTTTCGTATATATTTATTTGAAGCGTCGATGCAGCGAAGCACAAATGCAACGTTGTCATAAACGTTCATACTCTCGATAAGCTTGAAATCCTGAAAAACACAGCCGATAGTTCTTCTCAGTCTGTAAGCGTTTCTCTTCTTCATTTTTGTGAGGTTAAAGCCGTTTACCTGCAGTCTGCCCTTGGTGGGTTCGATCTCTTTGAGGAGAAGCCTTATAAACGTACTTTTTCCTGCGCCCGATTTGCCGACAACGAACACGAATTCGCCGTCCTTTATTTTAATGCTGACATCATTCAGAGCGTCAACGCCGTTTGAATATGTAACAGATACATTACGAAGTTCAACCAATTTTTGCACCGCCAATCAATTTTTTCAAAAGAACAGAAAGGGGCAGAATAAAACTGCCCCCATTTTTGTTTAATTAGTGCCGGTCTTATTGACCGATATTTTAGAATTTAACAGGGTTTGCCGAAAGATACTTCTTTACCATAAGAGCGATCTTGAATACGATAGCGTGGTCGAATTCTCTGAGGTCAAGTCCTGTGAGCTTTTTGATCTTTTCAAGTCTGTAAACAAGTGTATTTCTGTGAACGAACAGCTTTCTCGATGTTTCGGAAACGTTCAGATTGTTCTCGAAGAAACGCTGGATAGTGAACAGGGTTTCGTGGTCGAGCGACTCGATAGAGCCTTTCTTGAAAACTTCCTGGAGGAAGGTTTCGCAGAGTGTTGTCGGGAGGTGGTAGATGAGTCTTGCGATACCGAGGTTATCGTAGGAAACGATAGACTTGTCCGTATCGAAAACCTTGCCGACTTCAAGCGCGATCTGAGCTTCCTTGAACGAACGTGCAAGATCCTTGATGCCGACAACGACTGTGCCGATACCGACATTTACTCTTGTGTAGAATTCGCTCGAAAGCGTATCGGAAATTGAACGCGCAAGCTTTTCAAGATCCTTGGATTCAACATTGCTCTTAACTTCCTTGACAAGAATGATATCCGATTCCGTGATATTGAGAACGAAGTCCTTCGTCTTGTCGGGGAAGAGATTCTGAATGATATCGAATGCGGAAACATCGTTGGAAGAAATAATTCTGATAAGAAGAACAACACGGCTCACATCGCTGTTGAAATGAAGCTCTCTTGCCTTTACAACGATATCTCCGGGGAGGATATTATCGAGAACAACGTTCTTGATGAAGTTGCTGCGGTCGTATTTTTCATCGTAATACTGCTTGATGGAAGAAAGGGTGATAGCCATAATGCTCGCATACTTAGCGGCATTATCGTCAGTTCCCTCAACGAAAACGGCATAGTCAGGCTTGATGTGAGAACCGAAAGGCTTGTATGTATAGCCATCTCTCACAAAAATGTCGTGAGAATCACTCAAATCGAGAGAAACGAACTCATTTGTTGTGCCGATCTTGGAAAGATCGCTGCAGGCAACGATAGCCGCTGTGGAATCAACAACACCGATGGTGCAGTCCATAGTATCTCTCATCTGGTGAATAAGTCCCTGGAACAATCTGTTTGACATAGCCTTGTCTTCCTTTCATACCGAATAATCACGGATTTAACATAAAAACGCGTCTGCTCATTGCAAGCATAGGCTCTATTATTTTGTTCTTTCTAACTTTTGATAAAAAGTCAACAAAATTTAATGACAATTCTCCCATTAAATTTATTACAGAGTATATTCTATCACATTTTGTGCAAATTTGTGTGAACAAATTATTAATTCCTATAGCTTTTAATAAAAAATTTAGAGATTTCAGCTAAATTTTTCCCACATTTTCGTACAAATACAAAAAAGGTCATCGAAACTGATTCGATGACCTAAATGTATCAAGAAAAGGTTATCTTGTTTCCTCAGCGAAACCGCTTTCAACAAGTTCAACAAGTCCGTCAACAGCAGCTTCTTCGTCTGCGCCGTCAGCGATAACTCTGATCTGTGTGCCGCCTACGATGCCGAGGGAAAGAATGCCGAGAAGTGACTTAGCGTTTACTCTTCTTTCTTCCTTTTCGATCCAGATAGAGGACTTGAATTCGTTTGCCTTCTGAATGAAGAATGTTGCCGGACGAGCGTGAAGACCAACCTGATTCTGAACAATTACATCTTTAACGTACATAATTCTCTCTCCTAACTCATTTCTTTAAGCTGTTCAAATTTTAAAAAAATCAAAAAGCTTAGGCGATCTTATGTTTATGTTAAACCGCCCTTTTTCTTTTTATTGTTTATATTATAACCCCGAAATCGCCAATAGTCAACGGCAATTTGTCATAAATATGAGGTCTGATTGAAAATTCTGCTATTTTGGTTAATCGCATCATTCAATGCCGCCGTCGGTTTGTTTATAATTACTAATTTTATTACCTATCAACAAATTTCCACCGAAAATTATAGTTAAACTGTCAAAGACTTGTTAATAAAATATATGTCGTATTACTTCTTTTCGTTCATATCTATAGTTTGTTCATATTTCGCATACATATCGGGACGTCTTTGTTTGGTTATTTCGACAGACATTTTATGACGGTATTCCGCAATATTTTTGTGATGTCCCGTCAAAAGAACGGGCGGAACAGCCTCGCCCTCCCATACCTCGGGCTTGGTGTAATGCGGATATTCGAGCAAGCCTGCAAAATGGCTCTCCTCGGTGAAGCACTCCTCGGACGAAAGCACCCCGGGACACATTCTCGCAACGGCGTCTATCATCACCATCGCAGGAAGCTCACCGCCCGTGAGTACATAATCGCCGATAGAGATATCTTCGTCAACTATCTTGTCAAGCACACGCTGATCGACGCCCTCATAATGACCGCAAAGCACGAAAAGCCGCGGCATTTTCGCAAGCTCGACCGCCTTTTGCTGTGTGAAAACAGTTCCTTTCGGGGACATATAGATAACGTAAGGCTTTTCCTCTGACATATCCGCAACAGCGTTGTAGCAGCGGTAGATAGGGTCAGCCTGCATCACCATTCCCATTCCTCCGCCGTAGGGAGTATCGTCCACTCTGCGGTGCTTATCGAGCGTGTAGTCGCGTATCTGGTGACAGCAGACCTCTATTTTGCCGGCTTTTCTCGCCCTGCCGATTATGCTCTCGGAAAGAACGCTCTCGCACATTTCGGGGAAAAGCGTTGCAACGTCAATCCTCATCAAAAAGTCCCTCCAGCTTGTGGATAAGCATTTTACCCTCGGGAATATTTGTTTCAATTACAACATCGGGTATAGCAGGGATAAGACGAACCTTGCCATCAGCGTCTTTGATGTGGTAAACATCGTTCGCACCCGTTTCGGTAACATCGCAGATCTTGCCGTAGTCCGTGCCGTCGTCATTGTCGAAAACTTCAAGTCCGATAAGATCCTGAACGAAATAGCAGCCCTCTTCAAGCTCGACCTCGTTTCTGTCCATATAAAGTATCTTGTTGCGCATCTCCTGTGCCTGCTCAACGGTGTCAACACCCTTTATCTTCATAAGGACAATGTTTTTGTGAGGGTGCGCTCTTTCGATCTCAACGGGCGTTTTTCCCTTGTCGAAGTAGAGAGTGTCAAACTCGCAGAGGAACTCTCTCGAATCGCACCAGGCCTCAACGCGAACCTCGCCTTTAAGACCCTGAACGGCTACAATTTTGCCTATTTCAAGAAATTGTTTCATTTTTTACCTCATTCTTTCTGTTATCATCATTCGCCATATCTTCAAACAGCTTGGCGAAGCATTTTCTGTAATAATCGGTCGCATAATGCTCACGGCTTGAATATATTATCTCTCTCGCCGCAGCTTTGTTTCCCATAGATGCAAGGCACATCGCCTTCCAATATAAAGCCGCAGACTTAAAATATTCATCGGGTATCCGATTTTTCTTTTTGCTTGATGCCATAACGAGCCGAAGCGCATTATCGGTCAGCCTTGCAGCAGTTTCATAATTTCCGCCGCAGTATTCATATATCGCAAGCGAAAGCGATATCCTGTCGCCATAGATAGGACTGTTCATATATGTTTTCAGATAATACAGCCCGCTGTTATACGCTCTTACAGCGCTCTCCCTATCCCCTTTGAGCGAAAGGGCAGTTATCAGCGCAGAATAATATAAATGAGCGTCCGACGGATTTTTCACAAAGATATTCGGGTCAATTCCGCCGAGCTTTTCAAGCGCCTTATCCGCATATCCGTTCAGATTGTAATAATCACCCATCAGACAAGGTGAGGTCTTGGTATTTTCCATCTCCTCATAAAATCTCGGACCGTATCCCTCACTGCGCTCTATCTTCAAAAGCTTGCCAAAGCTTTTATATAGAGAGCCATACATACACAGCAGAAAAATACCTCCCAGCACCGTTCCCACAGCTATCCAGAGAAAAATGATAAACATAAAACGCTGAACTTCTGCTTTAAATACCAAGAACTCGATCAGTGCCCATGCAGCAAACGGTACAAAGAGTATTTTTATTATATTTTTTATGATCTGTAGGTTTATCCGGCTCTGCGTCATCAATGCGCCTTTCGCATACGTCTTATACGCCGCCGAAAGCTTTTCACTATCCCTCAAATCAATATCTTTATCCATAATATCACCCCAAAATAAAAAGGAATACCGTGCCGTTCCGAAAAACACGGAGCCAAACACAATATTCCCTAAGCCATAAACTTTATGTTGTGCAGCTGTCAGTCGATCTCAACCATGATCTTCTGATTCTGTCTGCCTGCGCCTGCGCGCATAACGGTGCGGATAGCCTTGGCGATCCTGCCCTGCTTGCCGATAACGCGTCCCATATCATCTTTCGCAACGTGGAGATGATATACGATAACGCCCTCTTCGTTAGGCTCGTCAACATCGATCTTGACAGCGTCCTTGTCCTCGACAAGACCGCTTATGATAGCTAAAAGCAAATCTTTCATATATAAAAACTCCATTCATATTAAATTCGGAGCAAACGGTTATAAAAAAACCACCTGCGGAAGAACGCCGAAGGCTTTTTGCCTCAGCGTCCGCACGATGTAAAACAGCAAAGCAAACGTCAAAAATCACTTTACGTTATTCTTGTCGAAAAGCTTCTTAACAACCTCTGTGGGCTGTGCGCCGTTTGCGATCCATTTCTTAGCCTTTTCAGCATCAACACTGAAAACTGCAGGTTCCTTAGTGGAATCGTAATAACCGATCTCCTCGATGAATCTGCCGTTTCTTGGGTATCTGGAATCAGCAACAACGATTCTGTAGAAAGGGGTCTTCTTTGCACCCATTCTTCTGAGTCTGATTTTAACTGCCATTTATATTCACCTCCAATAATTTTCTTAAAAAACTTATATCTCAAAGCATCTCTGCATTGAAACCGTAATAAACAACTGCCGCAGCGACTGCGGAAATAACGGAAAACAGATAGGATATCTTTATCGCCGTCTTTGACTTTGCTTCGGCATTGTCGGCATCATTTCCATCATCTTTTTCCCGTCTGCATTTCGCAAGATATATCGAAGGCTCTGCCGCAAAGAAAATGCACAGCACAACGAGCATATCAAATGCAAACATTTTCATAAAACAACCTCAAATCAATTGTATTCGCCAGTCAATTCACTGACTTCAGCACCGCCGCTTTATCATCACAGCAATGCTTATCAGAGCCAGCCGAACAGCACGGCAAACCCGAACAGTATCAGCACCACCCCTGCCGTTCCTATAAGAAACCGCAGAACATTCCTGCTTTTAAGACGCTGTCTTGGTCTGCCTTTCTGGTAAGCCCAATAGTCAATGAACCTCTTTTGGTCTGTCAGCGCCGCAAAAAGGCAGAACGCTCCAACCGCCGCAAACAGTATAAAATAGAAAATTTTCATCGTGAAGCTTACTTCATCGGCGGCATACCGCCCATTCCCATCATTCCTTTCGGAATACGGAACTTGTTCTTCTTGCCCTTGCCGTTTTTGCCCATGATGCCGAGCTGCTTCATCATTTTCTGCATCTCTTCAAACTGCTTTAAGAGTCTGTTGACATCAGCAACGGTGTTTCCGCTTCCTGCCGCGATCCTGCGCTTTCTCGGCGGATTTATAAGGGACGGCTTCGCTCTCTCCGCAGGCGTCATCGAAAGGATAATGGCTTCAATGCGCTTTACCTGATTATCGTCAACGTCCACATCGTCAAGCTTATTGCCGACGCCGGGGAGCATGCCGAGTATCTGCTTTATAGGACCCATCTTCTGGATCTGCTTCATCTGGTCGAGAAGATCGTTCATATCGAACGAGTTCTCCTTGATGCGTTCAGCCAGCTTCTGGGAGTTTTGTTCATCAAATGTGGACTGCGCTCTTTCGATAAGCGTGAGCATATCACCCATACCGAGGATTCGCGAAGCCATTCTGTCAGGGTGGAAAGGCTCAAAATCGTCAAGTTTTTCGCCCGTTCCGACGAATTTTATCGGCTTGCCCGTTACTGCAAGTACGGAAAGTGCCGCACCGCCTCTTGTATCGGAGTCAAGCTTCGACATGAGAACGCTGTCGATACCGAGAGCGTCATCAAATGCTTTCGCAACATTAACTGCGTCCTGACCTGTCATCGCATCGACAACGAGCATTATCTCGTTCGGCGAGGTTTCAGCCTTTATTGCTTTAAGCTCGTTCATAAGAGCTTCGTCAATGTGAAGTCGGCCCGCGGTATCAAGGATAACGACATCGTTTCCGTGATCTTTGGCGTGGCTTACAGCTTCTTTTGCAATGGTCACAGGGTTTATCTGACCCATTTCAAAGACCTTTACGTCAGCCTTTTTGCCGACAACACAAAGCTGATCGATAGCTGCAGGACGGTAAACGTCACAGGCAACGAGCAGCGGACGCTTGCCCATATCCTTGAAATACTTAGCCAGTTTGGCCGCATGGGTAGTTTTACCCGAACCCTGAAGTCCGCACATCATGATGATGCAGGGCGGCTTTGACGGGAATTCTATTCTTGCCGTGCCGTCGCCCATAAGAGCAACAAGCTCGTCATTAACTATCTTTATTACCTGCTGACCGGGAGTAAGGCTTTGCAGCACATCTTCGCCGACAGCGCGCTCCGTTACCTTTGCAACGAAGTCCTTAACAACCTTGTAGTTTACGTCGGCTTCGAGCAGTGCAAGGCGAACCTCACGCATCGCTTCCTTAACATCAGCCTCTGTAAGCTTTCCTCGTCCTTTCAGGCGCTTAAAAACGCTGCTGAGTTTTTCGGACAAGCCTTCAAACGCCATACTAACACTCCTTTAAGAATTCAGAACAAGTCTTTGTTATCCTCTGCGAGCTGAACAAGATATTCAGCGCGTTTGGTTATAGCTTTCGGAGCGGTCCAATGCACACATTCTTCCTTTATATCTGCGGCAAGCTGACCGACTTCGGTTATTATCTCATAATATTTCTGCGAACGTTCCGCGAGGTGGAATTTATCCTCAAGCTCGAGCATTGTCTGCTCACCGCGCTTGATGCTGTCGCGAACGCCCTGTCTTGTGATGTTTTCATGCTCTGCGATCTCGGAGAGTGACAAGTCCTCATTATAATAGAGGTCGATAACGTCTTTCTGCTTATCCGTGAGCATATCTGCGTAATAATCAAGCAGCACCGAAAACTGTAAATTCTTATCTCCGCTCACGTTTATCACTCCTATCAGATGTAAAGCAAAATTACTTTACATATTATACACTATTTCGTACATTTTGTCAAGGGGTTAGAAGAAATTTAACATTTTCTGCGTTTTGGCATAAGCGGCAGACGTTGCGCATATACATTTTGTATATTTTCGCTCGATTCACAATAAACAAAACAAGCTGTAACCTTTCCTTTGCATAACAATATGCAAAAATTATCAAAAAGATTACAGCTTGTATATTTTTTGTATAGGTCACATATTCTGTGCTTCCGCTTCGGGGAGGTAGATATTCATTGTTTCCGCGCCCGTCTTGTTTGCAACATAGATGTAGGAATCGCCGCCGCTGTGTACAGTCTTTCGGAAATCGACAGTACCGTCGATCTCACGGCGGACAAGTCTTTCGCCTGCAAGCGAGTAACATTCAAGCGGATCTACATCGCTCGTTTCGATGCTTCCGCTCGTAACGTAGACCTTTCCGTCCTTTGAACCGATAGGATTTTCCACGGAAGCCTTTGCAATAGCAGTTATTGAAGCGCCTCTGAGCCTGATTGCGCCGCTTCCCTCCAGGTCGCCGATGCAGGTAGCGTTGTTGCCCTCACAGCGGATATTTACAACGCCTGCATTTATAACAGGTTCAATGTTTCCTCCCATTGTTCCTATGCCGACAATGTTTTTGCCGCGGACGAGGATATCAGCCTTGCTGCCGTTGACGATAACAGAACCTTCGCCGCTTTGGAGAACGCCCATGCCGCAGCAGTTGTTGCCCGAGATGTTGATATCGAGGTTTGCAAGGCTGTCGATGACGGTCTTGCCTCTGCGCGAGCCAACAGCAGTAACATCGTCGCCGCCCATATCGACCTTTATATCGCAGTTGTTGAGTTTTATTGAAGAATCGCCGTTGTAAGAGCCGAGCGAAACGATATTTTTGCCGTCAACGCCCAGAATGAGCTTTCCGCTGTTCGCAATGACAGCCGAATCCGTGCCGCCCTCTCCGCCGCCGATGCCGACAACGCAGTCGCCCGAGCATGTGATCCTGATCTCATTTTCACCGCCGAAGATTATCCTGCCGTATCTCTGCATATAATTTCCGCCGATGCCGAACGAGTAGACTCTCGTGCTGTTTATTTCAAGACGTCCGTTGCCGCCGAAGAATACCTCCGAATCCTCGGGAACTCTTATGCCTCCGCTCTTGATGCAGTTTCTGCCGACAAGCTCGATATTCGCCTGCGTGCTGCCCGAAAGCACAACAGCGCAGCCATTGTCCTCATTGCAGACGAGGTTAAGGTTTTCAAACGTAACTCTTGTTGAAGAACGCTTGCAGTCGATGAAGATCTTCATATCGGTCTGAACATCGGTATTGCCGATAAGCTTTGCCGAGTCGGAGTGGATACATATCTCGTTGAATCCCGCAAGACTGAGTTCAACGATATCGGCAGTTTCCCGCTCGTTGATGTAGTAGGTCTTGCTGACCTTTCCTCTGTGCTTGATATTAAAGGAGATGATGCGGTTCTTTATCTCGGATGGTATCTCGAGCATAAGCACCGCCGTCGGACGGCATACGACATATCCCTGGATAAGGTCAACGCCGAGTGCTATCGCAGTTTCAAGCTCCTCAAATGTTTCAACACCCTCGCCGAGTACCATTATCTCATGCTGTGCGGCGAAGTTTATCATATTTGCAACAAGGTGCTGCTTCTGTGGATTTTTGTCGATGCCCGTCATTATCGAACGGTCGATCTTTATGCAGCTTGGATTTACCGCAAGCAGTGTTGAATCGTTCGAGTAGCCCGTTCCGTAGTCGTCAAGTGCGACCTGAGCCTTTTTGTCACGGTAACGCGCGTTTATAACGTTTATCGCACTTTCAAAAACAGGGTTTTCCTCCGTTACTTCGACAACGAGCTTGTCAAAGAGCATACCGTATTTATCCACAAGGTCGTTGTACTCATCATCGCTGAGGAGCGCGTTCGGGATACAGTTTATGAAAAGCTTTCTGTTGTGGAAGAAATCCTGATTTTCCGAAAGTATCTTCAGTGTTTTCCAGAATGTTATATGCTCAACGCTGTAAAGCATATCCGTCTGCTTAGCGATTTCGAGAACATCGAGCGGCGAAAGCTTTATTCCGTCAACAGCCTGCGGACGCATAAGTGCCTCGTAGCCATATATCTCACCCGTGTGAGCATCGACGATAGGCTGGAAATGATAGTCGATGCGGTCTTCGTCAATGACAGTTTCAAACACCTGATTCCTGCGGAATTCCTGTGCTTTGAGCGAGTAGTTGTCCGCATTGAAGATAACGGGCTGCTGTGCTCTCCTGTTTTCAGCGTCAAACGCGGCAAAGTCTGCCTGCGCAATGAGTGCCGAAACATCGCTCGTGCCTGCCGCAAGAGCATATCCGCAGTAGACCTTTGCAATGCTTCCGTTTCCGGGGAAAGTCGCAACCATTTTCCTTATCTCGGTCACGATCTTGCCTGCAAGCTTTTTGCAGCCATCGTCATATGTATCGGTGATAAGAACGCTGAAATCGTTCGCCGAAGCTCTTCCTGCGAAGATATTGTGCGGATTTTCGTATCTTTTTACAATAGCTGCAGCCTTTGAAAGCATTTCGTCCGTGTTGTGAACGCCTGCAAAGGACGAGAATTTGTCGATGCCGTTTATTGTGATATGGATAAGCCCGTACATACCCTCCACCGTAGCGGCGGTTTCGGCAAGCTTGCCCGTAAATGTGTCCTTTGTCATAAGTCCCGATGTCGCGTCAAAATTGCGCAGGCTGCTTATCGTGTTCTTTGCGACGATATAGTCGGTGACATCGGTTATTTCGGTGAATTCAAAGCCTTCAGCGTCGTTAGTTACGACTTTTATCCATTTATCCGCAGCCGAGGACATATAAATATCCTTTTCGGTCGGGTGACGGCTCGAACAGATATCGGACATGACCTCGCCGTATTTGTCCTTTCCGATGACCTTTGATCCTGTTTCGATGCCTGTAAGGGCGGTGAACGCTCCGCTTATAGATGCCTTCCCCGAAGCCTTGTCAAAGCTCACGAACGCGGTATCGCGAAGCATTTCAAGCTCCGTTTCGCCGATATTTACTGATTTTTTAAGGGAAACAGCCGCAAAAACTCCGAGAACGGCAGAGATCATCGCAAGCGCGGCAGCTGCATAAACAAGGCGGATGTCGTATTTCGCAAATGCAGCAGCGATAACAGCCGCAGCCGACAGAAACGCCGTCACAGACCCACACACGGTCAAAGCGCATATTCGGTTTTGTCCCCATTTATTTATCATTCAATACGTTGCATCGGCGCATTGCCCGATACAGTCCTCCTGACCTGATTTATTTCAATCTTTTCTGCATATATTCATTGCCGGGTGTATAGTCCGGTGCAAAAGCGCATTTTCGGCTGCATAATGCAGAAAAGAATATTATTCTTAATTATTATAAACCATTTTATTCTTTTTTTCAATATACATTTATACCAATTTTTATTCGTGTTTTAGTCATTTTAACAAAATAAAAGTGTATAACCCGATAAAGGTTATACACTTTAACATATTTCGACAGACCGAATTACTGATTGTCTTCGATATACTTAACGATATCGCCGACTGTCTTGATGTTTTCAACAGCTTCATCGGGGATCTCGAGGTCGAATTCTTCCTCGAGGCTCATAACGAGGTCTACAACGTCGAGGGAATCTGCACCGAGGTCGTCCTGGATGTTAGCGCCTGATGTAACGCTGTCCTCATCAACGTCGAGCTGTTCTACGATCAGTTCCTTTACCTTATCGAATACCATTTTGTTTTTCCTCCATAATAATTGGTTATTTCGCTTTCGCAGCGATAACAGCATTGCATTTGCTTTGCCGCAGGGGTTCAATGACCCATATATAAAGGACTTTGCTGCGGCTTTGCCCCAAGCTGTCCGTTTATATTCTTTTCAGAAAGATCAGAGTTCCTCGAACTCGCCGATTTTTCTAAACTTAGTATATCGTTCATTTAGCAAAACGTCAATATCTATTGCCATTTTTTCTTTCAGCGTTTTTAACAAAAATTCTGAGATATTTTTGGCAGTTTCCTTTGGATCGTTCTGCGCACCGCCGAAAGGCTCGCTTATTATCTCCTCAGCAACGCCGAGTTCGAGCATATCATCTGCCGTTATCTTCATTATTGAAGCGGCTTCGCGCTCTCTTCCGCCGTCTTTCCAAAGTATCGATGCGAACCCTCTTGGTGAAATTACCGAATAAATGGAATTTTCCAGCACCGCAAGTTTGTCGCATACACCGAGCGCAAGTGCGCCGCCGCTGCCGCCCTCGCCGAGTACGATAGAGATAACGGGCGTTTTGAGCGTCATGAATTCCATTATATTTCTTGCGATAGCTTCGCCCTGACCGCGGTTCTCCGCTTCAACTCCGCAGAATGCACCGGGAGTATCGATGAAGCATACAACGGGACGGTGGAATTTTTCCGCCTGCTTTGCCAGTCGGAGAGCTTTTCTGTAGCCCTCGGGGTGCGGCATAGCAAAATTGGATTCCTTGTTTTCGTTGAGATTTCTTCCCTTTACCTCGGCAATGACCGTAACGGCAATGCCCTTTATCGAAGCCAATCCGCCGATTATCGCTCTGTCGTCGCCGTAGTAGCGGTCACCGTGAAGCTCGATGAATTCATCGAATATCATCGGGATATAGTCGCGGACGGTCGGTCTGTCCTTATCTCTTATAAGGTCTAACTTTTCGGGAGGCGTAAGTTTATTGTTCATTTCCATTTTTACACTTCCTCCGCAGGCTTATAGCCGTTAAGCTTTAATATGTGCGCAAGCGTTCTGCGCATCGTCTTTCTTTCCGCAATAAGATCAACAAAACCGTGTTCAAGCATAAATTCCGCAGTCTGGAAATCATCGGGCAAACGCTGTTTTATCGTACCCTCGATAACTCTTCTTCCCGCAAAGCCGATAACGACCTTCGGTTCGGCGATGATTATATCACCGAGCGAAGCGAACGAAGCCGTAACTCCGCCCGTTGTCGGGTCGGTCATGACCGCGATGTAAAGCTGACCTGCTTCGGCAAGCTTTCCAACCGCGCCGCTCGTCTTTGCCATCTGCATAAGGGAAACTATACCCTCCTGCATACGCGCACCGCCCGATGCCGTGAACATTATAACGGGCAGCTTATGCTCTGCGCCGTATTCAAAGGCTCTTGTTATCTTTTCGCCGACAACGCTTCCCATTGAAGCCATCATATAGCGAGAGTCCATAATACCGATAACGCAGCGGATACCGCGTATCTTACATTCGCCCGTGATAACAGCATCACGCAGACCTGTTTTTTTGCGAAGCTCGTCCTGCTTCTGGTCATATCCCGGAAAGCCGATAGGGTTCCTGCTCACCATATCCTTATCGAATTCGATGAAGCTGCCCTTGTCAACGGTAAGGTTGAGCCTTTCCTCGGACGATATCCTCGAATGATAGCCGCACTCGGGGCAGACCTTGAGATTTTTCACAAGCTCATCGGTCATTATCATATTCAGACAGCGTGGACACTTGAAAGCAAGGTCTTTCGGTATTTCGACCTTGTTTTCGGCTTTTTCGTCCTTTTCATCGTCCTTATCGTTTTCAGCCGCTGTATTGACATTAAATCTGAGCTTTACAACGTCAAGTAAATCTTCAAGCACTTTCTTTTTACACTCCTTTGCGGAAAATATTTATATAAAACGTTTCATCAGCGTTTGTTTTCATAAAAAGACATTTTCGGATCAGCTTTTTGCCAGAACCGAAACAGCTATCGCAAAAATATACAGTATCGTAAAAAGCTTTTTTGTTTTCATATCAAGCGATTTTCCGAAGCTGCCATTCAGGCATAGTCCGATAACTCCGAAAAACGGTGCAAAAAACGCCAGTATAAACAGAATGACAAGCGTTGCCAATACCCCGTTATTCGACTTTGTTGGGGAAGTCGGGTTTATCGGGTTTCTGTTCGGCTGCTGTGCAGGGTTATAATTATACGGGTTCTGCCAGCCCTGCCGGTTATTTTGGTTATTTGGCTGTGCGGACTGATTGTTCTGCACATTGTTCGGGGAATAAGGGTTATTAAACGGTGTCTGCGTGGGAGCGACCTTTATATTCGGCTTGACCCGTTCAGCGGCATTTTCCTCATAGTTCTGCGCCGTGAAAGGCTTCATTTCGGGCATTTCGTATTTTTCGGGCGCAGGCTCGAAAGCTTCGGGGCGGTCGTCCTCGGGGTCGAGGTTATACGGCGCGGAAAGCTTATCCTCATCTGGAAGTCTGTAACCGCACTCGGCACATTCGCCGTGCAAGATCCTGCCGCCGCAGAGCGGACACCTGTTCTGTGCCAAAACGATCACTCCTTACATCACCAATGGCTGTGCCTCATAATATCCAATAACCATTCATTAAGACCTATCGGATCCCAGCCCGATAATGTCATTCCCGTACCGATCGCAAGGAACAATATTCCCGTAAATATATATTTAAAATTTACCTTTTCAGGATCAACGGCAACAAAACGCCGTCTTCCTCCGCCGCCCTTTGCGATATAGTAAAAGCCGATAAATATTGCCGAAACAGGCACAATTGCTATCAGAAGTGCTTTCCACCAGTGCCTTTTCACCTCGTCAACAAAGCCTCGCACAAAAATTTCATAGGCTTTCGGCGGTTCTTCATAGTTTTCCTCGGGCGTATATGAAATATGGGTATAATTTGTCGGCGGAGGAAGTCTTTTTTCCTCTTTTTCGGGTTCGGGGTCATATTTTTTCGCATTTGCATACGGATCAGGCTTCGGCACAAGCTCTTGGCTCACGCTTTCAGCCGAGGGAACGCTTATGCTGTCCATTGCCCAGTCGGGCGTATCGGAACTGTTTACGGACGGGACGATATCATTTTCAGTTGGCATTTTATATCCGCAGGAAAAGCATACGCCGTCCCCGACCGTTCCTCCGCATACAGGACAATTCTGCACAGCAATTCCCCCTTAGTCATTTACTTGCTCATTTTTCTTCCGAGGTAGCCGATATCATATTTTCCCGATTCAAAAACGGGGTCACGGATAAGGCTCAGCTGGAAGTCTATATTCGTATCAACGCCCTCAACGATGAATTCGGAGAGCGCCCATTTCATCTTTGCGATAGCTTCTTCTCTCGTCGGTGCATGGACGATAAGCTTTGCTATCATGCTGTCATAGTAAGGCGGTATCGTGTAACCCTGATAAGCCGCGCTGTCAACGCGTATTCCCGGACCGCCCGGAGTATAGAGCGATGAGATCTTTCCGGGGCATGGGCGGAAGTCGTGTTCCGGAGATTCGGCATTTATTCTGCACTCGATAGAGTGACCTCTGAACTCGATATCTTCCTGCTTATAGGGAAGTTCTTCACCTGCGGCTATCTTCATCTGTGCTTTTACAAGGTCGATTCCCGTGATCGCTTCTGTGATAGGGTGTTCGACCTGGATCCTGGTGTTCATCTCCATAAAGTAGAAGTCACCGTTCTTGTCAACGAGGAATTCGATCGTTCCTGCGTTAAAGTATCTGCAGACCTTGGCTGCGGAAACAGCCGCCGCACCCATTTTTGCGCGAAGCTCGGGTGTCATTATCGTTGACGGAGTTTCTTCAAGCACTTTCTGGTTTCTTCGCTGCATCGAGCAGTCACGCTCGCCGAGGTGAACGACATTTCCGTGCTTGTCGGCAAGTATCTGAAACTCGATATGCTTCGGGTCAACGATGAATTTTTCCATATATATGCTGTCATCGCCGAAGAAATACAGTGCTTCCTGCTTTGCAGTAAGTATAGCGTTTTCGAGGTCTTCCATACGCTCAACAAGGCGTATTCCTCGGCCGCCGCCGCCTGCGGAAGCCTTTACCATGAGCGGAAAGCCTATCTCCTCTGCGGCAAGACGCTTTGCTTCTTCCATTGTGGGAACAGCACCGTCCGAGCCCGGGATAACAGGCACTCCTGCGGCTTTCATAGCCTTTTTCGCTGCAGCCTTATCGCCGAGCATTTCGATAGACTCGGGTGAAGGGCCGATAAAATTTATTCCGCATTTGCCGCAGTTGCGCGCGAATGCCGCATTTTCCGAAAGAAAACCGAAGCCGGGGTGAATAGCGTCCGCACCCGTTATCTCGCAGGCAGCAAAAATGGACTTCTCGTTAAGGTAGCTGTCCTTTGTTGCCGCAGGACCTATGCAGACCGCTTCATCGGCTATTCTTGCGTGGAGAGCCGACTTATCCGCTGTGGAATAGACCGCTACCGTCTTTATGCCGAGTTCACGGCAGGCGCGGATTATTCTAACAGCTATCTCACCTCTGTTGGCGATAAGAACTTTTTTAAACATAGCACGAAAATCCTTTCAAGGATCAAAAATTATTTTATGGCAAAAGATATCTCGGCAGAAACAGCCTTTTCGCCGTTCACCGTGGCAACGCACTTGCCTACGCCTACAGGGCCTTTTACCTTTATGATCTCAACTTCGATGCGGAGCGTATCACCTGGGACTACCTGACGGCGGAACTTTGCTTCCTTTATGCCGCCGAAAAAGCCGATCTTGCCCTTGTTCTCGGGAAGTCCGAGAAGAGCGACAGCACCTGCCTGAGCGCACATTTCAAGCATAAGAACGCCAGGAACAACGGGGTATTCGGGAAAATGTCCCTTGAACCAGAATTCATCGGGGGACATATATTTTGTGGCAACGACTCTTTTGCCGTATTCTATCTCTTCAATAGTGTCGATGAGCATAAACGGATCTCTGTGGGGGATTATCTCCATTATCTGCTCTTTATTCATTACAGCCATAAGCTTTCTCCCTTATTCAATTATCATAACGGGCTGATCGTAGTCAACAGCCTCGCCGTTCTTGACGAGTATCTGCTTTACAACGCCGTCATATTCGCTCGTGATCTCGTTCATGAGCTTCATCGATTCGATTATCATAAGAACGTCGCCCTTCTTGACGTGCTTGCCTACCTCTGCGAAAGGCGGCTTGCTCGGGTCGGGAGCGGCGTAGAAAGTTCCGACGATAGGGGCTTTCACAACGTTTCCGCATACAGCGTTCTGCGCTTCAACAGTCGGAGCTGCGCCTGCTGCTGCGGCGTTCATAGTCACTGGCATCATATCGTGCTGGAAAGGAGGCATGCCCATCGGCATCGGAGGAGGACATCTTCTTCCCTTTACGGTGATAACATTGTCGCCGTTTGCGATAGTTACCTCTTCAAGCTCCTTGTTATTCACAATATCAGCAAGCTTCTCGATAGCTTCGAGAGCTTCTTTGCTTAAAATTTTCTCACTCATTGTATTTTTCTCCTTAGTCGGTGTATTTCTTCAGGCAGATAGTTGCATTGTGTCCGCCGAAGCCGAGAGAATTGGAAAGCGCGCCCTTGATGTCAACATTTCTGTTGCCATCAACCGCATAGTCGAGGTCACATTCGGGGTCGGGCGTTGTGAATCCGATAGTCTTGTGAACGAAGCCTTCCTTGACGGAAAGAGCCGTAACGATAGCTTCGACCGCGCCTGCCGCACCGAGGAGGTGTCCCGTCATCGACTTTGTGGAGTTGATAACGGTCTTTCTTGCTGCATCTTCGCCGAGAGCGATCTTGACAGCCGTAGTTTCGTACTTATCGTTAAGTCCCGTGGAAGTACCGTGGGCATTGATATAGTTTACTTCCTCGGGCTGAAGTCCTGCTTCTTCATAAGCGCACTTCATAGCATGAGCGGCAGCTTCACCCGTCGGTGACGGACTTGTCATGTGGTAAGCGTCACCCGTTGCACCGTAGCCTGCGATCTCACAGATAATGTTAGCGCCTCTTGCCTTTGCGTGTTCAAGCTCTTCAAGAACGAGCATACCCGAGCCTTCGCCGAGAACAAATCCCTGACGGTTGAGGTCGAACGGTGTCGAAGCCTTGTCAAGCTCTGTTGCTCTTGAAAGAGCATGCATATTGTTAAATCCCGAAAGTGCAAAACGGGAGATGCAAGCTTCCGTACCGCCGCAGAGAGCAGCGTCGAGATAGCCGTCCTTGATCTTGCGGAAAGCTTCGCCGATAGCATGTGTTGCGGAGGAGCAGGCTGTGGTCGTGCAGAAGTTGTCACCCTTAAAGCCTGTGCGCATTGCAACCGTGCCTGCTGCCATATTTCCTATCATCATAGGAATGAAGAAAACGGAAACCTTGTCAGGCTTTGTGTTGAACTTTGTAACCTCTTCTTCTGTGAGGTTAAGTCCGCCGATGCCTACGCCGACAATAACGCCGACCCTGAACGGATCGAGGTCTTTAAGGTCAGTTCCTGCATTTTCGAGTGCTTCCATGGCGGAGCAGACTGCAAACTGCGTGAAGCGATCCATTCTCTTTGCTTCTTTTTTATCGATATATTTTGAACTGTCAAAATCCTTTACCGCACCAACGATCTTAACGTCAAAGTCGCTTGCGTCGAACTGGTCGATGAATGACAGACCGTTTTTGTTAGCCTTTATATTTGCCCAGTATTCCTCAACGTTCTTTCCGAGAGGGTTTACTGTACCCATTCCTGTGATTACAACTCTTCTCATTAAAACACTCCTTTTCTGCCGTGGTTACTTACATCATAAGTCCGCCCGAGATCTCGATTATCTGACCCGTAACATAGGAAGCATCGTCCGAGGCGAGGAAAGATACAACGCCTGCGATCTCCTCAACTTCACCGTAACGCTTCATTGCGATCTGTTCGAGCATCTTGCTGCGCTGTTCCTCGGTGAGCTTGTCTGTCATCGGTGTCTTGATGAAGCCGGGAGCAACTGCGTTTACATTTACTCCTCTTGAACCGAGTTCCTTAGCGGCTGTCTTTGTCATTGCGATGATCGCGCCCTTTGAAGCGGAGTAGTTGATCTGTCCGGGGTTGCCGTAAAGACCCGCAACGGAAGCGAGGTTGATTATCTTGCCCGATCTCTGGCGCATCATAACGTTTCCTGCGAACTTAGTCATATTGAAAACGCTCTTCTGGTTTACTGCGATAACAAGGTCATACTGTTCTTCGGGCATTCTTGCCATAAGTCCGTCCCTTGTGATGCCTGCATTGTTTACAAGGCAGTCGATAGTGCCGAAGCGTTCCTTTACTTCCTTTACCATAGCTTCGCACTGCGCATGGCTGGAAACATCGCAGATATACTTCTCACATTCAACACCGAGTGCCTTTATTTTATCCATGATATCGTTGTTTTCAAACATTGCCTCACTGATATCGTTGAGGGCGATGTTGTAGCCGTCTTTTGCAAGGCGAAGTGCGATAGCAGCACCGATGCCTCTTGCCGAACCTGTGATGATAGCTGTTTTTGCCATAAATTATGACCCTGCCTTTCTGTTGCTTATAAAATCTTATATAAATAAGTATAGATCAATAATCGAAAATTACTGCAGCGCTTGTAAGACCTGCTCCGAAGCCTACGAAGCAAACTCTGTCGCCCTTTTTGATCTTGCCCGAGCGAACCGCTTCGTCAAAAGCTGTCGGGATAGACGCGCTGGAGGTGTTTCCGTGCCGGTCGAGGGTAACGATGAACTTTTCCATCGGTGCGCCGAGGTTCTTGGCAGCTGTTTCGATGATTCTTACGTTAGCCTGATGAGGAACGAACCAGTCGATAGTCGTTACGTCAAGTCCGATCTTGTCGGCAGCATTCTGAGCCGCTGTCGGGAGAGCCTTTGTAGCGAACTTATAAACTTCCTTGCCGTCCTGGAAAAGGAACTCGTTCGTGCTTGTGAAATCCTCGCCGTAATCGTCGGCATCGGTCGTGCGGAACGGGTGTCTGCCGAACTTGTGCTTTGCATAGAGGAACTTTGCGCCGCTTCCGTCCGAGCCGATAAAGCTTGTGAAAAGCTTATCCGAACGTTCGATAACAGCTGCGCCTGCTCCGTCGCCGAAAAGCACACAGGTAGCACGGTCGGTGTAATCCACGAAACGCGAAAGTATCTCGGAGGATACAACGAGTACATATTTAAGGTCATCATCGGTCTGGAGATATCTTCTTGCCGCATCAACAGCGTAAGCAAATCCCGAGCAAGCCGCACCGAGGTCAAAAGCGGCAGCGTTCACTGCGCCGACAGCATTCTGCACAAGGCTTGCGAGTGACGGTGTATAGAAATCGGGGGTTACGGTCGTTCCAATAACAAGTCCTATCTGCTCAGGGTCGATGCCTGCCGATTCAATAGCTTTCTTAGCGGCATTCGCGCCCATTTTCCAAGCGGATTCGCCGTCCGTGAGGAAACGGTTCTTGATGCCCGTTCTTGTGGATATCCATTCATCGTTCGTTTCAACGATCTTCGACATATCATCGTTCGATACCTTTACCGAGGGGGAATAGGAGCCTGTTCCGAGAATATTGATTCCAAACAAAATTTTTTACCTCCGTATTGAATTTTTATAAAATTTATGTTATACTGGATATATGATTGGGTGAAAAATGTTGTTTTAGTGCATTTTGCATAGGAAATCCGCCCCTAAATCATAATCATTCACTATATATTGTAATATTTTTCTCTCCCTTTGTCAAGCTAAATCGCTAATTTTTAAAATATAATATATCAAAGGAGCTTTTTTATGTCAAAAACAGTATTTTTATTTTCGGGTCAGGGCTCGCAGTATCAGGGCATGGGCAAAGAGCTTTGCGACGCTTACCCCGAGATAAAATCGATGTATGACGAAGCGAGTGAGATACTCGGCTTCGACCTTGCCGACAAGTCATGGAACGCACCAGAGGAAGAGCTTGCGCAGACAGTTATTTCCCAGCCTGCCATTATGATGACCTCCCTCGCCGCACTCGAATGTATGAAGAAGAACGGCATTGAGTTCTCCGCAGTTGCAGGACACTCCCTCGGCGAATATGCCGCAATGGTAGCTTCGGGCGTTCTTTCGTTCAAAGACGGATTCAGGGTGATAAAGGCAAGAGCCTTGGCAATGCAGAAAGCAGCCGAAAATCAGCACGGTGTGATGTGTGCGGTCATGGGACAGACACCCGAGGATATCGAGAAGATCTGCTCCTCCGTTGACGGCTATGTTACCCCCGTAAACTACAACTCCGCAGTTCAGACCGTTATCGCAGGCGAACCCGAAGCTGTCGATGCCGCTATCGCAAAGTTTGCCGAGATCGGCACAAAGACGATAAAGCTCAAGGTTTCCGCCGCTTTCCACTCCAAGCTCATGCAGCCTGCCGCTGACGAGTTTGAGGCCGAACTCAGAAAGATGGACGTAACTTTCAACAAGCCGAACGTTACATTCTTCTCCAACCTCTACGGCGCAGAGATGCCCGACTTCGACAATATGCCCGAAAAGCTTGCAAAGCACATCGTTTCGCCCGTAAGATTCACTTCCGAGCTTGCGCTCATGCAGCAGCAGGGTTATGAAAACTTTGTGGAGCTCGGACCGAACAAGGTCCTCACGGGTCTTGTCAAAAAGACACTCAAAGACGTTAATGCCGTTAATGTTGAGAACGCAAAGACGCTCGAAAAAGCGCTTGAAACGTTAAAATAATTCGGAATTAGGAATTCGGAATGCGGAATTATTTTTCGCTCCGCAAATTTGTTGTAAAACCGTAGGGGACGGGTTTCCCGTCCCGTGAAAAACGGTTTGAACGATTTTACCGACATTGCCCGTTAAACGGGCGGGGTAACCCCGCCCCTACAGAAATTTAACGCAATTCATAACATTGATAGGAATACAATTAATTCCGAATTAAACGAAGGGGGAGATTTGCAAAATGTTGAAAAATAAGCATTTTATCGCAGTTCTTCTCCTTTCGGCTCTGATGTGCGGCTGTTCGGTGGAAAATTCGGGGCAGAACGTTTCCGAAACCTCCGTTTTATCTGAAAGCACGTCATTGCAGACGGTGACATCGGACGAAACGCCTGCCGAAACTACGGTTCAAACGGTTATCTCAGACGAAACTCCCGATGAAACTTCGGTTTTGACGGAAACTGCATCGGAAACGGATATTTCTGCCGAAAATTCCGAAACCGCGTCTGAAACGACATCCGAAACCGAACCCAAACCGGCAGAACAGCTTGCGCTTGAAAAAAAGATACTTGAAGCCGCAGGACTTGACGCTGAATTGATATATCCCTCATTTATAGGCGATTTTGACGGTGACGGTTCAGATGAACTTTTTGCCGTATGCAGAGCAGATGACACTTTCAATGACATTTTCGGCAGTTTATGGTATGCATCGGCAGACAAAGCGATGCAAATTTACCCTGCGAATGAAGAATGGGGCGGATTTCGCACCGCAGAAGTCGGCGGCGATACTCTTATCCTTGTCGAACGCCGTTTCGGCACAGGCAGCGTTACATACTGCTACCGCATTGAAAGCGGCTCGCCCGTTGAACTCGACACCTTTAATGTCTGCTCGCTCACGCAGACTGACGGTGCGGATCTTATCGGTTTAAAACGAACTTACGACTTCTGTACAGACGGCACGGGCAGCACCTTAAAGCCTTACTGGTTTTACTATCGGGACGGCAGCTTTCACGAATACTCCGCGCGTTCGATAGCGTATGAGAATTTCATTGACGGCTTCAACGGGAGCTTTGCAAAATACGCTTATCTTCAGCCGTATTTCGATGAGATCAAAGCCGAGAACGGCGTTATAACGGACATCATCGTTCGCGACAACGGGATCGTCAACATAAACTACAAAATAATCGGGGACGGCAAGGAATTTCTTGCTTACCGATACTTCCGAACCCTATCCGTCAAGGACGGCGAAGTCACGGACATCACCCCCAAGATAAACGAGGGAAATTACGAGGTTTCCGTTGAGGGAAACCTGCTTGATCTCATAATGTACTGAATTCAAACAATGCGTAATTATTTTTGCTTCGCAAATCTGTTGCCGCACCGTAGGGGACGGGTTTCCCGTCCCGTATAAACACGGTTTGAACTATTTACCGGTATTTCACGTTAAACGGGCGGATATAGAATCCGCCCCTACGGAATTATAGTATGATTTGGAATATTGATAGGAATACAATTAATTACGAACTCCTAATTTAATTGAAAGGGATTGATAAAAATGGAAAAATACGCAATTTTAGGTTATCCTCTCAAACACACAATGTCCCCTCCGATACATAAAAAGCTCTTTGAGCTGGAGGGCAAGAGCGGTGTTGAATACGAGATATGCGAATATGCACCCGAAACGCTCGCAGAAAAGGCTTCATATCTCAACTCTCTCGGCGGATATAATATCACTATCCCGTTCAAGGTCGATATAATAAAGTATATCGACGAGCTTGACGCATCGGCAAAGCGTTACGACTCGGTGAACTGCGTTGTAAACCGTGACGGAAAGAACATCGGCTACAACACGGACTGCTACGGTTTTCTCCGTGCGCTTGAAGCAGGCGGCGCAAAGCTTGGCGGAAGAGTTCTCCAGATAGGCTGCGGCGGCGTTGGCAGAATGATGGCTATTGAGGCTCTTCTCCACGGTGCGGACCTCACGGTCGTTGTTCTCAAAGGCTTCGAGGACACTGCTGAGGCTGTTATTTCCGAGCTTAAAAAGCAGAACTGCGGTGAGGACGTTATCTCACGCTTCAAGTATATCTACGCAGATCAGATCGAGGGTCACTTTGACCTGCTCGTAAACGCAACTCCCGTCGGAATGTTCCCGAAGATCGGGAACTGCCCCGTTTCGGAAGAAGTCATTGCAAACTGCGACTGCGTTTTCGATGCTATCTACAACCCCGATAAGACCAGGCTCATGCAGATCGCAGAAGCTCACGGCATAAAGGCTATCGGCGGTATGGCTATGCTCGTTTGGCAGGCTGTTGTCGCTCATGAGATATGGAGCGGCGCAAAGTACAGCGACAGCGACATCGAAGCGCTTATCTGCGATATGAGAACGGCACTCAAAGCATAATCACAGCATCACTGAAAGGACAGGGGAAATGAACTTAAAGGCAAAGCTTCAAATGTTCGCAAAATCCGTCAGCGTATGGTTCGGTATATTCCTTATCATCGGCTGCTGCATCGGATTCAGCATAAATATCCTGCTTGGATTTTTCTCGGTTTCGGGGACGAACAAACTGAATATGCGCATCTTCGTCCCGATCCTTATCGCAGGGGCGGCGGTTCTCGCCGTCGGAGCGCATTTCCTGAGTGCGATAATCACAAAGCGTCCCGAAGTGAAAATGCGTTTGCAGCTCGATAAAGCCGCCGCAAAAAACGGCATCGGACGGGAATATATCGAGATACTCAACCTTTCGTGCAGAGGAAATATCCGAACAAAGGTATGCTCCGAGCTTGCGCTGACGGCTCTTGTCACGGGCAATTTCCGCCGTGCAAAGGAGCAGCTCGACCGAGTGGACGCGATAAGCGTTACCGATATTGCAAATTCAACGGGAAACTACTCTGACGCAGCCTATTATTTCTCCTCCTCAATACTCTACTACTGCGGCATAAAAGACTACGAAAGCATGGAAAATACATATATCCACGCAAAACAGTATACCGAGAACCTCACCGCAGACTTTTTTGCAATGTCTGTAAGGGCACTCGGTGAAATGATGTTCGGCAGCAAAGAAGCCGCCGCAGAATCGCTACGCACAGCGGAAATGCTCGCAAAAACGCATATAAAATCGAAAATGCCGATGCACAGAGCTCTCAGCGCGGCAATATGCGCCGAGGTTCATTACAGGCTCGGCGAACCCGACAAGGCATTCGACGATATAACCGAAGCGATGAACTATAAAATTTCCACAGAGTTCACCGATTACCTTGTCGAAAGGGGCAGAACGATAAAGGATAACCCCGAACCGAAGGCAGACCCCACCGCTCCGCTTTTTGGCGAAGCAATGCTGAGTCCCTCCGATTTTGAGTAAAAGTAATAAAGCGCAGTTCACATCAAAAAGGCAAACCGAATTTGAGTTCCGTAAGCCTTGTTCGTGAACTGCGCTTTTTGTTTTCTCCCCCCCAACTTTATACAAAATCGGCATAAACACTTATTTTTATATATTTAATTTGTAAATTTACGGTGTTGACATTGAACTTAAAATAGTGTATTATTATAAAGAGTATTAATGTGTAAAACCGCCTTGTTTGATTGGCAATTTTTTATACACAACTGTTTTAAAGGGAGCAAAGCCAGAAAATGTACTTCGGAAGTGTAAAATTTTTTAAACACCTGATATATACCGTTATTATCCTTGTGCTTGCGGCTATAATCGGCTGCGCCGTGCTTTTCGGCGTTAAATATTCGATCGTGAAAAAGGAAAATGACGAGCTTGTCAAAGCTGCTTCGATCGATGAAGCCGAGCAGCCCGAACATCTTTCGCTCGATGAATACTATCTTCACATGGCTGCGGACGGCTACACTGCCGATGATGTGCTTGATTTTCTCTCGAAAAATGAAGGTGAAAAGTTTGACAGCTTTGCCGAGAAGTATATTTCCGAAAATCCCGATAAATTTGCGCTGAACTCCGACAATGTCGGCAGCAATGCCGGTGACAGCACGGCTAATGAATACACGGAGCTTTACCCCGACCTTTACGCCGAGCCTGCGGCTGAGTTCACCGATGATGAAAAGACCGTTTACCTCACCTTTGATGACGGTCCGTCCGAAAACACTCTCGATATCCTTTCGATACTTGACAAATACGATATAAAAGCGGCATTCTTTATGTCGGGCGGCGAAAGCGAACGCTCAAAAGAGATAATGAAAGCCGTTGCCGATGCAGGCCACACTATCGGCATACACTCAATTTCACACGATTATGAGAACATTTACTCGAGCGTTGAAAGCTTCCTCGAGGATATGAACAATACATATCAGTGCGTAAGCGAAGCTACGGGCGTCCGTCCGCAGATAATGCGCTTCGCAGGCGGCAGCATCAATAACTACGACCGCCTTATCTATCCGCAGCTCATTGCCGAGGTAACACGCCGCGGCTTCACATACTATGACTGGAACGTGAGCGGCGAGGACGCTTCAACTCACGCGACCTGGACGAGCATTTACAACAATGTTCTGAACGGCATTGAAAACAATTCTTCGCACAGAGCTGTTGTGCTTCTCCACGACAGCGCAGACAAGCAGCTCACCGTAAAGACCGTCGAGGATATCATCATCGCGCTCCGAAACGACGGCTACACCTTCGGTCAGCTCGACAACACAGTTAAACCCGTTACTTTTTCCTATGTAGATTAATTGCTCTTTTATATATTCGGCAGACATACAGCACTGCTTTTTCGGAAGTTAAGAAAGGAATGGTCGTAAAATGAGCCTTAAAGATAATTTTAACCAAGCATTGAGGGAAGTCCTTCACAAGGACGGAATAATCGGAAACAAGCCGTCACCGGAAGAGAAAAAGAAGACCGAGCTTGACAGCTATCTCGAACCTGCACCCAAGAAAAGCATTGAAGATGCCGCACCTGCGGAAAAGCCTGCCGAAACCGCTTCTCCTGCTCCCGAATCGGCAGGATCCGTGCAGAATGAATCGGCATCGGCAGACTACAGCGACCTTGATATCGCTCCTGCCGCAGCAGCAAAGCCTGTTGAAGAACCCAAGCCTGCGCCCGAAGCTCCGAAAGCCGAAAGCGTAAGTCCGTTCGCACAGTATTCACAGTTCGCACGTCAGAGCGGTGCTGCTTCACGTCAGGAATCTGCGCAGAACAGCGCATACAGCGGTTCTTACGGCTCGGGTCAGTCATTCGGCAGCAATAATCAGTCGTTCGGAGGTTCAAATCAGTCGTTCGGAGGCGGTTCAGTTCCCCCGACGCCCCCAAGACCTCCGCGTTCTTCCTCATTCAGAGGAAACGAACCCGATTCGCCTTATTATGAAACGGAAGAAACGACTATCATTTCACGAAATACGATCATTGACGGAAACATCCGTTCGTTCGCGAATATAAATATAGACGGAAGCGTTAAGGGTGATGTAACTATCACCAAGAACATCAACGTTACGGGTAAAGTTGTCGGCGATATCGAATGTAACAACTCCGTAATGTCGGGTGCTTCGATGCAGGGAAACATCGTTTCAAAGGGTCAGGTACAGATGGACAGGGACAGCCTTATCCTCGGCGATATCTCCGCACAGTACCTTGACCTCAACGGAAAGATCAAGGGCAATGTTGATGTCGGCGGAAAGGCAGAGTTCAAGACGGACGCTGTTATCCTCGGCAACATCACCGCTTCGACCATAACCGTCCTTGACGGTGCTACCATTCAGGGCTATGTCAACACAACATTCCTCCAGGAAAGCTCATCAAGCATCTTCCCCGAAGCAATCGCTTTATCAGAATAAAACGGAGTTGATCTAATGGAAAACAACGGCAACGATATCTTTGACCCGATAGATACAGATACAAGCACAAGCAGCAGCGGCTATGTTCCCCGTTTTGAACGCGATCTGCAAAAAATGGGCGGAAATCTCAATGCCCTTGCCGATGCGAAAAAGGCTGAACAGCAGGCTGAAAAAGCTGCGCCCGTTCAGGAACAGCCGACCGAACAAACGGAAGCTGACGAAAACGACGAAGAAATTTTCGATAATGTCACCGAAACAGATGTAAGCGATGAACCCGATTTTTCAACTTCGCCGTATCATTCCGCGCCCGTTGAAGAAGACAGCTATGAATACGAGGATGACGGCTACCGCAGAGGAAAGACCGTTGAAGAGCTTATCCGTGAAAACGAAGAGCAGGACAGGATCGAAGCCGCAAAGGCGAAGAAGCTCGCCGAAGCAGAAGCTTACCGCAATCTCGAAGATGTTGAAGTCACCGCGGATATGGTAAGCGATATGGGGTATAACTATAAGCAGCAGGAACGCGATGACAAGCGCAAACAGCAGGAGCTTGACGATCTTGCAAGGGAGATAGGAAACCGCCCCAAGGTCGAGGAAATGTCGGATGAAATTTTCGCCTCCGCTCCGCTCAAAAAGAAAGCGACTTTCGATTCGCAGGAAGCTCTTGACCGTGATGAAAAGCAGCTCATAAAAGAGCGTTTGCAGAAAGAGATCGATTCCCGTCCAAAGGGCATAAACAAGAAAAACAGTGCCGAGCTTTACAAGAACCTTATGCATGAGCAAAAGGTAAAAAAAGCAAAAAAGGGTCTGCTTTCGCTTGTGCTTATGTCGATCGGCGGCATTGCTGCTTCGCTCGTAATGTACACGAAGCTCAACCCCGACAACCTTAATATAATTACTTATGCCTCGATGGGCGGCGTTATTTTTGCACTCCTCATGCTGCTCAAAGCAAACTTTTTCAGACTCACTGCCTGCATTCTCTTCTCGGCTGAAACTGTTTATACAGTCTATAACTGCGTAAATTATGCGCTCAACACCGAGAGAAAGCCGGATAACTATTTTGAAACGCTTATATGCTTCATAATCGTTATCGCGATCTGCGCTATCGTTGCGATCCAGCTTGCGACCAATGCAAACATTGAAGCTTATTACACAACGAGCTTTTCAAAGAAGAAAGCCGCTGCACCTGCCAAAAGCGGCGCGCGCAGACAGGGAACAGCTCAGAGAAAGAAATAAAAACACGGCTGCCCGTTATTTTTCGGGCAGCCTTTTAAATTATTATACTAAAAGGAAATGCTTATGAACAGAAAAGAAATGATAAGAAACTACATCACATCGAAGCGTGACGAAATGGTCAGTGACCTTGCGGAGCTTATAAGGATACCTTCCGTTATGTCCGAGCCGTCCGATGGCTGTCCTTTCGGAGAAAACAACGTCAGGGCACTGCGCAAAGCCGAGGAGATATGCCGAAAGTACGGATTTTTCACGCACAACTGCGATAACTACGCAATTTCCGCAGACCTGCTCAATAACGGCGAAAAGCACCTCGGCATACTTTGCCACCTTGATGTCGTTCCCGAGGGCAACGGCTGGACAAAGCCGCCGTTCGAGCTTACAGCCGAGGACGGCAAGCTCTTCGGACGGGGTGCGATTGATGATAAAGGACCTGCGATAGCAGCACTTTATGCCATGCGATGTGTAAAGGAACTCGGCTTTACAATTGACAAAAACGTTCGCCTTATTCTCGGAAGCAACGAGGAAAACGGCTCTGCCGATATGGAGTATTACCAAAAAAGGGAAAGCTTCCCACCGCTGCTTTTCACGCCCGACGGTTCTTATCCGCTCATAAACATTGAAAAGGGTATGATGCGCATAAAGCTTTCGCATAAGTGTGAAAAGATAGTTTCGATAAGCGGCGGCGCAATGGTAAATGCTGTCCCCGAGGCTGCAAAGGCACAGGTGAAAATTCCTGCCGAAACTCTTCGCAGGACAGCTGAAAGGCTTGCTGCTAATGTCAGATTTGATATAACCGAAGAGGACGGACTTACCGTTATTTCCGCTCACGGCAAGAGCGCACACGCTTCGACTCCCGAGCTTGGAACGAACGCTCTGACTGCACTTCTGAAGCTTCTTGCCGAATGTGATGTTGAGGAAGCAAAGGCGTTTGCGGCACTTTTCCCGTTCGGAGAAACGGACGGCGCAAGCTGCGGCATAAAATGCTCGGACGAGGTATCGGGCGCGGTCACAACTGTTTTAAGCATGGCCGAGATCTCGGGCGGAAAGCTCGTCTGCACACAGGATATCCGTTTCCCCGTCTGCGAAAGCTGCAAGGGCATACTCGAAAAGCTTGAAAATGCGGCAAAGGCTGTCTGCGTAAGCGTTGAACCCATTATGCAGAGCGAACCTCACCACGTTTCGGCGGAAAGCGACTTCGTAAAAACGCTTCTTAACGTTTATGAAAACGTCACGGGCGAAAGGGGCGAACCTATCGCTATCGGCGGCGGAACTTACGTCCACGAAACGGAGAACGGCGTTGCTTTCGGCGCGGAATTTCCCGGTGACGAGAACAATATGCACGGCGCAGACGAGTTCATCAAGGAAGAAAGCCTGCTTCTGAATGCTGAAATTTACGCAAATGCGATCATTGCCCTTTGCGGAAAGGAAGAATAAAATGTACAAATACGAAACTCACTGCCACACCTCCGAAGCGAGCGGCTGCGGGATGTCAACGGGTGCAGAAATGGCGCAGAAATATAAAGACGAGGGTTATGACGGGATTTTTGTCACCGACCATTTTTTCAACGGCAACTCTGCCGTTCCGCGCGATCTTCCATGGAAAGACCGTATCGAGCTTTACTGCAAAGGCTATGAAAATGCAAAGGCGCACGGTGACAAGATAGGCTTGGACGTATTTTTCGGCGTTGAATACACCTTTTATGGCGCGGATTTTCTCATCTACGGTGCTGACAAGCAGTGGCTCATCGAAAACGGAAACATTCTTGACGTGAACTATGAGATAACGGACGTTCTCAACTACTGCCGAAGCTGCGGATTTTTCGTTGTTCAGGCGCACCCGTTCCGCGATGTTGACTATATCAAGCGTTTCACGCTCTGTCCGCACAATGTTGATGCTATCGAAGTCATCAACGCTTCGCACTTCAACAAAGAATTCAATAAGCGCGCCAAGACCTACGCCGAGTGGTACGATCTCCCCGAAACGGCAGGCTCGGACTCACACAGCACGACCGAAAGATACTTCGGCGGCGGAATACTTACAGAAACGCCGATAAAGTCTTATCTTGACTACAAAAATGCGGTTTTAAGCAGAAAGATAACGCTTTTGGAGGGAAACATTAAGTAAAATTCGGAATTATGAATTCGGAATGCGGAATTATTTTCGATTCGGGAGTTTACGCTGAAAATTCTGCTTTTGTAGGAACGGATTCTATATCTTCGCCTTTTTGATAACATTTTTACAATATTCAATAAAACAGTGTCTGATCCTATTCTATGGAATAAATTCAAAGTTCTTGACAATACTATATTTCTGTGATATATGATCACAGAAATGAATAGTTGATGAACCCACTAAATTCACCAAAAAGAAAACACGCAGAGCTGCAACTCTGCGTGTTTTTTGTGCTGTGCTGCCTTGTTTTACTTCTTGCGTCTGTTCAGCCACTTGCGGATAGTTTCAAACACAAAATTTGAAACTCAGACTGTCGAAAAGGGATTTTATGATTTGAACGCTAAAAGATAAACTGCAATTCATATCCTGTCGGCATAAAATGCTTATCACTTTCGCTCTGCGCATTTCATGCCGCGGAAAGTTTGTTTTAAGAAAACAGAATTGGCGCAATTCACATTTCTTAGGTTTACAGACCGATTTTTCACGTTCTGTTTAACTTTTTGAATGTGAATTGCGCCTTTTTAGTTGTTACTGATTACGCATTACGAATTACGCATTACGCATTAAATATTGTCCAGCGCCTGCTTTACATCTGCGATGATATCGTCAACATTTTCAAGTCCGACCGAAAGACGGATAAGTCCGCCGTCGATGCCTGCTGCGGCAAGCTGTTCATCGGTGAGCTGTCTGTGAGTTGCGGACGCAGGATGAAGTACGCAGGTACGGATATCGGCAACGTGTACTTCGTTCGATGCGAGCTTTAAGCTGTCCATAAACTTCACTGCGTTATCTCTGCCGCCCTTTATGGAAACGGAAATTACGCCGCTTGTACCGAGCGGAAGATACTTGTCTGCGAGTGCTTTATATTTGTTGCCCTCAAGTGCAGGATAGAACACGCTCTCGACCTTATCGCTCGTCCGGAGGAACTTTGCGACTTTGAGTGCGTTCTCGCAATACTTCGGCATTCTCACTGCGAGTGTTTCCAGTCCGAGGTTGAGCAGGAACGATGAATTTGCTGCGGGATAGCAGCCGAAGTCACGCATAAGCTGCATCCTTGCCTTTGTAATATACGGTGCGGCAGGGTACTGCTTGGTATAAACAAGTCCGTGATAGCTTTCATCGGGTTCGGTCATGCATGGGAACTTTCCGTTTGCCCAATTGAATTTGCCGCTGTCAACGATAACACCGCCGACCTGGATCGCATGGCCGTCCATATATTTCGAGGTGGAGTGGATAACGATATCTGCGCCCCATTCGATAGGTCTGCAAAGGATAGGCGTTGCGAATGTATTGTCAACGATGAGCGGAACGCCATGTGCGTGAGCGCAGTTTGCCCATTTTTCGATATCAAATACATTAAGCGCAGGGTTTGCGATAGTTTCGCCAAAAACGGCCTTTGTGTTATCCTTGAACGCAGCGTTGATCTCGTCCTCGCTCGCATCGCAGTTCACCCATATACACTCGATGCCCATTCTTTTGAGCGTTACGCCGAAGAGGTTGATAGTTCCGCCGTAGATTGCGGAAGATGCAATGAAGCTGTCGCCTGCTTCGAGAATGTTGAGGATAGACAGGAGCGAAGCTGCCTGACCGCTTGATGTACACATAGCGGCAACACCGCCCTCGAGAGCGGCTATCTTCTTTTCGACTGCGTCGGTGGTGGGATTCTCAAAACGTGAGTAGATAAGGCTCTTTGTGGGGTCGTCAAAAACAGCGGCTACATCGTCAGTAGAATCATAGACATAAGTCGTGCTCTGTACAATAGGCACAACGCGCGGTTCGCCGTTCTTTGGCGAATAGCCTGCGTGAAGACACTTGGTTTCGATCTTTGCGTCCTTGCTCATTTCTTTCATTTAAAATTCCTCCCGTTAAGGTAATTGTCATAGTAATACCCATTAATTATAGCATATTATAGGTATTATTTCAAGAGCATTTTTCCGTCCAACCAATTATAGCACTTATCACAAAATATGAAACGAAATAAGATGTAAATAACCATTGACAAAACCGCGGTTTTGTTATATAATTTAAGAGTATATTAATATTTATATAGTATATTTATGGTCGTTCAGAATATTGAAGCACGGACAGAATGAAGTTGACGCAATTACGCTGCCGTGAAAGGTTTTTTGGAAGTCCAAATGAATTTAAAGGTGGAATGTCTATAATGGGTATGTTTGACGGTCTTTTTGGCAGCTACAGTAAGCGTGAGCTTGCTAAGATAGAACCTATTAAGAATAAAGTTCTTGCACTTGAAGATGATTATGCCGCAATGTCGGAGGAAACTCTCAAAGCGCAGACCAATGTTTTCAAAGAGCGTATCGCTAACGGCGAAACCGTTGACGATATTCTCCCCGAGGCTCTCGCAACGGTCCGTGAGGCTGCTTGGCGTGTCCTCGGAAAGAAGCCTTACCCCGTTCAGATAATCGGTGCTATCGTTCTTACCCAGGGACGTATCGCCGAGATGAAAACAGGTGAAGGTAAAACTCTCGTTGCCTGCTGCGCAGCTTATCTTAATGCGCTCCCGGGCAAGGGCGTTCACGTTGTTACGGTAAATGACTACCTCGCTAAATATCAGTCCGAAGAAATGGGAAAAGTTTTCCGCTACCTCGGACTTACTATCGGCTGTATCCTCCACGAGCTCAACAATGACCAGCGCCGTGAAGCTTACAACTGCGATATCACTTATGGTACGAACAACGAATTCGGTTTCGACTACCTCCGTGACAACATGGTAATTTACATGAAGGAAAAGGTACAGAGAGGTCACGCTTTCGCTATCGTCGATGAAGTTGACTCGATCCTCATCGATGAAGCAAGAACCCCTCTTATCATCAGCGGCAGAGGCGACAAGTCCACTGAGCTTTACACCAAGGCTGACAAGTTCGCCAAAACGCTCAAACCTTACACCGTTGTTGAAATGGACGATAAGGTCGATCAGGAAGAAAACTCCGAAAACAGCGACTACATTATCGATGAAAAGGCAAAGACAGCTACTATCACCCGTCAGGGCGTTAAAAAGGCTGAAAAATACTTCGGCGTTGAGAACCTCTTCGACGCTGACAATTCGACGCTTCTTCACCATATCAATCAGGCACTCAAAGCCAACGGCTGTATGAAGAACGATATCGACTACGTTGTCAAGGACGGCGAAGTTATCATCGTTGACGAATTCACAGGCCGTCTTATGATGGGACGTCGTTTCAATGATGGTCTTCATCAGGCTATCGAGGCAAAGGAAGGCGTTAAGGTCGCTCACGAGTCCAAGACTCTCGCAAGCATCACTTTCCAGAACTACTTCCGTCTTTACAACAAGCTCTCCGGTATGACAGGTACTGCCATCACAGAGCAGGAAGAATTCAAGGAAATTTACAAGCTCGACGTTGTCGAGATACCTACAAACCGTCCCGTTCAGAGAATCGACCACCCCGATGTTATCTTCAAGACCGAGAACGGCAAGTTCAAGGCCGCTATCCGTCAGATCGAAGAATGTCACGCAAAGGGTCAGCCTGTTCTCGTCGGTACGATCTCTATCGAAAAATCCGAAAAGCTCTCCGCAATGCTCAAGCGCGCAGGCATCAAGCACAATGTCCTCAACGCCAAGCAGCATGAAAAGGAAGCTGAGATCGTTGCTCAGGCAGGTCAGTTCGGCGCAGTTACCATTGCCACGAACATGGCAGGACGAGGAACTGATATCATCCTCGGCGGTAACGCTGAATTCCTCGCAAAGGCTGATATGAAAAAGCGCGGCATGGAAGAAGAAGTCATCAGCGAAGCTGTAAGCTACGCCGATACACAGGACGAGGAGATCCTCGAAGCAAGAAAGGTCTACCGTGAGCTTTATGCAAAATATGATGCGGAAGTAAAGGAAAAGGCTGAAAAAGTCAAGGAAGCAGGCGGCCTTTATATCCTCGGTACGGAACGTCACGAATCAAGACGTATCGACAACCAGCTCCGAGGACGTGCGGGACGTCAGGGCGACGTCGGCGAGAGCCGTTTCTTCCTCTCCCTCGAAGACGACCTTATGCGTCTTTTCGGCGGCGACAGAATAACAGCTATGATGGACACCCTCAAAGTTGAGGAAGATATGCCTATCGAAGCAAAGATGCTCACCAAGATCATCGAATCTTCGCAGAAAAAGGTCGAGGGCAGAAACTTCGCTATCAGAAAGAACGTCCTCAACTACGACGATGTTATGTCCGCACAGCGTGAGATCATCTACAGCCAGAGAGAAAAAGTTCTCAGCGGCGAGGATATCCACGAATATACTCTCAAGATGATAAGCGATATGATAAGCGAAACCGTTGACCAGTACCTTATCGATGACAATGTTCACGATGACTGGAACCTCGCAGGTCTTCGCGACCGCTTTATGGGTCTTTTCACCGTTACGGACGACTTCCGCTACACGACCGAAGAGCTTGCTGAAGTCACAAAGGATCAGATAAAGGAAAAACTCACCACAAGAGCACTCGACTTCTACAAGACCAAGGAAGAAAAGATCGGCTCGGAGGTTCTCCGTGAGCTTGAAAGAGTTATCCTCCTCAAAGTCGTTGATATCAAGTGGATGGCTCATATCGATGATATGGAAGAACTCAGAAAGGGTATCGTTCTCCGTTCCTACGGTCAGAAAAACCCTGTTGTCGAGTATCGTTTCGAGGGCTTCGAGATGTTTGACGCAATGGTCGAATCCATTCGCGAGGAAACTATCCGTCTGCTCTTCACAATTCAGGTAAACAACGGTCAGGCTCCTCAGAGAGAGCGTGTTGCAGAGCCTACACAGACCTCGGGTGACGGTTCGCTTGCAAATACGCCTAAAAAAGCAGGCAAAAAGATCGGCAGAAACGATCCCTGCCCATGCGGAAGCGGCAAAAAGTACAAGAACTGCTGCGGAAGCGGATTAAAGTAATTTTTCACTCAAAAACCGCGGAAATACGGCTTTCTGAGATGCACAGCGGGACGCCGGTCAGACTTAGATCGGCTTTTCCCAATTTGATTCGGAGGAAGTATTTATATGGATCTCAAAAATGAATGCAAAGACATACTCACCAAAAAGATAATCCCGTTCTGGAACAAGCTCCGTGACGATGAAAACGGCGGATTTTACGGATTTATGGACAATGACCTCAACGTTGACAAGAAAGCCGACAAGGGCGTTATCCTCAATTCGCGAATCCTTTGGTTCTATTCTTCCGCTTACAGAGCACTCGGCGAGCAGCAGCTCCTTGACAATGCAGAACACGCTTATGAATTTCTCCGCGACTATTGCTACGATAAGGAACACGGCGGCGTTTACTATATGATGACCTTTGACGGCAAGGCTTCGGACGATATGAAGCATACATACAATCAGGCTTTCGCTATCTATGCTCTCTCCGCTTACTACATCGCAAGCGGCAACAAGGAGGCACTTGCGCTCGCTTATGAGCTTTTCAACACTATCGAAACCAAAACTCTCGACGATATCGGCTACGTTGAAGCCTTTTCAAGAGATTGGAAGCCTGCAAAGAACGATGTTCTTTCCGAAAACGGAATCGACGCTTCAAAGACGATGAACAATGTTCTTCATCTTATCGAAGCTTATACGGTTCTCCTCGAAGCTGACGGAAACGAAAAAGTCCGCAAGCGCCTCATGTTCCTCCTCGGCGTAACCAAGAACAAGATCTTCGACAGCAAGAACAACAAGCTGCTCGTTTTCTTCGACAGAGAGATGAACGTCCTCGGCGATATCCACTCCTACGGTCACGATATCGAAGCAACATGGCTTATCGACAGAGCTTGCGAAGTTATCGGCGACAGAGAGCTTGAAGCAGAATGGAGGAACATCGACCTGCGCATTGCAGAAAACATCTACAACATCGCATTCGTTGACGGTGCGCTCAACAACGAGCGTGACGGCGACAAGATCGACGGCAAGCGCGTATGGTGGGTCCAGGCAGAAACAGTCGTAGGCTTTACCAATGCATATATGCAGAGCGGCGACAGGAAGTACCTCAAAGCAGCTGAAGAAACAATGGACTGGATAAAGAAATACCAGACCGACAGCCGCGAAAACTCCGAATGGTGGGGCGAAGTTGACCACGAGGGCAAGCCTATGCAGACCGTTGAAATGGTCAACCCGTGGAAATGCCCGTATCACAACGGAAGAATGTGCCTTGAAATAATGAACAGAAATTTCTGACGCTGAAAGAAGAGAGGGCTTACAAATATGGCAGTTGTAAATATAATGGAAAAAATCATCTCGGAAAAGCTTGATCTCCAGTTAAAGGACTGCGATTGCTGCAAATGCAATGAATGTCGTCAGGATATGCTTGCTTATGCATTGAACAGCATTCCGCCGAAGTACGTCAACTCCGCAAAGGGAGAGCTTTTCGGCAGGATAGACAGCTCCAAAATGCAGAATTCCGTTGATATAGACATTGCAGTTGCAAAGGCTATCAGCGTTGTAAGTTCCTCACCGAAACACCACAAGACCTAATTCGGAATTAGGAATTCGGAATGCGGAATTATTAAATCCCGTTGGCGTACTATAAAAACTATTGGGCGGATCATACATCCGCCCTTTTTGCGCGATTTTTTGCGATAATTCTGTAGAGGACGTGTCCGCCCGTCCCGAATCGCGTCCACGGTTTTGGGCGCATATTTCTTTGAAGTTTATCATATAGCAAAACACCCCTGTTTTTATCAGCTAAAAACAGGGGTGTTCGTTTATGCGCGGGATGGGAACACCGTCCCCAACGATTTGCGGTAATTTGCGGAGCAAAAATAATTCCGAATTCCGAATTCCGAATTTATTTAAACGCTTCCTTAATGCGGTCAAAGAAATTCTTGCGCTTGTTGTAGTTTGCGTCCGAAAGGGAGCTTTCAAACTCTTTAAGCAGGTCTTTCTGCTTCTTGGAAAGGTTCTTCGGAACTTCGATATTGACGTGAACATACTGGTCGCCGCGGTCGGAGCGGTTGATCTTCTTCACGCCCTTGCCCTTGAAACGGAATGTTGCGCCGTTCTGAGTTCCCTCGGGGATAGTATATTTTACCTTGCCGTCGATAGTCGGAACGATGATCTCATCGCCGAGAACTGCCTGCATATATGTGATAGGTACTTCGGTATGGATATCATAACCGTCACGCTCGAATATCGGGTCAGGACGAACATTTACGAGTACATGGAGATCGCCGTTCGGACCGCCGTTCGCACCTGCGTTACCCTGACCTCTTACCTGCATTGTCTGACCGTCGTCGATACCTGCAACAATATTTACGGATATCTTTCTCGAAACGTTCACTCTGCCGTTGCCGCGGCACTTCGGACAAGGATTGGTGATGACCTTACCCTTTCCTCCGCACTTTGTACAAGGCTTCTGTGAGGATATCATGCCGAACGGAGTTCTCTGTGTGACCTTGACCTGACCTGTACCGTGACAGTCAGGACAGGTTTCGGATGAAGAACCTGCCGCTGCACCCGTGCCGTGACAATCGGGGCATGTTTCAAGACGGTTGAGGTTGATCTCAACTTCCTTGCCATTGCAGGCGTCTATAAAATTGATGGTAACTTCCGTTTCGATATCCTGACCTCTTCTCGGAGCGTTCGGGTTAGCTCTGGAGCTTCCGCCGAATCCGCCGCCGAAAAAGCTGTTGAAGATATCTCCGATGTCGCCCATATCGGTAAATCCGCCGCTGAAACCGCCGCCGTAGCCGCCTCCGCCGTAAGACGGGTCAACGCCTGCATGACCGAACTGGTCATAGCGCGCCTTTTTATCGGCATCGGACAGCACTTCGTATGCTTCGTTTACTTCCTTGAACTTTTCCTCGGCTTCTTTATTGCCGGGGTTAAGGTCAGGGTGGTATTTCTTAGCAAGCTGTCGGTATGCTTTTTTTATCTCGTCCTCCGAAGCGGTCTTGCTCACTCCGAGGACTTCATAGTAATCTCTTTTATCAGCCATAAAAGCCTCCTGCGGAGCTAAATATTGAACTGCTCCGTGAATTTTGTCATGTTATACTAATATCTGATCAGAATGTGTACAAAAAGTCAAGCCAAATCCCGAATAAATGGATCTTGCGCCGATTTTTTGTCTGCACATTCATTAAATATCAGCATTAAACGCCACGAGGTCAGAATGAATCTGACCCGTTGGCATTATTTTATTGATCTTGATTATTCAACGTCCTTGAAGTCAGCATCTACGAAATCGCTTCCGTTGCCGCCGTCATTGCCGCCGTTGTTGTCAGTGCTGCCGCCCTCAGCAGCGCCCTGGGCAGCCTGTGCAGCTGCGCCTGCAGCCTGGTAAACCTTAGTTGCGATCTCGGAGAATGCTTTCTGGAGTTCGTCGGACTTAGCCTTGATGTCGTCTGTGTTGTCGGTCTTGAGAGCTTCCTTGAGAGCGTCGATCTTAGGCTGAACTGCTGCCTTTTCATCAGCGGAAACCTTGTCGCCGAAGTCTGTGAGAGCCTTTTCGCACTGGAATACGAGGTTTTCAGCGTTGTTTTTAGCATCAACAGCTTCCTTACGCTTCTTATCTTCCTCAGCGTACTTAGCAGCATCGTCAACAGCCTTCTGAATATCTTCCTTGGACATCTTTGTGGAAGATGTGATGGAGATGTGCTGTTCCTTGCCTGTGCCGAGATCCTTAGCGGAAACATTTACGATACCGTTTGCATCGATATCGAAAGTAACTTCGATCTGAGGGATTCCACGGGGAGCAGGAGCGATACCGTCAAGACGGAACATACCGAGCTGCTTGTTATCCTTAGCGAATTCACGCTCACCCTGGAGAACATTGATATCAACGGCTGTCTGGTTATCAGCGAATGTGGAGAATACCTGCGACTTCTTTGTAGGAATCGTGGTGTTTCTCTCGATCATCTTTGTGCAAACGCCGCCTGCGGTTTCAATACCGAGTGAAAGCGGAGCAACATCGAGGAGGAGAAGTCCTGTTACATCGCCGCCGAGAACGCCGCCCTGGAGTGCAGCACCGAGTGCAACACATTCATCAGGGTTGATGCCCTTGAACGGTTCTTTGCCGATGAAGTTCTTAACAGCTTCCTGAACAGCAGGAATTCTTGAAGAACCGCCGACCATAAGGACCTTGTTAAGGTCGGAAGGCTTGAGTCCGCTGTCGGAGAGAGCCTGCTTTACAGGGCCCATTGTGGACTGAACGAGGTCAGAAGTAAGCTCGTTGAACTTAGCCTGTGTAAGGGTCATTTCAAGGTGCTTAGGACCTGTTGCATCAGCTGTGATATATGGGAGGTTGATAGTAGATGTCGGTGTGGAAGAAAGCTCGATCTTAGCCTTTTCAGCAGCTTCCTTTAATCTCTGCATAGCCATCTTGTCGCCTGTGAGGTCGATGCCCTGCTCGCTCTTGAAGTTCTCGACCATCCAGTTGATTATTCTCTGGTCGAAGTCATCACCGCCAAGACGGTTGTTGCCGGCTGTTGCAAGAACCTGCTGGACGCCGTCGCCCATTTCAATGATAGATACATCGAATGTACCGCCGCCGAGGTCGTAAACCATGATCTTCTGATCGTCTTCCTTATCGATACCGTAGGAAAGAGCTGCTGCGGTAGGTTCGTTGATGATTCTTCTTACGTTGAGTCCTGCGATCTGACCTGCGTCCTTTGTAGCCTGACGCTGTGCATCTGTGAAGTATGCAGGAACTGTGATAACTGCTTCCGTAACGGCTTCGCCGATATAAGCTTCAGCATCAGACTTGAGCTTCTGAAGGATCATAGCGGAGATCTGCTGAGGAGTGAATTCCTTATCATCGATCTTTACCTTGTAGTCAGAACCCATGTGACGCTTGATAGAAGAAACTGTTCTGTCAGCGTTTGTAACAGCCTGACGCTTTGCTACCTGACCTACAAGACGTTCGCCTGTCTTTGTGAAGCCTACAACGGAAGGAGTTGTTCTTGCACCCTCTGTGTTTGGGATAACTACGGCGTTGCCGCCTTCCATAACTGCTACGCAGGAGTTTGTTGTACCTAAGTCAATACCAATGATCTTTGACATATAAATCTTCCTTTCTTATATAAACAAGTTGTTTTGAAAATTTCTTTTACGGATTTGCGACAACGACCATCGCACATCTGATGACCTTGTCGCCGAGCTTATAGCCCTTCTGGAAAACCTGACAAACTGTATTTTCGCCGAAGTTTTCGTCCTCGACCTGATTTACCGCATGGTGAATATTCGGGTCGAACGGTTCGCCGAGTGCCTTGATCTCGGTAACGCCGAGCTTATCAAGTATGCCCGTGTACTGCTTGAATATCATTTCAACGCCCTTTTTGTAGTTCTCATCGGAACACTCAGCGTCCATCGCACGTTCAAAATTGTCGATGACGGAAAGAATTTCGGTGATGACCTTTGCCTGAGCATCCGCAACGGCATTAAGGCGATCGTTTACGGAACGCTTGCGGAAGTTGTCATATTCGGCAGCCACTCTGAGATACTTGTCTTTTTCATCTCCGAGCTGTTTTTCAAGCTCTTCGATGCGTTTCTGCTCCGCAGAGATCTCTTCGGCAGGGGCTTCTTCGGTCTTTTCAGCCTGTGTATTTTCTTCGGAAGCTTCTTCCGCCTGCTCTTTTTCAAGCTCTTCGTTATTTTTATTTGTATCCATTTGGGGCAGGACTCCTTTCTTTATTGGGGCTTGCTTTCGGTATCGGGAAGAAGCTTTTCTTCCGCTTTTACCTCTGCGGGAGGTTCATCATCGGATATCATTTCCGTTATTCTCTCGGAAAGATACTCAACGTAAGGTATTATCTTTGCGTAGTTTATGCGCATCGGACCTATTACGCCGAGTGAACCTGCCGTTTTGCCGCCCTTCTTTATCTTTGAAACGATCATACTGGAGTTTTCGATAACGAAACCTCCGTCCTCTCCGAACATGACCTGCAAGTCGCCGAAGCTGTCGTCAAGCATTTTCACAACTTCGTTTTTATGCTCGAAGAAATGAGCTATCTGATTGTTGTCAATGTCTGTTCTTGCCAGTAGATTTTTTTCACCCGAAACAACGACTTCGTTATCTCTGAAACAATCTGCAAGCTCGCTCACGCCCTTTAAAAGCGGTGTAAGCGTTACCATATAAGTTCCCATTGCCGCTGCAAGTTCTTTCAGCGTTTCGTCCGAAAGATCGTCAATGGTCACGCCCTCAAGATTTTCCGCCATAAAGCTCGAGAAGAAGTCAAGCTGTTCATTCGTAAGGTCGAATTCCAGTCGGCAGACCTTGTTTTTGATATCTCCCGATGAGGTTATCATCAGCAGGACGTACATTCTTCGTCCCGTCGGTATGACCTCGACCTTTGTTATAACGGAAAACTTCGGTGCAACATTTTTTGCAACAGCTGCGCAGTTCGTGAGCTGTGCAAGTGCTGTAGAGGCTTTTTCAATAAGTGCATCAGCCGTCGGGATCTCAACATCGAGGATACTGTCAAGCATTTTTTTATCCTCGTCCGAGAGGCTCTGCTCGGGCATAAGCTGCTCAATATAAAGTCTGTAGCCTTTATAAGTCGGGATACGTCCTGCGGAGGTGTGAGGCTGTTCAAGGTAGCCAAGCTCCTCCAGAAGCGCCATATCGTTTCTGATCGTTGCGGGTGAAACTTTTATATCGGGCATTGAAGCAATCGTCTTTGAGCTGACGGGTTCGCCCGTTGTAATATATTCATCAACAACGGCGGCGAGAATTTTTCGCCTGCGTTCGTCCTGCAAAACGTTCACTCCTTTTCTATCTTTAGCACTTGTATTAGCACTCTGTTAGCACTCCATATCCCTGAGTGCTAATTATATTATACACCACCCGACTGATTTGTCAAGGGGTTTTTGGAATTTTCTTTTATTTTTCACAATTGAGGGCAAAAAATTCGGAAAAGCCTCCGCAAAATGCCCGACAAAACCAAACTTTGCATTATTCAAACATTACATTCTTGCATTAGTCCGTTTTTTATGGTACAATAATACTGTTGCTTTGATCTGTTAGGCAAACGGTCAGATCAAAGGGATCGCTGAGCAAAGCAAAGCGTTAATTTTGCCATTTTGAAAAATGTACGGATTTGCTCCTTTGAGGATATTTTTGAAAAATGGCAAAAACGTATTGATCGGTGTTTCCTTAATACGTGCATATAACTTTTTAAATAAAGCAAGCGCAGCACGGTACGGTGCAGCGCGATCGCACACGGGTTTTCCCGTTTTTCGGAGGTAAAAATGGCACTTGACGGAATTTTTTTAAGCTGCGTGAAAAACGAGCTTTCACCGCTCATCGGAAGCAGAGTTGACAAGATCGCTCAGCCTTCCCGTGAGGAAATAATAGTTACAATGCGCACAAGGGGCGGAATGGAGAAGCTGCTGTTCTCTGCTTCGGCGAATTCCGCGCGCGTCCACATCACAAAGGAATCGGTCGAGAACCCGAAAGTTCCGCCGATGTTCTGTATGCTCCTGCGCAAGCATTTCGGCAACGGCAAGCTGCTCGATATCCGTCAGGACGGACTCGAACGCGTGCTTTATTTCGATTTTGAAGCTATGAACGAACTTGGCGATATGGTAAAGGTCACTCTCGCCGCCGAGATCATGGGCAGATGCTCTAACATCATTATTATAAACGCCGACGGCAAAATTATTGACAGCATCAAGCGCGTTGACCTTGAAATGTCGGGCGAACGCCCCGTTCTTCCCGGAATGAGCTATACTCTGCCGCCAAAGACGGAGCGTCTTGACTTCCGCACCTGCACAAAGGAGCAGCTTTCCGAAGCACTCGGCGCAATGCCCGATGCCGACCTTGCAAAAACACTCGTCAAAGTCTTTGAGGGCGTTTCGCCTATCGTTGCGCGCGAATGGGTGTTTTCCGCTTCAAACGGCGACCAGATACGCAAAAGCGAGCTTACCGACAGTATTCTCGATAAGCTGTGTGCCGAACTGAAAAAGACCGACGATGAACTTTCAAACGGCACGAACGCTTATACCATTATAAAAGATCATGACGGTATGCTCAAAGACTTCGCGTTTATGGATATCTCGCAGTACGGCTCGCTTATGACAACGAAAACGCTTCCGAACGCCTGCACAGCTCTCGACTATTTCTACTCCGAGCGTGACAGCGTTTCCCGTATGAAGCAGCGTTCCGCCGACCTTTATAAGCTTCTGCTGAACACAACTGAGCGAATAGCGCGAAGGATCGAAGCACAGAAGCTTGAACTTGCCGAATCCGCAAAGCGTGATGAATTGAAGCTGAAAGGCGATCTTATCTCGGCAAATCTTTACCGCATCGAAAAGGGTATGGACAAGATCGCAGTTGAGGATTTCTACGATGAAAACTGCCCGACTGTTGAAATTGAGCTTGACAAGCGTCTTACCCCAAGTAAAAATATGCAGAAATATTACGCAGAGTACAGAAAGCTTGATACTGCGGAGAAAATTCTTACCGAACGGATCGCTCAGGGTGAGGACGAACTCGCTTATATCGACAGCGTTTTTGACGCTTTAACAAGAACCAAAAGCGAGGACGAGGTAAACGAGCTGCGAATGGAGCTTGCAGAGCAGGGTTATCTTCGTGCGAACAAGCTCAAAGGCAAACCGCCCAAGACAAAGCCGCCGATAGAATTTACTTCGCCCGATGGTTATACTATATTGATAGGACGAAACAACATTCAGAACGACAAGCTCACCACCAAGCTTGCCGACAAGACGGATATCTGGCTTCACACGAAGAATATACCGGGTTCGCACGTTATTATCCGCACGAACGGCACAGTTCCGCCCGATGACACTATCCTCTATGCGGCAGGTCTTGCGGCTTTTCACAGCAAAGCGAAGAACTCCTCGCAAGTCCCTGTCGATTATGTCAATATCAAGTTTGTAAAGAAGCCTTCAGGCGCAAAGCCGGGTAAAGTCATCTTCACAAACAACCGCACGGTTTATGTTACACCGATAGATCCATACTCCGAGGAATGATTTGGAGTCATTTATACTAAACACCAATTAAAACTATACCAAAAATCAAGCCGATAATCTCGAATATATAGGGTTTTGTCTACGCTTTGATTAAAAATTAGTATTATAATTCCCTGTTTTCATCAGTCCATTGAAAACAGGGGAATTTTTTGCTCCGCACAATGGATCGCTGCCGCTTAACAAAAAAACGATACGACCGTAAAATTTACGACCGTATCGTTTTTATTATTTATAAATTATAACGAATTTCCAAATCAAACTCAAACCTGGCTGTTGTGGTCAAGGAAGTCCATAACATCATCAACAGTTGTGAATGCGAGAGCTGTGCAGGTATCAGCGCAGCCGTAGTAGATGCAGATTCTGCCTGTGTCAGCGTCAACAAGGTTAGCGCATGGGAATGTTACAGCATCTGTATCACCGATGAGCTCATAGCTTGTCTGTGGGCTGATAAGGTAGGAAGCGCCTCTCTTGAGAACCTTCCAAGGCTCGTCCTTATCGAGAAGAGCAGCGGAGAAGCTGTAAACATAACCGTTGCAGGAAGTAAGAACGCCGTGGTAGAAAATGAGCCAGCCGCGGTCTGTTTCTATCGGAATAGGACCTGCACCCATCTTTGTGGATTCCCAGCCCTTGGATGGTCCCATAACGTGTCTGTGTTCGCCCCAGTAAACGAGGTCAGGAGACTGGCTGATGAACATATCGCCGAAAGGTGTATGGCCACTGTCGGAAGGACGGCTCATCATCATGTACTTGCCGTTGATCTTTCTTGGGAACATAACGCCGTTTCTGTTGAAAGGAAGGTAAGCGTTCTCGCCCTGCTTGAATGTTTTGAAGTCAGTTGTTGTAGCGATGCCGATAGTTGGCTTCCAGCCGTAAGCATTGCACCATGTTACGATATATCTGTCTTCGCCCTCGAGCTTGCAGACACGGGGATCGTAGCCGTACTGCCACTGTGCAACTTCGGGGATATCGCACTCAAAGTGGATTCTTTCCTCGTTGATATCCCAGTGGATACCGTCCTTGGAGAAGCCAACGTGGAGTTCCATGTTTCTTTCTCTGTCGTCAACACGGAAAACGCCTGCGAATTCGTAGTCACCGTTCTTGAAAGGAACAACGGAGCTGTTGAAAATAGAGTTGGAAGGCTCTCTGTAGCCGTTAGCCTTCTTTACCATGATCTGATCTCTCTTGATGATAGGGTTAGCGTCATATCTCCAAACTACATCTCTGCAGTCAGCAGGCTTTTCCTGCCAGGGAATGTTCGGCATAGAAACGCCGTTGATGATTTTTACGTTCATTGGTTTGACCGCCTTTCGTTATTGTTGTTATTGTTTTGACAACCTAAGTCCTTTTTATTATACAATATTAAAAAAGAAAAATCAACTGTAATTTTCAGACTTAAAGGTATAAGTCATAAAATGTTTAGAATTGTAAACGATTTACCTGCCTATGAGTGCATCTATCTCCGAACGGGAGCTTACGATAGGCTTACCGTCACTGTCAAGAAGCGGCGTGAGTCCGCCCGAAGAACCCGAGAAATGGTAGAAATAGTTCACGCCCGTTTCGGTGTCCACCCATATCTCGCAGCCCTCCATAGCACCCTTGGAATAGATCTTTACGAATCTTTTGTCATTGTTCATAGTGCGATCTCCTTTATCCTTGTTTCCTTTGATATATCATAGATGTTTTACTGCGATCAGTTCTCCGGGTACATCTTTCTGACCTGCTCCTCGGTAAAGCCCAATGCTCTCATTCTGATTATGGCATTTGCTCTCTCCTCTGCTTTACCTTCTGCTTTACCCTCTGCTCTGCCTTTGACCACACCAACCTCTATGCCTTCCGCCATGCCCTCTGCCTTGGCGTTTTTGAGTGCTGACGCTTCATCGTGGAGGGCTTTTTCACGCAGACGGGCGATCTCTCTTATTTTTGTGTCTTCGGACATATCATAGATAACATTTACAGCTTTTTTCATAATAGGAACATTAGTCTGACTAATCATCTCAAATTCCTCCTCACTGTCTGCGTTTATAAACTGCAGCCACAGCTCACGGCTGTTATTGGGATTTGGCTTTCTGCCAACCTTTTTCAGCTCAAAAAAGTGTATGCTGAACTTGTCGGAGAAAACCTCACCCGTGCCCTTTATCATTGCGGCTACCTCGGTGTGATAATCGTCTGTATTGAACATATTAAAGTTGATGATATTTATTGTAATAGTTTGTTTTAACTCGCTGTAGTCCTCACCGCTTTTTAACTCTGAAGAATACAGCTTTGCCCAGTAGAAAAGCGTTCTGTCACGGTAATCCGCATCATTTTTGACCTGAATTTCCACATTCACAAGCTTGTCGTCCACCTTTAAGCTAAGGTCAAGACGGCTGAATTTTCCCGTAAGCGTTTCGGGCGGAAGTTCGGGGTTTGTTATTTTGATCTCTTTGATGCGCTCCTGCGGAATTTCAAGCATACTTGCTACGAATGAATGGAGCATATCCTCATTTTCCGTAAATATTTTTTTGAATATTATATCAAGCTTCGCTGAAATTACATTTCGTGCCATCGGCTTTCCCTCCTTTTATCTGATTATATTATACCACAATTTCATCAAAATGCAACACAGTATGTCTTTCCCTTTTCCGTTGCGAACGAAGCCGCGCCGTCCTTTTCCGCAGTGTCAACATTATTGCCGTCACATACGACTTTGATGCCATTGCCGACAATCGTGCAAGAATTTCCGCTGAGCGAAGTCACTGACAGCTTTGTTATCCTGCCATTTTTCCATTCAAAGTCAAGCTCAAAGCCGCCCCTTGCTCTTACGCCGCTGAGCGAGCCGCTTTCCCATTCCTCGGGGAGCGCAGGAAGAACGTTTATCTCGCCGCTGTGGCTCTGAACGAGTGCTTCGGCAATGCCTGCGCCGCCGCCGAAGTTGCCGTCGATCTGGAACGGAGGGTGCATATCAAACATATTTATCGAAGTCGAGTTTGAGAGGAGCGCACGGACATTTTCACCGACCTTTTCACCCCTGCCGAGTCTTGCCCACATATTGATTATCCACGCTCTTGACCAGCCCGTGTGACCGCCGCCGTGTGAAAGTCTGCGGTCAAGCGTTGCCGTTGCCGCCTTTGCAAGCTCGGGCGTTTTGCGGAGCGATATCATATCGGCAGGATAGAGTGCAAAAAGCTGCGAGATATGGCGGTGTCCCGGCTCAACCTCGTCATAATCCTCTGCCCATTCCATTATTTGACCGTACTTGCCTATTTCAGGCTTCGGCAGACATGAACGGAGCTTCCGCATAGTTTCGGCATAGTCCTTGTCTATTCCGAGAATATCAGCACTTTCCGCAACCGCCGTGAAAAGACTGTAAAGTATCTGACTGTCCATCGACGGGCCTTGGCAGAGCGAACCATGCTCGCCCGTCTTGGTGAGGTATGTATTCTCGGGCGAAGTTGAGGGACTTGTCACAAGCTGTCCCTTGTCGTTCTCGATGAGGTAATCCTCGAAGAATTCAGCGGCTTCTTTCAGAGTATCGTACTTATCGGCAAGAAAAGCCTTATCCTGCGTAAATTTGTAATGCTCGTAGATGTGCAGGCAGAGCCACGCAAGACCCATCGGCCACACCGTTGCAGGCATCCACCTGTCCTGCGGAGCTGTATCACCCCAGATATCGGTGTTATGGTGGCAGACCATACCCTTGCAGCCGTACATTTCACGGGCGGTTATTCTGCCATTCTCCCTCATTCGCTCGATATGGTCGAAAAGCGGTGTGTGGCACTCGGGAAGATTCTGTATCTCTGCGCCCCAGTAGTTCATTTCTGTGTTGATGTTGATGGTGTATTTTCCGCCCCATGCAGGCCACATATCCTTGTTCCAAATTCCCTGGAGATTAAGCGGAAGTGTACCCTCGCGCGAGCCGCTTATCATAAGATAACGTGAAAAATTAAAGTACATCTCGGCAAGCTTGTTGTCGCTGCCGCCGTTTTTGAACTTTTCAAGCCTTTCATTAGTCGGCAAAGCAGAGTTTCCGCCGCTGTTGTCGCAAAGCTCAAAGTTAACACGGTCATAAAGCTTTTTATAGTCGCCGGTATGGCGTTCAAGAAGTGTTTCGTAAGGCTTGCGCTGTGCAGTTTTGGCTTCGTTCAAAGCCTGCTTTTCGTAATTTCCAGTGCGAAAAGCCGTCTGACAGGCAATAGTCATCGTTGCTTCGTCCGCACCGTTTACTCTTATTCTTGTTGCATCGGTTTCGCCGCTGCCGCCTACGGTTTTTATTGTTACCGCAGTTGCATATGGTATTCCGTCCGTTACTGTGAAAAGCAAGGTCGAAGCATCGTAGGCTTCGTTCCTGTCATAGTCATCATCAGAGCCGTCAATGAAAGCTTCAAAGGTTATTTTCGCCTTTTCGCTTGCTGAAAAATGGATGACCATAACATTATCGGGTGCGGAAACGAAAATCTCACGGGAAAAATCCACTCCGCCGCTTTTCCACTCGGTTTTTGCGACTGCGGTGGAAATATCAAGGCTTCTCTTGTAGTTTTCGGCATTTTCGCAGCCGCTTTGGAGGATATGCAGGTCGCCCATAGGGTGATAGTGGCGCTGCTGCTCGTTTCTGCCGTAAAAAGCGTCCTCGCAGAGCTTCTGCGCCTCGGTTATCCTGCCGTCTGCGATAAGTTTGCGTATCTTTCCGAGGTTTTCCTTCGCCTTTGGGTTGTTTCTGTAACGGAAACCGCCCGACCAGACGCTGTCCTCGTTCATCTGGATAAGCTCATCGTCAATTCTGCCGAAGATCATACCGCCGATGCGTCCGTTTCCGACGGGCAGAGCCTCGTCCCAATTTGCGGCAGGTGCTTTATACCATAATAATTCCGAAAAGTTCTTCATAATATCCTCCGATGTTTCCCGAGCAACGCGGGTTATTCTAATAAGATCATAATACTGATCTCTAATTAATGAGCAGATAAAAAATCGGCGCAAAACCCATATAAAGCTGTTTTCAACCGCTACAAGTTTTTGCGCAGATTTTTTGTCTATAGTTTTATTGGTGTTTAGTATTAGTATTAATCAGCGTTTCTTTAGTATTAGTATAACATACTTTCCACAAAAAAACAAGCTTCACTGCCTTGTTTTTTGTACAAATACAAAAACCGCCCTCGGAAAGCCCGAGAGCGGTTTGAATTGCTTTTGGTAAATTACATACCTGTAAGACCCGAACGTGCAATACCTTCTGTGAAGTTTTTCTGCAAGCAGATGTAAAGGATAAGCATTGGCAGGATAGAGATAAGGCATCCTGCTTCCATCCATACGATAAGCTCACGGACATTCGGTGTTTCATTGCCGAAGATAAGTCTTGTAAGGTTTGCATCGAGGTTTTTAAGCATAAGTGCAACGGTCTTGTTGTCGGTGAAGAACGATGTGGAAACATAGTAATCGTTCCAGTACCAAACAACTGAAAGGAGGAATACTGTAAGGAATGTAGCACCTGCGTTGGGGACCATTACCTGAACGAAGGTTCTGAAGGGCGAGCAGCCATCAAGGTATGCTGCGTCTTCGAGTTCCTTAGGAAGTCCTCTGAACGACTGTCTGAACAGGAATATGAAAAGTCCTGCACGGATACCGTTCGCTGTGAGTGCCGGGAAATACATTGTAACGCCGCTGTTGATGAAGTTGATGTAGTTTCCTGTGATCGCATGATAAATTCCGAGTGGGTTGAAGTAACGGAAGAACATATACTGCGGAATAAGAATGATCTGTGAAGGCACAAGGATCATAAGTATTACGATAAAGAAGAGTATGTTCTTTCCCTTGAACTTGAATCGCGCGAAGCCGTAACCCGTAAGTGCGCAGGTAAGTACCTGGAGTATCGAACAGCCGATATTCAGCACAAGAGTGTTGACGAGTGTGTTGCCGAAGTCCATTGCCTTCCATGCATCGGTGATATTTGAAAGAATGAAATGCTTAGGTATCCACATGATCGTCGGATCGTTCATTTCCGCACGGGGACGGAATGCAGCGGAAACCATAAATATGAGAGGATAGATGATGATGAAGCAAAGACCGAATACGATAAGTCCTCTTGCGATAGGCCATACTGCATCAAAAACTCTTTTTCTCTTTAAGTATTTCTGTTCCTCGGGAGTAAGGGATTCAAGGCGCTTTTTAAAGCGTTCCCTTTTCTCCTTTCTGGACATTTTAGGTTCTTTGATCTTTCTCTGCTCGGACGGTGCGCCGGAGCGTTTTGCTAAACTTGCCAATTATTCCGCCTCCTTAATCATCGTACCAAACGAGCTTATTCATGATTGCGAAAATGATACCGAGAGCAATAAGAATTATTCCGAAATAGCTCCACGCCATTGACGCCGAGTAACCGTACTGCCAGTCACGCTGTACTTCAAGCACACGCGCCATAACTTCGTTTGTTGGGTCGGTGAAAGAGTCGATAACGGTATAAACGATATTTACAAGGATCATCGGGGAAACGTAAGGAAGAGTGATCTTCCAGAAGAATTCCCAGGCTGTTGCGCCTTCGATAGCGGCAGCTTCCTTAGCGGATGTCGGGATACCCTGAAGTGCTGAGAGGAAGATAATGATCTGGATACCGCACTTCCAAACGAGGTTAAGGATATCCGATGTTACCGTTGTCAGCATTTCGGTGAATTTTGTACCGAAGCCGTAGATTCCGACAAATTCGAGGAGCTGGTCAACCATGTCTGCCTCAAACATTGTGGAGAACTGTTCAGCGCTGTTGTTTCCGTTTGTGTTAAGGTCGCCTGTGATGATAGCATATACAGGGCCTGTTGCGATGATAACAGGGAGGAAGAATACAGCTCTTGCGAAGCCTCTGCCTCTGAACTTCTGGTTGATGATGATCGCAACGAACATTGAGAATACAACGATGATAGGAAGGTTGAGCGCCATATTCTTCAAAGCGCTTACAAGATACTGTCTGAACGTTGGGTCGGTCATGAATGCTCTCTTGTAGTTTGCGATGCCCACCCAGCTTCTTGCGAGATAGCCTGTTTCCGGGCTGACGTCATTGAATGAATAGAAGAACGATTTGCATACGGGTATGATGAAGAACATCAGAGCGCCGATAAACCAAAGAGCGACAAATCCGTAGCCGTAAAGCCCTTTCTTCTTTTCATAGGATAGTCTGTGTTTCATTTTATCCTATGACCTCCTTCCCGATGTAATCGTACAGACTGTATGTGGTGCTGCCCTTGGTAACAGTCTTGTCTGTATAGTTTACTGTGATCTTAGTACCGTTTGAATAAGTAGTTTCTGTGTTTCCGTTTGCAAGCACCTTGTAGCCTGTGATCTGCTCCGAAGAAACATCGGAGAGGATCTGCTTAACGAAAGTATAAACGCTTGCAGCGTCCTCTTTCCAGTAGTCAGCGTCTGCGTAGTAGTAAGCATCGTAGCGTGTATCCTTGAGCTCGTTAGCTTTTTCAGCCATGAGGTCGAAGTTGAGCGAGCTGCCTGCCGCAACAGCGGAGAGGATAACTTCGCCGATCTCTGCCTGACCGTTTACAGCAGGTGTTGAATAGGACTTGATGCCGTGCATAACGATCTGATAGAGCGGTATCTCAGCATCGAAAACGTCAAACTTGCTGGAATTGAGCGGAACATCGGTGATCCTGTCAACATAGGGAAGAACATAAGCATTTGCACCGTCTGCGAGGACTGAGCCTACCTGATCGTTGAGCTTCTGATAGCCCTCCCGGACCATGGTCTTCATCATTTCTCTTGACGTAGCCTTTTTGCCGTAGTCGCCGTAGATAACTGTCGAAGCAGTTCCGACTGCGATATTGTTAAGGCCGTATTTGCTGTAGCTCTTTGCAAGGTTGTCAAACATCTTCGTGTAAGCCTCGGGAGCGAGGAGCGACATTGCCTTGTAGAATTTGTTTTCGATTCCGTAAGCAGGGTCATAAGTGAACTGCTTGGAATAAGCGTTTGAAACTCTGATAGCCGTATCGGTTATCGTCCAGTATCCGTTGCCCGTCTTGAACGTGAGGTTCTGAACGTTCGGATAAATGCTGATGTTGTTGCTTTCAGCAAAGCTCAGAAGGCTGTTGAAATCGGACTTGCCGCCGAGCTTTGAAGCAGGCTTTGCTTTATCCGAAACCTTTTCCTTGATATCGGCTGTCGTCCACTCGTTGTATGTAGCAACGATATTGTCTGCGCCGTCAGCTGAAAGATCGGAAAGGATATCCTTAGCCTGATCGAACGTTGTAGCCGCATGCTGCATTGTTACGGGGAAGCCGAGGACGGATTCCTTTTTAAGAACTGCGCCGTAAAAGTCAACGTAGAGCGGAACGTCCTTAACGGAATCGGAAACCGTTACGCCGTAGTCGCTTGTGAGGTAATCTCTGTACTTCGCAGCGATATCAACGTAATCGACCTCGCTCTTGTCGGACTTTGAAACGGGGTAATAGCGAACTTCGAGTTCGGGAACGAGAATGCCTCTCTTCTCAAATACCTTGAGCGGGCTGTCGTTGCTTGCGCCCATCTGATATTCATCGCTTGTTCTTATCTCGAAATCAAAGTAGCAGCTGTTGAAATCGGTCTTGTTCTGACCTGAAACGTAAGCATTGATGGTAGCGGCTGTATCGCCCTTGTCGGCAACGACCATCATACCGCTGTTGCCCTTGACGATACCGTACATCGGGAGGTAGACCTGCTGTGTAACCGCAGGAGCAGTCTGCTGAACGGCTGTTATATCTCTGCCGTAGACTTTGCCCGAGTAGGTTTTAAGACCTGTTTTGCCGTTGTTGAAGTTGATGATTGCACCGCTGCCGTCGGGGATAACGAAGTATCCGTTCTCATCGGTAGTTGCAGCACCGAAGGTCGTCATAAACGAGAGCTTCGTTGTGAGCTTGTCGCCGTCCTCCTCGGTGATCTCGGAGGTGTCAACATTGAGCTTCAGATAATCATCTTCAAGAGTATAGGTAACGGGGACTTTGATCTTTGCGGAATTGAAGGTGTATGTGATCTTTATTCCGTCTTTGGATGTTGTGACCTTAGCCTTGCCCTTTACCTTGCTGTTTGCAGTTGTAGTTTTACGCTTGGAAGGTTCGCCGTATGTAAGCACCATACCGGCTTTAAGCTCCTGTATCTGTGCCTTTTTACCCGATGAACCGTCGGCGTTGATGGGGTTTGACCACCAGATCTCACCTGTGTTCTTGTCAACGAGCGCAAGAGTTACCTCTTTTTTGTTGACATAAAGCGCAAGCTTGTCATTTTCCGTAACAAGCTCCGCAGCTGCGAGAGCTTCTTCCTCTGTACGGGGGACATAGTCCTCGTCAGCGGGGGCTTCTTCCTCAGTGTCAGCCTCCTCTGTTTCAGCGGCATCTGTTCCCTCATCGTCCGAGAAAGCAGGTATCGTGAACATTGAAGTCATCATTGCGGCGCAGCAAACGCAGGCAAGTATCTTCTTTATATTGATTCGCATTTATTTCACCACTTTTCGATTTAAAATACTATACACGGAAACGATACGAAAGCTCCGTATAGATAGACAGAACGAAGATTATTACCTGCTGGAACAGCGTAAGAACGAGAACGAGCAGGAACAGGATCGCTATCATCGCAACGATCGTCAGCAATATCAGTGCGATCGTCTTTCCGAACGAGAACTGGTGGACGGCTTTCATCGCTGAGATGACAAGCACGAACGACCAGCAGAATCCCACAATTTCAAAGAGCTGGATAAAGATGTATTCGTCCTTGATGAGAACGTGGGAAAGAAGCGTTCCGATGAGGTAACCCGATATATACGGCACTAACGCGTAGGCGCTGTATATAAAGATCTTTTTCATTGTGCCCTCTCCGGCGAAGAGTGTACACATTGCCCAGTTGGCAACTACCCAAACCAGAAAAAGTATAAAGCTTCGGAAGATATACGGGACTATATTGAATATCTTATCGTAACTGGAATAATACTGGAAACCGTAAAGTCTGCTGTATGCGACCTGCTGGAAAAAGAGGAGGAAAACGATGACCCAGGCGATCTTCATAGAGCCTTTTTTCTTCCAGCGAAGGTCTTCAAAGCCTTCAAACGGATGCATTATAACGTGTCTGACGAACTGACCTTCTGTTAAATCGAGCATTTTATGCACCGCCCTTTCCGCTTGAATTCTGCTTTTTCTTCTTTAAGATCTTCTTCGTTACCGACCAAGCAATAATGACAACGATGATGATAATGATTATCAGCGTGAAGTTCTGCTTGAGCCACTGGTCACGATAGCCTTCAAACGCCTTGTTGTAGCGGTTTCTGCTGATCGAGATCTTAAAGTATTTCATTGCTTCTTTGTATTCGCCTTTGTTGAAAAGAGCGTTTCCGATACCGATATAAGCACGGCGGTAGTTTCCGTCATACTTGAGAACTGCCTTCCAAGGTTCGTATGATTCATCATATTTACCCTCGTTGTAAAGGTTGGAAGCCTCTGTAACGATCTCACCGAATGCCGTTCTTGTGAATACCGTGATGGAATTCTTACGGGAATCAAGAACATAGATGTGATCGTCGTGGCTTTCGATAGCGGAAGCCGAACGGAATGTACCGAGCTGTTCGCCCGAGCCGCCCATTATGAAGAGAAGCCAGGCTTCCTTATCATACTGGAAGATACGTCCGTGCTGGAAGTCGAGGATATTCAGCTCGCCGTTAGGTCCGATGTCGATATCGGTGAGGCTTGAGCTTTTTGCGTAGATCGAGTAGTAGGTCGGGTCTTTATCACCGAACTGGAACTCGTTGTCGATTCCGAGGGAGTCGAGAATGTTGTTGCCCTCAGGATTGAGCTTCTTAACAAGGTCTGTTGTTGTTTCGGTGGACTCTGTTACTGTGTAGATGAAGCCCTTTTCATCGATATCAAAGTTTGTGAAGCCGATAGGAGTGGACTTGGCAGTTCTTGCTCTCTGCTCCTCGGTAGAAATGAGGTTCCAGAATGCGTTCGCAAGGACCTCGGCAGTCTGTTCAACTCGGTTTGCACCGTAGAATCCGAGGAATTTGCCTTCCTTGTCGAACATTACCGCACCCTTTGTTACGGATTTAACGACAACGTAGACATTTTCAGCCTTATCGACGATGACTTTGCTCGGATTATATGTAAGGTCTGTTCCGTAAAGCTCGGAATCAGGCTTGCCGAACACTCTGTCGATGTTTCCGTTCACATCGCACTTGATAACGCGCTCATTTTCGTTATCTGCGATATAAACATACTCTGTGTACGGGTCAACATAAACGCCCGTTGGCTTTTTGAGCTTTGTTTCTTCACCGTTGTAGGTGAAGTTCTCCATTACTCTTACGAGCTTGAAGTTAAGGTCGGTAACAACTATTCTGTTGTTTCCCCTGTCAGCTATATACATAAGATCATCGTGCGAAACGAAGAGGTCGGCAGGCTCGCTCAGAGCGCCGCAGCCGATATCGTCGCCGCTTACGAAGTAATCCGCTGTGTATCCTACCTGTGAGGATATCGGATCGCCCCATCTGTCATAGCTGTAAGGGCTATATGCTTCGGAGGCGGAAACGTTGACCGCGAGAGCGGAAACCGTCATCACTGCCGCCGAAAGACATGAGATAAGCTTTTTCAAGCTTGACATATTATCACCCTTTCCATATTTCTTTTAATCCTTCATACCTGCGTGAGCCATTGTTTCCATAACGTTGCTCTGCGCTGCGATAAATACTGCAAGCGGCGGTATCATAAGAACAACTGCGGACGCTGCGATAGCACCCTGTCTTGCAATACCTGCTGCTGCGATCTGCTGAACTACGGTCGGGATAGTTTTGAGTGCCTCATCATAAACGAGGTTGCCGCCCGTTGAGTTCCAAGCAGCCTGGAACTGGAAGATGATAATTGTCATGATAGCAGGTTTCATATTCGGCATAACTACCTGCCAGCAAATTCTGAAAAGACCTGCGCCATCGACCTTTGCTGCTTCGATCATAGCATCGGGAATAGTACCAACGCTGTTTATCATAAGGTAAAGACCCATCGAAGAAGCAACGATCGGGAGGATAAGTGCGGAGTATGTATTGATCATACCAAGCTTAGCCATTACGATGTACTGCATGATGTAAGTTACCTGGCTGTTGAAGAGGAGCGCGATAACGACCGTCTTGTTGATGAGCTTAACACCCGGGAACCTGCACTTCGCAAGGATGAATGAAGCCATACAAGCGAAGATAACGTGAAGAACAGTCGCCGCGATAGTTACATACAAGCTGTTGAGGACGTTTCTGGAGAATGGTACCCAGGAGTTGTTTGCGACCTGGAACAGATCTCTGAAGTTATCGCCCGTCGGGTTGATCGCATAAAGCTTAGGCGGCATGATGAAGATCTCCTGCACCGGCTTTATCGAAGTGATGATCGCGATATAGATAGGTGCGATCATAAACAAGCCGAGTAAAGTAAGCAGGATAAAGATACCGATGTCGTTCGTCCAGGACTTGCCGACACGCTTGTTTGTACCCTTGGATTTTTCCATTTTTCTATGCTCTTTTTCACGGCGTCTTCTGAGCGCTTCAAGAGCAGCAGCATTCTCAGCCTCGATCTGAGCCTGGATCTGAGAAGGCTTTAATTCTTTTTTTGCCATTATGATCTCACCCCTTTAGTTATTCATATATTTGCCGAGGACCTTGGTTATGAGCTGGTTACACAGGAGCATTACAAGGAACAGCACGAAGCATATTGCCGAGGAATAACCCATTTCGTAACGAACCCAGCCGTAGTCGAATGCGTGAGTCATAATAGTATGTACCTTATAGTCCGTAGACGGGAAGCCTGCGAGCATACGTCCTACGATATCGACTGTGAAGCAGGATACGATCTGCATAACAGCGGCGAACATAAGCTGAGGACCCATTGACGGGATAGTGATGTAGATAAGTTCCTGTGAACGGTTCTTGATGCCTTCGATAGCACCTGCTTCGTACATGGACTTATCGATACCCTGGAAGCCTGCACGAAGGGCAAGGAAGCCTGCGCCCATTGAGATCCAGAGCTGAACTACGATAACGCAGGGGAGAACGTAGTTTGCGTCTGTGAGCCACTGGATAGCACCCGTTGTGAAGCCGAGAGAGTTAAGGAATGCGTTGAGGTAGCCGTAGGAGTCACCGGAGAAGATGAGCTGCCATACGAAGTAGATATTGCCCGCCATTGACGGAGCGTAGAAAATAAGTGTGAACACCGTCTTGAGTACAGGGTGAAGCTCGTTTATGAGCCATGCGAGCATAAAGCTCAGTGCATAGCTCAGCGGGCCTGTGAAAACTGCGAAGATAAGTGTTGTTCTGATGGACTTGATAAATACATCGTCCTCAACGAAAAGGGTGTAGAAGTTGTCAAATCCAACGAATTTCGGCGGAAAATGCGCCATATCAAAGTCGGTGAAGCCCATAGGCAGCGACATGATAACCGGTATAACGGTAAACATGATAAAGAAGATCATAAACGGTGCGATCATACCGTAGCATCCGATATTTCTCCTCATTTCATGGAGTGTATATTGGAAATTCTCCTTAAAAGTGTGTTTCTGTTCACTTCTGAGCAGAATTTCTTTTTTCTGGGTCTGTTCAGCCAAAGGTAACCCTCCAATCTTTAAGAATCTAAGCCGAGATTATGGCGCTTTCTCGTGATTTCGTTGTTGATATCGATATTGTAAAGACGAAGTGTTTCTCTTGCGTTTTCCTTATCGTTAACAACAGCACGGAATGCGTTCATAATACCACGGGTAACAACGTAGGATGACGGAATGATAGGAATTTCTTCGAGCTGATCCATCTGGAAGAGGATCTTTTCGAGGTCGGAATTCGACCAGTTGAGCTTCTTCAGAGCTTCGATGTTTGCGCTTTCAAAACGACCGAGAGGACCCATAACGCCTTCAACATCCTGACCGTATTCAACGAGTGTATCGGTTTCTGTGAACCACTTGATGAATTCCCAGGCGGAATCGACATTCTTGCAGTCCTTGAGGATGATCGCGCCGGAACCGTTGGAGTTTGCAGCATAGGAAACAGTGCCGTCCTCGCGAACAGTTCCCGGAACGTGGGTGAAATCCCAGAGTCCCTTGATCTCAGGAGCAGCTCTGTTGAGCTGATTATAGAATGTACAGTAGTTCTGGATAACGATAGGAGCTTCACCTGTTCTGAAACGTGTGAACGCATCATACTGCTGGTCAAACTGGTAAACGTTATAAAGCTCTGTCCATTTTGCGAATGCATTTACAGCTTCGAGGCTGTCGAAATTCGTCGCAGTCTGGTCATCATTATAATAGTTCGTACCCGACTGGAGCATAAGGAGTGCGAATGTATGACCTGCTTCTGTTGCAGGGGAAACAGCCGTACCGTTTACGTTGGTAGGAAGGATAAGACCCGGCTGCATATACTTTCTCTGGAGAGCAGGGAGCATATCGATGAAGTCGTCCCAGGTATCGGGCGGAGCATCGATGCCGACTTCTGCGAGCATATCCTTACGGTAGAACATCATCGGGAACGTTCTTGTGAGCGGAATACCGTAAACATGACCGTCATAAGTGTACATAACAGTCGCTTCCTCCTGGAAACGATCAGCTACTTCTTCATAATCGGGAAGGTCGTCAACGCTCTTTACCAGGCCTCTGATAGCAAGGTTTACAGGGAATTCGCCGCCGATAAAGAGGGCAACGTCAGGGCCTTTTCCTGCGAGTACCGCTTCCATAATAGTACCCTGAACGAGGTTGATGGAAACATCGATGCCTGTTTCGGGAACGAACTGTGAATCGGTCATCTGCTTGATGATGTTTGTCTGGTCACGGCCGATGCCGACCCAAACGTTGATAGAATCAGCCGTTACATCGGAAAGGACTGTGTAATCCTCGAAGAACGAACCGATAAGAGCCTTTGTGCTGAATGAAAGGGACTTGAAGAAGTTCTTCTTGACGGAAGTAACTTCCTTGCTTGCAGGAACAAGCTCGATATAGTCGATCTCGAGCGGCTGGCTTCTGTACTGACGCATCCAGGAGGAAACGGCAGTAACGTTATCCTTGATACCGCTGGAAGAAACGTAATCGGGGATCTTGTTAGGACGCTTTATACACTTGTCAAAAACGTCTGCAAGACGGTCGAGAACAGCAGCTTCCGAACCATCGATGCCTGCGATCTCTTCGATAGCGGCACGGGTTTCACGGAGTTCAACGGAAAGTCTTTCAAAGACGCCGAGAAGCTCGGGGATCTGTCTGTGAACGAAGTAGTCTGTGTATTTATCGGGCGAAGGACCTGTTATCATAAGTATCTGCATATAATACTGGTTGGCTTCGTACACGATATTGTCGAGTTTGCGCATATATTCGCCGATAGCACCCGGGATACATTCAAGAGTGAGTGTATGCTTGCCCTTGTCGAGGTAGATATATGCAGGGTCACCGTTTTCGTCCTCGGGGACAACGGATACCCAGTTTGTGCTGTAGTAGAACTTTATTTCGCTAAAGGCGTCAGAGGGTACTTCGCCGTCGATATAAAGTCTTCTGTTGGAGAAAAGTCCGCGGAGTTCATTCTGGCGGCTTTTAAGGTTCACCTTATAATAGCCTGCCTCAGCAACATCAATCTCCCATGTGATAGCCTGACCGGACTGATCCCAAGTACCGTCGCCGACAGTGTTGTAACGCTGCTTGGTCGGGTTTGAAGGTTCGGTGAGGTAGTTGCCGCGGTCATAAGTCGGGAAAAGTGTCTGTGAGTTTGTGTATGTATAGCGTTCGCCCTGGACTTTGATAGGCTCAGCGGAAGCATTTTTTGCAAGCTCGTCATCGGACGGCTTCACATACTTATCGTAGCCCTTTTCGTTGTAGAGCTTGATATACTCGATAGCGACCATCGCTCTTTCGGAGTTGATGGAAATTGTATGTTCGCCTGCTTCGAGGTAGAAGAGAAGCGGTTCATTGAACAGACCGTCCTCATCCTTGAACGAAGTTGTTGTCCACATCGGCATTTCTACCTGCGGAGGACGGATCTCGTTATCCTTAGCATCGGGAGCGATGGGGTATTTGCTCGTCCAGATACGGGGGATATTGATTCTCGCAGCTGTATCATACGGGGATTCACCGTCAATAAGCACAGAAAATTCGGTAGTCGTTGTACTTCCCGTGATCTGGTAGTACGACATACCGATGTTGTAAGCACCTGTTTCGGGAACGTTTACAGTAAAGTCAAGTGTACCCTCTTCATTGTTCCAGACAACGATGTTATCCTTGCCCTCATAGGACTCCACGCTGACCTGAGCACCGTCACGAGCACCCTTATAAGTTAAGAATGCTTCCTTATCGGGGCGTTTTGACCCTGATATTCCGTCGTAATAGTCGCTGTAAGTATTTTGTTCTTCGTAAGAGAACGTTTCCTGTCCGGAGGACTGTGCCGCCGTTGTTTCCGTCGTTTCCGTACTGTCGGCAGTGACGGGAACAGCCGCAAAAGTAGTGACCGCAAGCATCAGCGCGGTCAGGGCTGAAACAATTCTCCTGAAATTAGTTTTACTCGACAACAGACAAACCACCTTTCATTAAAACTGCATATCTGTTTTAGTCTGTACTCAAAAAACAGGAATTGTGATGCTTATGTTAAAACCCGCTGAAAAATTTGCACACAATGTCTGAAAATATAATGAGTTATATTAATATTATAACAATTTACACAATGCTTGTCAAGGTTATATTTTAGTTTTTGTTCACTATCGCGCCATTGTTCATATTTTATAAATATTTAATTTCTTTTTCAAACGTTTACGTTTAACCGATTTTGTTCAGTTTTAACTATGCAGTGGAAATTTGTTGTGCAATATCACGATAATTGATCCAAAAAAATTAATATTCTCAAACTTCATTTTTTGATATATTGTGACGGAAGTAATACATTCAGTATTTACATTTTGTCGCTATCTCAACTCTGTGTATATCGTTTTATACTAATATCTAATCAGAATGTGTACAAAAAATCAAGTAAAAGCTCGCATATATGGGTTTTGCGCCGATTTTTTTCTACACATTCATTAGAGATTAGTATTAACATTTTAATTCCCTCGTATATCCGTTTAAATAGCAAAATCTCCGCCGAACCAATTTATTCGGCGGAGAATTTAAGGTAACAAAAAACCGCTGTCCGTTCTGCATACGGACAGCGGTCATATTTTTGATGTTAGAATAACTTAGCTTAAACACCCGAAAGTAATTTCAGTAAAGTTATCTTTCATGAAGCTTTGCGCAATGTATGTTCAATACATTTCGTACCGTCTTAGAACGGTGCGGGCTTAGCCTCTCTTCTTAGCAACTACTGCTGCAGCAGCAAGAGCTACAGGGATAACTGCGAGAGCGATAGGAGCGTTGCCTGTTGCAGGGTTAGCATCAGCTGTTGTATCATCAGCAACTGTGTCATCAGCAGCAACATCATCATCAGCAGCAACGTCGTCATCAGCATCAACATCAGCATCAACATCATCGTCAGCAGCAACATCGTCATCGTCAGCTACTGTATCATCGTCATCAGCAGCAGCATCATCGTCGAGGTCGTCGCCTTCATCTTCGATACCAGCATCTGTGGAAGCATCGTCAGCTGCGAGAACGTAGCCTGTTACGTCCATAGAATCCCAGTACCAGTCAGAAGATGTAGCAAGCTGGAGGGACTGAAGAGCACTTGCAGGAGAAACGAAGCTGTTACCGCCAGTGAGATCAGACCAGCTGAAGGATACGGAAGTCTTGCTGTACTCGAAAGGAGTTACAGTGCTCTGGTTCATTGTGTAACCGTTGTTAGCAACGAGAGCAGCATTGAAGAGGTTGTTGAATGCATAGCTATCAGAATATGTGTAGCCTGTGTTTTCATCACCGAAGAGGTTGTAGAGGTGCTGAGGGAAGGACTTGTATGTGTCAGAACCCATCCAAGAAGAATCTGCACCGGGAACGCCTGTTACGTAGTAGCCCTTGTAGTTAGCAGGAGAACCGATCCAGGATTCCTTACCGCTGAGCCATGCAGCATCGATAACTCTGTCTGTAGCTGTGTTGAATGTGAATACAACATCATCGTAGTTAGCGATCATATCGTTGAGAACTGCAGAAACATTTCTGTAACCGGTCTTGTTTGTGTTGCTCTCATCCTTAGCGTTAGCCTTGAAACCAGGCTTTTCGAGCATTGTGATGATATCAGTTGCACCGAAGAGGCTGTAGGAGTTAACGTTTGTATCAGTGTGGAGAGGCATCTTAACTTCAGTCTCAGCAACAGCAGCTCTGCCGTTGAATACAACTGTGCCGTCTGTGCAAGCTACAGCGCCCTTTACGAATGTAGCATCGCTCTTTACAACAGAACCGGCAACGAGTGCAGTGTTCAAAGCAGACTGGCTAACTGTTTCTGTAAGGCCCTTCATTGTAACAGTGATAACTTTGTTTTCAGCTGTATCAACATCGTTGATGAGCTTTGCAAGAGCCGCGCCGTTGCCTGCGCTGAGGTCGATTGTGTAAATCCAAAGATCGTTTACGTAGTCATCAGGATCAGTGCCAGCAGGTGTACCAAAAGAAGATGTGAGTTCGCCATTCTTACCAAGTGCGCTCTTGCTCTCGCACTTTGCAGAACCGTCATAATCAGCACTGCCGGAGTCAGTGTTGAACTTGAATGTCTTTGTACCAGCTGTAACTGTTACTTCCTTAGGAATAGACTTTGCGATAGAGTAAGGAATGTAAATTGTGAGCTTGTCGCCTGTAACTGGTGTCTTAACGAGTGTGAAAGTAAGATCAGCGGATGTAGCCTTTGTCTTGTAAGTAAGGTCATAGTGTACGGACTTTGCTTCTGTAGCGTTTTCGTCTACAGCGGAAACTGTTGTAGCCATTGCAGATACGGCCATTGCGCATGCAGCAACTGCTGCGATTGTCTTTTTCATGTTCATGAAAAATTCCTCCTTGTTTTGTTTTGTTTTTCTTTATTTATTTCCAAATATAAAATGGAAATCAATAGAATAGTGGTGTTCCGAGTGCTTATACGTTTTATGTATTCACTCTTAACATCGTGCTTTAATTCTACCATTTCATTTGCAAACTGTCAATGTACATCTGTCACAAATTTAAAATTCAAAATTAGTTGTATTATATAGTTTTTTACTAAAATCGGGCTGAAAAGACTGTTTTTATGCGTTTTTTTGTTACTTTGCGTTACCGTTTGTAACTTCTTTGTAATCTTTTTGCTCAGCGGAAAATATTGAAATGTCTTATTCCGCCGGTGAGCTTTCCGAGCATTTCAAGGCGCACCTTATCCCTTGTTTCGGGCTTTGCAAAATAGTACATATATGTTTCGAGCATATTGATATCGGGTGCGCTCCTGCCCTCGAGCTTGAACTCCCTGAAGCCCATTGGAACGTATTTTTCCTGAATGGCTTCGGGCGAGATAAAGGTCGGAAGTTCCGTGATATCATATATATCCCTTGACATGAACGGACATTCAAAGTCCTTGAACTGAAGCTTTCCGCCGACGGAAGAATAAGCAGCTTCGCAGCGTTCGATCTGAACCTTTCCGATAGCTCTGTAATGCTCGCCGCGGCGTGGGCAGTTCGGCTGGCAGAGCGCATTTACAAGAATTTCGCATCTGCCCTTATCCTTTATCTTTTCGAGTTCATCGAATTTATTGTTCCAGTTATAGTCGAGGACAACAAGGTTGTATGGCTTTTCAAGCTCGGCATTCACGCCGTCCATATCTCTTATTTCCTTGCAGGTCGAGGAGGTTATCTTATACCGCGGGTAATTTTCGCGGATATATTTTTCGAGAACTTCGCTCATAACAATGACCTGATTGATGCCGTTGTCAGCCATTCTGAGTATCTCGTTGCAGTTTTTGTCGGAAAGATGTTCCTCGGTGATGAGAGGGTTTGTGAACGTAAAGCGGATAGGGACTTTCAGTTCATCAAAGGTCTTTATGACAAGTTCTGTCACTTTCGGGTCAAATTGACCGCCGACGCCTCTTCCGCCGTTCCATGTCGAACCGTCAAAACCGCCGAAAACGGACGCTATCTCCAGTCCGTCAATGAAATATTCGGGGTGGTCGCGGAGAGTTTCTATCATCAGCTTGTTAAGGCTGAAATGGTGTGTGAAGCTTGGGAGATGAAAATATATGCTCATTTTTCTGATTCCTTTCTTGGGCAAAATTATATCAAAGGGCACAAGACTTTTGTTGAAAATGCCGTCATTCGTTCAACATTCTTTTAAGTGAAATATCCGCATCGGCGTATGTTTTTTCGAGGTCGATAGTTGTGAATCCGCCGTTCTCATAAAGGATTTTTCCTGCGCACATCGTCAGCAGGACGTTCTGCTTCGAGCCGCTGTAGACGAGGTTTTTCGGGATATTGTGAAGAGGACGCATATTCGGCGCATTGAGGTCGATAACGATAAGATCGGCTTTCTTTCCCTTTGCGATGCCGTCGCAGTTGTCCAGTCCCATTGCGTTCGCCGAGCCGCAGCAAGCCATTCGGAGAATTCTGTCCGCGGGCATTGCCGCCGCATCTTTGAGCTGAATTTTCTGCAAAACAGCCGCAAGGTACATTTCACGGAACATATCAAGGGCGTTGTTGCTTGCCGCGCCGTCCGTGCCTATTGCAAGCTTTATGCCCTTTTCCATCATTTTCACAAGGGGAGCGATGCCGCTTGCAAGCTTTGCGTTCGAGCAGGGGTTCGTGACTGCCCAGAGTCCGCGTCTGCGGAAAATTTCGATGTCGTTGTCGCTCATATAAACGCAGTGGAAACCGCCGCCGCCGTACTCGAACACGCCTGCTCTTTCCATAAGCTCGGTCGGGGTATAGCCATAGCGTCCGATGCACTCCTTTGTTTCGGAGAGGGTTTCGCTGTTGTGGGCGTAAACGGGAGCTTTGTACTTCTTCGCAAGCTCGCCGATGCCGTTTATTATCGAAACATGGGTCGTATATTCTGCGTGGAAGCCAAGACGGTAGCTGACGAATTCGCTTCTGTCCTTATACTTATTGTATAATGTTTCAAGCTTTGTAAGAGCAGCGTCACATTCGTCCTCCGAGCCTGCGACCGAGCCGCACATTATTGTGCGGAAGCCCGTTTCCTCGGAAGCCTTTGCCATATATTCGGGTTCAAAATACATATCGAAATCCGCCGTGATGCCGCTTGTGAGATACTCGGCGAAAGCGATTTTCGAGAAAGTATAGATATCATCGCCCGTGAGCTTTGCCTCCATTGGGAAAACCTGCTTGAAAAGCCAGTCCTGCAAGGGAAGGTCGTCCGCATACGAACGGAGGAAAGTCATTGCCGAATGTGTATGCGCATTTTTGAACGAGGGCATTATAAGGTTGCCGTTGAGGTTTATTTCACGCTCAAAAGTGCCTTTCGGTGCGTTTTCACTGCCGCCGACATAAGAAATAACGCCGCCGTCGGTGTGAACTTCGCCGAAATCGACATTCATTCCGTTTTCAAGGCTAAGGATACGCGCATTGTAAAAGCGTACTGCCATTTCAGTTCATCTCCTTTATCATTTCCGTGTAGCCAAGCTCACGGAATCCCATTTTTTTATACAGATTGTAAGCTGTTTCATTTTCGGGTTCAACTTCAAGGCGGTATCTGCCCGTCACGCTGTCGAAGCGTTCAAAAAGCCGCTCGAAGAAAGTATTTCCCAAGCCTTTTCCGCGGAATTCGGGCAAAATATACAAGTCCTCGACCCAGACGGTCAGGGCGGCACTCTCGGTCTGGAAAGTTTTTGCGATAGCGGCATAGCCTGCTCTTTCGCCGTTGTGAAGAAGTATCATACCCTCGAGGTAAACGTCCGAGCGCATCATTTCGGCGAAGATAGCTTCAAGCTTTTTCATCGGGAGGGGCTTTTCCACCGCATCTGTGTGGTAAAAGGTATCCGCCGCACCGAGGAAGAACTCCCTGTCTGCTTCCTCTATCCTGCGGACGGAATTTATATCGTATTGATAGAAGAAATCGTCCATAACATAGCCGTTTCCGATATCGGTCACGCCCTCGCCGATACGTCTGAAGCCGAGCTTTTCATACACTGCGATAGAGTTCGCGTTGTATTTGTTGACCGTGAGCCATATCGAACGGAGCGAACGCTCGGAAGCGATATCCTTTATGATCCTGAAAGCCGCCGAAGCATAGCCTTTTCCGCGGAATTCCTTTTTTATATAAAGCTTGGATAAAAAGAGCCTTTTTCCGTCATTTTTTATGGCAGTATAGCCGATATGCTCGCCGTTTCGGTGTATATAATAGTATTCATAGCCGTCATTTTTCATCTGCTCGGTCATAGCTTTTTCCGACTGGAACTTTTCGACCATATAATCTATCTGCTCCGCCGAAAGTATCGAGGGAAACCACTCGTGCCATATCTCGTCTGCGATTGCGGCGAGGTTTTTCACCTGCTCCGCCGATTCTGTTTTTATAAGTTTGATGCCGTTCATTCCGTTTTTCTTCTTTCTGAGTGCGCCGAAGAAGCTTTTCAGTTGAGCTTCACATTCGGTTCTCATCACTCCGCCTTTTATAATAGTATAGCTTCCGCAAAGCTCAAAGAGATTCGCCCTTGAACCTGCGAAGCCGTTTTTCGTATCCGATGCGCCGAAAACCACCCTGTCGAGCCGAGCGTTCGCTATCGCACCTGCGCACATCGGGCAGGGTTCGAGCGTCACGAACATCTCGCACCCCGAGAGCCGCCAGCCGCCAAGCTTTTTGCAGGCACTTGCAATAGCCGATATTTCGGCATGACCGAGCGCAGTTCTGCCTTTTTCACGGGTATTTCTTCCCGTTCCGACGATCTCGCCGTCGCTCTTTCGGACTATGACCGCACCTATCGGAGCTTCGCCGTCCGCGGCGGCTTCATCTGCGAGCAGAAGTGCTTTTTCCATATAAAATTCGTCATTTCTCATCATACACTCATCACAAAAGTTATATTTATAATAGTATGTATAATTATTATAGTCGAACCGACAACAACGGGGATAGATGAAGCGATTATTCCGCACTTGTCGGTAAAGCTGAGATATCTTCCCTTGAAATTGAGTGAGAAGTTATTGCTGTAGTCGATGAGAAGCTTTATAAAGCTCACCAGTCCGACAGCAAGTATAACGAACATCACTGTCATTACGATAAGTCCGCTGTTTTCTTCACTCGCAAGCTCGTCTATCATAAACACGCCGTAGGAAACCGCCGCCATTGTTATGCGCATAAGTATCGCCGTAATGACCGAACCCGTCCGCACGGTGAAATATCCGATTACGAGCGATGAAACGAACACAAAGCAGAATGTGCTGAGGTTATAGGTTATGAGCGAGGTGAGCAGAGCCGTTATAACTATCGCAAAGCCATCGCCGAACTGCCTTAAAAGCTGCAAAAGCGCGCCGCGCGTATGTATTTCGCTTATAATGGGTATCAATACTATATGTAATATCAAATAAAACACAAGGACAGCCTTGCTGTCGGGCATATCGAAAAGCTTATCTTTTTCTATTCCGAAAAACCGCAGTATCCGCTCATAAACGCCCGAAGCCGATGTACAGCAGCCTGCGGCAAAAAGCATCACGGGGACAGCATATTTGAAAAGCGTTCTGTTCGTTATCCTTGTCGGGATCATTACCTTGATCGGCATCTGCATTTTTTTATAGACATACAAAAGCGGTATAAGACGCTTTATCACGTTGAAAAAAGCATCTATCGCAAGAATGAGCCATTCATTTCCGTAAAAAGTTTTCGTGTATTTATCGAAGTAGATATCCGCGCCGAACGCCGCGAGCAGATTCGGGACGGCATATTTATACAAAAGGTCAATAACGCCGAGCAGCATCATCGTTACGCCGATGACGTTCATAACCTTGCGCAGTGCGTTTCGCTCGGCAGCTTCGGGGTAATCCGTCACGAAGCCGTAGCCGTCAAGATAGGTAAGCTCATTCGGCTTGCTCACATAATAAAAGCCGACAGAATCTCTCCGCTGTCTGCGCCAGGCCTTGAACATTTCGTTATAGGCTTTGTCCTGATAGCGCCAGTTGAGGCGGTCGTCATCATTTCGGTCGATCTGTTTTGACGGCATAAAAACGCTCCTTTCCGCAGTTATACTTATATAATATTATATCACGAAATTATGACTATTTATAAACGAAAATATATATATTTTCTAACAATAGAGCTCGTCAGAATCAACAAGTATAACGTTTTATTTTTTGCGCATTTTTGTTTATCATTTTAATTGTTAATAAAGCAAACTATTTTAAATTACAAATATTTGCTTTTAAAACAATCTCAATGTTGCTATAATATATCTACACTCAAAAAATGTTTTTGCAGGCAGATATTACAGGGAAAGGAGCGTTAAATTTGAAAGAGGAAAAAATTCTGGGCTATATCCGACAGATATCGGCAACAGTAGACGCCCATTGCCGCACAACGAGCGATAAAATGGAGCTTACGCCGATGCAATGCTTCTGCATAGTGTATATCCACGAAAACAAGGGCAGGGATTTCTGTTCGACCGATCTTTGCGATATTCTCGGAACGTCCCGTGCTTCCGTTTCGCTTCTTTTAAAAGGGCTGAAACAGAAAGGGTATCTTCAGATGATCTCCGTTGAGGGCGATGACCGAAAGAAACAGCTTGAGCTTACGCCGAAAGCTGCCGAATTCACCGCTTTTCTCAAAAAAGATATGGACGATCTTGACAAAGCATTGCTCGAGGGCGTTCCGCCCGAAGATATGCCCATAATCAGCCGCGGACTGAAAATTATGCTCGCAAATCTGAAACAATATCAAAAAGGAGGTATGTGCTGTGATAAAAACACTTATGGCACAGATCAAACAGTATAAGAAAGACACGATACTGACACCGATCTTTACTGCGCTCGAAGTTCTGTTTGAAGTAATCATTCCGCTCATCACCGCAAAGCTCATTGATGACGGCATTTCGGCAGGAAATATGTCCTCAGTTGTAAAATACGGCGTTATTATGGTGATCGTTGCATTTTTGAGCCTTGGCAGCGGCGTTCTCGCAGGCAAATATGCTGCGACCGCATCGACAGGCTTCGCCTGCAACCTTCGTCATGCTATGTATGACAACATTCAGCGTTTCTCGTTCTCCAATATCGATAAATTCAGCACAGCCGGACTTATCACCCGTATGACAACGGACGTTACGAACATTCAGAACGCTTTCCAGATGCTTATCCGAATCGCAGTAAGAGCGCCTTTCACGCTTATATGCAGCCTTATAATGTGCATCGCCATCAACGGCGAGCTTAGCCTTATATTCCTTGCTGCGCTCTTTATCCTCGGAGCGGCTCTTTTCCTTATCATCGGAAAGGTTTCAAGGATATTTGAAGTCGTATTCAAGAAGTACGATGACCTCAATGCAAGCGTTCAGGAAAACGTTTCGGCTATCCGCGTTGTAAAGGCTTTCGTCCGTGAAGACCACGAAACGACCAAGTTCAAAAACGCATCCAACTCAATTTACAAGATGTTCGTCAAGGCAGAAAGCCTTATCGCCCTCAACAGCCCGATAATGATGTTCGTTGTTTACTTCTGCATCATTCTTATCTCCTGGCTCGGCGCGAAGTTCATCGTTGCGGGCAGCCTTACAACAGGCGAGCTTACATCGCTGTTCTCCTATGTTATGAGCGTTCTCATGTCGCTTATGATGCTTTCGATGATCTTCGTTATGCTCACGATGAGCGAAGCGAGCGCAAAGCGTGTCGTTGAAGTTATCAAGGAAGAACCCGCCATCACTAACCCCGAAACTCCCGATACAAACATTGCTGACGGACGCATCGACTTCAACCGCGTCAACTTTGCTTATGCTCACAGCAGCGGCGAAAATGTTCTTGAAAATATCGACCTCCATATCAAAGCAGGCGAAACTATCGGCATCATCGGCGGAACGGGCTGCGGCAAATCGAGCCTTGTAAACCTCATCAGCCGTCTTTATGATGTCACCGACGGCAGCGTTTATGTCGGCGGCAAGGACGTTAAGTCCTACGACCTCGAAGCACTCCGAAACAGCGTTGCGGTAGTTCTCCAGAAAAACGTTCTTTTCTCGGGAACTATCCTTGACAACCTCCGCTGGGGCAATGAAAATGCCACCGAGGAAGAGTGCCGCGCGGTCTGCAAGCTTGCCTGCGCAGATGAATTCATCGAACGCTTCCCCGACGGATACAATACCTATATCGAGCAGGGAGGAAGCAACGTTTCGGGCGGTCAGAAGCAGCGTCTTTGCATCGCAAGAGCACTCCTCAAAAACCCGAAGGTGCTTATCCTCGATGACTCGACAAGTGCGGTCGATACTGCGACTGATGCAAAGATCCGTGAAGCCTTTGCCCAGAGAATACCCGGAACGACAAAGATCATCATTTCCCAGCGTATTTCCTCCGTCAAGGACGCTGACAGAGTGCTTGTACTCGACGACGGCAGGGTAAGCGGCTTCGATACACATGAAAAGCTTCTTGAAACAAACGAGATCTACAAAGAGATCTACGATGCACAGACAAGCGGCAGCGGCGACTTTGACGCACCTGCGGCTGACTGACGGAAAGGAGAGATCAATTTATGCCGGGACCACACGGAAGACCCCCAATGGATATGAAAAATATGAAGAATATGGACACAAAGTCCCTCGGACGTGTTTTTTCGTATCTTTTCAAAAATTACACAGTACACCTTATAATAGTTGTTATCTGCATTATCATCACGGCGATAACGACACTTTACGGAACGCTCTTTATGAAGAGCCTTGTCGATGATTATATCACTCCGCTCGTAAATGCAAAAGCGGCAGGAAGTGAACCCGATTTTGCTCCACTCGCAGGAGCTATCCTGAAGCTTGTCGGCATTTATGCAGTCGGCATCGTTACTTCCTACGCTTACAACAGAATAATGGTAAATGTTTCGCAGGGTTCGCTCAGAAACCTCAGAAACGACCTTTTCTCGCACATGGAAACGCTCCCGATAAAGTATTTCGACACCCACGCTCACGGCGATATAATGTCTATCTACACGAACGATATCGATACTCTCCGTCAGCTCATCGGACAGAGTATTCCACAGCTCATCAACTCGACCATCACAGTTATCATGAGCTTTGTAAGTATGATCGTGCTGAATATCCCGCTCACGATACTGACTGTTTTAATGATCGGCGTAATGTTCCTCGTTACGGCAAAGCTCGGCGGAAAGTCTTCGACATTCTTCGTTAAGCAGCAGAAAGACCTCGGCAAGGTAAACGGCTATATAGAAGAAATGCTCGAGGGTCAGAAAGTCGTTAAGGTCTTCTGTCACGAAGAAAAGGCAAAAGAGGAATTCAACCGCATCAATGACGAGCTTCGCGTAAGCGCAGAAAACGCAAACAAGTTCGCAAACATTCTTATGCCGATAAACAACAACCTCGGTCATATCAGCTATGTTCTGTGTGCTATCCTCGGTGCAGTCCTCGCACTTTCGGGCATGACGGGACTTACCCTCGGTACGCTCATCTCGTTCCTCACACTTAACAAAAACTTCAGCCAGCCTATCACTCAGATCAGCCAGCAGATGAACTCCGTTATTATGGCTATGGCAGGCGCAAAGCGTGTATTTGACCTCATCGATGAAAAGCCCGAAACGGACGATGGCTATGTTGAGCTTGTCAACGCAAAGGAAAACGCAGACGGAACTCTTTCCGAATGTGAAGAAAGAACAGGCCTCTGGGCATGGAAGCACCCTCACTCCGAGGACGGCAGCGTCACCTATACAAAGCTTGAAGGACGCATCGTTTTTGACGGCGTTGACTTTGGCTATACCGATGACAAGATAGTTCTCCACGATATAAAAATTTCCGCTGACCCGGGTCAGAAGATCGCATTCGTAGGAAGCACGGGCGCAGGCAAGACCACCATCACGAACCTTATCAACCGCTTTTATGATATTCAGGACGGCAAGATCAGATATGACGGCATCAATATCAATAAGATAAAGAAAGCCGATCTCCGCCGTTCGCTCGGCATCGTTCTTCAGGATACGCACCTCTTCACAGGTACGGTCATGGATAATATCCGCTACGGCAGACTGGACGCAAGCGACGAGGAATGTATCGCAGCCGCAAAGCTCGCAAATGCCCACAGCTTTATAAAGCGACTCCCCGAGGGCTATAATACAATGCTCACAGGCGACGGCGCAAATCTTTCACAGGGTCAGCGTCAGCTCCTTGCGATCGCCCGTGCCGCAGTAGCCGATCCGCCTGCACTTATCCTCGATGAAGCAACATCTTCTATCGATACAAGAACCGAAGCACTCGTTCAGAGAGGTATGGACGGCTTGATGTACGGCAGAACGACATTCGTTATCGCACACAGACTTTCCACCGTAAAGAATTCCGACTGCATCATGGTACTTGAGCAGGGAAGAATAATCGAACGCGGCCCTCACAATAAGCTTATCGAAGAAAAGGGCAGATACTATCAGCTTTATACAGGAAAATCAATATCCAATGCGTAATGCGTAATTTTTGAATAAGCTAACATTTGTTCAGCGATGCGAAGCCAACTAAAGCTTAGGTAATTCTGTAAAGAATTTAGCCTTGTTTCAAAGGCTTGTGGGTGTCCGGAGGCAAAGCCCTTGGTTGCCGTCTGCTGACGGCGAAACTCACTAAACTAACAGCGAAAAGCTTATTGCAATAGCGTAATCACTAATACTAAACACCAATAAAACTATAGACAAAAAATCTGCGCAAAATCCATATATCAGAGTTTTTGCTTGATTTTTTGTATAGTTTTTAATTGGTGTTTAGTATAACAACTAAAAAGGCGCAATTCACATCAAATAGGTAAAACGAAATATGAGAAATCAGTTTCGTAAACCTAAAATGTGATTGCGCCTTTTTTGTATACAGAAAGACTTTCCTTGCCCTTTGGACAACCTGCCACCTTTGAAAAGCGTGGACGTAAACTTTATACTAAACACCATTTAAAATTTGGAAAAAATCAAGCCGACAATCTTGGATATATGTGATTTCGGCGCAGATTTTTTCCTGTATTTTATTGGTGTTTAGTATTAGTTGGCTTCGCATCACTGCAACGGTATTATCTCTACGACTTTCGCATTATCTCTGTTTGAATGCATCAAACGCGATGATATCACTCACGGTATTCTCGAACCATTCCTTTTGGGAAACTTTTGTCATAAGTCGGATACGGCTGGTTTTTGCGGCATCGGCGAGGTCTTGGCTTGCGCTGTCCAGACATTCTCTTATAACGGGTGCGGCATCGGGGGAGAGATCATTGGGAAAGTTTGTCATCACACCACATTCGATAAGCTTTGCATCATACCTTGCGATAAGTCCGTCCGCATTGCAGAAGCAGAGCAGGAGCGAAGCTATTGTTATAACAGCCGCACCGACGCTTGCCGCACGGAACTTTTTAAAGCGTGAAATTATTATAATCACGAACACTGCCGCAAGTATCGCCATCAGCCACGATGTATAAACGCGCTTTGAGGTCAGCCCGAAGCGGTCGATGTAGAGGAACATCTTGCTTTCAGCGGTCGCGATAAGGATAAGCGTGAACACGGAAAGAATGACCGTGACGGTTTTGAGTGCGGTATCTTTCCCGTCCCTGCGGCAGAAAGCATTGACGGCGGCAATAACCGCAAGATTTATCACTGCGACTGCGCAAAGCTCAAAAAATCCTCTCCTTGCATACTCCGATGCGATGAACTTTTCGGGGAGAACTCCGCCGAATGCGGAGATGAAATAGCCAAGCTGTGAAAAGAAGAACAGCACATAGACGATAAGAAGCGGAGCTGTAAATGCGCAGACGAGCGCAGGCGGTGCAAAGCGCATTTTCTCTTTTTTCGCTTCGTACAAAGCTTCGTCTGTGCGGATTTTTCCCTTTGAGGAAACTGCGCCAAAGATAACGCCGAACAGCAGGAACGAAACAGGCAGACCGAGGAGGAAAAGCCACAGTCCCGTCAGACTTATGCTGTCAAAAATTCGTCCGAGCATATCCTCAAAGCCACCATCGGCACTCATAAGCAGTACGCAGACAACGACCGTTATCGGCAGTGAGAGCATAAGTCCTGCCACTGCATATCCGACATTTTTTGCGCCGCTCTTTCGGCGGAATATTCCGCAGGCAGCTTTCGGGCAGGCGGTGAAATTGCGCTTGGGTACGCCGAAAACCGCTTCGCCAACGCTGTGAAAAGCACTTTCGCCGAAACCTTTCCACTCGGGGTTGTTCAGTGCGAACGCCCACATTGCATAGTATACAGCTGCAAAGCAGAACGCCAGAAACCGTATCAGTCCGTTTGCGCTCACGCCTGTTCCGAGGGCAAAAAACGCCGCCGGAACGAAGTAAAGCTTTGATGACCTGCTTCCGTCAGCCTTGCGGAGCTTCGCCAGGACTGCCGACAAAACAAGCACCGCAATGAGGAACAGTGCGGCGGCGATACCGCAGCTATGCTGTAAAAAAAGCTTTATAAAGGCATATCCCGTGAACAGAAATATCAGCGCAAAAACGCTCTCGGCGGTCGAACAGAACGGCGGTTTTTCCGCAGTCGGAGTTTCATTTTCGGGGGCGGTGTTCACGCTTGGTTCGGACTGTTCGGGACACTCGCTCTGCCCGATCTCTTCTTCGGGAAGAGTATTTTCAACATTCTCGGAAGAATTTGCGGAAAGCTCATCGGGGGTCATTCTTCATCACTCCTTTCAAAATCAAGGATATCGCCCGGCTTGCAGTCGAGGATATCGCAGAGCTTGTCGAGGGTGGAAAAGCGTATCGCTTTCGCCTTTCCCGTTTTGAGTATCGAGAGGTTCGCAGGAGTGATATCAAGCTTTTCCGCAAGCTCGCCCGAGGAGATCTTGCGCTTCGCCATCATAACATCAAGATTAACTATTATAGCCATTTAAGTCACCTTTCCTTAAAGCTGTGAGGATTATATATAATATCAGACGTGCCGTACAGAATATCGCTGCGATGATATATGCCGTTTCCATGACCAGAAATGCAGCGCCTAACAGCAGCGAATCCAGACCTGCGGCATTGCCTATCATCAGACAGATCGGGATCACCAAGAACGGTATAATGACAAACCAGATGAAGAATTCGCCCTTGGAAAATCCGAATTTTATGCCGAGCCTTTCCGCTGCAGCGTATATCACCGAGACCGCCGCAAAGGTCAGCAGGAACAGCATTGGCAGCGCATTTCCACCGTCAGATGCATAACGCAGACCGCCCAGCTTTATCATAAACTCTGCCCAAGCAGTTCCGATAATTCCGCAAGCGGCAATGCTTATCAGTGACAGCAGAGGATATTTTGCTTTCATATCGTTCCCTCATTCTCTTCCTGGATCTGCACAGCCTTTGCAAAGACGTTTTTCAGCACACGGATTATAAGTCCGAAGAAAGCAGCTGCCGCCGCAATTACGATGAAAGGATATGCCCAGATGCTGTAAACGGCGAGGACGATGCCGACAAGGTAACAGCACCACGAAAGAATTCGGATAAGCTTGACATTTTCCTCGATGAAAACTTTTCCTCGGCTTATGTTGGAGAGAAGCTTATTGAGGAAGAAAAGTGCCGTGAACGCAAGCACTGCACAGGCATAAAAAGCTATATAAAATCCCACGGGGTCAAGTCCCATATCCCACACCATTGCGAGCGGTCCCCACGATGATGAGATGAGCGACACCGTGGCGTAAACAACAGCGGCGGCAAATATCACCGCAAGCACCCATACGATGACCCTTGAAAGCGTGAGCGACATTGTATCTGTCCATTTTTTGTTTTTCTTATTGTTCATAATGACCGTTCCTTTCTGTATGTGGGATATCACCCCAAGGTTTTTCCCTTTGACAGTATGATAGCACGGTGGATATCATTTGTCAATACCTTTTTATCGATAAACGATAATATTTTCTTGTTTTGCATAAAATCAGCATCGAAATTCGGTGCTTTTTGCACAATTATTCGGCTGTACGCTTTATCGGACAGCAAAAGCTTGAAAAAAAGTGCCTTTTGTGATAGAATAAACACAAAAGGAGAGATCGGAATGGAAAATCAGTTTTACTCAATGCTTTCACGAATGAAGCTTATAAACCGCTGGGGACTTATGCGCAACACAAGGAACGAAAATATCTCCGAACACAGCCTTGAAACGGCAATGATAGCGCACAGCCTTGCGGTCATCGGGAATACTTATTTCGGCAAAAGCTACAACGCCGAAAGATGCGCTCTGCTCGGTGTTTTTCACGATGTTACCGAGATAATAACGGGCGACCTGCCCACTCCCGTGAAGTACGGCAGTCCCGAGATACGCTCCGCCTACAGGCAGGTCGAGGACAATGCAAAAAACCGACTTGTTTCGATGCTCCCCGAAGAAATGCAGGGCGAAATTTCGCCGCTTTTGTCACCCGATGAAAACACCTCTGCGGAGGAGCGTGAGCTTTGGCGTCTGGTGAAAGCCGCAGACAAGCTTTCGGCACTGATAAAGTGCATAGAGGAACGCGTGACGGGCAATTCCGACTTCGTGAGTGCGGAAAAAGCGACCCTGCGCTCGATAGAGGAAATGGCAATGCCCGAGGCTGATTATTTCGTTAAGAATTTTCTTCCGAGCTATGGCAAGACGCTTGACGAACAGGCGGGGAATTAATGCGGAATTTTATGCCCTTTAGTAAATATACCACAAAACAGATTAGAAAGGTAAGTAATGTATCAGAGTAATTTTGAAAAATATTTTAATTCCGATAAGATAACTTTGGCGTAATTGAGTTATATTTACACAAATGTTAATTCATTCTTTTTTTATGCTGTTTGTCGAATATAGGTCGATATTTTTGAATAAACATATATGATTATAGTATAAAATTAATAATTTATTGGTTTTGAAAGAATGATTCAATGAAACTAAAAATGGTAATATCATTACTGGCTTGTTTAGCTATGGTTTTTACAATATGTCCGCAAACCACAGCCACTAATGAAATATTTAGCGAGGTGATGATGGAAGAAGTCGATGACGGTGACACATCAAATTATGATGTAGAATACATAGATTCTTTTGTATTAACCGCCCCAAAATCAACTGTTGCAATGCAGAGTGCGCATAGACTCAATGTTACAGTTGATCCTAATAAAATAAAACGGACAACTAATTCTTACAGCTTGGGAGTCAATGACATTATAGTATTCGATTTTACATATACACCCGCATTAGATAGTACCGAATTTAGAATAGGAATTTATGAAATAAATACAAAGAAAACAACCTATTTTGTATTTTCTGGAGGTACGTTAAAAGGAAATTATACCATAAAAACAGCAGGAGAATACAAAATAGAATTAAAAAATTTATCAACACAAGCTGTTACATTAAGCGGAACGTTTATACCGTGTAAGTTTACAGATATAGGTGTTCCGTTGATTGCTCAGGAAGATAGCAATTTATGTTGGGCAGCTTGCTCCGAAATGATTTCAGAATATTATGGTTGTTCTGTCACGCAAGAAGCTATAGTTAAATATGTGAAGGATACGGATAAAATGGTCAATGAAACCGGCACAGAAAGGGATATAAAAAAAGCAATTGAATATGCAACAGGCACGAAACATACGTGTTCCGGATCCTATACGGTTGCTACCGATATATCAAATATTTCAAATGAAATAAATAATAACAGACCTGTAATAATGCTTTTTGTGAATTCAGCTGGAAATCATGTCTGTGTGGCAACAGCTACTGACGACCAAGACATGTTTGTTAGATATAATAATCCGTCACCAGTAAATAAGGGAAATGTTATAACCGCGAAATATGAAACTATAACATCAAGTAAAACAAATAAATATACTAAATATATGACTGTAAGTTAATGGAAGAGGTGCTTATTATGATAAAAAAATTTTTGAGTGCGGTGCTTGGTTTTGCCGCTGTTATGGCGGTTTCCGTTACGGCGTATGCATACGAACCGATGGATGAATTTTACGCAGACGAAAGCATTGCCAATGATATAAGTTCAAATTTATACGACGGTGATTTGGGCAGCTACTTTTTTTTATACGGAACTCAGAATGTTACGTTCGATTTTGAAAAGGCTATGCCGTTTTATGTGCTGGACTACTCAAAATCGTTCGAGGCTGAAACTGCGGCTGATATGCTCATATTCTCGGGATATTATATCGTTCCTACGCTTGATGCAAATAATAATCTGATAGCTTTTACGGAATTTCAGCAGATCGAAGATGTTAATACCGCTTTGGAAAAGTACAGCTCGTACTTATCCCAGTGCGATGAAAAGAAATATAATGCCTTTTTGGAAAAGAGTACGGAACATTCGGGCGAATGGGAGATAGTCGGCACTTCCGTGGGCGGTTATAACGAGGAGCTTTATGATTTCATCCGTTCGGACGAGCCTGCATACAGCGAGATAATGTCCTATGAGCAGGCATATCTCACCGAAGACAACAGCGGATACAATATCCTGCTGATCTCCGATAATGAAGAAAAGTATTTCAGCTTTTATAATTATTTGAACAACGAAAATTATCTTATCAGCGGGGAAGAACTGCTTGAAAATGCAAGGGAACAATACACCGAATTTCTGAACTCGGACGGCGATGCCGCAGGAGCAGAGGGCGATGATTTTGAGGTAAGCGATAACTGGATCGTCGAATATCCCGACGAAGAAACCGAAGATACGGCAGCAGACGATATTCAGCCGACCGAGGCGATAAAGGAAGAACCCGATGCGCCTAACCCCAAGACGGGTCATTATCCCACAGCGGCAGTTTTGGCGGCGGTATCTGCGGCGGCAATTTGTATCATCGGTACAAATAAATATTCATGCAGATAAAGGTTCGCCGATACTGCTTTTTCGGAACAGATATTTTAGAGAACAAGAGCATCACAATCGAGTGATGCTCTTGCTTTTTATTTACAGATATGGTATATTATGTATAGAAAGTATAGGAAAGATATGTGGGAACGTGATAATTATGTTGAGCTTCTATCTTACACTCATAGATGAACCGAGCGATAAGGAAAAATTTACAGAGATATATGAACATTACAAAGGCATGATGATGCAAAAGGCAATGTCGATCTTACATAGTTCTGCACTCGCCGAGGAGGCTGTTCAGGAAAGCTTTGTAAAGATAGCAAAAAATATTTTTAAAATTTCTTCTCCTGTTTGTAGCAAAACGGCTTCTTTCATCGTTATTATAGTTAGGAACACTTCTTATGACATTCTGCGCAGGGAAAAACCCGATAAGAATGTTTTGCTTGACGAAGAAATATCCGCGGAAAATATTGAGATGCCCGATATCAATGAAGTCCTTTCGACCGTTGAGATAAACTTTATTCTGGAAGTTATCAATAAAATGGACGACAAGGGATACATAGGTTCAGAGTAAGAAATAATTCGTCATCTTATGATGCAACTATAAGCGGAAATTATTGTACAGGTTGCTCTTATTCCTTTAGAAGTCCTTATATTGCAAAAAAGATATCTCAGGAATATAAATCATCTCATTATGGTTTAGATATTGTCGAAACAACATCTGGTGCTATTGCCAAATACCCAATATACTCCATAAATAAAGGTACTGTTAAGGTTTCAAAATATTCAGCGTCAGCAGGATATTATGCTGTTGTCGTTGGAAATAACGGGTACACAGTAAGATATCTTCACATGGATAATAGTCCAAGTGTTAGTGTTGATGAACAAGTAAATTATTCAGATTTAATTGGATATGTTGGTAAAGAAGGGGCTGGGTCAACTGGTTATCATTTACACATTGATGTAAATACCATTGGTGCATATTATGGCGGAGATAGTTCAAATAATGTAAATTATGATACAACCATTATTTCCACATATAGGTTTCACATATTAACAGGAGGTGCGAAAAATGAAAAACACATCAAAAAACATTCTTGCGTTATGCGCAGTGAGCTTATCATTATGCTTATTAAGTGCTTGTGGCAACACACAGGACAGCGAACGTTGGGAGAAGAACCAATCTGCTGCTTCAACAGTTAATACTGTGGAGGATAAAGCCTATATGGATCTGACGACTGCCGAAAAAGTAATGCCAACCCCGTTTTCAAGCGGACTTGATGTTGGCGGAGATGAAAACTCATGCTTTTATCAACCATGTAACAGAGTATTGGATGATATCCCCGTCGAACTTCTTCGGTTGCGTGATGAAAATGAGGTCGGGGACTGGATAAGCTCTTTCCCATCGATCGAAAATGCACCGTCCGACATAACGGAGTATGCGAATGTTTATTCATTCATTACAAGCTTTGATATTGCAAAGGACGAGGCTGAAAGTGCATTGTCGGTTTATCTTGATTCGGACGATGACCAGATAAGAATTGCCCGTGAAGAATTTGATACTGTTTTTTCGGGTGATAAGTCGGCTGTGACGAAGGAATTTGCTTCCGATTATTCTATTGTTATAAATGATAAGGTGTACTGCCCCAACTGGATATACACACATTCGGTCAGTGATTATTATGAAGCAGGAATTTCTGCCGAGGACATTGACAGCAAGGTGACATTATATTCAGTTTTTGGATTCACGGATGAAGCGAGGGAAGCCTTTGAGGATAAGCTGTCAGTGTATTTAAATAAAAGGGTAGGCATAACTCCGAAAGTACAGCAGAACACATATGATACCGATTATTTGCAATACGATATATATGAGGACGAATTGGAAGATGTCTTCGATGATAGTTTGGTTATAGATGATGTTGTGGAGATAATAGATGATTAAGAGTCGATAAAAAGTTGAAGCAATCCTGTCGATAATGTTCGGTGTACTGATTTCGGCAGGAAATAAACCGATCTGCGGAAACTGCTGTTGCTGTACCGACTTTGGAATGTCATAGGGGCAAGCAGGCTGCGCAACTGCCTGTTTTCAGCTTTATTTCAGCTTATTTTCACAAAAGTAACACAAACATAGGTTATTATTATAACCGTAGTCGGGAGGGCGCACACACCGACCGGCTGCTTCCTTTCATAGCTTTTATTAAAAGCTTACGGTCATTCACCCCTGAGGTCGTAAGCAGCGGCCCGTTTGCCGCAGATAAGAGCATACTTCGGAATATTCTTACCCCGATATTCCGAAGATCCCCCAATAATCCTATATCATAATCTTTGCCCTCGTCCTTACCCCTGACGAGGGCGCTTTCTTTTTATGGAAGCCTTATTCAATTCGTAATTCGTAATGCGTAATACTAAACACCAATAAAACTATAGACAAAAAATCTGCGCACAACCCTTATATCAGAGATTTTGCTTGATTTTTTGTATAGTTTTTAATTGGTGTTTAGTATAATTCGTAATTATTTTGCTCCGCAATTTTCCACAATCCCCGTAGGGGCGGATTCCATATCTGCCCGTTGCAAAACCAATATTTTAGGTGTAATTTCTGTAGGGGACGGGAAATGTCCCCTATATAGCTTACTAATAATTTGATAAAATCAATTCACTCATTGAAATACCGTATGATTGGTGTTTAGTATTATTGACAAAACCGCGCAAAAGCGTTACAATTATAATGGTGAAATATGAGTTTTGACAAACTTTTTACAGTGAAAGGATACTTTTAAAATGAGAAAAGATTATGACGTTGTTGTCATTGGCGCAGGCGCGGCAGGCGTTTTTATGGCTTATGAATTCGTTACGCTCAGAACGAACGCAAAGGTTTGCATGATCGATTCGGGCAGACCTATTTCAAAGAGAATTTGCCCTATTGACGGCAAAAAGATAAAGAGCTGCGTCGGCTGCAAGCCCTGCTCGATAATGCACGGCTTCGGCGGTGCAGGCGGACTTTCCGACGGAAAATACAACATCACAAACAGCTTCGGCGGCGATCTTTATCAGCACGTCGGCGCAAAAGAAGCTATTGAGCTTATGGAGTATGTTGACAGCGTAAACCTCAGAATGGGCGGCGGAGATGCGAAGCTTTATTCCACCGTTTCCTCCGATGTAAAGTCTGAAGCTCTCAAATACGATCTTCACCTGCTTGATGCAAAGGTACGTCACCTCGGCACGGACAGAAACCGTGATATTCTCCAGAACATCTATGATTACGTCCGCAACGATGTTGACATTATGTTTGAAACCGTTGCGGAAACCGTTGAAAAGTACGGCGATGGCTACATTGTCCGTACGAACGAGGACGATATCTACTGCAAGCAGGTAGTTATCGCGGCAGGACGTTCGGGTTCAAGGTGGATATCGGGCGTTTGCGACAAATTTGGCATCAAGACACGCAGCAACCGTGTTGATATCGGTGTAAGAGTTGAACTTCCTGCGGCTGTTTTTGAGCATATCACAAAGCAGGTATACGAAAGCAAGATCGTTTACCGCACGAAGAAATACGGCGACCTTGTAAGAACATTCTGCATGAACCCTTACGGCGAGGTCGTTGCTGAAAACACCAACGGCATCGTTACCGTAAACGGACACAGCTATTCCAACCCCGAACTTCACACAGAAAACACGAACTTCGCTCTGCTCGTATCGAACAACTTCTCCGAACCGTTCAAGGACAGCAACGCTTACGGCGAATCTATCGCAAGGCTCTCCAATATGCTCGGCGGCGGTATCCTCGTTCAGCGTTTCGGCGACCTTATCGCAGGAAGAAGGACCAACGAGCATCGTTTCAGCCAGATGTTCTTCAACCCTACCCTCAGAGCAACTCCGGGCGACCTCAGCCTTGTTATCCCGAAACGTCAGCTTGACGATATCATCGAGATGATCTACGCTCTCGACAAGATCGCCCCCGGTACTGCAAATGATGACACGCTTCTCTACGGCGTTGAAGTTAAATTCTATAACTCCGTTGTAAAGGTCGATGACAACCTTGAAACCGAATCAAAAGGAATGTATGTCCTCGGCGACGGCTCGGGCGTTACACATTCGCTTTCGCAGGCATCGGCTTCGGGCGTTTATGCCGCAAGAATAATCGACAGGCTTTACAGGTAAATCGATATGATGATAAAAAACCTCGGCGAAATTTCCGCTGTTATTTTCGATATGGACGGAACTATCCTCGACAGCCTTGATATATGGGTGAAGTCGGATATCCGGTTCATCACCGAGCAGGGCTTTGAATATGACAGCAGTGTTTCGGCTCAGCTCAAAAAGCTTCACTTTCATTCGGCGTGTGACTTTTTAAAGGAGCATTACTCTCTTTCGATGTCGTCCGAAGCGATTGGCGAACGCATTATGGAGCTTGTCGAACATGGCTATCTCCACGAAGCAAAGCTTAAAGAGAGCGCAGCAGAATTCATCGATAAGCTTGCCGAAAACGGCGTGAAAATGTGCGTTGCTACCTCGAACGAAAAGGGACTTGCGCAGGGTTCGCTCAGAAACACGGGAATACTCGGTAAAATGCAGTTCGTCCTCACCTCGGACGAGGTAGGCGAGGGAAAGGAAACGCCGAAAATTTTTCTTGAAGCCGCAAAGATGCTCGGTGCGGATATTGCGCACACGGTCGTTTTTGAGGATTCTTCCCACGCTCTCCACTCTGCGAAGCTTGGCGGTTTCAGAACGGTCGGCGTTTTTGAACAGCGTTTCCCCGATGAATTTGACGAGCTGAAAAAAGAAGCGGATATGACTATAAAAAGTTTTAAGGAATTGTTATAAATGGAACTTAAAAAAATTCTTGTAGGAATGAGCGGTGGCGTTGACAGCTCTGCCGCTGTGCTCATACTTAAACAGAACGGTTATGAGGTGGACGGCTGTACGCTGAAGCTTTTCGACAGTGAAACAGAGGAAGCTCCCGATGTTCGCACCTGCTGTTCCGTGACCGATGTTATGGACGCAAAGAGCGTGTGCCGAAAGCTTGGCATTGAGCATTATGTTTTCAATTTCAAGGACTTGTTCCGCGAAAAGGTTATGGATGCTTTCGCCGAAAGCTATATCAACGGCGAAACGCCGAACCCCTGCATAAACTGCAACCGCTATATAAAATTCGACAAAATGCTTGCAAGGGCGCGTGAGCTTGGCTATGACGGCATCGCAACGGGACATTATGCACGTTCGGTATATGACGAAGCAAGCGGACGCTACCTGCTCAAAAAGGCTGCCGATGAGCGCAAGGATCAGACCTATGTTCTCTACAATATGACGCAGGAACAGCTTGCAAGAACGCTTTTCCCACTCTGGAATATGGATAAGCCCGAAATTCGTGCGCTTGCCGAAGCAAACGGTCTTGTCAACGCGCGCAAACCCGACAGTCAGGATATCTGCTTCGTCCCCGACGGAGATTATGCTTCGTTCATCGAACAGCACACGGGAAAGACCTTTCCGCAGGGCGACTTTATCGGCACTGACGGCGTGAAAATGGGTACTCACTCGGGTTATATCCATTATACGATAGGTCAGCGAAAGGGTCTTGGCGCGGCTTTCGGGAAACCCGTTTTCGTCTGCGGAAAAGACCCCGTTCTCAACACAGTTACTCTCGGCGAAAGTGCCGATCTTATGAGCGATATTGTCGAAGCTGACGATATCAACCTCATTTCCGTCCCGGAAATAAAGGGCGAAATGAGAATTTCCGCGAAAATACGATATAATATGCAGGCTGTCAGCGGAACTTTGACCGCGGCAGGCGACAGTAAGCTCCGCGTGAAGTTCGATACACCCGTAAGAGCGGCGGCAAAGGGTCAGGCCCTCGTAATTTATGACGGCGACACCGTTGTCGGCGGCGGAAAGATAATATAAACAAATTTGATTTTTACCGCATAAAATAAAATATTACAAAATGGAGGTATTTGCTATGTCCGAACTTAAAGAGATAAACATTTCCGAGCTTAAATTCAACCCTTGGGATAAAATTTCTAAGGAATGGTTCCTTATCACAAGCGGTGATGAAAAAGCTTTCAACACAATGACAGCAAGCTGGGGATTTGTGGGCGAAATGTGGGGAAAGAACATCTTTGAAGCCGTTGTTCGCCACAACCGCCATACTTTTGGATTTATGGAGAAAAACGACCTCTTCACGGTAAGCTTTCTCCCTGCAGAGCGGAAAGACGCGCTGAAATTCTGCGGCGCACATTCGGGCCGTGACTGCGACAAGGCCAAAGAAGCAAACCTTACTCCCGTTTTCCTCGATGGTACAACCGCTTTCGGGGAAGCAGAGCTTGTTTTCGTCTGCAAAAAGGTTTATTCGGCAGATCTCGACTTTGAGAAGATCTCCGATGAAGACAAGACAAAGTGGTACTCGAAGGACCCCGTTCACCGTCAGTATTTCGGCGAAATTTTAAAGGTATATACGAAATGAGCGCCAAGCAGAAAAAGCTTATAATCATCAGCTCCGTTATTGCTGCGGTCATCGCGATCGCAGCAGGAGTTATGGTCTATCTTCTTGATTTTTACCCCGTTGATACCGAAGCGGCAGAAGCGGTAAGCCTGAATTCCTGCACAGTAATTGAATACGGTGACAGTTTAAGGGCATACGAGCCGAGCGGCGAAACGAAATACGGTCTTATCTTTTACCCCGGCGCAAAGGTCGAATACACGGCTTATGAACCTCTTATGGAGTGGCTCGCCGATGACGGCGTTCTCTGCCTGCTGGTGAAAATGCCGTTCAATCTTGCGATATTCGGAAAAGATTCCGCATCAGGACTTAACAGCATCTATCCCGAGGTCGAGCATTGGTACATAGGCGGACACTCGCTCGGAGGAACAATGGCGGCTGATTTTGCAGCGGAAAACAGCGGCATTGAGGGTGTTGTTCTGCTTGCATCTTTCCCGTCAAAAGACCTGAGCAAAACCGATATGCGTGTTCTGTCTGTATACGGTTCGGAGGACGGCGTTCTCAACAGAAAGAGCTATGAAAAGGCAAAGTCCAAGCTCCCGTCCGACTTCACCGAGCAGGTCATAGAGGGCGGAAACCACGCAGGCTTCGGATTTTACGGCGAACAGCGCGGCGACGGAACAGCTTCGATAAGTGCAGCCGAGCAAACACTGCAAACGGCGGATATCATCGCAGGTTTTATTCTTGGCGAAGAAACACAAAGCACGGTTACGGGCGGAACGGAGGAAAGCTTTGAAAGTTAAGATTTTTGCGGCAGTCCTCGCGGCTGCAATGACATTGACAGCCTTTTCAGGCTGTGCGCAGGTCGAAGAGGAAGTACCCGAGGCAACGGAGGTCACAGTTGAGGAAGTTCAGCCTTATCCCGTAACGATAGGCTCGCTCGTCTTTAATGCCGCGCCCGAAACGGTCGGCTCGCTTTCACCTGCGATAACGGATATAATCGCGGAGCTTGGCTTTTCGGACAAGCTTGTCGGCGTGAGCAGCTATTGCAGCTTTGACGGAATGTCATCATCGCTCGCAGACCTCGGCTCATCGGCAAACCCCGATGCCGAAGCTATAATAAAAGCCGCACCCGAACTTCTTATCTCGCACAGTCCTATCGCGAAAAAGGACATAACAGCTATCGAAAGCGCAGGAACGAGAGTGCTTATAATCCCTGCTCCGACATCGGTGGACGGGCTTTATGACCTTTACCATGACATTTACCGCGTTTTCTGCGGAAGTGATGAAAACGAAGAAACATCAGTTTCATCCTGCTTTGAAAAGCTTGAAAAATCGTTCGCAAACTATGACGGCATACTTGTAGATTACGTTTATATCATGTCCTCAAAGCTTGCGTTCGCATCGGACAGCAGCTTCGGCGGCGACTTTTTCTCCCACCTCGGCAAAAACGCCGCCGCGGAGGAAGAGGGCATCTCGCTAACGAAGGAGCGTTTGATCGAGCTTGATCCCGAGTATATAATCATTCCGTCGGGAATGAAAAAGTCCCGACTTCCCGAGGAGCTTTCGGCGGTGAAAAACGGCAGGGTAATACGCCTTGACAAGGAAACGGAACAGCTTCTCGAACGCCCGACCTCGGAGGTCTGCAAGGCTGCGGATTTCATTGCGGCAGCGATAAAGGCACTTGATGAACCCGAACAGACGGACGGAGAATGATGCATGCAATATAACAAACCGGCGCAGTTCACGGTACTCTTTCCGTGACTGCGCTGTTTTTGTCTACACTTTGATTAAAAATTAGTATTAGACGATTTGCATCGGTTTGTCCAACTTGTTTTCACTGTAATTACACATTTAATTGCACGATTTGTATTGAAATTTCACGACTTATGTGGTATAATTTATTTTAAGTGTAAGTATGTCAGGACTACAAAAGGAGCTTTATTTTAAATGGCAGAAAAAATTATCCAATTTGCGGTGAGGGACAGCAACGATCTTTACAAACTGGAGCTTTGCAAGACCTTGCTGCATTTCACCGAATTTGATTTCACATATTTCTGGGAAAGATGCATGGACGCAGGCAGAGCTGCCAAAAAGTCGGGACATCTTCCTGCAAGCACGGTTTCCAACGCGAAGTCCGTTATTTCTGCTGCCCACCCTTATATTGAAGCTATGATCGGCGCGGACTACTCTGAGATCGTGACCGACTGCATCATCGAATACATCTGCCACTCCGAACGCATCAGTCTTGACGAGCTTTGGGTCCGCTGCATTTCGCCCAAGACGAAGTACGAAGAAGCCATTTTCAACCGCATTTCCATGTTCAAGTCGGGCAAGGCTTCAAACGGCTGGACGAACATTGTCCGCTTACAGGAATATGCGCAGAACAAACTCGCTTTTATTTATGACACTAATGAGGATAAGACCGTTGACTCCGCTCAGATCTTAAAAGTGCGCAAGGAATACTTCGATGTTTCCTATTCCGTTGCCGCAAACGAGCTTGGAATGGTCGGAAAAAATCTTCCGTCCGTTTCCGTATGCAACCCCGGTTTAACGCCGACTGCCGCTTTTATGAATGCAAAGGTGGCAAAGGCCGTTTACCGCCGTTTCTCCGAAGCTTTTAAGCTTGGCGGCGATATGTCCGTTCCCGAGGGCAAAAACTGTGAATACATAAAAGACAAGCTTGCAATGGACGCTTATGATTTCGTCCGCGGAATGAAGCGTCCCGGTGAGCTTGATATGAAATTTGCGCTTGAAGCTATGGAGAGCAACCCCGTTGAGGTATATCTCCCCGACAGCTTCAAGGCTGTGATAGACCTTGAATTCGACCTTATAATGAAAAACGGACTTGCTTTCCGCAGGTGCGAAGAATGCGGAAAATTCTTTGTCGCCGATGATGAAAGCTTCCTCTGCAACAGAATAAACAGCTCGGGCATGACCTGCCGACAGCAGGCAGACGCTCTGAGGACTGCCATTGCCGAAGCAGCGGAAACGCTCAAAGCGGCTGAAAAGGCGGAAGCTGTCCATACCGCGGAACCCCCCGAGCCGACCGTTCACGAAGAACCCAAGAAACCCGAACAGATACCTCCCGAGCTTGAAAAGAGAGGTCAGAAGATATACAATGCGCTTTACAAGCGTGTCGGAAAGGCTATGGACGAAAAGGAGTTCCACGAATGGAGCAGATACCTTTCCGATATGAAGAAGAACATCAAGGCAGGCGAGGCGACCGCTGACCAGCTCGGCGAGTTCCTCGATTATTCCGACAGGCTTTGCGCCGAGGTGAAAAAGGGCAGAATGACTCCGCAGACCCAGTTCCGCTATCCCGAAGATGTTGAAAAGTCGGAAAAAATGTCGCCGCAGGAAGCTGTTCAGCCTGCCGCCGCTCCTGCAAAGAAGCCCGAACCTCTCCCCGAGGTGATAAAGGCGGACGCAAGCTCGGTGCGAATCATAAAGCCGTTCAGACCCGAAACCTTTGACAGCCTTGCCGATGCTTTTATGGCAGGAAAATTCGACGATGACGGGGAAGAACCTCCTAAAAAGCCCGAACCCGAGGTCAGGGAGTACAACTGGACGAGAATGACCCGTGAAGAAGCTTACGGACTGAAAAAAGGCGGTGAGAGCGAATGAATTTCATCAACGAAAGCGCGGCTATAAACGGACTTGCCGATTATATCGTAAAAAGCGGCGTTTGCCTTTATAACTCCGTGAAATATATCTATTCTCTCGCCGAAAACGAGTTTTACAATGTCGATATAAGGGACATACTTAAAATAATCATCAACAATTTCCCCGAAACGGACGGTATACGCTCACTCGGACTTCGCATTGACGACTACACCTGCCGCCAGATGCAGAGCGAGGAATACAACAAGGTGCTGCCGCTCATGGTATTCAGCCTTGCGGTGCGCATACCCGTGCTGAAAAACGTCAAAAACGGCGATGATGTTATGACGGACGACCAGCTTTACAGGCTTTACAACGCCGTTATCGACAAGGGCGCGGAGAATTACCGCGAGATAATAACTGAATCGTTCCTCGAAACGAAATATCTTGTGCGAAAGGGAAAAAAGCTGCCGCCTTTCACAGCCGACTGGTTCAAATCATATATTCTCAGCAGCGTACCTGCGCTGTCGGTGATAACCAACAAGAATATGTTCCTGCTCGGGTTTGCGGACACGCTTTTTGCGGTCTTTTACACCTGCATGGAGGACGGATTATCCGAAAAGCTGCTTGAATATGCTGACGAAGCGCAGGCGGCAGACGGGGAATAATTACGGGAGAAGATGACTATGAATAATAAAAAGAAAACTGTTTTTCTCTGCGGCTTTATGGGCTGCGGAAAATCGACTGTCGGAAAGCTGCTCGCGCATAAGCTTGGCTGCGGCTTCACCGATATGGATAATTATATTGTCGAAAAGCAGGGAATGCCTATTCCGCAGATCTTTGCCGAAAAGGGCGAGGATTATTTCCGCGATGCCGAAACGGACGCTGTAAGGGAGCTTTCCGAAAAGGCAGGAGTTATCGCCTGCGGCGGCGGTGCGATGCTTCGCAAGGTCAACGCCGATATCGCAAATTCTGCAGGAACGGTCGTTTTCATCGATGTTCCGTTTGAAAGCTGCTATGCGCGCATTTCAGGCGACAAGAACCGCCCTATCGTTGTGAACAACACAAAGGAGGAGCTTAACCTTATCTATGACGGCAGAGCACCCATTTACAAGGAAAACTCCGCTTTCACCGCAGACGGCAGCGGCACTCCCGAGGAGATCGCCGAAAGGATAATCAAAGCACTAAAAGACTAACCGAGAGGAAATGAATAAATGAACAAAGTCTATGCACTCGGAGTCGATGTCGGCTCTACCACAGTTAAAACTGTAATTCTTGATGAAAATAAGCAGATAATTTACTCAAAATACGAAAGACATTTTTCCAAGGTAAAGGAAACCGTAAAGTCACAGCTTGAAATTATCGCAAAGGACTATCCCGATGCGAAGTTCAAGCTTTCAATAACGGGTTCGGCAGGTCTTGGACTTGCTACCGCTTCCGAGCTTCCTTTCGTTCAGGAGGTTTTCGGCGCATTTATCGCAGTAAAGGAAAGCTATCCCGACGCTGATGTTGTTATCGAACTCGGCGGCGAGGACGCAAAGATAATCTTCCTCACGGGCGGTGTTGAGCAGCGAATGAACGGCTCATGCGCAGGCGGCACGGGCGCATTCATCGACCAGATGGCAACGCTCCTCGGCATTACCACAGACGAAATGGATAAGCTTGCGCTCAATGCTGAAAAGGTATATCCTATCGCATCGCGCTGCGGCGTTTTCGCAAAATCCGACATTCAGCCGCTCCTCAATCAGGGTGCGCGCCGTGAAGATGTTGCCGCTTCTATCTTCCAGGCCGTTGTTGACCAGACCGTTTCGGGTCTTGCTCAGGGCAGACAGATAAAGGGCAAGATACTTTTCCTCGGCGGTCCGCTTTCGTTCCAGATGGGACTTCGCAAGGCTTTCGTAGATACGCTCCACCTTTCCGAAGAGAATGCTATATTCCCCGAAAATGCCCCCTGCTTTATGGCTTACGGCTGCGCACTTCATGCTAACGAGGTTTCGGACGAATATTCGCTTGACGATGTTATCGACCGCATTGAAAACGCTAAAATGACCGATGATATCATCACGGGCGATCCGCTTTTCGCTTCAAAGGAAGAATACAACGAGTTCATCGAACGCCACAAGAAATGCGACCTTGAATATGAGGATATCAGCACTTACGAGGGCGGTGCTTACCTCGGTATCGACGCAGGCTCGACAACGACAAAGCTTGTGCTTATCACCCCCGAGGGCAAGCTGCTTTATCAGCACTACACCTCCAACAAGGGCAGACCGCTTGACGTTATCACCGAAAAGCTCAAGGAAATGTACGCTCTTATGGGCGACAGGATAACGATACTTTCCTCCGCCGTTACGGGCTATGGTGAGGATCTCATCAAAGCAGGCGTGGGCATTGACTTCGGTATCGTTGAAACCGTTGCGCACTATAAAGCTGCTTCATTCTTCAAGCCTGATGTTGACTTTATCATCGACATCGGCGGTCAGGATATCAAGTGCTTCAAGATAAAAAATCACGCTATCGACAGCATTATGCTCAATGAAGCTTGTTCTTCGGGCTGCGGCTCGTTCATTCAGACATTCGCACTTGCGCTCGGCTATGATATTGCAGACTTTGCACAGCTCGGACTTTTTGCAAAGCACCCTGTTGACCTCGGCTCACGCTGCACGGTATTTATGAACAGCTCCGTCAAGCAGGCGCAGAAAGACGGTGCTTCGGTCGAAGATATCTCCGCAGGTCTTTCCTCGTCGATCATCAAGAATGCTATATATAAAGTTATCCGTGCGAAATCCGCAGACGAACTCGGCGAAAATGTCGTTGTTCAGGGCGGTACTTTCCTCAATGACGCCGTTCTCCGCGCATTTGAAAAGGAACTCGGAAAGAACGTTGTCCGCCCTGCTATCGCAGGACTCATGGGCGCATTCGGCGCGGCTCTTTACGCTAAGGAAAAGTGCAAAGAGGCATCGCATATCATCTCTGCCGAGGCTCTCGAGAACTTTACATACCGGTCAAAGCAGCTCAACTGCGGCGGCTGCGGCTCTCGCTGCGCACTCACAATGATAACCTTCAACGACGGAAGAAGATTCATCAGCGGCAACCGCTGCGAAAAGGGTGCAGGCATCAAGCGCACCACCGAACCGCTCGACCTCTTTGAATATAAGTACAGACACCTCCTCTCAAAGGCAGATGAAAAGCCGACCGTTACACCAAAGGCAAAGGTCGGAATCCCGCTTGCGCTCGGACTTTATGAGCAGCTCCCGTTCTGGGCAAAGCTTTTCACAGAGCTTGGCTTTGAGGTCGTTATCTCCGAGGAAAGCACACGAAAGACCTATTATAAGGGTCAGAACACTATCCCGTCCGATACTGTGTGCTACCCTGCAAAGCTTGCGCACGGACATATCATAAGCCTGCTTGAAAAGGGCGCGGACTTCATCTTCTACCCCTGCGAAAGCTATAATATCGACGACGGCGAAAGCGATAACCACTATAACTGCCCCGTTGTTGCATATTACCCCGAACTTCTTCGCGCAAATATCCCCGAACTTAATGATAAGAACTTCATCTCGCCTTATATCGACATAAATCTCCCGAAGCACTCGGCAGAAGTTCTCTCCGAATCGCTCAAAGACTACGGCATTACGAAAAAGCAGGCAGCCGCAGCTTATGTTAAGGCTATGGACGCGCTCAAACAGTATATGACCGAGATCGAAACCGAGGGCGAACGCATCATAACCGAAGCAAGAAAGCAGAATATGCCTATCATCGTCATCGCAGGCAGACCTTATCACCTCGACCCTGAGATCAATCACGGCATACATAAGCTCATCTCCTCGCTCAACCTCGCAGTTATCACCGAAGACAGCATCTTCAAAAAGGGTCATACGCCAAAGCTTGATGTCCTCAACCAGTGGACATACCATTCAAGACTTTACCGTGCAGCGCAGTATGTCACAACGCAGAAAGATATGCAGCTTGTACAGCTTGTATCATTCGGCTGCGGCATCGATGCTATCACAACGGACGAGGTAAGAGGAATTCTTGAAAGCGGCGGAAAGCTTTATACCCAGCTAAAAATAGACGAGATCAACAACCTCGGCGCAGCAAAGATCAGACTCCGCAGCCTTGTTGCGGCTATGGAAGAAAACGACAAATCCAATGCGTAATTAATGCAATACCGTGCATTGCATACAAATTCGGAATTATACTAAACACCATTTAAAATTTGGAAAAAATCAAGCCGATAATCTCGCATATATAGGATTTCGGCGCAGATTTTTTGTATAGTTTTTAATTGGTGTTTAGTATAAAATGCTGTACAGAACAAATTAATGTAAGGGACGGGTTTCCCGTCCCGCGCCGCAAGGCGTTTTATAATAAAAAAAGAACCTGTTTTCAAAGATTTTGATTCTTTGAAAACAGGTTCTTTTTGTTTGCGAAAAATAAATTTTGTATGCCGAAAATCGCTTCGCGATTCGGGACAGAAACCCGTCCCCTACAGAATTAAGGCATTTTGCGACCAATATGCGAGGCAAAATAATTACGCATTACGCATTAGAAGAAGTTTTACCAGTTCCGAAACAAATGCATAGCTTTCCTTTGTTCCGAGGTTCTGCGGTTCGATGTTTTTCCCTATCACAAGCAGCGGAACATACTCTCTTGTATGGTCTGTTCCCCTGAATGTCGGTGCGCAGCCGTGGTCGGCGGTTATCATCACGCAGTCATCTTCGCCAAGGAGCGGCAAAAGCTGTCCGAGCTGTTCGTCAAAGCGGTTGAGCGCATTCGTATAGCCCTCAACATCGCGCCTATGTCCGTATTTCATATCAAAATCAACAAGATTCGTGAAGCAAAGACCCGTGAAGTCTTTTTTCGCATACTCCATAGTCTTTTCCATGCCGTCATCGTTGCTTTTTGTGCGGACATACTCCGTTATGCCTTTTCCTGCGAAGATATCGTATATTTTTCCGACCGCTATCGTACTCAGTCCTGCTTTTTTCAGCTCATCGAGCATTGTATCCCCGGGCGGTTCGAGCGAGAAGTCGTGCCTGTTGGCGGTTCGGGTGAAGTTCGGATACTCGCCCTCAAACGGACGGGCGATAACTCTTCCCACGCCGTATTCTCCCGTTAAGATCTCACGGGCGATGCGGCAGTATTCATATAATTTCTCGGGAGGGACAAGCTTTTCGTGCGCAGCTATCTGGAAAACGCTGTCTGCGGAGGTATAAACGATAAGCTTTCCCGTTTCGAGATGCTCTCTGCCGTAGTCGAGAATGACCTGCGTTCCCGAATATGGCTTATTGCAGAGAACTCCGCGTCCCGTTGCTTCTTCAAAGCGTTTCAGCACTTCATCGGGGAAGCCGTTTGGGAAAGTCGGGAGCGGCTTCGGTGAAACCAATCCTGCAAGCTCCCAGTGTCCGACAGTGGTGTCCTTGCCCATGGACTTTTCACGAAGTCTGCCATACATTCCGCACGGTTTTTCCACGGGTTCTTTCATCGAAACGCCGTCGATATTGTAAAGTCCTGCTTTGCGCATATTGGGGACGTTCAGCTTTCCCGTCCTAAAACAGTCACCGAAAGTATCGGCACCAACGTCGCCGAAAAGGTCAGCATCGGGTTCATAGCCTATTCCTGCGCTGTCGAGAACGATAAGAAAAACTCTTTTCATAAAATTTATCACGCTGCCTTTTTGGACTTGCTGTTTGTGATGCCTGCGTCCTTAAAGAACTGTATTTCCTCGTAAGAAACGGATGAAACATCGGTGTAATAATCGGAAAGCGTTGTGTTCTTCATCATAAAATAGACCGTTACCGTGAGCGAATTCCGGTCGTCGATATAGCCGTAGAAGCGGTCGGTAACTATTTTTACCGAGGTCTTTTTATTCGCATCGGAAAGAAGCGAGAAAAGCTTCTCGTATTCATTTTTTTCAAGATAATTTTTAAAGCTGTTGAATGATGTGCTGTCGGAAAGCTTTATCGTTGCAACTGAATGGCCGCTCTTCGCTGCCTTTGCTATCTGCGAAACGAGGAGCGAATATGCGCTGCTGTTATCCTCCGCAACAAGCTTTTTTCTTGCATAATAGTTCATACTTGTATCATCTGTAGCTTTCGGATAAGTGAGCGAGGTGTTGCAGGGCTTATGCGAGTTTGCAAATGTTGCACTGCCGGGGAGGAAGTATTTGTAGCTCTTGTTCTCAACATAGGGCATAACGGGATCGTCCCAGGTAAGGTCGATATCATACCACTGTTTTTTGAGGTAAACTCTGTTCCACATATGGTTTTCGGTATGGCCGTCATCTGCAGTAGCTCTGCCGACAACGTTGACGGTCTTTATGCCTGCCTTTGAGCAGATATATCCGAACGCTCTCGCATAGCCTTCGCAGACGGATTTGCCGACTATCATTGAGCCGTAAGCAGAGTGCGCGGAGTTGAGTGATTCGTCATAAACTGTATGACCTACGATATAATCGTGTATATAAAGTATCTTATTGTATGTTGAAGTATCTTCGTCAAATTTAGAAATGACCTTTTCGGCAACCGCGTCCATTTTCTTCATCATTTTGTCTGCGGATTCCTGATTGAAGGAATAGCTGAGGTCGAATTCGGTCTTGTTCTGACCCTGATAAACAACATAGGAAACGCCCTTTACGTTAAATGCAAGCGAATCTTCATAGAAAATTATATCGGAGATCAGACTCACAAGATCCTGATCGAGTGCTTTTTTATAGGTAAAAGACTTCTCGTGGTTGAGTGCAGCCTTTCTCAGCTGTAAATAGACAGCCTTGCCCGTGTCCGAAAGCTTGGAGTAATGGTACGGGAGCATCTGCTTTTCGAGCGACTTCGATTCAGCCGCATAAGCCGTCACCGCAATGTCGGGAACTGCCTTGCTGACAGGTATGCCTGCCGCAAATGTAAAAGCCGTCGCGAGTGCAAGGAACGCCGAAATAATTTTCTTCATAATGTCATTTCCCCTTTATTTTATGTAATCATCCAAAGCAGGGTAATCACCGCTGCCTTTTTCCGTATAAAGCTGCTTTATCGTTTCATCACTCACCATAAAGCAGTCATGATCTCCGCCCTCATCATCAGCGAAGCAGTCAACATTGTACCAGTTTTCGCCGATCCTGACCTTGTTCCAGCTGTGAACATTGCCGTCAGCGTCCGTTCCCGAAACGACTATCGAGGTCAGACCTGCCTTTATGCTTATGTACTGGAATGCGAGAGCGTACCCCTCTGAAACACCTTTTCCGAGAATGAGCGTACCGTAAGCCGTTCGGCTGAAAGACTTTTCCTCGCTGTCGTCTTCGGCTGTCACCGTGATGTTGTCATGTATCGCAAGGAATTTTCCGTATTCATCAGCATCGGGGACGAAAGCCGCGATCACCTTGTCGGCTTCCTTTGCGACCTGCTTTGCGATGCTTTCGTCAACGCCCTTTGTGTAGGAATATGTCAGCCTTGCGTAAGCGTTGTCGGTGCTTATGCCGTTATATTCGATATCAGCACCGCCGAATGTGAGCGGATCCTGATTTTTGATAATGTCTGCAATGGTGAGAAGCGTTTTTTCGCTTATTCTTGAAGATATCTTCACTGAATTCTTATGCGCGATAATGGCTTTTCTGATATCGATGTAGCATTTCTGCGCCTGTGAGGAAAGCTCATCATACTGATATGGGAGCATCGGCTCAGCCGCAGACTTCTGCAAAAATGATCCCAGTTCGCTTTTTATCATTGTATCGGTGTAAATTTCGGACGGCTCGGCAAAGGTCGGCACTGCACATAGCATTGAGAACGCCATCGCCGCCGAAACAGCCGCCGTCAGAATTTTCTTTCTCATTTTGTCACCGCCTTTTCTTCCTTTTTCTCGGGAATATCTATCTTTAATCCCAGTTTTTTATATGTTTCAAGATTTTTTTCATCAATAAGCTCAGGGTAATTGAAATAATCGCTCAGTGCCGCGCCGTTATAAACGAGCACGAACGTCACCGTTCTGTGGTCGGAATCGGTGAAATACCAGGTCGAATCTGTTTTTATATCCGCACCCGAGACTTTTTTCACCCTTTTGAGCAGATTTTTCATTCTTCCGCGGTCGTTGTATTCGATATATTTGACGAAATTTCGGAATGATCTGCTGTCGGCGAAGCTTATCGTCGCTGAAAGTCCGCCGTTCTCCGCCTGCTCGGTAAGAAGTGTTTCAAACATTCCCATCGCTTCCGTGTTATCGTTTGCACAAAGTCCGTGTTCTGTGAAATAGTCCCTCGTTTCATCGGCAGGTTTATCCGTTCCGACAAAGTTCATGAAGGTGTGGTCTTTTGCAATATCCAAATCGGAGAGCATAAAATAGTTATGGTTGATGTTGTCCTTGAAATTTGAAACGGCATCGTCCCATGTGAGGTCAACGTTATACCATTTTCCGTCGCATAAGACCTTGTTCCAACTGTGGTTTTCGTCCCTCGAAGTGCCATAGACCGTTATACATTGTATGTCTGATTTTCCGCATACATACGCAAAAGCCGCACTGTAGCCCTGACATACGGCTCTGCCCTCGACAAGTGCACCGTAGGCATAGTGCGTATAACCGACATAGGCTTCAGGGTCGTCATCGGAGAAGTATTCGCAGTTTTTGGCTATTTCATCGTGGATAAATTCGATGCGGCTGTATTCGTCCTCTATTTTGCGAGCCTTTTTGGCTATCTGCTCTGCCTTTTTCTCCATTTCGTCCAGCATAAGGCTGTATGTGAAATTATCAATGGCATAAGTCGGGGTAAAGGTTGAATATCCGCCGTTAGTTGTTGCGGAAATTCCGCCGAGGTTGAACGCGAGGTCATCGTTATAAAGTATCAGTTCGCACAATCTGTTATAGCTGCTGATATTTTTTATGACGATAGTATCTATTTTTTCCTTATTGTTCATAACGCCCTGACGGAGGTGAACATAGATATTTTTTTCGTCCGTTGTGAGCGAATCATAATAGAGCGGAAGCTCCTGCTGTGCATCGGTCAGCGTTGCTTCGGCACAGACATTCGCACACGAAACCGAAACGACTGTCAGTGCGGCAAGCAAAAAACCGCAAAGCCGTTTCGGGGCAGTTGTTTTCTTCAATTTGTTCTCCTTTTTATACTCTTTTTTCTGCACATTTTTCCGCAGGCATACTGCGGTATTTTTCTATATTAAATTCTACCATAAAAGCCTTATGAATTCAATAGGTTAGCCTGTTTTGAAATCAAATTGTAAACTCTGTAATAATTATAGATAAACTGTACAAAACAGCCATATTGCCTTTGTATAATAGACCTATAACAAGCTCCCTTGTCAGACAAAAAGAAAACAAGCTGCACCCGTTGCCGAGTACAGCTTGTTTTCCTTCTTTTGTTCTTTTTTATCTTTTTTATTCTGCTTCAGTTCCTTCGGCTGATGCTTTTATATCGGCAAGATCTGCTGATCCTGCTACTTTAAAGTCGCTAAGGCGAACTGAAACAACTTTTTTCTCGCTGAAAATATACAGCATATCTCCGTTTACTGCGGCTCTTTCAAAAACTGAGCTGTCGTCGAGATCAACATATTCGATCTTGCCCTTTAACGTGAAGCCTGCTTCGTCATCATAGGAGAAAACATAATAAAGGTTATTCACGCCGAATTCGGAATAGCTGTAAACGGGTACTCCGAGCAGTCCCGAATCAATGAGGACTGCGCGTCTGTCTGTGAGTGCCTTTGAGTTCACCTCTCCGATATCCTCGGCAAAGTCGATGCTGCCAAGCATAAGACCGTTGTCTGCGTCATACATCGTGAGAGTAAGTCCGTTTCCGTCAGCCTTTTTGTCGATGCCGCAAAGCTTATTGTCCGAATATCCATAGAGATATGCGGAAGTATTTGCGAGCGACTGTGACTGAACGGGAGGATTGCTTGCGAGGTCGATAACGAGTGCAGGTGTATCATCGCTTGTGAAAAGGCTTGCGAAAGTATCCTCAAAGCGGACTGCGGAAACCGTCTGTCCTGCGAGGAGAGCGCCTGCGCTGTTGATAACTTTAAGCTCGCTGTCGAGCACATATACGGAAGCCGAAGTTCCGTTTTCATCGGAAGTTTCCGTTGCAATGCGGAAGTTTCCGTTATATTCGTTCATACTGTATTTGCTGATGACCTTACCTGCAACGGACGAGCTTGCCTTATAGGTGATACCCGTGCCTTTTGAGAGGTCAAAGCTTGTGATAATGCTGTAGTCAACGCCGCTGCTGCTTCTGCCAACTCCTACTGTATAGAGGGTATCGGCGGAGCAGTAGACGTTTCTGCTTGTGCCGAGGACGGCTTTGACCGTTACCTCGGGAGTATCGGAGTTACAGCCGATCGCGGAAACGACGGTGTAATCCGTGCTGTTTGCGTTTGCAGGGACCATAATGTCCTCGGGAGCGACAAACTGACGGTTTCCGTTCAGCGAGTATGCAGGAACGAAGCTGTCAAGGCTTGCGCCGTCGCTCAGGGGAGCTGTTCTGTAGTCGGAGTAGTCCGAAACAAGGTACAGCACACCGTCAACGAGCTTTGAGGACGTATATTTTCCATTCTGTTTATAGGAAGTGGTGAGCTTCGGGTTCGATTTGTCTTTGAGATCGTAAATATCCACTGCGACGTTTGCGCGGTTCACGCTTTCGGTTCGGTTGGGATCGGCGTTCTTTTCGTCAGTAGAGAGTGTATCGGAGCCGGCTGCTGGAACAACACTGTCCGATGTGGTGATTTCAGACGATGATGAAGAACTTTCAACGATCTGTATCTCTTCATTTTCTTTTGAAACAAGGATAAGCCTGTCGCCGTCGATATAAAGCTCAACAGGTGGGCTGAGCTTGTTTTCGATAACGCTCACGATCTCCATTGTATCGAGCGAAACGATATAAAGCTTTCCGCCGCTTATACAGTAAAGATTTGTTCCGTCGGTCTTTACGATATCAGCATCATTTGCCAAGCCTTTGGCAGCGCCCTGAAAATCATAAGCCGAAAGTTCGGAAAGCGTATCCTCGGGTTCTGTGGGAGCATCCGAAATAGCAGGAACATTCCCGTCATTCTTGTCAGCCTCGGGAGCATTATCTTTATCTTCCTGCTCGGGTTCGGCCGAGAAATATATTCCCGTGTAAATGCTGTAAAGGTCATCATAATCATTGGGTGAGATGGCATTGTATTCGATGGTTTCATCGATAGTGCCCACATCATTTCCGTTCTGGCTGTTATACGCAATAAGTCCGGTGCCGATAACAGCGCAGGCAGCAACGGAAGCCGCAGTCATCTTTATAATTCTGAGTCGCTGTGCATGAACTGAAGGAACGGATTTTATATTTATATGTTCCGTTTCCATTTTTGACTGTGTTGTTTTAGCCTTGAGCATAAGGGCAATGTTTTCGGGGGAGAGTTCATCGGGAACCTCAACCTCATCGATAAGTTCATTCAATCTTTCTTCAAACGTCATAATTCCAACCTCCTTTCCATCAGCGTTCCGTCAGCAGTTGTTTGAGTTTCAGTTTAGCGCGTGCCGCCTTTGAACGAACGGTATTTGCAGACATACCGAGCATTTTGGCGATCTCTTCGCTTTTGTAGCCCGAAACAACGCCGAGCGATAATACAAGTCTGTCTTCCTCGTCCAGTTTGGCAAACTCCTCCATAACTTCCAATCCGCTGTAGTTTATCTCATCGGATTTCTCTTGTTCTACACTGTCGAGAATATCAAGCTCATTGCTGAAATTATTTTTCTGTATATATTCTTTCTGCTTTCTTTTTATCTTTGCAGCGAGAATTTTAATTATCCAGCTTTTGAATGCCTTTTCATCTCTTAATTTTTTAATGGAAGAATATGCCTCCAGGACTGTGTCGCTAACCACATCGGAAGCGTCATGCTGATTATTGTTCAGGTTTATTAAAGCAATGCGGTATAAGTCCTTGTAGACCAAAGCATAGAGCTGCGCAAAAGAATCGGGGTCGCCTGCTCTTGCCATTTCCACGCACTTGTCGAAATCTATATCTTTATTATCTTTAGTGCCGGAGTTTTTCAAGCTGTTATCACCTCTTATCTGCCAAAGGGTCAGAATAATCAATAATAACATTATACCACAAAATCTTTTCCTTTAAAAGACCTGTCATATAATAAGTGGCAAAAAAAGCTCATTTTGTTGCAAAAATAATCTACTTTTGTAACTTTGCACAACATAATTTTGTTTTTAAGCGCATCAGATGTGCAGTTTTCACACCAATGATCTTAAAGCAACTTTACAAACTGAAAATTTTATCAAAAATATACTTCCGGTAAACCGATTTTAGCATAAAAAAGAAAAAAATTTTTCCCGAATACTATAAATTTTTTCGGACAAAATAAAGTCACTGATAAAAAATCAGTGCTGAAGCATTTCAGCATAAACGGGGTTTGCATTTTATATAGTATATGCACAAATCCACTCGGCAAAGGAGCAGAACTTTGTCGGAAAGGGGAAAAAATGAGAAAAAAGGCACTTATAGCCGCAGCGGCACTCACAGCGGTGCTTGCATTCACAGGCTGCGGAAGAGCTAATAACAATACAAACACAAACGGCGGAATGTCCTCAACAACATCGAATTCATCTCAGGCTGCAACACAGAACAGCGGAAACAACGGCGGCGCAAACGGCAATGCCAACGGAAACAACAATGGCAGCACCAATAATGCCAACGGCAATAACAACAGCGAAAACAATGAAACCACCCACATCACGGGTGATGTTGACGGCGATGGCTTCATCGAAGACATTGTTACCGATGCAGGCGACATCGTAAATGATGTTGTCACAGGCGCAGAGGACATCGTAAGGGACGTTTTCTGACGAATTCGGAATTAGGAATTCGGAATGCGGAATTATTTTGTTCCGCAAATTACCGTAAGACATTCTAAAGCGAACGAACAGATCTGTTTTTAATGGATATTCCTTAAAAACAGGTCTGTTTTATTATTGATTCGCCGAAAGTCTGTCCTTTACAGAAATTCCGCCTAAAACACAGAGTTTGCAGCAGACGAATATAGAATTCGCCCCTGCGATTTACATTACAAACAAACGGAACACAGCTAATTCCGAATCCCGCATTCCGAATTCCGAATTAATTTTAAAAAACCTCTTTTATTTTGCGGAATAATATGCTATAATAGATGTGTATTGACAAACGTAAGGAGGAAATTTTTATGAAGCTTACTCAGTCAAAAACATTCTGGAGAGGTCTTTGGCTCGTTGCTGTCGCCATGGGCGGCGTGGCTCTTGTAAAGGTCGCTTTCGAGATACTCAACCTCACAGATAAAAAATACATCGATCTTTAAGGAGCTTTTTCTGCTATGAATAAATACCAGAAGCTTCTGAACAACACGCTTATCTTTGCGATAGGCACTTTCGGTTCAAAGCTTTTAAGCTTTATTCTTGTCCGCCTTTACACGGGCTGTATGACGACTGCGCAGTACGGTACGGCTGACCTGCTCTATCAGGCGGCGAACGTTATTTACCCCATTGTGACGCTCTCTATGGCAGATGCGCTTATCCGCTTCGGCATCGACAAGGCTTATGACAACAAGAAAATATACACTATTGCTCTGACAACGACGGCAGGCGGTCTTGCGGTGCTTTTGCTGTTCACGCCTTTGATAAACAGTTTTGAAGCGTTCAGAGGGTACGGCTTGCTGCTGTTCGTTTACTGCTTTTTTTCATCGTTCAAGCAGCTTGCGGCGAGCTTTGTCAGGGCGCGCGGTCTTGTAAAGCTTTTCGCCATCGACGGAATTTTTTCTACATTAATAATAGTAGTGAGCAATCTTATCCTGCTGCTGAAATTCGATCTCGGCGTCACGGGATATGTTTGCTCGATAATAATTTCGGATGCGCTTTCGCTTTTGGGACTTGTGATAATATCGGAGCTTTACAAATTCTTCGATATAAAATCGCTCGACAAGACGCTTTTCAAAGAGATAGTCAAATATTCGCTTCCGCTCGTTCCGACATATATTTTATGGTGGATAACCTCCGCTTCGGACAGATATTTCGTCATTGCGATGGTAAACAGTGCGGAAAACGGCATTTACAGCGCAGCTCACAAGATACCGACCCTGCTTTTGCTCGTAACGACGCTGTTTTATCAGGCATGGCAGATGTCCGCCATCGAAAACAAGGACGACAGCGATCTTTCGGGTTATTATAAGCAGGTCTACGGCGCTTATTCCTCTCTGCTTTTCATCGCAGCGGCAGGACTTATAATGATCGCGAAGCCTTTCACCTATATCCTTGTTGACAATGACCCCGAAAAGAACTTCGTTTTCGGTTATCATTACACACCGATACTTATTATAGCGATGATATTCCAGTGCCTTTGCCAGTTCCTTTCGAGCATATATAATGTAAGGAAGAAATCGGTGAACTCGATGGTGACGAGCATCGTTGCGGCAGTTGTGAACATCGTACTCGATATCCTGCTCATACCGCGCCTTGGTGCTTACGGTGCAGGCATCGCAACAATGACGGCATATTTCGCCTGCTTTATGGTCCGTGTTTTCGACACGAGAAGCTATGTGAAATTTGATATAAGCTGGTTCAGAATGATCGTTAATATGATCGTTGTCGGATATATGGCTATCGTTGCCATTACCGAGCCAAAGGCTGAATATGTTCAGCTTATCGTACTGTTCATCGCAGTAGCCGTATTCAATTTTGACGCAGTTTTAAGTACACTCAAAAACTTCATCACAGTAAAAAGAAAGAAAAAGGGGGTTCTCTAAAAACCGAAACAAAATAATACTTCGTATTATTCGCAAATTTTTGTTGGGACTTTGCACAGCTTCAAGGCAGCGAAACGCAGTATAATACTACGGAATACATTCCGAATGTATTTCAAGTTTCGCTAACGCAGAAGATGTGCAAAGTCGTAGAAAATTTGCCGTGAGGGAGGTTTTTAGAGGTTCCCACAAGTCAGATAAAGGTGCTATCTTTATTTACGGAGGAAAATTTATGGCAGCAGAAAACATAAAAGTACAGCCTTTGAACAAGGTCTACTCGCGCTATGTATGGCAGACTAACTCGAACGAGGACTTCACCGAGGATATGACCCTGTTCACTCTTCAGGCAAAGAACACCACCTACGCTTTTGCAGCACTTGAAAGCGGACTTCTTGCCCACGTTTATTTCGGCAAAAAGGTCGAGGACGATGACCTTTCCTACCTGCTCGCACTTGACAGAAACCCTTGGACTCTTAAAGTCAATGCGCGTGATGCAGGAACTGTAATGGATTCAACACCGTTTGAATATCCCTGCCACGGCACCGGCGACTACAGAGAGCCTTGCCTTATGGTAATGGACAATGCAGGAATGTCCACCTGCGATCTTCGCTATGTTTCGCACAAGGTCTATGGCGGAAAGCCTAAGATCGAAACAGCGGACGGCTTTATCCCTGCAACTTTCGCAGATGAAAACGAAGCTTCAACGCTTGAGATCACCTGCGTTGACAAGGTGAGCGGACTCGAAGCAACTCTTATCTACACAGCTTTCAAAGACCTTGACGTTATCACAAGAAGCGTTCGCCTTAAAAACAACGGCAGCGAGAGCATCAATATCAGACGTGTTCTTTCCGCCTGCGTTGATTTTGAATCTTCCGATTATGATTTCATCACCCTCAACGGCTCATGGGCAAGAGAAAGAGCTATCGAACGCTCGCATCTCCACCACGGCAAGCAGGGCGTTGACTCCGTAAAGGGCGAATCCTCGCACCAGAACAACCCGTTCTGCGCCCTCGTTTCTCCAAACGCCGACGAGGATATCGGCGAAGCTTTCGGCTTCAACCTTGTTTACAGCGGCAACTTCTTCCTCCAGGCAGAAGTTACACAGCATAAGCACACACGCTTTGTAATGGGCATCAACCACTTCGACTTCAACTGGCTTTTAGAAAAGGGCGAAGAATTCGCTGCCCCCGAAGTTGTAATGGTACACTCCTCGAACGGTATCGGTGAAATGTCGAGAACCTTCCATGACCTTTACAGACAGCACCTTATCCGCGGCGAATACAAGGACAAGCGCCGTCCGATACTTATCAACAACTGGGAAGCTACCTACTTCAACTTCAACACCGAAAAGCTTATCGACATCGCAAAGGAAGCTTCAAAGCTTGGCATTGAAATGCTCGTTATGGACGACGGCTGGTTCGGTCACAGAGATTCCGACAACAGCTCGCTCGGCGACTGGTTCGTTTACGAAAAGAAGATAAACGGCGGTCTGAAGCACCTCGTTGACGAAGTAAACAAGCTTGGAATGAAGTTCGGCATCTGGTTTGAACCCGAGATGATCTCGCCGGACAGTGAACTTTACAAGGCTCACCCCGACTGGGCTATCCAGATAAAGGGCAGACCGATGTCGATGTCCCGTGAGCAGTACGTCCTCGACTATTCCAACAAGGAAGTCCGCGACTATATCTACGGACTTATGAAGAAAGTCCTCGACAGCGCGAACATCGAGTACATCAAGTGGGATATGAACAGACAGCTTACCGAAGTCGGCTCGACTTATCTTCCTGCAAACCGCCAGCGTGAGCTTTGGCACAGATATGTTCTCGGCGTTTATGACGTTATGAACCGCCTTACGACCGATTATCCTCATCTTCTCCTTGAAAACTGCTCGGGAGGCGGCGCAAGATTCGATGCAGGTATGCTCTACTTCTCGCCGCAGATCTGGTGTTCCGATGACACAGATGCTATCGAGCGTTTGAAGATACAGCACGGCACTTCGATGTGCTACCCTGCTTCCGCAATGGGCGCGCACGTTTCCGACTGTCCTAACCATACCGTAGGCAGAACAACTCCTTTCGCTACGAGAGGCGACGTTGCAATGGTCGGAACATTCGGCTATGAGCTTGATGTTACAAGGATCCCGCAGGAAGACAGAGATGCTATCCCCGGTCAGATCGCAGAATTCAACAAATACAACCACATTATCCGCACGGGCGACCAGTACCGCATCGGAAATATGTTCAGGGACACAACCTGGGACGCTTGGATATTCGTTGAAAAGGACAAGTCCGAAGCTATCTTCACGTTCGTTCAGGTACTCGGCAGACCAAACTTCCCTGCAAGACGCGTAAAGCTCAAGGGTCTTGACGAAAATGCACGTTACAGAAACGAGCAGACGGGCGAAGTTCACAGCGGTTCTGCGCTTATGAACGCAGGAATCATCGTCCCCGTTGACGGCGATTTCAAGTCGGTTAAGTATCATTTCATCAAGGTTCAGTAAAAACAATATCCTCAGAGTAATATCTGAGGATATCAATACGTTTTGTAAATACAATTCTATTACGAATCAAGTCCGAAGCTTATGGAGAGGGCGTTGTTTATCCTCGACATTGACGACTGGTCAAGCTCGCCCATTCTCTCTTTAAGGCGCTTTTTGTCGATCGTTCGTATCTGTTCGAGCAGCACAACGCTGTCCTTGGAAAGTCCGCAGGTCGCTGCGTTTATCCCGATATGGGTCGGCAGCTTCGATTTGTCCTGACGGCTCGTTATTGCGGCTGCGATAACGGTCGGACTGTGGCTGTTGCCGATGTCGTTCTGAACGATAAGTACGGGACGGACTCCGCCCTGCTCCGAACCGACAACGGGACTTAGATCGGCGTAATAGATTTCTCCCCTTCTGACTGTCACTTTTAAACAACTCCTTAATAGTGATTGGCTTTCATGATTATTATTTGCCCGAAAATGCAAAAATAATCATCGGGAGAGGAAAAAATCGGGGAGGAAGTTTTCCCACTATTATTATATGCAAAAAGCCATTGAAAGGAGATGCATAAATGTCATTTAACAAAGACACCTTCGATCTTATGCTGAAACTTGCGCTTGGAATGATAGGAATACTCCTTTTGATATGGCTTATAGCCGTTTTCACTCCAAAGCTTGCAAAATTCATCGATAAGTTTTTCGGAAAAGCCAAGATAGACCCCGGTCCGTCTTCAATAACGCTTGAAAACGGCGAAAAATACACCGTAAAAAGTGTTTTTGAGGGTGAAAAAACCGACGAAGCGGCAGAAGAAGCTCCGAAAGGCACCGATAACGGCAAAACCGACGAAAACAAGGAAAATACAGAAAATATAAATAACGAAAAGGAATGATTTTTTATGGCAAAAGAAAAAAAGCTCGTTGAGCAGATCACCTCAATGGACGAGGACTTCGCTCAGTGGTACACCGACATCTGCAAAAAGGCAGAACTCATCGAATACACCTCTGTAAAAGGCTGTATGGTCATCCGTCCTTACGGCTATGCTATCTGGGAAAATATCCAGCGTATCCTTGACGGAATGTTCAAGGCAACGGGACATGAAAATGTTTGTATGCCTATGTTTATCCCCGAGAGCCTTCTCCAGAAGGAAAAGGATCACGTTGAGGGATTTGCTCCCGAAGTTGCTTGGGTAACAATGGGCGGCAACGAAAAGCTTGAGGACAGACTTTGCGTTCGTCCTACTTCCGAAACGCTTTTCTGCGAACACTATTCCAACATCATTCACTCCTACCGCGATCTCCCTAAGCTTTACAACCAGTGGGTTTCCGTTGTAAGATGGGAAAAGACCACCCGTCCTTTCCTCCGTTCAAGAGAATTCCTCTGGCAGGAGGGTCACACTATCCACGCTACCGCTGAGGAGGCTATCGAAGAAACAGAGCGTATGCTCAACGTTTATGCCGAATTCTGCGAAAAATCGCTCGCTATGCCTGTTGTAAAGGGCAGAAAGACCGACAGCGACAAGTTTGCAGGTGCAGAAGCTACCTACGCTATCGAAGCTCTTATGCACGACGGCAAGGCACTTCAGGCAGGTACTTCCCACTACTTCGGTGACGGCTTCGCAAAAGCATTCGACATCATGTACACCGACAAGGAAAACAAAAAGGTATATCCTCACCAGACCTCATGGGGCGTTACGACCCGTCTTATCGGCGCAGTTATCATGACCCACGGCGACAACAACGGACTTGTACTTCCTCCTGCGGTTGCACCTGTTCAGGCGGTTATCATTCCTATCCAGCAGCACAAAGAGGGCGTTCTTGATATGGCAGATCAGGTCGCACAGAAGCTCAAAGCAGCAGGCGTAAGAGTAAAGGTCGATGACAGTGACAATTCACCCGGCTGGAAGTTCGCTGAATATGAAATGAAGGGCGTTCCTGTAAGAATCGAACTCGGACCCAAGGATATCGAGAATGACAAGTGCGTTGTCTGCACACGTTACAACGGCGAAAAGAAGGACGTTGCTCTTGAAAATGTTGTTGAAACGATCACTGCAATGCTCGAAAAGGATATCCCCGAGGGAATGTTCGCAAAGGCACTCGACAACCGTGAAAAGCACACATACTCCTGCACAAGCCTTGACGAGATCAAGGAAGCACTTGCAAAGAACGGCGACGGCTTCGTAAAGGCAATGTGGTGCGGCGAAGAAGCATGTGAAGACAAGGTAAAGGAACTCACAGGCGTTGGTTCAAGATGTATCCCATTCGCTCAGGAGAACCTTTCCGACAAGTGCGTATGCTGCGGCAAGCCTGCCAAGAAGATGGTTTACTGGGGCAAAGCGTACTAATAAATTCGGAATTAGGAATTCGGAATGCGGAATTATTTTTGTTCCGTGAATTTGATTTTCAAAACTGTAGGGGACGGGTTTCCCGTCCCGTTTTAACGGCGCACATTTAGGGCAACACCGTACAAAGCCACCAATAAAATCACGCAAGTCAAGTTAAACGTATAA
>CAMBLM010000002.1 GCA_945868475.1 uncultured Ruminococcus sp. | reverse complement strand
ATACTCCCCTATAAAAATGGCTATTTATCAACTGTTTGTTGTGACATAGCCTAAAAAAATGTACTATGAGAACAACGGGATCAACAGGAGAATAGATTAGTCGTACATATTTTTCATAAAAACAAGGAGAACACCAAAATGCGTTTTGTTATTCAAAGAGTAAAAAATTCAAAGGTCACGGTAAACAATGAGGTCATAGGTCGGATCGGCAAGGGTTTCATGGTGCTTATCGGTATTTCAAACGAAGATACGACCGAAACGGCGGATAAAATGCTGCGTAAGCTGCTCAATATGCGCATATTTGAGGACGAAAACGGCAAAACGAACCTCGGCTTGCAGGACGTTGGCGGTGAACTTCTGCTGATATCGCAGTTTACGCTCTATGCGGACTGCCGAAAGGGCAACAGACCATCGTTCATCAATGCAGGTGCGCCCGATATGGCGAAAAAGCTGTATGAATACATAATCGAAAAGTGCAAAGAGAGCGTGGCAGTTGTTGAGCAGGGCGAATTCGGCGCGGATATGAAGGTCGAGCTTCTCAACGACGGACCTTTCACTATAATTCTTGACAGCAGCGATCTTGCCTGAGGAGAAGCACGGCGGACGCAATGGTATATGTTCGCGAATAGGGTCATATTTGTCAGCTTGACAAATCAAAATTTGATAAAGAAGAAAATATGAAATTTGAAAAAGCAAAAGCAGAAGATCATAGCCCGATCAAGAATTTCTATTGGAAACTGATCGATGAAATGCAGTCGGAGAATGATAAGATCGGCTGGAAAAAAGAATTTACCCCTCGGACGATTATCTGATGCACAGTCTTGCCAATGGGGAGCTTTACAAGCTGACTAATGATGACAAAATGTATGCCTGTGTTATTCTCAACAGCGTGAGCAACGAGGGATATAACGGCGTGCAATGGAGCATTGACTGTAAAGAAAATGAAGTTCTGATACCTCATGCACTCGCCGTTGCTCCGTCCGATCAGGGGCAGGGCATCGGTACACAGCTCGTGAATGAAATTATCCGTTTCGCAAGGTCTGAAGCAAAAAAAGCAATAAGACTCGATATTCTCGGGACGAATATGTCAGCGGAAAAGCTGTATATGAAATGCGGTTTTCGTTTTGTCGAAGCCGGACAGCTTTTTTATGAGGACACTGGTTTGACGAAAATATAAAATGTACGAATTGGTGCTGTAATTAAAGGAGAACAAGTATGATACACTATATAATAGTAAAATGGAACAGCGATGCCAACAAAAAGGCGTTATCCGAAAATGCCCGTGCGCTTTATGTCGATGCGGCTAAAATTTCGGGCGTTCGCAAGGTCGGGATAAAGGAAAATATCACTCCCCGTGACAATCGCTATGATCTTATGATAGCGTTATATATGGATAATGACGCTCTGACCGTGTGGGATAACAGCGAACTGCATTTGAAATGGAAGTCGGATTTCGGCGGCTTTATCGAAAAGAAATGCATCTTTGACTGCGAGGAATAAAAAATGCTCCGCTGTTTGAACCGACAGCGGAGCATTTTTATAGTATAAGCTTCTTAATTTTCGGGTGAAATATCTTGTTGACGAAGCACCCACACGAATTTTGCCAGCATATAGATACAAAGTCCCGCATTTCCCGAGGATTGGCTTAATACATGATCCCAAGCCGATACCTCTGCGCCGAGTGCCTGACGGATATCGGGAATGAGCATCAGCACGATCTGTATCGTAATGCAATGAAATATCAGCATACGGCGCGGCAGGATAGTTTTCTTTGTCAATATCGCCCAGACATTTGCAAGTGCCAGCACGACCATTCCAAGATACGAAATGAGCATTGGCGGAAATATCCTTTCGTACTGCGTTTGGATAAGAGCGGCTGTTTCTTCACGTCCGAGCAGGGGAGAAAGTGTGCTTGTCCAGTCGGCAAGGCTGCCGATGAAAAAGTGCAGTGTCATAGCGGTGGTAACATAGACTGCGCCGCCGACAGCGGTAATAAGTCCGGTTTTGCGGTACTGCGGCTTGACCTGCGTGTAACATACCCTTACAGCAAAACAGCAGAGTGCGATGCCGATAAGTCCTGTCCAAACGAACAGAGGAAATCTCCATTTTTCATACGAACCGTCAAAATATGCTTCTCTTTGGAAAAGTCCGCTGTCGTTTGGGTTTGTTTGGATAACGCTCAGACAGAGGTCGCCAACGAGCATAAGCAGTGCGCCGATCGCCCCGAGCAGGCTGTCACGCCGATAGGTTTTTGAAAAGCTGTTCATTTTTCCTCCTTGATTTTACCCCAAACAGTTTCCTGTCAGAATTGCTGATTAGCGTATGCTAACTTAATGCCAAAGTAATATATCTGTACAATATTATATCAAAGCCCGGTATCATTGTAAACGGTTTTATTTCGATGAGATCGACTTTTGCGGAAAGTTTGGTTTGACAAAAGCTTTGCGCCATGGTATAATTACCTATCACAAAATTGACAGTTTGGGAGCTGATAAAAATGACAATGACAGAAGCAATGCGCGAGCGTCATACGGTGCGCAAATACACGGGAAAAGCACTTTCTCAGGAGATAATTGAGAAACTTAATGCGCGTATAGACGAAAACAACAGCCGCTTCGGACTTGAGGTAAAGCTTATCACAGACAGCGCGGACGGATTGAATCTATTTGCGAAGCTTGCTGCAAAGGGCGTGAAAAACTACTTTGTTCTTGCTGCCGACGGCGGAGAAGAAGCAGCGGAAAAGCTTGGCTACAGTTCGTCTGATCTTATGCTTTTTGCGCAGACGCTCGGCTTGAATACATGGTATATCGGCGGAACGTTCAATCACGGCGTTGCGAAATATGCCGACGGGAAAAAGGTCATCGGCATTGTTGCGGTCGGCTTTGGCGAAACGAACGGAATTCCGCACAAGTCAAAGTCAGCGGAGCAGGTTTCGCATTATGACGGCGAAGCACCCGATTGGTTCAAAAACGGAGTTGAGTCGGCTCTGCTTGCACCGACTGCGGTGAACTGTCAGGGTTTCAGGCTTATCGGTAACGGAAACAGTGTTAAGCTTGAGAAAAACAGCGTAATGTTTACTCCTGCCGACAGAGGGATAGTGAAGCATCACTTTGAACTTGGCGCAGGAAAAGAGAATTTTCACTGGTGACAGCGGTTTTATATTATTTAGGTGGGGCGGACAGAATATCCGCCCCTTTTTTACAAAATAATTACGCATTGCGCATTACGAATTACGCATTGAATAAACCCTCTTGACAAAAGACTATTTATATGATATACTTTGTAGGCAAAGAAAGGAAGGAACAGTCCAATGAAGGTCGTACCATATTCAAAGGAATATAAAAATGAATTTATCGAAATGAATAAGCGTTGGATAACCGAGATGTTCAGGCTTGAGGATGAGGATATCGTTGTGCTGAATAATATCGACAAGATAGTTGCAAACGGCGGCGAAGTCTATTTTACGCTTTCCGATGAGGGCGAGGTCATGTCCTGCTGTATGCTCGAACCGCACGGGAGCGAGTGGGAGATCGCAAAATTTGCGACGAAGCCCGAGTTCGGCGGAAAAGGCGCAGGAAAGCTCTGTCTTGACGCCTGCATAGAAAAGGCCCGCGAAAAGGGAATAGAAAAGCTTCTTATAGTTTCAAATACAAAATGTCATGCTGCACTTTCGCTCTACAGAAAAGCAGGGTTCAAGGAAATTCCCGTTGATAAGAACTTTTTCAAGTATGACCGCGGAAATATTGCTTTTGAAATGCAGCTGTAAGGGTATATTTAATGCGTAATTCGTAATGCGTAATTCGGAATTATTTGTATTCCGAATATTTGTCACGAAATACCAAATTTCTGTAGTACAGTGTAAACTCTAAAACTTTATTTTTCGGCATCAATTTATCATATTATGTATTTATATATAAACAGTAAGCAATTAAATAAGTCAAAGCTGATTGTAACAAAACCACCCTCTCCTGCCGTACCTATATCAAACGTCCAAAAGCCTGACTTGTGTTTGTAGCATTTGGCCGGGAGAGGGTTGGTGGTTTGGGGAAAGGACGTGCAGAGGGAACACCGCAAGGAGGATAGGGGGAGGGCGGCCTTGCGTCCCCCTTGTACAGAGCACCTCCCCCTGTCCTCCTAAAGGTTTTCCCTTTGCTCTATACCCAAGATAGCCAAACATTTTTCTGTAATTATTCTATATTAAATTTACGCTTTTGCATTAAATATGCAAACATGATTTGATATACTAAAACATCAAGTTTTAGAGTTTACAGAGTAGTAGGGTCGGATCCTATATCCGCACGTAGAATTTCCTATTTTTTATTGATTTTCTGTAGGGGACGGTTTCACCCGTTCTGTACCGCTCTCATAGTTACAATCACTTTCTCTTTCCGAGGCATAATTTTGTTTCCTTTCATCTTTTATGCCTTTATTTTATCATAAATATGTAAACTATGTCCTTGCACATTCTGTAAACTATGTTATCACACTATAAAATTCCGTCCCACGTTGCAGGGCTTTATAATACGAGCAAGACCTGATTTCAAGGAAAATCCTTTGAAATCAGGTCTGTTTTTGTTATTATTTACAGTGCTTTACAGTATATTCGTGTATCAAAAATCGCTGGCGCGATTCGGGACAGGAAAACGTCCCCTACAGAAAATTCGGAGTTTTATCGTGAATTTGCGAAGCAAAATTACGCATTACGCATTACGAATTAGAATAATAATTGAGCAAAAGGTCAACAAACCGACCGTAGGACTTTACCCCGTCCGAAACGCCGTTTAGCCGCAGGCTGGTTTCCATTGCCTTGTCGGAAACAACGGACATTGCCGTTCCAAGCTTTGTTTCCTTTGCTTCGCGGAAGATCCTGCCCTTTTCGACAAGATCGTGAACAACGTTATCGTTCGCTGCGGAGAAAAGCACGGCTTTGTCCTCGTCGGAGATAGATGCTTCGCGGTAGACCTTTGAACGCAGATAGGACAGTGCGGACATATATCCCGAATAGACAAGCTCGGGTGAGTCGCTTTCAATGCAGGCGAGATAAGAGATAAAGTTCGCTTCGTCCTCTTTTATCCAGCCTTTGAGGTGCGCAAACTCGTGACATATCGTTTCGGGCAGTTCGGAGTTATACATATTTTTATTATAGTTCGCTTCAAGGCTGAACGGAAAATATATCCCAAGCAGGTCGAAGCGAGTCATCACTCCCGAGCATAAAATCGATTTCGGGTCGGGATAATATCCCGAGAGCGTCGGATACTCGTACGAAATATTCTGCATTGCTGCCTTGGTTTCGACGTAAACATCGCAGGTGATGAGCATATTTCCGTTCTCGTCGCGCTCGATAAGAGCTTCGGCCTCGTTGCATTTTTCGGTTATTGTCATTGCAAGCGAATAAAGCTCCTCAGCGGTGAATTTTTCCTCGCCGATGCCATATACCGATGCAAAACTGCTGCATCGGTACATTATAAAGCAGTTGAGCGTTTCGGTCAGCATCACGAATGCGGCTATCCACAGGACGATAAGCGAACAGACTGCGGAAATTTTTCCGCGTTTGCCTTTTTTTTGTATCATAAGAACTATGTAGACCGCGATAAGCGAAATGCCGCCTGACACGGCTATCGCTATCATCAGTTCGCCGAGTGAAAACGGCAAAGCACCGCTTATCCTGCCGAAAACGGCTTGCAGCTTTAAAAAAACATTGTCGCGGTAGCTGTCCGCAAACGCTGCCGAACTGCGCGAAAAGGCGCAAATCACAGCGCAGACTGTGAGAATTACAGCGATGATGATGTATTGCACAAGATATTTTTTTGACAAAGTTTTTTTCATATCGATATACCAAAATAACATTTTACCCTTTAAAAAAGGAACATTTTATGATATAATTTTAGCAGATGAAAAAAACATTGTCAATCTTTAATACTGTGGTAATTTATTCCTGCTCGAAGGTGAGGATACTGCGCTTTGTGAACATAAGGAACAGACCAACGGGGACAAAAAGCAGAAGAAGTTCAACATCCTCGGCGAAGAGAACAGCCGCAGTCGGGGCAATAGTCGCAGCAAGACCGTAGAGCTTCTGCTTGAGCATATTGCGGCGGTGAGCATAATTCACGAGAGTGATGCCGGAACGTTCGGAATCGTAGGATGGAAGCTTTTTAGCGGTTGAATTGAAGTGTGTCATAATATTTCCCCTTTTCATTTTACGCTGAACCGATGGTATATATTTTTAGCACAAATGTTCAGCACTTTTGTTCTGTTTCATATTATAGAACAAATGTACCGTTTTGTCAAGAGGTTTTAACAAAAAATTTGTTCGATTTATTTTTCTGTCCGATTTATGGTACAGCTTACGAAAATTACAACGGATTTTAATACATTGAGTATAGAAATTCGATTTTTTGACAGTAAGAAACGCATTTGATTGATAAAATTTTAACATAAAACTGAGAGGAGAGTACCGTGAAAGCTGTTATACTATATCTGAATGACGAAAAACCGTTCGCGGAATACAGTCGATTTCTGCCTCTGATATCACGGGAGCGGCAGGAACGCATCGCGCGAATGGCGTTGAACGGTGACAAGATCCGCTCGCTTTTCACCGAGCTTCTTATACGATATGAAGCGTCCGAAGAACTTGGAGTTGACTTCAGTTCGCTCGAATTCGGGAAAAATGAGTTCGGAAAGCCATTTATCATCGGTGAAAACGGCTATGATTTTTCCGTTTCTCATTCGGAAAAAGCGGTCGCATTCGCCGGCGAAAATGCCCGTGTCGGGGGAGTGCGTGTCGGACTTGACGTTGAGCGCATAAGGCAACGGAAAAATGCCGTTTCGGAGCGTTTTTTTGCCGAAAATGAGATAAAATTTATAGAGGAAAGCGAAAATCCGGACGAAGCCTTTTTTGAGATATGGACGAAGAAAGAAGCTTACTCAAAAATGCTTGGAAAAGGTCTTGCGGCAGGCTTCAACTCGTTTGATGTGACGGGAAACGCGCTTGGCTGCAAATTTTACACGAAACGGACAAACGGCTATGCTTTTTCCTTGTGCGCCGAGGAAATTTCCGCTTTGCCCGAAATAGGGGAAATGTCCGAATGTGAATTTTTGCAGAAGCTTTCGGAACGTCTTAACTTTACTTTCTGTTAATATAATGTTTACAAAATATCCTCTTTTGTGTAGGCTTTTGACCGTAAAATAAGGAAAAGAGTAACATAAGGTCGCATCTAAAAACCATAGTACCTCAGATGCGCAATCAGATGAGGTGCTAAGGCTTTAGCCGGTGGTTTTTAGAGGTGACATTAAAATACTCACATTATTCAAAAATCCCACACCAAGGAAACTGTCACTTGATTTTGAGCGGCTTTTCCTAACGTTGACAAATAATTTCTTTCAGGGAGGACAACACAATGAAAACAAAAATGATAATTTCAGCGGCTTTATGCGTACTTCTTCTTACCGCCTGCGGAAGCAGTATGTCAAGCGACAAGGCCTCGAACGCGGCTTCTGCTTATGGCGATTATTCCTACGAAACAAGCGCGGCAGAGGACTACTATGATTCTGACAGCAGCATTGAATCGGCGTCGGATACGGCTATGGCTGACGGAAGTGAGGACGGCAGCACACTTTCCACCGAGCAGATCAAAAAGGAAATGCTCGTTTACACCTGCAATATGACCGTTGATGTGCTTGGATTTGATGATGCTGTTGCGAAGTTCAAAGAGAGCCTTGACAGCTACGGCGGCTTCGTCGAAAGCGAAAATTACAACGACGGTGGTTCGGACAGCCGTTGGTACTATGACGATACCGAAAAATGGCGCACATATTCCGCAACGGTGCGTGTGCCGAGTGCTGATTATGAGGAATTCTGCAATAATGCGGCTGAACTCGGCGACCTGCGCAGCAGAAATTCCAACGTCCAGAATGTCAGCAGTGAGTATTACGACCTCTCCACAACGCTTGAAATTTACGAAGCAAAGGAGGAACGCTACATAGCTCTGCTGGCAACTATCACCGATGATGCTTATGCCGTTTCGGTCGAAAGGGAGCTTACAGACCTGCAGGTCGAGATCGCGAAGATAAAGTCGAGAATGAATGACATCAAGACCGATGTTGCGTATTCTTTCGTAAACATTACGATAAACGAAGTCAAGGAATACACGGCTGAACCCGTCAAGACGGACACGTTCGGTCAAAGACTTGCGAACACGCTGTCCGAAACCGGAAGCGGATTCCTTGTTTTCCTCGAAGACCTGCTGTTCTTTATGATCGCGGTGTTCCCGTATCTCATTCTTATAGGAATAATTGTTTTTATCGTTATTTTTACAGTAAAGAAAACGAAGAAGAGAAAAGCGCCCAAAGCTTCCTCGGGTGCTGAGCCTGCACCTGCCGAACCCGTTAAGGACGATACGAAAAACGAATAAATAAATATGTGAGCCGTTTCCGATTTTGTCGGGAACGGCTTTTAGAACCTGTCTTCATAAGAAATGTGTGCGGATTTTCGAGCATAATTTTGTTGCAGAGTAGGCAAAAATCCGCAGGCGGGCTTTCGCCCGGCAAGGATTTTTAACGCAGTCTGCGACAAAATTTGCCGAAAAGACGTGCGCATATGCTTGTGAAGATGGGTTCCACGGTATTTCAACGAGTAAAAAAACTGTAAACAAAATGTAATCGAACAAACATCAAAAACATGGTATAATAAAAGAAAAAGCCAAAGGAAATATATACCATGAAAAAATTAAGTCTTGAAGAAATACTTGAAGGAATAGAAGATACCCGAAGAAGCAACAGTGTAATGTACCCATTGGGAGAAGTGCTTTTCATTATGCTCACAGCCATAATATGCGGAGCGACACCATATTCACGGATAGAAATGTTTGCCCGAAGCAGGTCGGAATGGTTGAAAAAATATCTTAAACTTGAAAACGGAATACCTGATGCAAACACATTCAGATACGTTTTAATGAAAATAACTCCCGAAAAAGTCCACTCAGTATTCAGTGAATGGATGAAAAGCATTCTTTCAAATGTTCACGGAGTAGTTGCAATAGACGGCAAGCAGGCTCGCAGAACTTCTGATCCGCAGAAACGACCTTTACACGTTGTAAGCGCATTTGCACACGAATTCGGTTTGGTTCTTGGACAGATCGCCTGCGAAGAAAAAAGCAATGAGATAACAGCTATCCCTCAGCTTCTTGAAATGCTTGAAATATCGGGCTGTATTGTAACAATAGACGCTATGGGAACGCAGACGGAAATTGCTAAAAAGATACGTGAGAAAAACGCTGACTATATACTTTCATTAAAAAGCAATCAGCCCGCTTTATACAATGATGTAAAGCTTTTTATGGACGAATACTGCAAGGATACCGACGCCAAAAATGATGAAATATATTCATATACATTGGACAATTCACACGGCAGACTTGAAAAGCGAGAGTGCTATGTCTGCAATGATATAGGCTGGCTTCACAATCGGGAGAAATGGGCGGATATGAGCGGTATCGGAATGATAAAAGCCAAAGTTGAAGAAAATGGCAGTATTTCGGAACAAAGCCATTACTTTATTTACAGCTGTAAAAACCTTAGTGCAAAAGAAATTATGAAAGCCAAAAGAGCGCATTGGGGGATAGAAAATTCGCTACATTGGATTCTTGATATGTCATTCAGAGAAGATGATAGCAGAGCAAGAAAAGACTATTCCGCTGAGAATTTCAATACGCTCAGACATTTGGCATACAATATTTTGAAGTCTGATACTTCATTCAAAGGCAGTTTTTCGGATAAGCAGTTTAAGTGTATGCTTGATACTGCTTATTTTGATATGGTTTTATTTTCTGCTTTTTCTTAATAGTTTGTTTACTCGTTGAAATACCGTGTGGACGGCTGAAAAAATACTTGACAAAATAATTACAATATAGTATAATTTAAATATAGAAACATAGTTTAATATAGGCTATTTAAGGTCGGAAAGGCTCCCGACACTCCTGAATTTTTTAGGAACTTGAGATGATGGATACGCCGCCCATCTGAATAGCCGAAAAAATGAGAAGCAGCTTTTTAGCGGCTTCTCATTTTTGTTTATATAATTGTTTTATTAAAAACGGGAATAAGACTCGTTTACTGCGAAAAATATTAGAACCCGTCTTCACAAGCATATGCGCACGTCTTTTCGGCAAATTTTGCCGCAGACTGCGTTAAAAATCCTTGCCGGGCGAAAGCCCGCCTGCGGATTTTTGCCTACTCTGCAACAAAATTATGCTCGAAAATCCGCACACATTTCTTATGAAGACAGGTTCTTAAGGATAGTTGCTGTCTTGGCGTTCGGATCTATGAGGAAGATATTGAGATAATCCTTTCCGAGAGCGTTGAAAATATCGAGCTGATCCTTTATCGTGGCATCATGACTGTATTTTTTCATTATCTCTTCCGTGACATCAACGCCGTAGATAACACATTCGATGTGGTCATTCGATGGATTAAGGATAAGACGCGCCGCAAGACGGGCGTATTTTGCACCGTTGTCGTCATAGTTTGCGCGTACGACCTGATCGAACTGCGCAGTTCCGTTATGGTATGCGTTTATGAGTGCTTTTCGGCTGAAATGCGAGATGAAGTCGGACTTTTCCTTTTCGTCCGAGATAAAGTTTTCAAGATCCTCAACAACGTGATCGATCGTGTATTTGGAGAATTCTTTCGGTATTGCGGCAGCATCTCCGCCCACGCTCAGACATACATCGTCCGTGACGTCCATGTGGAAGATACCGAGTGCGTTCGGCATGGACTGGAGAGCATTCGTATCTGCGTTTCAAACTGCTCCTTGGCCTTTATTTCGTTCGTGATGTCGCGCGCATATTCGGTGAATACCTTTCTGACGTCCAGTTCGGATACAGTTGTTTTTACGGCGAAAGTGCGTCCCCCGTTGTGTACAACGGTATCGTATGAGGCTCTGCCGTCCATATCGCGCAGGGGACAGAACGGACACTGTTCGTTATAGCCCATAAAGTACTTGTAGCAGGGCTTTCCGATGCAGTCCTCGCCTGCGAACGGGAAGAATTTTTTGGCGGTATCGTTGGCATAGATCATGGAAAGCGTTTCAAGGTCGCTGACCTGTATCAACTGTACAGAATCGTTGATTATTGATTCAAATAATTTTTCCCTGTTCATAAAAGCTTTCCTTCACAGTGATTTCCCTGTTTTTCCCGAATATATCAGCATAATTTCTTATTTTATTATAACATTTACAGACGTTTTTGTCAAATCTTTGGAATTTTTCGACTTAAACGTTTATATGTTGACAAAAAAAGCCATAAGTGCTACTATAAATAATAGTTATATAAAATTTTAAAGCCTACCATAATGGTAGAAAAAGGATATAAAGTGAACTTTTTTACTAAAAAAAAACCGCATTTGATATTGATCGCAAATGCTTTTATCGTGATCTGCATACTGGTGTATGTTATTTGGCTCGCGATAGATATGCGGACAAATTCATTCAACAGTGAAAGGCAGAAATTCGTTAATTCGACCTCCGTTGTTATGCAGGAGGTCAACAACTATGAGGTATGCCGTGCTGCGCTCGCAGGCGAGGCTGTGCTTTCAAAGCTTGTTTTTTCCGATACTGAGATCTACCAGATCACCGCAAGATATATCACCGCGGACGGTAAACCGTATATAATCGGTATGGTAAAGTCCATCGACCCGAGCGACAGTCTTGTGCTTGACGGCGAAAACCACAGCGGTTTTGCGGGAAAATTGGCATCATATCACGAAAATATGTATAAAGATATCCTCACGAATGTCTATAACAGACGCTATTATGAGGAACAGCTCAAATCCAACCGTATGTAGGCAGGCGTTGCGGTCATTGACCTTGACGGCTTTGACCTTTATAACAGCACCTACGGTCATGATACGGGCGATCTTGTGCTTGCAGCAGTCGCAGCAACGATATATGACTGCATTTCGCCCGATGATACTCTTATCCGTTACGGCGGAGATGAGTTTCTGCTCATTATCCCCGATGCGAACAATGAAGCATTCACGGGAATACTCGAAAATATCAGAGAGCGCGTCAAGACTGCGAATGTCCCGAACTATTCGTGGATACATATCACAGCAAGCATCGGCGGACTTATCTCGGATGGTGAAATACTCGGAAATTCCGTTCTTGCTGCGGAAAATCTTATGCTCCGCACAAAGAACCGCAAAAACATTGTTCTTACCGATAAATCAAACGATTCATCTATCCTTGAGGGCAAGCCGGAGGTGCTTATCGTTGATGATTCGGAGATGAACCGTGAGATACTTTCCGAAATGCTCGGAAGTGAATATAAAATAACCGAAGCCGAGAACGGCGGGGAGTGTATGGCTGCGCTCAAACAGCGCGGAACAGGCATCTCGCTCATACTTCTCGACATCATGATGCCCGTTGCGGACGGTTTCGATGTACTTAATTATATGACCTCTACGCACAGGATAGAGGATATCCCTGTAATTATGATCTCGAGCGAAAATTCCGAAGCAACGATCAGAAAAGCTTACGAGCTTGGCGTTTCCGACTATATAAGCCGTCCTTTTGACTCGAGAGTTGTCTGTCAGCGCGTTGCGAACACGATAAAGCTTTATTCAAAGCAGAAAAACCTTACAAAACTCGTTACCGAGCAGGTAAACGAAAAGGAAAAGAACAACCGAATGATGATCCGTATCCTCAGCCAGATCGTTGAATTCCGAAACGGCGAGAGCGGAAGCCATGTTCTTCATATCGAAAAGCTCACTGAGATGCTTATGAAGCAGCTTCTCCGCAAGACGGACAAGTATCAGATCGATCCGCAGATGCAGGAGCTTATCCCGACTGCTTCGGCACTTCATGATATCGGCAAGATCGGCATCGAGGAAAAGATACTCAACAAGCCGGGCAAGCTCACCCCCGAGGAATTCGAGATAATGAAGAAGCACTCGGTCATCGGTGAATCTATCCTCACCAGCACGGCTGCAAATCTGAACGAACCGCTGATAAAGGTCGCAAGCCAGATATGCAGATGGCATCACGAAAGATACGACGGAAGAGGCTATCCTGACGGACTTAAAGGGGACGAAATACCCATTTCGGCTCAGATAGTTTCACTCGCAGATGTTTATGACGCTCTCACAAGCGAGCGCGTTTATAAGAAAGCATTTTCTCACGAAAAAACAATGGAAATGATACAGGCAGGTCAGTGCGGCGTGTTCAATCCGATACTCATCGAATGTCTTGTTGATATCCGGGAAGATGTAAAGAGAGAGCTGCTTTCCGACAAAGCAGGGGAACCGCAGCCCATCGGACTCGGACTCTGACTTAATTTAAAGGAGAAAACTAATGGATATCAGGGAATGCTATGCAGAGATGAACGCCGATTTTGAAGAGGTGGCAAGAAGATTCGGGAGTGAGGCTATGGTGAAGAAATTCGCTGTCAAGTTCCTCAAGGATTCTTCTTATGGGAATTTGTGCAAAGGACTTGCCGAAAAGAACGGAGAGGAAGCTTTCCGTGCGGCTCATACACTCAAAGGAACGTGCGCAAATCTCGGCTTCATCGCTCTTTACGCAGTTTCGGCTGAGCTTACCGAAAAGCTCAGGGGAAGAAGCACCGAGGGTTCGGAGGAGCTTTTTGAAAAGGTAAAGGAACAGTACGACATAACTATCGCTGCTTTGAGCAAGTTTGAAAGCGAAAACGGTTAAGGTCTGTCGATCGATAGTGACTTAACAGAGGAGGGTATCCGAAATGCTGGACGTTTTATTCGAGGACGAACTGAAAGAGCTTCTTGCGAAATGTGAGAACATTGTTCCCGAGGAGAACTATGTTGTCGATGAATGTACAAAGGAGCGCGACAGGGAGTTCGAACTTGCAAAAAAAGCGGCGTCGATCTTTCACAGTATGAAAGCAACGAATATACAGGTTTCCAGCTCCATGAGATACGCCTCGGACTGGAAAGCAAGGTCAATGTCAAGCTTTATGACGACATTGCTTTCTCGTGGGAGCAGATGCGCCAGATAAGAAAGGGTCTTGAAGAGGGCGTCGATGTTGCCGTATATGCAGACGCGCTCTATTCCGACTTGCAGATGCGTGAGATACGCCTCGGACTTGCAGACGGACTGCCTGCCGACACCTATGCGAACCTTGTTTACAGCAGGACGGATATGCACAGGAAAAGAACGGAGCTTTTCGCCGACAAGTATTATCTTGATCCGCAAAGCTTCGGCAGGAAGATAAAAGATGCGGAAACGGGTGCGGTGATCCGCTACGGCGATGATCTTTTATCGGCTTATGTCACAATTTCAAAGGATAATAAATTAAGCAAAAATGCTATCTATGCCATGCTTGAAGATAATGATATCGAGTATGGCATTATAGATGAAAATATAGAGCTTCTTGCCGAAAAGGGCAGCGAAGCGGGCGAAGTTCTCATAGCAAAGGGCGTGCAGCTTGAAAAAGGCTGCGACGGCAGCTATGATATGAAGTGGAGAAAATACGAACCGCCTACGCCGTATGAGCGCACGGACGGAACTATGGACTTCGCGACCGTCGATTTCGTCGATATGGTAAAAACGGGTCAGCCCGTTGCAATATATACGCCTGCGGTAAAGGGCGTTGACGGCAGGACTGTCACGGGAATGGTCATTGAGGAAAAATCGGGCAAAGACCTGCCCAAGCTCACGGGCAAATTCCTTGCAGTCCGTCCCGACGGCGTTACATACGTTGCGAAAAAAGACGGCTACATAATCTTCGATGAAAACAAATACAGAATAGATATTCAGGACGTTCTTGTAATAAACGGAAACATCAACCGACTTTACGGCAATGTTTTCTATGACGGAACGGTAAGAGTAAACGGAAACGTCGGCGAGGGCGCGATAATCAGCGCAAAGGGCGATGTTATCGTTACGGGATATGTTCAGAGCTCGTATATCTCCGCAGGGAACAAGGTAGTTGCCATCGGCGGAATAAATGCGAACGATTCCGGATATATCTGTGCGCAGGGCGGAGTTTACGCCGAATATATCGAAAGCTCCAACATCTTTGCGGGAGAAGAGGTTCAGGCGAACTACATTCTCAACAGCAATGTTACGGCAGGAACGGAGATCGTTGTCAAAGGCTCAAAGGGCGTTGTCTGCGGCGGAACACTTTCCGCAGGCTATAAGGTCAGCGTTCAGACGGTCGGAAACCGAAGCTTCGTAAAGACGATAGTTGTTGTTGGAAAGAATGCTTCGATGAGCGAGCGCGTCACTGCCGCAAAATCATTCAAGGCTGAGATAGAGCGCGATATCAACACTCTCAAAAAGGGCGAGGAGTATCTCAGGCACACTGTTCCTGCGGATCAGCTCCCTGCAAATGATATGTATATAAAGCTCGGCATTGCCGTTCAGATGAAAGAGCAGTCGCTCAAACGAGTGAATGATGATATCGCCGAGGTCGAAAGCTGGATAAAAAACTCCGACCGTGCATTGGTGAATGTCTTCGGCACGGCTTATCCGAATACGGAGATAAATATAAACGAGGTTACCCGTCAGCTCGATTCAAATATGTTCAACGTTTCCTTTATCCAGACGGACAATGTTATTATAACGAAGCAATGCGGAAGATAAAGACCTATATTGTGAGGTGACTGAAATGAAAAGAAATACGATAGTAATTGTTGAAGACGACAGTGCTTCGAGAGATTTTTTTTGCGAATATGTTTATGGGAAAGTACAAGGTCGCTGCACTCGCAACGGGCAAGGAAGCACTCCAGTATCTCATAGTGAACTATAAAACGATCGCGATAATGCTTCTGAAGCTCGAGCTTCCGATAGTTGACGGAAAGACCCTGCTCAAAGCCATGAGCAGCAAGGGTATGCTCGACAAGATGCCTGTTATCGTGCTTTCCGATACGAACAAGACCGAGGACGCTATCGAATGTTATCAGCTTGGGGCGGTTGACTTCATCTCGAAGCCGTTCGTTGAAGAGATCGTCCGCAGGCGTGTTGAAAACATCGTTGAGCTTTATATGAGCAAAAAGGTGCTCGAACAGAAGATAGACGTTCAGACCGAGCAGATAAGGGATCAGAACGTGAAGCTCGAATATTTCAACGAAAAGCTTGTTGAAACACTCAGCAATATTGTCGAGTTCCGTAACCTTGAATCGACGGCGCACGTTCGCAATATCAAGAATATCACGCGCATAATCGCCGAGTGCATAAAGGAAAATTACCCGATATACAACCTCACGGACGAAGAGATAGACATTATCGTTCAGGCTTCGGCACTTCATGATATCGGAAAGATATGTATTCCCGACAATATCCTGCTCAAAGCGGGACGCCTTTCCGAAAAGGAATTTGAGCTTATTAAATCGCATACGACAAAGGGCTGCGAGATACTTGCACAGATGCAGGATATCCAGGACGAGAAATATTCCGAAGCGAGCCGCCGGATATGCCGCCACCACCACGAAAAATATGACGGAAGCGGCTATCCCGATGGTCTGAAAGGTGATGAAATACCGCTTTCCGCGCAGATCGTTTCTATCGCCGATGTTTATGATTCGCTCGTCAGCAAGCGTGTTTACAAGAACGCTTATGACGTAACGAAAGCATACAATATGATAATGGACGGCGAATGCGGCGCATTTTCATCTGTCATTCTTGACTGCCTTTCCAAGAGCAGAGAAAAGCTTGAAGCATTGTATGCTCTCTCGGGTCAGCAGTAACAGAATCTTAGCTAATTTTTTCCGCATAGTTTCCTATAAAACAAACTATGCGGAGTTTTTATTATAAAAAAGGGGGAAATATTATGAAAAATATCAGCAAAAAAGCTGCAGCGGCAGTTGTTCTCGCATCAATTCTTGCAACAGGCTGCTCATCCGGCGGTACTAAGAATTATGACAAGCTTCTCGACAAGGATTCACCTGCCGAGATAACTATCTGGCACTACTATACGGGCATTCAGCAGACGCAGTTTGACGAAATGGTGCTTGAGTTCAACAACACGGTCGGCGTTGAAAAGGGCATAGTTGTTGAAGCACTTTCCAAAAACTCCGTAAGAGAGCTTTCCGACAGCGTTGTGGCATCGGTAAACGGCGATGCAGGTGCAGAAAAGCTGCCGAACATCTTCGGAACTTATGCCGAAACAGCTTATATCGTTGACGAAAAAGGTCAGCTTGCCGATCTTTCTCCGTATTTCACCGATGAAGAGCTGAGCGAATATGTCGATGCATACATAGACGAGGGAAGAATTGCTCAGAAGAACGTTCTGAAGATTTTCCCCGTCGCAAAAAGCACGGAGATAATGATGATAAACGTTACTGACTGGCAGAAATTTGCCGATGCGGAGAATGTTTCCTACGATGACCTTTCAACATGGGAGAGCGTTGCAAAGGTCGCAGAAAAATACTATAACTACACAGATGCACTCACACCCGATATTCCGAACGACGGAAAAGCATTCTTCGGCCGTGATTCCATTGCAAATTATATGGTAATAGGCGCAAAACAGCTCGGTCACGAGTTCGCAAAGGTCGGTGATGATGGAAAAGTTACTGTCGAAGCTGACAAGGATACCTTGAAATGGGCAGCTCCGAACTTGCGTATTCTCTCGGAACGCCGCTCGATTCCGAATGGTCGCCGCATCTGACGATAGACGCAGACAATGATTACAGCTTTTATACAGTGCCGATGGAAACCTATTCGGCAAATTCACGGCAGCCGATCTATAACCTCGGCTACTGGAGCGGTCTGTCAAAAATTTCGCTTTCGGCAAGCAAGAGCCTTAAATACACGCTTCCGCTCGTCACCTCGGACGGTGAAGTTTACGGCGTTATCGGCATAGGATTTATGGAGAAAAATCTCCTTGCGAATATGCCTGCGAATGACTTTTTCAGCACTTCCGCCTGCTATATGATAGGAAAGGATATCGAAGGCGACGGCATTTATGAGCCGATAATCCATTCGGGCGCGATATACAACCGACTTGTAACGTCGGAAACCGTTTTTGACGAAAACGCCGAATCAAACTACAATGTTTACCGTTTCAATATTGACGGGAAGAGCTATTCGCTCGGCTCGATACACAGAATGACACTCTACAACTCGGGTTCGCCGTATATAAATCAGCACTGGGCACTCGTTTCGGCGGCAAGCACCTCGAGCGTAATGAGCATTTACGACTTCCTTATGAAAGTCTTCATCGTTTCCGTTATCATAACGATCGCTTGCTGTATAATCTTCTCCGTTTACACGGGAAAGAGAATAAGCGACCCTGTTGCAAAAATGATAACGACACTCGACAGCGCACAGAACGATATGGATTCAGTCCTTACGTTCGGTCAGACGGGAATTTCCGAAATAGACAAGCTCGCGCTTTCAATAATCCGTTTGCAGGTCAATGCGAACGAATACGCTTCGCGAATTTCAAAGATAATCACCCTCACCGACAGCAGTATCGGTATATTTATGCTTCATTTGAACGATCATACCGTCTATGTCAGCGAGAGCCTTACCGATATCCTCGGTTTTGACGATATTCCGCACAAGGACATTGTTATTTCGGAGGAAAAATTCCACGAGCAGCTCAGATGGATCGACAAAGAGCAGAAAGCCCTTGACCTAAGCTTTGATACCGATTCGCCCGAGGCAATGAAAAATCTCAAATCGGGCAAAAGCATCGAGATAAGGAGCGAAAGGGACGGCGTTGAAACTTGGTTCAAGTTCACGATATCCGTACTCAATGATGATATCATCGGACTGGTTCAGGATATAACCGAGAACGTCACCGAGAAAAAGCAGATCGCACAGCATAAGGACGATGAATACACAGAAAAGCTCGTCAAGGCGAACAAAGCACTCCGTGACGCTTATTTCAATGCAAAGAGAGCCGACAACGCAAAGACGGACTTCCTTTCAAGAATGAGCCACGATATCCGTACCCCGATGAACGCTATTATCGGCATGACCGTAATTGCGAACACGCACATTGACGATAAGGAAAAGGTGGAGGACTGTCTTGACAAAATTTCCGTTTCGGGTAATTACCTGCTTTCGATAATAAACGATGTTCTCGATATGAGCAAGATCGAATCGGGAAAATTCACCCTCAGCGAGGAGAATATCAATCTCTGCAAAATGCTTGATGGCTTTATGGAGATCGTTAAGCCTGCGGCAAAGGAAAAGCATCATACGCTTACGCTTAATAAGCACGATATCGTCCACGAAAATATCATCGGCGACAGTCTGCGTTTGCAGCAGATGTTCGTAAATATCGTCAGCAACTCAATAAAATATACCAACGACGGCGGAAATATCTCCATAGATGTTACCGAAAAAGCGGTCGGAAACAAGAACGTCGGCTGCTATGAGTTCGTTTTCAGAGATAACGGCATAGGAATGTCGGAAGAGTTCCTGAAAAATATCTTTGAGCCGTTCGAGCGCGCTGAGGATGAGCGCGTTGGCAAGCAGCAGGGTACAGGTCTTGGAATGGCAATAACCTATAACCTTGTCAAGATGATGAACGGCGAGATACACGTTGACAGTAAGCTCGGCGAGGGTTCTGAGTTCGTCGTAACGCTTTTCTTTAAGATAGGAAACAGCGAAACGGAGCAGGTCCCGGCATCTTCCGGCAGCGGCGTAAAGGAACTCCAAAGCGCAGATTACAGCGGCGATAGGATACTTCTCGTCGATGATAACGAGCTTAACCTCGAGATCGCAGAGGAACTTCTTGAAATGACCGGACTTACCGTAGAAGAAGCCACAAATGGACTTGACGCGGTTGAAAAGTTCGGAAACTCCGAGCAGGGCTTCTATAAGCTGATATTTATGGATATACAGATGCCCGTTATGAACGGCTATGAGGCCGCAGAAGCAATAAGAAAGCTTGACCGCCCTGACGCGCAGACAATACCGATAATCGCGATGACAGCAGATGCATTCGCCGAGGACGTAAAGAAAGCGCATAACGCAGGAATGAACGAGCATATCGCAAAACCGCTCGATATAGGTAAGCTTGCGGCAGTTTTGAAAGAATGGCTGCCGAAGGAAAAATAAAAAACGCAGCTCCGCCAAGTTGACGGAGCTGCATTTTTAGTATTATGTATTTACTTCGCAAAAGTTCTTACAATGCCAATTACAAACAGCACGATGACCATTACGGGAAGAACGTAGGTCATATAGCCTTTCATAAACTTCTGCATTTTCAGGCCCTTGCCCTCGTTGGCTTCGCTGAGGTAATTGTCCCAGCCCCAGCCCTTTTTCGATGTGCAGAAAAGTATTATCACGAGTGAGCCTAACGGGAGGATAAGGTTGCTGACGATAAAGTCTTCAAGATCCATTATCGATGAACCCTCGCCCATTGGCTGTATTCCGCTCAGAATGTTGAATCCGAGGCAGCAGGGCAGTGAAAGCACGAAAAGCAGTATGCCGTTTATAAGGCAGGCTTTCTTTCTGCCCCAGCCGAAGAGATCCACCGTGCAGGCGATGATCTCCTCAAAGACCGCGAGTACAGTCGAAAGTGCCGCAAATGACATAAATACGAAGAAAAGGCTTCCCCAAAGTCTGCCGAGTGGGATATTGTTGAAGATGTTCGGCAGAGTGATGAAGATAAGGCTTGGGCCGCTGTCAACATCAACGCCGTATGCAAAGCAGGCAGGGAAGATGATAAGTCCCGATGATATCGCAACGACTGTATCAAGGATAGCTACGTTTATCGATTCGCTGAGAAGCGCACGTTCCTTGCCGATATAGCTTCCGAAGATAGCCATTGCGCCGATGCCGAGGCTGAGTGTGAAGAACGCCTGATTCATCGCATTTACAACGATGCTGCCGATACCGACATTCTTTACTTCCTCAAAATTCGGTTTGAGGTAGAACGCAAGTCCTGCCTTGCCGCCCTCCATAAAGAAGCTGTTTATCGCAAGTATTACCATTATAGCAAGCAGAGCGAGCATCATCACCTTTGTGACGCGTTCAAGTCCGTTTTGCAGACCAATAGAGCATACAAGCACTGCCGCAACAATCACGATCGCAAGGTAAAGCACCATTACGGGCGCGTTTGAAAGCATTGATGTGAAATTTTCAGCAACGCCTGCGGAATCAAGTCCCGAAAGCTTTCCGCTCGCAGTCGAAACAAAATAGCGCACCATCCAGCCTGCAACGGTCGTATAGAACATCATCAGCATATAAGCACCGATCATTGCGACCTTTCCGTGGATATGCCAGACCGAGCCTTTCGGTTCAAGCTCCCGGTACATTTTTACTGGGCTTTTCTGAGCCGCTCTGCCGATGGAAAATTCCATTGTAAGTACGGGTATTCCAAGTATTGCGAGGAATATAAGATAGATGATTACGAAAAAACCGCCGCCGTTTTCACCGACAACGTAAGGAAACTTCCACACGTTTCCTATTCCGATTGCGCAGCCTGCACTCAGAAGAATAAATCCAAGTCGGCTGCCGAGTTTTTCCCTGTTCATTGAAATTTGACCTCCGAAATATTTTTGGCTTATGAAAAAATTTTCAAAACGCTCCCTTGTTCAGCTTTGAAAATTTATTCGGCACTTTTTGTCTGTATTCGGACAGACTAAATAATATGATACTATCTATTCGCTTTTATGTCAAGCAAACGGTGCAAAATTCGGACTTTTCCCGATAAAACAGCGATGTATTTGGGCAAAAAACCGAGTGCTGATTTAAACGGGTGAAACATTTTGCAGTGCATTTGTGTCGTTTTGCAGCCGCGCGGAGAGTTGACAAATCCTCACTTTTGCTATGCTATTATAAATAATAAAGCAGAAAATAAGGGGAAAAGAGGGTAAACTATGGAGGAAAGATCGATCTATAAAAGCGAGTGGAGCAGGATCCTGGGGTTCGGGACTGCCTGCGGAGCGGTCGTCTGTGCGGCTGTCTATATCTTTTTGTATTTCGGAGGGATATTTATCGGAGGTCTGGCTTTGCTGAGTCTTCATAAAACATCGGTCAGCATTGGCGCAGGTGTTTTGGCGGCTGTGCTGTCGGTCTTGCTTCGCCGAACATCGGTCGCGGTAAGTTCCGACGGGATAACCGTTAAACGAGCAGGTGTGAATGTTATACTGTTCGGCATCGGAAGCATTGAGCCAAAGTCGGACATAAGCTCATCGACGGTCGAAATGCTGAAAGTGACTTCGTATAAATGCGGTCTGAAACTGAATGGGCGGTATGTGCGTATTTACGGCTTCGGCGAAAAAGCTTTTGAGCGGCTTGCGGATGAAATTCGCCTTATGCAGGCAGAAAACATACCGCTCGAAGAAAAAGTATCGGCGGAAACGCAGTCGCTTTATGAACCTATAGTCCTGCTCTCGGCGGACGGTTTGGACGGACAATACTTCATTCCGCACGATAAGATCATTCGTGAGGAAAAGAAGCTTATCGGAAAAATTGCCGCGATAAGCATTGCAATTGCGGCGGTGCTTATCTTTATCGGCTTGGACGGTGCAGGCTTTAAGGAGATCATAGCACTTATGATAGCCGCGTGTATGGCGGTATCATGTCCGTTTCTGCTTATAGGCTGCTTCAAGAGAGCGAAGCTTTTCCCCGAAAAAATCGAGATAAGCGGTGAGCATCTTTACATCGGTGAGGATCATTTTACGCTCACGGGGATAGACTGCGCGGTGCTTACTTCGCCGAGAAAAAAGAGCGACTCGATATATCCCGTTCAATATTATCTGAAAATCAAGGACGGCGGAAAGGTACATAAATACTGGCTCGGTTCATCGCTTTTATGCGAAAATTATTACGATGAATTCTGCAAAGAGATGAGCAAGGCTTTTGCAATGTTCCCGAAAAAACTGGTCATTAAATAAAAAACGCCAAACATGATTCAAACCGTGTTTGGCGTTATATTTTACATCGATATCCACCCGAAAGCGTTCGCTATCGAGCTTACAAGGATTATTGCCGCAAAGATAGGGCAGAGGTACTTTATCATAAAGTTGAAGATATGCTTCCGTTTGAATTTGCCGTTTTCGAGAGTCATTTCTTCTTCTATCTTCTCAACGCCCATTTTGCGCGAAACGAGCAGGCAGGTCGCTATTGCGGCTATCGGCATCATCACCGAATTTGTGAGGAAGTCAAAGAAGTCGAGCAGCTGCATACCGAGTATCTCGACCGAGGCGAGAGGACCGTAACCCATACATGAGAGCGTTCCGAGGACGAGCATTATCAGTGTGATAACAACGGTCGATTTTTTTCTTCCCCAGCCAAGTTCATCCTGGAAGGTCGAAACTGCGCTTTCCGTCAGTGCGATAGAGCTTGTAACTGCGGCGCACAGAACGAGGAAGAAAAAGAGTATTCCAACGAACGAACCCATTTTGATGCTTGCAAAGACCTTTGGTATCGTGATGAACATAAGTGACGGGCCTGCCTGAAGCGAGTTTGCATCTCCGCCCGAAAATGCGAAAACTGCCGGGATTATCATAAGTCCTGCCATTATTGCTATGCCTGTATCGAAAACCTCGACATTCTCGGTCGAAGCTTCGATGGAAACGTCCTTTTTCATATACGAACCGAAAGTTATCAGTATGCCCATTGCTATCGACAGCGAATAAAACATCTGACCCATTGCGGAAACGACCGTCATCCACGAAAAATTCCTGAAATTCGGGATAAGGAAATACTTCACGCCTTCCACAGCACCGGGCAGGCTTATTGAGTAAATCGCGATGAACAGCGACAGCACAACAAGTATCGGCATCATAAACTTTGAAACACGCTCAACGCCGTTGCGGACGCCGCCGAAAATTACAGCGACCGTGAAAAATGTGAACAGCACGAAGCAGACCTCGGTCGAAGCTCCGCTCGAAATAAAGCTTCCGAAATAGCCGTCTTCCGCAAGCTGTCCGCCATGTCCCATAATGTATTCGGCGAGATATTTTATTACCCAGCCGCCGATAACGGAATAGTACGGCACGATGAGTATCGGAATGACCGCATTTATCCAGCCGCCGAACGAAAGCCACTTTGACTTTCCGAACGAGTGATAAGCACCGACAGGGCTTTTCTGCGTCATTCGTCCGAGTGCCGTTTCGGCGGTTATCATCGTATAGCCGAATGTCAGCGCAAGGATTATATAAACGAGCAGGAATATTCCTCCGCCGTATTTCGCCGCAAGATAGGGGAAACGCCATATATTTCCCAGACCGACCGAAGCGCCTGCCGCCGAAAGCACGAACCCGAGCTTTCCCGAAAAGGTGCTTCGATTTTTATGATGTTCCATTTGAATTCTCTCCGTTTCAATACAATAATGACTTTATTATACCACGGCAGGAAGCATTTGTACAGTGTTTCTATAAAAATATGTTATATGGTATATAAAATCAGGCTATATCTTGTGCAAATATTATTATTGATCAGCGTTTACTCAACAGCAGAGTAGGGGAGAAGCACTTTTCTGAATAATGAATATCGTGACAAAATTTGACACGGTGCATTTTTTATGTTAAAATAATAAAAACTGCATTTCAGCCGATTGGCATATTCTGAGGGGGGACGATCATGAATTTTAAAAAAATATTCGTTTTGTTTACAGTGTGCTGCATTTTATGCTCATGCTCCGGCAACGGCGAAACTGCTGACGATCGTTTTCAGAATGAGCCTGCGGAAATTATTTCTTCGCAGAAAGAAACCGATGCAGAAGCGGAAATTTCAAAAGCAGATACAAGCGACCGATTAACGCTGATGTACGCTTACGATGAACAGGAAAAATGTTTAACGGTCGATTTTAAAAATACAGGTGAAGCCTCGGAAATGCCGCATAATTCGGAAGCGGCGGAAATTCTGAGGATCGATGCTCCGGCAAATTCTTCTTTAGATGTATTCTCATTGAAAAATCTGGAAAATGTGCGGCAAATATACATTAACGGAACAGTAAATGATCTTAGCTTTGTCGGAAATTATAAAAATCTGACCGATGTTTGCGTTGAGCATTTTGATGGCAAGTTAACTGTGCCGTATGAAGAAGCTTCCGTGAAAAAGGTCATTATTGCAAATTCCCGGATAGAAATTGAAAGCATTGACAAATGGGGCGAGCTGGAAGAGCTTGATATAAGTAATTCGGATGTGATTGTTTTCGGTAAGTATGGCGGATTCAGTAAATTAAAGCGGTTTAATGCCGTTTGCAGCAGTTTTGAGCGTAACGATCTGTCATTTGCGGAAAGCACTCCAGAATTGACCGAGTTCGTTTACAGTCCGCTGAAAAATATCGACCTGCAGAATTATACAAAGCTTGCATTTTGCAATGAGCTTAAGGTTTTGACCTTGTCGGGAAACATTACCGAACTGGATTTCTTAGCGGAACTTAAAAAGCTTGAAGCCCTGACCGTTATAACGGAAAATTATCTGGAACTTTCACCGTTGTATGAAAATAATTCCTTAACTGCCGCAGCTATATCCTGCACGGGGTACGACAGTGAGGAGAAAGAGGCGTTGATCGAAAGATTTCCGCAATGCAGCTGGACGATAGAGGCTTATGACAAAATTTTCTGATAAATATTCTTCGCAATAATATAAAAATGTATATAACAGGAGGCAAAAATGAAAAAGGTTTTACAGGTTTCATCGGTTTTATGCGGTATCCTCGCGCTTTCTGCGATATGGCTCGGAGTGCGTTCGCTGTTCGGTCACGGCTACTTTATGAGCTGGGCACTTTTTTCCATGACAAGGAGCGGAACGGCACTTGGAATGCTCGGAAATATCATCGGCATAGCTTTTACCGCCATAGGTTTCGGCGCAATGTGCTTTTACGGACTTTTCAAAAAGGGCGGAAGGAGTGCATTTATCTGGGGTGTTGTTATGACCGTTCTCTCGGTGCTTTCGCTTTTAATGAGCCTTTTTAACGGCAGCTTCAACTTCGGTGATATTCTTCTGCTTATCCTCGCAGGAGCTTATACATACAGCACAATAAAGCTTGCATAAGACAGCATATACCAATTAACAGCTTCGTCGGTCCGGCGAAGCTGTTTTTATACTAAACACCAATTAAAAACTATACAAAAAATCGAGCATAATCTTGTAGCTGTTTCAACAGCTTTATATGGATTATGCGACGATTTTTTGTCTATAGTTTTATTGGTGTTTAGTATTATGCCTTTTTTTGTTATCAAATTACCCAAGTAACGCATAGAAGCTCAAATGCACCAAAGGAGTGTATCGTTAAAGTACAAATATTACAAAAATTTTATCGATTTTTGTTTTTTGCTTGACATCATGACTAATACATAGTAATATATAGGTTAATGTGTCTGGAAAGATCAGCAGTTCAGATATTTGATGCAAATATTATTACAGTATAAATTTCGGAGGGCGTTTTAATGGGCAGGGAGAAACTCGGAAGCAGACTTGGGTTCATACTTTTGAGCGCAGGCTGTGCTATCGGCATCGGAAACGTATGGAAATTTCCATACATCGTAGGTCAGAACGGCGGAGGTATCTTCGTTGTTATCTACCTTATCTTCCTTGCTATACTCGGAATACCCGTAATGACTATGGAATTCGCCCTCGGACGTGCTTCGCAGAAAAGCCCTATAAAAATGTATCAGGAGCTTGAACCGAAAGGAACTTACTGGCATATCCACGGAAAGGCTGCGCTCATCGGCAGCTATTTGCTGATGATGTTTTATACGACCGTTGCAGGCTGGATGATACGCTACTTCGTATCAACTGCGAGCGGCGAGCTTTCGGGACTGAACGCTTCGGAGATAGGTGCAAAGTTTGAATCCGTGCTTGCGAACGCTCCGATGATGATACTTTTCCTTGCGATAGTTATGGGAACGGCGGTGCTCGTCTGCTCGATAGGCTTAAAAAACGGACTTGAACGCGTCACAAAGGTGATGATGTCGGCACTTATCGTAATAATGATAGTGCTTGCGATAAACAGCTTCTTTATGAAAGGCGGCAGAGAGGGACTTGCGTTTTACTTAAAGCCGAATTTTGAGGAAGTAAAAAAGGTAGGCATCGGAAGCATTGTTGTAAATGCGATGAATCAGGCGTTCTTTACGCTCAGCATCGGTATGGGCGCAATGGCTATTTTCGGAAGCTATATCGGCAAGGAACGCGCACTTCTGAGCGAATCGGTGAATGTTGCACTTCTTGATACATTCGTTGCGATATCATCGGGACTTATCATTTTTCCTGCATGCTTTGCATACGGAGTGGACGTTGACAGCGGTCCAAGGCTTATTTTCATAACCCTGCCGAATATTTTCAACAATATCCCTCTCGGCAGACTTTGGGGAAGTCTTTTCTTTGTATTTATGTCGTTCGCGGCACTTTCGACCGTGCTTGCAGTATTTGAGGAAATTTCCGCCTGTACCGAAGATCAGTTCGGCTGGAGCAGAAAAAAATCCTGCGCTATAAACGGCATACTTATCTTCGTGCTTTCTATCCCGTGCTGCCTCGGCTTCAATGTCCTCAGCGGTTTTCAGCCTATGGGCGAGGGTTCATCGATACTCGACCTTGAAGATTTTATTGTAAGCAATATTATCCTGCCGCTCGGCTCGCTTTCGGTTATACTTTTCTGCGCAACGAAAAAGGGATGGGGCTGGGAAAATTACCTCAACGAAGTCAATACAGGCAAGGGTATGAAGCTAAAAGGCTTCGTCAAAGGCTATTTCTCATATATTCTTCCCGTTCTGGTCATCTTCGTGTTCGTTATAGGAATTATCAGAACGTTCGCAAAATAAGAAAACAAATTGCAAACAAAAAAACCTGCACAAAAAGCCATTTATGAAAGCTTTTGCGCAGGTTTTTGTACTGATAAAAACGGCAGTTCCGAGAATGAAAGACCGGAGCTGCCGTCTTATTACATCTGATGTCTTACAACGCCGTATTCATCATCAAGCCGAAAATACGGGCAGGAGTAGTTCGTGCCGGTGAGAAATCTGCCCATTTCGTCCTCATCGAGGTTTGCCATGCAGGTGAAGCAGTCGTAATCATCGTCATAAACGTAGTTTACACAGCTTTCGCAGTTTGTGGCTTTTCCGTTATTCATAGCACAGTTCCTCCTTTAGCTTTTCGAGCAGCATTTTGCAGCCGAGCGAAACATCGGCGTAAGTCGCAGCGAAATCACCCGTGTACCAAGGATCGGCAACATCCCTGCCAATGTCGGCGAACGCCAAGAGCTTGTAAATTTTGTAGTCAGCACCCGTTATTCTGCGCATATTGCGAATGTTGGCTGTGTCCATTCCGATTAGATAGTCGAAATGCTCCGCATCAGTCTTGGTGAGCTGCCGAGCGCGGTGCGGAACAACGGGAATGCTGCGCCTGTGAAGCTCGGCAGTAGTGCCATGATGCGGCGGATTGCCTATCTCCTCGGTACTTGTGGCAGCAGAATCGATCTCAAACCTGTCAGCAAGTCCTGCCTTATTGACCATATCCTGAAAGACGCTCTGCGCCATAGTGCTGCGGCATATATTGCCGTGGCAGACGAATAATACTTTTATCATAGTAATCTCCTATCCAAAATTGCCGTGATTTGCCCTATTTTGCGTGGTTTGCGGGTGATAAAATTGTTGTACACTTTATCTGCGATAGTGTGCCGGTATAGGCAAAATAGTGCAAAATGAGGCAAAGTGTAGATTTCAAAAGTAGTCATGTAGTAGTCAATTTAGGGGGTTCGGACTACTCGTGATTTTTTACCTTTTTCGATTGTTTTTTGGGGGTGTGCAAATTTCTTTTGATACTATTATATACTAATGGGTGAGAAATAGCAAGAAGTAAAAAAATCAACAAAAAGTGTTGACAAAATAAACATAATATGTTATAATAGCGTTTGAAAGGAGTTGATACGAGTGATTACGGAATTTGGAAAAGCTTTAAGAAAGCTGCGCATAGATCGTGGCGAAATATTGAAAACAATGGCTGAAAAGCTCAATATGACTTCTTCATATTTATCTGCAATTGAATGTGGCAAAAGAAATATTCCAGACGATCTTATCAGCAAATTAGCCTTAATTTATAATTTGACCGCAACTGAACAAAAGAAATTGTCAAAAGCACGTGATATGAGTATAAACAGTATCGAAATCGATTTATCGACCGAAAATATCTGTAAACGTGATCTGGCATTACAATTTGCCAGAAAGTTTGATGATATAGACGATGAACTTGCAATACAGCTTTTGAAGTTTCTTAACCATAATAAGGAGGAATGAATTATAAGTAAATATTGTGTAGAAGCAAAGTCAAGAATGGATTTAAGACGACTTGCAAAACAGATACGAGAAATGTTAGACTTAACAAACGAACTATATTTTCCGATAACAGAAGTTCTTGAAATGTTGCATTGTTTTGACAAAGATGCACATTTTGAGATTGTTGAAGCTGGTGAACTGGAGAAAAATGAACACGCTGTAACAGACATTACATCAAAAACAATAAAAATTCGTGAGGATGTTTATGACGGTGCTTGTAACGGGATTGGACGCGATAGAATGACCATTGCTCACGAATTTGCTCATTTTATCACTTTGTGTGTTTGCGGTTTTAAACTTGCTCGTTCCTTTGGTAATGATGATATTCCGACATACCGTGACCCAGAATGGCAGGCAAAATGCTTGGCAGGTGAATTAATGATTGACTCTGATCTTGTAAAAGGGATGTCTGTTTCGGAAGTAAGTGAAAAATGTGGCGTTTCATTTGATGCAGCACGAGTGCAGTTAAATAAACTGTAATATTAAAAATATGATTTATGGTGGTGATACCAATGCATACTTTATAAGACAAAGAAAACGTATTAGCAAGTTGCTGGTAACAACAAACTAATACGTTCCCGTAGTTTATGCAAAATACACAAACCTTAAGCAAGTTTTATTATAGCATATTCTACTTTCTTTGTCTATTGACGATTTTCACAAAAAGTTGTTAATGGCATTTGCCGGAAAGTCGAGGTTATAATGAAAAACATTATTGACGACGGATTTAATTCCGAACTTGTCTCTAAAGCTTTATTTACAGGTAAATTAGAAATTCCTTGTATTGAAAAGCCTGAAAAATTTATCGTACCAGATGCACTTGTTCCTTTTACAAAGATGAGTTCAAACCCAAACTATTCATGTGCGGTTCATTTTTATGAACATGATAAAAATTTTTCAGATGTACTGACTTGTACCAATGAATATCTTTCAGAGTTTAAGAAATTCTCAGCAGTTATTTCGCCTGATTGTTCTCTCTATCGTGATATGCCCCTTTGCTTACAAATAGCTAATACATATATGAATCGTGCGGTCGGCTGTTATTTGCAATCGCAAGGAATATATGTAATCCCCAATGTTCGTTGGAGTGACGAACGAAGTTATACAACAGTCGAATTACCCGAAAAAATTTGCCTTTTTAGGCGTACCAAAGAATAGTATTGTGTCTATTGGCACATATGGCTGCATAAGAAGCAAGGTTAATAAACAATATTTTATTGAGGGTTTATCAGCAATGCTTGATGAATTATCACCAGAAATAGTACTTGTTTATGGTGGTATGCCGAAGGTGATTTTTGAGCAATTTATAAATAGAACAAACTTCATCAATTATCCCGACTGGATTTCTACAAAAAGAAGGAGGTCGGCATAATGGGAACTGGATTATCTGGAAATTACAGTAACACCAAAGGTGGACGTATCCTATATTCAGTAAACACAAAAAGTTCTGCCATTTCGTCCACTTCTTCATTGCCTGAAACAATTCAAAAAACAGTTAAATCGTTTTTTAGAGGCGGATCAAATAATTATAACCGTTTTTTAGTCCAGAAAAATCCTAACGGTGGATATACAGCCAAAATGGAAAATCCAGGTAAGGTTCCGGGATCAAAAGCTATCTATTACAAAGTGATCAATGAAAATGGAAAAACTGTAAGAGTTTATAAAGAAACCTACGACCCAAACGGAAATCTGATCCACACAAAGGAGAAATAATATGAACAAATTACTTGATGCTTTTAAAACACTATCTATTAACAAAAAAGACCTGACAGACAAAATTGGTGAGGATCTGTATAATATCGACTGTAAAAAACCTGAACAGATCCGAACATCTGATGTTATTAACACTATATCATCTTTCCTCAATCATAGTATTACAAAAAAACAACTATTGGATTGGGTAAATGTAATTTGGTTCACAGACCTTTTCGAATTTAAAGAAGATGATCTTGAATCAATAGTAAGTGTTCTGCAAGTTCTGGAAACCATGGACGAAGATGATGTCAGCATTTCCGATAAAGAATTGCTTGACATGATTGTTGCTCTCCAGAATAACAAGGAATATTGAATTATAGTTGATTATTCACTAAAAATCAGACACGAATTTCAAATCAATGTTGAATAACTTTTCTTTATTCAATACTAACAGACACCCCGCCCCAAAGGTCAAGGTGTCTGTTCTGTTTATATAGTAAATTATCGCTCACACTACCCTAAACATTTCTTTCACCATTGGAATATCACCTTTCGTCTTTTCAATTTCCTTTCTTGCCTGCTCAAGTTCTTCAAGCCTTATCATTTCATCCCTTGCATCATCCATACCAAGATGCGTATATGTGTTCATCGTGACCGCTATATCGGAATGTCCCATAAGGTACTGAAGTGTCTTGGGGTTCATTCTTGCCCTTGCCATATTGCTGCAGTATGTATGCCTGCAAACGTGTGGGGTTATGCTTGGCATCTGAAGTTTGAATATTTCATTGTACCGTGTGACTGCGTTCTTGAACCGATGTTCCCAATGCATAGCTACTTCGGGCATACCGTTCTTATCCCTAAAAAGAAAACCGCAGTAGCCGTCAATCATTATCTCGGGCAGGTTATCGGGTCTGCTCTCCAGAATGGTCTTGAACATCTGATAGACGGTACTTATAAGCTTTATTTGAAGAAATACGATACCGTACCATGCTCGCTTGTCAATATTGCAGACGGAATAGTTAAAGTAAAAGAAGTGATCGACAACACCGATGAAGATAAACCCGACGCCTCCGACGAAGAAGATCCTGACAAAAACGACAAAGAGGAGATCGGCAAAACAGACGAAGCAGCCTCCTGCGGTGTCATGTCGCTGGAGGCTGCTTGTTTATTGAAAAATATACCATGCAGACAAGTTTGTGCGGCATTTTTATAAGAAATATTCGGAAAATCCACATAAACGGTTGATTTTGCAGCGAAAATGTGCTATACTATTATGTAATTTACAGAAAAGGATTGATAGTTTGTGTATGCTTGGGTAAGATATCCCGTTAAATGGCTGTACAAAATATTTTACGATTTCCATATCGAGGGCATAGAGAATATACCGCAGGACAAACCCGTGGTCTTGGCTTCAAACCACCGCAGCTATGCCGATCCCGTTATACTTACAATGCCGATGAAGCTTCCCGTTTCCTATATGGCAAAAGAGGAGCTTTTCCACAATAAGCTTTTCGGCTGGTTCATACGAAAGCTCGGTGCTTTTCCTGTTACCCGCGGTGCAGGCGATATGTCTGTCATCGATGACAGCATAAATATCCTCCGCTCGGGAAGAAACCTTGTCATTTTCCCCGAGGGCACACGTTCCAAGGACGGCAAGGTCGGCAAGGGCAAAACGGGCGTTGCGATGATAGCTGCCAAGTCGGGTGCGGACGTAGTTCCATGCGGAATTGTTTTCGAGGGTGAAAAGCTGCATTTCCGCTCAAAGCTCACGCTCAGATTCGGAAAGCCGATAAAAGCCGAAGAACTTGCCGTCGAGGGAAGCTCTCCGCGTGAACTCAAAGAGGTAAAAAAACGCATAATGGGCGCAATTACGGAGCTTGTCGAAGGCCCTGCACTGACGGCCGCCGATGCTCCGCTCCAAATCGAGGATAAAAACGATGCCGCACAGAATTGAGATCGCGGATAATGCAGGTTTCTGTTTTGGTGTTGACAGAGCCGTAAAAATCGTGTATAATATTATAGAAAACGGCGGAAAAGCCGTGACCTACGGCGAGATAATCCATAACGAAACAGTTGTCAATGAGCTGAAAAGCCGCGGCGTGAATGTCATAAATTCACCCGTGGAGATAGAAAAACTCGAAAATACAAGCGTTGTTATCCGTTCCCACGGCGTAGGCAGGGATATCTATGAGCTTCTCGAAAAGCGAAAGCTGTTTGGCGTTACCGTCTGCGACGGAACTTGTCCGTTCGTTGCAAGGATACATAAAATAGTGTCCGAAAAGTCTTACGAGGGCTTTGATATCATCATTCTCGGCGATAAAGACCACGATGAAGTACAGGGAATTGTTAAACATTGCCAAAAAATGCCGTATATTTGCGGTAATGATGCTGAACTTCGTGAGATTTTACAAAAAAAATTTAAAAATTTTAAAAAAAAGGTTGCAATTGTTGCGCAAACAACGTATAATATAATTATATGGGAAAAGTGCTGCCGTATCATCAGATCGGAATGTCCCGAGGCAGAGGTGTTCAATACCATCTGCAGCGCCACCGCCGAACGCCAGCAGAGCGCTGTTCGTCTTGCGGAAAGATCCGACCTTATGATAGTTATAGGCGGCAAACGCAGTTCCAACACAGCAAAGCTTTACGACATCTGCCGCGAGCATTGCAAAACCTGTATCCTTATTTCGGACGCGGGTGAGCTTGATAGGGAGAATATCCCCGAGAAGCTCCGTGAACTCGGTGAAAACTTTAACATCGGGATCACAGCCGGAGCATCGACCCCGGCATATATAATCAAGGAGGTACAAAACCACATGAGCGAAATTATCAAAAACAATGACGAGGATTTTGACTTCGCCAGCGCGCTCGACGCATCTTTCAAAAAAATATACACCGGTCAACGGGTGAAAGGATACATAACTGCCGTAAACAACACAGAAGCAACAGTTGATATCGGCACTAAGCAGACAGGCTATATCGCTCTGTCCGAGCTTACAGATGATCCTACACTCAAGGTAGGCGATGTAGTTAAGGTTGGCGACGAAGTTGACCTTATCGTTATCAAGATCAACGACGCTGAAGGTATCGTAAACCTTTCCAAGAAGAAGGTTGACGCTATGGTCGGCTTCGACAAGCTCGTTAAGGCTAAGGAAGAAGACGCAGTTCTCGAAGGTACAGTTACAAACGTTGTTAAGGGCGGCGTAATTGTTATCACAGAGGGTACAAGAGTGTTCATTCCTGCTTCTCAGGCTACTGCAAGACGTGATGAAAAGCTTGAAAATCTTCTCAAGAAGACTGTTAAGTTCAAGATCATCGAGATCAATGAGCAGAAGTTCAAGGCTGTCGGCTCTATCAAGGCTGTTCTCAACGCAGAAAAGGATGCTGCAAAGGCTAAGTTCTGGGAGAACGTTAAGGTTGGCGACAAGTTCAAGGGCGAAGTTAAGTCCATCACAAACTACGGCGCATTCGTAGACCTCGGCGGCATCGACGGCATGGTCCATATTTCCGAACTCAGCTGGAACAGGATCAAGCACCCATCCGAAGTTGTTAAGGTTGGCGACGTTATCGAAGTTTTCGTTAAGGAACTCGACAGCGAAAGCGGCAGAATTTCCCTCGGCTACAAGAAGGACGAGGACAATCCTTGGGTCAAGTTCGCTAACGAATATTCTGTTGGCGATGTAGTTGAAGCTAAGGTAGTTTCTATCACACCTTTCGGCGCATTCGCACAGATCATTCCGGGCATTGACGGTCTTATCCATATCTCTCAGATCGCTAATAAGAATGTTGCAAACGTTAAGGACGTTCTTTCCGTTGGCGACGTTGTTAAGGCAAAGATCACAGAGATCGATACCGAAAAGAAGAGAATCAGCATGTCTATCAGAGAACTTCTTGAAGAAGAAGGCACAGACGAGTCTGCTGAATAATTTTCACAGTATATCAAAGGCTGCTGCATTTTATGTGGCAGCCTTTTTGTATTAAAGGAGAGCCTTATGAAAAATATTCTTACCGCTTTTGCCGCAGTGATGATATCATTGCTGATGCTCTGCGGCTGCTCGGAAGATGATGTCGGTGAGATAGAGGAAACCTATGTTGGCACTGACATTAGCCGCTATATTGACAGCATCGACGAAGAACCGACAGAAACGCTTTCGGAAACAGTTTCCGAAGATGACATCGAAACATCTTACGGAGAAACGTCCGACGGAAAAATGTCCGACGGAGAAAAATCCAACGATGAAATTTCCGATAGTGAAACGGCGGCTGAAACTGTCATTTCCGATGAAATAACTTCCGCAGATATCCCCGAAGCTTCGGAAGATGATCTTTCCGAAACTGAGAAGGCCGTTCAGAAATATTATTTCCGCAGTGAGAAGCTTTTCGACAGCCACTACGAAAAGCACGGCGCAGAGTTCGGCGATATCACGCAGGACGAGTATCTCGACCTTGCGAATGAACTTATCAACGCAGAGGGCGAAAATATCCTGCACAAGACCGAAAAGGAGGACGGCGACTTCCTCTATTACGACACCGAAACTAACGAATTCCTTGTCCTTTCCACGGACGGATATATACGAACCTTTTTCAAGCCGAGCGCAGGCTTGGATTATTGGGAAAGACAGTGACGGAGGAGCAATATGAAATATGTATGCAAATGCTGCGGCTGTGCGGCACTTGATTCAGCCGATGAGTACGATATCTGCCCAGTTTGCTTCTGGGAAAAGGATAAATCGCAGGAGCGTGACCCCGAATATAAAGGCGGCGCGAATTCTGTTTCGCTGAACGAAGCACGGAAAAATTATGCAGAGTTCGGTGCTTGCGAGAAACGCTTCATCGAAAAGGTGAGAAAGCCCGAGATAATTGAAAAGGCCGCCGCTATGCGCCGAAAAGATCGCAGGGAGGACGAAGATTTCGCCTTTGATGTTCTTGATAAAGCCGACTTTGCTGTGATCTCAATGACAGACGCAGACGGTCTGCCGTACTGCCTGCCGATATCCGCCGTAAGGATAGGCAGGAAACTCTATTTCCATTCCGCGGAAAGCGGCAGAAAATCCGAAGCTATGATGAAAGATCCGAATGTCTGCATAACTGCCGCAGTTGATGTTGTCAGTGCCGAGGACAAGTTCACGACTTATTTTAAGTCCGCTGTTGTAAGAGGTAAAGCAGTTAAGGTCACGGACGATGAGGAAAAAATTGCGGCTCTCAAAGCGATATGCGAACGCTTTACGCCGTCGAATATGACTGATTTCCCGAATGCGATAAAAATGAGCCTGCCGAGGACAGCGATTTGGAGGATCGATATCGAAAACGCAACGGGCAAGCAGAAAAAGAAAACATAAAAAAGCCGCTCGGGTCAGTACCGAGCGGTTCAGTCTGTCGAAAAAGGTTGCTGCATTTGTGCAAAATAACAAAAGCATAAAATTATCATTGCAAGAAAGCTATACAAAGGGACGCTCTCTCTTGCAGAGCGTCCCCTCTAAAAAAACAGTCCACCGGACTGTTTTTTAATTCACCCCTTGCAGAGCACCTTCGTGTAGGGGAGTTTCGCACTCTGCGGAGTGCGACCAAGGGCTTTGCCCTCTGGACACCCACCACCCTTTGAAAAGCGTGGACGTAAACTCTGCTTTGAAATTTGTGCATCTTTTTTCTATAACCTACTTTTTCAACAAGCTGAGCCGCTCGGGTCAGTACCGAGCGGCTTTGCTGTATTTTATTAGTATTAAAACCCCATTTGTTCAAGCTCTTTTGCAATTTCAACGTAAAAATCGGATATGTCGGAAACACCGTTTCCCTTTTTGCCCGAAAGCCTCATTCTGCGCATATCGACCTCATCACAGTGCGAAATGCCGCGATTGCCGTTGCCTGTCACAACGCCCTTGAAATTGCCCCATTTTACTGATTCGGGGGAGAGCAGACCGTCATTTTCGCCGTCCCAATGTCGGACAACAAGGTTCGGCAGCCACATAAGCATATCGGAGTGGCTGTGCTTCATCAAAAATGCATAGCTTTGGTAATATATCGTCCCGACATCGGGATTCTGCTTGTTAAAACGCCGCGCGTCCTCGGTACGGAATGAACATATCGCGCTGAATGTATCGGGGGTTTTGTCCCCGAGCAGCCTGAACCAGAGGTCTGCCGCCTTGCAGCCGCCTTTTATGAGCGGTTCGGGTATCTTCATAAGCTTATCCACCGTTTTTGAGCCGTTGTGCGGTGTGGACAAGGTAGTTATCGATGCTATTTTGTCCGAATATCCAAGGCTTGATGCGGCATACCTTGCTTCAAGCCCGCCCTTTGAATGGGCGATGATGTTTACCTTGTCGGTGCGTTCGGCTTTGAGTGCCTTATCGATGCTTTCGGCGACCTTGCGTGAGTTCGATACGATCGAACCGTTGCTGTCCTGACCGCTCAGATACACAGAGAAGCCGCTTTCTTTGAGCTTTCTGGGAATTCTTCCCCAATAGCCGACCGCACGGTCATCACGAAAACCCATACCGTGGACCAATAAAATAGGATACTTCATAATTCCACTTCCTGTCAAAAAATAAATGTCATAAAAGATATGTCGATTTGCCTTATTGTACCATATACTTTGACAGAAATCAATACTTTTCACAAAAAAAGATCAGACCGAAGAGAGGGGGAACTCTTCGGTCTGATCTTTTTGAAAAGAGAAATTTTTCGGGGGATATATGTAAACCAAAATATTGGATAGTTTTTTGCCGCCGACATTGTATGTGCGAATATTTCCGCTGTCGGCTATTTATATAAAAAGACCGTTTACCGTCTTTGGCGGTGAAGCGAAGCGATAGTCACTTGCCAAAGGTCGTTTTAACTTGTGCCGCGCCGTTTTGGGACGCGGCTGAGAATGAAAAGAGGGAGAATATGGAAATTTAGAAATTATCTTGTTTGATTCCTCGGTACTTTTCTGTTTCCCTTGGAATGATTATATAATAACCTTTGTTTGTGTTGATTTAATGAAAGAAACACGAAAATAAGAAAAAAACGCCTTTTTTCAGAAATATTTCCGCTTATTTCTCCCACACATTACGGACATAATATTGCTGATGACAATTCTGACAAAGAAAGGCGGACGAAAAATGAAGAAAAAAGGAGCTTTTGTGGAAGACCTGACGGTATTTCTGTCGGGCGGACTCATCTATTCGATGATAGAGATACTTTTCCGCGGATTTACGCACTGGAGCATGACCCTCACGGGCGGAGCGTGTCTGCTGATAATGTACCGCCACTTCACGGCGCACCCTGATGAAGGTATGCTCGCGAAGTGCATATACGGCTGCACCGTCATAACATCGCTCGAACTGTTGGTCGGCTGCGTGGTGAATCTGCTGCTCGGCTGGAACGTGTGGGACTATTCGTCACAGCCGCTCAATCTTTTCGGGCAGATATGCGTGATGTTTTCAGCATTCTGGTTTCTGCTTTCCGTGCCTGCGGCGGCAATATGCGAAGCATTTCGGCTGCGTTTTGCAGGTTTGAAGAAAATGCTGTTATAATACTAATTTTTAATCAAAGTGTAGACAAAAAATCGGCACAAAGCCATATATGCGAGCTTTTGCTTGATTCTTTGTACACTTTCAGTTTAAAAATTAGTATAAAAAACGTATTTTTGTGCAAAATTTTACCCTGCTGTACTGGACAAATTTTTCATAATATGTTATAATCTAATAAATATCTATGGAATCATTTCGTTGATGCGAATGACTGCCTTTTATACAATGAGGAATTTGCACATATTACTTTACGGAGGGTATATATGCTTGATTTTAATAGACGTAAAAAAATTTTAAGGAAGCTTTCCGATACTGCGGAAAAGAACGTGCTTCTGCTCCTGCCGTGCCTTGCTGCAGCAGGCCTTGTTAAGCTTTTCTATTTTATTGTATGCAATCTGGACATCGCTCTTTCCGATAAGGACGGAAATTTTCTCGGAATAAAGAGCCGCGAAAAGCACAGCCGAACACGGAAAGATGATATAGTTTATGTGAAGAAAGGCTTTATGCCGAGAGTGATATCGGTCGTTCTCAGCTTCGCATTCGTGATGATGTTCGTGCCGACGGTTTTCCCGACCATACAGTCGGCGGCTGCGGAAATGCCGAGAGATTGGACGAGCGTCAGCCTTAAAGACAGCGTGTTTGTAAGTATCGACAGTGATACGAGCGTGGTATATGATATCTCTATCCCGTTCGATAATTTTATCGCACCAAAGATCGAAGATATCACGGATATTACTTCCACAAGCTGTAAGATCAAGTGGAACAAAGCCGATTATACAAGAGGCACGGGCGGCGATGCACTTCCGTCAAAGTTCCTTTTTGCCGATGAATCCTCGATCTCAAAGTGTGATGGTATCATCAGAACGATCGAAGTATGGGCTTTTATAACCAAAGACGGAAAAACACAGTTCAAAAAGTGCGATACAGCATCAAGCTGGCGCGGAAACAATGTCAGAAAAGATAATTTCACAGACCTTGCGGAGTATATTGAGGTCATAAATCTTGACCCCGATTCAGAGTACAGATTTGCACTCTGCGCTAATCAGCAGTGGGTAGCTTACAGCAATACAAGCAGAAACTTCGTTGTCGGATATGAGCTTGATGAAAACAATGTCATAAAAAACAGCGATAACCCCACTCCGAAGAAGATCTCTTACCCCGAAAGAACGATAAAAGCCGGTGACGGAGCAGGAAACTTCGTTGATGCCGTGCTTTATCAGGCGGGTACTGATGTGCAGGTGTACTATCCGGGCTCTTATGGCAACGATAATAAATATACCTCAAAAGCAAACAAAGATGCTTTGACAACAGCATCGAAATCCGCAACCATTCCGCACTATTCCAACACAAAGGATCTTCCTGTAAGAAGATTGGCAGATGTAAAGACTACTGCGGTCTATACCCATGATACCGATACTCAGCTTGACAGCGTTGAAGTAAGACTTGGCAGCAATCCTCCGAGCGACGCTCTCGGCTATCTTGTTTACAGGAGCGAATATGCAGGCTCGGATAAGTCATATAAGCTTATCGCAACTGTTGATGCCATCGCTTCTCCGCTCAGCTACGGTGATCTTGTTTTTGAAGATACCACCGACAGCGGCGTCAAGCCGACAACAGCATACAAATATTACATCGTTCCTGTAAGATGGGAAACGGGAAGCGGAGTAAATTCCACAGCCGATTATGCGGTCAAGAGTGATCTGTTCATCACAGGCCATATTCCTGGTACAGGCACAGACAGCAGCATTGATGCCAACGCGGCATCGGTCTACACGAACACAGCCGTTCCGCAGAATTTCTCGGTAACGCAGAATGGCGTTGATTTCGTTCTTGCATGGGATCCCGTTGAAAATGCTACGGGTTATATCATCGAGCGTACATTCAAGTATGGCTCTGATCCCGTCAGCGGCAAACAAACCATTGCAACTATTACAAACGGCACAACTTCAACATACACCGACCAGAATATCGCTTATGACACCGAATATACATACTATCTCACAGCCGTGAACTCCAAGAACCCGAATGCGGACGGCAAAAACAGCAATCCTCCTGCGGTCGTTTCAAAGAAGCTCGCAATGGAAACGCTTTATGCTCCCCACACCATTCAGGTAGTTCCCGGAGATGATTATGCCGATATTTCGTGGATATGCAGCGACACTAAGGCTGTCGGTTTCGATATCCAGTATATCAAGACGGATACACTCAAGGAAGTCACAAAGAATATCGGATCAAAGGCTATCGCACAGGTCAAGGCCAATCACCCCGAGGTCACATGGGCTGATATCGACAACGATGCTTCATATATAAACGAAAATCTCTCGGGTGAATACAATGATACTTATGCTTCGCTTTATGATGAAGCTTTCACGGCAAATGCAAAAGAGATATCACAGAAGGCTGCCGATGTTGCTGTAAGCGGTCAGACGAACAAGTTTGCTTATACAGTTCACAACCTTACTCCCGATATCAATTACACTTTCCGCGTAAGATCGTATGTCCTTACGGCAGACCCATCCGACCCGTACAACGTTGTAAAGCGTCCTGCGAGCGAATATGAGCCGTATCCCGAGGGCTACACCGTAAAGATCGCTACACCGTTTGACGCTCCGAAGAATGTAAAGGCTGTTACTTCGGACGGAAATATCACAGTAACATGGGATCCTGTTGATACCGCTACGGGCTATGAGCTTACAATAATGCGCTATGACCAGAGCGGCAATAAACTTTCCACCACAGTTGAAAACCTCACAGGCACGAAGTACGAGCTTACGGGACTTCGCGCAGGTGATATCTATGTTTTCACAGTAAAGGGAACAAAGCGTGTTTCGGGACTCTCCGAACCCAAAAAGACAGAGGCTTCAAATCCTGCCTATGTACTTGTCGGAGAACCTATTATGAAAGTCACCGACCTCACCGCTGTTCTGGACGGTGATGCGGTAAAGCTTTCATGGACTCAGGCAACCGGAAACTTCACAGGCTATTACCTCTACATCACAAATAACGGCAACACTATCCGCAAGGATATTACGACCAATCAGTATACTCACACCGATGTAAAATACGGTCAGACCTACAGCTACTATGTTGTTCCTTACCGTTCGTCCGTGCTTTCGGACGGTACAGTCCAGTATTTCGAGGGTGACCGCTCCAATACCGAAACTGTTACTATCGGCGGTTCGGTTGGAATGCCCGTTGACCTCGTTGCAACATCGGGTGACCGACAGATAAAGCTCGACTGGAGCGATGTTGCAGGTGCGGACGGATATATAGTCTATGCAAAATGCGACGGAAAGACCGAAACTTTCAACGTTACAAAGAGTGAGTTCCTCCATACGGGACTTACCCCGGGCAAGACATATTATTACTATGTCGTTGCATATAAAAATATAAACGGTTCTGCGGTTTACGGCACTCAGTCCGTTACTGTGTCTGCCGTAGTCGGCGGTGCAGTGGCAACTCCGATAGACTTTACCGTAACAACAAACGAAAATTCGGCTATTCTGAGCTGGACAAAGGTAACAGGCGCAGACGGCTATACCGTTCACGGTACTTCGGACAGCGGAAAAACACTGGAGATAGATGTTTCAAAGAATTCCTATGTTCACAGCGGACTCACCGAGGGCGAAACGTGGTCATATTATGTAACAGCTTATAAGCTCGACAATAACCAGAAGATCGTCAGCGGCAAGACAAACACCATAACGGTCCGCATCGGCGCAAGCTATCCGCCTCCGAGTGACCTCGTTGCAACTCCCGGAAACAGAACGGTTGCGCTCAAATGGTCAACAACAAAGGGCGTTGACGGCTATATCGTCTATGTTTATGATGACAATACGGGCGATTTCCAGCCGCTTAGCATAGTTTCAAAGGGTTCGTATGAACATACGGGACTTAAAAACGGCAAAAAGTACACCTATATGGTCGCAGGATATAAATTTGTCAACGGCGTAAGAGTTATCGGCGACTATTCACTCGCAGTGAGTGCTATCCCGACATCGGGAAATGCTGCCGATGTTGACTATACTATCAACATCAAGGGTACAGCACCTTACGGTATCTCACACAGTGAGCTTATCTCCGCCGCCGCAAACCATGAAGCTTTCGATGAACCCGTTGACGCATACTTCTCCGTCAATGACGAATCGACAAGAGCCGTAAAGGAAGTTCTCCGCGGCTATGCAAACGGCTTGAAGAGCTTCATCGTTTACCCGTTCGATATTTCGCTCTATCTCGAAAATACACTTGTTGAAGTTGAGCCTAATGACGGTTTCAACATCACGTTTACTGTTCCTGTCCCCGATGTTATGAGGGATTACCGCGATTACATCACAGTTATCCACCTCAAGGACGACGGAACGGAAATTATCGAAGATACGGTTTCCGATAATATCTTCATAAACTCGACCGACCTTGAAGTGCTTCCGAGTGCTATAGTTGATGTCGGAGGAGTATGGTGCGTTCAGTTCACAACTTCAAGCTGCTCACCGTTTGCATTCGTTATCTATAAGGATAACCTCGATGATGTTACATCGGGAAGCGGTGCTTCCGGCTCGGGCGGATATTCGGGAAGCTTCAATACGGGCGTCCTCCTTATCACAGCGATACCGGATGCTCTTCCTGTTGCAAAGAAGACAAAGTTCGTTGAAAGAACCAAGAAGAGATACCGCATCAAGAAGTAACGAACCTGCCTGAACAAAAATCAAAGAGTAAAAAAACGCTGATCAACGCATTCATTTGCCTATTGCTTGGTCAGCGTTTCCTTATATTTTGGAGGTGGCAATTATGATAAAACTGCTGGTAAAGACATTCGTGAAAAATTATGAGAACACCGAGGACAAAAAAGTCCGCGAGAACTATTCTGTGCTTGGCGGTGTTCTCGGCGGAATATGCAACCTTTTCCTGTTTGGCGTGAAGCTTTTTATCGGAATGGCAATGAAAAGTATCGCAATTATGTCTGACGCGTTCAATAACCTCTCCGATATGGGGAGCTGCTGCGTTGCGGTTATCGGTGCGAAGCTTTCCAACCGCCGTCCCGACCGTGAACACCCTTACGGTCATGGCAGACTTGAATATATATCCTCGCTTATTGTAGCATTTCTTATAATGCTTGTCGGCTTTGAACTTTTCAAATCATCGTTTGATAAGATACTTCACCCCGAACAGATCGCTTTCAGCCTGCCGATGATGATGATCCTTGCTCTTTCACTGCTCGTAAAGCTTTGGATGTACTGCGCTTACACCTATATCGGCAAAAAAATCGACTCGTCAGTTATGAGAGCGACTGCGCGCGACAGTATAAACGATGTGATATCTACTTCCGCCGTTATTGTTGCAACAGCGGTCGGTTATTTTCTCCCGTTCTCGATCGATGGCTATGTCGGCGTTATAGTCGCTGCTTACATTATGTACGGCGGTTTCGGCCTCACGCGTGAAACTATCGGACTTCTCCTCGGCACAAAGCCCTCGTCCGAGCTTATACAGCAGATAACGGACGAAATTCTGAAAGCCGATGAAATTTGCGGTATTCACGACCTTATCGTTCATGACTACGGACCGGGACGAAAATTTGCTTCCGTTCACGCCGAAGTCCCCGAAAGCTCCAATATCGTACATGCGCATGAAGTTATCGACGAGATAGAGCGCGATGTTACAGAAAAGCTTGGGATAATGCTCGTTATCCACATGGATCCGGTTGCCGACAAGGATGAAACTGTCCTTGCGCTGAAAAAGCTTATCCTCGATACGGCAAAAGAGATAGACGAAAGTATTTCGATACACGATTTTAGAATAACTAATGGCGACAAGGTAATAAACGCAATATTTGATATGGTGATCCGTGATAATTTTGACGAAGACGGACGCAAAAAAATTGTTGACGAGCTGAAAAAACGGGTCGCTGAGAAAGACCCGCGCCTGAATCTCGTTGTGACTGTTGATGAGGTGTATTCATAATGAATGAAAAGTGCAGCGTTGACTGTGGCGGCGAGGTGATCTCTTACACACTCGCACGAAAAAAGGTCAAAAATATAAATATGCGCGTAAAAGCGGACGGAAGCGTGAGCGTTTCTGCCCCGAACCGTGTATCTGCGAAGTTTATCGATGATTTCGTGCGGTCAAGGTATGATTTCATCAAAAACTCAGTAGAAAGACTGTCTTCGGAGCGAAGATACAATTTTACCGAGTATGATGATGCGAGGTTATACGAAAACGGCGATAAAATAAGCTTCCTCGGTAAAGAACTTACCGTTGAGATACGGCAGGGGAGAGAGGACAGAATTTTCGTTGAGGACGGGAAGCTCGTAATACTGACATTCGATACAAGAAGCGTGGATTATATACAAATACTTCTGAGGAACTTCTATTATAACAGTACGGTCGATCTTTTCAAAGAGCTGAATGACGAAGTTTCACAGATCTTCGCCGAAAAGTATGGCATCGGAAAAGTCCCGATAAAGCTTCGCAAAATGAAGTCAAGGTGGGGGAGCTGCCATGTTACGGACGGATTCATCGTGATGAATACAAGGCTCATCTGCTATCCCAAGGAGTGCGCAAAATACGTTTTTGTCCACGAATATTCGCATTTTATCGAGCCTAACCATTCACCGAGGTTCTATGCGGTCGTTTCTTCCGTGATGCCCGACTACAAGACTTTTTCGGATCAACTCAAATAATAATACTAAACACCAATAAAACTATAGACAAAAAATCTGCGCCAAAACCATATAAACCTGTTTTCAACAGCTATGAGTTTTTGCTTGATTTTTTGTATAGTTTTTAATTGGTGTTTAGTATAAAAGCCGAAGCAGCGAAATACAACGGCAGCTTCGGCTTTTTACGCGTTCCTGCGCTATTTTCCACAATAGACGGCTGTAATTATTTTAGGCAATTGTTAGTTTAGCTGAATATCTTGTAGAAATACAATTGTAACAGATAATTATTACTATGTTAATATTCTGATACTATAATAATTAAGTTAAAATAATAAAAAAAGAGGGAAGTTTATGGAAATTTTTAAGAATTTGGCGATCATCATCTTCGCTGCGGAGATCATGGCGCTTTTGTCCAAAAAGTGCAAAGCTCCGCAGGTTGTCGGACAGATCATCGCAGGTCTTCTTATCGGCCCTGCGATACTTAACCTCGTCCAGCCGTCCGATTTTCTCAATCAGATGGCGGAGATCGGCGTTGTGCTGCTGATGTTCTCGGCAGGACTTGAAACCGACCTGAAGGAGCTTATCCGTACAGGTCCTCTCGCATTGGCAGTTGCCTGCGTAGGCGTTGCAGTTCCTCTCCTCGGCGGTTTTGTTCTGTTCTCACTGCTCATGTACGGCGGTTTCCCCGAGGTAGGCTCGAACGAGTTCTTCCGCGCACTCTTCATCGGCTCTATCATGACGGCAACATCGGTAACTATCAGCGTTCAGACGCTCCGAGAGCTTGGTCATTTGAAGGGCAAGATCGGAACGCTTATCCTCAGCGCCGCTATCATTGATGACGTTATAGGCATCATCGTACTTACATTCGTTATCAGCCTTTCGGGCGGCGATACTTCGGGCAATTCGAGCATCGGCAAGGTTCTTATCCAGATACTCCTTTTCTTCGTTGTTACAATAGGTGTCGGAATACTTGTCTACAAGCTTTTCAAACTCCTCAATAAGAAGTATGAACACAGAAGACGTATCCCGATTTTCGGACTTGCATTCTCGCTCATTATGTCATTCCTCGCTGAAGAAGTTTTCGGCATCGCAGACATCACAGGTGCTTACGCAGCAGGCATTATCCTCTCCAGCATCAAGGACAGCGACTATGTTGCACAGAAAATGGACATCAGCTCATATATGCTCTTCGGACCTATCTTCTTCGTAAATATCGGACTTAAAACAACATTCTCCGATATGACGGGCGAGCTTGTAGTTTTCTCAATACTGTTTGTTATCGTTTCCCTTATCACAAAGGTCATCGGCTGCGGATTTACAGCAAAGCTTGCAAAGAACAGCTGGAAGGACAGTCTCAAGGTCGGCGTCGGAATGATGACACGAGGCGAAGTTGCGCTTATCGTTGCATCAAAGGGACTCAATGTTGGACTTATGGATCAGAAGTATTTCGTAGCAGTTATCCTTCTTATTATATGCTCCTCGATCGCAACGCCGATCGTTCTCAAGCTCCTCTACAAAGGCGAACCTCTTCCGGGCGAAGAAAAGCCTGCTGAGGTTGAAGCTAAGGCGTAAAATAGAAAAAAGAGAGTTGGCGGATCGTCAGCTCTCTTTTTTATAAAATCCATGATTTTGCTGTTCAACGAACATTTAGGCATCTTATTTTATATAATCAATAGACCAATAAAAACCTCGCAACTGATATAGCTGCGAGGTTTTTATTGGTGCGGATAATGTGACTTGAACACACACGGTATTGCTACCACCAGAACCTGAATCTGGCGCGTCTGCCGATTCCGCCATATCCGCATATTACAACTATATATTATACTATAATTATGTGGCAAAGTCAAGTATACAAACCTGTTTTAACAAAATATTAATAAATTTTGCCCGAAGCAATATTTATCCTTGACAAATCAGCAGGGTTAAGGTACAATATAATTGTATAGTTTTTCCGTTTTTACCGATATTGAGGTACATAGAATGTCAAATAAAAAGAAGAATAAAAAAAATGCCGTTCAGCGGCGCAAAAAACAGCTTTCGCCGGAGGCGAAGCGGCGTCAGCGCGCGGCTCAGGCTAAGATAGGTTCGTTCCTCGGCGTTGCGGCGATCGTTGTCGGAGGTGTTGTGCTGATAACGATAGGCAACAACAGTGAAGTTCCGCTCGAAATTCAGACGGACGGCTATGTCTGCCTTGAAACACAGGACGAGAGCGGCACACAGACCGTCATTGACGAAAACGGCGAGGTCGTTGAGGTACAGAAGATCACCGAAGCCGCCGAACCCGAAGACCCTCTTGCCGAAAATATACGAAAAATAAAGATCGATATCCCCGAAACGCTCCCGATAGATATGGTTATCCGCTCGGAGTATGCTATCGTCTACGATTCGACCGCAAACAAGGTGCTTTATGCGAAAAATGCGGATGAAAAATGCTATCCTGCAAGCACGACGAAGATCCTTACTTCTGCCGTAACCATTAAAAATGCGGCCGACGATATGGTTTTCAAAGTCGGCGATGAGCAGAGTATGGTCAACGAGGGTTCAAGCCTTGCGATGCTCAGCGTCGGAAATGAGCTTGACCTTAAAATGATAGTTGACGGAATGATGCTTCCCTCGGGCAATGATGCTTCGTACTGTGCTGCGGCGAACATCGGACGTGTTCTCGGCGAGGATGAAAACCTCTCCGCTGATGGCGCTGTAAAGCTTTTTATGGAAGAAATGAACAAGACGCTGAAAAACATCGGCTGCGAGAACACACATTTTTCTGCGCCCGATGGCTTTCACGATGCCGATCACTACACCACCGTCAAGGATATGCTCCGTGTAACGCTATATGCGCAGCAGTTCCCTCTGCTCGTTGAATCGGCTTCGACGCCGAGCGAGTATGTGACGTTCCTTTCGGGCGAGGGTGCTTCGTGGGAAAATTCCAACAAGCTTATCCACGACTACAGCGACTGCTACTACATGTACGCAAACGGAATGAAAACGGGTATGACCGATGAAGCAGGCTACTGCGTTGTTGCGACCGCAAGTCGCTTCGACCACGATGTTGTATGCATAGTCTTCGGCGCTTCCGCATCCGATATACGCTGGAACGATACAATAGCACTTCTTGACGCTGCCTTTGTACAAATCAGAACAAGTTGAGGAAATAAAAATGGTCAATATAGGAAACGAATGGGACGAGCTTTTAAAAGGCGAGTTTGAAAAGGAATACTATCTCAAACTCCGACAGTTCCTTATCAGTGAGTATTCGCACTACAGAATTTATCCGAATATGTATAACATTTTCAATGCGCTGAAATACACTTCTTACAGCGATGTGAAAGCGGTCATTCTCGGACAGGACCCTTACCACCAGCCCGGACAGGCGCAGGGACTTTGCTTTTCCGTGCAGAAAGGAACACCTCAGCCGCCCTCACTCCAGAATATTTTCAAGGAGCTGAAAAGCGACCTCGGCATTGAACCTCCGCACCACGGCGAGCTTATCTCGTGGGCGCAGAACGGCGTTTTGCTTATGAACACGGTGCTGACCGTCCGTGAGGGACAGCCGAATTCGCATAAGGGCAAGGGCTGGGAAATTTTCACCGACCGAGTTATACAGCTTCTCAACGAGCGTGAAAAGCCGATGGTTTTCATACTTTGGGGCGGAAATGCGCGCTCGAAAAAGTCGCTCATAACAAATCCTGCGCATCTTATCCTTGAATCACCGCACCCGAGTCCGCTCTCCGCTTACAATGGATTTTTCGGCAACAGACATTTTTCAAGGACGAACGAGTTCCTTGTTTCAAAGGGCATCGAGCCTATCGACTGGCGGATCCCTGAATAAAAAAACTGCCGTTTGGCGTTGATCCAAACGGCATTAATTATTATAATTTTCAGCTTCCCTCACCCGAGATAAGAGCGATAGGATCGATCCATTCGCCGTTCTTTTTGAGCGCGAAGTGGAGATGTGTTTCATCATCGATCTCACCCTCGGCGGTGTCACCGATGCTGCCGATAATTGTTCCTGCGGAAACGGTCTGACCCGATGTCACGGCGATATCCTCCGAAAGATTGGAGTAAAAGCCGATAAGTCCGTTGCCGTGATCGATCTCGACTGTCGCGCCGAGCATAGGGTCGTTGTAGACCTGCGTCACCGTGCCGGAGGTCATGCTCTTGACCTTTTCACCCATTTTTCCTGCGATGTCAACGCCGTCATGAGTTTTCCAGACATTGAGCGTTTTTGACTTGACAAGCTCACCGCCCGAAAATTCGCAGACGATCTCTCCGTTTACGGGACGGACGACAACATTGTATGCATTGCTTTTCTGCGTCTGCTCAGTTTCGGCAGGCTCAGCGGCGGTGGTTTCTTCGGGGGCTTTCTCGGTCTTTTTGACCTGTTCCTGCTCGGCGTTTGCCTGCTCTGCACCGTCCGCCTTTTCGGTAACGCTCGGCTTATTCATATCGATAAGCTCCTCGTTGAGCTTGTCCGCCGCCTTCCGGTAGGAATAAAGTCCGATACCGCCTGCCGCAAGAATACAAACGCACAAAGCGGATATAAAACCTTTTCCGCCGAGATTTTCTTTGCTGAAGAATTTTTTCATTGGTTATGTCCACCTTTCAAATAATAGGCTTTAAACTTTAAAGCCTTTTCAAAGCATAGTTTTGACAGCAATGTTATTTTTATACCAAAATCAGAGGAGAATTTTATGAACGATATCATAAACGGGATGGAAGCCGAGCTTTTTGCTCTTCAAGATGAAAAATACCGCGATTTCAGTGCCTCGCTCGTGCCGAATATCGACAAAAGCGTTTTTATCGGCGTCCGCAGTCCCGAACTTCGCAGGCTTGCAAAAAAATATGCGAAAGATGAGCGCATTGAAGCGTTCCTTTCCGCACTTCCGCATAAATATCAGGAGGAAAACACTCTCCACGGCTTTATAATTTCGCTTGAAAAGGATTTCGATAAAGCGATAGCGGAAACCGAACGCTTTCTGCCGTATATAAACAACTGGTCGGTATGCGATGGGACTTCGCCGAAAGTTTTTGAGAAAAACAAGCCTGAACTGCTTGAATATATAAAAAAATGGATAAAGTCGGACGAAACCTACACCGTCCGCTTTGCCATGGGAATGCTGATGCGGCATTTTCTCGGTGAAGAATTTGAAGCATGGCAGATGGAGCTTGTTATTTCGGTCGATTCGGAGGAATATTATATACGAATGATGCAGGCATGGTATATGGCGACCGCGCTTGCGAAGCAGTATGACGCCGCATTTGAGGTGATAAAGGCAAAAAAGCTCCCCAAGTGGACGCATAACAAGTCCATACAAAAGGCAGTCGAAAGCTACCGGATCACGGACGAACGGAAAGCTTTGCTCAAAACCTGCCGCATAAAATAACGGTTGACATTTTCCGCATTTCGGCTATAATTATATTAGGAAAATTAATAGTATAGGAGTTATAACTATGTTTGATATCGATTTTTCAAAGCTTCATTTCGGCGTTGACGGCGACAGCATCACTCAGGGCAACCAGTGGTCTTATCATGTTTACAAAAACCTCGGCTTTGCTTCGCACCATAATGTTGCGGTCGGCAGCTCCGTTTGGTATAAGAGAGTTCTGACCTGCGAAAAGGGCAGCGTAGAAACTCAGGATTTCAATGCCCCCGATTTTGCGGGAATAAGCGATGGCTGGGAGCCTACAGACGACCTCGTTGAACTGCAGAAGCGCGCAAACAACTGCGCAGTTGTACATATCCAGCGTTTTATCGCAGAGGTAAAGAGCGGAGAACACCCTGTTCCCGATGTCTTTGCATTCGCAATGGGTACTAACGACCTCATCGGCGACCTTGGTGACCCCGACAAGGCTCTCACGGGAAAATCGCTTGAAAACAATGAAAATATCGACCTTTTCACCGAGGCAGGAGCTATGCGCTGGTGCTTGCAGACGATAATGGAAGAATATCCGCAGGCGAGAGTTTTTGTGCTTACGCCGATCCAGACCGCAACGCCCGAGCATAACGCAAAGATCGAAAAGCAGATAGAAATTATGCGCAAAGTCGCAGGCGCAATGAGCGCGCAGCTCATCGACTGCTTCCACAACAGCGGCATCTGCGAAAAGTTCGAGGTCATCGGCGGCACGGGCAAATATCTTCGTGACGGACTTCACCCCGATGTTCCGGGACAGACACTTGAGGGTGCTTACGCATCAAAGGAAATTCGCAATAATATGTTTTGATAAAGACAAAACCGATAAAGACAAAAGCCGCACGAAAAGCATGCGGCTTTTGATTTTGCAGTTTAAAGGAGAAAAATATGGAAAATCTAAAGTGGGTGTGCGCATGGGGAAATGCTATTTCCATTGCAGAGCGCAGACCCGAGAATTACGCAAAGGATCTGACGCTTCGCTATCCCGTCAGCATACCCTTTGCAGGAAATAAGATCCGTCTGCATTTCGATAACTTCTGCTCGAGTGAGGACGTTATCCTCAACCGTGTGAGCGTTGCCCTCGGCGCAGGCGGAAGCCTTATCCACCCCGAAACCTCGACCCCCGTTACATTCGGCGGCAGACCCGATGTTATTCTTCACGCAGGTGAGGACTTATACAGCGATGAGATAGAATTCACCGTCGGCGCAGGAGATGATATCGCAGTTTCGTTCTATCTCAAAGGCTTCACCGAGATGCGCTCGGGCGTTGTTATCACAGGCCCTCTTTCGAGAGCGTTCTTCGCTATCGGCGACTGTACGCAGGAAAAGGAACTCCCCGAGGACACCTCGAAAACCACGAATACATACTACTTTCTTTCGGGTGTTGACGTCCTCACGAGTGACGAGAACAAGGCTCTGATATGCTTCGGCGACTCTATCACGGCGCAGAGCTGGCCCGATTATCTGCTTATCCGCACGGCGGCACTCGGTCTGACGCACCGCTCCGTTATAAGACGTGCGGCGAGCGGCACAAGAATTCTTCGCCAGTATGACAACATCACCTACGATTCCTACGGATTGAAAGGCTCGGTGCGCTTTCCCCGTGAGATCAAAGTCGCAGGCGCAGACGGCGTTCTCATTCAGCATGGCATCAACGACATTATCCACCCTGTCGGCGTAATGGAGAACAAGTTCCGTCCGTGGAGCGACCTCCCGACTGCTGAAGACCTTATCGAGGGTATGCGCGGCTATATAAAGACCGCCCGTGAGCAGAACCTCAAGGTCTATGCTGGAACGCTTCTTCCTATCTACGGCTGGCGAACCTATGCCGATTTCCGTGACAAGCTCCGCTGTGAGTTCAACGACTGGATAAGGACTACGGACGAGATCGACGGCTGTGTTGACTTCGATGCGGCACTTCGTGACCCCGAAAATCCTGCCGCTTTTGCCCCCGGCTATGACAGCGGCGACCACCTCCACCCGAGTGCAAAGGCTTATGAAAAAATGGCGGCTGTAGTCCCCGAGGAGCTTTTACGATGACGAAAAAAATAAATGGCTTGACCTCGTTCACTCTCCATATCCTTGCGATGCTTTTTATGCTCTGTGACCACCTCTGGGCGACGCTTTTCCCTGCGGCGGAGTGGCTCAGCTGCATCGGCAGGCTTGCATTTCCGATATTTGCGTTTATGATAGCGGAGGGGTATTCTCACACCTCAAACGTTAAAAAATACGTTCTTAGACTTCTGATATGCGCAGTGATAACGGAAGTTCCGTTCGACCTTTTCTATGGCGGTACGGCGTTTTATCCGTTCCATCAGAATGTGCTGTGGACGTTTCTTATCGCTTTGCTCGCGATAATTCTTATAGAAAAAGCGCGCAAGCTGAAAAAGCGCGTTTTCGGCTGGGTGCTGGCGGCAGTCACAGTACTTGTGAGCTGTGCTGTGGGAACGCTTGCAATGGTCGATTACTACGGCGCAGGCGTTCTGACGGTGCTTGTGTTTTACTTTTTCCGTGAGAGAAAGTGGCAAAGCTTCGCGGCGCAGTTCGTATGTCTTGCTGTGATAAATGTCGGTATGCTCAAAGGAATGTACTACACTTTCACGATCGCAGGACATGAATTTGAGCTTGCACAGCAGAGTCTGGCACTCCTTGCGCTTATCCCGATATGGCTTTACAAGGGTGAGCGCGGCTATCATTCACGTTGGTTCAAATGGTTCTGTTATGCTTTTTATCCTGCGCATCTGATGATCTTATATATTATTTTAAATATTATTTTAAATATTCTGACATGAAAACTCCCCCAAGAAGAAATTTTCTTTTTGGGGGGAGCTTTATGGTGCGGATTGACGGGTTCGACAAATCCCGTAAGGGCTGATCCTATATCCGCCCGATGCAAGCCCTGTATTTTAGTCAAAATCTCCGTAGGGGACGGGTTTCACGTCCCACGCCGCAAGGCGTTTATGAAATAAATTGTTTTAACACTCATACTTCGCTGCTGTTCATACTTTGCTGAAGCAAAAATTCACTCACTTCAGGGATAAGTTTGTTTATGAAAAAAATAAGCGCAGTCCACATTTTGAGTTTAGCTTTCAATGTGAACTGCGCCTTTTTTAGCTGTCAGAGATCAGTATCAGAGCATTTCCTTGCGGAGTTCTGCACCGCTCTTGGGGGAGAGGTATGCAGGTGCGATATCGAATACTGTTCTTGCGCCTGTCTGACCCTCTCTTGAAAGTCTTACTGCTGCTCTTGCATAAGCAACGAGAATGCTTGATGTGAATTCGGGGTTAGAGCCGAGTTTGAGCGAATACTCGATAACGTGTGAGGTTTCCTTGTTCACGCCTGTTTTGCCGCTGCGGATAACGAAGCCGCCGTGCGGAAGTCCGCTGTGGTCACGCTTCATTTCTTCTGCTGTGATGAAGTGAACTGTGGTATCATAGTCTGCGAAGTAGTTAGGCATTTCCTTGATAGTCTTTTCGATAAGAGCCTTGTCTGCGCCGTCCTTTGCAACAACGAAGCACTCTCTTGTGTGCTTCTGACGGGTCGTAAGGGTCGGGTTAGAGCCGCTTCTTACTGCCTCAACTGCGGATTCTACCGGGATAGTGTACTGACGTGCATCAGCAACGCCATCGATGCGGCGGATAGCGTCGGAATGACCCTGGCTTACGCCCTTGCCCCAGAATGTATAATTTTCACCCTCGGGGAGGATAGAGCTTGCATAAAGTCTGTTTACGGAGAACATACCCGGATCCCAGCCCACGGAGATGATGCTTACATTGCCGCCCTTCTTTGCAGCTGCGTCAACTGCGTCGAAGTATTCGGGGATCTTTGCGTGAGTATCGAAGCTGTCGATAGTGTTGAACATTTCGGCAAGCTTTGGACCCTGAACGGGGAGGTCTGTTGCACTTCCACCGCAGAGGATAAGGATATCAACGTCATTCTTGTGTGCTTCAAGGTCGTTGATAGAATATACGGGAACATTCTCTGTGAGAATTTTGAGAGTTGACGGGTCACGTCTTGTGAAAACGCAGGCAAGCTCTGTGTCGGGAGTCTGTCTGATAGCAAGTTCAGTTCCTCTGCCGAGATTGCCGTAGCCAACGATGCCAATACGAATTTTACTCATTTTACTTCCTCCAAATTTATAAAATTACAACTTAATATTTTGCCCTGAACAAAATTTTTGCCGCAAAAGCAGCTTACTTGACCATTATAACACATTTTGCAGGAAATGAAAAGAGATTTTTCAAATTTTTTTGGATTTTTTTCAGAAAAAACAAATTCCCCTGCAAAATACGCAAGGGGATTTGTTTAATATTTCAAAAATTAAGCTTAATATAACTTTTGAGACGTATTATCAGCCTTCAAGTTCGTCAAGGAAACTCTTGTCGAACGGCTTGCCGTATTTCATGCGCATATTTTTGAGCTTCAAGCCGTTGTGGCTGACGTAAAGGCGCATAACAGCCGTTGTACCGTAAACCTTTATAGGTCTGTCAACAGTGACTTCCTTTCCGTTCGTGCCGTTGAAAACGAACACGCCCATCGGAAGTCCGCCGATATAAAGTGTACACGGTATCTGCGCAAGCTCGCTGAGTTCCGAGCTGCCCGTTAAGGAAACGACATATTCTCCTGCCTTTGCAAATTCAAGCTGATAAATATAGCTTGTTCCGCCGTTCGATTCCTTTTCGGTGAGGTCTATCTCGATCTCGTTTTCGATTTTGAGGAACGGGACATCATCATCGATAACAACATCAAGGTCTTCCTGTGGACGGTTTATTATCTTCACCGTGTCGGGAATGTTGAGGTCGCGGTCGTGTGCGGCGGAATTTATGAGGAAACGAGTAATGTTCGCAGCCGAACGCTGGAGTTCGCCCCTTGTGAGCCTGCCGTCAGCGAGAGCCTCAAGGAGATTATCGCCCGTTGAGTTGTAGGTCGCATCGGGGACTACCATATAAAGGTCGTTCTGTGCGCGTATCATTGCGGCGAGGTTTGTCGTATCCTGCGGCTTTCCGCGCTCGTTTATCGAAGCGAACCAGTCGGTCATAACTATGCCCTCAAAACCCCATTCCTTGCGGAGTATCGTCGTCGTAAGGTCATAGTTTCCTGCCGTCCAGAGTCCGTTCACAGAGCCGTAGGTCGTCATTATCGAGGTAGCCTTGCCGTTCTTGACAGCCATTTCAAAGCCGCGCAGGTAAATTTCACGGAGTGCTCTTTCCGAAGCAACTGTGTCGATGAAGTGGCGGCGGTGTTCCTGATTGTTTCCGCAGAAATGCTTTATCGTACCCGTGACGTTCATATTGTGAAGTCCGCGAAGCTCCGCACTGGCGATTATACCGGTGAGATATGGGTCTTCGGAGAAATATTCAAAGTTTCTGCCGTTGAGAGGGTAGCGGTGAATGTTCATTCCGGGGCCGAGCAGACATTCTACCTTGTTGTAAACGAGTTCCATCGAAACATAAACGAACAGCAGCTCGATAAGATCGGGGTTGAATGTGCAGGCTATCATCGTTCCGTTGGGCAGGCTGAATGCCTTTGCGCCGCTGTCAAGACGCATACCCGAAGGCCCGTCATCGCAGCAGCCGATAGGAAGTCCCGTTTTGCGCAGGCTGTCGCTTATTCCGCCGAATGCAGCCGCCGTGCCGGGGGTAACCTTCGGGCTGCCCATGCCCTCGCCGCGGACGATGCAGGCGAGGTCTTCATCGCTGAGCTGAGCGATGTAATCGTCCATCGGTGTAACGTTCCAGAAAACCGAAAGCAGGTCAACATTCTTGAATCCCGTGTAGGGAATTTCTTTCGGAAGATCGGCAAGTCTGCGCTGTTCTTCGTCAACGGTTTTGAGCGGAACAGCTTCGTATGATCTCGTCACCTTTCCGTCAGCGGAAACAACAGGCTTCAAACGCTCGAAAGGCTCAACGGGCGCAAGTGCTTCTTCGAGCCGCTCGGTGACGATAGTTTTTGCAAAGCTGAAATCAAGCTTCTTTTCGGCACTTCTGACGTCTGTGCCGACATAAATATTGTAAAGTCCCTCTTCGAGAACGTAGCAGGACTTGTTGCCCGTTACGCCCGAATCATCGTAAGATGCAAGGTAGGAATAGTCGATCTCGAGCAGAAGCTCCTGCTCCTCGCCCGGTTCAAGAAGATCGGTCTTTCGGAACGAGATGAGCGAACGCAGCGGCTTGCCGAGCTTGCCCTGGGGTGCTTCGGCGTATATCTGAACGACTTCCTTGCCGCTGACCTTGCCCGTGTTTCTGACGATTATGCGGAAGCGGATCTTGTCCTTGCCTGCATCTGCGCCGACAGTTTCAACGTCAAAGCTTGTATAGGAAAGTCCGAAGCCGAACGGATATCTTACCTTTTCGGGTGCGAATGTTTCAAAGTAGCGGTAGCCGACATAAATATCTTCCTTGTAAAAGTTGCGTTCATCATCGCCGAAGTTTTCATGCGATGGATAATCGCTCAGGTCGTACGCGATAGTGTCGGTGAGCTTGCCCGAGGGGGAAACCTTTCCCGTGAGGATATCAGCCGTGCCGCTTCCGCCGACCATTCCGCCCTGCCAAGCGTACAGAACAGCATTGGGGGAGAATTCATCAACAAAGCTCATATCGATTATCGAGCCGACATTGAGTACAACGATCATTCGCTTGAATGCTTTTCGTACCTTTTCAAGCATCTGCTTTTCAAGTGCCGTGAGGAGATAGCCGCCCTCCTCGTTCTTGCTGTCCATATCTTCGCCGGCAGTTCTGCCGATGATAACAACAGCGGCGTCCGAAACAGCCGCAGCCGCCGAAGCGGTCTTGTCATCGAGCGGCATCTCTTTCTGCGACCAAGGTTCTGCGCCCCAGCCGATGCCGTTATCGTAAGGATTTTCCTTTTCCCATTCGGCATAAACCGAAGCAAGCTCCTCATTGACGATAACGTCCTTGTCCTCACGAAGTCCGTCAAGAATTCCGATAACGCGCGAAACGTTTACCATTCCGCCCGAACCCGTTCCGCTTTTATAATAGTGTGACTGTATGCGTCCGAAAACCGAAACTTTGCAGCCGCTTTCAAGAGGGAGTGCGTTGTTGTCGTTTTTGAGCAGAACGCAGCCCTCTGCAACCATCTGCCGCGCGGTCTTGGTGTAATCCGCCCAGTCGAGTGTCCAAGTCATACCCATAGGTTGTAACCTCCGTTGTTTAAAATATAGAATTTTCATGCTTTGTAAAAATCTCTGATATTGAGCATATTCTATCAAATAAGAGCCAAAATGTCAATCGGTTTTTTGTGAATTTCCGCACATAAAATTGTAACTGAATTTTAACCGCAAAACCTATTGTAATTTGCAGTTTTTTGTGTTAAATTTAACTAAAGGATTTATCTCCCCGACATAATGAAAGGACAGGCTATGATAAAACGATTGCTCAATATTTTAATGAACCTGATAATACTCGCCGCAGTGATAATGCTCATACTGCTCGGTATTGTCGGTGTGCGCGGCTTTATGCTGTATAAGACCCGAACCGAATATAAATCGCTTTCCGCGGTCGCAGGTGAGATACGCAGCGAACCACTCTTCACCCCGACAGAGGAATTGCCCGACTTCTACCTTAAAGCCGTAGTCGCGATAGAGGACAGGGACTTCTATAAGCATGGCGGAATAAAGGTCACATCGATGCTTCGCGCGCTTATCGCCGACGTAAAAGCAGGCGCACCCGTTCAAGGCGGCAGCACGATAACCCAGCAGCTTGCCAAGAATGAGCTTTTTACGCAGGAAAAGACAGTTGACCGAAAGGCGGCTGAGATATTCGCAGCGTTCGCACTTGAACGTGAGTTTTCCAAGAGTGATATCCTGGAACTTTACGTCAACAGCATCTACTTCGGTGACGGCTATCACGGCATAGGCGCAGCCGCCGAGGGACTTTTCGGGAAAAAGCCGTCCGAACTTACTTGCTTTGAGTGTGCGGAACTTGCAGGAATACCGAACGCACCGTCGAAATATTCGGTGCAGTTTGCTCCCGATGAAGTCGAAAAGAGGGGCGAAGAAGTTCTTAAAGCTATGCTCTCCGCAGGAAGCATCACCGAGAGCGAGTATAACGAAGTCCTTGCCGAAAAATAAAAAAGTCAAGTCCGCTTTGTGCGAACCTGACTTTGAGTATTACTTCTTTTTTCTGTATAAACGCTTTAAATTTTTCATGTGACGGCGAATGTATGCGAAAGTGTAGTCCTCGCCATTCTCGGCAAGCATTATAAGAAGCTTTTCGAGCAGGTCGGAGGTTTCGGGGTGGATAATTCTTCTGCCTTTTGCTCGTTCAAAGTATTCGAGCGGTGAATTGTCATTGTAATTCTTGCCCATATAGACTTTGCTCGCCGCAATACGGTCGCAGAACATCTCGATAACGTATTCTATCGGCATTTTTACGGGTTCGACCTTTTTGGTGACAGGGTTGTAGTCCGTCCAATGCTCAAAGTGGTGCTTGTTCACTCCCTTGTGATGTATCCATGCACTGCTGTAGCCTTTCAGCTCGCGCTCGGCTTCGTTCGGACTGCGTGTGCCTTGATACATTCGGCAGCTTATCCAGAATTCCTCGGGTGAAAATTTGGAAAGATCGTGCGTGAGTCCCTGAAGATAAATTCCTGCCTTGAAACAGTGTCTGCAAACGAGCGCACGGTGTCTTGTAACGGTTTTTATATGCTTGATGATATTTGAAAGCTTCAGTCTGTTCGGATTTTTCATAATAGTTCAGCACCGCCTTGTAATTTATACTTTTATTATATCATTCGGCAGAAAAAAAGTCAATTTATTTTGGAAAACATCACACAGTCTTTTAACAGGCACAGAAGAACATTTTATACAATGTATTTAAAGTCACCATTTCCCGTCCGCAGTCACCAACACCATCTAAAAGGGCGGAATGGGTCACCTCCGCTTCAATGATATATCAATAATTTAAATACCAAAAATTTACCAAAGGAGAATTTTTATGACCGCAAAAGAAATAGCAAAGAAAATGAGCGGCTGTTCCGATGAGGAAATCGCAGCGGCAATAACCGATGAAATGACGACCGATGAGCAGGTCTCGCAGCTCCGCTATGATGCGCCGTCCGTAAAAAAGCTCGGCATACCGTCCTATAACTGGTGGAACGAGGGTCTGCACGGCCTTGCTCGTTCGGGAACAGCGTCCGTCTTTCCGCAGGCTATAGCACTCGCCGCAATGTTTGACCGTCCGCTCGTTAAAAAAGTCGCCGAGATAACAGCGACAGAGGCAAGAGCAAAGTACAACGCCTACCAAAAGCACGGCGATACAGATATTTACAAGGGTCTGACGCTCTGGTCGCCGAATATCAATATCTTCCGTGACCCAAGGTGGGGCAGGGGACAGGAAACCTACGGCGAAGACCCGTTCCTCACCGCAGAGCTTGGAAAATCCTACGTCAACGGCTTGCAGGGAAGCGGAAAACGCCTTAAAGCAGCAGCCTGCGCGAAGCATTTCGCTGTCCACAGCGGTCCTGAAAATCTCCGCCACGAATTCGATGCGAAGGCTTCGCCGAAAGACCTCGAGGAAACCTATCTTCCTGCGTTTGAAGCACTCGTAAAGGACGCAAAGGCCGAGGGTGTTATGGGCGCATACAACCGTGTGAACGGCGAACCCTCCTGCGCAAGTCCCACATTGCAGAAAAAGCTTGCGGAATGGGGATTTGACGGCTATTTCGTTTCCGACTGCTGGGCGATAAGGGACTTTCACGAGCATCACAAAGTCACACGAAACGCCGTTGAATCTGCGGCTCTCGCAATCAAAAACGGCTGCGACCTCAACTGCGGCTGTACTTATGCAAACCTTTTGGCGGCTCTTGATGAGGGACTTATCACAAAAGAAGATATCCGCAAAGCGTGTATTCACCTTATGCGAACAAGAGTAAGGCTCGGAATGTTTGACGAAAAGACCGAGTATGACGATATCCCGTTTGAAACCGTCAGCTGCGAAGAGCATAAGAAATACGTCCTCGAATGTGCCGAAAAATCGATGGTCCTACTCAAAAACAACGGACTTCTTCCGCTCGATAAAAACAAGGTAAAAACTATCGCAGTCATAGGCCCTAACGCCGTGAACAAAGCCGCCCTCGAGGGAAATTACAACGGTACAGCCGATAAATATGTGACTTTCCTTGACGGTATGGACTTCGGCGGAAGAGTTCTCTATGCCGAGGGCTGTCACCTCTACAAAGACAGAACTTCCAACCTTGCACAGGCGAATGATAAGCTTGCCGAAGCGGTCGCAGCGGCAGAGTGTGCGGACGTTGCAGTGCTTTGCCTTGGACTTGACCCCTTTATCGAGGGTGAGGAGGGCGATGCAGGCAACGAATTTTCCTCGGGCGATAAAAAGGATCTTTTTCTCCCCGAAAGCCAGCGTATTTTAGCAGAAAAAATTATGGCAACGGGCAAACCCGTCATTGTGGTCTGTGCTTCGGGCAGCGCAATAAACCTCGGATTTGAACCCGACGCAATAATTCAGGCATGGTACAGCGGCTCGGAGGGCGGTACGGCTCTGCGCAAGCTTATTTTCGGCGAAATATCACCCTCGGGAAAGCTTCCCGTTACATTTTACGAAAGTGCGGAAAAGCTTCCCGATTTCTGCGACTACTCGATGAAAAACAGGACTTACCGCTACGCCGAAAATAACGTCCTCTACCCGTTCGGCTACGGACTTTCCTACGGAAATATCATCTGCACGAAGCTTGAATACAAGAACGGAACAGCGTTCGTCACCGCCGAAAACAGCGGCTCGGAGTGCGATGATGTTATCCAGCTTTACATCAAGGCTTATGACGAAAATGCAGTACCGAACCACTCGCTCTGCGGCTTTGAGCGTGTTCGCCTCGGAAAAGGGGAGAGCAGAACATTTGAGATACCCGTTCCCGAAAAGGCTTTCACCACGGTGAGCGAAAGCGGCGAAAGAAAAGTATTCGGCTCGCATTTCACGCTTTATGCAGGAACATCACAGCCCGATGAACTCAGCTGCAAGCTTACGGGAAAGAAATGCGTATCCACAGAGATAGATTTATAAATTAGACGAGCCAAGCAGACTGCATAAGTTCTGCTTGGCTCGTTGCTTTGCAATAAAAAACCGCACCCGGATTTTTCAGATGCGGTCTTGTTTTTACTTGAGAAGTTCAGCGGTGATCTCTTTCATCGACTGATCGAATTCTTCCTTGGAGGAATTCTTGAAGATGAGGAGAGTGCCGTCGTTTGCTGCGCCGATCGTTTCGGGAATATCGAAGTTTACGCCTGCGATATATTCGTCCCAGTGTTCAAGCTTCCATGTATCACGGTCGCTTCCTCTGTCGATCATACGCTGGTGGCAGACCTCGGGGTCTGTTTCTACCCAGATAACTTTCAGAACTGCGCCCTTTTCCGCAAGGCGAGCCTTGAGGTCATCGATATATTTCTGGTCGCGGATCTCTCTTGTGAACGGAGCATTGATAAGAACGATGTTAGCATAGTCGAGAGCCTCAAATGCGAGGTCGAGGACTGCATAATACTCATAATCACGGATATACTTTTCAAAGAAATCGGAGCTTCTGTTGTATTCCTGATTTGCTACAACGAAGATCTGCTTTGAAAGTACGATCAGAGTATCCTTATCGAGGTAAACCACATTTTTGAGGTTCTTTGCAAGTTCTTTAGAGATATAGGTTTTTCCGCAAGCCGGTGGTGATGTTACAAGAATAAGTTCTTTCAAACTTTTTCATCCTTTCCATATCCATATAGACCGTCTTTTCTCGGTCACATTATTTTTAATTATAGCACAGAAGCTATATTTTTTCAACAGGTAAATAAAATATTTTACGCCAAGTTCAAAAATATGTGATGTTTCAACAAATTTATACTTAACACCAATTTAAAACTATACAAAAAATCAAGCAAAAACTCTGATATATGGTTTTTGCGCAGATTTTTTGTCTATAGTTTTTTTGGTGTTTAGTATTAGCGTCTTTATGGCTTCAAAAACGTTAAATATGTAATTTAGTATAATAAAATCGTTTTCATCATGCGAAAATATGTTTAAATAGTATAAAGGAAAAAGTTTTGCAGTCAAACTTTTTTCTTAAAAGGTCAATTAAAATTAATAAATTATTCTTGACAAATAAATAAAGCGGGTTTATAATAAAATTGTTAGATAAATGGAAAATGCGTTGACGGGGACGGGAACGGCTCGGTTTCATTCAGAGAGGCGGTATTTTGGTGAAAGCCGCTTGAAAAAGACCGTATCCATATCACCTCCGAGCGGCAGAGCTGAAGCTTTTTCGCCAAGGTTCTGACGGGTTCTCCCGTTACAGAGATGCGAGTGGCTGCGTTATTTTTTCGCGGCAACAAGAGTGGTACCGTGTCAGCTTATGCTTTCACCTCTTGACGGGGTGGGAGCTTTTTTTATACTATTTATATTACATTTTAAGGAGAGATATAATATGCTTACGCTTGACAGTGTTTACAGGGCTTCACACAAGCTTAAAGAGGTAGTCCGCAAGACTGATCTTATCTATGCGCCAAAGCTCAAACCGGGCTGCAACGTTTACCTCAAGACCGAGAACCTACAGGTTACGGGTTCATTCAAGGTCAGAGGTGCTTACTACAAAATTTCACAGCTTTCCGATGAGGAAAAGGCAAAGGGCGTTATTGCCTGCAGCGCAGGAAACCACGCTCAGGGCGTTGCTCTCGCAGCAGCAAAGAACGGCATCAAGTCGATAATCTGCCTGCCAGACTCTGCACCTATCTCAAAGATCGAAGCTACCCGTTCCTACGGCGCAGAGGTCTGCCTTGTCGAGGGCGTTTACGACGACGCTTACGCAAAGGCTATCAGCCTGCGTGACGAAAAGGGCTATACGTTCATTCACCCGTTCGATGACGATTATGTTATCGCAGGTCAGGGTACTATCGCGCTTGAACTCCTCGAACAGCTCGATGATATCGATGCGGTTGTCGTTCCTATCGGCGGCGGCGGACTTATCTCAGGCGTTGCATTCACATTGAAGAACCTCCGCCCCGAGATCAAGGTCTACGGCGTTCAGGCAACGGGCGCGCCAAGTATGTTCCAGTCGCTCGAACACGGCAAGATCGAGTGCCTTGACAGCGTTTCGACTATCGCAGACGGCATCAAGGTAAAAGAGCCGGGCGAAAACACATTCAGCTATGTAAGCAAGTATGTTGACAAGGTAGTTACCGTAAACGATGATGAGATCGCAGCAGCTATCCTTGCACTCATCGAACAGCAGAAGCTCATTTCCGAGGGCGCAGGCGCAGTTCCTGTAGCCGCAGTTATGTTCGACAAGATCCCCGACATCAAGGGCAAGAACGTTGTCTGCCTCGTTTCGGGCGGCAACATTGACGTAACTATCCTTTCAAAGGTAATAAAGAGAGGTCTTCTCACATCGGGCAGAACGGCACAGTTCTGCATCGAGCTTATCGATAAGCCGGGTCAGCTCAAGGGCGTTTCCGACATCATCGCAGAAAAGGGCGGCAACGTTATTTCTATCCATCACGAGCGTGCAAGCGAGGGTTCGGATATCAACGGCTGCTACCTCAGAATTCTTCTTGAAACAAGAAACTTCGACCACATCAACGAGATAAAGAATGCGCTTGTAGACGCAGGCTTTAAGCTTACAAATAATTAACGGAGGTAATCACAATGGAAAAAGTTTATACTAAAAATGCTCCCGACGCTATCGGTCCTTATTCTCAGGCTGTAAAGGTAGGGAACCTCGTTTTCACATCGGGTCAGATCGCTATTGACCCTGCAACGGGTAATGTTGATGCAGAGGGCATCGAAGCACAGACAAAGCAGGTCTGCGAGAACCTCAAAGCTGTACTCGCAGAAGCAGGCACTTCACTTGAAAAGGCTGTAAAGACAGTGTGCTTCCTCGATGATATCAACGATTTCGCAGCATTCAACGCAGTTTACGGCGAATATTTCACCAACAAGCCTGCACGTTCCTGCGTGGAAGTAGCAAAGCTCCCAAAGGGCGTTAAGGTTGAAGTTGAGGTCATTGCGGAACTTTAAGATTAATTCGGAATTATGAATTCGGAATTCGGAATTATCTGTATTCCGTTAGTTTGCAACAAAAATGCCGAAAACAATTACTAAACAGACCTGTTTTCAAAGGAATTCCAATGAAAACAGGTCTGTTCGTTTGTATTGTAACTCTTTACATCACGGGACAGAAAACCTTCTCCCTATAATTTTATATGTATTTACGGGGCAAAAATAATTCCGAATTCCGCATTCGGAATTCAATAAATTCCCTATTTCGTGAAAAACATAGTCACACATAGTCACAGGGGTCAGCCGAATATTCTGCAATTTCAAACGGCAGTTCGGGAATATCCTCCGCAAAACGCTTCGCAAGATATGGGATAACGATGTTTTCCGTGTGGAAATGTCCGCAGTCAAAGAGTGTAACGCCGCTGTTGAGTGCCGTTATCATCTGATCGTGCTTGACATCGCCCGTGATGTATGCATCCGCACCGAGCTTCAGCGCATCGGGGAGCATACTTCCTGCGCCGCCCGAGCAGAATGCAAGCTTTTCTATCGGCTTTCCTCCCCTTGTGAAGCGCACAGCCGTGCATTTGAAGATGTCTTTGAGTATTTTTGCGGCTTTTTTCGGTTCAACAGCTTTTTCAAGCCTGCAAACAAGTCCGTAGCCGAAGCCTCCGCCGACTTCCTCAACATAAGCTTCCGAATCACAAAGTCCGAACGGCTCTTTGAGCATATCGAAAATGATATCGTTTATGCCGCCCCTTGCAAGGTCAAGCGGCGAGTGGAAGCAAAGGCAGGCGATGCCGTGCTTCATCGCGCGGCAGGCAGGATTTTCGTCCGAAAGTGCATACAAAGGGTGATAGATCACGGGGTGATGGGAGATAATAACATCAGCGCCCTTGGCTATAGCTTCTTCAACGACCTCGTTCGTGATGTCGAGCGCGGCAAGAACTTTGGTTGCTCTGTCGCTCGGCAGCCCCGTCAGAAGCCCCGAGTTGTCGCCCTTTTGCATAAGGGAAAGCGGTGCGATACTGTCCATTTCGTCAAGAATATCTTTTACGGTAAAAATCATACGATACTGCCTCCGTTTTCTGCAAAATTTTTTATCCGCTCCGAAAGCGAACTGCGGTGTTCCGACTGTTCGGTGTTCCCCGAAGTTTTCAGAGCGTCAGCTTCTTTTTTCAGTTTCTCCGCAATGCCGAGAAGCATCTGTTTGGCGTTTTTCTCCGAGGGTGAAAGCTTTCCGATAAGCGTTTCAAGCTCGTTTATTTCACGCTTTTTGCCGGTGAAAACGGCGTTCATCACGGTGTAGAGCCTGCCGCTTTCTTCAGCCGCAGTTTCACCGAGCAGTTCAAAGCCGTTCTCGGCAAGATATCTGCGCAAAGACGGGGCTTTCGTCATCGGCTGAAGAACAAGATTTATCCCGCCGAGCGGCTTCTGCGAAAGTATTGCTGAGATAAGCTCGCCGCCCATTCCTGCGATGATGATGTCGGTAACACCGTCAAGATCAACATTTTTTACGCCGTCCGAGAGAACGAGCTGCGAGCGTTCGTCAAGTCCGTGTTTATGCAAAGTTGTGCGCGCCGAATCGAGCGGCTTTTCGTTTATGTCTGCTGCAATGGCAAAGCTGCATTTTCCCGACAGCAAAAGCTCCGCCGCAAGGTAGCCGTGGTCTGTGCCGACATCGCAGGCTTTTTCGCCGACAACATATTCCGCACAGGCTCTGAGTCTGTTTCCGAGCATTTATTTACTCCTTTTTAAAAAGAAACCGCACAAATATTGCATTGTGCGGCAGTTATCCGTTTAACGGTTCTTACTTATTAGCGAAGTGAGCCTTGAGCTTTGCAACGAGTTCATCAGGGTCTACGCCGTGAACTGCGCATGCATCTTCGATGGATTCGCCTCTTGAAGCGGGGCAGCCGAGGCAGTGCATTCCCATTTCAAGGAAGAACGGTGCAGTTTCCATATCTTCGTCAAGGATATCGCCGATAACGGTTTCTTTTGTGATCTCTACAGCCATTTTATTTACGACCTTTCTTTTAGGAATTTGTACTTTTTTCGTACACTTACTATTATAATCAATATTTATGAAAATTTCAAGTGCTACTTGTAATTTTGTTACCAATATGGTATAATTACATGGTAGCCCTGCGGGCAGGTAAGACCTGCGGCAGGTTTGCTCCGCGCTGCACTTCGTTCCGCTTTGTTTCTGTGGAGAGGGAGCGTTTGAGTGTGTGGCACGTGTTTCAATGAGTGAATTGATTTTATCAAATTATTAATAAGCTATTGTAGGGGACGGGTTTCCCGTCCCACAGTAACCAATACCGTTCAAAAAACGGGACGGGCGACCCGTCCCCTACGGTAAAATATAGCAATTTGAAATACATTCATATCATCGCATCAAAGGTTCACTGTTTATTTACTCGTTGATATACCGTGGAGCGTATGGAAAGTTTGCCTGACTAAAAATAATGACCGTATATTTTTTTGCTTTTGACCGAAAGGAATGATATTTTGAATCTTTTGAATAAAATGGAACGCAAATTCGGCAAATATTATATTCCCAACCTTATGCTGTATGTTGTCATAGGCAGTGTGATAGTGTTTATTTTCGATTATCTTTTTCCCGAGCTGTATCTGAGCAGTTATATGTATTTCGACCGCGCGGCTGTGATGCAGGGACAGATCTGGAGAATTTTTTCGTTCGTTTTGTGTCCGTTCAGCTCAAATCCGATATTTATGCTGATAAGCTGTTATTTCTACTGGCTCATCGGTTCTCAGCTGGAGCAGGTCTGGGGCGGCTTTCGGTTCAACGTTTTCTACTTTACGGGCGTTATCGGAACGATAATCGGCGGCTTCATCTCGGGCTTTGCTACGGCGGAATACCTCAATATGTCGCTGTTCCTTGCGTTCGCGATGCTTTTCCCGAATGAACAGTTCCTGCTGTTCTTCTTTATTCCCGTAAAAGCGAAATGGCTCGCGTGGGTCGATGCGGCATTTCTGCTCTATGACTTTATAACGATGCTTGCTGTCGGCTACTGGCAGGCGAGCCTTTGTATCGCGATATCCTTTATAAATATGGCGATATTCTTCGGCGGCGGTGTTGTTTACAAGATAAAGACCAACTTCAAAAACAGAAAAGTCAGACGTGAATGGCGCGATGTCAGAATTAAAATGACGAGCCGCGATGACGATAAAAACGACAGGTGATAAAATGAAAGTATCTATCAGGCGGAAAATAATCTCCACTGTTGTTGTCTGCTTCCTTGTGCTGACGGTACTTCTCGTTTCGGCGAGCATTTTCAGCATAAGTGATGTTCTGGACGATGATTCTTCCGAGATACTTCGCCTTAAATGCAGCGAAAGCGCACAGCAGATAAATGAGGAGCTTCGCAATATCGAGCAGTCGGTCGATACGATGAGCAGTCAGCTCGTTTCATGGCTCGGCGAAAATGACGAGCTTCTCGATAATGAAGAACTTTTTGATGAATATATGGCCATCCTCCGCGAATTCGGCAGGAATGCCATTGAAAATACTCACGGCGCACTCGGAACATATCTCCGCTTTGACCCGAGCGTGACAAAAAATGGAGATTTTTTCTGGGTCAGGGACAGAAAAGGCGAGGTAGTCGATACTGAACTGACGGATATCAGCGCATACAGCAAGGACGATTTTGAACACGTCGGCTGGTACTATACGCCGCTTGAAGCACACAACCCCGTATGGCTTGATCCTTACCGCAATAAAAATATCGGCTATGATATGATCTCCTACATCGTTCCGCTCTATCGGAAAGACGGCGAGCCGCTCGGCATCATCGGCATGGATATCAACATCAAACTGCTGAATGAATTCTGCGCAAATGTCAGAGTCTATGACAGCGGCGATGCTCTGATAATCGATTCAAACGGTGATCTTATCTATAAAAACAGCTTCACTGTGAGCGGAGATCCCAACTTCAAATACGGCGAATGTTATTACGGCGCTGTTTCGGACAAGGTCATAACGGCTGACCACAACGGCAGAAAACTGCTTATTATGTCGCAGATGCTTGACAACAATATGCAGTTTTTCATAAGAGTGCCGAAGGACGAAATAAATGCACCTAAGCGCAGACTTATATCAATGCTTCTTGTAATAGCGTGTGCTTTCAGCCTGACCGCCGTTTTCATCATATTCAAATGGGCGAACAGCATCACGCGTCCGCTTCTTGAACTGACGGAAAAGGCAAAGAAGATAGCCGAGAACGAACTTGATACAGACCTTACCTGCAAAACGGGTGACGAAGTCGAGGTGCTTTCGGAGAGCCTTGAAAAAATGGTCGGCTCGCTGAAAAAGCATATCGATTATATCAACGGACTGGCGTATATCGAACCTATGACAAAGCTCGGAAACAGCCTTGCTTACAAGAAAAAGCTTGAAACACTTTCGGCGGATATCGCAAACGGAAACGCCGATTTCACCATATTTGTAATGGATCTGAACGGTCTGAAAAGGGTCAACGACAACTACGGACACGAAAAGGGCGATGCATACATAAAAAATGCCGCCGATATTATCCGTTCGGTATTCGGTGAAAAGAACAGCTTCAGGATAGGCGGAGATGAATTTGCCGCTGTTCTTGACGGTATGAGCGAAGATGATATATCCGCACTGACAGAACGACTCAACAGCGCAATGGACGGCTTCAACACAGGCAAGACCGAGATATACGATCAGGTGCATATCGGCATTGGCGGTTCTTCCTACCGAAGCGGCGAGGATAAGGAAACCTCCGATGTTTTCCGCCGCGCCGATTCAATGATGTATGAGGACAAAAAACGTAAAAAAGCGGCAATGGAGAAGTCATTTTCCGTGTAAATTAAGAAAACAAGCGCAGTCAGCGTTCAAAAGCCTTTCGGCGGAAACTTGACTGCGCTTTTGGTTTATACTTATTTTTAAACTCAAAGTGTACAAAAAATCGGAGAGTTGAAAATAGTATGACGAATTTTTCTTGAATGAAAATGAAAAATATGGTATACTAATTTTTAAACTGAAAGTGTACAAAAAATCAAGCAAAAGCTCGTAGCTGTTTAATACTAAACACCAATAAAACTATAGACAAAAAATCTGCGCAAAATCCATATATCAGAGTTTTTGCTTGATTTTTTGTATAGTTTTTAATTGGTGTTTAGTATAACAGCTTTATATGGCTTTTGCACCGATTTTTTTGTCTACACTTTGATTAAAAAATAGTATTATAATCGTTGACGAAAGGAGCGGATACAAAAAATGCTCGACATTATATACGGCGGCGCAGGCACGGGAAAATCATATGAGATGATGACAAGGATAAAACGTGCCGTTGCCGAGGGGAAAAAGGTCTATGCCATCGTCCCCGACCAGTTCAACTTTGAATATAACCGCCTGCTCTACAACTTTATGGGCATGGAGGATTTCAACCGCATGGAGATAATCAATTTCTCCCGTGCGGCGAAGTATATTTTCATAAAATACGGCGGTCTGAGGGGCAAATATGCCGATGATACCGTCCGGAATATCATAATGTTTGAGGTGCTGTCACGGCTTCGCAGTGAACATTCGCTGGAATTTTACGACAGGCAGGCAACGAAAACTCGCTTTGTCGCAGATGCGCTCGAAATTGTAAAAGCGTTTTCGGCGGCAGGAGTTTCGCCCGAACAGCTCACGGAAAAGCTCTCATTGCTCGATGAGATGATACGCCCGAAAGCAAAGGATATCGCTCTCATCTATTCGGGATATATGGAAAGCCTTGAAAAACACGGCTTCAAGGACAGCGGGACCGACCTTACCGAAGCCGCAAAAAAAGCTTCCGAACACGGCTTTTTCAAAGGCACGGAATTCTTCATCGACGAGTTCAAAAGCTTCACCCCCGATGAATATGAACTGCTGAAAATTATGATACGGGACTGCGGAAGCGTGACGGTTTCACTCACGACCGAGGACGAAGCACCGAAGAATTTTTCGCTCTTCGATACGGTCAATACAACGATGTACAAACTCATCTCCGCCGCAAATGACGCAGGTGCGCAGGTTCGGAAAACTTTCCTCACGGAAAACAAACGCTTTGCCTATCCCGAACTTGAATTTATGCGGAAAAATATCCTCCGTGCGAAGCGTGAGCATTTTGACGGCGAGTGCAGAGCGGTGAGAATATACGAAGCCGCCGAACCTTACGCAGAAGCGGATTATGTTGCCGCCGAGATATGCCGCCTTGTCCGCGAGGAGGGTTACAAATACTCCGATATCGCCGTGACTTCACGCTCGGCCGAAAGCTATATGACGATGATAGAAGCTGCTTTCAGGCGTTCGGATATACCGCTTTATACCGATACCTCGGACGGTATCTCGCATAAGGCGCTTGTCGTTTTCATACGGACGGCGTTGAAGCTTGCATCGGCACGAAAATTTTCGACCGAGGAGATACTGCGCTATATAAAGACGGGATTTTCGGGACTTGACGACGAAAAAGCGGATATCCTCGAGGAATACTGCTACCGCTGGAATGTTGAGGGCAAAATGTGGAGCGAACCGTTCCGCGTTGCAGATGAAAATGACGCCATTGCGGAAGAAGCAAGGCAGACTGTCATAGTTCCGCTTGAAAACCTGCGGAAAAAGGCTTCGCAGGGCAGAGCAGACGCTGTCTGCCGTGCAGTTTCGGACTTTCTCGAAGAAGTCGGTATCGCGCGTTCGGTCGAGGAAACGGCAAAAAATTCGGACGGCGACAGCGAAGCACTGGTCGCAGTCCGTGAAGCAAAACAGCTCTGGGATATGCTTTGCGAACTTTTGCAAAGCTTCTACAGAACGCTCGGCGAAACGGAGATAAGCGCATCGGAGTTTGCAGAGCTTTTCGATTCCTGCGTTTCGGGAATGAAGCTTTCCGCACCGCCGAAAACGCTCGACTGCGTAAGCTTCACAGCGGCACATACGTCACGTTTTTCCAACCCGAAGGCTATCTTCGTCATCGGCGCGAACGAGGGAATATTTCCGCTTGCACCTAAGCCGTCACCGCTCTTTTCCGATAAGGACACCGAGCGTTTCCGTGCGGCTGATATCGAGATAGGCGGCTCTATGAGGGAGAAAAACTCAGAGGAGCGTTTTGTTGCATATTCCGTTTTATCTGCGGCGAGGGAGAAGCTTTACGTCACTTACCCCGTGGCTAACGTTTCGGGAAGTCCGCTCTATCCGTCATTTGCCGTGAAGCAGTTGGAGGGAATGTTCAGCGAAATAAAGCTCACCGAAAAAGACCTCGGAACGCTGTTCTTCTGCACGACCGAGCAGAACGGCTATTATCAGTACATAAAAAGCTTCCGCAGGAACGATTCAGATATTGCGAGCCTGCGCGCGGCACTTGAAGATCATTCGCCCGAGAACCGCCGAAAGCTTCAACTTGCCGATGAACCCATAAAGGGCAGACATTCGCTCCGCCGTGAGAATGCCGAGCGGCTTTTCGGGCAGAACATAAGCCTTTCCGCTTCACGCCTTGAAGACTACAGAAACTGCCCGTTCATTTACTTCTGCAAAAAGGGTCTGCATATACAGCCCCGACAGCGTGTGGACGTTTCCGCGCCTGCAAAGGGAACTGCTATACATTACTGCCTTTGCGAATTTTTAAAGGAATACGACAAGGACAGCTTTGTAAAAATGGAGCGAAAGGATATTTCCGCTGTAGTTAAAACCAAGCTCGGCGAATATTACGCCTCGGACGAGGTCGGCGGAAGCTACGGCAAGACAAAACGCTTCGTTGCGGCGTTCGTGCGAATGGCTGAAACGCTGACGGATATCATCTATCGCCTGAAGCTTGAATTTGCGCAGTCCGATTTTTCGCCGTCAAGCTTTGAATATACGCTTTCCTACGCCGAGGGCAGTGACGAAAAGCCCGTCACAATACAGCTCCCCGACAGAACAAAGGTAAGCTTTGTAGGCGCAGTTGACCGAATAGACACATTCGTAAAGGACGGCATAACCTACGTCCGTGTCGTTGACTACAAAACGGGTTCAAAGGTGTTCTCACTTGCCGACCTTTATTATGGTATAAATATGCAGATGCTTCTGTATATCTTCGCCGTTACCGACCCCGATGCGCCGCTCAACGAGGGCAGATATCACGAAGCTTTGCCTGCAGGCGTCCTATATATGCATGCAAAGGACAACGTTCCCTCCCTCGGCAGAGAGCCGACCGAGGACGAGAAGCTTTCCTATGAGAAAAAGGGCTGCAAAATGGACGGCATAGTCGTTGCCGATGTCGATATCGCAGGCGCAATGGAAAACGGTCTTAGCGGCACTTTTATCCCCGTAAAGATCAAGAATGACGGCGATTTTTACAGCAATTCAAGCGTTATCACCGAAGATCAGATATCCGCTTTGCGAAAATATTCGGCTGAGATCCTGACGGAAACCGCTCTGAGCATAAAGAACGGCGAAATAGCGGCTGATCCGCTTCGGAACGGCAGTGTTTCACCATGCTCATACTGCGACTACAGCTCCGTCTGCGGCAATTTTCCGAATATTATCCACCGTGATTACGACCCCGAAGCCGCCGAGAAAATGAGGGCAAAGCTTGACGGCATTATCCGCGAAGAAACCGGGAAAGGAGAGATGAACAATGGCTGATAAATGGACAGACCGACAGCTTGAAGCTATTGAAGCGAGAAACACATCGGTCATAGTTTCGGCGGCGGCAGGAAGCGGCAAGACTTCCGTTCTGGTCGAAAGGCTGCTCCGTATCCTCTCCGATAACGAGAACCGCGTTCCTGCCGATAAGATAATCGTTGTAACATTCACTAACGATGCGGCGGCGCAGATGAAACAGCGTTTGTCCGATGCGATAGCTAAACAGCTCGAAGCCGACCCCTCGAACGAGTGGCTTTTCAGCCAGCAGGCGCTTATCCCATCGGCGAAAATTTCGACCATACATTCATTCTGCTTTGATCTTATAAGGGAAAATGTCCAGTCGCTCGATGTTTCGGCAGGCTTCCGCATTATTGATGATTCGGAGGAAAAGCTCATCGTTGCGAAAGCCTCCGAGAATGTCTTTGAACGTCTTTACGGCGAAAAGCCCGAGCTTATGAAAAAGCTTGCGGACTTCACCTGTTCGGGCGCAAGGGGAGATACCGAGCTGGAAAAAACGATGCTCGCAATATACCGCTTCATAATGTCGCTCCCGTTCCCGACCGACTTCCTCGACAGCGCGAAAAAGCGTTACGAACAGCCTTTCGATGAACGAACAGACCCTCTTGCGGCGGCGTATTCGGAGTATATCTCGCAGCAGTTCAGAAGTGCGGCGGCACTGGCTTTCTATGCGGCTGAAATAGTTCCCGACGACGGAAAATCAAAGGCGCAGAGCATCATCACGGGCGAAGCACAGCTTTTTGAACAGCTTGCCGTGCGTGTGAAAGATACGGCTTTGCCATGGGACGAGAGAATGCCCAAGCCGATCAGGTTTGATACCTGCCGCTATCCGAAAACGGAAAAAGACTCGGACGATGCCGCCGTTATCGATGCGGTAAAGGACTTCCGTGACCGATACAAAAAGCTTGCGAATGATGCCTGCGGCAATGTCTTTTCACTTAAAAACATTACGGACGACTACAAAGTGAACGCCGAGATCATCGACGGCGTTTCGCTTCTCGTCAAGGAGCTTATCAAAGAGATAAACGCCATCAAGACCGACAAAAACGCGCTCGGCTTCTCCGATGCGGAACAGCTTGCGGTAAAGCTTCTGTGCAGAAAGGACGATAACGGAAACATCATCCGAACGCCGCTTGCCCGTGAGCTTTCCGAGTATTACAAGCTGATAATGATAGACGAATTTCAGGACGCAAACAACACGCAGAGCGTCATTTTCCGTATGCTCTCACACAACGGCACAGCCGAAAAGGGCGGCGACAACCTCTTTGTCGTGGGCGATGTAAAGCAGTCGATATACCGTTTCCGACTCGCGAACCCGAATAATTTCCTCGAAGTCCTCGACTCGTCCGAACCTTATGAAAAAGGCTTCACGGGAACGAATGCTGCGGTGCTTCTCAACCGAAATTTCCGAAGCAGCCGCGATGTTGTCGATTTCGTCAACGATGTGTTTGAAAACATTATGGACAGGGATAACGGCGGCATAGATTATACCGATAATGAGAAGCTTGAATACGGCGCAAATTATCCCGATGCCGACCGCGCGACCGAGATAATTTTCTCCCCCGACAAGGGCGTTATAACAGTATCTTCGGACGATGAAAGCGGCGAAGAATCGCTCTCTGCGGCTCAGGCGGAGGCTCGTGCGGCGGCTTCAAGGATAAAGTCGATGCTCGGCATCGAAAAGGTTTTTGACAAGGGTGAAATGCGCCCTTGCGAGCCGCGCGATTTCTGCGTTCTGCTCCGTGACAGAGCGAGGGGACAGCTTTACGCCGATGAACTCAACGCAATGGGCATAAAAGCGGTCTGCGAAGAAACCGTAAGCTATTTACAGTCACGCGAAATATCGGTGCTTCTCAATCTGCTTAAAGTCATAGATGACCCGATGCAGGATATACCGCTCGTTTCAGTGCTGATGTCGCCGATGTTTATGCTCGATGCTGACGAGATGGCGGAGCTTCGCCTGCTTTCGGAAAATCGTGACGAAAAGCTATACAAAGCCGTTCTGAAAGCGGTCGGGGAGGAAAGTAACTACTCCGCAAAAGCAAAGCTTGAACGCTTCTGTAAGATTTTCAGGAGCCTGCGTATATGCGCCGCTTCGCAAAGCCTTGAAAGGCTCATCGTGACCGTTTATGACAGCACGGATTTCCTTTCATCTATGAGCGTTTACTCGGACGGCGAGCAGAAAAAAGCAAACCTGCGCCTGCTCCTCGAATATGCAAAATCGTATGAGCAGAATTCCTCGGGCGGCCTGTCGGGATTTATACGCTATCTTAACGATGTTTCGGAAAACGGCGGCGATTTTGTCCGTGCCTCGGTCGTTTCGCCTGCCGACAACGCAGTTTCGGTAAAGACCATACACAAATCAAAGGGACTTGAATATCCGTTCGTTTTTCTCTGCGGAACTTCGCGGAAATTCAACCTTACAGACTGCACGAACCGTATGCAGATACATCTTGACCTCGGCATCGGCTTCAAGATCCAGAACCTCGAAACGGGTCAGCTTTACGATTCGTTCCCACGCTATGCGATATCCTGCGTGAACCGACGCGAGAGCATAAGCGAGGAGATGCGACTGCTTTATGTTGCACTCACAAGAGCAAAGGAACGGCTTTTCATAACCGTCCCCGACAGCGACAATACCCGCCGCCGAATTGCTCAGTGTGCTGCCCAGCTTGCCGCAGAGAACGGAAATCCGTCGGCGGTAAAGGCACAGTCAATGCTCGACTGGCTGCTTGCGATACTGCTCACGCACCCCGACTCCTGCCGAATACAGAATGAGATCTACGTCCCGACACGAACCGGCAGATCGAAGATAAAAATATCCTCGTTCGAGGATACTTCCGCCGATGAAAAAGCTCCCGAAGAAGCGAAAGCACTTGCGGAAGAGGAGAGCGTCCGAAAGCTGCTTGATAATTTCAACTGCCATTATAACAGCGGACTTACCGAAACGCTTGCGAAGCTCACCATAACCGAGATAGCCAAAAGCGAGAGTTCCGAGGTTTTCCTGCGCCGCCCCGAATTCGCCGCAGATCACGGAAAGCTTACCGCCGCAGAGATAGGAACGGCAACGCATACCTTTATGCAGTACGCCGATTATGCCGCTGCGGAAAAAGACCCCGAAGCCGAAGCCGAACGCCTTGAAACGCTCGGCATCATCAGCTCCGCAGAACGCCGTTCACTTGATATTGAGCATATAAGAGCATTCTTCCGTTCGCCGCTTTACGAGCGAATGAAGCGCTCGCCCGAGGTGCACCGGGAGCAGAAATTTCTTGTCGAAATATCAAAGCTGGGTCTTGACGGAATGTACGGTTTGGAGTATAATAATAGCAGCAGTATGCTTCAGGGCATCGCCGACTGTATCTTCTTCGAGGACGGCGAAACAGTGCTTGTCGATTACAAGACCGACCGCGTGAAGAGCGGTGAAGTCCTTGCCGACCGCTACCGCCGACAGCTCGTTCTGTACAGTGCCGCTCTGGAGAAAATTTTCCATATCAGGGTGCGTCAGGCTTTTCTTTATTCTTTCAGCCTTGATAGGGAGATAGAAATTTCGTTATGAAAGGCTGGATAAAAAATGGCTTCAAATCAGGATAACAGAAACAGAGCACCCCGTTCGGGAATGATAAACGGAACATTCGTCGGAGCAGTCTTCCTCGGAATATGCGTACTTATAAGCGGACTTTCAATAGGCGGCGGCATACGCAAGCTGAACAAGACGGTCACCGATAAGTCTTTCTCAAATATCAGCAACGTCACAACGCCCGACAGTATGAACTTCAGCGAGAAAAAATACCTCACCGAGGACGAAGCTGCCGAGTATCTCAACCTCACCTCGCAGGAGATAGAAACTCTCCTCACCACGGGCGAGATCACCGAGTATGTCAAGACAGGCACAGGTTATTCCATCTCCGTAAAGGTGCTGGACGAATGGTTCGACAATGAATCCTATCAGAACAAGCTTGCGGGAAATGTTTCCGAGAGTGCCGATCAGGCTGACGGACAGTGATTTTATGAAAAAGCAAGACGTTTGCAAAGAAAAGGCATCATTCGTAAAAGATGATGAGTTCGTTCCGAATTTTTATACAAAACAAGCAGTGCTTGAAGCTGAAAAGATTGCGGCTGACCCGAATGTAAAGGGTTATACGGACTTGGAAGAGCTTTTTAGAAATTTGAAGTCATAATATCTGCGGAGAACGAAGAAATTTCAAAAAAAATTGCAAAAACCCTTGACAAATGCGTTTTTTGTGGTATAATATATAGCGTTGGTTTGAGAAAACCATTTAAAATAAAGCAGAACTTTCCGTTCTCACCCTGCCGCAAAGAGTGCGCAGAGGTCAATAGATACTCTTTTTTATTTACAAGCGGCGGCTTTTATGCCTGCCTGCTTTGAGATGAAACACAGTATGAGCGGAAGAGATGCTTTTCCGCTCATTTTTATTTTATTTCGGGGGTGCTTAACATAAGCGTTAAAGAATTACAGATTAATGAAGAAATCAAGGACAAAGAGATCCGTGTGATTGATTCCGACGGTTCCGCCATCGGCGTTATCTCGGCAAAGGAAGCGTTGGCTCTTGCAGAAGAAAGAGAGCTTGATCTTGTAAAAATTGCTCCGCAGGCAACTCCGCCCGTGTGTAAGATCATGGACTACGGAAAGTACCTTTTTGAACAGGGCAAGCGTGAGAAGGAAGCAAAGAAAAATCAGAAGGTCGTTGACGTTAAGGAGATCAGAATGTTCTCCACCATCGACACGAACGATTTCAACACAAAGGTAAATCAGGCTGCGAAGTTCCTTAAAGGTGGCGATAAGCTCAAGGTTTCCATTCGTTTCCGCAAACGTGCGATCGCACATCCTCAGCTCGGTGAAGAGCTTCTTGACAGATTCAAGGAAGCTGTTTCCGAATACGGTACGGTTGAAAAGCCATCAAAAATGGAGGGACGCGCACTCGTTATGTTCGTTTCCCCGAAGGCTTCAAAATAAAAAAATACAACGGCGAAAGCTTCGCCTAAAATTGAAGGAGGATACATCATGCCTAAGCAGAAAACACATTCTGGCGCAAAAAAGCGTTTTAAAGTAACCAAGAACGGTCTTGTAAAGTATCAGAAGACCAACAAAAGACACAGACTTACTCAGAAGGCTACAAAGCGTAAGAGAATTGCAAGAGCAGCCGGCTACGCAAGCTCTGCAAACGCTTCAACCGTTAAGGTTCTTATTCCTTACAAGTAATCTAAATACGAAACAAACGGAGGTAAAGAATTATGGCTCGTGTTAAGGGCGCAATGGCTACTCGAAAGAGAAGAAATAAAACATTAAAGCTTGCTAAGGGCTACTGGGGCGCAAAGAGCAAGCATTTCAAGATGGCTAAAGAAGCCGTTATGAAGTCCGGCAACTATGCTTATGTTGGCAGACGTCTTAAGAAGAGAGATTTCAGAAAGCTCTGGATCACAAGAATTTCCGCAGCTTGCAAGATGAATGGTATGAACTACTCAACATTCATGAACGGCCTTAAGAAGGCTGGCATCACACTTAACAGAAAGATGCTCGCAGAGATCGCTGTTAACGATGCAGCAGGTTTCACAGCTCTTACCGAAAAGGCAAAGGCTGCTCTTTAATTAAAAAACGCTTACAAGGTCAGAAGTGAATTTTTTGCTTCTGACTTTTTGCGATTTTTATGATTTTGAGAAAACTGTGAACAAACCGCATTTTTAAAGGAGGAACAGAGCGTTGCGACAGTTTATTGCTTCAAAGGAAAACGATAAAATAAAGCTGTTCAAGAAGATAGCTTTAAACAAAAAATATCGCAGCGAGTATGGTCTGTTTCCGCTTGAGGGCGTAAGACTTGTCGAAGATGCGGCAATGGAAAATGCGGAAATGAGCTTTGTCATAGCCTCGGAAGCGACTTCGGAGAAGTTCCCCGAACTGCTTGAAAAGCTTGAAGAAAAATGCGGAAAGATCATTATCGTTCCCGATGAACTTGCTGCCTCACTTGCACAGACACAGGGTACGCAGGGCATTTTTGCAGCCTGCAAAATGCCGAAAAGCATATCCGCGGACGAGCTTGTGAAAGAACGTGGGAAGTACGCCGTGCTTTTCCGGCTTCAGGACCCCGGGAATATGGGTACAATTATCAGAACAGCTGACGCTATGGGTGTTGACGGGATAATAGCCGTGAACTGCTGTGATATTTATAACCCTAAAACGGTCCGCTCGACTATGGGCAGCCTTTTCCGAATGAAGATAGCCAACGCCGACGAGGACGGAATGTTCGCCGCACTCAAAAACAAGAGGATCGAAACCTTTGCTTCCGTAATTGATACAGATGCGCTTTCTCTTACCGACTGCTCGTTCAAAAACGGCGCAGCCGTGCTTATCGGAAATGAGGGGAACGGACTTCCGCACGAAACCGTCAGCCGATGCGGTAAAAAGCTCACTATACACATGAACGGCAATGTGAATTCGCTCAATGCCGCAACTGCCGCTTCTATCATAATGTGGGAGCTGACGAAATGAGCGATATCTTTCGTGATGAGATAATAAAGCTGCTGTATATCGTATCCTGCTTCGGCGTGGGAAAAGCAAGGATATGGGAGCTTGAACAGCATTTCGGCTCGCTCAATGCGCTCTACAAAGCCATTGCTTTCGAGCGTCCGCAGGGTGTATTCACTCCGCAGGAGCTGAGAGCCGCAGAAAACACGACCGCCAAGCAGCTTCGTGAAATAATTTCATACTGCTTCGGTCATAATATCGGAATAGTCGGTTTCAATGACACCGACTATCCGCCAAAACTGAGGGGAATATACGATCCGCCCGTTCTGCTTTTTTATAAGGGCGAGATCAATCTGCTCGCGTCCGATGTTATTGTTGCGGTCGTCGGAGCAAGAAACCCTTCTGAATATTCAAAAAATACAGCCAAAAAGATATGCTCGGCTCTTGCAAAGTCGGGTATCGTTGTGGCGAGCGGCTTTGCTGTCGGAACGGACATAACCGCGCATCTTTCCGCTGTCCGTTCGGGCGGTAAAACCATAGCCGTCCTCGGCGCAGGCATAGGCTATGAATACCCTGCCGAGAACAGCCAATATATTGACGAGATAGCCGCAAACGGTCTGTTTCTGTCCGAATACTTCCCGAATTCAAGCGCGAACCGCTTTAATTTTCCTATGCGAAACCGAATACTTTCGGGCATCGCGATGGGAACGGCTGTTATCGAAGCATCGGAACGAAGCGGCTCGCTCAGTACAGCTTCAAACGCCGTTTCACAGGGGCGCGACCTTTGGGTGATACCGCCGCACGATATTTTCGACCCGAGGTATGACGGCAACAAGTCGCTTATCCGCGACGGCGCGATACCGCTTCTCTATGAATACGATATCCCGTGCGAATATTTCGAGAACTACAGTCATAAGCCTGTAAAAGACAGCATTTCCGATACGGCAAAGCTCGGTGAAGCTGCTCACGAAGCTGCTCCGCCGATCCCACAGGCTAAAACCTATGAACCCAAACAGCCTAAGAAGCACAAAACGTCAAAACCGCCTAAGCAGCCTGAATTTTCGGGCGAAAAGACGGAAAGCGAAGAAGTATACAGACCCGAGGGCAGTTCGGGTATCATTTATGATATCATAAAAAGCGCCGAAAACGGCATTTCACCCGATGAGGTCGCAGAAAAGAGCGGTCTTGATATTTCCGAGGTGCTTATGCTTATCACAGACCTTGAAATTGACGGTGCTGTTTATTCCGAAACAGGGCAGGATTACTTTGCCCTTTGAACTGATGATTTTCCGAAAGGAGTTACGATATAAATGTCAAAGCTTGTAATTGTGGAGTCACCCGCAAAGGCTAAAACTATAAAAAAATATCTCGGCAGCGGCTATGAGGTCGTTGCTTCAATGGGTCACGTCCGTGACCTGCCAAAATCAAAGCTCAGCGTTGATGTTGACAATGATTTCAAACCCGTTTATACCGATATAAAAGGCAAAGAGGAGCTTATCGCAAGCTTAAAGGACGAAGCGAAGAAGTCCGATTTCGTATATCTCGCAACGGACCCTGACCGCGAGGGAGAAGCCATTTCATGGCACTTGGCGCAGATGCTCGGACTGCCTATGGACGCAAACAACCGAGTAACTTTCAACGAGATCACAAAAACAGGCGTTACCAATGGTATGGCGCATCCGCGCAGCATCGACCTTGATCTCGTCAATGCGCAGCAGGCTCGCCGTATCCTCGACCGTATCGTTGGTTATAAGCTTTCACCGTTCCTCTGGAAAAAAGTCCGCCGCGGACTTTCGGCAGGACGTGTTCAGTCGGTCGCAGTTTCGCTCGTCGTTGACAGGGAAAAGCAGATCGAAAACTTCAAGCCCGAGGAATATTGGTCGATCGATACGAAAATGACCGCTCCGTCCTCGAAAAAGCAGTTCGCTGCTTCGTTCTACGGTGTTGACGGAAAGAAGACCGAGCTTCACTCCAAGGAAGAAGCCGATGCGATACTTGCCCGTGTTGAGGACGCAGACTATATCGTCACCGAGGTCAGGAAATCCGTTCGCAGAAAGTCGCCCGCACCTCCGTTCACGACTTCGACAATGCAGCAGGAAGCATCGAAAAAGCTTGGCTTTGCCGCTGCAAAGACGATGAAAACAGCGCAGACACTTTACGAAGGCGTTGAGATCGAAAATATGGGCGCAGTCGGTCTTATCACATATATGAGAACCGACAGCCTTAGAATCTCCGATGAAGCGCGCGCTGCGGCTTATAAATACATCGAGGAGGTCTACGGCAAAAAATACGTCCCCTCCACGCCGAAGATATACAAGACCAAGGCAGGCGCTCAGGACGCCCACGAAGCTATCCGTCCGTCTATGCCCGAGCTTACTCCTGCAAAAATAAAAGACAGCCTTACCCCCGAGCAGTTCAAGCTTTACCGCCTTATCTGGGAGCGCTTCATCGCGAGCCAGATGGAAAGTGCTTCGCTCGATACGGTTTCCGCCGCTATTGATGCAAACGGCTGCACATTCAAGGCAACGGGCTTCTCGGTAAAATTTGACGGCTTTACCGTTCTCTATGAGGAAACAAAGGACGACGAGGAAAACAAAGTCCTCCCCGTTATCGAAAAGGGCGACAAGCTCAAGCTCAAAGCTATCGAGGGCAACCAGCACTTCACACAGCCGCCTGCAAGATATACCGAAGCAACGCTTATCAAAGCACTCGAAGAAAACGGCATCGGCAGACCGTCAACCTACGCTCCGACTATCTCAACTATCACCAACCGCTTCTATGTTGAACGAGACGGCAAGCAGCTCAAACCAACGGGACTCGGCATAGTAACGACGCAGGTCATGAAAGACCACTTCAAGCATATCGTTGATACAAAATTTACGGCGAATATGGAAAGCAACCTCGATAAGGTCGAAACGGGCGAGGCTGACTGGGTTCAGACTCTGCACGATTTCTACGATGATTTCGATGCAACGCTCAAAAAGGCTGAAACCGATATGGACGGCAAGCGCATCAAAGTCCCCGACGAGGAAACGGACGAGGTCTGCGAGGTATGCGGCAAGCCTATGGTAATAAAGATAGGCCGTTTCGGAAAGTTTCTTGCCTGCTCGGGATTCCCCGAATGTACAAACACGAAGAAGATCATCAAGCCGACCGGCGGCGTTTGTCCTAAGTGCGGCAAGAAGATACTCCAGAAAAAGTCCAAAAAGGGCAAGAAATATTTCGGCTGCGAGGATAATCCGAACTGCGACTTTATGACATGGGACACACCCGTTTCCGATAAATGCCCGAAGTGCAACGACGGCACAACGCTCTTCAAAAAGGGCGGCAAGCTCTTCTGCTTAAAGGAAGGCTGCGGCTACGAGGTTGCGATCAAAAAGGAAAAGTAAAGCCAAAGCAAGCTTTATTTGAACGGTCATACCGATGAGAAAAGGAGTTTGGAGCATGGATTGTCCGAAGTGTAAAACAGAGATGAAGGAAGCCCTTATTTCGGCTGCTGTCGGAGGAGTTCTGAACGTTGCGAATCCAAAAAGAAAGCTGCTTGACGGCAACAAAACCGCCGGCGTTGACTGCTTCGGCTGTCCGAACTGCGGCTATATCGAATTATACGCACAAAATCCAAAGGTTTTCAAGGATCAATCAATATGAATAACGTTAAAGTTATCGGCGCAGGTCTTGCAGGCTGCGAGGCGGCGTGGCAGCTTGCACAGGCAGGCATACACGTTGACCTTTACGAAATGAAGCCGAAAAAATTCTCTCCTGCGCATAAATATGAGGGCTTTGCCGAGCTTGTCTGCTCAAACTCGCTCAAAGCATCAAGGGTCAATTCGGCGGCAGGTCTGCTCAAAGAGGAGATGCGCCGCTTGGGTTCGCTCACCGTTCCCTGCGCGGAAGAAACAGCCGTCCCTGCAGGCGGCGCGCTTGCGGTGGACAGAAAGCTTTTCTCCGACCTTGTGACGGAGAAGATAAAGTCGCACGAAAATATCACCCTCCACAGTGAAGAGGTCACGGAGATACCCGAGGGGAATGTCATAATCGCAACAGGACCGCTCACCTCAGACGGACTTGCCGAGAGCATAAGCGAATTGAGCGGCGGATATCTCAGCTTTTACGATGCTGCCGCACCGATAGTTTCCTTTGAGTCGCTCGATATGAACAGAGCATTCTTCGCCGCCCGATACGGCAGAGGTGACGATGATTACATCAACTGCCCGTTCACAAAGGAAGAATATCTCGCATTTTACAATGCAATAATAAACGCAGAGTCCGCTCCGCTCCACGAGTTCGACCGCCCACAGGAGCTTCACAACAAGAACGACAGCTTTACCGTTTACGAGGGCTGTATGCCGATAGAAGTTCTTGCAAAGCGCGGCGAAGAAACGATGCGATACGGCGCAATGAAGCCTGTCGGACTGACCGACCCCGTAACGGGAAAGCGTCCCTACGCAGTTGTTCAGCTCAGAAAAGAGAACAGCTCGGGAACGATGTACAACATTGTCGGCTTCCAGACTAACCTTAAATTCGGCGAGCAGAAGCGCGTGTTCTCGCTTATTCCCGGACTGGAAAATGCTGAGTTCCTGCGCTACGGCGTAATGCACAGAAACTCATTCCTCAACTCGCCAAAGCTTTTGAACAGCGATTTCTCGCTCCGCTCCGATGAAAGGATCTTCTTCGCAGGTCAGATAACGGGCGTTGAGGGTTATATGGAGTCTGCCGCAAGCGGAATCATCGCAGGAAAGAATATGGCACGAAAGCTGCTCGGAAAGCCATCGCTTTCGCTTCCGAGAGAAACGATGCTCGGCGCGCTTTCGGCTTATATCTCCGATGAAAGCGTTGAGAATTTTCAGCCGATGGGCGCAAATATGGGAATCCTTCCCGACATCGGCGAGCGCATAAAGGACAAGCAGCAGCGTTATCAGGTCATTGCCGACAGAGCGCTGAGCGCATTGGATGCGGCTATGGAGGAACAGAGATGAATGTTTCCTTTGAATTTCCCGATGATAAAGGCAAAGAGCCGCTCGTCAGCTTCACCGTGAACTGCGGCGAAAAGGACTTCAAGCAGCTTGAACAGACGATGCTTTTCAAAAGCGGCGGCGCATATATTTTCGCAGTGATAGGCGCGATACTTGCCGTTCTTATCGTTTTGCAGATAGTTCTTGTTGCGGCTGCGGCAGGTCAGCCGATGCTTGCGGCTTCGTATGTCGCATTTGCACTTCTTATCGCGCTTGAAATGTTTATAAATGCACGAAAGGTCAGCAGATCGGTGCGCAAAGCTCCCAACGGCAGCGGAAGCCGCACATATAGCTTTTACCGCCACCATTTCACGTTTGCAAGCGAATATGAGGGCGTTAATGAATGCTATGAACGCATCGTGAGGGGCGTTGAGAACACGCTCGAATTCATGCTTTTCCGTGATGACGGAAAGACCTACCTTATCCCGAAAAGTGAGCTTTCCGATGAGCAGAAAAAGCTCCTGCGCGCGGTAATGGAAAACAAGCTCGGCGGAAAATTTACCGTCAAGAGCATATAAGGAGGGCGGCTTATGGGAAAAATTGAAATAAAGCTCAAAAGTGCCGCACCTGCTGTCTACAGCCTTGAAACGGAGTATGGATCTGACGAGATATTATGCGAAAAAAAGTCGGCGGCACGGCTTGAAACTGTTGTAACAGCGGTCGCGTTTGTTATAGCGGTTCTTTCGGCGATCGCAGGATATTTTCTTATCACGATAATATCGGGACTTGCATTTTTGTCGGGGATATTTTCGCTTTCGGGAATAAAACGCTCGGCTGAAAAGGCGTTTTCCGAAAATGGCGTAAAAACACGGCTCTATGAGTTTTACACGGACGGTTTTCTTGTATGCGAAGAAAGCTTTGCGGCTTATTTTCCTTATGAAAAGCTGAACGGATACCGTGACACAAAAAGTCACTTTATCATAAAAGCCGAAAACGGCACGGAGTATGTTATTCCGAAAAGCGAAAAGACCGACAGCGGATTTATAAAATTTTTAAACGAGAAGATCAAGAGGAGAAAAAATAATGAAGATAATCGTTGACGCATTCGGCGGAGATCATTCACCCGACGAAGTCATCAAGGGCGCGGCTATGGCTGTTGAAAAGCTCGGTGTTGACATTGTCCTCACGGGTGATGAAAGCAAGATAAAAAGCTTTGCTGCCGCAAACAATATTTCGCTCGACAGAATTTCGATAAAGCACACGGAAGAGGTCATCGACATTCACGAAGAGCCTACTTCCATCTTAAAGGAACACGCAGGCTGTTCAATGGCTGTCGGACTCAAAGCACTTGCAGACGGCGAGGGTGACGCTTTTGTTTCCGCAGGAAGCACGGGGGCGCTCGTTGTAGGCGCAACGTTCATCGCAAAGCGTCTTAAAGGCATAAAGAGAGCCGCACTTGCTCCGATAATGCCTGCCGACAACGGCTATATCATGCTCATTGACGCAGGCGCAAACGTTGAGTGCCGCCCCGAAGCACTCGTCCAGTTCGGCATCATGGGCAGCTGCTATATGGAAAAGGTTCTCGGCGTGAAGTCGCCGAAAGTGGGTCTTATCAACGTAGGCGCGGAGGATACAAAGGGCAGAGAAATGGACAAAGAGGCTTATGCGATGCTTAAAAAAGCACCGATAAACTTCTACGGAAATCTTGAAGCGCGTGATATTCCGCTCGGCGTTTGTCAGGTAGCCGTTTCGGACGGATTTACGGGCAATGTTGCGCTGAAGCTTTACGAGGGTATGGGTTCATATTTCGCGCACACGCTCAAGGGTATGTTCATGAGCAGCCTTGGTTCAAAGATAGCGTATCTTCTCATGAAAAAGCAGGTAGCAGCATTCCGTAAAAAGATGGACTATTCCGAAGTAGGCGGTGCAGTTCTTATGGGCATTTCAAAGCCCGTTATAAAGGCCCACGGCAGCTCGGACGCGAACGCTTTCTACAACGCGATCCGTCAGGCGAAGAACTGTGTTGACGGTGACGTTATCGGCGAAATTTCACGCTCGATAGAAAAGCTGAAAACAGATTCGGCTGAATAAGTTTTTACATATTTATTTTCAAACTAAAGGTTGGATTTTTATGCAAAGTCCAACCGGAAAGGAATACACAAAAATGGATTTTTCAGAGTTTGAAAAAAAGATAGGATATACATTCAAGGATAAGGAGCTTCTTCATGAAGCACTTTCCCATTCAAGCTATGCAAACGAGTTCAAAAACTCGCGCAACTCAAATGAACGCCTTGAATTCCTCGGCGACAGTGTGCTTTCGATAGTAGTTTCGGAGTATCTTTTCAAGCACTTCAAGCATCTCCCCGAGGGCGACCTTACGAAGATAAGAGCATCGCTCGTCTGTGAAACCGCACTCTTTGAATTCTCGAAGAAAATAGACCTCGGTCAGCATATTCTTCTCGGCAAGGGCGAGGAAAACAGCGGCGGCAGAGAGCGTCCGTCCATCGTTTCAGACGCGTTTGAAGCTGTCATTGCGGCAGTTTTCCTTGACGGCGGTCTTGATGAAGCGAGAAAGTACGTCCTCGGTTTTATGCCCGAGGATATCGACAAGTACAGAAACCGTTCCAACGGTGACTATAAGACGATACTGCAGGAAGTTATCCAGCGCAACCGCGAGGAAAAGGTCGAATACTTCCTCAAATCGCAGACAGGCCCTGACCACAACCGTGTGTTCGTTATTCAGGTAATGCTCAACTCAAACGTCATCGGAACGGGCGAGGGTCACAGCAAAAAGCAGGCTGAACAGATGGCTGCGAAAGAAGCTCTCGAACTTATGGGCTATAAGGTATGACGCACAGCAACATCTCAATTTTTATTCCGCATAAAGGCTGCCCGAACTGCTGCTCATTCTGCAATCAGCGCACGATAAGCAGCACGGAAGAACCGCCCGATGCGGACGCTGTAACAAAAATTCTCGAAGAAGCCTGCCCTAAGCTGAAAGCACCGTACGAAACGGAAATAGCTTTCTTCGGCGGAAGCTTCACTGCGGTCGAAAGGGGATATATGATCTCCCTGCTCGAAGCCGCACAGCCTTTTATAAAGGAATACGGTCTTATCGGGATAAGAGTTTCGACACGGCCCGATAGGATCGACTGCGAAGTGCTTGACGTATTGAAGAAATACAACGTCACTGCGATAGAACTCGGTGCGCAGTCGATGCATGACAGTATCCTTGCAATGAATGACCGCGGACACACTGCGGACGATGTTCGGAAAGCCTCGGCTCTTATAAAAGAGTACGGCTTTGAACTCGGCTTGCAGATGATGACGGGACTTTACGGCGCATCTCCCGAGGACGATATCTACACCGCAGAAGAACTGATAAAGCTCTCGCCTGCAACGGTGCGGATATACCCGACTGTGATACTTGGCGGAACTAAGCTTGCCGACTTATATCAGAGTGGGGTATATGCCCCCGTCCCGTTCGATGAAGAAGCCGAGCTTTGCGCGAAGCTGATGGAAATGTTCGAGCAGAGCGGCATAAGGATAATACGGCTCGGACTTCACGCTTCGGAAAATGTCGAGGGTCAGGCTGTCGGGGGATATTATCACCCTGCGATGCGTGAGATCTGCCTTGGCATACGCTTTCGCAAGACTATCGAAAAGCAGCTCGGCGAAAAGGGCAGATACGAAGTTTTGGTTTCGCCGAAAGCTGTCAGCATGGCTGTCGGTCAGAAAAAATGTAATACTGAATATTTTAAAAAGCAAGGTTTTGATATAAAGATAACTGCGGATAAAAGCATTACTTCACTTTTCGATATCCGCATAAAGCAAATTTAAATGAAACGGAGCATATAAATGTATCTCGAATCATTGGAATTACAGGGTTTCAAGTCCTTTCCCGATAAGATAAAGCTTACCTTTGACAAGGGAATAACGGCGGTAGTCGGCCCTAACGGAAGCGGAAAATCGAATATCGGTGATGCTGTGCGCTGGGTACTCGGCGAGCAGTCCTCCAAGACGCTCCGAGGCGGAAAAATGGAGGACGTTATCTTCTCTGGTACACAGTTCCGCAAGCCTATGGGCTTCGCTTCGGTAACGCTCAACATCATCAACAACAGGGGAATTTTGCAGATACCGTCCGAGCAGGTCTCGGTAACGAGAAAGCTTTACCGCAGCGGTGAAAGCGAATATATGATAAACGGCGCGCAGGTGCGTTTAAAGGATATCTGCGAGCTTTTTATGGACACGGGTCTTGGCCGTGACGGTTATTCGATAATCGGTCAGGGTCGTGTTGCCGAGATAGTTTCCGCAAAGTCGGGCGAACGCCGTGAGATCTTTGAGGAAGCTGCAGGAATATCGAAATTCCGCTATAAAAAAGCCGAAGCTGAGAGAAAGCTTGCCGCCGCACAGGAAAACATTCTGCGTCTGCGTGATATCATCGGCGAACTCGAAAGCAGAGTTGAACCGCTCCGCATACAGTCGGAAAAGGCGGAAAAATTCATCGAGTATTCCGAAACGAAAAAGTCGCTCGAGATCACCGTCTGGGTTCGTCAGCTTGACGAGCTGAAAAAGAACCTTGACGAAATTTCCGACAAGCTTCTTATCAGCACGAACGAATACAACGGCGTTGAAGCCGATATTTCAAGGCTTGAAGAGGAGCTTACACAGCTTTCCGAAAATATGCAGGAAAACACTCTCCGCACGGAAGAACTGCGAAACCGCATACTTGAATCGGAACGTGCGAACACACAGATACATTCCGATATCGCCGTTTGCGAGAATGAAATTCGCCACGCAAATGACGATATCGACGAAATAAAAAAGCAGCAGGCACTCTCCGAAAACACGGGTGAGGAAAACCGCAAGGCTACCGAAGAAAAGCTTGCCGCAATAAAAAATGCCGAAGCCGAACTTGAACAGACACGCACCGATTATGTAACCGTCAGCGAGGAGCTTTCCAAGGCATCGTCCGAAAAGGACAGCTTCGACAGCAAGTCGGCACAAGTCCGGAACGAACTCAATAAATTATATATAAAGCAGTCCGAGTACGGTGTTTCTATCTCAACGGGCAAGCAGAACGCCGAAGATATGAGGGCGCAGCTTAAATCCGCCGACGGCAGGGAAGAAACGCTCCGCTCCGCACTCGAAGATCTGAAGCGCGAAAAGGGCGAATGTACGGACGGACTTGCTCTTATTGAGGAAAAGACCGAGGAACTCAACAACCGTATCGGCGGCATTTCAAAGCTTTATGCTGCGAGAAAAGAGAAGCTCGAAGCGGCAAAAAAGCAGCTTGAAGAGATGAACTTCTCTATCCGTGACAAAGACCAGCGTATCCGTATGCTTGCCGACCTGGAAAACAGCATGGAGGGCTTTGCGCACTCGGTAAAGCAGATACTCAAAGCTTCAAAGTCGGGACAGCTTAGCGGAGTTTACGGCTCTGCCGCACAGCTTATCAAGGTCGAATCGAAGTACAGCGTTGCTGTCGAAACCGCGATGGGCGGTGCACTCCAGAATATAGTTGTAGAAAATGAAGACATCGCAAAGCGCGGTATCAGACTTTTGCAGGAAACCAAAGCAGGCCGAGCAACATTCCTGCCGCTAACTTCCGTCAAGGGAAACCGCCTTAACGAAAACGGCCTTGACCGATGCGATGGCTTTGTTGCACTCGCAGTTGATCTCGTGCAGTTTGATCCGAGATTTGAGGGCGTTTACAACTCGCTACTCGGAAGAATAGTCATTGCGGAGGATATCGACCTCGGAACGCTCATTGCAAAGAAGTATGGCTACAAATTCCGTATCGTAACGCTTGACGGTCAGGTCATAAACGCAGGCGGTTCATTCACGGGCGGTTCTGTTTCAAAGTCGAGCGGCGTTCTTACCCGAAAGAACGACATCGAAAAGCTCACCAATGAGAAAAATGCGCTCCAGACAAAGCTCAGCGAACTTCGTGCATCGGCCGAAAAGCTTAAAAGCGAAACGGATAAGCTCAGTTTCGATATCGAGGGCGCAAAGGAAGAGCTTTCCGTTGTTGCTGCGGATAAAATTCGCTTTGAATCGGAGTTGAAACGAATAGATGTAATGACCGCGCAGAACGAAGAACAGCTTTCCGGTTCGGAAGATGCAAAAAATGCACTCAAAAACCGAATCTCCGAGAGCGAAGCCGCTGTAAAGGCAGCCGAAGAAGCTTTGAAGGCGGTCGAAAACGACATTTCCGAAAAGGAAAAGAGCGTTTCCGAGAACGAAGAACAGCGCAGACAGATGCAGGAAAAGCGCGAAGCACTTTCCGAAAAAATGTCCGGATTAAAGCTTCGTGAAACCGAGATAGTTAAGGATATCGAGGCGATAAAAGCCGAGATCGCGCGCCTTGAAGCACAGTCGCAGGAGATCGGCAGCAGCAGTGCAAGGCTCGTTGTCGAACTCGACGAAAAGAACCGTTTTATCGAAGAAAAACAGGCTGAGATCGAAGCACTTAACGCAAAGCTTTCGGGCGCAAAGGACGAAGCCGCAGGAATAAACGACCGCATCGCACAGCTCCGCTCCGAAAGCCACACAATGGAGCAGAAGTCGAACGAAAAGCGCAGACAGGTCCGCGAACTGAACGACAGCAAGGAAAAGTTCAGCCGTGAAGTGACAAGGCTCGAAGAGCGCAAAACTTCCGTTCAGGGCGCTTATGACAAGATAATCGCAGATATGGCGGAGCAGTATGAACTCTATCTTTCCGAAGCGGTGAAGCTTGCAAAGCCGGTGGAAAATCTGCTCGTCATTCAGCGTGACCTCGCGGAGATAAAGCAGAAAATTCGTGCGCTCGGAAATGTCAACGTTGCCGCTATCGAAGAATACAAAGAGGTATCGGAACGTTACGAATTCATGTCGGGACAGCTCAATGACGTTGAAAGCTCAAAGCGTGAACTTGAAAAGCTCATTGAAGAACTCACCGAAACGATGCGCAGACAGTTCTCCGACAGCTTTAACCAAATAAATGAAAACTTCAAGCAGATTTTTGTCGAGCTTTTCGGCGGCGGACGTGCGGAGCTTACCCTCACCGACCCCGAGGATGTTCTTGAATCGGGCATTGAAATAAAGGTCGCACCTCCGGGAAAGGTCATCAACAACCTTTCGCTCCTTTCGGGTGGTGAGCAGGCGTTCGTTGCGATATGCATTTATTTCTCAATACTTAAAATCAAGCCTGCGCCGTTCTGTATCCTTGACGAGATCGAAGCGGCACTCGATGACATAAACGTTACGAAGTATGCTCAGTATCTCCGCAAATTTACCGATACAACGCAGTTTATCCTCGTAACGCACAGACGAGGTTCAATGGACGAAGCAGACGTAATGTACGGTGTAACAATGCAGGAAAAGGGTATCTCGAAAATACTCCGCCTTGAGCAGCCGCCGCAGAACATAGAAGCGAACTGACGGCATACAAAACCAAAGTTAAAGTGAGGTCTTGAATATGAACATTTTCAGTAAGATCGCCGAGGGCGTAAGAAAAACCAAAGACTCGATGATGAGCAAGATAGGTGTACTTTTTGGCGCGCACAAGCAGCTCGATGATGACTTTTTCGACGAACTTGAAGAAGTTCTCATCACCTGCGATATCGGTGTTGAAACTTCGCTTTCGATAGTTGAAAAGCTCCGTGCATCGGTAAAGGCGAAAAAGCTTACCACACCCGATGAAACAAAAGCGGAGCTTAAAAATATCATCGAAGAAATGCTCGGCGAGGATAAGAAGATCGACACCTCCACAACGCCGTCCGTTATCCTTGTTATCGGCGTAAACGGTGCAGGCAAGACCACCACTATAGGAAAGCTTGCGGCGAAGTACAGGAACGATGGCAAAAAAGTCCTCGTTGCCGCAGCAGATACGTTCCGCGCAGCCGCTATCGAGCAGCTGCAGATATGGACGGAGCGCGCAGGCGTTGACATCGTAAAACATGCCGAGGGTTCAGACCCTGCCGCAGTAGTTTTTGACGCCGTTACAGCCGCAAAAGCAAGAGGTACTGACATTCTTATCTGCGACACTGCAGGCAGACTTCACAACAAGAAAAATCTTATGGACGAGCTGAAAAAGATCAGCCGTATCATTCACGAGCAGGGTGAAGGCTGTTCGCTCGAAACGCTCCTCGTTCTTGATGCAACAACGGGACAGAACGCCGTAAATCAGGCAAAGCTTTTCAGCGAAGTTGCCGATATCACGGGTATTGTACTCACAAAGCTTGACGGAACCGCAAAGGGCGGCATCATCATTTCGATACACAACGAGCTTGGTATCCCCGTAAAGCTTGTCGGCGTCGGTGAAAAGCTTGACGACCTGCAGGAGTTCAATGCTCACGACTTCGTCGAGGCTCTGTTCGATAATGAGACCGACTTCGACTATAACTATGAACGTCTGACCGATGAAGAAACATCGGAAGAAAATGAAGCTGACGAAACTGCTGAAATCGCTGAAAAGGCTGAAAATACCGAAGTTTCCGAAACTGCGGAAGAACCCGAGAATGAACCTGTTCTTTCCGAAAATATCTCCGATGAGATAAACGTTGACGATGTTGCGGAGGAGCTTGAAGAAACAGCCGAAGAAAACACCGAAGAAGCAGAGGAAAACGAAGCACCCGAAGCTGTTGAAGAACACGAAGAAACAGCCGAGGAGGACGATGAAGAAATAACCGCAGAAGCTTCCGAAAGCGAAGAACATTCCGAGGAAATCCCCGAGCAGAAAAAGAGCCTCAAGGACGGCAAGTTCGGTTTCCTTTTCAAAGAGATCACATTCGGCAAAAAGAAAAAAGACAGCGAGGATAAAGAATAATGAAAATAATACTTGCATCGAACAACAAGAATAAGCTCCGTGAGTTCCGTGAGATACTCGAACCGCTCGGCTATGAGGTCATCACCCAGTCCGAAGCCGGCGCAGATATCGAAGCGGACGAAACGGGAACAACTTTCGAGGAAAATGCTTATATAAAGGCAAAAGCGGCTTACGATATAACACATCTCCCCGTTATCGCGGACGACAGCGGACTGGAGGTCGACGCACTCGGCGGCGAACCGGGAATTTACTCCGCACGTTATGCCGAGGAGGGTAAGCGCTGTGCAAAGGTGCTTTCCAAAATGGAGGGCGTTCCCGATGAAAAGCGCACGGCAAGATTTGTATGCGCCGTATGCTACATCGATGAAAACGGCGAAAGCTTCACCGTAAAGGGCACTTGCGAGGGCAGGATCGGCTATGAAAAGAAAGGCACGAACGGCTTCGGCTATGACCCGATATTTATGTACGGCGACCGCTCGTTTGCGGAAATTTCCGCAGAGGAAAAGGACAAGGTAAGCCACCGTGCAGATGCGCTCCGCAAGTTTGAAGCACGGATAAAAGGAGAATGATCATGCAGTATGTAAGTGGGATCTATGAGATACTGTTCTGCATTGCAAGTATTCTGGCAATATTCGGCGTTCCGCTGACAGCGGCGGTGTGTTTTATCGTGTTTCTGGTAAAATATATAAAATGCGGCGCAGACAGATCGGATAGGAAAAAAGCTTCTTAAAACGAATACCGTTATTTTCGGAGCAATGACGGGCGGCTTTATTGTTTTGGGGATCGTGCTTATCTGGCTCAGTTCAAAAACGATAGTCTATATAACTCCTTGAAATATAGAAATTAATAAAAGGAGAATGACTATGATGACATTGATGGGAGTATTGATAAATATTTTCAGCATAATTGTTTTGTACGGTGTTCCTGCCGCCACAATAGTATGCTGTATCGTGTTCCTTGTGAAAGCAAAAAAGTGCAGTCCCGAAGAAACGGAAAAGAAAAAGCTGCTGAAAAACTGCGGTATAATATTCGGTGTTATCGGCGGGACTTATGTGTTTTCTTCAATCGCAATGACATTGCTGATCTCCGCAACGATAACTTATAATATGTAATTCATTGATCAAACGAAAGGAATTTTTAATATGCTTACAAGCAAACAGAGAGCGGCACTTAAAAGTATCGCAAGCACAGAAGATACGATCTTGCAGGTCGGCAAAAACGGCATCGTTGACACACTCGTTATTCAGGTCAGTGATGCACTCAAAGCAAGAGAAATAATAAAGATGAAAGTCCTCGAGGGCGCAATGCTTTCCCCTGCGGAGGCAGCTGCGGAGCTTGCCGAAAAGACCAAGTCCGAGGTCGTTCAGGTCATCGGAAACAAGATAGTTCTTTTCAAGCGCAATCCGCAGAACCCTAAGATAAAGTTCTGATATGAGCAGAATTGCGTTATTCGGCGGCAGCTTTAACCCGGTCCACAACGGTCACGTCAATCTTGTTAAGGAAACGGCGGAAAAGAACGGCTTTGACCGTGTTTACGTCGTTCCGACATTCATTTCGCCGTTCAAAAAGGACAGCGCAGGCTTTGTTGCGGACGGAAAAGACCGACTCCGAATGTGCAGGCTCGCATTTGCAAAGCTGCCGTATGTGACGGTCAGCGATTGGGAGCTGTCGCAGTCTGAGGTGAGCTATTCCGTGAACACGGTCGAGCATTTCCGCGAAGAATTTCCCGAAGATGAGCTTTTCTTCATAATGGGGAGCGATATGCTGCTCTCGTTCGATAAATGGCATCAATGGCAGGACATTCTGAAAATGTGTACGGTCATTGCGGCTTCGCGTGAGGACGGCGGAAGTGATATCGAACGGCTTCGGGAAAAAGCCGCGCAGCTTTCACGATTCGGAAAGGTCATAGTCACGGAAATTTCGGCTTTCGAGCTTTCTTCATCGGAAATTCGTGAAAAAATTATAAAAAATTGCGATTTATCTTGCTATATGGATAAAAATGTAGTAGAATATATAGAGGAAAATCGTGTTTACGAACGAATAAAGGACTGATAAAATGTATTCCGATGCGGAGCTTACCGATATTTTAAGCATTAGACTTTCAAAAAAACGCTTTACGCACAGTATGAATGTTGCCGATATGGCAAAAAAGCTTGCCGAGGCGCATGGCTACAAAGACCCGAACGAAGCTTACACAGCAGGTCTTGTTCACGACTGCTGCAAGGAGCTTCCGCAGGCAGAACAGCTTGCAATGGTTAAGAAATCCCGCCGAAATGTCTGCGAAGCGGAGCTGAAAACGCCTGCACTCTACCATGCAGTCGCAGGAGCATACTACGCCGAAACAGTGTTCGGCTTCACGAGCGAGGATTTTCTCAATTCCATACGCTACCACACAACGGGCAGAGCGGCAATGAGCGAGCTTGAAGAGATAGTCTATATGGCTGACCTTGTTTCGGTCGAACGAAGCTTCAAGGACGTTGAAAAGTTCCGAAAGCTTGCTTTCGCCGATATCAAAAAGTCAATACTCGAAGCTGTAAAGCACTCGATAAGCGAGGTCATGGAAAAGGGTTCGCTTATCCCGACACAAACGCTTGAAGCTTACAATTACTATACGGAAATTTGCAAAAAAACGGAGGAATAAGATGGCAGAGCTTACACAGCAGCAGATACTTGAGATCGCCGTTAAGGCGCTTGACAGCAAAAAGGCCGAAGATATAAAGGTAATAAAAATAAAGGATATTTCCATTCTTGCCGACTATTTCGTTATCGCGGACGGCACAAGCTCCACTCAGACGAGGGCACTTGCCGACGAAGTTGACTTCAGACTCAGCGAGCAGGGCGTTCAGCCGCACAGCGTTCAGGGCAACAATGGTTCAAACTGGATCGTCCTCGATTACTCGGATATCATCATCCATGTTTTTTCAAGGGATCAGAGAGAATTCTACAACCTTGAAAGACTTTGGGCAGACGGCGAAGAAGTTGACATTTCCGCTTGGATAAAGTAATTTTTATGAAAAGGATTGATATAAATGGCAGAACGCTATGACTTCGCCGCTTCCGAACAGAAGTGGCAGAAATACTGGGAGGAGCATGACTGCTTCAAGGCTGAAACGGGCAGCAAAAAGCCAAAGTTCTACGGACTTGTTGAGTTCCCGTATCCATCGGGTCACGGTATGCATGTTGGTCATATCAAGGCTTATTCGGGACTTGAAGTCGTTTCGAGAAAACGCCGCCTTCAGGGCTACAACGTACTCTTCCCGATCGGTTTTGACGCATATGGACTTCCTACCGAGAACACCGCTATCAAGGACGGAGTTCACCCCCGTATCATTACCGACAACAATATAAAGAAGTTCACAAATCAGCTCAAAAAGGTCGGATTCTCGTTCGACTGGTCAAGAGTTATCGATACCACAGACGAAAACTACTACAAGTGGACGCAGTGGATATTCCTTAAAATGTTTGAAAAGGGTCTTGTTTTCAGAGATACTACCCTTGTAAACTACTGCCCAAGCTGTAAGGTAGTCCTCTCCAATGAAGATTCGCAGGGCGGCAAGTGCGATATCTGCCACAGCGACGTTGTTCAGAAGAAAAAGGAAGTCTGGTATCTCCGTATTACCGAATACGCAGACAAGCTCCTTCAGGGCCTTGACGAGGTTGACTATCTCCCTAACATCAGACTCCAGCAGGAAAACTGGATAGGCAAGTCAACGGGCGCATTCGTAAACTTCAGGATCAAGGGCAAGGACGAAACTCTCCGCATTTATACAACACGTCCCGACACCCTTTACGGCGTAACCTTTATGGTAATTGCCCCCGAACACCCGATCATCGAAAAGTATCGTGACGAGATAAGCAATATTGCCGACCTCGACGCTTACAAGGCAGAGTGCGCAAAGAAGTCCGAATTCGAGCGTACACAGCTTGTAAAGGACAAGACGGGCGTTAAGATCGAGGGACTTACAGCGATCAATCCTATCACGGAAAAGGAAATTCCCGTATATATTTCCGACTATGTAATGATGGGCTACGGCACAGGCGCAATTATGGCTGTTCCTGCACATGATACCCGTGACTACGATTTCGCAAAGAAGTTCGGCATCGACATTATCCCTGTTATCAAGGGCGGCGATGTTGAAAAGGAAGCCTATACAGGCGAGGGCGAAATGATAAATTCGGGCGTACTTAACGGCCTTACAAACAAGAAAGACACTATCGCAAAGATGCTCGAGATCCTCGCAGAAAAGGGCGTCGGCGAAAAGGGCGTTCAGTACAAGATGAAGGACTGGGCATTCAACCGTCAGCGTTACTGGGGCGAACCTATCCCGATAGTACATTGTCCTAAGTGCGGCGATGTTGCCGTTCCTTATGACGAGCTTCCGTTAAAGCTCCCTCCGGTAGAGAATTTCGCACCGGGAACGGACGGCGAATCTCCTCTTGCGAAGATCGATTCTTTCGTAAACTGCAAGTGTCCTAAGTGCGGCGGCGATGCAAAGCGTGAAACCGATACAATGCCTCAGTGGGCAGGTTCTTCATGGTACTTCCTCCGCTACTGCGACCCGAACAATGACAATGCGTTCGCCTCAAAGGAAGCGCTTGAATACTGGATGCCTGTTGACTGGTACAACGGCGGTATGGAACATGTTACACGTCACATGATCTACTCCCGTTTCTGGCACAGATTCCTCTATGACATCGGCGAAGTTCCCTGCGATGAGCCTTACGCAAAGAGAACCGCTCAGGGTCTTATCCTCGGTGAAGACGGCGAAAAGATGAGCAAGTCGAGAGGAAATACAGTTGACCCTAACGACGTTATCGATAAGCTCGGTGCAGATGTTCTCCGTACCTATGTCCTCTTTATGGGTGACTATGAGCAGGCTGCTCCCTGGAGCGAGAAGAGCATGATGGGCTGCAAGAGATTCCTCGACAGGATCTGGAATCTTCAGGATATGGTCGTTGACGGCGATGAATACCGTCCCGAAATGGTTTCGATCATGCACAAGACCATTAAAAAGGTATCCGAGGATATCGAAAAGATGAAGTTCAACACCGCTGTTGCGGCAATGATGAGCTTCGTAAACAAGATATACGAGATCGGCAGCATCAACAAGGCTGAACTCAAATCGTTCCTTATCATTCTCAATCCGTTCGCTCCCCACATGACCGAGGAAATGTATCAGAAGCTCTTTGGTGAAATTTTGAGCGAACAGAAGTGGGCAGAATATGACGATGCTCTCTGCGTTGACGATGAGATCGAGATCGCAGTCCAGATCAACGGCAAGGTAAAGGCAAAACTCATGATCCCGACAAATGCAGAGCAGGACGAAGTTCTTGCGCTCGCAAAGGAAAATGCCGATGTTAAGGCTGCAATTGACGGCAAGAATATCGTCAAGGAGATCTACGTTAAGGGCAGACTTGTAAATATCGTTGCAAAGTAAGCATTTTAGCTCATTGTTTACAAAAAATCTCGTCAAATTTGTGCAGGATTTTTCGGATAACCCTTGACAATTCGGGATTTATATTGTATAATAATGTAGTTATATCTTATATCATCCTCTGCCTGAGCGGCAAAGGGAGGGAATAAAATTGGCAGAAATTCGTGTTGGTAAGAACGAATCTTTGGAAACTGCTCTTAAGCGTTTTAAGAGAAGTTGCGCAAAGGACGGCGTTATCGCTGAAGTTCGTAAAAGAGAACACTATGAGAAGCCTTCGGTAAAGCGTAAGAAGAAGTCCGAAGCTGCTCGTAAGCGTAAATATTAATAATTTATCGCTTTAGTCAAGAACGGCGGCAGGGTCAAACTGTCGCCGTTCTTATTTTATGCTAATATCTAATTGGAATGTGTACAAAAAATCAAGCAAAATCCCGCAGCTGTTGAAAACAGCTTGATGTTGAAAACAGCTTGATGTTGAAAACTGTTTTATATAGTTTTGACGCAGATTTTTTGTCTATAGTTTTATTGGTGTTTAGTATCAGGAGAGGAAAAAATGCTGTTCAGACCGACCAAAGCATATAAAAGCATACTGAATATACCGCCGCAAACGCTGGCGGAAATGGGCGTCAAAGCGGTGATACTCGACGTTGACAATACGCTCACAACGCATAATAACCCCACGCCGATAGAGGGCATAGACGAGTGGCTTGCCGCCGTAAAAGGCGAGGGGATAAAGCTCATCATTGTGTCGAACAATCACCCTCCGAGGGTAGCACCGTTTGCCGAAAGATTGGGGCTTGACTTTGTTCCCGAGGGCAGAAAACCGCTCCCAAAGGGAATGAAAGAGGCAATGAAACGGCTTGGCGTAAAAAGAAAAGAAACCTGCGCTGTCGGCGACCAGATATTTACGGATATTCTCGGCGCGAACCTTTCGGGAATAAGGTCGATATTCGTTCAGCCGATAGAATTTGAAACAAGCTTCTGGTTCAAGGTAAAGAGAACGCTCGAAACGCCGTTCCGACCGAGAAAGTTTATTGCGTGAAATTGCAGGAACGTGTCGCTCGTCCCACAGTCACCAATGCCGTTCAAAAAAAGGGATAGTGACCCGTCACCTGCGGTAAATACAGCAATTCATAATACATTCACATCAAAAGTTCACATTTAATCGTTGAAATACCGTGTATTACGGTAAAAAAATCCTTGACTTTTTCACATAAAAGTGATACAATAATAGCTGTTGATGAAATATATCAACTTTTTATAGCAGAAATACGCATTTACAGAGTAGAGAACTGAGCGTACAAGTGTCCGACGGACGGGGAGTTGCCGGCGGAACGAAAAGCTTTCAAGGCTTGCGGTTCAGTTCTTGCATCCCGCTGAAATGCATAACAGGAGCTTTTCATTCCTCCCGATATGCACAAACAGCAATATTTTAAGGAGGTAAAAATGAAAGGCTTTTTTTCTGTCTTCACAAGCTCCGCAAAGGAGCTGAAAAGCGCTAAGTGTCTTGCTATGGCAGGACTTATGACTGCACTTTTCATCATTCTCGATATGTTTTCGTTCAAGGTCGGCGCGTTCCTCAAAATAAACGTTGCGTTCTTCGCACTCGCAGTCGTAGGAATGTTCTTCGGACCGATCCCTGCAACGCTTGCAGCTGTCGCAGGCGACCTTATCGGCTGTCTTGTCAGCGGTCAGGCACCGTTTCCGCTTCTCACCGTAACAGCGGCACTCGAGGGACTTGTATTCGGTATTTGTCTTTACAAAAAAGAGGGCAAGAAACTCGCCATTATGGCTGTTGTCGCAAGACTCATCGATTCATTCGTGATAAATCTTCTGCTCAACACGGCAATACTTATGTCGGCAGGCTTTATGTCGAACACGAAAGAGCAGTTCTTCATCAGACTCAGTGCGATATCGCTTCAGGCTGTTGTTTACTGCATACTCTGTGCGGCTGTTCTCCCTGCTGTACAGGTAATATACAAACGAGTTGCAGGTAAGATACACAAGACCGCAGCTTAATGCTGATCTCTAATTAATGTGCAGACAAAAATCGTCGCAAAAGTCATATATTTAACCTTTCGCTTGATTTTTTGTGCACATTCCGATAAGAGATAAGCATAACAAATTTTACGGATTTCTGCTAAAAAAACTAAGAGCCGGACAGTTATTTTCAAAGCTGTCCGGCTCTTTTGCTTTGTTGCAGTAAAGCGAAATACATAAAAATCCTTTTTTATTGCACTGTTTATTGTAAAAATTCACAGAAATTTGATATATTGAGTGTTATAAAGTGGTACAATAAAAACAAAGAATGTACACCCTATGGGGAGGGTTTTGGTATGGCAAAGTCAAAATTACAAAAAAACAAGAAAATGTCAGATATAAAGGTTAAAAAGAAGTTTGACCTCAGTTATTTTAAGCTGAACCGCAACAGCATCAAGACAAAGCTCATTATCTTCGTATGCGTAATGTCGCTCATTGTCGTTCTGCTGCTTGCTTTCGTCAACTATTTTTCACTTTCGAGAGGTGTAAAATCGACCGTTAATCAGATGATAACGCCTATCACAACAGAGGCGTCATCTGACGTAAGCGTTAAAATTTCCATGCTCAAAACCAAGACCGATACCGCTTTTCAGAAAACACTTTGCAGCGACAATATCGGCGCTTCAAAGGGAGCTTCGTCTTATCTCAAATATATGTTTAATGAGTATAAGCTCGATGTAAAGGATTTCGCGATGTTCAAAATGGGTGATTTCTTCATCGGCTCGGACAGATTTGACGCTAAAAGCGCAGAAGCACTCAAAGACCTTGAGGTTTATCAGACGGCAAAGTCAAAGGGCATTGCTATCACAGAACCTATCCCGTATGAGGACGGCAGCGGCTCGGAATTTATCATTGCAGTTTCGGGAACATCAAGCATCACAAGCTATGTTCTCGTTGCCTACTACGATGCACAGATACTTTCCGATATCGTAAATTCCGTTCAGTTCAGCGAAAATTCCACAGCTTACATAATCAATTCCGAGGGTACGATGATCGCTTCAAACGACATCAACAATGTTGTCAACGCAGTGAACTATAACACCCTTGCGGAATCCGACAGCAGCTATGCAGCTATCGCAGAGATACAGTCACTCGCAATGAGCGGCGAGTCGGGCAGCGAAAGCATTGTTGTCAACGGTGTAAAGAGCCGAGTTGCGTATGCTCCTATCGAGGGCAGCGACTGGTCGCTTATCCTTGTCGGACCTGAAGCCGACTTCAACGGCACACTCAAAACAACTACAACGGTAATCATTGTGTTCTCCGTTGTGCTTATAGTTGCAGCTTTCATCTGCACATTCATTATCATGAACGGCGTTGTAAACCCGATAATCGGCGTTACAGCAAGACTTAAAGCACTTTCGGACGGCGACCTTTCCGCCGATACACCTGTTATCAGGCAGAAGAACGAAGTCGGCGTCCTTTCCGAGTCACTCGCACAAACTGTTGCTTCACTTCGTACATATATCGAACAGATATCCGAAGTACTTGGCATGATCGCCGAGGGAAACCTTGCCTTTGAAATGGACGGAGAGTTCCGCGGAGATTTCGTCAAGATAAAGGAAAGCTTCAACGCTATCCTTTCGCAGCTCAGAAAAACATTCGGCAAGATCAGCGAATCCGCGAATACCGTTACAATGTGTGCTTCGCAGGTCGCATCGGGTTCGCAGCTTTTGAGCGATGGCGCAGCACGTCAGTCCGAGGCTGTCAGCGAAGTATCGAACCGTATGGAAAACATCGTAGGACATATTTCCGATTCCGTTAAATCCGCTTCGGATACCGAAGTCCTCGCCGCAAATATTGAGGAGCAGATCAACTCCTGCAACCACGAAATGACGAAGATGCTTAGCTCAATGGAGGATATCTCCAAGTCGTCCGCACAGATCTCCGATATTATCCGCGTTATTGATGATATCGCGTTCCAGACGAATATCCTCGCTCTCAATGCCGCTGTCGAAGCCGCAAGAGCGGGCGATGCAGGACTTGGCTTCGCAGTTGTGGCCGATGAAGTCCGCAACCTTGCAAATATGAGCGCAGATGCCGCAAAACAGACCTCCGAGCTTATCGAAGATTCGCTCCGAAATGTCAAGCGCGGAACTACCATCGCGAAAACCACCGCCGAATCTCTCGACAGGATCGTCCTCGGTGCTTCCGAGATCAACGAAAAGGTCAAGAGCATTGCGGAAAGCGCAGAACATCAGAACAGCCTTATCTCAGAAATTTATAACAGCGTAAACAGCGTAAATGCCGTAATTGACAATACGACTTCGACCGCTGAGCAAAGCTCCGCTGCTGCGAACGATATGTCCGAGCAGGCTGAAGTCCTCCGCGATATGATCGACTTCTTCAAGATCGATTTTGACGAAAGCGAAGTCCCCGAGGAAACCGTTGAAACAGCTTCGGAAGACGATCCGACTGCTTCGCCCGAGCTTGATATCCCTGTTTTCGATTCGGACGAAACGACCGCTGTTGACAGCGAGCTTGATTTCGATAACATCGGCAGCCTTGACGGGAACACCGAAGAGGCTTCAGAAGCAGATGAAACCGTTACGGCCGAAGCCGAACCCGCCGCTCCCGAAACGGACGATGATGTTATCTTTGAACCCTCGAATGATGATGAAAACAAGGAATAAGCCGCGTTTTCAGTAAACTTATATATCTTCGCAAAGACGAAAAACGCCTTTGCGAAGATTTTTTTACAGGAGAATCTATGGATATTTTAAAGCAACACCCTATCGCAGCGAGCATTGCAGCATATTTTGTTATAATAAACATCATCGGCTTTGCAATGGCTTTTTCTGATAAAAGAAAAGCTGAAAACGGTAAACGCCGCATCTCCGAGCCAACGCTGTTTTTTGTTTCCCTCATAGGCGGCTCGGTAGGAATGTACATCTCAATGAAAAAGTTCCGCCATAAAACCAAGCAGAAGCGTTTTATGGTCGGTATCCCGCTTATCATCGCCTGCCAGCTTGCTCTCGCGGTGGTCATTGTCGGTTATTTGCTTTTTGCATAATATTTTGCAGTTTATTGTTTTTGTAAATACTTTTCTGATAATATGATGAAAATTTCGCTGCTGTACTTGAAAATATTCAAAAAGTATGTTAAAATTTTATCATAGATTTGAATGAACGAATTTTTTATGAAAGGAAAGATGCTTAAATGGCTTCAAACTACAACTTCGCAAAGGTCACTCCTGAAATTATCGAGCTTACAGAGATCTGCAAAAAGAACGGAAACATTGACCCCGAGCTTTATACGAAATATGACGTTAAGCGCGGACTACGCGACATCAACGGCAAGGGCGTACTCGCAGGACTGACCGAGATCTCCGAGATAATCTCTTCCAAGATCGTTGACGGCAAAAGCGTTCCCTGTGAGGGCGAGCTTTACTACCGCGGCTATAACATAAATGACCTCGTAAACGGCTTTATCGGCAAACGCCGCTTCGGTTTTGAAGAAATAACTTACCTGCTTCTCCTCGGCGAGCTTCCGAACGAGCAGCAGCTTGAAAAATTTAAGCGTATCCTTGCGGATTACCGCAGACTTCCGACTACTTTCGTCCGCGATATCATTATGAAATCTCCGAGCGAAGATATCATGAACGGCATTTCGAGAGGGATACTCACACTTTATTCTTATGATGACTCGCCGAACGACCTCTCGCTGCCAAACGTTATGCGCCAGTCGATGGAACTCATCTCGCTCCTGCCGCTCATCACTGTTTACAGCTACCACGCAAAGAATTACTATATCGACGGCGGAAGCTTCTTTATCCACCAGCCTGTCGCAGAGTATTCGACCGCGGAAAATATCCTCCATATGCTCCGTCCCGACAGCAGCTTCACCGAGCTTGAAGCGTCTATCCTCGACCTTGCACTTGTCCTCCACGCTGAACACGGCGGCGGTAATAACTCTACATTTACAACTCACGTCGTAACTTCATCGGGAACAGATACCTATTCCGCTATCTCCGCAGCACTCGCTTCACTTAAAGGACCTAAGCACGGCGGTGCGAATATCAAGGTTTCAATGATGTTCGACGATATGAAGAACCATATCAGCGACTGGGAAGACGAGGACGAAATAAAGAACTACCTCGTTAAGCTTCTTCATAAAGAGGGCTTCGACCGCTCGGGACTTATCTACGGTATGGGTCACGCAGTTTATTCCATCTCCGACCCGAGAGCGAACCTCCTCCGTCAGGCAGTGGAAAAGCTCTCCAAAGCCAAGGGCAGAGAGAAAGAATTCAAACTCTATAACTCAATCGAACGTCTTGCTCCGCAGGTCATCGCAGACGAGCGAAAGATCTATAAGGGCGTTTCGGCGAACGTTGACTTCTACAGCGGTTTTGCATATACAATGCTCGACCTTCCGCGCGAACTCTACACACCGCTCTTTGCTATCGCAAGAATAGCAGGCTGGTCAGCTCACCGTATGGAAGAGCTTGTCAACGCGAACAAGATAATCCGTCCTGCATATAAGGCTGTTCACGAAAAGCAGGAATACGTTGAGTTTGAGGACAGAGAATAAGATAAATTCGGAATTAGGAATTCGGAATGCGGAATTATTATAATTCCATTTGATATCAGAAAAAAGGTGCAATCATGAATAAACATGACTGCACCTTTTTCTATAATATCTTATTTCTAATGGAACAGCGAAGCTAATTCCGAATTCCGCATTCCGAATTCCGAATTTTACATAATGCTGTATTGTAAATCTTTCCAAAGCAGCTCACAGCCCTCTGTTATCTCTTCGGGCAGGAGTGCCATTGCAACTGTTATTTCATCATTGCTGCCGTCATCAATACGGTAGAGATGTGCATAGTCGCCGTCGATCATGCCGACCTTGTAGCGGTACTCCATTTATCAGCCCTCCACAACAACGTAGTTATCAGCTGCGTTTTCCTTTGTTGCATATTCGGTAACGTTCAGGACTTTTACCTTGAGAGGCTTCTGTCCCATATTTATCTCGATTATATCGCCGACCTTTACGTCGTAGGAGGCACGGGCTGCCTTTCCGTTTACAACGATCTTATCGGCATCGCAGGCTTCGTTTGCCACCGTTCTGCGCTTTATAAGTCTTGTTACTTTAAGATATTTGTCAAGCCTCATAATTTTTCCTCCTTTTTAAAGCAAAAGGCAGCCGCCCCCTTGAGCAGCTGCCGAAAAGTACAGATAAACAAATAATTACTTGTTTACAACGTCCTTGAGAGCCTTGCCTGCCTTGAATGCAGGAGCTTTCTTTGCAGGGATCTGGATCTTTTCCTTTGTTCTTGGGTTGATTGCTTCCTTAGCATCTCTCTGACGAACTTCAAATGTACCGAAGCCAACGATCTGAACCTTGTCGCCGGAAACGAGTGCGTCTGTGATAGAAGAGATCACTGCGTTAAGAGCCTTCTCGGAATCCTTCTTAGAAAATTCTGCCTTTTCAGCAATAGCATTGATTAAATCTGCCTTTGTCATAACATTATACCTCCATAAATTTTTGTGGCGAGATCGCCATTATTATTGTTTTTTTGCTTTCTGCCAATAAGCGTCAAGCTGATCTATGTTCAGGGAGCGCATATCTGCCCCGTCACATCTTGTTAATTCCTCGGTTTTTGCAAATCGGTCAACGAATTTATCCGAAGATCTTGTGAGTGCCTCTTCCGCATCGACTTTAAGGAGCCTTGAAACATTCACCGCCGAGAAAAGGACGTCGCCCATTTCTTCTTCGATGTTAGTTCCATCTGCGATCGCAGCTTTAAGCTCTGCGATCTCGCTTTCAAGAGCTTTGATCGCTTCGTTCACGCCTGCGAAGTCCATACCTGCGCGCTTTGCCCTTGTTCCGAGCTTCTGCGCCCTCATAAGAGCAGGAAGTGTGCTGCAAACGCTTCTGAGCGTGTCTGTGTAGGTTTCCTGACCCTTTGTTTCCTGCTTTATATCATTCCAGTTGGAAAGCACCTCTGTGCTGTCCTTGACGGTAACAGTGCCGAAAACGTGTGGGTGACGGATAACGAGCTTCTGACAGACCTCGTTCACAACGTCGCCGAAATCAAAGCTGCCTTTTTCCTCTTCTATTCTCGAATGGAAAACGACCTGCAAAAGAACATCGCCAAGCTCTTCGCGGAGCAGTTCCGTATCTTCAAGGTCGATAGCTTCAACGGCTTCATATACTTCTTCGATGAAGTCCTTGCGTATCGAATGGTGATCCTGCTCCTTATCCCAAGGGCAGCCGTTTTCGGAACGGAGGATCGCCATAATTTTTAGCATATCATTGATATCATATCTTTTTTTGAATTCAAAATCCATATCGTTCGATATCCTTTCGATCAAGGTATAGCCGCATTCAGTTACATATAATATATTAACCTATTATTATGATTTTTTCAAGAGTTTTTTTAAATTTCTTCAGCAAATCAGCATTTTTAACGTAGTTTTGGTCAAAATCCCCGTTAAATGTGTGCTTATTATGTAAAATATTACCCCGATCGGCACTGAAATAAACAGCGTTAGCGGAGGATCCCATAAATTCTGCAAAAAATTCTGCGATAAGACCGCCGCCGAAGCGCATAAAACTCCGCAGAAAGCAAGCTTTGCAAGCAGTGAAAAAAACTTCCTGAGGGGTATCTCCGCAAGCCTTGATACCGCTTTAACGGATAAGATCATTATCAGCAGATAGCAGATATCGGTCGATATCGCCGCACCCGAAGCGTTTATTTCGGGTATAGGTATCAGCGCGAGGTTAAGGATAAGCTTTACCGCAACTCCGACACTCATTATCTTGACGGGAACATCGCCTTTCCCTGCCGCCTGGAACACTGCGAAAAGCACAGACGAAACCGACAGAAATATCACTCCGAACCCGAGCAGACGAAGCGAGGGCGCAGCCATGAACGCTTCAAGCCTCCGCGAGGGGAACAGCAGCGTCAGTATCTGCGGTGCAAGTGCCGAGATGCCAAGCCCTGCAGGGACAGCAATAAAACCTGCCGTGAAAAAAACACGCATCACAGCCTGCTCTATCAGCGTTTTGTCCTTTTTGGCAAAACCCTCCGCTACGAACGGCACTGCACCCTTTCCGAACATATTCGTGAACGACGGGATAAGGTTGAAAACCGTTACCGCAAGTCCCGAAAAGCAGCCGAAAATGAAATTCGGCATCGCTTCGGGCGAAATTCCATCCAGCATCGACAAAAAAAGCTGCGGCTTTGCTTCGACAGCCTTTTTTAAGCAGGAAATTATCGTCGCAAGGTCGATGAGCGAAGTCAGATTCGTTATCAGCGAACCCAAAGCAACGGGTATCATTATCACCGCAAGTTCACGCGCAGTCGAGAGAGTCGGTGCAGAGCGAAGCTTTTCCTCCTTGCAGAAAGCATCGCGCAGTATCATATATAAAAGTCCCGCCGCCGAAGAAAGCGTTACACCGAGAACAGCCGCCGCTGCCGCCAAAGGCATCACAAGATCATCGGCAGAAGCACTTTGTATATCTTCAAAAGGCAGAACGCGCTTGATTAAAACCTCTGCCAAAACAAAAAACGAGCGCGGCATATTCAGCACAGCATAGCAAAGCGCAAGCCCCGATAAAAGCTTCACAGCCGCCTCTATGACCTGCGAAACGGCGGTGGGGTACATATTCCGCCGCCCCTCCGCACATCCGCGGAAAACCGCCGTAATACAGCTGAAAAGAATGGACGGCGCAATAGCCGCAACAGCGATTACAGATAGGGAACTTTTACTCAGATACGCGCAAAAAGGATATGCAAGCAGGAGCGTGAGCAAAGTAAACACCGCTCCGCATAAAGCACAAAGCGCAAGAGCCGTGCTTCGGACGTTTGCAGAACCGTCCTTGTCCGAGTTTGCGAGCCGCTCGGCGGTAAGCTTCGCCGCCGCGATCGGCAGACCGGTTACCGAAACGGCATAGACCGTCATAAAAATGCCGTAAGCCGCCGAGAAATACCCCATACCCTCGCCGCCGAGGAGATTTGCAAGCGGTATGCGGAATATTGCACCGATGACCTTTGAAACCGCCGCCGAAGCTATGAGGATAAGCGAACCGCCCAAAAAGTCCTGTTTGTGTGATTTTTTCATAGCAAGTCCCTTTCGTCCGTTTTTTGTATAAATATATGCAGGAAATTAATGCGGAATTCGGAATTAGGAATTCGGAATTATTTTTGTTCCGATCATTTGTTGTGAAAGTCCTGCATCTCGTAGGGGCGAGTTCTATATTCGACCGTTATCCAATTATCTGAAGAGGTCAGTCACCCGTCCAACGCTGTAAAGTGTTATAAAATAAAAACGCAGACCTGTTTTCAATGAAAACAGGTCTGCGTCAACTAAAAATTACGAATTACGCATTATTATTAGTCATTGCCCTCTTCATAAAGTCTGTCGAGGAGCGTTTTTTCCTTTTTGCTTCGCTTTGTGAGAACAACAGCAGTTATAACGATAAGAACGCCACCCATGCTGATTATGATTCCTATTGTCATTCCCTTGGGGAAGAAGCTCATTTCAATGGTATGCTCGCCTGCGGAAACGGGAATTCCTATCAGTGCGTCCACAAGCTCGACAGGCTCGGTCTTTACGCCGTCTACCTTTATCGTCCAGCCGGGTTCATACGAAATTGTCGTGAAAAGAATTCCGTCCTTGTCGGCATTTACAGTTCCCTTGATGTGATTTTCCTTGAAGCTTTCTATCTCGAGCGGATGCTGTTTAAGCTCCTCGACCGAGCGTTGGAATGCTTCTTCGTCAAGGTAATAGAAATACTCGTCTGCGAAAAATACCTCGTTCTTTTCCTCGGTTATAGTCGCAATGACGGAAAGCTCTTCGCCCTCGGAGAAGCGTCCGAGCGGCTGTATAACTTCGTTTCCGCCCTCAAAATAATAGTCAACGAAATCACCGTTGAGCCAAAGGTTTATCTTTCGCTCATAGCTCGACGGGAAGTAGAGGTACATCATATCCTCGGTCGGAGCAGTGAGGATAAACTCGATGTGTGAATTTTCACCCTCAATGCGCGGAACATACTTCGTGTGCGTGCCGTATGTGGACGGCTTTGCATTTTCGGGGACAACACGGTCAATATCGACCTGCTTGAAATACTCTGCCTTTGTGTCGGTGCAAAGCGAGGAGAAAAGCGCATTCTGGCAGATAAACGGGTTATCGCCCTCCAATGATACGTCAAGGATATCATTGCTTGCCATAAAAGCTATCGGAAGCGCGTTAGGATTCTCGTAAACATAGAAAATATCGGTGTTGTCGCCGTTTGCAAGCACCATTTTGTCATAATGCTTGTTCTCGGCAACGGTGATATTGCCGTCCTCATCAGGCTTTGCAGAGCCTTTTTCCATAACGTATCTTATGCCGAGGAGCGAATCTGTGAGGTAAGTCGAGCCTTTGTACTTTATATAATGTCCGCCGTAGGAGAAGCCAAGCTTGTGGAGCATCTCGATAGGACCGGAATTAAGGGTCGAGCTTGAGTGCGAAACGCCGAACGATCCGAACGCCATTGCGTCATTTACGGTCCTGTGGTAGTTCGATTCAATGCGGTAAACGTGGTCTTCGTCCATATCGTAGATCTTGCTGACGGTATTTCGTCCGAGGGTGATATAGCGGTTATACGAAGAATTTTTGGAGTAAACAACGTCATCGTCAATTTTAAAGAGCGTGTAAGCCGTGCTTGTGATAAGCTCGCCGATGACAAAAATGAGCATCACGACAGGCACAGGTTTTATATTGTAGTGCTTTTTGTAAAGGTATACGAGCAGAGCGTAAAGCGCACCGAAGCCGATCGTGAACCATACCGTCGCAAGGAGCGTGACTTTTTCCAGGCCCTGCTTGTCAACGTAAAGAACATACGCCGCAAGCACGAAGAACATTCCGCCGATCTCTTTTGCGGTGATGCCCTCAATGCGCTCGAAAGCCTGCGCAGCCATAAAGATGAACATAAAGCTGCACATAAACGAATATCGGTAGGGCAGCCAGTTCGGAACCTGAAATCCGTGCCAGACGATATCTATCGTTGACATATACATCGAAAGGATAAGCACAAGCGTGAGCAAGCCGCAGCCTATCTTTTTGCGAAGCTTGATATTCGTGTTGAGGAAGAAAAGCGGCACAAGAAGTATCGTCAGAACGCCGCAGTAAACAACGGGCGAACCCTCGGGTCGGCAGGTGTCATAAACATTCGGGAGCAGGTCAACGAAGAAATCAGCGAAGTCGAACTGCGTTTTCATCTCAAAATTAGGCGTTGAGAATTCAAACTTGCCAAGCTTTAACGAGTAGTAAAGCGGAATGAGCAGCCATGCCGAGCATATCGCCGAAAGAAGTCCCGAGCAGGCGAAAAGCGAGCCGCTGTAAATAAAGTTCGTGAACTTGAACGGTGCAGCCGAATCGGAAATGAAGAAAAAATACGCCAGAAAATAAATTATGCAGAAGATCGCGATCATCCAGCCGATGTAGAAGTTCGCAATGAACATCAGAGTCAGCGGAATAACGAGATAAAGCCATTTTTTCTCATCAACGAGCTTGTCGATGCCCTTGCATATCAGCGGCAGGTAGATAAGTCCGTCCAGCCACATCGGATCCATGAGCTGTACTATCATATACGCCATAAGCGAGTATATAACACTGAAAATGAGCGAAGTGCTGCCGCTCATTTTCTTGTGATTGCCGAGAAAATGGCACATCGTAACGCTCGCCGTGCCGACCTTGCAAAGCTGCATAATGAGTATCGAAGCCGTCATTATCGACCTCGGCAGCAGCATAACGATGAGCATGAACGGACTGGCGAGATAGTAAGCGAAAATGCCTATCGTTTCGCCCGAAAGGTTTCTGCTCCACGAGTTTACAAGGCTTCCGTTTCCGTGCAAAGCATCGCGCAGATTCTCATAGTAGTAAACATATTGCCCGTTTAGGTCAAGAACAAGAACTGATTCCTGCCCGAACGGATATATCCCGAAAAAAGCGTAAGCAATAAAGAGAGCCACCGCAGGGATAAGAAAAGCGAAGATATAAATTCTCTTGCTGTATAAAAACGTCCATAAATTGAATTTTAAAGTGATCGGAGCTTTATTTTCTTTCAAGATCGATTTTCCTTTCCGTAAAAAAGTTGGCATACATATACTATTATACATATTTTTGTTTTTTTTACAAGAGGGGAGAAGAAAAAATTCGGAATTCGGAATTAGTTGTGTTCCGTTAGTTTGTAACGAAAATCGTAGGGGCGGATTCTATATCCGCCCGTTGCAAACCTTGGTTTTTAGGCGATTTTTCGTTGGAACAATTTTTCGTTTTGCGCCGCAAGACATTATAATATAAACGAATAAGACCTGTTTTCATTGGAACTTTCCTTTGAAAACAGGTCTGTTTTTGTTATTATTCTCGAGTTTTCACACACCGATGTCGGGCGGATATGGAATCCGCCCCTACAAATTGGTATTTTCGACAAATTTACGTAGCAAAAATAATTCCGAATTAATCAACAAGTTCCGGATCAAATGATTCCTTCCAAGGAAGTCCCCATTTGTTGAGTGCGTCCATAAACGGGTCTGGGTCGAATTCTTCAATGTTGTAAACGCCCGGCTTCTGCCACTTGCCCGTCATGACCATCATTGCGCCGATCATCGCAGGAACGCCCGTTGTATAGGAAATTGCCTGCGAGCCGACTTCGGCATAACATTCTTCATGTACACATACGTTGTAAACATAGTAATTAACAGGCTTGCCGTCCTTTTTGCCCTGCATGATGCAGCCGATGTTGGTCTTGCCCTTTGTTCTCGGACCGAGCGAAGCAGGGTCGGGGAGAACCGCTTTAAGGAACTGGAGCGGAACTATCTCCATGCCATTGTAATTGATAGGCACGATAGAAGTCATTCCGACATCTTCAAGACACTTGAGGTGGTTGAGATAGCTCTGTCCGAACGTCATAAAGAAACGGATGCGCTTGATGCCCTTGATGTTGAGTGCAAGCGATTCAAGCTCTTCGTGGTGGAGGAGGTACATATCCTTTTCGCCGACCTCGGGGAAGTTGTAAACACGCTTGATCTCCATAGGCTTGGTTTCGACCCACTTGCCGTCCTCAATGTAAGAACCGTTTGCGGAAACCTCGCGAATGTTTATCTCAGGGTTGAAGTTGGTTGCGAACGGATAACCGTGGTCGCCTGCGTTGCAGTCAAGGATATCGATGTAATTGATCTCGTCAAAGTAATGCTTCATCGCATAAGCGCAGAAAACACCCGTTACACCCGGGTCAAAACCGCTTCCGAGGAGCGCAGTGATGCCTGCTTTCTCGAATTTTTCGCGGTATGCCCACTGCCACTTGTATTCAAACTTTGCTGTGTCCTCAGGCTCATAGTTTGCAGTGTCGATGTAGTGAACTTTACATTCAAGGCAGGCGTCCATTATCGTAAGATCCTGATAAGGGAGCGCAAGGTTAAGGCAGACATCGGGCTTGTATTCCTTCATGAGCGCAACAAGTTCGGGAACGCTGTCAGCATTCACCTTTGCAGTCGAGATGTTCGTCTTTCCGCCGTACATATTGTCAAGCTTGGCTTTGAGAGCGTCACACTTTTCCTTTGTTCTCGATGCGATCATAATATCCGTGAAAACCTCGGAGTTCTGACAGCACTTGTGGATAGCAACGCTTGCAACGCCGCCGCAGCCGATAATTAAAGCTCTTCCCATTTATTCAACTTCCTCTCAAATTATTTTCAAAAATATTTGCAAGAAAATTATATCACATCACCGCCGTTATTTCAATAGAATAAAAAAAATTTAAAAAGAATTAAGAAAAACTATTGACAAACGTAACTTATGATGGTATTATTGTATTAGTTGATTAATACAGCGCAAATAAAACATCAAAAGGAGAAACAGCTATGAAAGTTTTAAGAAAGATCGGCAGCTTCTTTGTCGCAATGGTACCCTTCTGGGTGTATTACGCAGTTCAGCTCTTGGCAGGTATGGTTCTCGGTATCGTGCTTGCAATAAAAAGTGCCGCCGCAGGCGAAACATTCGATATAACGAGCGCAGATTCGCTTATGATAATATCTGTTGTCAGCCAGATAGCAGCACTTATCGGCGGAATTTTAACAATGCTCATCTCGAAAACGAAAATGTCCGATATGTCACCCGTCCGGCAGAGCGGAAAAACCTATGGCCTTACAGTTCTGTTCACAATAGGCTCATTCTTCGTGCTTCAGCTTATAAATTCGCTCTCGCTCTCGTTAAGGGGCATCACCGAAACCGACTCCACGCAGGATCTTCTTGCGCAGTCAGTGCCGTTTATGTTCTTTACAGCACTTTTTGCACCGTTTGTCGAGGAACTTATTTTCAGAGGTCTGCTCGTTACATTCTTTAAAAAGCGCGGCTTCTCGAATTGGTTCACTATCGCGGTGATAACGCTCGTCTTCGGACTTATCCATTCGCAGAATATGATGATCTATGCGCTTGTTTTCGGACTTGTACTTATGGGAATAAGATTTGTAACGGGCGACTGGAAGCTCTGCGTTGTGTTCCACTTTATAGGAAACCTTATGAGCTGCCTTTTCTCTGTCCTTGTCCCCGATGAAGAAACGGGCATGACTGTGCTTATCGTAGGCTCGATAGTCGGAGGCATCATCGCAGTTATCACAGCCATTATCGGCGTAAAGGCTGCAAAAGAGAGAAATCACAAGGAAATTCCTGCTTTGGAACCAGCCGAAACGTGCTGATATTTTGTATTATTGGTGTTATAATAGTAACAGTCCACACGGATATCCCATGTGGACTGTTTTATTTGTATTAGTTCTTCGCAAGATCCTTTATAACTTCTCCTGCAATAATGAGTCCCACCACCGACGGAACAAAAGCATTTGAACCCGGTATATCCCGGCGCACGGTGCATTTTCTTACAGTTCCCGGAGGGCATACGCAGTGATTTCGGCAGGATATTTCCATATCTTCGATCGGACGGATCGGCTTTTCCTCGGAATAGACCACTTTAAGGTTTTTTATCCCGAGCTTTCTGAGTTCATATCTCATTACCTTTGCCAGCGGACAAACCTTTGTCTGATAAATATCCGCAACACGGAAAGCGGTCGGATCAAGCTTGTTTCCTGCGCCCATTGAGGATATCACGGGGATATCCAAAGCCTTTGCACGTTTTATTATCTCAAGCTTGCCCGTCACAGTGTCTATCGCATCGATTATGTAGTCATATTCCGAGAAATCGAACGCATCAGCCGTGTCCGGCATATAAAAGCACTTGTATGTGTTTACCTTTATATCGGGGCAAATATCGTGTACCCTCGTTTCCGCAACATCGACCTTGTATTTTCCGACAGTGCTTCGTGTGGCAAAGATCTGCCTGTTCAGATTTGTAATGCATATTTTGTCATCGTCAATAAGGTCAAGCGTACCTACACCGCTTCGTACGAGTGCCTCGACAGCGTATCCGCCTACGCCGCCGATGCCGAAAACAGCGACCCTGCTGCCTTTCAGCTTATCCATTGCTTCTTTTCCGAACAAAAGCTCGGTTCTTGAAAACTGATCAAGCATAAACTTATCCCCTTAGATAACTATTTTGTTTCAATGTCTATAAAGTATATCGTCATAGTAAGCATTGAATATATTATCACATTTTTTCAAAAAAGTCAAGAAGCCTAACTTAGATTTTTGTGGGAGAAATAATTTCGATATGTGCTGTCCCCCCAAAAAACAAATTAGCACTCCTACCCAGCGAGTGCTAATTTTTACTCTATATTCACAATATTATCATAAAATATACACAATGTGCAGTTATACTATAAATCGTAGAAAAGGATAAAGGACATAGGCACAAAGAAGACAAAAGAAAAAGAGCCTATGAAAAACATAGACTCTTTACCACATATATGTGGGTCTTCTGGTGGAGATGACGGGAATCGAACCCGTGTCCGAAAACCTATCCACACAACTTTCTACGGGTGTAGTTTGTTATTAACGTTCCCTCGCATCATCGTGAACAAACACACAATGATGCTCGGTAGCCTGCAATACACCGCAAGAACGCAGGCACTTTCCTGCGGCGTTCACCACTAGTCGACGCCTTAACCGAAGCCGTGGTACTCAACGGCAAGACGAGCAGCAATTAAGCAGCTGCTAATTCAAAATTATTGTTGTCGTCTAATTTTAAAACGTGCGCCGTTTTGAGAGTGTGCGCTCCTCTACCCGCTTATCGTGATTCAAAGTCCCCGTCGAAACCTTTACATCCCCAAAGATGCAGAACTTTTTTAACGGTTCCGGGATTTGACAGCTCTTTCAATATCACGTTTTGCAGCCCTCGCTGCCATATCATCACGCTTATCGTGAAGCTTTTTACCTTTGCAAAGTCCGACCTGAACTTTAACGCGCGAACCCTTGAAATAGATCGAGATCGGAATGAGCGTAAGCCCGTCCTGCTTGATCTTTCCGAGAAGCTGCATTATCTGCTTCTTGTGCATGAGCAGTCTGCGGACTCTCAGAGGGTCTTTGTTGAAAACATTGCCGTGGTCATAGGGCGAAATGTGCATACCGTTCACGAAAAGTTCGCCGTCCTCAATGATGCACCAACTGTCCTTGAGGTTGACTCCGCCGCTGCGGATAGATTTTACCTCAGTTCCGACAAGCTCAATGCCTGCTTCAAAGCTTTCGAGGATAAAGTATTCATGCCGTGCCTTTCGGTTTTCGGCAATTGTCTTAAAAGCTTCCTTTTCCATAGTGTTTGTCCCTTTTTACAGCAAGATGATTTCGTAATTAGATATTATACCACAAAGATGGGATCATGTCAAGCGTTTTCGTCAAACTGTGAAAAAAGACGCAACGAATTCCTCCGCAACTTCTGTTAAAGTGGACGGCAGAACAAGGTTGTCCGCGAGCAGATCCACAAAATTTTCAACGACCTGCCTGTCGGATGAGATATCCTCAACAGCCGCTTCCTCGGAAGTACCGAACAATGTCGTCACCGCCTTTACCCCATAAGAAACGCTTCCGTCCTCACGGATGCTTTCGGTAAGGCTGTAGCATAATCGGTTTTGTGCGGTGGCAATGGTTTTAAGTGTATTCATTATTATCCCTCTTTCAAAAAATTTAATAACACCTCTTCTTAAAATTTATTATAAATCTGTTCACAATTTATTTCAAGCTTTTTATATCGCATAAAACGACAAAACCCGACTGATTATGCCGATCGAGGGGAGTTAAATGCGCCAAACAAGGACATTTTTCTTCCCGTTTACATAAATTCAAACCAAAACAGCAAATATTTTTACAATAATATTAACAGAGTATTGTAAAAAATGCACAATCTCGCGCGATTACGAAATAAAATGTCGAAATGAAGCTGAGCTTGTGCGTTCTGCACAATACTGTGCAAATTGTTACACCTATTGTATAAAAATCAATTTAAACGACAAAATCCATGGCATTAGCCATTGTTTTTGATAACATCAAAGGAGGTCGATTTTTATGGACGCAAACAAATTCACTAAAAAATCACTTGACGCTATCAATGCTGCTCAAAGCACCGCTGTTGAATACCAGAACCAGCGCATTGAGCAGGAACATCTTCTCTATGCTCTGACCGAGCAGGAGAACGGACTTATCTCACAGCTCTGGAACTCAATGGGCGCTGACAATGAGGGCGTAAAGAACGCACTCTTGCAGAAGATCGCATCTTTCCCGAAGGTAACGGGCAGCGGCAGAGAGATGAACACGGTTTATGTTTCTTCCGATGTAGACAGCTGCCTCAATCAGGCTGAACAGATCGCAAAGAATATGCATGATGACTATGTTTCCGTTGAGCATATCGTCCTTGCGCTTTTCAATACTGCAAACAGCAGCATCAACGAGATCTTCAAAACATTCGGCATCACAAAGGATAAATTCCTCGATGCCCTTTCCAAGATCAGAGGAAACCAGCGTGTCCAGAGCGACAACCCCGAGGACACCTACGATGTACTGAAAAAATACGGTCAGGACCTCGTTGAACTCGCAAAGAGAAACAAGCTTGACCCTGTTATCGGCAGAGATGCCGAAATAAGAAACGTTATCCGTATCCTTTCCCGTAAGACCAAGAACAACCCTGTTATCATCGGTGAGCCGGGCGTTGGTAAGACCGCTATCGTTGAGGGCCTTGCACAGCGTATCGTCCGTGGAGATGTTCCTGTAAATCTTCGTGACAGAACTATCTTCTCCCTCGATATGGGCAGCCTTATTTCGGGCGCAAAGTTCAGAGGAGAGTTCGAGGAGCGTCTGAAAGCCGTTCTTAACGAAGTCAAGAAGTCCGAGGGAAAGATCATCCTCTTCATCGATGAGCTTCACACTATCGTCGGCGCAGGCAAGACCGACGGCGCAATGGACGCAGGCAACCTCTTAAAGCCTATGCTCGCAAGGGGCGAACTCCACTGCATCGGCGCAACAACGCTTGATGAGTACCGTAAGTATATCGAAAAAGACCCTGCACTCGAACGTCGTTTCCAGCCTGTAATGGCAGACGAACCGACCGTTGAGGACACTATCTCCATTCTGAGAGGTCTTAAAGAGCGTTACGAAGTCTTTCACGGCGTAAAAATCCAGGACTCCGCACTTATCACAGCCGCAACGCTTTCCAACCGTTATATCACCGACAGATTTCTCCCCGATAAGGCTATAGACCTCGTTGATGAAGCCTGCGCTCTGATAAGAACGGAAATGGATTCAATGCCTGCCGAAATGGACGACCTCGCCCGTAAGATAATGCAGCAGGAGATAGCCGAAACCGCCCTCAAAAAAGAGGACGACAAGCTTTCCAAGGAAGAACTTGAAAATATCCGCAAGGAGCTTTCCGAAATGCGTGCCGAATTCAACGAGATGAAAGCACGTTGGGAAAACGAAAAAGCGAATATCAAGAACCTCCAGTCGCTCCGTGAGCAGATCGAAGCCGCTAACGGCGAGCTTGCTTCCGCACAGCGCAGCGGCGACCTCAATAAAGCCGCAGAACTCACCTACGGCAGGATCCCCGAATTGAAAAAAAAGCTCGAAGCTGCTGAGGAAACAGCCGAAAAGAACAAGGCTGATACGCTTCTTCACGATAAAGTTACCGATGAAGAGATCGCAAGGGTCGTTGCCCGTTGGACTGGAATCCCCGTTTCAAAGCTTATGGAGGGCGAGCGTGAAAAACTCCTCCACCTCGAGGAAATTCTTCACCGCCGTGTTATCGGTCAGGACGAAGCAGTTAAAAAGGTCAGCGAAGCTATCCTCCGTTCAAGAGCAGGTATCCAGGATCCGAACAGACCTATCGGTTCGTTTATGTTCATGGGACCTACGGGCGTTGGTAAGACAGAGCTTGCAAAAACTCTTGCACAGTGCCTCTTTGACGATGAAAACAACCTCGTCCGTATCGATATGACCGAGTATATGGAGAAGTTCAGCGTAAGCCGTCTTATCGGCGCACCTCCGGGATATGTCGGCTATGAGGAGGGCGGTCAGCTCACCGAGGCAGTCCGCAGAAAGCCTTATTCCGTAGTCCTCTTTGATGAGGTCGAAAAGGCTCACCCCGATGTGTTCAATATCCTGCTCCAGATCCTTGATGACGGCCGTGTCACCGACTCGCAGGGCAGAACGGTAGACTTCAAGAATACTATCATAATCCTTACCTCTAACCTGGGTTCGGACTTTATCCTCGACGGCATCAACGAGAACGGCGAGATTTCGGACGAAGCAAGAGCGAACGTAAGCAATCTGCTCAAGAGCCACTTCCGTCCCGAGTTCCTCAACCGTCTTGATGAGATCGTGTTCTATAAGCCGCTCACCAAGAAAGAGATATTCCCGATCATCGACCTTATGCTCAAGAGCCTCCAGAACCGCTTAAAGGATAAGCAGATCACGCTCGATGTCACCGACGCCGCCAAGACCTATATCGCAGATAACGGCTATGACCCCGTATACGGCGCAAGACCGCTCAAGAGATATATCCAGAGTACGCTCGAAACAATGCTCGCAAAGAAGATCATCGCCGACGAGATCGAACCGTACAGCACGGTCAAGATCGACTGCGTTGACAATGAACTCTTGATCAATGCGTAATTCGTAATGCGTAATTAATTTGCACCGAAAATTTATCCGAATTTCTGTTGGGGACGGGTTGCCCGTCCCTCGCCGCAAGGCGTTTTCTGATGAATTCGGAATTCGGGATTATTTATGCTCCGTAAATTATTTGCAAAACACCAAATTCCGTAGGGGCGGATTCTATATCCGCCCAATGCAAACCTGAATTTATACTAAACACCATTTAAAATATAGAAAAAATCAAGCCGACAATCTTGAATATATGCGATTTCGGTGCAGATTTTTTCCTTTATTTTATTGGTGTTTAGTATTAAAGTGTTTCATAAAAACGAACACCCCTGTTTTCAACGGTTTATCCGATGAAAACAGGGGTGTTTTGTTGTATTCTAACGGGCGGATATGGAATCCGCCCCTACATATTTAAGGCTTTGCGTCAATTTTGCGAAGCAAAACAATTACGAATTACGCATTTTTCTCCTTGCTGTATTCTGCTTTGAGCTTTTCATGCTGTTCTTCGTGGATATCTGAGTATGCCGATATCATCGGGAGCGCATTCACATCGTCTTTCTTTATGCGGCGGTGAATGTAATTCTTTGTTATCGCAACAACAATGCCCGAAAGCGAAAGCACACCGATAAGGTTCGGGAGTGCCATAAGTCCGTTGAATGTATCGGAAATATCCCACGCAAGTCCAAGCTTCATCGTACAGCCTACTATTATGAAAAGAACAAAAATGATCTTGTAAACGATGGTAGCCTTTGTTCCGAGAAGATATTCAAGTGCCTTTGTGCCGTAGAAAGACCAGCCGAGCGTTGTCGAGAACGCAAAAAGAAGTATCGCAATAGCAAGGATCTTGCCCGAAACAGAGCCAAGACGCTGGCTGAACGCATAAGTTACGAGCGGAACACCGTTTACCTCGTTTATGTCTATCGAATCAATAATAGGGTCACCGTTTTCATCCGTAAGGTGATTTCCGTTAGCGTCCTTCGCCTGAACGCCTTTAAGCTCCATAACGTTTGCAAACGTGAAGTTGTTCTCGTCGTTCACATTGTCGCTGTTAAGAATTTTTACGGGGAATTCCTGACCGTAAACAGTCTTTGCAAAATATTCTGTGTAAGTACCCTCTGCCGCATCGTCCGATGCAACAATGTACTTAGGATTGATGTCCGAGTCGATGAGGTTCGTTTCGCCGTCGGTGTAATTTATCGTGAAATACTGCGGCTGTGTTGAAACGTTATTGAGTGCTTCTTCAAACGATACCGAGTTCGCAGGGCTGGAAAGAATAACGAAAGCCGTGAGTGTGCAAACGATTATCGTATCAAAGAATACCTCAAAAATTCCCCACATGCCCTGGATAACTGGTTCTTTTACGTCAGATGCGCAGTTTACCATGACAGATGAGCCAAGTCCTGCTTCGTTGGAGAAAACGCCTCTCTTGAAGCCCATTGTGACAGCGCGCTTTATAATGTAGCCGCCAACGCCGCCCGCAACAGCGGAAAAGCTGAATGCGCTCTTGAAAATGGATGAGAAAACGTAAGGAATGTGGCGGAAGTTCATCACGAAAATGATAAGACAGCCGACTATGTAGAAAATTGCCATAAAAGGCACAAGCTTTTCCGTTACCTTTGCAATTCTCTTGATGCCGCCGAGTACAACAAGTGCAGCGATTATCGCAAGTACAACGCCCGTTACGACCGTGGGAATGTTAAAGTTGGACTGCATCGCGCTCGATATCGAGTTGGACTGCGCCATGTTGCCTATGCCGAATGACGCTAAAACGCAGAATATTGCAAACAGCACCGACAGCGGCTTTGCAATGTGGCGAAGTCCCTTTTTCTCTTTCAGACCCTCTTCAAGATAGTACATCGCACCGCCCGACCATTCGCCGTGTTCGTTTTTCTTGCGGAAGTAGATGCCGAGAACATTTTCGGAGAAGCTCGTCATCATTCCGAACAAAGCGGATATCCACATCCAGAAAACCGCACCCGGTCCGCCGATGCATACAGCCGTCGCAACGCCTGCAATGTTACCCGTGCCGATAGTCGCGGCAAGAGCGGTCGAAAGCGCCTGAAACTGCGTGATTGCTTTCTTTTCGTCGGTCTTTGTGACCGATTTTTTCTTGAAAATGGCGAGAAAAGTTTCATTCGCCCAGGTTTTTATTCTTGTTATCTGGAAAAATCCCGTCCTTACCGACATATAAATGCCCGTTCCGATAATAAGCACGAGCATCGGTATTCCCCAGACTACACCATTGACCGCACCGTTGATCTTTGCAACGGTATCAATAAATGACTGCATTGATCTACCTCATTTCAAACAAAATAATTAACTTTAATTATACCATAAAACGCACTTTTTTTCAAGGGCAAAAATACGAAAAGTCCCGAATTTTCTTATTTTTTGACGAAATATTCCCTTAATTCGCAGTTGCCCATAAAGAAATGCGAGTAATCATAAGTCGAAAGATCGTTAAAATAGGTTTCGATTATTCTGCAAACGCCGCCGTGACAAACGAGAAGCACGTTTTTGTCGGGATATTTCGCAATAACATCATCAATAACGCTGTAAACCCTGTGTGCAAGCTGTAAAACCGACTCACCGCCGCCGTGCATCTTCACACCGAATTCGATCTTGTTCTGAGCGAAGCCCTCGGTCATGCGGTCCTTGCCCTCAAAATCGCCGTAATCCCATTCAATAAGACGCTCATCTATCGTGATCTCACAGCCGATCCTGTCCGCAACAGCCTTTGCAGTAGCACGGGCGCGCTTCATCGGTGAGCAGACGATAAGGTCGATGTCACCCTTTTCATACGCCTTTTCCGCAAGCAAAGCCGCCTGCTCCCTGCCTGTTTCGGTGAGTTCAACGTCTGTCCTGCCGCATATCCTGTCGTTTAAATTCCATTCGGTCTGACCGTGCCGTGCCGCATAAATCTTCATTTTAAAATTTCCTTTCAAAGAATAAACTTATTTTAATTATACCGTAAAAAAACTTTTGTGTAAATAGAACCCGGGCCGTGAGAGGAGAAAGTTCGATTAAAGTTTACATTTTTGCAAAAACGGAAGGCATACTTTCGTGAAAATAATGCCGCCCAAGATAATTCTCCGAGAAAAATTTAATATTTTTTGAGCAAAGGCTTGACAGCAGGCAGATTTTATAGTATAATATTATAGCAATGCTGGAATAGCTCAGTTGGTAGAGCAGCGCATTCGTAATGCGCAGGTCGCGTGTTCAAGTCACGTTTCCAGCTCCATAAAAAGCCGTTTGTTTTTCAAGCGGCTTTTTATTTTTTTTGCCTGAAATGGGAAAACTATTGTGTTTGATGCGGATCTGAGGTATAATGATATTTATAAAGGCAGACTGAATTTTGTTATGTTAGGAGAATGATCTTATGAAGAAATATACAATTATCGGTGGTGTGAACGGTGTAGGTAAAAGCAGCTTGACCGGTGTGCTGGTCGGCGAACATAACGATTTGGGTATTGTTGTAGATACAGACAGCCTGACGGCAAAGCAGGGCGGTAATAAGCTCAGGGGCGGCAAGAAAGCTATACGGATAATAAGCGATTGTCTTGAAAAAGGTGTGAACTTCACGCAGGAAACAACACTGTCAGGCAAAAAAACACTGCATACGATCAATTCCGCCCGTGAAAAAGATTATTATATTCGTCTGTACTATGTAGGCATCAGTTCTGCGGAAGAAAGTATCAGCCGCATAAGCAACCGTGTAAGAAAAGGCGGTCACAATATTCCGACCGAGGACGTAAGACGGCGTTATGAGAAACGCTTTGAAGATCTTATAAACATACTTCCTTATTGTGATGAGGTGCATTTCTATGATAACGAGAATGGCTTTGTTGATGTGGGAGAGTATAGGAACGGCAATATTATTTTCAGCGGTGATTACGTTCCAGAATGGCTGAAACTTTTAAAGTCTTATTTAATGAACAGATAAAACAATGATCGGATCAAAAGGCAGTGCAAAATGACCGGCAGTGTAAAAAGCGTTATTCTTGCCAAAAATAAGATCGGATTTTTGGGATAGTGGGAACAGCTTAGCGACCCAAACTTTAAATGGATCGAATTCGACGCCTTTAGAAATGAAGCAGGAGCAAATGCTTTCATTTTATACTAAACACCATTTAAAATTTAGAAAAAATCAAGCCGACAATCTTGGATATATAGGATTTCGGCGCAGATTTTTTCCTTTATTTTATTGGTGTTTAGTATTATCATTCATTTATTTTATCCAATACCAAAAGAAAGCAGTAAAAATGTTTGACCTCTCTTTAATATACCGCCCCGAAACTGCGATGCCAAAAGACGGCTACCGGGAATATATGCCCTCAAAAGCACTGTCACCGTTCATTCGATGCTTCTGGGAGATGACAGAATACAGCCGTCCCGTGATGATAATCCCCGATACCTGTATGGATATTGTGTTCAGCTTTCGGGGCGAAGAATTTCTGAACTGCGGCTTCTGTGCCGTCGATGACAGTACGAATGTCCTGAATAAAGTGAATATAACACAGTTCGGCATAAGGTTTTACGCTTGGTCAGCCTGCCTTTTTACGCCCGAAAGCTTCTCGGGGACGAAAGGCTCAGGCTTCGATGCCCGAAATTTCTTTCCAGATATATACAGTGATCTTTTGCCGCGGATAATTGGCGAAAATTCGACCGAAAAACGCGTTGATATCTGCGAAGAATATCTTTACAGCCGCCTTGACCTCGGTCGGATGAACCCCAATGTTATGAACGGGATATACAGTATAATTTCTTCAGGGGGTACGATAAAAACTGCCGAACTGGCGCGCGAAACCACAGTATCGGTGCGACAGCTCGAAAGGTCGTTCAGCGAATTGATCGGCGTATCCCCGAAGCTTTTTTCATCACTGATAAGATACCAGCTTGTTTGGCAGGAGCTTCGCTCGGGAAAATATTCGCCGCTCGATATTACGGAAAAATTCGGCTATTCCGACCAATCCCACCTGCTGAGGGACTTCAGGCGTTTTCATTCAATGCTCCCGTCCGAAGCCATGACCAAGCTTGAAAAATAATGTCGCTTTTTTTCAATACTTTTGCTTTTTGGTATGATACAATAAATCCATAACGGCAAAACGCCAACAACGAAAGGCAGGATAAAAGTATGAAAAAAGAATTTTTTGAGTGTCCCGAGGTGTTCAAAGACCATAATTTTTACGGCTTTGACTGGCTTGAATTCCTCACAGCTATACCATCGCCGCTTACGCTCGTCACGAGCTACAAAGCCAACGGAAAAGCAAACGGCTCAATGCAGTCGTGGTTCTCTTTTTCAAGCGAGGGCGGCTTCTATTGTATTTTTTCAAGTGTGCATAAAAGTACACATCTTTATCAAACTGTGCAGAAAACAAAACAGCTTGCCATAAACTTTATGTCAGCGGAAAGCTACGCAAAATGTTATTCTACCATAAAAAACAACAGCCTTGACGAAGATGAGCTGAAAGCATCCGGACTTACAGTGTTTTCTGCACGAAAGGTCAGCGCACCGCTTGTCGGGGAGTGCTTCCTCAACCTCGAATGTGAGTATGTGTGGGAAAAGGAGCTTTTCCCGGGCAGCAACCACGTTGTGATGTGCGTGAAAATAGTGAATGTCTGGTTCGACAGTGATATTTATACCGATAAAAACGGCGGACGATACAGCGGAAGCGGATATCTGTACAATATCCATTCGCCAGCCGACCCTGACAGCGGAAAAATATCCGACGCATCTGTCGGCATCATACAAAAATTCAAAGATTATCCCGAACTTGGGATAGAATACTGATCTCAGATAAATATGTGATAAGAAAGAAGTTCCAAAATGAAAATACTCAATATCCACGGCTATAAAGGCAGCGCGAAAAACAGCGCATACGAAGCATTGACCGCGCTCGGTCACGAAGCCGCTTCGCCCGAGCTTGATTATGATATGCTTTTGCCCGATGAAACGCTTGAAATACTTTTGCGCGAAGCAGGGGAGTGCGGCGCGGAAATGCTTGTCGGTTCAAGCCTCGGCGGATTTTATGCCGCCGTGATGTCGGTGCGGCTCGGACTTCCTGCCGTGCTTGTGAATCCGTGCCTTATGCCGTTTCTGCATCTTCCAAGACTCGGATATGTCGGCGAAATACGCCCGTTCATTAAGCTGTTCGGCGAGCTTGCGGATATTGACAGCGAGAAAATTTCCGTCATCGTTGGCGATAGTGATGAGGTAATAGATACTCACGATATGACACGAAACCTGCTGAAAAACAGCCGCTTCGAGGTCGTCCCGAACGGCAGACACTCGGGAAGCACTCTTCCGCTCGAAAGCTTTTTGCGGAGGTTTTGGACGAGGCTTTAACTCTTTTTTAACATAAAAAATCATCTCCCTGCATAAACTTGAACAAAGCTATCAAGTCTATGTAAGGAGATATTTTTATGCCAAGTGTATTTTTGAGCCCGTCAACGCAGCAGTGGAACCGATATGTAAACGGCGGAAACGAGGAGCAGCAGATGAATCTCATCGCCGATGCTATGGAACCCTACCTGCGCTCTTCGGGCATAACCTACAGCCGAAACGACCCCGACCGTGATGTCCGCGGTGCTATCGCAGACTCAAATTCACGGTATTATGACGTCCATCTCGCTCTTCACTCAAACGCAGGCGGAGGTCGCTTCGCAGGCATACTTTCGGGCATCGATATCTATTATTCACCCTATTCGGCGCAGAGTGAAAGGCTCGCCGATATCATCGTCAATAACCTCAAAAACATCTACCCGAACCCCTCAAAGGTCAATACGCTCCCTACGACATCACTCGGCGAAGTCACGCAGACGCGCGCAGTTGCGGTGCTTTGCGAGCTTGGCTATCACGACAACCCCGAGGACGCGGAGTGGATAAAATCCAACACGCAGTCTATCGCACGAAACCTCGTCCAAGCACTTTGCGACTATTTCGGCATACCTTTTGTCGAAGCCGTACCTGCACGGACGGGAACAGTTACAACGGACGGTTCAAATCTCAATATACGAAGCCTGCCGAACACTAATGCACGGGTTGTTGGTGTTATTCCCAACCGTGCGGAGGTCACTGTCCTCGGTCAGACGGGCAACTGGTATGTTGTCAGCTACGGCGGTATGACGGGCTATGCTGCTGCGGATTATATTTCCGTTTGAATTTTTGGCAGAGAAATTATGTCCAAACATCAGCGCAAAGTTTGAAAAATGCTTGACTTTAGCACCAAAAATGTGATATAATATTTGTGCAAAAAGCGGCTTTTTGCCGTCTTTGTGACAATAACCATAGGAGTGGTAAAAAATGTCCAGAATCAAAGTTGCCGTACTCTTCGGCGGAGTTTCAAATGAACACGATATTTCGCTGATCTCTGCGACTAACATTATAAATGCTATCCCTGCCGATAAATACGAGGTCATTCCTATCGGCATTACGAAAAAAGGACGCTGGCTCTACTATCCGGGCGATGTTAATATGATAACCTCGGGCAACTGGGAATCCAACCCCGACTGCGTTCCTGCGGTGATTCTTCCCGACCCGATGTATAAAGGCATCGTCAAGATCGTTGACGGTACATATTCGATAACGAAAATAGACGTTGTTTTCCCCGCACTCCACGGTCAGCACGGCGAGGACGGCTGTATTCAGGGACTTCTCGAGCTTTCGGGAATACCTTATGTCGGCTGTAAGGTCGTTGCCTCCGCAGACTGCATGGATAAAGCCGTTACGCACACTATCCTCGAAGCCGCAGGCATCCACATGGCAAGACACGCAGTTGTCCGTCAGTCCGACCTCGGTCAGCTCGATGAGATCTGCGAAAATATCATCAACGAACTTGATTTTCCGCTCTTCGTCAAGCCATGCAACAGCGGTTCTTCGGTCGGCGTAAACAAAGCAGGCTCTTTTGAGCAGCTCAAAGATGCGATAAAACTCGCATTTTCGCACGATAAAAAGGTCATCGTTGAAGAATTCATCGAGGGCAGAGAACTTGAATGTGCTGTTTTCGGTACAGATAAGCCGTTCGCTTCAAGAGTTGGCGAAATTATTTCCTGCAATGATTTCTACGATTATGACGCAAAATATATCTTAGGCACATCGGGGATCAACATTCCTGCGGATATCCCTGCCGAGTCCGAAAATGAGATCCGCGAAACCGCTCTCAAAGCGTTTAAGACTATCGGCTGTTCGGGACTTTCAAGAATAGACTTCTTCCTCAAAAAGGACGGAACTGTCATTCTCAATGAGATAAACACCCTCCCGGGATTCACACCTATCAGTATGTATCCGAAGCTTATGGAAAATATGGGTATCTCACAGCCTGAACTTCTCGACAGACTTATCGAGTCGGCTATGGATAACTAATTTGCAAAGAGAGTTGCTTTAAATGAATAATTCAGCGATCGGAGTTTTCGATTCGGGAATGGGCGGCCTGACCTGTTATAAGGAACTGCACAGCCTTATGCCGAATGAGAACATCATCTACTTCGGCGATACGGCGCGCCTGCCATACGGTTCACGAAGCCGCGAAGCCATAATGGAATACGCGATGCAGGATATCGCTTTTATGAAAAAGCACGATGTCAAAATGATAATCGCCGCCTGCGGTACAGTTTCATCTGTCGTGGGAATGGATAAAAAGGACGCCGACGGCATACCTTTCACGGGAGTCCTTCTGCCGACGGTCCAGACCGCCTGCGCCAAAACAAGGAACGGAAAGATCGGCGTTATCGGAACAGCCGCAACGATAAGATCGGGCGCTTATGCAAAGGCTATTCGCACGATAAAACCATCACTCACAGTCGTTGGTGCGGCTTGTCCGCTGTTCGTGCCGCTTGTCGAAAACGGCTTTGCGGACAGAAACAACAAGGTAGCTCAGCTCGTCGCAGAGCAGTATCTCGAACCGCTCAAACGCGAGGGTGTTGATACGCTTATCCTCGGCTGTACTCATTATCCGATAATGCAGGACGTTATCGCCGACTTTATGGGCGAAAATGTAGAGCTTATCTCCGCAGGAAGCGAAGCCGCAAAGTTCGCCTGCGCATATCTCACAAGACACGATATGCTCGCAGAGCGTGAAGCCGAGGGCGAAACGGTGTTCTATTCATCGGACAGCACCGAAATGTTCAAGGATAACGCCGAATGTTTCCTTGGCGAAAAAATAAAAGGAAGTGTCGAGAAAGTCGAAACAGAAGAACTTATCTCGCTCGCATAAAAAAGAAACCGCCGATGCTCAAAGCAACGATCGGCGGCTTTTTCTAAGAGGTCAAATATGAAAAAAGACGTTACAATAACGCTGAAAGGCGTTCAGCAGGTAGATAGGGAAAGAAACGAAACCGAGCTTATAACGGGCGCAACTTTTTCGACCGTGAAGGGCGGCGGATTTAAAATCGCCTATGACGAAACCGAAGCAACAGGCTTTGAGGGCGCGCGCACGGAAATAACCGCGTTCGGCAACGAAAGCGCCTCAATAGTACGAAGCGGCGAAGCAGGCACGAACCTTATCATCGAAAAGGATAAAAAGCATCATTGCCATTACGGTACACCATACGGCGATATGACTATCGGCATTTACACGCAGTCGATAGTAAACAACCTCACCGCAGACGGCGGCGACCTTTATTTAAAATATACGGTCGATATAAATTCAAGCTATGTTTCGGACAATGAAGTTTACATTGAGATAATGACTAATTCGTAATGCGTAATTATTTTGTTTCGCATATTTGTTGTGAAAACCTGAATTCCGTACGGGCGGATCCTATATCCGCCCGTTTAATGTACCAATCTGTTATGCAAAACGCATGAAAAATTGTAGTGGACGGGTTTCACGTCACGAATCGCGTCAGCGATTTTGACGTACCAATACCGTTAATAATAAAAATACAAGCCTGTTTTCAAAGGTTTTACCTTGAAAACAGGCTTGTTCGTTTATTTCATAAACGCCTTGCGGCATGGGACGGGAAAACCGTCCCCCTATGGTGTTCAATATGAACTCACTGAACAAAATAATTACGCATTACGCATTACGCATTAAACTGTAAGTTCTGCCTTTTCACCCATAATGTCCTTGTTTGCTTCAAGGATAGGCTTGATAAGTCCGTTTACGAACTCTTCGGTCTGCTGTGCGCTTCTGCCCGTGAAATGCTCAGGCTGAAGAATAGCTTCGATCTCTTCTCTCGAGGTCTTGAAATCGGGGTCAGCGAGAATTCTCTCAATAAGGTCATTTTCAAGACCGAATTCCTTGACCTGCTTGCCGGCCTCCATTGCGTAGGTACGGATCTTTTCGTGGAGAGCCTGTCTGTCGCCGCCTCTCTTTACAGCGTCCATCATAATGTTCTCGGAAGCCATAAACGGAAGCTCCTTCATGATCCTTGCGCGGATAACCTTTGGATATACAACGATTCCCGATGTTACATTGATAAGGATATTGAGGATAGCGTCGATAGCAAGGAAGCCCTCGGCAACGGAAATTCTCTTGTTAGCCGAGTCATCGAGCGTTCTCTCAAACCACTGTGTACCTGCGGTGAATGCAGGGTTGAGCGAGTCAATCATAACATAACGCGCAAGAGCAGTGATACGCTCACAGCGCATAGGATTTCTCTTGTAAGGCATTGCGGACGAGCCAATCTGGTTCTTCTCAAACGGTTCTTCCATTTCCTTGAAGTTCTGGAGGATTCTCATATCGTTTGCGAACTTCATTGCCGACTGTGCGATTCCGCTGAGTGTTGCAACGATCTGTGAATCTATCTTTCTCGAATAGGTCTGACCCGATACGGGAACTACCTTGTCGAAGCCCATCTCTTCTGCAATAAGCTCTTCAAGCTTCTTTACCTTGTCCGTGTCGCCCTCGAAAAGCTCCATAAACGAAGCCTGTGTGCCCGTTGTACCCTTTGAGCCGAGGAGCGCAAGGTTCTCGATACGATAATCAATTTCGTTGAGATCCATAAGAAGCTCATTCATCCAAAGAGTAGCGCGCTTGCCGACAGTCGTGAGCTGTGCAGGCTGGAGATGTGTGTAAGCAAGACAAGGCATATCCTTGTATTCCATTGCAAATTCGGAAAGCTGACCGAGAACGTTGATAAGCTTTCTCTTTACGACTTTGAGCGCATCACGCATAATGATAATGTCGGTGTTGTCGCCAACGTAGCAGGAAGTAGCACCGAGGTGAATGATACCCTTGGCCTTGGGACAAGCAAGACCATAGGTGTAAACGTGAGCCATAACATCGTGACGAACGAGCTTTTCTCTCTCAGCGGCAACAGCATAGTCAATGTTGTCAACGTTTGCTTCAAGCTCGTCCACCTGTTCCTGAGTAACAGGAAGTCCGAGCTTCATTTCAGCTCTTGCAAGAGCGACCCAAAGCTTTCTCCAGGTGGTGAATTTTTTGTCTGCGGAGAAGATATACTGCATTTCCTTGCTCGCATATCGGGTGCAGAAAGGGGATTCATAGCTATCAAAAGACATCAAAAACAACTCCTAATTCATAATATAAACGAAAATTATATTTTCATTATACCATACTAAAGTGCATATTGCAAGCGGTTTAGCGCATTTGCCCGAGAAAAAGCTTGAATTTTCCGTGAATCTGTGATACAATACAAATAAACAATGAAAAAGGGGGAGTATGCAGTGCCGTCACGAAAAGAATTTCTCGAATATGTCCTCGAACAGCTCTCAAACCTTGAAAATATAAATTATAAGCAGATGATGGGGGAGTATATCATCTATTATAAAGGAAAGATAACCGCTTATGTCTGCGATGACCGTCTGCTGATAAAGCCTACCCCGAGCGCAGAAAAACTTATGCCCGATTCGCCGCACGAGCCGCCTTATGACGGCGCAAAGAATATGATACTTTGCGAAAAAATTGACGATAAGGCTTTCTTGCAAAAGCTTTTTGAGGAAATCTACCCCGAACCGAAAAATTCAATTCGTAATGCGTAATTATTGTATTTTGCAAATAGATTGCAATACACAATAATAGCATAAATAAAAAAGGTGCTGTCACAAAAAACGTGACAGCACCTTTTTATAAATATCTATCAAAATAGCGAAGCTTAATTACGAATTACGCATTAGATAATTCCGCATTCCGAATTCCTAATTCCAAATTATAATTCAATGCCCTGTTCTTCCGCAGCCTTTGCAGCTTTCATCATGATAGCACATTCAAGACGCTTCTTTTCGATCTCGCAGGAGATCTTGTGCGCCTGATGAATGTCGCCGTTGTAAATGAAGTTGTTCGCATTACAGCCGCCGCTGCAGTAGAATCTTGCCCAGCACTTCTTGCAGTCTTCCTTGGAGTAAATGTGCGCACCTGCAAATTCTTTTTTCAGCTCTTCGTTGAATGTACCCTCGTTAATGTTGCCCATCTTCATATCCTCAACGCCGACGAACTGGTGGCAGGGGTAGATGTCACCCTCGGGAGTGATAGCTACATATTCGTTGCCGCTGCTGCAGCCTCTCAGACGCTTGATAGCGCAAGGTCCTTGGTCAAGGTCGAGCATAAAGTGGAAGAAGTTGAAGTGCTTGCCCTGCTTGTCGTTGATAAGAAGCATCTGCGCAAGCTTTTCATACTCGGAGAAAACTCTCGGGAGGTCGCTCTGCGTGATGGAGTAAGGCTCTTTCGGGTCGCTTACGCACGGCTCAACGGAGATCTGATCGAAGCCCTCGTTGAAAAGGCTGTAAACGTCATTCGAGAAGTCGAGGTTATACTTTGTGAAGGTGCCGCGAACATAGTAGTTCCGGTGGTTTCTCTTTTCAACAAGCTCTTTGTACTTCGGCATAAAGCGGTCATAGCTGCCCGTGCCGTCGATACGCTTTCTCATGCGGTCATTGACTTCCTTGCGTCCGTCAACGGAGAGAACAACGTTGCTCATTTCCTTGTTGATAAAGTCGATCTTGTCCGCATCGAGGAGCATACCGTTCGTTGTAACTGTGAAGCGGAAGTTCTTGTTGTATTCCTTTTCCTTGGAACGGCCGTATTCAACGAGCTGCTTTACAACGTTCCAGTTCATGAGCGGTTCACCGCCGAAGAAGTCAACTTCGAGGTTCTCTCTGCCGACCGACTTTTCAAGCAGGAAGTCGAGTGCCTTTTTGCCCGTTTCAAAATCCATGTGCATTCTGCAGCCCGTGCCGTAGTCGCCCTGTGATGCGAAGCAGTATTCACAGCGGAGGTTGCAGTCCTGTTCAACGAGCAGGCACATTGCCTTTATCGGAGCAGGAACGGAATACTTAGCGAACTTTTCATATGTATCCTCGGAGAAAAGAACTTCATTCCTGTAAAGCTCAACGACTTCCTGATAGCAGGATTCGATATCTTCGGGGGAGTAGAAGCGCGAAAGCTTTTCCTTGACTCTTTCGGGACACTTGTCCTCGAACGGAGGCTCAACATTGTCGAGCATATCATAAGTAAGCTCGTCCACGAGGTGAACGCCGCCGCTGTTTACGTCGAGAACTATATTATATCCGTTAAGCTTGTATTTATGAATCATAAGATCTTACCTTTCAAACAAAAACAGTGGGAAGTTTTTTTATAAAAAATAAAACCCGGCAGACAGCCGGATTTATGCGAGGACGGCAAAAGTGAGCCGCCCCGCAGCAATTCAGCCGATCACCGGATCACTTTTCGCACTTCTGGTTAGCAACTGTGCAAGAAGTCTTGCAAGCAGACTGACAGGAAGCCTGGCACTTGCCGCAGCCGCCCTTTTCAGCTGTTTTCTTGAGGTTAGCCGCATTGATGGTCTTGATGTGCTTCATAACAAAATCCTCCACTAAATAATTATTTATTACATTATAACACATATCTTTTCAAATTTCAATAGGCAGTTTAACGAAATTTTTTCTTTGAATTTACTCCAAGCATGCCGCCTGCCGCCGAACAGGCAGCTATTGCAAGTATCTTCGATATAAAGCCGCCTGCGGAGAAACTTCCGGCGAAGATGATACCGAGCAGAAATATCACCGCGAAAGCAATGCCTCCGCAGCAAAGTCCCGAAAGCAGTCCCTTTCTGCCGCGCTGTTTCGCAGCAGTAAAAGCAGCCGCGAAACAGCCTGCCGCAAGCGATATCTGCGCCATTACGGACATTATCCCGTCTGAAATATCGACCTTTACTGCAATTTCACCAAAAACGAAAAGACACACCGAAAGCACACCGATGCCCGAAAGCACCGCCGTCACTACCGTTCGTATGACCTCGTCCTTGTGTTTCTGCTCCGCACTTTTCCGCATAAGAAAAACCTCCGCCCTGCGCATATTTGTAAAATATATGTGCAGGGCGGAGATAATATTCGTGATTATTCAGCCTTGTCGGACTTTTCTGCCTTTTCAGCTTCCTTGTCCTTCTTTTCCTTCTTGGGCTTGAAGGATTCCTTTGCGCTTTCTTCGGCAACATCATGAACGGTGTTGTTTTCGGAAATTGCCCAGAGCTTTACACGGATCTTGCTGCGGTCGCCGCCTGTTTCGATAACGCAGGTGTCTTCGTTTTTGCGAACGATGATGCCGACAATGCCGCCGATAGTCGTAACTTCGTCACCGATCTGAAGATTATCACGAAGCTGCTTTGCTTCCTTTTCTTTTTTCTTCTGAGGTCTGATAAGGAAGAAGTAGAAAACGATGATAAGAAGACCGAACGAGAAAAGCATCGAGATAGTGCTTGCCTTTGTGTCCATTGTTGCTGTGGTGGCAGCGGTTTCTGTCGCAAAAGCAATAAGTGAATTTGTAAACATAAGTCTTTAAACCTCCAAAATTGATAAGGGGACATCATTTCGTCCCTGAATTATCGATATAAATTCAATATTTACCATTATAACATTTTTTAAACCCAATTGCAAGCGTTTTATAGAAAATTGATAATTTATAATGAATAGTTAATATTTAATAGCGTTTGAGTGAAGCATAAGCAAACGTTTTCATTGTAAACCAAAATTTTGTATAAGCTGTTAAATCCCGAAACAGAAAGTTACGGAAAAGCAAAGATGCTGACTATACTATTTATATAGGATAATTGCGGAAGACCTTATTTTTGAACGTCCGTTGAGCCTCAATTGTCAACTCTTGTTTATTTTGTCATATATCATTGAAAAAGAGGGTAAAAATAGCTAAAAAGTCTTAAACGATTAAGCCAACTTTACCAAAAAAATCAACGAAAGCAATAAAAAGCGGAATTTTACTTGACAAAGTGAATTAAAATGTTTAGAATTATGATAGTTAGGTGAAATATTTTTGAACTATATTTTCCTAATGTCTAAGTTTATCCCAATGCAGGCTTTTCGGAGGTTGAATTGAATTGATCCGGAATACTGAAGATCTCTCCGATAAAGAGCTTATAGAAGTCATTCACAATGACAGAGGACAGCAGAGCAGGGAAAGCAAGGACGCGGTTTCCGTGATGATCTCGCGCTATATGAAGCTCGTGCTGAAAAGAGCGCACACTTATTCGGATAACTGCTCCGACCTTGAAGACCTCACGCAGGAGGGTCTGCTCGCGCTTTGCAATGCTATAGAAAGCTTCGACTGCGAAAACGGCGCATGGTTTTCTTCCTTTGCCGATGTCTGTATCACAAACCGCATAAAAACAGCGGCTCAGACCATCGCAAAGCATAAGCGGAACGATATGACCGTTATCACCGATGAAAACGACATCGCAGACGCGGATTCCTCACCCGAGAATATCTGCCTCGAAAAAGAAAGCGGCATAAGGATAAAAAAGATGATAGGATCGGTGCTTTCGCCGCTCGAAGCAAAGGTTTTCGGGCTTTATCTGGACGGAAGAAGCTACCGTGAGATCGCGGAGATGCTCGGCATCCCGGAAAAATCGGCAGATAATGCTGTTTTCAGAATAAGAAAAAAGCTGAAAATGCTCCTCGGAAAATGAGAAGCTTTCATATATGGCCAAGTAGCTTAAAGTTCAGAGCGTTGTTCTTTCCACAAAAGGCAAAGGTGTCGGTGCAAGTCCGTCCTCAGGTCTAAAATCTATTAATTATTTTTAAGCGAGGGAAATCAAAATGTACGAAGACAAGACATTAGTTTGCAAGGAATGTGGAAATGAGTTCGTATTCACAGCCGGAGAGCAGGAATTCTATGCTGAAAAGGGTTTTGTAAACGAACCACAGAGATGCAAGGCTTGCCGTGATGCAAGAAAGAACAGCACAAGAACAGAAAGAGAAATGTTTGAAGCAACATGCGCTTCCTGCGGCGGCGTTGCAAAGGTTCCTTTCAGACCGAGAGAAGACCGTCCTGTATACTGCAGCGAGTGCTTCGCAAAGATGAAGGAACAGGGCTAAGTCCTTATCCACAATGCTTTCAACGGTGAAAAACCAGCGCGTTTTTCACCGTTTTTCTTTTTTGCTTGCAATTTTGGATAAAATATGATATAATATACCGTGAAATTTTTCATTGAAAGGTTCGATAGAAATGGACTATATCTTTTCGGATAAGGTCAGCTCACTCCAGCCGTCCGTTATCAGAGAAATCCTTAAATTCACCTCCGATCCCGAGGTCATCTCGCTCGCCGCAGGCAACCCTGCCCCCGAAGCTTTCCCCGTGAAAGAGATCGCAGGCATCACAGCAAGACTTCTTGCCGAAAATCCGATAAACGCACTCCAGTACAGCGTTACCGAGGGTTATACCCCTCTCAGAAACCGCCTTAAAGAGCGTATGAAAAAAGCAGACTGCTTTGATGAAAATTCGGACGAGCTTATCATCACCTCGGGCGCACAGCAGGCCAACGAGCTTGCCTGCAAAGTCCTCCTCAACGAGGGCGACACGCTTTTCTGCGAAGCACCGTCTTTCATCGGCAGCCTTAACGCTTTCAAATCCTATAACGTAAACCTCGTCGGTATTCCCATGGAAGACGACGGAATGAAGCTCGATGCCCTCGAAGAAGCACTCAGAACTGCCAATAAGCCGAAGCTTATCTATATTATCCCGAACTTTCAGAACCCAACGGGTCTTTGCACCTCGCTCGAAAAGAGAAAAGCTATCTATGGGCTTGCAAAGAAGTACGGCGTTATGATACTTGAGGACAACCCCTACGGCGATATCCGCTTTGCGGGTGAAAATATCCCGTCCATCAAGACTATGGATAAGGACGGCATCGTTATCTATTCGAGAACTTTCTCGAAAACGCTCGCTCCCGGACTTCGCGTAGGCTATGTCAGCGCACCAAAGCCTGTCGTTCAGAAAATGGTAGTCTGCAAGCAGGTTTCGGATGTACATACAAATATCATGGCGCAGATGATATGCGACGAATACCTCAAAAATTACGATATGGACGCTCATCTTGAAGAAATAAGAGCTATCTACCGCCACAAATGCGGACTTATGCTCGACGAGATCGACAAGAACTTCTCCAAGAAGATAACCGTCACAAAACCCGAGGGCGGTCTGTTTATATGGGCAACTCTCCCCGAGGGCAGCGATATGATGGGATTCTGCAACACTGCCGTTCAGAAATACAAGGTCGCAGTTGTCCCCGGAACGGCTTTTCTCATTCACGAAACCGACAAGACAAGCTCGTTCCGACTCAACTTCTCCACGCCGACCGATGAACAGCTCATAAAAGGCTGCGAAATTCTCGGCAAGCTCTCCAAGGAAATGTTCGACCGATGATCTTATAAATAAAAAAGGAAGTGCTATTATGCCTGAAATCGAAAAGAAAAAAGTTATCCTCAGCGGTATCCAGCCCTCGGGTGCATTCACACTCGGAAACTATGTCGGTGCTATCAAGAACTGGGCGCAGCTCCAGAATGACTACGACTGCCTCTATATGATCGCCGATATGCATGCTATAACTGTACGTCAGGACCCTGCAAAGCTTCGCAAAAACACGCTCGAAGCTTATGCGGCTATCCTTGCCTGCGGCGTTGACCCGAACCGTTCGGTCGCTTTTATCCAGTCCCATGTTCCGACACATGCACAGCTCAACTGGCTTCTTGCCTGCTGTACACAGTTCGGCGAGCTTTCCCGTATGACGCAGTTCAAGGATAAGTCTGCAAAGCACCCCGATGACATAAATTCGGGACTTTTCACATACCCTGTCCTTATGGCAGCGGATATCCTCGCATACAATGCAGACCTCGTTCCCGTAGGCGCTGACCAGAAGCAGCATCTTGAACTCACACGAAATGTTGCACAGCGCTTCAACCAGCGTTACGGCGAGCTTTTCAAACTCCCCGACGGCTATATCCCTCCAAAGGGCGCAAAGATCATGTCCCTTGCAGAACCGACCAAGAAAATGTCCAAATCGGACGAAAATCAGAACGGCTGCATCTATATCCTCGACGACAAGGACACTATCATTCGCAAATTCAAGCGTGCCGTTACCGACAGCGATGCCGTTGTGCACTATGCCGAGGGAAAAGACGGCATAAACAACCTTATGACGATCTATTCCGTTGTTACGGGCAAGTCCAATGAGGATATCGAACGTGAATTTGACGGAAAGGGCTACGGCGACTTCAAGCTTGCTGTCGGCGAAGCTGTCGCTGACCACCTTGCGCCTGTAAAGACCGAGTTCGACAAGCTCATCGCAGATAAAAAATACCTCGAGGAAAGCTATACAAAGGGCGCGGAAGCCGCATTCAGAATTTCGAGAAAGATCGTTTCAAAGGCTTACCACAAGGCAGGTTTTGTTGACAGACCGTAAGCGTTCGGCTTAAACGTTTATTTGTTCTATTTATACAAATAATATTCCGGCTGTGAAGTATGGTTGTTTATTTTAACGGTGATATTTCCGAAAAAGTTGACAAATGTTCAAAATAAGTTCATTTTCTGCTGTCATTTCTGCTAAAAAAATGTTCTAATATTGTGCAAAACAACTATTTTTTTCACCAAATTCTCAAAAACCATTGACATATTGAGCGTAAGGTTGTATATTAATAATCGAACAAGGGACGAAAACGTTTAAAGACTTGTTCCGAAGATTTCAGCCGAAAGGCATATACGGGAGAGTTGTTGCCGACATGGTTTCGATAAAAGACATCGCTGCTGAATGCGGTGTGTCAATAGCAACGGTCAGCAAGGCACTGAACAATCACAGAGATGTCAGCGAAGCGACAAAAGCGCATATAAGAGAAACCGCCAAGAAAATGGGATATCTTCCCAACTATCAGGCAAGAGCGTTAAAAACCAATCGTACATATAATCTCGGAGTTCTCTTTAACGAAAGAGCCAACAGCGGTCTTACACATAACTATTTCGCAGCCGTTCTTGATGCGTTCAAGAGGGTGGCGGAAAAACAGGGTTATGATATAACCTTTATAAGCCATAACATAGGCTACAATCAGCTTACCGTCTATGAACACTGCATAAGCAGAAATGTTGACGGCGTTATGGTCGCAAATGTTGACGACTACAGCGATGAGGGTGTCGCACAGCTTCTCAAAAGCTCGATACCGATCGTAACACTCGATAAAAAAACAGAAAATAAGCCTGCGGTCATCTCGGATAACTTCAAAGGCGTCGAGTGTCTTGTGAAATATGTCCATAAAATGGGACATACAAAAATCGCATATATTTACGGCGACCAGTCGGGCGTAACTTCAACGAGAGTTGATGCGTTCCGCAAGACAATGGAAGCTTTAAATATAAATATCAGAGAAGAATATTTGCTTGGCGGATGCTACCGTGATCCCCAAAAAACGGAAGTGCTTGTGGAGAAGCTTATGAAAATGAGCGACCCACCGACGTGCATACTTTTACCCGATGATTTCTCGGCGATAGGTGCGCTGAATGCATTTGAAAAGCTCGGACTTTCAGTCCCGAACGATATCTCCGTTGCGGGATATGACGGCATAACGCTTTCGCAGGTTCTCAGTCCGAAGCTCACAACATTTAAGCAGGATACGGACGGACTTGGAAAAGCAGCCGCAGAGCAGCTTATCTCACTGATAAACAAGGAGCTGCCCGAAAACAGCGAACCCGTTGTTATCGAGGGAAGTCTTCTTGAAGGCGGCTCGGTCAGGGATTTGACCAAATAACACATGCTATTATATTTTTTTAAATATAATATAACTTTAAGGAGGAAAATCAAATGAAGAATTTTAAGAGAAATCTTGCTCTCCTTTCTGCATTGGCATTAGCTGGAACTATGCTCGCAGGCTGTGGAGACAACACAACAACAACAACTGATGATGCTGCAACAACAACCGCTGCTGCTGACGCTGCTGCTGACGCTGCTGCTGATAACGGCGACGCTGCTGCAAGCGATGACGCTGCTGCTGATACCACAACAGCTGAAGCTGCATCCGCTGATGCTGCATCTGCTGGCACAGGTATCACACTTTCCGACACAGAAGGTAAGGTATTCAACATCTACGCTTGGAACGAAGAATTCAAGGGCTTCTTCGAGAAGTACTACACAGTTCCTGAGGGCGTAACAGTTAACTGGGTAATCAATCCTTCCGACGGCGGCGTTTACCAGCAGAAGCTCGATGAAGCTCTCAGCGGTCAGGACGCAGCTGCAGCTGATGACAAGATCGATATGTTCCTTGCAGAAGCTGACTACATTGCTAAGTACACAAACGCTGCTGTAACAATGGACGTTACATCTATCGGCGTTCAGCCTCTCGATACAGAGTATGATTACACAATCAGTGCTGCATCCAGCAGTGACGGTACTCTCAAGGGTGTTTCCTTCCAGTGCTGCCCATCCGGTCTTATTTACAGAAGATCTATCGCAGAAGCAGTTCTCGGTACTTCCGATCCTGCTGAAGTTCAGGAACAGCTCTCTGACTGGACTAAGTTCGATGAAGTTGCTGCTAAGGCTAAGGAAGCTGGCTACCTCATGACTCCTTCCTACGCTGAAACATACAGACCTTTCGCTAACAACATCACAACTGACTGGGTTGACGCTGATGGCAACTTCCAGGTTGATGATCAGGTTAAGGCTTGGATCAAGCAGGCAAAGAACTACGTTGACAACGGCTACACACTCACAGGTGGTGTTTGGTCTGACGAAAAGTCCGCTGAAATGGGCAAGGACGGTAAGGCAATGTGCTTCTTCGGACCAGCTTGGTACTACAACTTCTGCATGGGTCCTGCTTGGGATGAAGAAACAGGTTCTAAGGGCGACTGGGCTCTTATCGAAGGCCCTGCTGCTCACTTCTGGGGCGGTACATGGCTCCTCGCTGCTACAGGCACAGATAACCCGGAGATGGTTGCTGACGTTATGAACGCATTCACAGCTAACGAAGACATCTGCTCCAAGCTCGTATCCGAAGAGAACCAGTTCTCCAACAATACAGCTGTAAACCAGAAGTTTGCTGATGATGCATCTTACGGCAACGAACTCCTCGGCGGTCAGAACGACACAGCAGTATTCGTAGAGCTTGCTAAGAACATCAAGTTCCGTTCTACACCTTATGGTCAGGTATTCAACGAAGACGTTCCTGGCTGCTTCGTAGACTACTTCACAGGTTCTATCACAGAAGCTGAAGCTTGGGCTAACGTTGATAAGGTACTCGATGAAAAGTGTCCTTCTATCACACACGATTGCTCCGGTTACGCTGCTGAATAAGCTAATAATTAAAACCTAAATTGTGAAATTGGGGCAGGGCTATTCCGCCTTGCCCCTTTTCATATCAAAAATCAGGTATGAGAAGAGGTCGAAGAATGAAACGTAAATCAATCAGCTATGCAAAATGGGGCTATATCTTTATCGCACCTTTCTTCATAGTATTCCTTGTATGTACTTTCTACCCGCTGCTTTCAACATTTTATAACAGCCTTTTTGAGAATTATTGGGACGCAAGCACGTTCTCCCAGGTTGGACCTAATTTCGTAGGTCTTGGTAATTTCAAAAAACTGTTTACGGCTGATGCAAAGGGAAATGTCGATATTCTGACTTATACAGCTAACACAATGATAATGTGGATCGCCGGCGCTATCCCACAGCTTGCGTTCTCACTTCTCCTTGCTGTTATCTTTACAAGTACAAGTCTTAATGTCAAGGGACAGACGTTCTTTAAAACAGTAATCTACCTTCCTAACCTCATCATGGCTGCTGCATTTGCAATGCTGTTCTTCACATTGTTCTCTAATGTAGGACCGATAAACCAAATTATTTCGGGCGGCGTTTCTGACAAGATTGTTGATTTCTTCAATAATGTCGTCACTTCGCGAGGAATAATCGCATTTATCAACTTCTTGATGTGGTTCGGTAATACAACTATCATGCTCATGGCAGGTATCATGGGTATCGATCAGAGCTTGCTCGAAGCTGCTGCTATCGACGGCGCAACATCGGGTCAGGTATTCCGCAAGATCACTCTTCCGCTTCTTTCCCCGATCCTTGTGTATGTTATCATCACATCTCTTATCGGTGGTTTCCAGATGTACGATGTACCTCAGGTCATCACAAGCGGACTTGGTAATCCTAACAGAAGTACAATGACTCTTATCATGTACCTCAACAGATTCCTCGGAACAACTAAGAACTACGGTATGGCAGGCGCAGTTTCCGTACTTGTATTCATTATCACAGGTATCCTCAGCTTTGGCGTTTACCGTTCTATCGTAAGCGGACGTTCCGATCCGAAGCCTAAGAAGAGCAAGAGTAAGGGGGTTCTTTAATGTCAAACATTAATTTCAAGCCTGTAGGCCATGATAAGGGCAATGCGACCACAAAATCCATCGCAAGAGTTTTTGCCTACATCTTCCTTATTTTTGTTACTATCCTTTCATTATTCTCGATTTATTTCCTTATCATCAACTCAACAAGAAGCAATGGTCAGCTCCAGGGCGGATTCAGCGCCCTCCCGAGCAAATACTTCTTCTCGAACCTCAAAACGGCATGGAACGATACAGCTTTGTTCACTATCCCACGCGGTATGTGGAACAGCTTTATCATCGCCGCACTCGGCTGTTTGATAACAACATACTTCTCTGCAATGACAGCTTACGGCGTACATGTTTATGACTTTGCTCTTAAGGGATTCGCTTTCAACTTCATTCTTATCGTAATGATGATCCCAACTCAGGTTTCTGCCGTTGGTTTCGTTCAGCTCGTAAGAAACGTTCACCTCGAAAATACATACTGGCCGCTCATCATTCCTGCTATCGCTGCTCCTGCCGTATTTTTCTATATGAAGCAGAACATCGAAAGCACACTTCCTCTCGAAGTAATCGAAGCTGCCCGTGTTGACGGCTCAAGCGAATTCAGAACCTTTAACACTATCGCTCTTCCAATGCTTAAGCCTGCAATGGCTGTACAGATGATCTTCGCATTCGTTGCATCTTGGAACAACTACTTCACTCCTGCTCTTATCATCGATAAGTCGGACAAGTGGACACTTCCTATCATGATGGCTGTTCTCCGTTCAAAGATCAACTCCCAGAACGGTGACCTCGGCGAAGTTTATATGATGATCCTTCTCTCGATCATTCCTGTTGTCATTGTTTACCTCTTCCTTTCCAAGTATATTGTTAAGGGCGTTGCACTCGGTGCAGTTAAGGGCTAATAGAAAAAACAACAAAACAGATCAAAACGGTGTGGAATTCGTTCCGCACCGTTTTTGCGTTTTCTATTGAAAATTTTTGCAAAAATATTGAAATAAACGAACCAATATGGTATAATATCATTAACTGAAAGCCGATGCAAATTACGGCTGAAAATTGTGAAAGGAGGTCTGTACCGTGTCGGATAAAATGAAGATCATCGCTTTGTGTGCATCACGAATTTATGACGATAACTGCGTTGAACTTATAACCGCACTTAACGATGAGATCATCAAGCGCGGCGGAAGACTTGTCGTTTTCAGCTCGGTTTCAGACCTTTTTTACGGAACGGAAGCGGAGCAGGGCGAAGCGACCGTTTTCCAACTTATGAATTATTCAATGATCGATGCCGTTATCGTACACGGTGAGTGGATAAAAGACAAAACTGTCCTCGAAGATATAATTGGCAGAGCAAAAGAAGCAGGCAAGCAGGTCTTTTATGTCGGAAAACAGCGTGACGATTGCATAAATTTCAGCTTTGACTATAAAAAAGGCTTTGAATCTGTTGTCCGCCATGTTATCGAAAAGCATAACGTCACCTCTCTTCACATGATCGCAGGTATCAAGGATAATGAATTTTCGGATGAAAGAATTGATTGCTTCAAACGTGTCCTTGCCGAAAATAATATTGATTTTGACGATAGTATGCTCAGCTATGGTGACTTCTGGAGTGCCCCTACCGAAGCAGCCGTTAAAAAACTCATAAACGAAAAGCGTGTCCCGAGAGCGATCATCTGCGCTAACGATTCTACAGCGATAACTGCTGCCCTCGTGCTGAAAAAAGAGGGATTCCGCGTCCCCGAAGATGTTATCGTTACAGGTTTTGACGGCTTGATAGAAGCAAGATTCAACGATCCGAAGATAACTACCTGCGTTTGCAGCTATGGCAGCTTTGCAAACCAAATAACGACCGCGATTTATGACAGCCTGGACGGAAAGCCTATCGAAAAGAACTATATGACCGAACCCGAGCTATTGCTTGCCGAATCATGCGGCTGCTGCGAGGGAGATTTTATCTCCGTCTGCGAGTATGTGAATTCGATGAACGAACGGTTCTATAAATTTCAGGAGGACGATAAGTGCCTTAACAGGATCTCTCTGAAAATACAAAGCTGTACCGAGGTCGAAGATATCGGGAAAGTCCTCGACGATCAGTCACTTATGTACGATATGGCTTGCGTCGTTGATGATGATTTCATGAACCCTGCCCTTAATCCGATGAAAAATACCAAAAGCGATATTATGTCGGAAACCGCCCATGTCATTTATAAAAGCGAGTCAAATCCCGAACTTCGCACAAGAATAACCGAATTTCCTCTGAATGAGCTTTATCACGATTTTGAGAATTTTATCCGTGATATAAAAGCGCCTGTTATTTTTAATTCGCTCGCTTTCCGCAATGTTCCGTTCGGATATGTCTGTTATTTTTACCAAGGCTTTTATAAATTCAACTATGCAAAAACCTTGCAGATCACGCTGACCTTGTGCAGCGCCCTCAGCGGTTTCAGAGCCGCAAGATACCAGCGTTACCTCCTCGAACATATCGAGGAATCCTACCGCCGCGATGCAATGACGGGTCTGTATAACCGAAGCGGTTTTATGCAGGTCTTTCCCGATTTCAAAAGAAAATGCGGCACAACAATGACCGCCGTCCTTGCCGATCTTGATGACCTCAAAGGTCTGAACGATAACTATGGCCACGATGAGGGTGATGTCGCTATACGGGCAGTCGCACAAGCACTAATGAATTCCTGCCCAGAAGATTCCGTCTGTGTCCGTTTCGGCGGAGATGAGATGTTTGCCGTCATAAAAGGCGGAGTTGACGATGAGATCCGCGCAAAGATAAACAGCCGACTTTCCGATTTCAACGCAAAGTCGGGCAAACCGTATACCGTTTCCGCAAGCGTTGGAATTTATACCACTGACTCGAACGATGCAACGTTTGAAGAACTGGTGCGAAAATCCGACCAGCTTATGTATAATGAAAAGATCGCCAAAAAGATCAAAAGATAATGATACGCTTATCAAAGCGTTCGTTTCAATAAAGCCGCAGGATCATTCCTGCGGCTTTATTCATCTGTATTTCATCGGCACAACGATAAGTCCGAGAGCCTTTTTGTGCAGACGGTGAACGTGCTGCTCACTGTAGAGCATTTCCTCGGCAATTTCCGCCCACTTTTTTCCCGAAATGTACCGCTCCCACAATACCTGCCTGCAATTTTCGTCCGAGAGCCGTCCGACAGCTTTTTCAACCTCCGCCATCTCGCAGGCAAGCTCCTCATTTTCCACCCAAAGCCTGTCCTCAAACTCAGAGGTGTACTCAAAGTAATTCCTGCTGCAAATTTCCCACGCCCTGCGCTCCGCCGAGAGCATTTGGCTGCGATTTTGCAGCACCTTTTTTTCGTCTGCCTTGTATAAAGTCAAAAAGTCCTTCGCCGTCATCAGCAGCACCCCTTAGTCCTCGCCGCCGAACGTCCCGATCCTCTGTTTTGCGTGTTTTTTTATAAGAAAATCGGAGAACTCCGTTTCATATTCCGCCGCAAAATCGCCGTATTCTTCTTCACCGACCTCCTCCTTAAAACAATCGAAGCAGAGCGTCCTGCCGTTTTGCACGAAAAAGATACCGTCCACGCAGCCGCACTCTGCGCAGACTATCTCCGACCGACTGCAATTCTCACATTCGTAAGTACACTCATCAAATTCATCGTATATGCATTTTGCCATAACAAATTCTCCTTTCATACTAACCCTCAATCGTTTATAGGTTGATCCGGGTTTAGTATCTTACCTCAAAAGGAAAAGCCGCTTGGGGCAAATGGCTGCTTCTCCACAAAATTTACACTATATCGCACGAACGTATGTTTTGGCTACAATCTAATAATAGCACAAATGTTCTGATTTGTCAATACCCGTTTTCGCGTAAAATTAAATCGCTGTACAAAAATCGGTACAGCTTATACTGAACCCCATTTAAAATTTGGGAAAAATCAAGCCGATAATCTCACTATATAATACTAAACACCAATAAAACTATAGACAAAAAATCTGCGCAAAATCCATATATCAGAGTTTTTGCTTGATTTTTTGTATAGTTTTTAATTGGTGTTTAGTATAAGATCTCGGCGCAGATTTTTCCTGGTGTTTAGTATTAAAATCTTATTAAACTTTTGAATGATTTTTTCCTCTTTACGTTCCGCAAAAAATGTGATATAATAAATAAAGTTATGATTATATTATTGGAGGAAATTCCCATTGATCTGTATAACAGGAGATATGCACGGCGACCTGAGCCGTTTTAACGATAAACGAATAAAAGCACTGAAAAAGAACGATGTCCTCATCGTCTGTGGAGATTTCGGCTTTGTCTGGGACGGCTCAAAGCACGAGCAGCGAATACTCAAAAAAATCGGCAAAAAACGCTTCTATACACTGTTCGTAGATGGCTGCCACGAAAATTTCGACCTCCTTGCAAAGTACCCCGAAAGCGATTTCTGCGGCGGCATCGTCCATCGCATCTCGGGCAACCTTATGCATATAAAAAGGGGAGCGGTGCTTTCGATACAAGGCTATAAATTCTTTGGCTTCGGCGGCGGTCAGACAAAGGAGATCGACATTCGCCGCGAATCACATACCTGGTTTGAAGCCGAGCTTCCCGACAATGAAGAGATCGAATATGCCATTCAGAACCTCAAAAACGCAGGCGGCGAGGTCGATTATATAATCACCCACGAACCACCAGCTTCGATGAAAGAATTCCTCGGCTTTGAAGTCAACCAGATAAGCTTTATGCATACCTTCTTTGATAGGGTCAAAAACAACTGCAAGTTCAAAATGTGGTTCTTCGGCAAGGCTCACATCAATAAACTCGTTCCGCCGAAATACCGCTGCCTTTTCGATGAAGTCGTCGTCCTCAAAAACGAAAAATGGGATAAGGAGCAAAAGCTTCTTCGCAAAAGCAAACGCAAAAACATTGAAACACCGCAGCCCGAGCAGAAAACAGCCTCGGACAGCTTTGAGTAAAGGAGAAAAATCATGCCGCATATTTCAGTAAAAATGCTTAAAGGAAGAACAGACGAGCAGAAGAAGCTCGCCGCAGATAAGGTAGCCGAAGCTCTATACGAAGCAATTGGCTGCTCAAAGGATCACATCACAGTCACCGTCGAGGACTATACCCCCGAGGAGTGGCAGCAGGTCTATGCCGATGACGTCACAGCAAAGCAGGACGTCCTTTTCCGCAAAGCAAACTACGACCCGAAAGACCTTTTAAAGAAATGAACTACATAATCAAAGGAAACGATATCCACCTCTCGCAGCCCGACTTCGACCTTGACGAAACTCTCGACTGCGGACAGGCTTTCCGCTGGGAAAGATCAGCCGACGGCAAATATCACGGCGCAAAGCTGAATACAAAGCTTACAATTTATAAAGAAAAGGACTATTTCGTCCTCGAAAATACGTCCGAAAGCGACTTTCTCAATGTCTGGTGCGGCTATTTCGACCTCGACACCGATTACGGCGAGCTGAAAAGCATTTATTCCGAGGACGAAACGCTTGCGAAAGCCTGCAAATTCGCCTCGGGCATTCGCCTTTTGAAGCAGGATAAGTGGGAAGCGCTCGTTTCGTTCATAATTTCGCAGAATAACAATATCCCACGCATAAAAGGCATAATCGGACGGCTCTGCGAAGAAAACGGCGGCTTTCCGTCTGTTGAACAGCTCAAAGGCAAAACAGCCGACGATTTTTCTTACCTTCGTGCAGGATTTCGTGCAAAATATCTCGAAAGCTGCGTGAACCTCGTCACAAGCGGCGAAATTTCGCTCGAAAGAATAGCCGCCGCACCCGTTGACGAAGCAAGAGCCGAGCTGATGAAAATAAAAGGCGTCGGCCCGAAGGTCGCCGACTGCACAATGCTCTACGGAATGTACAAAACGGAGTGCTTCCCCGTGGACGTGTGGATAAAGCGTGTTCTGGCGCAGTTCTACCCGAACGGCCTGCCCGAATTCATCAAGCCGACAGCAGGCATCGCACAGCAGTATCTTTTCCACTATATAAGAACAAGCGGAATTTATGAAGGCTGATTGGAGAATAATATGAGAGAAAGCATTTTAACTATCCCGATAAGCGACGTGCTCGAACCTAAGTGCGGCTGTCCGATTTGCCGTATGCGGGATATGCTCGAGCAGAGAACAGTCGAGTATATAATGGGCGCAGCCATGATGGAACCTGACGTTCGCATCGAAACCAACCGCGCAGGCTTCTGCCATACCCACCTTTCGCAGATGATGAAGCAGAAGAACCGCCTTTCGCTCGCACTTATGCTCCAGACCCACCTCGCCGCAGTTGACGGTCAGCTTTTCGAGCGCAAAAAGCTCTTTGAACCGAAAAACGCCAAGAAGCAAAGGCTCTCGAAGATAAATGAAAGCTGCTTCGTCTGCGAAAAGATCGACTGGGGAATGGAACGCCTTATGCGTACATTCTTTGAAATGTTCCGGCATGATGACGTGAGGAAACTGATGAACGAGCAGGAGTTTATCTGCCTGCCGCATTATGATATGCTCGTTTCGCTCGCGCCTGCGTATCTGCAGAAAAACGACCTCAAAGCGTTTGAAGCAATGACGGAAAAGCTTGTCCGCAGCTACCTTGAAACGCTGCAAAACGATGTCACACACTACTGCAATATGTACGACTACCGCAACAGCGGCAAAGACGCCGACTGGGGCAATTCCAAGGACAGCATCGAACGCGCGGTAAAATTTTTAACATCACGAGAGGGATAATTAAATTCGGAATTCGGAATGCGGAATTCGGAATTATTTTGGCTTGCACGACAATGATTTTTGTCCCACAAACCGTAAGGTCGGATTCCATATCCGACCGCCTACAGATTTTTGCGGAAAGGATTATTTAATTGCGAGAAAAATTTGGAACACGAATAATTCCGCATTCCGAATTCCTAATTCCGAATTATACAACTTCTTTCTATTTCAAGAAAAAGTAATAGATGATCCCATACAAAACCGATGCCGCCGTTCCGTAGAGAATGACAGGACCCGAGATTATGAAAATCTTTGCACCGAGTCCGAGAACGAATCCCTCTGTCTTGAATTCGAGAGCAGGGGATACGACCGCATTCGCAAATCCCGTTATCGGTACAAGAGTTCCTGCACCGCCGTGCTTCGCAAGCTTTTCATAAAGTCCCAACCCCGTCAGAAGCGCGCTTATAAAAACAAGCGTTATCGACGTCCAGGTCGCCGCGCTCTGCGTGTCGAAGCCGTTAGCCTTGAAAATGTTGCTTATCGCCTGCCCAACACAGCATATCGCACCTCCGATAGCGAACGCCTTAGGTATGTCTATCCAGCTCTTTGAATTCGGCGAAGCTTTTTTCACCATTTCATTATATTCTTTGGGCGGCAGACCCTGAATACTCATAAAAATTTCCCCCTTTCGGAAATTCTGCATATAATACAAAGTGCTGAGCTTTGTTTAAAAATATATTATCCCAAAGATTTAAAATTATTCCAAGGAGAAAAAAATGCTGAAAAATATTTTATCGGGCGAAAGCTGCGCAAAATGTCAGCTTTGCTGTATCTTTGATAAATACGATATATGGGAAACCCCGACCGTGAGCGATGAGCTTTTTGCGAAGATCAGAAGCAAGTACCCCGAGGTCGAATTCATCGAAAAAGCCGAGGGCGGAAGAATACTGAAGTGTATCCCCGACGGCGAGCTTTTCAACTGTCCGCTCCTCGATAAGAAATCGGGCTGTAAGCTCGGCGACGACAAGCCTTTCGACTGCAGGATCTGGCCTTACCGAATTATGGAATTCGGCGAAAAAAGAGTTATCTCAATAGCTTCGATATGTCCCGAAATGTATAAAAAACCGCTCTCGGCACTCGTTGCGGAGCTTGAAGAAAACGGACTCGCGCAGAAAATTTTCCGCGAGGCGGATATCCACCCCGAGATCGTGAAGCCCTATCAGAAAGGCTATCCGATACTGCTTGTGGAATAATACTATATAATACTAATTCTTGATCAACCTATAGACAAACTCTCGGCTATAATAAGTCCATTCTGCGTCAAACTCCCTTGTCAGGCGTGATCTCCCCCAGTAGGGGGAGGTGTCGGCTTTATGCCGACAGAGGGGCTGACCGACAGACCAGCCTGACCGCGGTCGCTCTCCAAGGTCAACGCAGTGACCTAACTGAACTTATTCTATCTGTCGATTTTGTCTATAGAACGATTAAGAATTAGTATAAAATGAACGCTTAAAAGGAGAAATCAACTTGGCAACCGAATCCTCGAAATATGAGCTTGATATGTGCAGCGGACCCGTGCTGAAAAAGATGCTGATATTCACACTTCCGCTGATGCTTTCAAGCGTTTTGCAGCTTGTTTTCAACGCCGCGGACGTTATCATCGTCGGCAGATTTGCAGGCGATAACTCCCTCGCGGCTGTCGGCTCGAACGCCGCACTCATAAATCTGCTCACGAACCTTTTTATCGGACTTTCTATCGGCGCAAATGTCATTGCCGCAAGGCACTACGGCGCAGGCGAAGTCAAAGAACTTTCCAAAACCGTCCATACCTCAATGCTTATGGGCGCGATAAGCGGCGTTTTACTCACGATTATAGGCGTCTGCTTCGCAAAGCAGCTTCTCGAACTTATGAAAACGCCCGATGAAGTCCTCGTTCTCGCCGCAGATTACCTGCGCATCTACTTCCTCGGTATGCCTGCGCTCATGCTCTACAACTTCGGCAGCGCGCTCCTGCGTTCAATAGGCGATACGAAGCGTCCGCTTTTCTACCTCTCCGCGGCAGGCGTTATAAATATTATCCTTAACCTCGTTTTCGTGGTAATATTTAAGCTCGATGTAGTAGGCGTTGCGATCGCAACAGTCGTTTCCGAGTCGGTTTCGGCAATCCTCATCGTTCGATGCCTTATGCACGAAACGGGCGGAATAAAGCTTATCCTCTCTGAATTGAGAATTGACGGACGAAAAGCCGCCGCAATAATGCGCCTCGGTCTTCCCGCAGGACTTCAGGGAGTGATATTCTCGCTCTCAAACGTCGTAATACAATCCTCGGTAAATATTTTCGGATCGACAGTTGTCGCAGGAAATTCCGCCGCACAGAACCTCGAGGGCTTCGTGTATGTCGCAATGAACTCATTCTATCAGTCAGCGATTTCGTTTACAAGCCAGAACTACGGCGCAAAAAGATATGACCGCCTGACGAAGATACTCGCCTGCGCACTCGGCTGCGTCGTCGTGACAGGACTCGTCCTCGGTTATTCGGGATTGCTGTTTGGTAAGGAACTGCTCGGACTTTATACCTCGGGCGCGGAAACGATCGAGGCAGGACTTGTGCGAATGAAAGTCATATTCTCAATATATTTCCTCTGCGGAATAATGGATGTAATGGTCGGAGGTCTGCGCGGAATAGGCTATTCAATAATGCCGATGATAGTTTCGCTCATAGGCGCTTGCGGAGTAAGACTTATATGGATAGCGACCGTGTTCCAAATACCCGAATATCATACAATAAAAACCGTCTACATATCCTACCCCGTTTCGTGGGTGATAACCATAGCCGCCCACGTTGTATGCTATATCATCGCAAGGAAAAAGCTAAGCAAAAGGATCGCCGAAGAGGAGGAGAGAGGCTAATCAAAAATTCGGAATTCGGAATGCGGAATTCGGAATTATTTTTGCTCCGTATGTTTGTCACGAAAACCTGAATATTTCTGTAGGGGACTGGTTTCCCGTCCCGAATCGCTCAGGCAATTTTGGATATACCAATTCTTTCTAATAAAATAGCCCTGTTTTCAAAGGATAAATCAAATCCTTTTGAAAACAGGGTTTTCGTTTAAGTTAAAACGCCTTGCGGCGCGGGACGAAATCCGTTCCATACAATTGTGGTGTTCATCTTACGCCAAAATTTGGCGAACTGGTCGGGCGGATATGAAATACATACCTACGGAATTGTAAGTATTTCACGATAAATATTCAAAATCCGAATAATTCCGAATTCCGAATTCCGAATTTATTTTAGCCTTTGGCATCGTACCAGGTCTTTCCGCAGTTGACATCTGCCTGCATCGGAACGGAGAAATTGACCGCACCGAGCATTTCCTCGCTGAGAATTTTCGCAGCCGCGTCTTTGTCCTGCTCCGATGCCTCAATGATAAGTTCATCGTGTACCTGCAAGATCAAACGCGCATCAAGCTTTTCTTCCTTTAAACGCCTGTAAACGCGTACCATCGCGATCTTTATAACGTCAGCTGCCGTGCCTTGGATAGGTGCGTTCATCGCCGCGCGCTTGCCGAACGCCTGAATGTTTTTGTTGCTGTTTTTCAGCTCGGGAATGTATCTGCGCCGTCCAAACGCCGTCACAGCATAGCCCGTCTTTACCGCACTCTCAACAGCATTATCCATAAACGCCTTGATGTTCGGGTAAGTCGCAAAATAATTCTTGATGTAACGGTCAGCCTCCGCAACGCTTACATCGATATCCTTTGAAAGCGAGAAAGCACCGATGCCGTAAACAATGCCGAAGTTTACAGCCTTTGCCGAACGGCGCATCTCGGGTGTTATCATCTCCTCGGGAAGTCCGAAGACCCTCGCAGCCGTCGCAGTGTGAACGTCTTTGCCGCTCAAAAAGTTATTCCGCATATTCTCGTCACCGCTCATCGCCGCAAGTATGCGAAGCTCGATCTGACTGTAGTCCGCATCAAGAAGCGTGTAACCGTCCTTGGCAACGAAGAATTTTCTCATGCTCCTGCCAAGCTCCGTGCGAACGGGAATGTTCTGCATATTCGGTTCGGTCGAGGAAATTCTGCCTGTGCGCGTTTCGGTCTGCTTGAAGCTCGAATGAACTCTGCCGTCATCGCGAACTTCCTTTAAAAGTCCGTCAACATAAGTCGATGACAGCTTTGTAAGCTTTCTGTACTGTAAGATCTCGCTGACGATCTCATGCTTGTCGGCAAGCTCTTCAAGTATCTCCGCACCCGTCGAATAACCCGTCTTGGTCTTTTTCTTGTGCGGCAGACCAAGCTCCTCAAAAAGCACCGTTCCGAGCTGCTTAGGCGAGCTTATGTTGAACTCGTGACCTGCCATAAAATATATCTTCTGCTCGCAGTCGCGAATGTCGTTTTCAAGCCGCTTGCCGAATTCCTTTACGCCCTCTGCATCGACCTTTACGCCGTAGTATTCCATCGAAGCTAAAACTTCTGTCAAAGGCTGTTCGATCTCGGTGAAAAGCTTCTCCATTCCTGCCGCCGCAACCTCTTTTTTCAGTGCATCGCAAAGTGCGGAAAGCGAAGCTATGTCCGCATTTTCGCCAAGCTCCGAATAGTAGGGAACACCATACTCAGCGCACATTTTCTCAATTGTGTATTCCGCGGACGAAGCATTCAGAAGATAGCCGAGAATGTCTGCATCAGCATCAAGAGCTTTCAGCTCCGTATCATTCGCAAAGCAAAGCTTAAACGCATTTTTGACCTGAAAACCATACTTTTTGCATGGTGAAGCGAAGAATTTCAGCTTTTCATTCTTATCATCGGTACTGCAAAGCTTTCCTTGGCACTCAATGCGAAGCAAACCGCTTTCTTCAAGGATAAAAGCCGCATTTTCTGCCTTGTCAAAGTCGATTTCGGCAAAATCGCCCGAAGAAAATTCACGCTTTTTGACCTCTTCGTGCTTTTCGATTTTCGGAACGTTCGCAGACGGCTTTATGCCGAGCTTTTCCAGCAGTTTGTACATTTCAAGCTCTGTAAGAAGCTCCGAAACGTCATTTTCATCAACTTTTCCCGTAAGATATGCTTTCGGGTCTTTGTCAACGGGCGCATCGAAAACGATAGTCGCAAGCCATTTGCTGTGGAAAGCATCTTCCTTGCCGTTTGAAAGCTTCGTAAGAACGGAATTGGTAGCTTTGACCTCGTTGTTTTCAAGCTTTTCGTATAAATTTTCGACCGAACCGTACTCGCCGATAAGCGTCAGCGCAGTCTTTTCACCAATGCCCTTAACACCGCTGATGTTGTCCGAACTGTCGCCCATAAGACCTTTCAGGTCGATGAGCTGTTTCGGTTCAAGACCGTAGACCTCATGGAATTTTTCGGGCGTGAAGACAGTCGTTTCCTTTGTGCCGTGAAGAAGCACCGTTACCTTGTCATTGATAAGCTGGAGCGAGTCGCGGTCACCCGTGAGGATAACGCACTCGTCGCCGTTCCGAGCGCAGGCATCGGAAAGCGTTCCGAGAATATCGTCCGCCTCAAAACCCTCCGTTTCAAGAACGTGAACGCCCAGGCCTTTGAGCAGATGCTTTATCATCGGCATCTGCTGTGCAAGCTCGTCGGGCATGCCGTGACGGTTCGCCTTGTAATTGCTGTCAGCCTTGTGTCGGAAAGTCGGCGCGCGCAGGTCAAAAGCGCAGGCAACACCGTCAGGCTTCTGCTCGGCGCAAATTTTGAGATAGATGTTCATAAATCCCGTCAGAGCGTTGGTGTAAACGCCGTTTTTGTTAGAGAGCATTTTTATCCCGTAAAAAGCACGGTTCATAATGCTGTTTCCGTCAATGGCAAGAAGCTTCATTTCCTTTGTCCTTTCTGTTTCGATGATATGAAAAGCGGAACGGGAAACCCGTCAATTTAAATAAAAAACCGAGATCTCGTAGGGGAGGATTCCATGTCCGCCCGATTTTCGGCGTACTGTTATCTCACAATACAATTATTATATTATGTCACGGAAAAACTATAATTATCGTAAGATGGATATGTATGTTCAAAGTGATTTTTGAATTATGATATAAAATCGCAACGGGCGGATATAGAATCCGCCCCTACGGTATTTCTCATATTTATGGATTTTCAAATTAAAAAATCCGAGTTTCAAACTAACAATTACGCATTGTGCATTACGAATTGATTTACATGTTTTCAACCGTTTCAATTCCAAGAATTCCAAGATGCTTTATAATTACCTCACGGGTAAGCTTTGCAAGCGCAAGCCAGCTTGACTTCTTGGCTTCGTCCTGCTCGTTCATAATGTTGTTCTCATGGTAGAAGCGTGAGAACGAAACCGCAAGCTGATATGCGTTCTCGCAAACATAGCTCGGTGCTTTTTCGTCCATTGCAAGCGTGAAAGCGTTGCCCGACATTACAATTTTCAGCATAAGTTCACGCTCCGCATCGGTGTAAATGCCGTTCAGCTCAGCCTTTGCATCGCCCGCCTTTTTGAGAATGGAGTTGATTCGTGAAACCGTGTAAAGAAGGTAAATTCCCGTTTTGCCCTCCGCCGACATAAACTTGTCGAGGTCGAAAATATAATCCTTCGAGCGGTGATTGATAAGATCGCCGAACTTTACAGCCGCCATTCCAAGCTTGCGTGCATAATCGTCACGGTTTTCTTCTGTAACGAAGCTTGACTCGGAAAGACGTTCGAGCGAAGCGTTCGTCACCGTTTCAATAAGGTCGGAAAGACGCATAACTCCGCCATCACGGGTCTTGTAAGGCTTGCCGTCACTGCCGTTCATCGTGCCGAAGCCGAGAAATTCGAGCGCAGTTGTGTCGGGAACGAGCTGTGCTTTCTTTGCGCAGCGGAAAACCTGCGTGAAGTGGAGTTCCTGACGCTTGTCAACAACGTACCAGATCTTTGTCGGGTGGAAATCACGCTCACGCTGAATGATAGTCGCAAGGTCGGTCGTTGCATAAATGCTCGAGTTGTCCGATTTGCGAACGATAACGGGAGGCATCGGAGCTTTGTCCGAATCCTCGGCAACATCAACAACGAGCGCGCCGTTGCTCTCATAGGAAAGATGCTTTTCTTCAAGAATTTTCATAAGCTCGGGAATGTACTTGTCGGCGTCACTCTCACCGTACCAGAAGTCGAAATCAACGTCAAGCTTTGAGTAATTCGATTTAAGATCGTCGATCGAAACGCGAAGAATTTCTTTCCAGAGTGCAATGTAGCCGGGACGACCGTTCTGAAGCTCAAAGGTAGCCGTGTGAGCCTTGTCCTTGAAAGCTTCGTCCTCCTTGCTCTTCTTGCTCGCAAAAGGATAAACCTCGCAGAGAAGCTCGGGGTTAAGCTCGGGTACGCTGTCCTTTTCAGGGTCAAAAGCCGCATCAAAGCACTTCCAGTCAGGGTAACGCTCGGAAAGCTCTGCGATAACAAGACCGATCTGAAGTCCCCAGTCACCAAGGTGAACGTCACCGTAAACAGTGTTTCCCGTAGCGCGCGCAAGACGCTTTAAGCTCTCACCGATGATAGCTGAGCGGAGATGTCCGATGTGAAGCGGCTTAGCAACATTAGGTCCGCCGTAGTCGATAACGATAGTGTCGGGGTTCTCGTTCTGCGGAACGCCGAGATGTCCGTCAGCCGCAATTTCCTTTACAACGGAAAGCATATATTCGTCCGAAAGAGTGAGATTGAGGAAGCCGGGCTTTACAACTTCAGCCTTTGCGAAAGTATCGTCCTCAGCAAGAACAGCCGCAACCTCATCAGCGATCATGAACGGAGCTTTTTTGTAAAGCTTTGCGCCCTGAAAAGCACCGTTGCACTGGAACTGGCAAAGATCAAGACGGTCGGAAGCCGTAACAGCACCGAGAGCCTTGTCATAACCGCACTTTTCAAAAGCCGCGGAAACTTTTTCGGTAAGTATCTTAGTTATAGTCTGCATAAAAAATTGTCCTTTCAGATAATTTTGATAACCTAAAAATAAAAAAAACAACCGCACAAAACAGTGCAGTCATACTGTAGCACTGTGCAATTTATAATTATACCATATTATAGGGAAAACGTCAAGATTTAATGCCGAATTCGGAATTCAGAATTCGGAATTCGGAATTATTTTGAACCGTAAATTTGCCCGAACATTTTATGGAACGTGCCGCCCGTCAAACTCCGTAAGCTGTTATTGAGATAAAAGAAAAACCTGTTTTTAAAGGATCTTGACCTTTGAAAACAGGTTTATTGGATTTGAGCATAAAACCTACAGAATTGAGCAATTTGCGGAATATGAATAATTCCGAATTTTAATCATCAGGCTTTCGAGTGTTCAAACTGCGAGTAGTAAAGCTTGCTGTAGAAGCCGCCCTTTTCGATAAGTTCATCGTGCTTGCCCTGCTCGATGATGTTTCCGTCTTTCATAACGAGGATAAGGTCAGCGTCTTTGATTGTCGAAAGTCTGTGCGCGATGATAAAGCTCGTTCTGCCTTTCATCAGCTTTGCAAATGCTTTCTGGATTCGCTGTTCGGTCATTGTATCGATGCTCGATGTCGCTTCGTCAAGGATAAGCATTGACGGCTCGGCGAGCATTATTCGGGAAATGGAAAGAAGCTGTTTCTGTCCCTGCGAAAGCGAGCCGCCGTCCTCGGAAAGCTCCGTATCATAGCCGTTTTCCAGTCGCTTTATGAAGCTGTGTGCATGAGCGGTCTTAGCCGCATTCACAACCTCGTCGAGCGAAGCGGTCGGATTGCCGTAGCTGATATTTTCCCTCACCGTTCCCGTGAAAAGCCATGTGTCCTGAAGAACCATTCCGTAAAGACTGCGCAGGTTCTTTCGCTTCATATCCTTGATATTAACGCCGTCGATGAGGATCTCGCCCTCGTTGACATCGTAGAATCTCATAAGCAGGTTGATGAGAGTTGTTTTACCGCAGCCCGTAGGACCAACGATAGCGATCCTCTGACCCGGCTTTACCGAGAGGTTAAGGTTCTGAATGAGCGGAACTTCGGGAACGTAGGAGAACGAAACATTCTTTATCTCGATGCTGCCGCTGCACTTCTCGGGTTCAAGTCCGTTTTCATCGGAAACCTCGGGTTCTTCGTCCAGAACTGCGAAAACACGTCTTGCCGAAGCGAATGCCGACTGAAGTTCCGTGATAACGCCCGTGATCTCGTTGAAAGGCTTAGTGTACTGGTTTGCATAGCTTAAAAATGTTGCGATCTGTCCGACCGACATTGCGCCGCCGTTGAGAACGGAGATAGCACCGAAAACGCCCGTTGCCGCATAAACAAGTCCGTTTACGAAACGTGTTGAGGGGTTCGTGAGAGCGGAGTAGAACTGCGCTTTAAGTCCGCAGACGTAAAGCCTGCCGTTGATCTCCTCAAATTTTTCCTGCGCTTCGTCCTCGTAGGTGAAAGCCTTGACGACTTTCTGATTGCCGACAAGCTCCTCGATGCAGCCCGAAAGCTCACCCTGAACGCTTGAACGCTCACGGAATTTATCGTGGGAAATTTTCGTGATGAATGCCGCAACGAAAAGCGAAAGCGGCGTGATAAGGATAACGATGAGCGCGATCTTTACATTTATCGTGAGCATAAAAATAATAGTGCCTGCGATGGTAACGATACCCGTCAGGAACTGCGAGAAGCCTTGGAGCATACCGTCCGATATCTGCTCGATATCAACAGTAACACGGCTGATAAGATCGCCGCGTGAGCTGCTGTCGATGTAGCTTATCGGGAGAAGATTTATCTTTTCATAAACTTCTGTACGAAGATCGTTTACCGTGCGGTAGGAAACCGTGTTCGTGCAGATAGTCATTACCCAGCTGAAAAATCCCGAGAGCAGGACCACCGCACATAGCTTTATTATTATCGGCAGAAGCGAATCAAAATCAACATTGTCCTTGCCGATGATAAAGTCAACGCCGTCACCGATGAGAACGGGCGCATAAAGCGTAAGACTAACGCTGACAATTGCCGAAATGAACGAGATTATAAGGAACGGGAGATACGGCTTTGTATATCTCAGCATTCTTCCGAGAACGGGGGTCTGTTTTTCTTTTTTCTTATTCATTGCCGTTTGCCTCCTCCTTTGAAAGCTGTGAGTAGCAGATCTCACGGTAAACATCGCAGCTTTCAAGAAGCTCCTTGTGAGTACCGAGTCCGACCTGTCTGCCGTCATCGAGAACGATGATCTTGTCAGCCTGCATTATCGAGTTTGCTCGCTGGGAAATGATGAATGTCGTCATTCCCGTTGTGTTCTGCGCAATTGCCTTCCTCAGAGCCGCATCGGTCGCAAAGTCAAGTGCCGATGCACTGTCATCAAGAATAAGTATGTCAGGCTGCGAAACGAGTGCTCTTGCGATCGTAAGACGCTGCTTCTGACCGCCCGAAAGATTCTTGCCGCCCTGTGCGATGTGGGTGTTCAGACCCTCGGGCATCTTGTCAACGAATTCCTTTGCCTGCGCGGTTTCGAGTGCTTTCCATATCTCTTCGTCCGAAGCACCGCGCTTTCCCCAGCGCATATTTTCCGCAATAGTTCCCGAGAAAAGAACTGCTTTCTGCGGAACAACGCCGATCCTCTGACGAAGTGCCGTTGTGTCATATTCGGCAGCGTCCGTGCCGTCTATTTTAAGCTCACCATTTGAGATGTCGTAAAATCTCGGGATAAGCGAAGCCAGCGTTGATTTGCCCGAACCCGTACCGCCGATAACACCGATAGTCTGTCCCTTTTTGGCTGTGAAATCAATGTCCTCGAGCGCATATTCGCCTGAGTTGTTGTAGGAGAAGTAAACGTGCGAGAATTCAACTGCATTTTCCGAACCTGCACCGTTCTGCTCCGTGCCGTTTTTTATGGACGGCTCAATTTCGAGAACTTCGTTTATTCTTGCCGAAGAAGCAGCCGCTTTTGTGAAAAGCACAACGAGGTTCGCAACAACTACAAGTGCGAGCGATATCTGCGTCATATAGTTGACGAAAGCGATAACTTCACCCTGCGTGAGCTGTCCGATGTTTACTCTGATGCCGCCGAACCATACGATAGCCGCAATGGCAAGGTTAAGTATAACATAGGTGAGCGGATTAAGAAGAGCGGAAAGGCGTCCTACACGGAGCGAAATGTCAAGATAATCGTCATTTGCCTCGTCAAAACGCTTCTGTTCCGTGTCCTGGCGTGAAAATGCACGGATAACTCTTACGCCCGAAAGTCCCTCACGGGTAACGAGCGAGATACGGTCGAGCTTTTTCTGAATTACCTTGTAATACTTTATCGAGCGTGACATTATAATGTATAAAACAAGCACAACGAGCGGAATGATGATAACGAATATCACCGAAAGCTTCAGGTCGATGCTCATTGCCATTATCGCCGAGCCGATAACGATAAAAGGCGCACGGACAACAAGACGGATAAACATCGCAACCGCCTGTTGAACCTGATTTATGTCGTTGGTCAGCCTTGTGATGAGCGACGGAGTTCCGAGCCTGTCCAGCTCAGCGTGTGAAAGGCTGTTGATGTGGCGGAACATATCGTTTCTCATAACCGTTCCGACGCTCTGTGATGCCTTTGATGCAAGATACTGGCATATCAGCGCAAAGCAAAGCCCGAGAACGCCGAGCAGAACGAGAACGCCGCCCATTTTGTAGATGTAGCCCTTGCCCATATTTCCCTTGATGCCGTTGTCAACGATTGCCGCCATTATCAACGGAACGATGACCTCGAAAATAGCTTCGATAAGCTTTGAGGTCTGTCCGATGATAACATACTGCTTTACAGCCCCAAGATATCGTTTTGCAAGCTTAAACAATCAGTCCACTTCCTTTTCATTCTTTTTCTTTTTGAATATCAAAAACTTACTGAAAATATAATTGAGAACAAGCACAAAGACCTGCGCTATCAGCTTCATAATAAATTTGTTCCAGTTCAGAACATCGACCGTCAAAAGCATAAAGCCGAGTTCAAGCAGGAACGAAAACAGCCTTGCTCCGATAAAAGAGAAAAGCTCACGCAGAAAAAGCTTTTTTTCAAAGCTCTTGCTGCCGAAAACGAACACCTTGTTCGTGAAAAAAGCGAACAGCACCGCGCATATCCACGAAACCGTGGTCGAAGCCGCTGTCCCCAGACCGACAGCATACGCAATATACTGCGTTCCGATCGAAACGAGCGTCGTCAGCGCGCCGAAAAAGATGTACAGCAGTGCCGATTCATATTTATAGTATAGCTTTTGGATACATTCGGGAAATATCCCGACGATCTTATGGATAAAACGTTCAAACACTATGTCAAACCCCACTTGATTGTATTAATTCGGAATTAATTTAATGCGTAATGCGTAATGCGTAATTATTTTGCATCGTTGGAATTTTGCAAAATCATCCGTAAATTTGCAAAACCGGGACGGAAAACCCCTCCCTTACATTGTATATCCGTTCTGCGCAGCGATTAGCAAATCTAACGGGAAGATATAGAATCCACCCCTACAGTTTCAAGATAAATTTGCGTACCCCCGATAATTCCGAATTTAAATAATTACGAATTACGCATTAGGCATTAGTCTTTTTGCAATTGCATACTCAATCATATTATCATATAAATGTAAAATAAAGCTTACTCAGATTATAATTTTATGTTAATAAAGCCGTAATATGTAAAAAACCCTTGATTTTTTCGGAAGTTTGTGTTATATTTACTTTTAATAAAATCGGAAATTTTTTCATATATCATATATGATACTATTTAAAAGAAAGGAATAATCAACTTGGATAATCTTCCTGCCGCCATAACGGCAATAATCGTCCTCATCGCCTTTTCCGCGCTCTTTTCATCAATGGAAACCGCGATATCCTCTGTCAACAAAATTCGCCTTAAACATGAAGCCGCAAACGGCAAAAAAAGCGCGCAGAGAACGCTGAAGCTTGCCGAAAATTTCGACAAGACCATAACTTCGATACTTGTCGGAAACAACGTCGTCAACATTCTCATCTCCTCACTCGGCACGGTCATCTTCACGAACCTTTTGGGCGCATCGGGCGTTGCGGTTTCGACCGCCGTTATGACTGTTCTCGTGCTGACATTCGGCGAAATTCTCCCGAAATCAATGGCGAAGCAAAACGCCGAAAGCTACGCTGTCGGAACATCGGGACTTCTGAGCTTTATATGCTGGATACTTACACCTATCTCGTTCCTCTTTTTGCAGCTCCAGAAGCTTATGCAGAAGATCTTCAAACCAAAGGAAAACGCTCCGAGCGTCACCGAGGATGAACTCAAATACATTATTGACGAGATCGAAGACGAGGGCGTTCTCGAAAAGAACGAAAGTACCCTCGTGCGCTCCGCACTCGAATTTGACGATACCACCTGCGAGGAAATACTCATTCCCCGTGTAAAGATCAGCGCCGTTGACATTGAGGACAGCATCGAAGAGATCCGCGATATGTTCATAAACGAGCGTTATTCGCGCCTGCCTGTGTATGAAAAAAGTATCGATAATATTATCGGTTTTATCACTGATAAGGACTTCTTCGCACTCTTTTTCAACAATGGCGAAGAAAAACCCGATTCGATAGAGGGCATCATACAGAAAGCTCTCTATGTCCACGAAAGCAAGCTCATTTCCGAGCTTCTTGTTGATATGCAGCGTTCAAAGATACACATTGCCGTTGTAAAAGACGACTACGGCGGAACGAGCGGCATCGTCACGATGGAAGATATCATCGAGGAGCTTGTCGGCGAAATTTACGACGAAAATGACGAGGTAGTCCAGAGCATCGTCAAAACGGGCGAGAATATGTACGAGATAAAAGCCGACCTCAGCCTCAGCGATATGCTCGAAAAGCTCGGACTCCCCGAAAATATAATCGATGTTGATTCTTACGACAGCAATACCGTCGGCGGCTGGGCACTGGAGCTTTTCGGATATATCCCTCCTGTCGGCGCAACGGTCAGAAACGGCATCTTCAGCGTAACCGTTCTTGACGGCGATGAGCGCACCATAAATAAGATCGGATTAAAAATTGACCGGCCGGAAAACACTGATGAAACCTAAGTCGAAAAGGTTTTCGCAGGTTTAAAAGATTATTTAAAAAATATACATTAAAACCTCCCGATATAGTGATATACTAAAATGTGTATATGTTAATTATTTGAAACTTTAGTTACTTGAATTTTTATCGGGTGGGGCCACAATGGAAAAAATCAATATCGCGGTCTGCGATGATGACGCAGCGTTCCGCAAAACACTTGAACTTGAACTTATCAACTATTCGCGTGAAAATGAGATAGATATGTCCGTCAGAACATTCTCGAACGGACTTGAACTTCTTATCTCCGAAATAAAATACGACCTTATATTTCTCGATTACAGCATGGGTATCCTCAACGGTATCGAGGTCGCAAAAAAACTCCGGGGAAAAGGTGTCCGCTGCCCTATAATCTACGTCACGGGCTACAGCGAGATAGTCTATGACGCATTTGAGGTCAAAGCTTTCCGCTTCATCACAAAGCCTGTCGAACCCGGCGTGCTGAATAAAGCACTCGACGACTTTATCTTCCAGCTCAAAACGAATAAGCTCGTAAGCTTCGTTTCGGACGAAACCTCAATAACGATGTTTTCCTCCGAAATAGTATATGTCGAGGGAAAATTCCACGGCTGTATCATCCACGCCGCCAAGAAAAGCTATCCTATCGCACAGAACTTCGCCGAATTTACCGAGGGTCTCGGGGACAGATTTTACAACTGCCACAGAAATATCAGCGTAAATACAGCTTTCATCGACCGCATAGATGGCTCAACGGCTATCCTCACGGACGGAAGAAAGCTCAAAGTCGATAAGCCAAAGATCACAGAACTTGTCGAGCTTATGGAAAGCTATGACAGCAATTGATACATAATCACAAAAACGCTCCGTTTTTCAGCGGAGCGTTTTATAATTTGCCTCCCCTTTACATAAAATTAATAAATGAGAAAACGGGAGCATTCACGAGCAATCGGGAGCTTTTCGGAGAATAAAAATATTTGCGGAAAGCTTTCAAAGAAATTTGCTGAAATCTATTGACATTTTGCGGCTTTTGTCGTATTATTTATCTTGAATTAATTTGGGCGGACTTCGTTTTTTCGGGGATCACCCTTTCTGAAAGGAACGTGAGGATAGGATTGGAGAATAAGCTCAAGCTTTATGGATTTAATAATCTTACCAAAACTTTAAGCTTCAATATTTACGATATCTGCTACGCCAAAAGCCCGAGAGAGCAGAAGGACTATATCAACTATATCAACGAGCAGTACAATTCCGAAAGACTTACAAGTATTCTCTGCGATGTAACGGAGATGATCGGTGCTACAGTGCTGAATATCTCAAAGCAGGACTATGAGCCGCAGGGCGCATCGGCAACGCTCCTCATCTCGGACGAACACCGTAAAAATGCAGGCATCGACGGATCCTGCAACCTCGGAAACACAATGACTGCGACCGTTGAAAAGGAGAGCATAGCAGGTCATCTCGATAAGAGCCATCTCACCGTGCATACCTATCCCGAATTTCACCCCGATAATGCCATCACAACGTTCCGCGTTGATATCGATGTTTCCACCTGCGGAAAGATCACTCCGCTGAAATCCCTCAACTACCTTATCGGAAGCTTCGACTCCGATATTATAACGATAGACTATAAGGTAAGAGGCTTTACCCGTGACGAGCAGGGCAAAAAGCTCTTCATCGACCACAAAATAACCTCCATTCAGGACTATATCGCAAGGGAAACGCTCGAAAAATATGACGCAGTTGACGTCAATGTCTACCAGTCGAACATTTTCCATACAAAAATGATGATAAAGGAGATATTCCTCCAGAACTATCTCTTCAATACCGATACCTATGAGCTTGCTCCTAAGCGCAGACTTGAAATAAACGACGCACTCCGCCGTGAGATGATAGAAATTTTCAGCGGACAAAACGTATTTTAATTTAATTCGGAACTTAAACCAATTCGGAATTCGGAATTAATTGTTTTTGCTAAATTTCTCTTGAAAATAATGCAAAGCGCTTTTTTCGGGACGGGAAACCCGTCCCCTACGGAATTTCGGCTTTCTATACAATTTTGCGGAGTATAAATAATTCCGAATTCCGCATTCCGCATTCCGAATTTAGTTAAGTTCCGCATTCCGAATTTATAAAAGTGATTGCTGTAATATGCGGCGGAAGTGGTAAAATATCCGCTTCCGCCTTTTACTTTTGGAAAAGGGTGACAGCTATGAAAAACATAAACGTAAAGCGAATTTTCCTCAATATCGGTCTTACCCTCGCAGTCATAGCCGCAATATTCCTTTTTCATCAGCTCTATGAAAATTTTTTCCTCGTGAAAACTACGGGAACGGTGTTCAATATGAACGCCGAGCCAAACCTTTTTTATGTTGATGAGAATGGCGAAAAAGAAAATCTTTACTCCTACGGTGTTGAATATATGACCAAGCAGGGGCAGATGTTCCGTGACGATATTTGTGACCGCCGCGGTGAATATAAGATCGGCGATACGGCGGAGATTTACTATGACAAGCGAGATCCCGAACACAATGCCTACCCCGAGGATAACCTTTTCTTCATAATCGCGTTCGGCGTTCCTGCAGCTCTGCTGATATATTTCTGCCGCTCGGCGTTCAGAGGCTACAAAACAGAGTACCTCGACCGATATAAGAAAACCGTTATTTTCAGCGCAGTGACAGGCTGGATACCGATAATTTATTATATATGGTATAAGTTCTTTTTCACGCCCTCGGGCGAAATGTTTTCGGGACTTGGCGAGGCTCTTATGTGTATGTTCCTTTTCGCCGCCGTGCCGATAGTAAATATAATAGTATGGATAATTTCTGCGGCGGTTTACTGCCATAAACAAAGAAAACTTGAAAGAAGTGTTGATAAAAATGGATCAGCATAACGCTCCGATATATGAAGCTCTCCTCCGATACCGTGATGCAAGGATAGTTCCGTTCGATGTTCCCGGTCACAAGCACGGTAAGGGCAATCCTGCACTCACGGAATTCCTCGGAAAAACGTGTATGGAAGTCGATGTGAACTCGATGAAGCCGCTCGACAACCTTATCCACCCCGTTTCCGTTATAAAGGACGCTGAAACCCTCGCCGCCGAAGCTTTCGGGGCAAGACACTGCTTCTTTATGGTAGGCGGAACGACCTCCGCAGTGCAGACAATGGTACTTTCCGTCTGCAAGGCAGGGGATAAGATAATAATGCCGCGAAACGTCCACCGAAGCGCGATAAATGCACTTATCCTCAGCGGCGCGATACCCGTATATGTAAACCCCGGAGTAAACGAACGCCTCGGCATACCTCTCGGAATGTCCGTCCGCGATGTCGAAGCTGCAATAAAAGCAAACCCCGATGCAAAAGCCGTCCTCGTCAATAACCCGACATACTACGGAATATGCTCGAACCTCCGCAGTATCGTCCGCATCGCGCATGAGCACGGTATGGCTGTGCTCGTTGACGAAGCGCACGGAACACACTTCTATTTCGGCGAGGGTATGCCGCTCTCCGCTATGGCGGCAGGAGCAGACCTTGCCGCAGTTTCAATGCATAAATCGGGCGGTTCGCTCACGCAGAGCAGCTTCCTCCTTGTCGGCGAAAACGCCAAAGTCACCGAGGGTCACGTCCGCGCCGTAATAAACATCACGCAGACAACGAGCGCATCGTATCTGCTGCTTTCCTCGCTCGATATTTCCCGAAGAAACCTTGCACTTGACGGAAAGAACATCGTCCGCAAGGTCGTTGAAACTGCGAACTATGCCCGTCAGGAGATAGGAAAGATCGGCGGCTACTGCGCATTTTCGGACGCGCTCATAAACGGTGACGATATCTACGATTTCGATATGACAAAGCTTTCCGTCCACACCCGTGACATCGGACTTGCAGGCATCGAAGTCTATGACAAGCTCCGTGACATCTACGATATCCAGATAGAATTCGGCGATATCGGAAACATTCTCGCTTATATCTCCGCAGGGGATATGTGGAAAGACATAGAGCGCCTTGTTGCGGCACTTGCCGAGATAAAGCGACGCTTCTCCAAGGACAAGTCGGGAATGCTCGACCACGAATACATAAATCCGCAGGTCGTTCTCACTCCGCAGGAAGCTTTCTGCGGTGAGCAGATCTCGCTCCCGATAGAGCAGAGCGCAGGCAGGGTGAGCGGCGAGTTTGTGATGTGCTATCCTCCGGGAATACCGATAGTTGCCCCGGGTGAACTTATCACCGAAGATATCCTTGCCTACATTCGCTACTCCAAAGAGCGCGGCTGTTCAATGACGGGTACGGAGGATATGAATATGGAGAGGATAAAGGTCTTGAAATAATTCGGAATTATGAATTCGGAACTTAATTTAATTCGGAATTCGGAATGCGGAATTCGGAATTAAATTAACGCGTAATTATTTTGATTTGGAAAATGTTATATACAACATTTTCGGTTTCGGACAAGAAATGCAAAAAAATGTTTCCGATAATCGGGCGGATATAGAATCCGCCCCTGCGGGATTTCGGCTTTATATGCAAATTTGCGGAGCATAAATAATTCCGAATTCCGAATTTAATCAAGTTCTTGCGATAGCAAAGAAAGGAGCATTCAGATGGAATTATGGTACAGTGAAATGCACACCAAGGATGTTAAAATGTCCGTTAGAATAGACAAGCAGCTTTGCAGCGAGCAGAGCGAATTCCAGCGCATCGATGTTTTTGAATCGCCCGAATTCGGCAGGTTCTTAACGCTTGACGGTATCATGATGCTCACCGAAAAGGACGAGTTCATCTACCACGAAATGATAACTCATGTTCCTATGGCATCGAACCCCGACATAAAAAATGTCCTCGTTATCGGCGCAGGTGACGGCGGAACTATCCGCGAGCTTACCCGTTACGAGAGCATCAAACATATCGATATGGTCGAGATAGACGAGCGCGTTGTTGAGGTATCAAAGCAGTATCTTCCGCAGACTGCCTGTAAGCTCGGCGACCCGAGAGTTCACATTTTCTACGACGACGGACTTCGCTTCGTCCGCAGAAAGCACAACGAATACGACCTTATCATCGTTGACAGCACCGACCCGTTCGGACCGGGAGAGGGACTTTTCACGAGCGAGTTCTACGGCAACTGCTATGACGCTCTCACCGAGAACGGTATCCTCGTCAATCAGCATGAAAGCCCGTATTACCCCGATGATGCAAAGGCTATGCAGAGAGCGCACAAGCGTATCCGTGAGCTTTTCCCGATTTGTGGGGTTTATCAGGCGCATATCCCGACCTACCCCTCGGGACACTGGCTCTTCGGCTTCGCTTCAAAGACAGTCAAGCCGCTTGAATTCGATGCCGACAGGTGGAACGCTCTCGGCATAAAGACGAGATACTACAACACCGAACTTCACAAAGGCTCATTCGCAATACCAAACTATGTAAAGGAGCTGCTTGACAATGCAGTCTGAAAGAAACGCTTTTATCGCCTGTGACGGCGATTATGACCGCTCGGAAATAGTCATTTTCGGCGCACCGTTCGACAGTACAACGTCCTACCGCCCGGGTACACGCTTCGGCGCAAAGGCTATCCGTCAGGAAAGCTACGGCATCGAAACCTACTCGCCATATCAGGACAAGGACCTCACAGACTATACATACTATGACGCAGGCGACATCGAGCTTTGCATAGGCTCGTCCGACCTTGCGCTCGACCGGATAACGGAACTCACAAGAGAAATTCTTGCCGATGGAAAAATGCCGCTTATGCTCGGCGGCGAACACCTTGTCACCCTTGGCGCAGTAAGAGCAGTCAAGGAAAAGTATGACGACCTTTACATCGTCCAGTTCGATGCTCATGCCGATCTCCGCGACGATTATCTCGGGGTGAAGAATTCCCATGCCTGCGTAATGCGCCGCTGCTACGAGCTTGTCGGCGAAAAGCATATCTATCAGCACGGCATAAGAAGCGGCGAGCGCACCGAGTTTGCCTTTGCCAAGGAGCATACGGTAATGAATCCGTTCAACCTTGACGGCATCGACAGTATGGCCGCAGATCTAAAGGGTAAAAATGTCTACCTTACAATAGATATGGACGTCCTCGAACCGTCCGAATTCCCCGGAACGGGTACGCCCGAAGCAGGCGGCGCGCGTTATACCGAGCTTCTGGCTGCGCTTATGAAAATGAAAGGTCTTAACATCGTCGGCGCAGATATGAACGAGCTTTCGCCGCCATATGACCCGAGCGGCATCTCGACAGCACTCTGCTGCAAGCTTCTCCGCGAGCTGCTCCTGATGCTGTCAAATACTAAACACCAATAAAACTATAGACAAAAATTCGTCGCATAATCCATATATGCAAGATTATGCTCGATTTTTTGTATAGTTTTTAATTGGTGTTTAGTATAAGAACTGCTGCTTCAGCGTTCTTTTATTTCGGCATAAAACGCCCGAATAACGTTTTATGCCCGGTTTTGGAGTTTTTATGGAAGAAAAAATTGAAAATACTGAAAAGCTGACCCTTATTGAAAGGATAAAGGGTAACAGCTATGGGCGAATTTTGCTCTCATTCGCAAAATGGTTCATTCCGTCTATCATCGTCGGACTTGCGGTGGGCGTTGTGGGCGAAGTTTTCGGAAAAGCACTGAGCTTTGCGACAACGTTCCGCACGGGACACCCTTTTATGGTGCTTCTCCTGCCGATAGCGGGTCTGCTGCTCGTTTTCGTATACAATATAACGAAAATGTCCGATGATAAAGGCACAAATACGATAATTCTCGCCGCAAGAGCGGAGTCGGAGGTAAAATTCCGTCAGGCACCGCTCATTTTTATCGCAACGTTCATCACACACCTCTTCGGAGGTTCGGCAGGACGCGAGGGAGCAGCTCTTCAGATCGGCGGCGCGCTCGTTTCACCGCTGAAAAAGCTCTTCAAAATGGACGAGCATGACGGCTCGATACTTATAATGTGCGGTATGAGCGCAGGCTTCGCGGCTCTGTTCGGAACGCCCGTTGCTTCGGCGGTTTTTGCGGTCGAAGTCACTATCGTTGCGGCAGCGCAGTATTCCGCACTCGTTCCGTGTATGATATCGGGCGTGACCTCGGCAATGACAGTAAAGGTGCTCGGTGCGGAAGCGGAAAGCTTCATCGTCAGCGGAGTTCCGAACCTTTCTGCGGAAAATGCAGTGCAGATGCTCCTCGTTATCGTCCTCGGTATGGCGTGTGCGGCTGTGAGCGTACTTTTTTGCAGCGTTATACATAAATCGGGCGAATTATATGCAAAATATATCAAGAACCCCTATTTCCGCATCGCAGCAGGCGGCCTTATCGTTGCCGTTATGACCGTTCTTCTCGGAACGACCGACTACAACGGCGCAGGTATGGACGTTATAAAGCGCGCATTCACGGGCGATGCCGACCCTATGGCATTCCTGCTGAAAATGCTCTTTACGGCTCTCACCCTCGGCTGCGGCTTCAAGGGTGGCGAGATCGTCCCGAGCTTCTTTGTAGGCTCAACGTTCGGTTGCGTTTTCGGCGGACTTATCGGGCTTGACCCGTCATTCGGCGCAGCGGTCGGACTTATCGCAGTATTCTGCGGCGTCACGAACTGTCCGTTCGCTTCGATAATATTGAGCTGCGAGCTTTTCGGCATGAACGGACTGCCTTTCTACGCAGCCGCTATCGCGATAAGCTATATGCTCTCGGGCTACACGGGACTTTACAGCGCGCAGAAATTCCACCAGTCCAAGGCAAAGCCCGTAAAACACCACAACAACAGTTGACAGTTAAAAGTGAAAAGTTGATAATTAACTGTAAATTGAAAAACGGGAGGTTATTTAATGGCAAGATTAAGACGTTCGGGGGAGGATTACCTCGAAACCATACTTATTTTAAGTAAGCGGAATGATGTGCGTTCGGTCGATGTTGCCCGTGAAATGGAGCTTTCAAAGCCGAGCGTTTCAAGAGCGGTCGGACTGCTGAAAAGCGGCGGCTTCATCACCGTTGACAAAAACGGCTATATATCCCTCACCGAGGACGGCAAAAAGCAGGCGGAACGCATCTATGAGCGTCATACCATACTTACCGAGTGGCTCGTCAGCATCGGTGTTGACGAGGGATCGGCAGCTGAAAATGCCTGCCGCCTTGAACATGATTTCAGTGATGAGGTCTTCGCAAAGCTCAAAGCCGACATTGAAAAAAGAAAAGCCTGATACCTGTTATTTTGTGGGATGATATCCGCCTGCCGACAGCCCTGAAATGCACCTGGCATAAAGCGAAGAAAACGTTCCCATTTACAAAATAATTCATATAATTCCAAAAAAAATTAATGTATCGGTATTGACAAAACTTTAACAATGTGATATTATATTAATGGGTCGGGGAGAGAGTATCCTCCGACCTTGAAGAAAATGCCCAAAATTTTAATTTAATATAGAGGAACGGCATGGATCTTCATGCCTTAACTCTAAAAAATCAAATCGGGAGGAAATTTGAAAATGGCAGACAAGAAAACTACCGCAGCTGCTGAAGCACCAAAGGTTGAAACCGCTGAAATGATCAACGGCCTTGTTGCTAACGCAAAGAAAGCTCTTGAAGAATTCATGAAGCTTGATCAGGCTCAGGTCGATAAGATCACAGAGGCTATGGCTCTTGCAGGTCTTTCCGCTCAGAGCGAACTCGCAAAGATGGCGATCGAAGAAACAGGCAGAGGTATCTACGAGGATAAGGTTACAAAGAACATCTTCTCCACAGAGTACATCTGGCACTCCATCAAGCACGAAAAGACAGTCGGCATCATCGAAGACAACATCGATGAAAGCTACGTTGAGGTTGCCGAACCTCTCGGAATCGTCTGCGGTGTTACACCTACAACAAACCCGACTTCCACAACAATGTTCAAGTCTATCATCTGTATGAAGACCAGAAACCCGATCATCTTCGGTTTCCACCCATCTGCACAGCAGTGCTCCAAGAGAGCTGCTGAGATCGTTCGTGACGCTGCTATCAAGGCAGGCGCTCCCGAAAACTGCATTCAGTGGATCGAATATCCTTCCATCGAAGCAACAGGTCTTCTCATGAACCACCCTGACGTTGCAACTATCCTCGCAACAGGCGGCCCCGGAATGGTTAAGGCTGCTTATTCCGCAGGTAAGCCTGCACTCGGCGTTGGCCCCGGTAACACACCTTGCTATATCGAAAAGTCTGCAAATGTTAAGCAGGCTGTTAACGACCTCATTCTTTCCAAGTCCTTCGATAACGGTATGATCTGCGCATCTGAGCAGGCTGCTATCATCGACCAGGAAATTTACGATGAAGCTGTTGGCTTCATGAAGTATCACGGCTGCTATTTTGCAAAGCCTGAAGAGGTTCAGAAGATCCAGGATACAATTATCGACACAGAAAAGATGGCTGTACGTCCTTGGGTTGTTGGTCAGTATCCTTGGCAGATTGCTGAAAAGGCCGGCATCACAATTCCTAAGGAAACAAAGGTACTCTGCGTTGAGATCGGCGGCACAGACGCTAACAAGTATCCTCTCGCACTCGAAAAGCTTTCTCCTGTACTCGCAGTTGTTAAGTCCGATACACACGAGCATGCTTTTGAGCTTTGTAAGGAAATGCTCAAGCACGGTGCAGGTCATACAGCAGTTATCCACACATCTGATGATGAACTCGCTGACCTCTACGGCGAATCCATGAATGCAAGCCGTATCGTTGTTAACTCTCCTGCATCCTTCGGTGCTATCGGTGACGTTTACAACTCCATGGCTCCTTCCCTTACACTCGGCTGCGGTTCTTACGGTAAGAACTCCGTTTCCGAGAACGTTACAGCTAAGAACCTCATCAACGTTAAGAAGATCGCTAAGAGAAGACTTAACATGCAGTGGTTCAAGGTTCCTGAAAAGATCTATTTTGAACCGGGTGCTGTTCAGTATCTCGCTAAGATGCCTGAGATCCACAGAGTTATGATCGTAGCTGACCCCGGAATGGTTCAGTTCGGCTATGTTGACAGACTCACATATCAGCTCAATAAGAACGAAAATCATCCTGTTATCGAGATCTTCAGCGAAGTTGAGCCTGATCCTGACCTTACAACAGTTCGTAAGGGTACAGGCGTTATGAACTCCTTCCAGCCTGACTGCATCGTTGCTATCGGCGGTGGTTCTGCAATGGACGCTGCAAAGGCAATGTGGCTCTTCTATGAGAACCCGGATGCAGACTTCATCGGCATGGCTCAGAAGTTCATGGATATCCGTAAGAGAGTTTACAAGTTCCCGAAGATGGGTAAGAAGGCTAAGCTTGTCTGCGTTCCTACAACTTCCGGTACAGGTTCTGAAGTTACTTCCTTCGCAGTAATTTCCGATAAGTCCAAGAACATGAAGTATCCTCTCGCCGACTACGAGCTTACTCCTGATATCGCTATCGTTGACCCTGAGTTCGTTTATACAGTTCCTAAGGCTTCCACAGCATTCACAGGACTTGACGTTCTCACACACGCTATCGAAGCTTACGTTTCTGTTCTTGCAACAGACTATACAGATGCTCTCGCACTCCACGCTATCAAGCTCGTATTTGAGTATCTCCCTGATTCTTACAAGACAGCTGATAAGCTTGCAAGAGAGAAGATGCACAATGCTTCCTGTATCGCAGGTATGGCATTCACAAATGCATTCCTCGGTGTAAACCACTCCCTCGCTCATAAGCTCGGCGGTGAGTTCCACATTCCTCACGGACTTGCAAACGCATACCTCCTCCCACACGTTATCGAATACAACGGTCAGCAGACACCTACAAAGTTCGCTGCATGGCCTAAGTACGATCACTATATCGCTCCTGAGCGTTATGCTGAGATCGCTAAGCTCATGGGCTTCGTTCCTCAGAACGCAACAGTTGAACAGGGCGTTAAGGCACTTGCTGACGCAGTAAGAAAGCTCATGAAGGAAGTTAACATTCCTCTCTCCATTTCCGAAGCAGGCAAGACAGACAGCAGATCCTACATCGATCCTAAGGTATACGACAATGCAATTGAAATGCTCGCATACAAGGCATTCGATGACCAGTGCACAACTGCTAACCCAAGACTCCCAAGAATTGACGAGCTCAAGGAACTCCTCAGACTTGCATACTACGGTAAATAATTCGTTAGCAGCATAAAAGCTAATATTGACCGCCTCCGTTTTTCACAACGGGGGCGGTTTTTATATGTACTTATTTAAAAAAATGACGCTTAGTGTAAAATTTCTCCTTTAAAAATTTTTTTGAAAAAATAAAAAAACTCTTGACTTGAAGCTAACTTCAAGTTGTATAATATACTTGAGCTTAATACTAAACACCAATAAAACTATAGACAAAAAATCTGCGCAAAAACCATATAAACCTGTTTTCAACATCAAGCTGTTTTCAACAGCTACGAGTTTTTGCTTGATTTTTTCCGGATTTTAGGCGACGCTTAGTATAAATGAATAAATTCCCCGTTTTTTCTCATAATAATCCCGAATAAATTCTTTCGGAGGTCATTATGGCTAAAAAAATTTCGCGGAATACTTTTATTATGGAATCTTCGCCGTCCATTCACAGCTATGCATCGATCGTCGGCAAAATGGAATCGGAAGGGCCGCTCGGTTCTTACTTCGATGAGTGCGTGGAGGACGGTTATCTCGGACAGTCAACCTGGGAAAAGGGCGAAAGTGAGCTTGTTAAGCGCGCACTTGCTCTTGCGATAAAAAAGGGCGGACTTTCCACCCATGATATAGACTATATGTTTGCAGGCGACTTGCTTAACCAGTGCATAGGCTCGACTTATGGTCTGCGTGATTTTGAGATACCGCTGCTCGGGATTTACGGTGCTTGTTCCACTATGTCAGAGGGACTTGTTCTGTCCTCACTTATGACCGACAGCGGCATTGGCGGAAAGGTCGCGGCGGTCACTTCTTCACATTTTTGCTCGGCAGAGCGTCAGTTCCGCTTTCCGCTTTCTTACGGCGGAGTGCGAACACCGACTGCGCAGTGGACCTGTACGGCTTCGGGCGCAGTCATTGTTTCGGAAAAAGCGTCCGCACCGTTTATCCGTGCTGTCACTATCGGAAAGATCGTTGACCTCGGCGTGACCGATGCGAACAATATGGGCGCGGCAATGGCTCCTGCGGCGGCTTATGTGATAAAACAGTTTCTTGACGATACCGCGATGCAGCCGAGCGACTTCGATGCTATAATCACGGGTGACCTCGGACTTGTCGGCAGCGAGCTTCTTATCGAGCTTCTTCAGAACGAAAACATTGATATCAGCAAACAGCATAAAGACTGCGGACTGATGATGTTCGACCGCGAAAGTCAGGATGTTCACGCAGGCGGCTCGGGCTGCGGCTGTTCGGCATCTGTGCTTTGCGGCTATTTCCTCGATAAAGTGAAAAACGGCACACTGAAGAATATTCTCTTCTGCGCAACGGGTGCGCTTATGTCAACGACCGCTTCGCAGCAGGGTGAAAGCATACCGTCGATATCACACGCCGTCTTTATTTCGCACGAATCGCGCTTCAAAGAAAACACTTGAAAAAAACGTCCTCATATGTTATAATATTATAGGCAAAAATTGCGTGACCTCTGTTTTTGCGCAGTTTTGCCTATATTTTTTTCGTCATAAAAGGTGATTATATGACAAAATCGGGAGTTATCGATTATGCGCTCACGCTTTCGGGCGCAGCGGCAGATTCGCCGTTTGAAAATGACAGCGAAACGGTCGTGCTTCGCCACTCGGACAGCGGAAAATGGTTCGGACTGATAATGCAGCTCGGCGAAAAGCATATCATCAACCTCAAATGTGAGCCAATGAACGCCGATTTTCTGCGCTCGGTGTATGAGGGCGTAACTCCCGCTTATCACATGAATAAAACGCACTGGAACTCGGTCATTTTAGGCTCGGACGTCCCCGATGACGAAGTAAAGCGAATGATCGATGACAGCTTTTATCTCACAAAAAAGCCGATAAGGAGGAAGAAAAGTGACGGAAAATAACTATTCGATAAAAATTCCCGAGTATGAGTATTTTCAGATGGGCGGACATTACAGCGGCTCAAAACGCGGAATGAACTTCGATGATTTCAATTTTCATATCGTGCCGAAGGACGAAATAAAGGTCGATGTCTGGTACGGTGTAAAATGCTATGACCTCTCGGAAATGATCGACGGAAAAATTTTCGAGCAGAGCAATGACGGCTATCACCAAATGCTCGACTGGATAGAAGAGCAGTATCAGATCTGGCTCAAAGACCACAAACTCCGCCCGTCAAAGCTCGGCTATTACTCAAAGGAAAAGAAACTCCCGAAATGGCTCACGGACGAGTGGGAAAAGCAGGGGATAAAGAGGGATTAGGAATTTTTCAATGCGCAATTCGTAATTCGTAATGCGTAATTATTTATGCACCAAGAACCACTGTAAAATCATAGTGGCGAATTCCATATTTGCCCGACTGATCCGCCAAATTTTGACGTAAGGCGAGCACTATAATTGTAGGTAGCTTGGTTAGTGCTGTAAGTTTTTTCAAAACAAAACCCTGTTTTCAAGGAATTTGATCCATCCTTTGAAAACAGGGTTATTTTGTTTGCAAAAAATTGTATGCCGAAAATCTCCGACGTAATTTTGGACGGGAAAGCCCGTTCCCTTCATAATCCGTTTTATACTAATACTAAACACCAATAAATACAGGAAAAAATCTGCGCCGAAATCCTATATATGCGAGATTATCGGCTTGATCTTTTCCAAATTTTAAATGGTGTTTAGTATAAATACCAATTAAAAACTATAAAAAAATTGTACATAATCTTGTAGCTGTTTCATGGATTTTGCGATGATTTTTTGTCTATAATTTTATTGGTATTTAGTATTATACAGCATTGTGACAAATATGCGTGTTTCCCAATTAATATAATTACGCATTACGCATTGCGAATTACGCATTTAATTAAACTCGTGCATGATTTTTTCGGCTTCGCGGCGGAGAGTTTCTTCGTCCGTTATTTTGTCAACGTTCTTCATTATCGCACCGCGGACATAATCGGGCAGCGAGCCGTAGAAAATTTTAGCCGAGCTGCTCTCCGATAAAAGTTTGTCAAGTCCTTTTTCCATTTTTATCACCTCGGGATTATTATTTCCGAGGCAATAAAAAATATACTTGCTCAATTGTACATATCGTACTGTGTGCCAATAAAAGCTTTGACCTCTTCTATTCGTGCTGTGCCGTCATCGTATCCCATCTGCCATGTTTCACGGAGCTTTTCCGTACTCTTTTCAAGGCTGTCGAGCTTTATTTTCGGGTGGAAAATAAGTGCTTTTCCGCGGCGTTCAAGCTCCCTGCAAAATTCCGTCTGACGGTTGTAAATTCTGTGGCGGTCGAGCAGAAGCATTTCGATCTCTGGAAATTTTTTGCGGATAAGCTGGCTCATTATGATGTTGCCCTTGCCGCATTTTTTTACAAAGCCTTCAGGCTGTGTGAGGATAATTACGTTTTTGGTGCAGCCGTCTTTTATTGCAGGCTTTATCGGTATCGGGCAGGAAAGGCCGCCGTCGTAGTAAAGCTCACCGTTCAGTTCGGCAGGCGGAAAAAGTCCCGGAATAGAGCAGGAAGCACGGAGGTACTTGAAGTCGGTGCCGTTTTCAAGTCCGTTTTTACATTCAAATTTTCCTGTAGCTGCGTTGGTAACGCCTACTTTAAGCTCGCCTTTGTATTTGTAAAAAGTGTCGTAATCAAACGGAACGAGTTTATTCGGGATCTCTCCGAAAACAAAGTCAAGCCCGAAGCAGCTTTTGCAGGTGCGGAAATTTCCTGCACCGATATAGCGTTTGTCGCTGCGGTATTTATCCATGATCTCGCGGTTTCGTGCGAACTGTTTTGAAACGTAGGAAACGCCGTTTGAGATGCCTGCCGAAACGCCGATGATATACGGGAATTCAATGCCGTTTTCAAGAAAAGCGTCCATAACGCCTGCCGAATAAACGCCGCGGAATGTTCCGCCCTCAAGTACAAGTCCGACTTTATTTGTCATATTTTCGTTCATATTTCACGCTCCGTTTATGTTATATCGTTGTTGTTTTCATCGAGAAAAAGATACTCGCTCGGGATATTTTCATTATACCATATAAAAGGATATTCATTTATCCCGATATTGTGAATTCCGTTTGCATCGGTGATCTTCAGTGTTTTGCGGTCCGTATTGTTTACAAGAAAAGCATAGCCGTTACGCCAGTAGAGTGCGGCAATGTCTTTTCCGCAGTCGATAAGCTTAAAAGTTTGCTTGAATTCGCAGCCTTCGTTGGTTTCAAGACATTCCATAGGAAGATAATAGTGCGACTGATGCTCATTTCCCGAGATGAACCAGAGAAGGGAATAGCTGCCGTTCCGACATTTTCCGGCAAGGCTTATATCAATGCTGTCAGCATCGGAAACAGGTATTTCTTTTTTCGCTTTTTTGATAAGATCATCTGTGGTTTTCATTTTTCCGCAGGCGGATAACAAAATGACAGATGCAAGTATCGCTAATACTAAACACCAATAAAATACAGAAAAAAATCTGCGCCGAGATCCTATATATGCGAGATTATCGGCTTGATTTTTTTCAAATTTTAAATGGTGTTTAGTATAAGAGCAGTTTTTCATAGTGTTTCTCCAAAATCAGTACCCTTGTAAAAAATAAGACCTATTCATAGGAATAAGTCTTATCGTATTTTAGCGGTTTGTTTTCATTCTTTCAAGTCCGAAAAGGACTTCGTTTATAGCGGTGTTATCTTTAAGGTCACGAACATCTCTTTCAATATCCACAAGTCGTACAGAGTTCTGTACCTGAAGCTCGGTAAGAGTTCTGATAGCAGGCGAAACTTCATTTTCGAGTGTGATCTTAATGCTCTTGATATCTTTTTCGAGGGTATCCTGTTTTGCTTCAAACTTATTCTGTTTGTCAAGCATTTCACGCTGATTATTTTGAAGTTCAGTGATATCGGAACGCATTTCTGTCATATCCGAACGCATTTCGTTGATTTCAGAATGTATACCATTGATATCCGAACGCATTTCGTTAATTTCAGAATGTATACCATTGATGTCCGAACGCATTTCGTTAATTTCAGAATGTATACCATTGATGTCCGAACGCATTTCGTTGATTTCAGAATGTATACCATTGATATCCGAACGCATTTCGTTGATTTCCGAATGAATACCGTTTATATCCGTGCGTATATCATTTATGTCTGCGCGTGTTTTCTTCTGTTCTTCAAGTATTTGCAGTAAAATTTCTTCCGTGTTCATACCGTTCAGCCTCCAGTAAAAATATTATACACCAAGGCTTGTTCGTTTGTCAAGGGCAGGAAAAATATTCGGCATATTGCCAAGTCTTGAAATCTGTGCGGAAATATGTTATAATATGTTAAAGTTTTTGAAAGGGCGGAAAAATGCGGTACAAGGCTATTATTGCTGTGCTGACGGTCGGACTTGCGGCGGCTGCGGTCTGCGCAGATCAATTTATCACAAATGAAAAATTCAGCGAACGCATCGCCGAGAATGACAAATACACGCTTCTCGGTGCTGATCCTCACGCGCTTTACGGCGGTTTCACCGTGGAGGAGCTTGGGGAAAACTATGAAAAGCCGTACGCACTTTTGGGGAAGGTATCGGTCGATGTGCCGCTGATAGATCAATACCCTGAACTGCCCGTTGGCTGTGAGCCGTCCTGTGCTGCGGCTGTTTTGCAGATGCTTGGATTTGAAACGGACAAGCTTGATTTTACCGATAATTATCTCGGCTGGGACGATAATTTTTATTATGACAAGCACAAGCAGTCGCACGGACCTGACCCGAGAAAAGTTTTTGCGGGAAACCCTTACAAATGGGGTTACGGCTGCACAAGCGAAGTGCTTGCCGATTCGATGAACCGCTTTTTTGATGAAAAAGCACCGTCCGCTGCGGAATACCGTGCCATGGCACTTGAAGAAGATCTTAATTCGGCGGATATTGAAAAGCTGATTGACGAGGGTGTTCCTATAATAGTATGGGCGACGATCGATATGAAGCCGCTCAACTACCGCAAGCCGTCCGAGTGGTACATAAACGATACTTCGGAGAAATACACCTGGTACGGAAACTCGCACACGCTCGTTCTGTGCGGTTATGACACGAACTGCTACTATTTCATGGATCCGAACGGCAAAAAGGACATAACGGCATATATGAAGACCTCGTTCCTCAACCGATTTGAAGACAACGGTTTTCAGGCGGTGGTGGTGAAGATCACCAGATTTAATGCGTAATTCGCAATTCGTAATGCGTAATTATCTTGCGCTGAGAATTACCGTGAGTTTATATAAAAACTATAGCCTGTATAAAAAAATTGCTGTCACGATATCTTTTGGTGACAGCAATTTTTTATATTTTTATCATATCAGCAAAGCCAAATTACGCATTACGAATTACGAATTGATGAGAAGTTTTAGCCATACCACTGCAAGGGTGATATAGAGTGCATCGGCGGCGAGGGCGTAGATCACTGCTGTTATTACCTTGACTTTGGTGCTGACGGGAGGTTTTTCCTTTGTGCGTTTTATGTTTGACGGTGGGGTCGGCTTTGAGATGAGGAAAAGCAGGACAGTCACGAGGGTATGCACGATTACAGTTATTATCCAGAGGTAAGGCATACTGTAGCGGAATGCTGCGAAGAGGAAGAACATTCCTATCTGGAAAACTGCGTTGCTTATGAAGGTGAGAAGCGCGGAGATATTCTGTCTTGTCAAGATGCTGAACAGCCAGCCGAAAATGCAGCTCAGAATGACGGAGATAAGTGTGAGTGCGACATAGCTTCCTGCGGTGGAATCGACAAGGAGGGAGAACACTTCCATTGGGTAGGCGAATCCTGCAACTGTGAGCAGGGCGGCGATGATGACTGCACCGAGGGCGATGAAGCCTTTTTTTCTTACAGTGAATTTGCTGTCGAACTTTTCGATGAATTTTAACATAGTTCCTCCGTTTGGGTCTTAAACGGCTGCCGATTTTTTTATATTCGGCAGCCGTTTTCGTTTAATTATTTTTAGGGGGTAAAGTTGCGGTGTTTCAGCAAGTTTATAATTTTCTTGAGACCATTACAAAACTATTGCAGGAAACTGTCACAGTTTTGCTCTGTTTAATTGTATCGGTGACTACGGGACGGGAAACCCGTCCCCTACAGCAAGATATGGTGATATTAAATTTTACAAAAACACACCTGTATAATTTTTATCAATACAATTCTTTAAGCGAATCACGGACGCGCTTGACTTCTTCGAGAAAGGCTTTATCGAGGTCGGTCGTCTTATAGTGCTTCGGCATAACGAGGAGGTCTTTGCCCCTCGAATGGTCATCCGAGCAGCAGCGCTGGACAAGGCGGAAATGGTGGAGCTGGCTGTCGGTGAACGGCGAAACCCACATATACGAGCGTGGGACGTTATCGAGCAGGTCGAACTGGCTTCCGCGGTCATAGACGAAGATACGGCTATGCTCGGCTTCGTTATTCTTTTTGAGGTAGCTTGCCGAAAGGTATGGGACGGTGGAGTCGCCCTGCACTATTTCTATATAGCCGTTGAGGTCTGCGGAACTGAAGGTTTCCGATTTTGCAAGCTCGTCCTTTTCGGCGAGGAGAGCAACATAGGGGAAGTTCCATATCTCCTCATAGTAGAGGTCCTTATCACGGAGAAGCGAGAGAAAGAAGTCCTCGAATTCCTCCCTGAATCGGATAACGGCGTAGGAATACTCTCCGTCGGCAAGACCGTTGAGGGCGCTGATAGCGTTCGTTTCGCGGAAATTCATTGCGAGCTTTTCGCTGCGGTCGAGCGAATTTATGAAGTTTGAAAATGCGTGTGCGATATATGATGCTCGGGGGATAGCTATTTTAAAGGTCGTAAGCTCGGAGTCCTCGGGTTTAAGGATAGTTTCCATTTTTTCAAGCTGTGCAATGATGGTTTTTGCACACTCGAGGAATGCCATGCCCTTTTCGGTGGGTTCGACGCCCTTTGAGATACGCTTGAAAATGGGAGAACCGAATTCCGTTTCGACCTCCTTTATTGCTTTGCTGAGGTTAGGCTGCCCCATAAAAAGGTTGGAGGCGGCTTTTGTGATAGAGCCTGTTTTTTCGACTTCTACCAGATATTTCAGGTGCATAAGATTCATATTTTTACACTCATTCCCCAATATTTTTTACGAAAGTGATATTCCTTTTTCGTTCGTAAGTACACACAAATTATATATATCATATTATAGCATTTAGCAAAGTAAAATTAATTAAGAATATATAAATATAATATTAATAAATTATATCTTGAAGGCGCGAAAAGTATGTTTTTAGGCGTTTTTGTTGCAGTTAGACAAAAAAACGTTTTTTTGAGGGTGAAAACGGGGGTATTTATTGTGCAAAATGCAATAAAAAGATGTGATTGTATGTTAGTATGGGGTTGTGGTATGCTGTAAGCACAGAGAGGGGGTGAGGAAAATGAAGAAAACGAAAGGCACGAAAAACTATCCGATATTCCGAAGCGCAGAGGAGATAAATGCTAAGATAGAGCGTTATTTTCGCTCGTGCGAGCCTGTGCAGGCGGTAGATGATGAGTGTGCGCCGATGTTTGACAAGAACGGTGCACCTGTTTACGCTGTGCAGGAAGTGCCGCTGACCGTTTCGGGGTTGGCGATCGCGCTTGGGTTCGGTTCGAGGGAGGAGCTTTTGTCCTATCGCGGCAAGGCATTTGCGGAAAATGCTATACGCTCGGCTTTGCTTCGCATTGAAAATTATGCGGAGGAGAGGCTGTTCGACAAGGGGCAGTCCTCGGGGGCAAAGTATTTTCTTGAGGGGAATTTCAAGGCATGGAGCGAGGACGGGGACGGAGAAAACGACACGATACGCCGTCTTGATGAGGTGCTTGAAACGCTCGACAAAACGATGAGGGGAGGTTAGCGTTATTTTTACGGAAAAGCAGCGTTATGTATGGAAGCACACGGTAGGTGAGTTTCACCGCTGGAACATTTCCTACGGGGCGACGAGATCGGGAAAGACGTATCTTGACTACTACCGCATACCGTATCGTATCCGCCGTGCGCCCGATGGTCTGATACTTCTTATAGGCAACACGCAGGGTACGCTTGAACGAAACATTATTGAGCCGATGCGGAATATATGGGGCGGCAGTTTAGTCGGAAATTTATCCGCTTCGGGGAAGATAACCTTATTCGGGCGGGAATGTTATGCGATAGGTGCGGACAAGGTGGGGCAGGTATCAAAGCTCCAGGGTGCAGGTGCGGCTTACTGTTACGGTGACGAGATAACGACCTGGGCAGAGCCTGTATTTCAGATGCTGAAATCGCGTTTGGACAAGCCCGGCGCTTGCTTTGACGGGACGTGCAATCCTGATTCGCCGTCGCACTGGTTCCACAAATTTCTTGAGAGTGACGCTGACATTTTCAGTATGCGCTTCACTATTGACGACAACAAATTCCTGACGGAAAGCTTTGTGGAAAACTTAAAGCATGAATATTCGGGGACGGTTTATTACGACCGATTTATCCTTGGGTTATGGCGTGCTTCGCAGGGAGTCATATACCGAAGCTTTGCGGATTCGCCCGAGAGGTTCATCATCGATGAAGCACCGAGTGACATAATGTACTGCGTGGCTGGGCTTGATTTCGGCGGAAACGGGTCGGCTCATGCGCTCAATCTGACTGGGATAACGAAAGGTCTGGGGAAGGTCGTGACGATCGGTGAATGGTACTCGAAGTCGGAGCTTACGCCGAATGAGCTTGAAAAATGCGTATGTGATTTTCTTGAAAAAGCTTTGCGGAAGTATCGGATAACGGAGCTTTTCTGCGATAGTGCGGAGCAGGTGCTTATCCGAGGGATAGCGAGGGAATGTGCGCGCAGGCATTTGCCGATAGCGGTGCGGAATGCTAAAAAGGGCAGGATAACCGACCGTATCCGTTTTTACTGCGGATTGATGGGGACGGGGAGATACGCAGTGATGCGCTCCTGCGTTCACACGATCGAGGCTTTCTCCGAGGCAGTATGGTCGGAGGAGGGCAGCGGTATCCGTCTTGATAACGGCAGCGTCAACATTGACAGTCTTGATGCGCAGGAATACTCGACGGAAACGCTTATGAAAAGTATTATTGACAATGGGGGGATTTGATGAATGTATCGGAAGATGTGAGCAGGGTTTTTCACAAGAACGGAAATGCGGAGCTTCGGCGATACTATGCTTCGGCGGAGAGCTGGCGGCGTATTTACAGCGGTGAGCCTGAATGGAAAACGGTAAAAAAATCGGGTTTATACCGCGGCGGAACACGGCGAATGAATATGCTCGGGACGGCGAAGGTGCTTTGCGACCGTTTTGCATCGGGGGTGATGGCGGAGAAGCCGAGCCTTGTATTTGCCGATGAAAAGGTCGGCGGATATGTACGGAGGGTGTTTGATGAGAGCGGTTTCCTGGCGAAGCTGGCGGAATGTTTGCCTTATGCATTTGCGATGGGAGGCTGTGTATTTCGACCGTACATAAACTCGGGGAAGATCGGCATCGACATTGTTATCGGCGGCAGTTTTGTTCCGCTCGAATGGGACGGGAACGGCATTACGGCGGCTTGTTTCCGCAGTTCGTTGGTGAGAAACGGTTCACGCTACACATTGCTTGAAAAGCGTGGAAATGAGGGCGGTACGGCTGTTTCGGAACACAGACTTTTCTGCGCAAAGGACGGGGCGGCATACGAAGCTTCGGCGGAATGTTCGCTTTCGGAGGTTTATCCCGAGCTTAAAACGAGGGTGGAATATGACGGAGTTGACAGTAAGCTGTTTTCGGTGTTCAGGGTATTCGGGGCGAACAATCTTTATCCCGAAATTCCGCTCGGTATTTCAGTATTTGCGAATGCTTTGGACACGCTTCGGGCGCTTGATGTGGCTTTCGACAGCTTTGCGAGGGAATTCATTCTCGGCAAAAAGAGGATAATCGTACCGAGCAGCTGTGTTCAGACGGTGGTTGACATTGCGACGGGCGAACAGCGGCAGTATTTTGATGCTGATGATGAGGCTTATGTTGCACTCAAATGCGATGAGGAGAGCGAACTGAAGATCACCGACAACACGGTGGAGCTTCGTGTGGACGAGCATATCAAGGCGATAAACGCGCTTTTGAACATACTGTGTTTTCAGACGGGGTTATCGTCGGGGACGTTTTCCTTTGATGCGAACGAGGGGGTAAAGACTGCAACGGAGATAATCTCCCGTGACAGCAGGACAGCGGAAACTGTTCGTGTTCAGCAGAGTGCGCTCGGAGGTGCGATAGCGGAGCTTGTGCGCGAAATCGCGCTGCTCGGGGAATATCTTGGCGAGATCGAAAAGTCTGATACAACGGTAGAAGTACTTTGGCAGGACGGTATAATCACGGACGAGAACACGCTCATCGAGAATAGTGTCAAGCTTGTACAGAGCGGTCTGAAGTCGAGGGTGACGGCGATAATGGAATTGCAGAGGTGCAGTTACGGGGACGCTGTGAAAGAGTATGAGCGCATTATGAAAGAGGAAAGGGGCAATTAAAAATGGAAGAAAAAGATCTTGAAAAATCGGGGGAGATCATTCCCGAAAATGCGGAAGAAAATACGGCTCCGCAGGAGGAAAAAGCTTCGCCGGACGCGGCTACGGACGGGGAAGCTCACGCTCCGAGCGAACGTGAGCAGGCTTTGGAGGACAAGCTTTTCTGCATACAGAACGGCGTTCCCGAGGAGAACTGCGATATTGTCATCGCGGCGGCTTCGGCAATGGGAAAATCGGACAGAAAGGCTGCCATTGCGGAGGTACTGGAGAAGTTCCCGTTCTTCAAGCCTGTGCGTGAGGAGCGCGGCGGCATTACCACGGGTGTACACATTGAGGGTGTACAGGGGTCGGTGCTTTCGGGAGTGGAAGAGGCATTCTTTGCGGCTAATCCCGATTGCAGATAAACAACATTATACTATTAAATTTATGGAGGAAAAAATTATGGCAGAACTTATTACAAATCGTTATTCACAGCTTGTTGATGCGAAGCTTCGCGCTACGCTCGTTACGCAGGACAACTACATTTTCAGCACTGTTCACGAGGGCAATGGTGTTGGCGGTGCGGTGATAATCCCCGTTCGCGATACTGAGGTCGAGGTGAAGGCTTACGACAAGGCGAACGGTGCGGCTCTCTCTTCGGGTGCGACTTCATATCACACTCTGCTCATGTCGAATGATGAGGCTGTGAACGAGCTTATTGACGGTTATGATGCGGCGGCTCTCCCCGATGATGTTGTTGCGGAGCGACTTGCATCGGCAGGCTACACGCTCGGACTTTCGATGGATAAGAAGTCCATCAAGGCACTTGAAACGACCGAGGGCGTAAAGGTATGCGATGTCAAGACTGCCTGCACAAGCTCGAACGCTTACAGTACGGTGGCAAAGGCGAGAACCTATCTTTCGAGAAAGGGTGTTCCCGCTTCCAACCGCTGGCTCATCGCTTCGCCCGAATTTATGGAAGTCATCATGCAGGACGAGAAGTTCATCCGCGGCGGAAACCTTTCGCAGGAGCTTGTAAAGGCAGGCTGTGTGGGCAGGATCGCAGGCTTCAACGTATTTGAATCGAACAATCTTATGTTTGAGGACACGAAGGCTGTTTCGGGCAAAAAGACCACGACCGAATTCATCTGCGGACATCCGAACTGGTGTCATCGTGTATGCGAATGGGCAGTTCCCGTTGCGGTAAATCCTATTGCAGACGGTGTTCACATCGGTGCGGCGGCTGTTCAGGGCAGAAAGGTCTATGCTGTTCACATTTCTAAGCCCGAAACGGTTTATGTAAAGAGAACAGAGGCGTGAGGAAGGCAAATTTTGCGCGAAAGGAGGTGATCTATACGGCTTATAGTGACGTAAACAAATACATGGAGCGGCAGTCGGAGATAGGTGAAGATGAAGCTGTGAATCTTATAGAAAAGGCGGAGGAAGCGGTCGGTCTTATGACGGGGTTCGTTGTGGAGAAGCGAGGTTTGGACAGCTTTGGTGCGTTTGAAAAGCAGATGCTTGAAAAGGCGGTTTTCTCGCAGGCTGACTACATTCTTGAAAACGGGGGAAGTGTTGAGGACAGTTCCGGCGAGCCTGTTTCGGTGACTATCGGGAGCTTTTCATACAGCTATGGGACGGCTTCGGCGGCTAAGGCTTCATCGCAGAGCGGCTTTTCAAAGGTGGCTTTGGGATATCTTGAAGCGGCAGGGGTTTTATCGAGAAGAATTGGGGTGAAATAAAAATGAGGAGAATTCCGAGATACTTGCTTATCCACAGGGCGAAGCTTTACGGGGGAAAAAGCGGCGGATTCCATGCGGCGGAAAGTGAAGAACCGACCAAGCTAAGCTTTATCCGCATCGACTATGCGGCGAAGATAAACCGTGACGGTGTAAAGGGATTCAACGACAAGTCATCGGGGGACGCGAAGCTGTTTTACGACTGCGGAAACAGTCTGCCGCCGGGTGTGGAATTTCGCATCGGGCAGAGGGTGTTTTTTTCGGGGAAGAGTTTTTCGGTGAGCGGTATAAGCGTTCTTTACGGAAGAAATTCTCCGCATCACATTGAGGTTACACTGGAGGAGATAGGGATATGAGGAGCATTGCTGAAGATATTGTTTGCAGGATAGGCGAAAAATGCGGAAAAGAGCCGTCGGTGCGGCTTTCGGCATCGGGAGGGACGGCGTTTTATCCTGTTTCGGACAAGCTGAAGGCTGCTTTTCTTGACGGCGGTGAGCTTCGTGAGATGAATGTGAGGGTGAAGCTAAAGGGTGAAGTTCCGAGTATGCTTTTTTCTGCGGCTGAAAAGTTCTGCGGTGATATTTGCGGCATTGGGGACATAGTTGGGGAAACATACCGTGTTGTAAGGCTTGCGCCGACTGAGCGTCCCTCGATGGAAAGCTGTGCGGAGAACGGAATGAGCATTGTTTCGTTCGTGCTGACGGCGGAATACATACTTGAAAAGGGGGCGATCGGGGAATGAGGATAGTTTACACGGCGGCTTCGGGGGAGAGCGTTGATCTTTCGGGGGGACTTATCCGAGCGGTTTCGGTGAGCGGTATCTTCCCCGAGAGGAGCATTGACATTGAGGAGAGCGGCACGGTCGGGGGAAGCTTTATTTCCGAGCGGCGAGGGGTAAGAAAGATAAAGATACGCGCTGTGATATGCGGTGATATCGGACGTTCGCACACGGTCATTTCGGAAATTTTCGGCTTTTCGGGAATGGGAAAGCTGACATTTTCGGACGGTGAAAAAAGCATCGGGATCGGCTGTTATTCCGAGGGAGTTTCGGCGGAAAGCGCGGACGGGACAAACTATGCGGAGTTAAGCTTTTTATGCCCGAATCCGTTCTTTGAAAAAAGCGGCGGCTCTGAGGTTTATGTTCAGCTTTGCGGTTCATCGGGGGTATGGGAATTCGATGATTGGGAGCTGAGCGAGGGCGATGAAACGGAGCTTTCGGTGATACTTTCGGGAAACTCGGCCTTTGTGCCGAATGACGGCGGTTTTGATGCAGGGTGCATCATCACGGCAGAGGTCCTTAGTGCTGTTTCGGAGATCCGCGCTGTCAATGCAGGGACAAAAGAATTCATCGGTGTTAAGGGAAATTTTTCGGCAGGGGACATTGTGATCTTCCGATGCATTGACGGTGAAAAGGGTATTTTCCTTTCGAGTACGCAGGACAATGCGAAGTCAGAGGACATCACGCATCGGATAATATGGGGTTCAAGCTTTTTCAAGATAGCACCGAACGGGACGAGGATACGGATACTGACCGATACTGTCGGAATGAACATATCCGCGCGCATTGATTTAAAGGAATATTCGGAGGGGTTCTGATTGGACGTTTATATTTATGAAGTCGGCGAGGGAGAGTATCTTCACTTGCTCGGGGTGACGGACAGGCCGGTAAAGTTCGGCATTGAAAGGCTTTTATGCGGCGGTGACAGGCTCGAGGCTGTTTTTGTTTCGGGTGGAGGCTGTGAAAGGCTGATAAAGCCCGAGCGGATAATTGAGATACCCGAGGTTTTTTCGGGACTTATCACGGGGATAAAAAGGTCGGCAGGCGGTGGTAAGACGGAGGTAAGTGCGGTTTCATTTTCGGGACTTCTTTCGCGGCGTATTCTTTCGGAATATGCAAAGGGTGACAGTTTTATGACTGTCATTGAGAAGAACTGCGGAGCTTCGGCAGGCGAAAAGAGAGCGTTCCCGAACACGTTCGTTGACAAGTCGGCTGACTGTTTATTCGTGCCGACGAGTGCATATTTAAAGCGGAGTCTTTCACGCTCTGCGGCGGCCGTTATCGAAAAGGATCTTCGGATATGCTCGGAGATGATCCATGATGAAAATGGGGCGAAGATACGTTTATACGGGAGGTATGTTTCCGACAGGAGCGTTGGTTCGGGTGCGGAGCTTCCCATTATTCTTTCGTCCGAATATGAAACGCTCGGGCGGCAGAGTTATTCCTACAGCGAATCGGGGACGGTCAGCGGAGCTTACATTTACACGGCGGAAAAGCGCAATTCGGACGGCGAGGTCGGCTGTGAAGAATGGTCGGGATATTTTGGCGAAGCTTCGGGTTTTGAACGCTGTGAGGAGGCTTGCGAGATCGAACCTGTGGTGCATTACAGACCTGTGATGGCAGGTGACAGCATCGTTTACAAGGTAGAGCTTGACTATTCCGCGACGAAAGCTGCTGCTGAGGATATGTTCGCTTCGAGATATTCGCCGCCGAGTGAGGTCATTTCGGCTTCGCTCGGGAAAGGCTTGGCAGAGGCGATACATTCGGGGGCGTTCGGGGTCGGCGACAAGGTGACGCTTTATCCTGATGAAAAAGGAAAAAACTCCGCAAGGAGGATAGCGAAGATCGCTGAGAAATATGAGAACGGCGGTTTTACGGTATCGGTTTATCTTGATAAAATTAAGGGGGAATAAAATGTCAAACGAATACGGATTTTTCGCGTCAAAGGACCATGACAGACGATACTCGGCTGATGATTTCAGCGCGTTTTTCAACGATTTTTTCACGAACGGTGTTTTAGGTTCGGACACTAATGCACTTATGGTCACGGCGGCGGGAGATATGGATATCTCGATAGCGGCAGGCACGGCTTATATCAACGGACACTGGTATCGCAAGTCGAGTGCACAGGTGCTTTCGCTCGGCGATTCGGACACTGTTTACGGCAGGACAGATGCTGTTGTTATACGCTGCGATCTTGAAAAGAGAATGGTTTATCCGTTCATTATTGAGGGTGTACCCGAAGAAACGCCTGCGCAGCCTTTGCCCGTGCGGAATGAGAAATGCTATGATCTTGTGCTTGCGTATGTTAATGTTGCGGCGAACTGTGTTGAGGTGATGGCGGCTGACATCACGGACAAGCGTGGGTTTGACGATGTTTGCGGCTTCGTAACAGGTGCGGTGGATCACATTGACACGGCAGGACTTTTTAAGCAGTACGAAGCGCAGTGGGAGCTTTTAAAGGCGGCGTGTTCAAACGATTCGGCTGCGGTGATAAAGGCTTGGAGCGAGCTTATTGCGGTAAAAAAGATAAACGGGATCGTTCCGACAGAGGGTGAGGTAAAGCTCACGCAGAGCCTTATCCCATCGGACGGTGAGGTTTATCAGATGCCGTATTTTGTACAGAGCGGCACGGTTACGATAGACAAAAGCAATATAAGAGGCATCAGCATTACATTTCCCGTGAAATTTAAGTCTGCGCCGCTTGTGCTGATATCATCGCAGCCCGACGTACATAGCAATGCGACGGCAAACACGAATTACTACCCGTCGATAGTAAATGTGCGTGAGGTGACGGCGACGGATTTCAAGCTTTTTGCATGGAGAGGCTCGTCAAACAATGCAGCGGAGCAGCTTGCTTACGCACTGCCGGCGAACTGGATAGCATTTGGCAAGATATGAGGTGATGATTATGGTTAAGCAGATAAAAATTGATGATAACAATGTTGTAAAGCTTTGCAGCATAGGAGGCATTATCGGGGGCGGCATCGATGTTGAGGATATCCCCGATGAGGTAATGGCATGTCCGTCAAAGTGGCTTTATGAGGACGGCGAATTTGTTCCGAATGAAGCTTACGCCGAACCTGTCGAAGAGGAAGAACTTACAGTAAATGATCTTGCTCTTGCGGTGGCGGAGCTGGCGGAAACGTCGGCTTCGGACAAGCTTGAAGTCGAGCTGGCAATAGCGGAATTAGCGGAGGTGATGATGAATGGCTAAGCTTTATTTTAATCTTATCAAGGCGAACAAGAAAACGCTTGACGATGTGCCGCTTAAATGGCGCGAAGAAGTTAAGAAAATGCTGGAGGCAGAAAATGAAGATAACTGATGCTTTACTTACGCCGAACAAGTATTCCCGACCGCAGATACCGCTTAAAAGTGTGAAAAAAGTGGTTCTGCACTATGTCGGAAACCCGAAAAGTTCGGCAATGGCGAATAGGAATTACTTTGAAAACCAGAAAAACGGTGGGAGATATGTTTCTTCGCATTATATTATAGGATTGGAGGGAGAGATACTTAGATGTATTCCCGAGAGTGAAGTCGCTTACTGCTCGAACCAGGCAAATACATACAGCATAAGCATTGAATGTTGTCACCCCGATGCGACGGGAAAGTTTACCGATGCGACGACTGCATCTGCGGCGGAACTTTGCGCTTATCTGCTTAAAAAGTATGGTTTGACAGTCGATGATCTGATAAGGCATTATGATGTGACGGGAAAACAATGTCCGTTGTGGTTTGCACCTACGAAATATCAGTCGGAAGCTGTTGCGAACGCAAGGTGGGCAGGATTCAAGGCTTTGGTTTCACAGAAAATGGGGAATGAATTTCTTATACGGGTGAAAGATGAGGAGCTTAATATTCGTGCGGATGTTGGCATCGGAAGTGCGGTGGTCGGAAAGCTTAAAAAGGGGGAAGTTTACACGATAACGGAAGTAAAGATCTACGGGAAAGTGCCTTGGGGGAGGCTTAAAAGCGGTGTGGGCTGGGTAAGTCTTTTGCCGAAATATGCTGAAAGGGTGGTATAAAAATGAGTGATGCTTTAAAGAACATAATCGCGGCTGTTTGCGCGCTGTTCGGGTATTTATTCGGGGCATTTGACGGAATGATAACGGCACTGATAACGCTTATCGTACTGGACTACATAACGGGGATAATTGCGGCTGTGGCCGAGAAAAAGCTGAGTTCCGAGGTCGGCGCGAGGGGCATTGCGAAGAAGGTGATAATGCTGCTTGTGGTGGCGGTGGCGAACGTTGCGGACAGGGACATTATCGGTGAGGGCAATGTTCTGCGCAGTGTTACGGCGATGTTTTACATTGCGAACGAGGGGATAAGCCTGCTTGAGAACGGTGCGCGGCTCGGAGTACCGATGCCTAAGAAGCTTATTGATGTGCTGGCACAGCTGAAAAAAGAATAAAAGGCTGAGAGCCGCACTATTCCAAAAAGACGGAATAGTGCGGCTCTTATTTTTTGTGCTGTGCGATCTCTTCATACTTATGCTTTGTTGCCATACCGCCTCGGATATGGCGCTCCTGCTTATTTATTTCCATAACTTTTTTTACCGACGGGTATAGCTGAGGTGCTATTGTCGGCAGTTTTTCGGTGAGGTCTTTATGTACTGTAGATTTGGAAATCCCGAATTCTTTTGCGGCGGCGCGGACGGTCGCGTTATGCTCGATGATATACTCGCCGAGGACAACGGCGCGGTTGTCTGCATCCGCTTTGGGTACGAACTTCATTATGGCTCACTCCAATGCAAATGTTTGTTGTAACATTTATATGCTTAAAGTTTTGGGAAAATGATATGGAGTGGGCGAAGTAAGCTTTGAATTATGTTTCGGTGATGCCCTCGTCGGCATACAGCCGCACAAGGTTATGTCCGTTCTTTTCCGTAAACTCGGTAAAGAATTTCTTCTGCGCTTCAAGGCTGTTGAGCTGGTCTTCCTTATCTGTTGAAACTCGGCAGTATGCGGCTACGTTCATGGGGCACCTCCTGTTAAGATTATTATGAGTGAATTATAGCACATGCGTTTTGAATTGTCAATGATTATACGGCTGTTGATCACGGTATTTCAACGAGTAAACAAACAATAAAAATTCTATGAAAACATGGTCATAATCACCGTATTTTACTGTAGGGGACGGGTCGCCCGTCCCGTTTTTGGACTGGTATTGGTGACAACGGGACGGAAAACCCGTCCCCTACAATAGTTTGTTAATAATTTTGCGAGAAATAATTTACTCGTTGAAATACCGTGGGCTGTTGATTCCGAGAAGTTGTAATCCTACAATTTCTTACTGTTGACAAATTAGATAAAATGTGGTATTATAATTGTATTAATTGATGAAATTTATTACATGCTCTTGCTGTAAAAAAACAGAAGTCTTTATGTGAGAGTTGTAATGTATGAATGATTTTGCGATATTGATATTGTATTTAGGAAGTGATAAAATGAACTTAGGAAAGCTTTCTGCACTATCCCTCTGTCTTGCAATGTCTGTTTCAGTTTTTGGAGGCTGTGCTGCAGACACTGAGTCTAAAAGCTACGATGATTATGTGGTAAATACTGTCGCTGAAATTAATGGACAAGCCCAGACCGATATGATATCGGATGTCGGTATCTCAAAGGAAGATATAAATGTAGGAGTTCTGTACATATCCGACCCTGCCGAGGGCAGCGGATATTCTTTCACTCACGATCTGGGCATTCAAGGGATGCAGAAAAATCTCGGTCTTTCGGACAGTCAAATACATCGCGTCATTGTTGATGATTTGGATTCCGCTGCTACCGAGCAGGCAATAGATACCCTTGTGGGGGACGGCTGCAACGTTATTTTCACTACGAGCTGGGGTTATATGGAAACTACTGCTGCCTGTGCAGAGAAATATCCCGATGTATATTTCTCACACGGAACGGGCTATCTTTCCAACGGCAAGAACTTCACCAACTATTTCGGAAGAATATATCAGGCAAGATATTTGAGCGGCATCGTTGCGGGACTCAACACCGAATCTGACAAGATAGGATATGTTGCGGCAATGGGTACCGAAAACTCCGAGGTAACGGGAGGAATTGACGCATTTGCATTGGGAGTTTATTCCGTAAATCCGGATGCAGAGGTTTTTGTCAAGGTCACAAACAGCTGGTATGACCCCAATCTTGAATCGCAGTATGCCTTCGATCTTCTTGACGCAGGCTGCGACGTTATAACACAGCACGCCGACACTGCTTATCCTGCCGTAAATGCAGAAAGCAGAGGTGCATACGCTATAGGGTACAATTCCGATATGAGCAAGGAGGCTCCCGATTCGGTGCTGTGCAGCGTTATTTGGACATGGAGTGCCTATTATACAGAAGCTGTTCAGAGCGTTATCAACGGCACATGGAACGGCGAGAATTACTTTGGCGGACTTGCCGAGGGACTTGTGGGCATAACAGATACGTCTGATTTCTGCAACCCCGAATGCGATGAAAAGGTTGCCGAGGCAACACAGAAGATGCTGGACGGCAGCTTTAATGTTTTTGACGGAGTGATCGAAACCAATACCGGCGAAACTGTGGGTGAGGAAGGTTCTACTCTCAGCGATGCGGAGATAACCGGTGGGATCGATTGGTATTTCAAGACCGTGACCGTGCTTGAATAAAGGAGGAATATGAAATGAAAGTAAGCATACTTGTAAAATTCCTCTGCGGAGCGGTTCTTCCTATTCTTGTTCTTGGCGGAGTAATATACTACATTGCCGAAACTACATTCCGAAGCTCTGTTCTGGAGCAGGCTGAAAATGCGATGAGAAATACGGCTACCTGTACTCTTGCAGCTTATGAAACCAATTCGGGTGAATACTATATTTCAAAAAACGGTGACGTTTGGAAGGGCGGATACAATATTTCCCTCTCCGACAATCTTATAGACGGTATCGCAGGCGATGACGGAACAGTTGTAACATTCTTTTACGGTGCGGACAGAATAATGACTTCCGCCAAGGACAGCGAAGGCAGAAGACTTCTTGACACTCCTGCAGGCGACAAGATCGTTGCCGAGGTGCTGGAAGGCGGAAACGAATATTTCAGCAGCTCCGTTTATATTGACGGAACGGTTTATTACGGATATTACATACCTGTATATCAGGACAGCGGCAGTTCGCCCGTCGGAATGGTTTTTGCAGGACAGATAAAGGAAAAGGTTGACAGCAGCATAAACAGCCTTATCAGCAAGATACTTGTTGTAGTGTTCGTTATCGCATCGGCAGGACTAATCCTGGCAGTTTTCGTGGCGATGTCGGTAACAGGCGCAATAAACAAGGGAGTTAAGGTTTTGAAAGAGCTTGCTTCCGGCAATCTTTCGGCGGATATACCGAAGAGTATCACACGCCGCAGAGATGAAGCAGGTGAGCTTGCAAAATCAGTCGTTGATCTGAAAAATTCTTTGACTGATATCATCTCCAGACTTAAAGCAAACTCGGATTCGCTGTTAAATGCATCGGAAATACTCAATAACATGGCGGCAAGGACTATGGATACTCTCGGCGGCTTTGAGTCTGCAATTTCAGATATGACCTCGGGTGCAAACAGGCAGGCTGAAGAAATGAACAGCGCAGGCAACAGCGTTTCCGTAATGAGCAGCGTTATCGGCACTACCACAGAGGAGATCGCTGCGCTTAACGAAAACTCCGAAAGTATGCTTAAAAACAGCGATACTGCTGCGGTAAATCTTAAAAATCTCCTTGACGTAAACAGCAGGGTAAGAGATGCGATAGACATAATCGGTGAAAGCACGGCTCAGACGGACAGCTCGATAAAAGAAATAAGCGCAGCTGCCAAAATGGTATCGGATATAGCCGAGGAAACCTCTATCCTCAGCATCAATGCCAATATCGAGGCTGCAAGAGCAGGTGCTTACGGACGTGGATTTGCAGTAGTTGCTTCCCAGGTAAGATCTCTTGCTGTGGAATCTACAAAGTGCGGAAAACAGATACAGGAGCTTGTTGAGCGTCTTACCTCAGATTCTGCGCTTACCATGAAAACGATGAAGGAAGCAAAGCAGATAATCACCGACCAGAGCGTAAGCATGGAAAATACTGCCGCTGCGGTCAGCGAGGTCATCGGAGGAATACATTCTTCCGCCGATAGTATCCGCATAATCGAAAAGCATACTGCACAGCTTGAAAATGTCCGTGCGGATATTGTAAAAATTGTCGATGATCTGACTGCTATTGCAGGAACTACCGCCGAGCTTTCCAACAAAACCAGCGGAGAAACTGCGGAGATGTCCTCGGGATTCTCGCAGATCGGTCATTCCGCAGCAGATCTAAAGCGCATCGCCGATGAGCTTTCACAGTGCGTAAATGAATTCAGGATATAATACTGATTTTTAGGGAACCACTGATTTAAACAACATTTCTGCTTTTACTGTTGCCTGAGTGACGTATTTAGGTGGGTGTTCCCACGCCTTCGGTGGGGGAACACTCATTAATCAGTATTTCCTTAAAATATAGAATACACAGTAATTTATTCTGCTTCATTCTGTCATATAAAAGCATAAACGTCTTTAAGGTGCGTCATGATGTTGTGCCTTAAAGACGTTTTGAGCGTAAAAAAAGTATTTATTTCTTTAGAGAACCCCTTTAATTTATGGGTACGCCCATTGAAAGGAACGAATCAAGCAATGAAAAACAGAAGAATGCTTTTGCAGACAGTAGTATTGATCATCATAAGTTTTATTTTGTCTACACTGATCTCTGTAAATTCTCTGACTACGGTTATTGATGGAAATAATGAGGAAATGTCTAAGGTATTGGCATCTAATATATATATGATTCCCTTAATAATATGATTGTAGAACCAATTATTGTTGCACAAACAATGTCAAATGATTTTTTATGATCGACCTGCTAAAAAACGAGGATTTCCCCGGGGACATGGAGCAAAATCTGATCTCATACCTGCGGACAATAAGCGGGAGCATGAACTATAACTCTGCATTTATTGTATCGGAGAAAAGCAAGGCTTATTATACGCAGAAAGGGTTTAATAAGATCGTATCACCGGAAACAGATGCACATGATATATGGTATTCATTGTTTGTTGACAGCGGAAAGAAATACGATTTTGATGTTGATACCGATGAGGTCCATGAAAATGCGTGGACTGTTTTTGTAAATTGCAGAATTGAAGATGAGAATGGTGAATTGCTGGGAGTTTGCGGTGTCAGTGTCGTGATGACAGAATTGCAGGATACATTATGCGATTATGAAAAGGAATATGGTGTAAAGATAAATCTGGTGAATAAATAAGGTTTTGTGCAGGTCGACACGGATATGATCAATATTGAAAATGCGGTTCTGAATATTGACACTTCCGAAATAAACGATCCCATGGCTTATGTATATCAGAAGGGCATTGACGGCGGTTATTCGGTAAGCAAATACGTGGATAGCCTTGACTGGTACCTGGTAGTGCAGAGTAACGGAGAGAACGATGAGCAAATATATGTTAATCTGATCTATAAGAATATTATTACATTCATTATCATCTTAACAGTATGTATTGTTATTGTGGCTTCCAACATTACTATTGAAAAGAAGAAAATGGAAGAGTATGCACTGGAAAAGGAGCAGTATGCGAAGGAACAGGAAGAACTGAAAGAACAGGCTGAACAAGCAAACAAAGCAAAGGGAAGTTTTCTGGCTAATATGAGCCATGAGATCAGAACTCCCATAAATACAGTTCTTGGTATGAACGAAATGATCATGCGTGAATCAAGCGAAAAGCAGATCATAGAATATGCCGCAAATATTCAGAGTGCAGGCAGATCGCTCCTTTCCATTATCAATGATATTTTGGATTTCTCAAAGATCGAATTCGGCAAAATGGAGATCGTGCCTGTTTCGTATGACGTAAGCTCCCTTGTGAATGATATTGTAAATATGATAAAGATAAGGGCGGAAAAGAAAAAGCTGAAATTCATATATGAGATAGATGAAAATATTCCATCGGTGCTTTACGGCGACGATGTAAGAATAAGGCAGGTAGTCACAAATATTCTCGCCAATGCGGTCAAATATACTCACGAAGGTCATGTCCGTTTCAGAATGAATGTGCTGAATACAGAAAACGAGATTGTGCGGCTGGCATTCAGCGTGACCGATACGGGAATAGGCATCAAGGAAGAGGATATGGAAAAGCTTTTTGCATCATTCCAACGCCTTGATCAGGAAAGAAACCGCAGTATCGAGGGTACGGGACTGGGAATGGCTATTGTACAGCGTCTGCTGAGTCTTATGGGCAGCGAGCTTAAAGTTTCCAGCGTTTACGGCTCGGGTTCCACTTTATCATTTGAAATTGAACAGCGTGTAATAAATGCCGAGCCTATCGGAGATTTTGAGTAGCGGTTCAAAGCAGCGGCGTCAGAGCATGATTCCGACGCTATTGTGCGTATTGCTCCTGATGCAAGAGTGCTTGTGGTTGATGATAATGAAACAAATCTACTTGTTGCAAAGAGTCTGCTTAAACGCACAAAGGTAAAGCTTGATACAGCCCTAAGCGGTGCCAAGTGTATTGAACTGCTGGAAAACAATAGAGCATGGTTTTTATATAAAAAACTGCCACAGCATTTGCTGCAGCAGCCAAAGATCGATATTTTCTTTTAATCCGAATAATTCACGCAACAATCAGCCTCTCTTTCATGATTGAAGAGTAAAACGCACTATCCATATTGACCTCATGTATCTCAAAGACATCCACTTCTTTCTGAAATGCTTCACGGAGCTCTTCGGCTAATGCAAAGATCATTGTCAGCTTGAAGCTTTTACCGCCAAACACAAGAAAATCAAGGTCGCTGTCTTTGGTGGCTTCTCCTCGTGCATACGAGCCAAACAGATATATCTCTTCTACATTGTATTTTTCTGCAATGGGTTTTACAATTTCTTTTATCTTGCTTATTGTAAAAACATTTTCTGACATAAAGATGCTCCTTTAAGAATACATAAGCCGATATCTTACTGTAAAATATTATACTACACCATATTTCAAAAATCAATACTGCGTTGTTTTTTACAAGAAAACGCCCTGCAAATGACGCAACAAGGCCATTTGCAGGGCATTTTCATATACTATATAACCACCCAGAAAATATTTTCTATTTTGCTACAACCGTATGTACTGTAGATTTGGAAATCCCGAATTCTTTTGCGACGGCACGGACGGTGGCGTTATGCTCGATGATATACTCGCCGAGGACAACGGCTCGGTTCTCGGTATCCGCTTTTGGTGCAAACTTCATTACTCTCACTCCAATGCAAATTTGGTGGGGAAGCTCCCCGTTGGCAGTTCACGATATGGCTCAGTTTTTCGCTTGTTTGCGGAAAATGAGTTTATGCTCGCGAACAGATTAAATTTGTGGTTATGTTATTTATATGCTTGGAGTTTGGGGAAAATGAATGGGGGAAGCTTACGGGTACAGATATAATTTTTGTGAAGACAAATTCCGCAGCTCCGAGAGCTTTGTGCGCCGGTGCAGGAGCGGAAGTTAGCTGACAGCATACCTTTTTCGGATTTGAGTGTGATATAATTACTAAGTGTAGCTTTTGGAAATGCGGCAAAAGTCTGTCAAATAAAATTCAAGCCGCAGGGTTCAATTCTGCGGCTTGGTTTTGTTTATTTCAGCAATGCTTTCAACAATATCGGCAATTTTTACAGCGGTTGTTTCGTCGGTCTGCGAAAGAACGGCGGCGATGCGGTGCATAGCTTCTTCCGAGGTCGGTTTGACTTCGATATTAAAATCGAGCAGTTCGGACATTGAAATTTTCAGACCCGAGCAAATTTTATACAGTGTATCTACGGTGGGACATTTTTCCCCTCGTTCGACTTTGCCGAGGTAGGCCGGGTGTATGCCCGAATTCAGTGCGAGCGCTTCTTGGCTTAATCCGCGCTGATTGCGGAAGTCACGGATACGCAGTCCGACGTTATATGCGATCTTTTCCCGTTCAAAACTCATAATGCACCTTCTTTTTTTGCTTTTTATACTTATATTATAACTTTATACTATATTTTATGCAGCTGCAAACATCTTTAAGGTATAAAAAATATTCTCTAAAGGGTTGAATTATGGAATTTTATGTATTATAATAAAAAAAGAAGGAAATTTTTGCGAGATAGACAATGGCTGTCATAGCAGGGGTTATATAATTATATTGAAATAAAAAAGCTGCACAAAGTTGATTTACCGATTTCTATTATTTATACAAAAAATTACTTTAATGGAGTAAAATGTAATAGATTGGTTGAAATATGCAGAAATTTGTTGTAAAATAAAAATATGTTTAGGTCACCTCTAAAAACCATAGTGCCTCAGATGCGCAGTCAGATTTTTCGTCAGATTGTATAGAAATTTCGCAGTTATTGCAAAGCAAGAATTTGCATACATGTCGTATGTCAAGAAATTTATGTGCAAGATGACGGAAAATCTGCAAGCAGATGAGGTGCTAAGGCTTTAGCCGGTGGTTTTTAGAGGTGACCTTTATATAACGGTGATGAAAAATGGATAAAATGAGCAACGGATTCAAATACAGCAGGGTACTTTCGATATACACGAAGCTTATGGACGGCGAAGTGATAAACAAGACGGCAGAAGCGGAGTATTTCGGGGTAAATCAGAGGACGATACAGCGTGACATTGATGATCTGAGAATGTTTTTTGAGGACAAGGCTGCCGAGGGTGACGTTCGGCGTGAGCTTATTTACAGCCGTGAGGACGGTGGATATCGGCTTGTGACGAGGGGCGAGGACGCGCTGACGAACAGTGAGGCACTTGCGGTATGCAAGATACTTTTGGAGAGCCGTGCGTTCACGAAGTCGGAGATGGAGCCGATAATCAACAAGCTTCTGAGGGGCTGTGTGCCGATGAAAAATCAGCGGACGGTGAGGGAGCTTATCACGAACGAGATGTTCCACTATGTTGAACTCAGTCATCACAGGAAGTATCTTGAGTCGATGTGGGAGATCGGCGAGGCTGTACAAAAGCAGCTTTGCATGAAGATAGAATACGAAAAGCAGGACGGTACGGTCGTGGAGCGAGTGATCGAGCCGGTTGGGATAATGTTTTCGGAGTTTTATTTTTATCTGACGGCGTTTATCGAGGACATTGACAGGGAGAAAGAGTTCCGCAACAAGGATGATATTTTTCCGACGATATACAGAATTGACAGGATAAGGCGTTTTGAGGTGTTGGACAGGCATTTTGACATACCGTACAAGGACAGGTTCGAGGAGGGCGAGTTCCGCAAGCGGATACAGTTCATGTACGGCGGCAGACTGCGGAAGATAAAGTTTATATACAAGGGCAAAAATGTTGACGCTGTTCTTGACCGTTTACCCACGGCTAAGATCTTGGAGAAGGTTTCCGATGGATATATTATTTCTGCGGAGGTTTTTGGTGATGGGGTCGATATGTGGGTCAGGAGTCAGGGGGAGAATGTTTGTTATATAGATTAAGGAGCTTGGTTGTGAGTATAGTTAAAAAGATTAAATTATGAGTCGATGACCCTTGTTCCGGCGGCACCGCCGATAGTACAGCCGAAGCTCACAAGCATAGGCATAATGGATTTGCCCTGCAGGCCGAGCTTGTTCATTGTGTTGTCGAAAACGTAGGAAACGCGAGCCATATAGCCGACTTCCTCAATAAGTCCGAACACAAGGTTTATTCCGAAAACGAAGCCTGCCATTGAGAACACCCAGCCGAGCGCGGTTATAAGTGTGCTGTTGATGAATGAAGCGAGCATTTCGGGCATTCCGATAGCGTTTATAAGCGGAGTAAGAACCGACGGTATCGCACTGCCGATTCCCATAAGCGGTGCGGCAACGATGAACGAGCCGATTATTCCGAGAAGAACAATGCCTATGGAAATAAGCTTTCCCCAGCGTTTTGAGATAGCCGCGCGGTCGAATTTCGTCAATATTTCCGATGTTTTCTTCGTTTTTGTTACGGTATCGGAAAGCAGACCATCTATCCACTCAAATTTGCAGTCACTGGTGTAAAGGCTGCCATCGGGATTTTCCTGCGCAAATTTTTTCAGTGTGCTTCTGTCCGAAGCGGAGGACAGCTTGTTGATAACGGCATTGTCGCCCTCAAGAAGCTTTGCTGCGAGCCATTCGGAAGAATATTTTTCCACGCCATTTTCGGGAACGAGCGCAAGTGCTTTGGCATAAGCGGCTTTCTGCTCTCCGTTTTTGTAAAGTTCGGTGAGCGCGGAAAAATCAAGCTGTTTCTGTGCTTTTGCGGCTTCTTCGAGAGCCTTGTAAAAGCTGCCGTAGCTCTTTTTATCGGGTGCGACTATCGAAACAACGGGTATTCCGAGTTTTTCCGAAAGCTTGGCAATGTTTATCTTTTTGCCCTGTGCTTTGGCAACGTCCGTCATTGTCAGAACGAGCATTGCAGGGACGGTTATGCCTGCATAATCCGAAAGCATAAAAAGGCTTCGTTCAAGCTGAGATGAATCGGCGAGGATACAAACGATATCCGCTCCGCCCGATGCGATATAGTCACGGGTGACGATCTCCTCGTCGGAATTCGCCGAAAGGCTGTATGTTCCGGGGAGGTCGGCGATGAGATATTTTGTATCTCCGTATGTAAATTCGCCCTCGACCTTTTCAACGGTCTTTCCGGGCCAGTTTCCTACATGCTGATGTGCGCCCGTGAGCATATTGAACACGGTGGATTTGCCCGAGTTCGGCTGTCCGAGCAGCGCGATTTTCTTTTCTGCCGACATTACTTTGTCACCTCCACGGTTATTCTTTCGGATTCATTGCGGTTGAGTGCTATCATCGTGTCGCGTCCGTAAACAAGCACGGGACGGTTCCTGACATTTTGCAGCACTTCGATATCGCAGCCGACATTCAGCCCGATCGAGGTCACTCTCGAAAGGTAGCGTCTGTCGCCGTTGATACCCGTGATTTTTGCTTTCTGACCGTCTTTGAGTTCGGTGAGCTTTGGCATAGATCATTCTCCTTTTAAAATGTGTTTAGTTAGCGTTAACTAACCGGTATACAATAAATCAGGGATCAATTGATCCCTAAAATTTTATACCAGCCTGCGGTGTAGAATTCCTTTAATATGTGGATATGCTCCCGAGCGGTTTCGATAGGCTCGTTGTGGGAGATTATCTCGAAGACTCCGTTGAACATTGTACTTGAAATAATATGCACAAGCTGTTCGTCGAAATCGGGACTGATCTTTCCGTCCGCCTGCATAAGTCGGATAAGCTTTATGCTCGACCTTGTTTCTATCTCGATGAGCCGCTCGACATAATCGGCGTATTTTGTTCCTTCGGAGCAGCAGGCGATAAGTTTGAATGCATCATAATGCTCATAGATGAAGCCGAGCATACCGTCTGTGTCGTCCTCAATTCCATCGGAAAGCGCGTCCATTTGCTCGTTTAATTCCTGATCGGAAAAATCCTCATTATAGCTTCGATAGAGCTCATAAAGCTCCTCGGCAGGTGCTTTTACAAGCGCATCAAAGAGTGCTTCCTTGTTTTCATAGTAGCGGTAGACTGCGCCCGTTGTTACATTCACAGCGGCGACAATGCTTCGCACAGATGCTTTCTGAAAGCCTTTTTTGAGAAATTCCTTTTTGCTTGCTTCAAGTATATTTTTTGCAAGTTCATCATTCAGCAGGCGCATTCAACTACTCCGTTCCTGATAAGATAACATTGTTATTGGATAACATAGTTATCTTATCATATTTGTTTTGGCTTGTTAAGAGTAAATTTTCAAAAAATCGCATATTTGTCAAAATTACAAAAAAGAAGTTGCTTTATGCTAACCGAAGTGGTATAATATATTCAATAACAATATTCTTTGGTTTCCCAAAAGTGATATTGATATGTCAGCTTTAAGCTCCTTGATCTTTGGCTGATAAATTTTATATGAGGTGATAAAAATGGCAGTAACGATAGTTTCGGCGGTTATGGCCATGGCGGCATATTTTCTTATATTGTATGCAGAAGTCGGTTTTATTCAGGATAAGCGTTTTTTTCTTCGGCGCACAAAGATATACTTGCTGTTATTCCCGATAAAAAAAGAGATTTCACGGTGCACATATCATTGGCCGGATAATAGCTGTGACAGCACTTTTGCTGTTTGCGGGTGCATTGGTTCTCGGTGTATGGGACGGAGTAAAAAACGGATTTGGCTTTCTGCAGTTCTTCGTAAGATTTATCGCAGTGCTTTATATTATGGAGATCTATGATATACTTTTCTTTGACTGGTATCTTTTGTGCCGATCAAACTTTTTCCGCATTTTTACCCCGAGGTCAAGGGCATAGTTGGACCGCATATGTTTGGATATAACAAAAAACAGCATTTTATACATTTTATCGTATATATTCCTGCCTGCGCTCTGGCCGCTTGGATATGCACTCTTTTATGATGAAGTTTAAGCGGAAATGCAAATCGCCCTGCAAACGGGTATGATACGTTGTTTGCGTGGTATTTTACTATATCAAAAAATCGGCTGCAAGTGCTATTTTTCACTTGCAGCCGATTTATATGTATATTATCCAATGGCAAAAACGAATTTATTTATCCCAGACTTCTTCCGTAATTTCCTTGACGAGGGCGAGCTTTGGCCACTGTTCATCTTGGTGTGCATATATCCCCTAAACTCACTCATCAAAAGGAGTAAACGAGATCTTTTCATACTCTGCAGTAAGCGGCATTTTGCTGTCGTCAAATGGATTGAGCCAGCTGTCAACGCCGGTTCCGCACCATGCGTTCATCATAATTTTACCTTCGGTGACGGGGATATTTTCCGTTGCTGTATAAGCCTCTTTGCCGTCAACGAACCACACTATTTTATCTTCATACCACTCAAAAGCGTAGTCGTGGAAATCTTCAGATGCGTCAAAGCCGAGGTCATACATAAATTCGTGATTGCCCTGACCGTTGGTGAAGTAATTGAACTGGACTTTCGTTGTGTCCTTGCCGAGAATTTCAATATCTATCTCGTCCCAAGGGTTATTGTCGGACGGACCTGTATAGGTGAAAAATGAGGAAACAACGCCGTCATTTTTTATTGCTTTCATTCTGACTTCATATCTGCCATAGCCGTAAAAATCCTTGGAGCGGTACTCTGCGCCAGAATACGGAACTGTTCCGGCTTTGCTGTCCTTATCAATGGTAAGACCCATTACTCCGTTCTCAAAGGTACAGTTTTCGGCGCGCCAAGTGACGTTGAACATATTTCCGTTTGTCCAGCCGTCCGAGCACTCGAAAAGCGAAGAACTGCCGTTTTCAAATGTGACGTTTGAGATGCTTTCTTCTTTCGGCTCTTCCGAAACTGCGTTTGAAGATGCGCAGGAGCATAACATCACTGCACAGGAGATAAAAATTGCCGCTGTTTTAATTTTTTTTACGATATTTTTCATAGGTGAAGTTCCTTTCGCTGTTTTTATATATTATAGTAGGGATTCGCATTTTTATATATCAAAAATTTGCTGTAAGTATCATTTCTTTGTTCTTTTATAAGTATTGTTGCCCCAATTGTCGCGGTAATATTTTTTGCGGAATTCATTCGGGGTCATTCCCGTATATTTTCGGAAAACGCTTATAAAGTGGCTGTGCGAAGTGAATGCGAGGTAGTTTGCGATATCTGCTGACGAGAAATCGGAATATTTTAGCATATTCTGCGCTGTTTCAATGCGCTTTATCGCGATATACGCTGATATCGTCACGCCGACTTCATTTTTAAAAAGCCGTGACAGATATGAATGACTCAAGGAAACATGATCGGCAATGTCATTTTCGCTTATTTTTGAGTGGAGGTTGTCATAGATATAGTCCATTGTCATTATAACGGGTTTGGAATAGATATTTCCGTGGGCAAGCTTGTTCATAAGCTTTGTAAACTCGAGGACGGCCTCTTTATGGAGTTTGTGAAGCTCTGCTTCGGTCGAACATTTATCTGCTTTTATTATATAGAGGTCGCTGAGGGTATAGGCGGTTTCCATTTCCATTCCTCCCTCGACGCAGAAGCGTGTTACAAGTGCTATCGTTACGATAAAATGATATTTAAGGTTGCGAAGCGAGTCTTCGGAAAGCACACCTGCGCCGTTTCCGCCGAGCGGTGTCATAACCTTTTCAACTGCGCTGACATCGCCTTTCTTAACGCAGTCATAAAATTCAAACTCTTTTTCAAACGGCGAATGTCTGAACTCATACTCTCGGTTCAGAAACGCTTTATAGGTCAGCTCTTTTTCATATTCAGACACGTTTATTCACCTCTGCGTTTATTATACAGCAATTTTGAAAAAAAAGCAACATAATTTTGATACAAAAAGCAAAAAAGTGATATTTTTATCCTTTGCAATATGTTAAATTATAGGTACAGTAAATCGTGACCGAATAAACTCAACTTAAATGCAAAAGGAGAAAGAGATTATGAAAAATTTTAAGAGGGTACTTGCTTTTACAGCCGCTATGGCGCTTATCGGTTCAATGACCGCCTGCGGAAATTCATCAACACCTGCCGAAACAACGGCAACGACTGCACCAAAGGAGCTTGACGAAGAGGACAAGGCTGCTGTTGCCGAAGTTGATATCGGCGAAGATGAAAAGCTTGAAAACGGAACTGTCAAGTGGCTTGCAACTTATGACATCAACCCTGATCTCGGAAAGCCGAAGATGTTTGCACTTGAACTTTTTGAGTCAAAGTACGGCGGAAAGATTGAATGGATACCGACCACCTGGGATAACCGATACAACGATCTTTCAACGAACGTTCTCGGCGGCTCTTCACCCGACCTTTTCCCTGCACAGGAATTCGATACATTCCCGAGCAAGGTAATTGACGGAATGTTTGAACCTTTTGATGATTATCTTGATTTTGACAGCGACCTTTGGTCGGACGGCTGCAAAAAGCTTGCGGAACTTCACACTATCGGCGGAAAACACTATGTTGCACCCGTTGCCACCGACTCAAAGTGTGTAATGATCTACAACAAAAAGACGATCGAAGAAAATGGTCTTGCTGACCCCGTTGAACTTCTTGAAGAGGACAACTGGACTTGGGACACATTCAGACAGATGTGCCTTGACTACTGCGACCGTGATGAAGATAAATTCGCTTATGACAGCTGGTATTTTGAAACGCAGTTTATTCTAACAACGGGTACTGCACCTATCAGCATGGAAAACGGCAAGGTCGTAAATAACATTTCAAGTGCTGCTGTTGAGCGTGCGGAAAACTTTATGTACAACCTCAAAAAAGACGATCTCCCACTTCCAAAGGCTGAATTCAACTGGACTGAACAGCCTTACAGAATAAGCGAGGGCAAGACGCTTTTCTGGCCTTGCGCAACATGGGCACTTTGGGAGGCCGACCTTTCCAAGTTCGGTGAGCAGGGCGAGATAATGTTCGTTCCGATGCCGAAAGACCCCGAGGCTGACAACTACTATCTCCCTGCAAATATGGACGCTTACGCACTTTGCAAGGGTGCGCCTAACCCCGAGGGTGCTGCTGCATTCATCAAGTGCAAGCTCATCGCAGAGCAGGATGAAAGCGCGCTTGCTATCACAGAAAAGCAGTACCGTGAGGACTACGGCTGGACAGATGAAATGATAGATATGTGGCACAAGGTAAGAGAAATGACCGATGCAAACCCTGTTGCAAGCATTCACATGGGACTTCCTACCGAGCAGGCTAACATTATCGATGATGCTATCAAGCAGGCATCATTCAACGGCACGGACTGGGCAGTAAAGAGAGAAGAAATTGCAACGCTTTGTCAGGAAACCGTTGACGAACTCAACAAAAAGATCGAAGAGAATTTCTGATAGGAAAGGGATTTTTATGACTGAATTCAAAGGCTTTAAGAAAGGTGTTGACTTTGGCGGCTGGCTTTCGCAGTGTGTTCACACCAAGGAACATTATGATACATTCATCTCCGAAGATGATGTAAAAACGGCTGCATCGTGGGGCATAGATCACATTCGTCTTCCTATTGACTATAACCTCCTTGAAGATGAAAACGGTGCTCCCACCGATTACGGTTTCGGCTACATTGACAATGCAATAAAGTGGTGCAAGTCGGCAGGACTAAACATTATCCTTGATGTTCACAAGACGGCAGGCTACTCTTTCGACAAGGGCGAAGGTGAGTTCGGTTTCTTCGACAGCGAGCCTCTTCAGGAACGCTTTATGAAGCTTTGGGACAGAATTGCGGAGCGTTACGCTGTAAGTGACGGAACTATCGCATTTGAACTTCTCAACGAAGTCACCGATCAGAGTTTCAGCGAAAAATGGAACAAGCTTATCCGCAGCACTATTGAGAGAATACGCAAAATCGCTCCCGATACTTATATTCTTGTCGGCGGCTACTGGAACAACAGTCCAGATGCTGTTCCCGATCTTGATGCTCCTTATGATGACAAGGTGATCTACAACTTCCACTGCTATGATCCGCTCAACTTCACGCATCAGGGTGCATACTGGGTAGACGGTATGGACACTTCGTTCAGAATGAATATTGAGGACTGCGAACCTGCGATAACTCCCGAATATTTCATCGGAAGATTTAGTCGTGCTTATGAGGCTGCAAAGGCTAACGGAACGATCCTTTACTGCGGCGAATACGGAGTTATAGACCTTGCTTCACCCGAGGACACGGTAAAGTGGTTCAAGGCTATACACGAAGCATTCGAGCAGCTTGGCATCGGTCGCGCGGCTTGGAACTACAAGAAAATGGATTTCGGTATTTCCGATGCAAGACTTGACGGTGTAAGGGACGAGATCATTAAATATTTATAAAAATTATTGCATACATAAACCGCCCTGCAAACGGCTTTGATACATCGTTTGCAGGGCGGTTTTATATTTTATACTAAACACCATTTAAAATTTGGAAAAAATCAAGCCGACAGCATAGTGTACTGAAATTGCAGCAGGAAATAGCCGATACTGCGAACAAGATGCCTACAGGTCGAAACTTTAAATGGCTTTTTAACAGACTGAACCTCGGTTGCACCGAGAGCGACATAAGCAGCTGCATCGATCTTTTCTGCACGGAAAATCTGTCGGAATAACGTCTTATACGCCTTATAAAGAAAACGCCAAAGCGGATGAATGATGTCTGCTTTGGCGTTTTTTATTGTAAGCTCCGTATAATGCAGAGCTGACCGCCGAAGAAAAAAGCAGCACCCGTTTGTGAGTGCCGCTTTGGAAGAGCCTTAGAAAAAGCAATTTTACCTCAGCATCTGTGAGTGCGGCGGTATGGTTTTTGAGAATTTTATACAAAATTTTCAATCTTTTTACTGTAAGGGAATTTATTGCACTTTATTTTGCATTGAAAATAACCAAAAATAATGTTATTATATTTTTTTAGATGAAAAAACGATGATCCGGTCGGAGTTTATCGCTTCGGCCGCGGAGGAATTCCTTTATTATGTATAAAAAAACAAACAAGGGGTCTATTGAGCTTTATGACGATACGGCGGTTCGACTTTATACTAAAAACCAATAAAACTATAGAAAAAAATCTGCGCAAAATCCATATAAACCTGTTTTCAACCGCTGCAAGCTTTTGCTTGATTTTTTGTATAGTTTTTAATTGGTGTTTAGTATAACGGGTTTATATTGGATTTCGGCGCAGATTTTTTCCGTATTTTATTGGCGTTTAGTATTAATAATGTTCATACAAATTTAAGTTATTGAAGCATAGTTGGAAAGCTATTTTCAGAACCTGTCTTCATAAGAAATGTGTGCGGATTTTCGAGCATAATTTTGTTGCAGAGTAGGCAAAAATCCGCAGGCGGGCTTTCGCCCGGCAAGGATTTTTAACGCAGTCTGCGGCAAAATTTGCCGAAAAGACGTGCGCATATGCTTGTGAAGACGGGTTCTCATTGACGGGCGGAAAATGCCGTGGTATAATTATAGTATTATTGAGAATATAACTCAGCAAAGAGGTATATATAATGGCAGAGCTTGATAAACACAAATTTGTGACCGATATGATGAATTTCGCTTCATCGGCAGAACAGCCCGATCAGATAATCAACAATATTTTGCAGTATATATGTGAAAATCTCAACTCGGACAGGGCGTACATATTTGAGAACAACCTTGACGGCACTTTCAGCAACACCTATGAATGGTGCAGGGACGGTGTGAGTGCTGAAAAAGGCAATCTTCAGAATGTTCTGTTCGATGGACTTCCTGATGTTTGGTATCATGAATATCAGAAATCGCATAATATCATTATTTATGATATGGAGGAATATCGCACGACGAGTGAGCCGATGTATCATCTTCTCAAGCCGCAGAATATTGAAAGGCTTGTTACGGGGCCGATATACATTGACGGAAAATACGCAGGATTTTATGGGGTGGACAACCCTCCGAGGGAGATAATGGACAACATCTCCGACCTCATTGATACGATGGAATTCGTCATTGTTATGATGCTTCGCATACGCAATTATTCCCGAAAGCTTGAAGAGATCGCAATGTACGATCAGCTCACAAAATGCAGGAACCGTTCGGCACTCGGCTGGGCTTACAGGCAGAAATATGATACAAACAAGTCACTCGGCGTTGCAATGTGCGACCTTAACGGTTTGAAAAGGACAAACGACAGCTTAGGACACGAGGCAGGGGACAAGTACATCGTCAGAGCTGCAAATATTCTTTTGTCCCTGTTCGGAAAAGAGAGTGTATACAGGCTTGGCGGAGATGAATTCCTTGCCGTTCTTCCCGAATGGAAAGAGGACGATATCCTCAGCAGGATAAGCCTTGCGAAAAAAGAAAGCACTGAATATAATGTCAGCTTTTCACTCGGCTATGCGTTCCGTTCAAAGGCAGATGAACCTTTTGAGGAGATCGCAAAAGAAGCCGACCGCAAGATGTATATTGACAAGCAGAATTATTATAATCTTATTTAAAATATGGAAAATTGATAACAAAAAAATACGCCCTGCAAATGGCCTCGGTCGTCATTTGCAGGGCGATTTTATTTTTACAGTTCATCGGTTTTGAACGAGGTATAACCCTCATAATAGTAGCTGTGGTCAATGCCTTTCATATAGAGTTCACGGTCGTTTATTTTGTCGGTGAGAGCAGCTTTCAGCACAACTTTTATCTCCGTATCACGGATAGGGCTTCTTTCCATAGCGAGCAGATAGTCCTCTTTATCGACTTTGCTCCAGTCAACGACCTTGCCAAGCTCGGTTTTGAAAATAAGGTCGAGCCATATCCTGCCGCTTCTGCCGTTGCCCTCTCTGAATGGGTGGGCGACATTCATTTCGACGTATTTTTCGACTATTTCATCGAAAGTGCTTTGCGGCATTTTGTCAATGTTTGCAAGTGCGGCATCGAGGTACATAACAGGTGCAAAGCGGAAGCTGCCTTTAGCGATGTTTACGGTCCGAACTTTTCCTGCAAAATCATATATGTCCCCGAAAAGATATTTGTGTATCGTTTTAAGGGCGTCAAAACTGCCTGCTTTCAGGGTATCAAGTATCCCGTTTTCAAACAATTCAGCAGCTTTTTTCTTGCTGATGCGTTCTTCTTCACGGGCAAGCTGTGCAGAATCGGTTATGCCCAATTTATTTTCAAGTGCCATTTTATACCGCCTTTTTGTATGAGCTGTTTTTACTATTATACTACAAAATCGGCATAAATTCAATGGTAATACTGATTTTTTGTACACTTTCAGTTTAAAAATTAGTATAATTCATTTTTTTATTGTTTCGGAAAAGATCTCCCAATAGAATTTTCGTTCCGACTGCGGAAAATCGGACAAAATACCATGCTCGGGGTCGTAGAAAACACCGTCCGCATAGAGTGACCAGTGCCAGCAGCGCGGAGTTTCAAGGCTGAGAAGTGCGCATTGTGGGAGGTCTGCGGCAGTTTGAGCCTGCTTTCGCTCGGGGGAGAATTTTATGCCGTGTTCAGTCAGCACACGCTTCATTTCTTTAAGGTCGGTTTCGCGGTCATTGCCGAGATATTCGCATATATACTCGGCTGATGTTCCGAGCAGCATTGCAAGCACTGCCTGACCGCACTGCAGGTCTGTCGGTTCGTGGATATAGTTTATGTTCATAGTTCACTCTTTTCTTCTTTAGCTGTTTTTGACGCTTTTATACTTATATTAATCACCAATTAAAAACAATACAAAAAATCAAGCAAAAACTCTGATTTATGGATTTGGCGCAGATTTTTTGTATATAGGTTGATCGGGAATTAGTATAATTCACTCGTTGAAATACCGCGCGGACAGTACAGGTATCGTGTGAGAATTGTCCGAATTAATTTGTGCCGAACTGTGTATTATTGCTTTGCCTTTTTTGAATTTTTCATGATAAGAAGCACGAGTGTCAGCACGATAGGAAATACGCAGCCTGCGAGCATACCTTTCTGCATATTGTCGCCTGCGCTCTGGGTGATGTTTCCGACTATCCAGGGTCCGAGCGCGCCGCCCATATCGCCTGCCATTGCGAGCAGGGCGAACATTGCCGTTCCGCCCGACGGTATTTTCGCCGAGCATATACTTATTGCGCCCGGCCACATAATGCCCACCGAGAAGCCGCACATTATACAGCCGAGAAGTCCGAGCATCGGTATGCTTGCCGTTGAAGCCGTTACATAGCAGACAAGGCAGAGGCAGCCCGAGCCTATCATAAATTTCATCAGGTCGAGTTTATCGCCGTATTTTCCGTAGATGGTTCGGCTTATTCCCATTGTTACTGCGAAAAGGCATGGTCCTGCGATATCGCCGACCGATTTCGACAGGCCGAGTGCGGATTCGGCGAAGGCTGATGCCCACTGCGCCATTGAAAGCTCCGATGCTCCTGCGCAGATCATAAGAACTATTGCGAGCCAGAAGAGCGGAACTTTCAGCAGACCTTTTATGCTCATTCCCTCGCCGTCCTCAACGGTGTGTTCGATAGGGCAGGAGGTGAAGTTGAGCATATTTACAAACGGAATGAGCGCCCACGCACAGGAGAGCCACTTCCAGTTTTCTATGCCGAAAACGGCGAAAAACAGTGTTGAGATAAGTATAACTCCGACCGAACCCCAGCAGTAAAAAGAGTGGAGGAGGCTCATCGCAGCTTCTTTATGCTCGAACGGGCAGGCTTCAACGATAGGGCTGACAAGCACCTCGGTCAGACCGCTGCCCACGGCGTAGATCACCGTGCTTATGATGATCCCTGCGAACGGGTCGGGGAGAAGCTCGGGCAGAAACGCAAGTCCGATAAGTCCCACTGCGGACATAAACTGAGAGCCGACGACGCATCTTCGGTAGCCGATCTTATCGGCGAATTTCGCGCACAAAACATCGACGATGAGCTGTGTAACGAAAAAGACCGATGAAATGAGCGCGATCTTTCCAAGCGGTATGCTGTAATTCTTATGGAATATGAGAAATAAAAGCGGTGCAAAATTCGCCGCAATTGCCTGCGTTACAAATCCAAGATAGCAGGCGATGACTGTTTTTCTGTAATTCGCCATATTGTTAAACCTCGGTTTAAAATTTTATACGACTATAATAACAGCGGCAACATAAAAAGTCTATAAGAAAACTGCCTGAATTTATAATTATACTGCCAAAAGCTGAGATAAAAGCGGAAATCTCAATGATTTTCCGACAATATTTTATCATAGCATAAAAAGTTCCGATTTTCAATACAAAAAATCAAGCAAAAACTCTGATATATGGATTTTGCGCAGATTTTTTGTCTATAGTTTTATGGGTGTTTAGTATTATAGTTGAAAAAATATAGCCGCTCTGCAAACAGCGTAATAGGAAGTTTACAGGCAAGCGGCTTCGGAAAATTCTTTTCGGGCTTTCTCTGTTGGGGCGATACGGGAGTTCAGAAGAGCATAACGATACGTTTGCTTATGGAAAAGCACGGCTGCACAAGTGCGGCTTATGTCGGTGATACCAACGGTGACTGCAAGGCTTCGTTCAAAGCAGGAATACCGTTTGTCCACGCAGCTTACGGTTTTGGCAGCATTTTTGATGAAAGTCTTATTGTGGCTTTGGCGGATGATTTTGAACAGCTTACAGAAATCTTTGCATAATTTGATATATAATCTTGCAAAATTCTTTTTGGTGTGGTATAATGCATACAAAACATACCGCAAAAAGGAAGTATCGCAATGTACAGTATTCTTATCGCAGATGATGACTATTATCAGGGTGTAAGATATATGAATATGGAAATATGGGGAAAATTCGGCTTCGAGGTCGCTGCGGCTGTGCAGACCGAGCGGCAGGCTGCCGATTTCCTCAAAAAGAACGGTGCTGATCTTGTTCTGACGGAGGTGAACCGTCCTCAGCTGGACGGAATAAAGCTTGCGCAGGAGATAAATCGGCTGTACAGCGGCACTTGCGTGGTATTTTTCAGTCAGCGGCCTGATTTTGAGGCGGCGCGGAAGGGAATGAGGCTTGGCGTTCTCGACTACATATTGAAGCCTGCGGACGAAAGAGAGCTTTCGCAGATGCTTTCAAGTGTAAAGGCTCGGCTTGATGCCGAAAAGGACGGCACTTTGTGCGAACAGGCGGAAAATGTTCTCAAAAGAGTTGGAAAAGGCTCTGAAAGCAGGTTTATACGCACGGTTTCTGCGTATTTGTGCGATAATATCTATCAATTCGTGACGATGAGTGACGCTGCCGAGTTTATGAATCTCAACAAAGATTATTTTGGCAAATGCTTCATAAAAGAAACGGGGATAACGTTCGGCGAGTTTTACAGCCGTCTGAGAATTGAGTTTGCAAAGTCGCTTTTGGCAAAGGGAACGCTCCGTACTTATGAAATTTCCGAAAAGCTTGGTTTTACCGACCCTGATTATTTCACAAAAAAATTCAGGGAAGTGACGGGTACTACTCCGTCCGGATACAAGGCTTCGATAAGATCATGACCGCTTTTGATGTATAAAAGCGGTCATTTTTTATATTCTTTTGCAGCTGCCAAATATGAACAGAATGAATTTTTGAATTAACATAATTTCATAATTAATTTAAAAGCTCTGAAAATATAGGCAAAATATCTGCAAATCAATGTAGCATATTCAAGAACACCGTGCTATAATTTAATCACACCAAAGGAAAGATGAAAGGGGATCGACCGAAATGGACAGTTATGTTATTACCATAGCGAGAGGCTTCGGAAGCGGAGGAAAGCATATCGGAATGGCTCTTTCAAAGCAGCTCGGTATTCCGTGTTATGACAGCCAGATACTTGCAATGGCTTCAAACTACAGCGGAATAAGCAAGGATCTTTTCGTTCAGGTCGATGAAAAGCTGAGAGGCTATCATCTTCTGAAAAGGCTCATGCGAACTCCGAACACCGATGAGATCGTTCAGCCGACCGAGAAAAGCTTCATTTCCGACGTCAATCTTTACAATATTCAGGCGAAGATAATCAGGGAGCTTGGAAAAAATCAGTCCTGCATCATAATCGGAAAGTGCGCAAATCATGTTCTTCGCGACTATGACAATGTTGTCAGCGTTTACGTTGAAGCACCCCGAAAGGAATGTGTGGAGTCGATAACAAATCTTCTCGGAGTCACCGAGGACGAGGCTCACAAGCTCATTTATCAGACCGACCGATACCGCGCGGACTACTACAAGTATTACACGGGCGGTGAAGTTTGGACAAACCCCGTACTTTATGATATGACCCTCAACACCGCAAGGATAGGCAGAGACAGATGCGCAGAGCTTATCATTGAGTACCTGAAAATCAAGTTCGGCGATGATATCCTTGAAAAAAAGGGTACGGTCGAAAACGACAAGGCACTTGAAGCCCTGAAGCTCATCTAAATAATACGGCAATGGAGCCGATACAAAGTATTGAATCATGCTTTGTGTCGGCTTTTTATATTATCCAGCTGCAAAAAAGGAAAAAGGAGAATGATTATGAAAAAGGTTAGTTTAAGAAAGATCGCAGCACTCGCAGCATCTATGGCAATGTTCGCAATGACATTGGCAGGCTGCGGAAGCACCGCATCGGACAGCGGTGCTTCCTCGGACGGAACAACATCTGCTGCAGCAGCAAGCGGAGATGATACCGTTAAGGTCGGACTTCTTCACTCGCTGACAGGTTCAATGGCGATCAGCGAAAAGGCTGTAAGAGATGCTGAAGTTCTTGCGATAGATGAGATAAATTCCGCAGGCGGCGTCCTCGGAAAGCAGATCGTTTATGTCGAAGAGGACGGTGCTTCCGAGCCTTCGACCTTCGCAACAAAGGCTGAGAAGCTTGTAGACAGCGAAAAGGTCGCAACAGTATTCGGCTGCTGGACATCTTCTTCCAGAAAGGCTGTAAAGCCTGTATTCGAGGATTACAACGCATTGCTCTGGTATCCCGTTCAGTATGAGGGCATGGAGCAGTCGCCAAACATCGTTTACACGGGTGCTGCACCAAATCAGCAGATCGTTCCTGCTATCGAGTATCTTCTCGACAAGGGTTACAAGAAGTTCTTCCTGCTCGGTTCGGACTATGTTTTCCCGAGAACAGCGAATATGATAATCACAGCGCAGGTTCAGGCAGCAGGCGGCGAGGTAGTCGGTGAAGAATATGCCGACATGGATCAGACCGATTTCGCAGCTATCATCTCCAAGATCGAAGCTGCACAGCCTGAGATCATCATCAACACACTCAACGGCACGGGCAATGTTTCGTTCTTCAAGCAGATGGCTGAAAAGAACTACACAAGCGCAGAATATCCTACAATGTCGTTCTCTATCGCAGAGGAAGAGGTCGCAACTATCGGCGCAGATATCCTCAAGGGTCACATGGTTTCATGGAACTACTATGAAACGACCGATACACCCGAAAACAAGGCTTTCGTTGAAGCTTACAAGGCTAAATTCGGCGAATCAAGAGTAACTTCCGACCCTGCTGAGGCAGCTTACGATGCAGTTTACCTCTGGAAAGCAGCCTGCGAAAAGGCAGGAAGCTTCGATGTTGACGCTGTAAGAGAAGCAATTGCAGGCGGCGACATTTCGTTCAACGCTCCCGAGGGTACGGTTACTATCAACGGTACAAATCAGCATCTCACAAAGCCTGTAAGAATCGGTGAGATCAGAGATGACGGACTTATCTATGAAGTTTATTCAACTCCGACAGCTGTTGACCCCGACCCATATCTTACAACTTATGATTGGGCAGTTGAAGCAGGCATCCAGCCTATCGAATAAATAATAATGCTTTGGGCACTTAGGCGGTTCACGGCGATCCGCTTGAGTACCCGTGTAAGGAAACGTACAGCATTTCCTTACACGGGTACTCAAAATATTTCCCACGAAAGGACGATCTGTATGGCACAGTTCATATCAACATTGTTTAACGGATTAAGCTTGAGTTCGATAATCCTGCTGACCTCGATAGGTCTTGCGGTCACATTCGGACTTATGAGAGTTATCAATATGGCGCACGGCGAATTCGTTATGATCGGCGCATATATGACTTATGTTACACAGCAGATATTTGCTGCTGTTTTTCCCGAAAGCGTGAGAGATATTTATTACATAGTATCTATCCCCGTTGCATTCGGAACGGCGTTCCTGCTCGGAAGTCTGCTTGAAAGATTCGTCATTCAGAGGCTTTACGGCAGAGAGATCGACAGCCTGCTCGCAACATGGGGCATCAGCCTTATCTTACAGCAGGCGGCACGAAGCATCTTCGGAACGCAGGGCGTTAACGTTACCGCACCGTCATTTTTACAAGGCGGCGTAACGGTCGGCGGCTGCACCTTCTCCTACAACAGAATTTTTATTATGTTTATGGTTCTGCTTTGCCTTTTTATCGTCTGGATAATAATGTACAAGTCTAACTTCGGCAAGCAGATGAGAGCCGTAATGCAGAACAGACCGATGGCACAGTGCATGGGTATCAACTCCCGAAAGGTCGATAACATCACGTTCGCACTCGGTTCGGGTCTTGCAGGCATCGCAGGCTGTTCCGTTGCACTCCTCGGTTCGATAGATTCAACGGTCGGTCAGAGCTACATCGTAAACTCGTTTATGGCAGTCGTTCTCGGCGGCGTTGGAAAGCTTGCAGGAACGGTGCTTGGCTCGACGATAATCGGTTCGGCAAGCATTTTCACGGAAAACTACACTTCATCTACAATAGCAAAGGCTATCGTGCTTCTTATAGTTATTGTATTTCTTCAGAAGCGTCCGCAGGGTCTGTTCGTTATCAAGAGCAGAAGCCTTGATGAATAACCAAAGGAGAATGAGATATGAACAAGCTTATAAAAAAACAGGGTTCAAATATCTGCTTCGGCGTTATAGCGGTCGTGCTTGCAGTTATGCCGCTGCTGTATTCCGCAGGACTTATGAACAGTTCAACGGTTCTTTTTCTCGGCAAATGCACAGCCTTTGCGATCGCAGCAATGGGCATCGACCTGATATGGGGATATACGGGAATCCTTAGCCTCGGTCACGGACTTTACTTCGCACTCGGCGGTTACGCAATGGCAATGTACTTAAAGCTTCAAAGCACGGGCGGAAAGATCACCGACTTTATGCACACGGGCGGACTTACGGAACTTCCGCTCGCTTGGAAGCCGTTCCTTAACCTGCCGCTCTCGCTGATAATGGTGATCGTTGTACCGGCTGCTGTTTCGGGCGTTATCGGTTACTTCATATTCAAGAGCAGAGTTAAAGGCGTTTACTTCTCGATCATTTCGCAGGCTCTCACATGGGCAGCTTATTCGATTTTCATCGCACTTTCGCCTTATACGAACGGAAATGTCGGCATCACCGAGATAAAATCTATCTTCGGCAGCATTAAGGGCGAATCGAACAAGAGCAGAATGTTCCTGCTTTTTTATGTCGCACTCGCAGTAATGATAGGCGTTTATGCGCTCTGCAAATTCCTCGTCGGAAGAAAATTCGGCAAGCTTCTTATCGCGATAAGGGACGGCGAGAACCGCACATACTTCTCGGGATACAAGGTAAGCAGCTACAAGACTTTCGTTTATGTTTTATCCGCAGTTATCGCAGCTGTCGCAGGTGCGGTTTTCGTAAACTTCAACGGCAGCATCACACCATCGCAGATGACGATATCCTATTCTATCACAATGGTGATCTGGGTCGCTATCGGCGGCAGAGGAACTATCATCGGCGCAGTTATCGGTGCATTCCTCATCAACCTTTGCGAATACAACCTCAGTTCGGGCGCGATGGTTGAGATATGGCAGTACATTATCGGTGCGGTTTTCTGCATAACGATACTCTTCTTCAAGGGCGGCATCGTTGGATTTGTAAAGGATCAGCTTCCCGAGATGATCGCTTCAAGAAAGAACAAGAAGGCAAAGACTGAAAAAGCTTCTGCCGAAAAAGTAAAAGCATGAAAGGAATGTTTACAGTATGACAAGCAATGAAAACGTACTTGAAATAAAAAATATTTCCGTATGCTTTGACGGATTTTACGCTCTGACGGATGTTCGTACCAATGTAAAAAGGCACACGATACACTTTTTCATCGGTCCGAACGGCGCAGGAAAGACAACTCTTCTCGATATAATCTGCGCAAAGACAAAACCGACCGCAGGAAACATTATGTATTACCCCGAGGGCAGAGAGCCGATGCGACTTACGGGAATGAAAGAGTATAAAATTGTCCGCGAGGGCATCGGCAGGAAGTTCCAGGTGCCGAGCGTTTTCGTGAACCTCACGGTGCTTGACAATATGATACTTTCGCTCAAAGGTCACAAGGGCATAATGGATTCGATCTTCGGAAAGCCGTCCGAGGAGGAGCTGAAAAGCATCGATGAGGTGCTTGAAAAGGTCGGACTGCTCGACAAAAAAGACGTTCGTGCAGGAAGTCTTGCACATGGTCAGAAGCAGTGGCTCGAGATCGGTATGCAGCTCGTTCAGAAGCCTGAGATCATAATGCTTGACGAGCCTGCGGCAGGAATGGGCAAGCCCGAAACGTTCCGCACGGGCGAGATCCTCAAAAAGATCAAAGATGAATGTACGGTTATCGTCATTGAACACGATATGGACTTTGTAAAGCAGGCAGCGGACACCGTTACCGTTCTCCACGAGGGAAAAATTCTTATGGAGGGCGACATAAACGACGTTCTTGCCGACAAGACCGTTCAGTCGGTATATCTCGGAAGAGGGGGAGAAAAGTAATGCTCAAAGTTGAACATATTGACGCTTGTTACGGCGAGAGCAAGGTCATAAGCGACCTTTCATTTGAAGTTCCGAAAGGAAAGATAGTGAGTCTTATCGGCAGAAACGGTGTTGGCAAAAGCACGACCCTCAAAAGTATAATGGGACTTGTAAAAACTCCCTCGGGAAAGATAATTTTTGACGGAAAGGACATTATCAGAATACCGACCTACGAAAGAGTAAAGCTCGGCATCGGGTATGTTCCGCAGGGAAGAGATATCTTTCCGCAGATGACCGTTCAGGAGAACATCGAGCTTGGCTTGCAGCCGCTCGGAGGAAAGGGAAAAGTTCCCGATTACCTCTATGAGCTTTTTCCGATACTTCCGAAGTTCGCAAAGAGAAAAGGCGGTGACCTTTCGGGCGGTCAGCAGCAGCAGCTGGCAATTGCGAGGGCACTGGCGGCTGACCCGAAGATAATCATTCTTGACGAACCGACCGAGGGTATTCAGCCGTCTATCATTCAGGATATCGGTGCAGCTATCCGCCGCATAAACGAGTGGAAAGGCATCACGGTGCTGCTCGTTGAACAGTATCTTGACTTCGTACTTGAAAATGCGGAGGAGATATATGTAATGGAAAAGGGTTCTGTCGTCTTTAAAGGCGGACGGAACGAAAACGATCATAACGAAATACGCCGTCTTATGACGGAGTAATAAAATTCAGGGAGGAATTATTTATGGCTTGTTTTATTGCACCCGTAACGGAAGCTATCGTTACAACTATCACAGAAAAGGTCCTTCATTCGCACGAATGTAAGGCTGAACGCGAGGGGAAGGAACTCACCTGCAAATTCTCCGAAAAGCTCGGACTGCTCAACAAGATGCTTTGGGGCGGCTCTGCTCTGCTTGCATTCGAGCATATCTGGCACGGCGAAGTCGTTCCGTTTTTTCCGTTTTTGACGGCAGCAAACGACCCCGAAACAACGCAGGTGATGCTGCATGAAATTGCGACATCGGGCGTTGCTATGGCGGCACTTGTAACGGCTGTCTGGGCAGGAGTTTTATGCATCGGAGCAGCGGTCAGGAAGAAAGCTGACAAAACCGTAAAGGAGAGTGCAGAATAATGACGCTTCTCATAACTATCTTTGCGGCAGTAATTTCAACGGCTGTATGGTACACAAGCGGCAAGGCTCGTGAAATGAAGATCGGGACGCTCTGCTGTATGTACTGGGGGGCATCGCTGATGTGGCTCGTTGACGCTGTTGTTGAATATATGGAAATGGGTGCGGAGTTTTTCGTACCCGATGCGCAGACAATGCTCAACGACGGCTTTTTAGGCTTATCGGCGGTCGTTCTCGGACTTGTTATCTGGACAATAATTGTCCTTGTAAAAGACCCGAACGGCGTTGTAAAGAAAATTATAATGCACAAATAAAATTACCGTTTATCCGTTCGCATTTTGCGCACGGATTTTCGGCGTATCACCCGAAAGGAATGAGAGAAAAATGCATCTTACACCGAGAGAGCAGGAAAGATTGATGATACATTCCGCAGGCGAGCTTGCTAAGCAGCGAAAGGCGAGGGGACTAAAGCTGAACTACCCCGAAGCTATAGCTTACATAACCTCAGAATTGCTTGAACTTGCCCGTGAAGGCAAGACCGTTACCGAGCTTATGAGCATCGGAAAGCAGCTTCTGACCTGCGATGACGTTATGGACGGTGTACCCGAGATGATACATGAAATTCAGCTTGAAGCGACTTTCCCGGACGGAACGAAGCTTGTCACCGTTCACGAACCCATCGTGCCGAACAACAACATTATCCCCGGTGAACTTCTCATCGAGGACGGCGAGATCGAGATAAATTCGGGCAAGGACAGCTCCGAGCTCACCGTTACGAATACAGCCGACAGACCTATCCAGGTCGGCTCGCACTTCCACTTTTTCGAGGTCAACAAGGCTCTCGAATTCAACCGTGGGCTTGCTTACGGTATGCGCCTTGATATCCCCGCAGGAACAGCGGTTCGTTTTGAACCGGGCGAGAGCAAGCGTGTAAAGCTTATCGCTATCGGAGGAAAGCGTGTCGGCTTCGGACTTAACGATCTTGTTAGGGGCGCAATGGACGACCCTGACGTTAAGGCAAAGGCTATTGCAAAGGCTAAGGAAAAAGGTTTCCTGTTCGGGGAGGATGAGTAAAATGTTCAAAATGTCAAGAAAGCAGTATGCTGATATGTACGGCCCGACAACGGGCGACAGGATCCGCCTGGGTGATACTTCGCTCATCGCCGAGGTCGAAAAGGACTACTGCGTTTACGGCGAAGAAGCAAAATTCGGCGGCGGAAAGTCGCTCCGTGACGGTATGGGTCAGTCCTGCTCCGTACCCGACAGCGAATGTCCCAATACGGTCATCACAAGTGTTGTTGTTATCGACTCAACGGGCATATACAAGGCCGATATCGGCATAAAGGACGGAAAGATATGCGGCATTGGCAAGGCAGGCAACCCAGACATTATGGACGGCGTTACTCCCTCGCTCGTTTTCGGTGCATCGACCGAGGCTATCGCAGGCGAGGGACTTATCCTCACCGCAGGCGGCATCGACACGCATATCCACTTCATCAGTCCAACGCAGATAGAAACTGCACTTTATTCGGGCATTACAACGATGATAGGCGGCGGCACGGGTCCTGCTGACGGAACTAATGCAACTACTTGCTCGCCGGGCAGATTCAACATTGAGAAAATGCTCGAAGCTTCGGAAGAATACCCGATGAACCTTGGTTATCTCGGAAAGGGCAACAGTGCAGGCATTGAAACTCTCACCGAGCAGGTCGAAGCAGGCGCTTGCGGCTTGAAGATACATGAGGACTGGGGAGCAACTCCGTCCGTTATCGACAAGGCTCTTACCGTTGCGGATAAATATGACGTTCAGGTTTCTATCCACACCGACACGCTCAACGAGGGCGGTTTTGTCGAGGATACCCTCGCCGCAATAAACGGCAGGACTATCCACACATACCATACCGAGGGCGCAGGCGGCGGACACGCTCCCGACATTATCAAGGCGGCTGCGTTCCCGAACGTTCTTCCGTCGTCCACGAACCCGACTATGCCTTTCACCGTCAACACAATTGACGAGCATCTTGATATGCTTATGGTATGCCACCACCTTGACAGCAAAGTTCCCGAGGACGTTGCTTTCGCTGATTCACGAATCCGTCCCGAAACCATCGCAGCCGAGGACGTTCTTCACGATATGGGCATTTTCAGTATGATGTCGAGCGACTCTCAGGCAATGGGACGTGTCGGCGAGGTCATCACAAGGACTTGGCAGACGGCTTCAAAGATGAAGGATCAGCGTGGAGCTCTCCCGGAGGACAGTGAACGCAGCGATAATTTCAGAATAAAGCGTTATGTTTCAAAATACACGATAAATCCTGCGATCACGCACGGCATTGCCGATTATGTCGGTTCGGTCGAGGTCGGAAAATTCGCCGATCTTGTACTCTGGAAGCCGTCAATGTTCGGCGTAAAGCCTGAAATGATAATCAAGGGCGGCTTTATATGCGCATCAAAAATGGGTGATGCGAATGCTTCTATCCCGACACCTCAGCCTGTTGTTTACACAAAGATGTTCGGTGCGAACGGACTTGCCGTAAAGCGCTGCTGCATAAGCTTTGTATCGGGTGCGGCTGTTGAAAACGGCATAAAGGAGCGTCTTGGACTTCAGAGGATAGTTCTCCCCGTGAAAAACTGCCGTAATATCGGCAAAAAGGATATGCGTTTCAACGATGTAACAGGCGATATCAAGGTCGATCCCGAAAATTACCGTGTTACCGTTGACGGAAAGCTCATAACCTGCGAAGCGGCAAAAAAGCTTCCTCTTACGCAGAAATACTACCTTTTCTAAGGAGAGCATGAACTATGATAACGGAAAAAATAATCGGAAAACTTGATGAAAATTTTAAGACCGATAAAAAAACAGAATATGTTTCGGTCGATTGGTTCGAGCGTGACAAAAAGCTTCTCCGCAAGACCACCGATTCGGGCGAGGATATCGGAATAAAGATCGGCGAGCCGCTCAACGAGAATGACATTATCTATGAGGACGGGAACAGGCTTGTTGTTGTTACGATCGCACCTTCCGACCTTATCAGCGTGAGCGTCGGCTCGATCGAGGAAATGGGTCGGCTTTGCTTTGAGCTCGGAAACCGCCATCTGTCGCTTGCTATCGGTCATGATAACGTAAAATGCCCTTACGATGAGCCGACTTTTGAGTATCTGAAAAAGCTCGGTTTCAACGCTGTAAAGACACACGAAAAATTCACGGGTTATACCGAATGTAAGGGTCATGCTCACACCGATGCTCACGGAAACGCTCAACATTCGCATGAGCATCATCACCATAGTGATGAACACAATGGTGAAGGTCATCATGAACACCATTGACAAAATGCCGTTTCTGCGGCTCGTTCAGGCACTTGATCCGCTGTTCCCGATAGGTGCGTTCACGCTTTCCAACGGTATGGAAACCTACGTTCAGAAGAACATCGTCAAGGATAAAAACAGCCTTTCGGAGTTTCTGAAAGCGTATCTCTATACTCTTCCGACGGGGGATGCAGGCTTCGCCGCAAGGGCAGCGCTCGGAGATGATCCGCTGCTGCTTGATGAGCTTTTTACAGCGGCAAGATCGCCTTTTGAGCTTAGAAACGGCAGCAGAAATCTTTGCAGACGTCTGATAAAGACAGAGGCTGCAATGGGAAGTTGTTTCCTGCTTGAAGAATACGGAAGGAGCATTGCCGAGGGAAAAGCGAACGGAAGCCACCCCGTTGCGGTCGGACTTTTTATCCGTGATATTGGTGCAGACATTTATGACGGTGTTGCGATGTACTGCTACAGTCTGCTTTCATCGATGGTAAATCACGCCGCAAAGCTTGTTCCGTTAAGTCAGCTTGATGGTCAGGCGGCTCTTGCAAAAGCGATAGAGGATATTCCGAAAGCGGCGGAGCTTGCGATGAATGTTGAAACGGACGATCTTGGCATCGGAGGTGCAGGCTTCGACCTGCGTTCAATGGAACACGAAAAATTATATTCAAGGATATATATATCTTGAAAGGGAGAAATTAAAATGGCTTATGTAAAGATCGGCGTCGGCGGCCCTGTTGGTTCAGGCAAGACCGCACTTATCGAACGCCTTACAAGAAAAATGTCAAAGGAATACAGCATTTGCGTTGTCACAAACGATATTTACACAAAGGAGGACGCCGAATTCCTTATCAAAAACTCTGCACTTCCTCCCGAAAGGATAGTCGGCGTTGAAACGGGCGGCTGTCCTCATACGGCTATCCGTGAGGACTGCTCGATGAATCTTGAAGCGGTCGATGAAATGGCTGCGCGCTTCCCCGATGTACAGATAATCTTTATCGAAAGCGGCGGCGACAACCTCTCCGCAACGTTTTCGCCCGACCTTGCAGATGTCTCAATTTACGTTATCGACGTTGCGCAGGGCGAAAAGATACCGAGAAAGGGCGGCCCCGGCGTTACGCGTTCCGATCTGCTCGTTATAAACAAGACCGACCTTGCGCCGCTCGTAGGTGCGAGCCTTGAAGTAATGGCGTCCGATTCAAAGCGAATGAGAGGGGACAGACCGTTTATGTTCACTAACCTTATGACCCTTGACGGCGTTGACGCTGTTATCGATTGGATAAAGAAAAACGTCCTTTTTGAGGACTTGAAATGAGTATCTTAAAACTCACCGCCGAAAAAAGAAACGGTCGAACGGTCATTACCGATACGGAATTCACTTCTCCGCTGAAAATTGCGAATCCGTTTTACCGTGACGGCTGCACTGAGGTCATGATGATGGCTGCGAGTGCAGGAATTCTCGAGGGAGATCATTATGATATCGAGCTGACCGTCAGGTCGGGTGCAAGTCTTAAATTCACTGCACAGTCTTACACGAAGATATTCAAGGCGGAAAGCGTTGGTGCATCTCAGCAGGTGAAGATCACCGTTGAAAGCGGCGGAAGCCTTGTTTATATGCCCTGTCCCGTGATACCGTTCGGCGGAAGTATTTTCGATACACGAACGGAGGTGCATTTGCAGGAGGACAGCAGCTTTGTGATGACGGACATTCTTTCCTGCGGAAGAACTGCGATGAAAGAACGCTTTGAATTCACAAGCTACCGTTCAAGGACGGCGGTATATGTCGGTGAAAAGCTTTGCTTTCTCGATAATCAGAGACTTGTGCCGAGCGAAGCTCCGCTTTCCGGGGTGGTTTTTTTCGAGAAACGTTCGCATGTTGGTATGATGTACATTTACGGCACAGAGCCGAGCATACCCGAATGTGAAATGATAGAATCAGCTTCGACCAATGCCGAAAAGGGTGTATGTATTCGTGCGGCGGCTGACAGCGCGGACGAGATATGGAGATATTTCGGGGATATAATTATATAAAAAACCGCTGTACAGGCGTATGGTCTGTACAGCGGTTTTGTGTTATGTATTAAAGGAAACACTGATAAATACTTTTTTGCTTTAATCAGCATTATTCCGAACGGAGCGTAAATGTACTCATAAGCTCCTTGAGCATTGAAGCCTGTCCCGAAAGCTCTTCCGAGGCTGCTGCGGATTCTTCTGCGGTTGCGGAGTTTGTCTGGACTACGCAGGATATCTGCTCGATGCCGACCGAGATCTGCTTGATGGAATCGGCTGCTTCGTTCGATGCAGAGGATATCTTGCTGTTGAGTGTTGTTACTTCTTCCGATGCGGTTTCGACGCCGTTCATCATATTTGCAACTTCCGATACAAGCTCGCTGCCGTTGCGGACAGCCGCGATGGATGCTTCAATAAGCGAGTTTGTGGAGTTTGCGGCTTCGGCGGATTTGCTTGCGAGGTTTCTTACTTCGTCGGCAACAACTGCAAAACCCTTGCCTGCTTCGCCTGCTCTTGCGGCTTCAACAGCAGCATTGAGGGCGAGGATATTTGTCTGGAATGCGATATCTTCGATAGTTTTGATGATATTGCGTATCTCATCGGACTTAGTGCTGATCTCGTCCATTGCTGAAACAAGGTCTTTCATTCTGTCGCTGGCATCGGTCATCTTAATTTCGGTGTCATTGGTCTTTTCCATTGCATTGTTTGCATATTCTGCGTTTTCATTGATCTTATCGGAGATAACGCTGATGGTTGCGGCAAGCTCTTCAATGGACGAAGCCTGCTCCGTTGCGCCCTGTGAAAGTGCCTGAGCACCCGAAGAAACCTGATCTGCGCCTGCGGAAACCTGATCTGCGGCTTCGTTTATCTGCGACATCGTACTGCTGAGCTTATGGTTGATATCGCGGAGGTACTGGAGAAGCACCTGATAGTCGCCGATATAATACTGTTCGCCCTTGCTTGTATGTACGTCAAAATTGCCCTGTGACATAGCTTCGAGGATACGTCCGATATCCTTGATGATATTGTTCGTGTTGGAAACAACGGTCTGTGCTGCTGCAGAAAGTATGCCTGTTTCGTCCTTCGTTTTGAGTACGGGAACGGAGCTTGTAAGATCACCCTCGGCAAGCTTTTCGATTCGCTCTGTGCATACGCGTACCGAATTGCCGATTTCCTTGCCGACAACTCTTGCAACGATCGCAGAGATGATGCTTGCGATAACGATAACCATTATTGTAAGAATGATCGATCTGTATGTATCGCTCATAAAGTCGTTCTTTGGTGCATAAACGGCAAGCGCCCAGCCGTTTGTATCGGGGATAGGTGTATATGCGAGGAATTTTGAAACGCCGTTAAGAGTGTAATCGGCAAATCCTGATTCGCCGTTTCTCATTTTCTGATGTGACTGTGCGAGCGTTTCATAGCCGCCCTGACCTGTGGTATCGGCTGCGGCGAGAGCTTCGATGTTTTCGCCGTTCTTTACGACTTCGCTGTCAACGTCTGCGATCGTATCGCCGTCATCGTCGATGATGTAAGCACTGCAGTTGTCGCTGATCTTGATATCTCTTACGATATCGTTGAGAAATTCGGTATCAGGCTGTGTAAGGACGCAGCCAACAGCCTCGCCGCCCGAAATGCCGTCTTTCCATACAGGAGCGGCAACGACGATAACGAGTTCTCCCGTAAGCTTTGAAACTATAGGTTCGGAAACAGTAGATTTTCCCTGCATAGCCAGCTTGAAGTATTCTCTGTCGCTGTAATTCTTGCCGTCGATCGAATCACCGTTTGAATAAATAAGGTTGCAGGTAACCAGACCGTGTTCATTCGCGCTTTGTTCAAGTATCTCTTTCTTTTCGCTTTCGGGAACGCTTTCATCGGAAAGGCTCGGGATAACGCCAAGACCGACAGCTATGTTCTCATAAGCCTTGATCTCCCAGCTTGTACGGTTTGCGGCAAGCTTTGCGGAAACGAGCATATCGTTTTCGACCGTGCCGATCGTTGTTGTATAAGTCATAATGCCTGCAAATGCGCCCAGAATGAGCAGCGAGATGCTGACCATGAGAATACAACAAAGAATGATCTTCTGCTTGATTGACTTCATATAATGACCCCCTATTGATGTTAAAAAACTTTCCTATCAGTGCGAATTTCGTCTAAATTCACTATTTTCCACCGAAAATCAAGCTTTTTGTTTGTATATTTACAATTATATCACTTTTATTTAAAAAATCAAGGGAATTTTGGAATTAATTTATTCAATTTGCGAAAATAATTTAAAAAATTTTCCAAAGATGTAAAATGGCAGCAAAACTCTTTGCAAAAGAAGTGCCAATGCGTTATTGACAATGCTTTAACGGTGCGATATAATAAAGCAGTTGTATTATATAAAAGGGGAAAATTTTTATGATAGGTTTGGGAACTATAATAAACTCTGCCGCCATAGTTGCAGGCGGTCTGGCAGGACTTTTCGGCGGAAAGCTGCTGAAAGAACGCTTTCAGGAAACTTTGCAGCTAACCTGCGGAGTGAGCGTTCTCGTGATAGGAATTGCGGGTGCGATGGAGAAAATGCTGAGCATAAAGGATGGCGCACTGACCTCGGGTCACAGCATAATGATAACCGTTTGCCTTGTTCTCGGCGCAGTCATCGGCGAGATAATAAATATCGAGAAAGGCTTTGAACGCTTCGGCGAGTGGCTCAAAAAGAAAACGAAAAGCACGGGCGACAGCAGGTTCGTTGACGGCTTTGTGACGGCTTCGCTCACCGTATCGATAGGCGCAATGGCGATAGTCGGCGCGTTAGAGGACGGCATCTCGGGTGACTGGTCGATACTCGCGGCGAAGTCAGTGCTTGACTTTATAATAGTAATGGTGATGACATGTTCAATGGGAAAAGGCTGTATTTTTTCGGCAGTCCCCGTATTCCTGCTGGAGGGCGCGATAACTGTCTTTGCGATATTCATAAAACCGTTCATGACCGAGCTTGCGCTGAGCTGCATATCACTTGTCGGAAGTATACTTATATTCTGCGTAGGGATAAACCTTGTGTGGGGAAAGAAAATACGGGTTGCTAACCTGCTTCCGTCACTGATATTTGCCGTTATTGCGGCGTTTCTGCCAATATAAAACACCCTCGCAGGGAAAACGCCTGCGAGGGTATTATCAGTTGAAGAACACTTCTCCGTCCTCGACGGAGAGGATAGTGAAATCGGTATAATAGCTGTTGCCGTAGATGTCATTTATCTCAAAGTTGTAGTTATAGTCGTTATCGGGGAGATAATCGAGATATACGGAATTATCTCCGTCAAAGGTGAATTCCTCGCCCTGTGTGATATCGACATAGTTTCCGTCGGGATTATAGGTATAGTACAGCGGAACGATGACATCGCCGTCTTTGAGCTTGGTGATGTTTTTTGGTGCTTGTCCGTTGCTGTCGATGCTGTCCCATGCGCCGAGGATAGTGATATCCCCGTCATTTTCCTCGGTGATCTCGTGGCGGATACGCAGGTTTGTAGCTTCGCCGTTGAGAAGCACGGGGACGGAGTAGATATCGTAGTCCTCGTTTTCCTCAACGATATACATTGCAAGGAGCTGACCGTCGGCGAGCGTGTACCACAGACCGTCAAAAAGATCCTCGACATATCCGCTGTCCCAATCGACATATACATAGTTGTCAATGCCAAGCTCATAGAAGCAGTTCGATTCATCGTCGTTATAATAAACGGTGCAGTTTACGCTCTCAACATTGTTGATGCTTCCGCTGTCAAAGGTGAACGAATAATAACCGTCCTCGTTGATGTGCGGCTCTTCGGCAAAGTATATCTCTCCGTCATTTTCACTGACGAAAGACATATCCTCGCTGTCCTGCTCATCGTATGACTCCCAGTAGCTGCTTGACTGGTCTGCGTTCTCTGTGCTTCCGCTCAGGCTTCCCCAGTATTCCGTTCCTGCTGCGAGCCATGCATCGGCATTGTAATCAGCGGTCGAGCCGCCTGACGAGCCGTATGCAATGCGGTCAACGAATGCCATATAGTAAGGACTTATGCAGATATCCTTGAAGATGGAAAGCTCCTGCGAACCTGATACCATAAGCGGATAATATGTGGAAAGTCCCGATGAACCGCTCTCGTTTTCGCCGTAGATATTGTAAACAACGGCATCATCGATAGCCGCAAGAACAGCGTCCCTTGCCGAAGCATCGGTCGAAGCGGAAGAAATGAGTGAACCGATATCGACCATATTTGTGTAACCTTCGGACTTATTGTTGCCGCCGTAATTCTTCGCGGAGTTTATTCCTCTTACCATCGAAGCGAGAGCCGAAGGGTCATCGGCAGCCTGATTCATTGAAGCTGCGGCATTGTTCACGGCTTCGATAAGAGCATCTATTTTTGAAAGGTCTGTTATCGAAAATGTTGCGCTGTCCTCCGACCAGACATCTGCACAGGAGGAGTAGAAGCTGTCCGCAACGACCTTTCCGAGTTCAGCACCGCTGCAGTTCGGATTGCTGTCAAGGTACTGTCCGATAGCTGTGTAGTCCCAGCCGTAGCCAGGTTCAAGCTCCTCAGAAGCGTACATATAGCGCGCATGGGGGACAAGCATATTTGCATTTTCGACCGTTGCCATAAGGCAGGCGTCAAAGCCGATGAACTCAAATTTATCGGTCATGCTGTCAAAAACGTATGTTAGCGCATTATCGATCTCGCCGAGTGAAAGTGAGTCATAGTCCTTGTTTTCATCGAAGCAAACACCCGTGATGCTTCCGCCGCCGTGATTCCAGAAAACAAGTCCCATTTTTGCGGCAGGGTAATTGCCAACGCCCCAACTGAGGAAATCCGCAAGAGTCGAAGTCTGACCCATGCCCGTTTCGGAAATTTCGTCAACGAGAGTGATATCGCCGTCCGTAATGACATATCGCTGGTGGCTGTTTTCGGAGATACCGTAGCCGTTCCATTCGGCAGCACCGCCCGTCTGGACAACGAACTTGATGTTTTCCGAAGTGCTTGCGTTTACCATTTCTTCCATATCGGAAACGCCAAGTCCGTTTCCGCTTTCAAGGTCAGAGCCGCAGAGGTAGACAAACACTGTCCATGTTCCGTCCTCGCCCATGGGAACTTCCGCATCTCTCTGCTTACGGGTAAGGCTTATGCCGCCATCGCTTTGAACAACGAGCGAAGAGCTTCTTGCCGTATAAGCCGACGGATCGGACGGAGCGGAACTGCCGACCTTGCTTTCATCTTCCTCATGGTAGCCGCTGTCGCTGTCATAATCGTAATCATCGTCCCAGTCTTCGTCTGTACAGCCGCAGAACGATGCTGCGGAAATAACCGCAAGAGCACCTGCAATAATTCTTTTTCTAAATTTTTTTTCAGACATATTTTCTTCGCCGAGAAGTATTTTCACGGCGTATGTCCTCCTTTCATGTCAAATTGGTTAAATAAAATTAGCATTGTTTGTAATAAATTGTACATTATTTTAATATAAAATTCAATAGTTTTTAAGAAAATAGTCATTATTTACAAAATCAAAGCGGATAAAAAGCATATTTAATACTAAACACCAATAAAATAAAGGAAAAAGTCTGCACCAAAGCCAAATATAAAGCTGTTTTTGACAGCTACAAGATTGTCGGCTTGATTTTATCTGAATTTATTAGTATAAGTTCAAAAAAACCGCTGCGGTTCGTCTGAACGGCAGCGGTTTTTGTGCTGTGTTATGTAATTGTTAATTTTTGCGATTGTCGATAGCATAAACAATGCAGGCTATGCCCGAGATAAGCGCAAGCAGTATCGCACAGCCGAAGCCGCCGTCAGAGCCGCTGACTGCCGAGCCAATGAAAAATCCGACCACAGCCGCTATTGCCATTATAATGACCGAACCTGCCGTTTTGAACTTTTTCATGCAAGATCACCTCTTTTTTGGAACATATTTTAGCATATTGTTTCGGGAAAATCAAGCACGGTCAATGCAGTTTCTTTGCAAACACCTGCTCGACCGAACCGTATATCGTCGGATGATCGCCGATCTTCGCAAAACCGTACTTTTCGTACAGACCGACTTCGCTGCTCATAATGTAAACCGTATCAAAGCCTTGCTTTTGCGCTTCACCGCAGGCGGCGTTTATCAGTCGTTCCGATAAACGCTTGCCGCGGTATTTTTCATCAACGAACACGAATCCGATAAAAGGGGCAAAGTCATATTCGGGCGGCAGTTCGTCCTTGTTTGCGAATGTGCAGAAGCCTGCAATGCTTTCACAGTCAAGCGCAATTATCACGCGCTCGTTGCTTTCAAAATCATTGTCTTTCATCTTTTGAGCAAGGCAAGCACCTGCTTTCCAAGAGCAGTTTCGGGCGAACTCGGCAGTCTTTTCCCAGTGCTTATGTCCGTATGACATTACTTCGATTTTTTCCATAAACAGACCCTTTCATCGTTAGGATAAAACTTCAAAGTAAAGTTTTTCATAATAATTACGCATTAAACATAGTATTGCGCCTGAGCCTTGAACATCTCGGCGTAAATACCGTTCGGCTTGTGAACAAGCTCGCTGTGGGTGCCGTATTCCTTGACCGTTCCCTCCGAGAAAACCGCAATGTTGTCGCAGAATTTGCAGGAGGAAAGACGGTGCGAAATGTAGACCGCGGTTTTGCCGTTGACAAGGCTGTCGAACTGGCGGTAAATTTCGTACTCCGCAACGGGGTCAAGCGCCGCTGTCGGCTCATCGAGGATTATAACTGGAGCGTTTTTGTAAAGCGCGCGGGCGATAGCCATTTTCTGCTGTTCGCCGCCCGAAAGCTCAACGCCGTCGTTGTCAAACTGCTTGAACATCATCGTATCCCTGCCCTTGGGGAGAGAATTTATCTTGTCGAGAAGCCCCGTCTTGCGGAAAAGCTCATCGACCGTTTCGCAGCTGTCCTCTTTGCCGAGGAGAATGTTATCCTGCGCCGAGAATGCGAGCAGCTTGAAGTCCTGAAAAACGACCGAGAAAAGTTTCATATATTCATCGTAATCATAGTCACGGATATTCACGCCGTCAAGAAGTATCTCACCGCTGTCGGCGTCGTAAAGTCGGCACAAAAGCTTGATGAACGTTGTTTTTCCTGCGCCGTTGAGTCCAACTACCGAGAGCTTTTCACCTGCTCGGAGCGTGAGCGAAACATTGTTGAGAACATACTTATCCGTGTGAGGATATTTAAAGCTGACGTTTCTGAACTCGATAACGTGACCGCCATTGAGGTCCCCGATCTTTTTGTTGCCCTTTTCCATTGCAGGAGGATAGTCCATAAACTTGATTATCTCATACATATAATTGCTGCGCTTGGCGATATCCTGAATTCCGAGGATAAGCGCCTGCATCGACGCGTGGAGTGTTCCGCCTGCGCTGAGCATCTGCGAGAAAGTACCTATTGTTATTTTTCCCGTAACGGCGAGAATTCCAAGATAAAGGTAAGTTCCGAAATCGCGCAGAACTCCGACGATAATGTCAAGGATATTGAGCGGAAATTTCAGCTTGTTGATATTTTCCCAGTAGTCGGAAAGACGCTTTATCTGCTGTGAAGTCTTGGCGAGCATCATTCCTGCGGCACTGTAAAGGCGAACGTCCTTTCCGCAGCGGAAATCCTCCATTTCCCAGCAGATATGCCCGAAGATACGGTTTATTCCCGAAAGCTCGGAGAAATTTTCAATGTCTATCTTGTTTTTCTTTGCATTTATCAATGCCGTAAGTACGAGCAGAATACCAATAATTATGAGCAGCACGGGCGCATTTATAATAAGTACGGCAATTACACCGGCAATTTTTATCACATTTGAAATAAGCGCGAAAAACGCCGATGCAATGTTGTGCGTTCCGCCCGACCACCATAAGCCGTCCCTTGCTTTTTTGATACTGTCAAGAGCATCTTTGTCCTCGGTGAGTGAGAAATCTATCTCCATACACCTTGCGGAAACTTCCATGCCAGAAGCATTGTTGAAAAGATCTTCGCACTTGGAAAGATGAACGGTCAGAACGCTGTTAAGAGCCGCCAGAAGCACGGAAAAGACCGTCATTACCGCAAAGCAGGTGATGATGAACGGGATATCCTTTTCCTCCGCCATGAGCGCATCGATAGCAACGGGAAGGAGCAGAAGCTCGGGGAAAGGCATTGCTGCGCTGATGATAACATTCAGCACGGAAAGCGGCAGATACGTTTTTTTGTACTGCTTCATCTGACGGAAGCAGTATTTAAGCGACTCCCTGACGGGGGAGCTTTTCTTTTCTTTCAGATCTTTCAAAGCTGTCACTCCTTTCAGTCAGCAACGGCGGCTTCGGTCGCTTCGCCGTCGAAAATATCCTTGTCTTCGATGTAATACTGTGCCTGAACGCGGAACATTTCGGCATAATCGCCGTTTTTCGCCATAAGCTCATCGTGAGTTCCCGTTTCTGTCATTTCGCCGTCCTTGAACATCGCAACTCTGTCGCAGAAGCGTGTTGACGAAAGTCGGTGCGAGATATAGACCGCCGTTCTGTTTCCGACAAGTCCGTTGAAGCTCTTGTAAAGCTTGTATTCGGCGAGAGCGTCAAGCGCGGCGGTAGGCTCATCGAGAACTATCACATCGCTGCCCTTGTAAAGTGCTCTTGCGAGTGCAAGCTTCTGCTTTTCTCCGCCCGAAAGATCAACGCCGTCATCGTAGAGAACTTTTAGCAGCTCGGTGTCGATGCCTTTTGAAAGGCTGTCTATCTTTTCGGAAAGACCTGCATCGCGCAGACACTTGTCAGCCTTTGCTTTGTCCGTTTCATCGGGAGGATCCATTGAAACATTCTCAGCCATTGGAAAAGCAAACACGGTAACGTCCTGAAAAGCAGGGGAAAATAGGCGGTGATACTCCGCTCTGTCAAATCGGCGGATATCCGTTCCGTTCATAAGGATACGACCCTCGGTGACATCGTAAAGCCGCAGAAGAAGCTTGATAAATGTGCTTTTTCCTGCGCCGTTCAAGCCGACAACGGCAAGCTTTTCGCCTGCTTCAAGGGTCAAATTCAGATTTTTCAGCGCGTATTTGTCCTGACCCTTATACTTGAACGAAACATTCTCGAATGTGAAAACATAGCGGTCGGACTTAGGAACTGGGACAGTGTCCTTGTCCTCGCTCGTTGGGATATCCATAAAGCTGCGGTAATCGTCCGTGTGTGCGCTTCGCTCCCTCAGACCCGAAAGTGCCGAAAGGACTTGGCTGACCGCATTGGAAAATGCGCCTGCGCTGGCGAGATAGAGGGTGAAATCACCAATGGAAAGTCCCTTTTTTATAACGCCGTAAACGAGCCAGCCCGTGATGATAAGCTGACGGATGAGCGATATTCCGTGCGAGAATATTGAGTTATATATCCAGTATTGGCGTGACTTTATCCAATGCGAAAGCTCCTCATCATAGATCTCATGCTGCCTTTTCGAGAGAAAATTCTTCATTCCGAAAAGGCGTATATCCTTTGCATAGGAAAAATCGGTCGTCACCGTTTCCATATATTCGAGCTTGCGCCAGTGGGGCATCATGGCGTCCCACATTTCCTTTTTATCCTTTTTGCGGATATGCTCAAAGTAAAGAAACTGGATAACGGACAGCACCGCAATGACCAGAATTATGAGCGGATCAAAGCTTGTCATAATTACAACTGCGATGATAATGGAGATCATCTGCGTGAGAAGCACCTGCATAAAGGTCATCATTCCCTGAACGCCCACCCAGTCGCCGTCCGTCGCGCGCTTGGCTTTCTGAAGCCGGTCGAGCATTTCGGGCGTTTCGAGCGATTCATAGTCCATGCTGAGCGTTTTGGCGATGCGTTCCTTGACTATCATAAGTCGGATATAGGTAAAGCCTACGCTCAATTTTGTCGATGATACCGTGTTCAGCCACATTATGAAAAGCTCCGCAAGGCTTGTCGCCGTCACAAGCTTTATGAGAGGAACGATGTTTCCGCCGCCTGCGCTTGTCTGTATCATATCAATGACGAGCTTTCCGATAAAGCTCCAGATATAGGACATCGAAGCCGCTGCGAATGTTCCCGTCAGCAGGAAAAATATCAGCGACTTGCGGTATTTGACGAATCTTTTCAGTATGTAGATACAGTTGCTTATAACGCCGTATTCCTTGTGAAGCTCGTCTTTTTTCTCTTCCTTTTCCGTCTGCGTAAAGTAAGCCATTATGTTACCCCTTTCTGTTTGAACGCAAAAAAATCCCTGCCGTACCATTAGGCACAGCAGGGACGCTTTTATTTACCCTAAAATTTTAGTCCGCGAGGACGGGCAGCGTTCTTTTTCCCATAAAAATGCCGTAATGATAGTTTGATGTGTTTAAGATATTCACGAACATTCTGCCCGCCTCCTTTCAAAATAATATGTTCAAAGTATAGCACGGTCGGAAAACGTTGTCAAGGGTTTTGGCAAAAAAAATCCCGAGAAGCCGTAAATTCTTCCCGGGAAACTATTTTAGAGTGAGTTAAGTATTCTTCCGTCGGCGGAAATGGTCACGACCCTCAGCGGAATGTCCTTTCCGCAGGCGTTGATCGCTCTCTTTACAGCGTTTTCTATGCCGCCGCAGCAGGGAACTTCCATTCGTGTAACGACAACACTCTTTATGTCATTTCCTGCAAAAATTGCAGTAAGCTTTTCGGCGTAGTCGCCCTCGTCAAGCTTCGGACAGCCGATAAGGGTTATTCTGCCCCTGATGAAGTCATTGTGGAAGCTGCCGTAAGCATAAGCCGTGCAGTCTGCGGCAACGAGAACGTCTGCACCGTCAAAATACGGAGCATAGACCGGTACAAGCTTTATCTGAACGGGCCACTGTGAAAGCTGTCCGGGGACAGATGCTGTCGGAGCAGCCGCTGTTTCGTGCCTGATAGCTCTTGACTGCGAGCCGGGGCAGCCGCAGGGGAGAACGCCGCTCTTTTTTGTTTCCTTGGCTTTCTTGGCAGCAAGCACAGCCGCTTCATCATAAGCAGGTGCTTCACGCTCCTCGAACGAGATCGCGTTCACAGGGCAGGCAGGGAGGCAGTCGCCGAGTCCGTCGCAGTAATTTTCACGCATAAGCTTCGCCTTGCCGTCAACAATGTCGATAGCACCCTCATGGCAGGCATCGGCGCAAAGTCCGCAGCCATTGCATTTTTCTTCGTCTATTTTTATTATCTTTCTTATCATTTTCGTTTTCTCCTTGTTTTCAAAAAATGAAAGTTCGGTTTTCTTGACTTTCTGATAAGATTATAATATAATATTTACAACAAGTCGGTTGTTTTTACAACGAAAAGGAGATGCTTATGAAGAAATATATTCCCATACTGAAAAATACACAGCTTTTTTCGGGTGCTTCGGACGAAGATATAGAAGCGATGCTCGGTTGTTTGCAGGCGAAGCTTTGCACTTACGAAAAGGGCGAGTATGTTCTGCGTGAGGGCGAGCGTGTCGAGCGGCTGATGATGCTCGTCAAGGGGGAGCTGCATATTCAGCGTGACGATTACTGGGGCAACCGCAGCATAATAAGTATGGTCGGTGTCGGCGAGATGTTCGGCGAAGCCTATGCTGCTCCCGAGAGCGGACCGCTGATGAATGATGTGCTTGCGGTCGAGGACAGTGCCGTGATATTTCTTGACATAGGAAAGCTGCTGACGGTTTGTCCTAACTGCTGCAAATTTCACGCAATGGCGGTGAAAAATCTTTTTTTCGCAATATCGGAAAAGAACCGAAAGCTTGTCCGAAAGCTCGGGTATATGTCGCGACGCACAACGCGCGAAAAGCTGATAGCTTATCTCTCCGAAGAAGCGAAGCGGCAGAACAGCGGCAGTTTTTCCATACCGTTCAACCGCCAGCAGCTTGCGGATTTTCTCTCCGTAGACCGCAGTGCAATGTCGAACGAGCTTTGCAAGCTTCGCGATGAGGGGCTTATTGAGTTTGAGAAGAATAGGTTCAGGTTATTATAATACTAATTTTTAATCAAAGTGTAGACAAAAAATCGGCGCAAAAGCCATATATGCGAGCTTTTGCTTGATTTTTTGTACACTTTCAGTTTAAAAATTAGTATAAAAAAATGTCCCCGAAAATTCGAGGACATTTTTTAACAGTTTTTACTTGTATTTCTTTTCGTCGTGACGATCCATTTCGCTGCCGATCTTGTTTCCGCCAAGACCACCGACAATGCCGCCGATTATCGCACCCGGGATAGTTCCTGCGATGCCGCCGAGAGGACCTGCCACGATGCCGACACCTGCACCCATTTTTGCACCTGCGATAGCACCTGCAATAACGCCGCCTGTCGTGCCAACTGCTTCTTTAGCTCTTTTTGACATAAAAATTCCTCCTAAAAAGTTGATCTATACTAATTTTTAGACTGAGGTTTATATGGCTTTTGCGCCGATCTTTGTCTGCACTTTGGTCAAAAATCAGTATTATAGGCTTCTCAGCGGTTCTGGGTCATTGCTCCCATAAGCTGTGCAGCCTGATTTTTAAGTCTTTCGTTTTCGCAGTTTTCGATCTGCTCCATGACCTTGCTCTTGAAGAAATCGGCGTCTTTTATGTACTTGAAATTGTAGCTTCCCGATGAAGTCGAGATAGCAAGTGTGGAGTAGTTGAATATTTTTCCGCCAAGACCCTGTTCAACGGAAACGTTGTTTACCTTGCTCAACGGCGAATCCATTGACTTTGTGTTGATAACGCCCGTTTTTCCCATAAGTCTTGTATTTGTAAGGGAAATGTTCGTGTGGCTGACAGCAAGATACTTTGTTCCGACGAGTATTGCTGCGATGATAAGTCCAACGACAACTCCGCCGCCTGCAGCTATTACGCCGCCGATGATAACGATGATGACCGACCAGATAATCGGTGAAACAAGAACAAGCTTGTTTACTTCTGCCTTAAAAAGTGTTGTTTCTGCGCCCATAGTGATTAACTCCTTTAAATTTTATTTTGACATACTTTCCGCAAGAGCAGCTGCCTGTTTTTTGAGCTTATCATTTTCGTAAAGCTCGATCTGCTCCATGGTTTTTTCCTTGAATCTTTCGGCATCTTTCAGAAAATCAAATTTGTAGTTTCCCGAAGAAGTCGAGATAAGCACGGTGCTGTAATGAAACACCTTTCCCCAGAAGCCTTGTTCAATGGAAACGCTGTTTATCTTGCTGATAGGCGAGTCTACCGACTTTGTGTTGATGATGCCGGTTTTGCCGTAAACTCTTCTGTCGGTGAGAACAAGCTGTACATGTTTAAGGACGAATAATTTGATGCCGATAAACACGATAGGAATGATTATAACCGCAAAGGAACAGTAAAATCCATACGCATAATACGGATCCATTATATTGTTTGCTAATCCATAACTCAACAAAATCGCATCGATGATAAGTGCAAAAAATACTGACGGTATCAAAGCTGTATTGCTGACCTTTGCTCTGATGATCTCATTTTCGGTGTTCATGGTTTTTGACCCCCTTTTTTGTATTTTATAAAATTATTATACACCATATTTTTACATAAAAGGTAAACTGTCAGCTTAATTTTGACAAAAATTGTCCCCATAAGGAAATTGACCTTATGGGGACATTGTATTTATTCTTCCGTGAATCTTTCGTATATCATATAATGTATTCCGGAAATGGGGTCGGAGGCGTTCATGTAGTCGCCGTTTTTGATCTCAAGGAAAAGATATTCCTTTCCGTCCTCCGCTGTATAAAGATAGTAATGTTCATAAAAATAATATTCGCCGACGGCAGGAGTTTCGATAAGTCCGTATGTCCAGTTTAGGGGATCGCTGTAAAATGCTCCGCTGGAGGGAAAATAATTTATGAATACGCACGTTCCGTCATCGTCAAAGCGAAGCCGTTTGGGGTAGGTCGCATTCTTCGGGTCTTTTACTATCTTTTTATAATACATACGGTCATAGATGGCTGTTCCCTGACCCGTGCTGCAAAGATAGTTCCATGTTCCGATCATGGTTTCATCGGGGTCAAATTCCCACGGTTCGTTCAGTTTATCGAAGTTTTTGCCATCGATCTTTACCAATGACGAGGCAGGAGTGCGCAGCTTGTCGGTAACACAGGTCATAAGTATTGTGCCTGCAGGTGCGCTTTTGTTTGATGCGGTCGTTTCCGTGGATTGCGTTTCTTTAGGTTTTGATGTTGTTGTTTTGGAAGTCTTAGTTGTGGTTTTGGAGGTTGCCGCTGTAGTTTTTGTTGTCTGCGGCTTGGCGGTCGAAGCCGATGTGACAGACGAAGTTGATACCGTTTCGGGCGGTGCGGCAGTTTCGGTCATTGATGCAGAGGTTTCGGCGGTTACGGTCGTTTCCTCTGTTTCCGAGGTCGGCTCTGTTTCGGGAACGGCAGTTGTTTCTTCCGCAGCAGTTGTCGAGGATGCCGCAGTACTCGATAAAGCTGCTGCAGTGATTGTTGTTTCGGGTAAAGTAAATGAAGAAACAGTGCTTGTTTCGGCTGCTGCAGTGACAAGATCAATATTTTCCGGCTCGGAGGGCAATTGAGCAGGGAACAGGTATAATATAAATGCAATAACGGCAGCCGAGCCTATCAATATTAACGGCAGAAAGCTCATATTGCTTGCGAGAAGAGCTTTTTTAACGGCAGCCGCGCTGGGATAACGGTTTTTGGGGTCAAATTCGGTGCATTTGCGTATGATACGGCTGAATTTTCGCTTTTCGGCCTTTTCGCCGAGGACATTTTTGAGCGTTACACCAAGCGAATATATGTCGGCGGTCGCGTTTGTCTGACTATAGCCGAACTGCTCTGGCGGTGCATAGCCCTTTGTGCCGAGATAGCGTGTGTCGCTGTCCTTGCTGTCGTCATAATATCGTGAAGCGTCAAGGTCGATGAGCCTTATATGTCCGTCGGGAGCAATGAGAACGTTGGACGGCTTTATATCACGGTGGATAATACCTCGGCTGTGCAGGACGGTCAGAACATCGCAAAGCTCGCAGAATGCGGAAATTATCGTTTTTTCATCGGTCAGCGAAGCGATGTTCCTTTCTCCCTCGATATATTCCTCAACAACTATCGTTTTGCCGTTTTCATACTCGGCAAGTTCGACCTTTGGAAGATAGGGCGAAGATATTTTCAGCAGTGCCTTATACGAACTTATTCTGCCGTTCATCGTCCTTAAAACGAGGTTCCTGCCCTCGTAACCAACAACTTCGATCGTTCCTTTTTCGTCTTTGTCAAGAAGCCGGACAGCAGTATATTTGTTTTTTATTTCATTAATATCCATTATCAAATCCCGTTATACTGATTTTTGCTTACACTTAAAAGTCAGTCAGTATTAAAATATAATCAAATTTATTATACATCATTACAGTGACAAAAAGGTATGCTGTCAGCTTAAATTTTCATTTTCGGCATAAAAAGTATCCGAACCTCTTGAAATTTATCTGTTAATATGGTAACATATTTTTACAGAAAATTCAATATGGGGGATAAAAAATGAACGCAGTCAGCACAGACAAGCTTGAAAACGAACTTTCGGAAATATCCGATATAAGCGATTATATAAATAATAATTCGGGCAATTTTGTGAGTGAAAAACTTTCGGATCATCTTAACAGGCTTCTTGGAGCGAAAGATATGTCCGTGGCAGATGTTGTTGCCGCTTCGGGACTTAACAAGGGCTACGTTTACCAGATATTCGAGGGCAGCAGGGAAAAGCCGAGCCGAGATAAGCTCATCGCGATAGCTATGGGAATGAAGCTCAATTTCGGCGATACGCAGAAGCTGCTGAAGATCGCGTGTATGCGTCCTCTTTATGCCAAGGATAAGCACGATGCGATAATAATTTTTGCTCTGAAAAAGCGAAAGAATATTGATTTTATCAATGAAAAGTTTGAAGAGTATGGCTATAAAGCTCTGAGCGGTGAAGTGAAATGATAGTTCAAACAGAAACGGCTGAGGTGGTTCAGCCGTTTTTGTTTTGTATGCTTTGGAGTGCTTCCTTTATATATAGTATACCGACAGCATCGGCAAGAAACCAGCCTATCGGTATCGCCGACCATATTCCGATAACGCCTATCGCAGGGACGGGCGAGAGTATATACGCAAGCAAAACTCTTGTTCCGAGTGAGATCACCGTCAGTATGAGCGACATCTCGGGCTTTTCGATGCCGCGGTAAAAGCCGTAAAGCAGGAAAAGCACACCTATGCCGATGTAAAAGCTGCCCTCAATGCGAAGATAGCCAATGCCTATGCTGATTATCTCAGCTTCGGACGGGTCAATGAATATCTGCATAAGGTATTTTGCAAGCATGAATATCATTGCCGAAACGAACATACAGAAAGCTGATGAAACAGCCGCCGCACGGTGCATACCCTCTTTCACTCGGTCGTGCTTTCCGCCGCCGTGATTCTGCGAGATGAAGATCGAAAAGGCGTTGCCGAATTCCTGCGCAGGCATATATGCGAACGAGTCTATCTTCACTGCCGCCGCAAACGCAGCCATTACAGCCGTTCCGAAGCTGTTGACAAGACCTTGTATCATCAGTATCCCGAAGTTCATCACCGACTGCTGTATGCAGGCTGCGAACGAGTGACGGGTGACTTCTTTCATAAGTGCAGAGGTGATGTGAAGTTCGCTTTTTTTCGGCAGAAGCTCGGGTTCTTTTATCAGCACATAAGCACCAAGTCCCACTCCCGAAACTGCCTGAGCAATTACGGTAGCTATTGCAGCACCGCCCGTTCCCATATCGAATACCGCAACGAGCAGGATATCGAGCGCAATATTTATCACCGCCGCCGCTCCGAGAAAATACAGCGGTACAGCCGAATTTCCTATCGCGCGGAGCAGAAACGCAAAATAATTGTACAGAAAAACGAATATCAATCCGCCGAAAACTATGACGACATAGCTTCGCATCATTTCATAAACGTCGTCCGGGACGTTGAGAATATGAAGTATCGGATCAACAGCGGCGAAGATGATAATGTTTATTATCACGGTCACTGCGGCAATGAAAATGAACGAAGCGGCGACACTGTTTTTCAGTTTCACCTTGTCGCCCTTGCCGAAGCATACGGAAAATACCGTGCCGCTGCCCATACAGAGTCCGATTATGACGGAGGTTATAAACGTCATGAGCGAATAAGCCGATCCTACCGCTGCGAGAGCACCCGAACCCGAGAACTTTCCGACGATTAACGAGTCGGCGATATTATAACACTGCTGCAAAAGATTTCCGAGTATCATCGGGCAGGCGAAAAGCAGCATCGTTTTTGTAACGCTGCCCGTAGTGAGGTCTTTTGTCATTTATATGTTCCTTTTAACGAAAAGCTGCCCTCGGGATATCCGAGAACAGCTTGTATTTTTATACTGCGTCGTTTCTGATACCGAGGAAATATTCCTTTGCGGTATCGCCGTTGACAGGACGGGCAAAGCGGAAGCCCTGGATATAGGAAGCGCCGATCGTATCGACGATACGTTCCTGATTTTCGGTTTCAACGCCCTCTGTGAGGATCTTGATATCCTGCTTGATGAATGCCTGCGAAATAAATGTGAGGATAAAGTAAGCCTTTTCCGATTTCTCGGCACTGTGTACGAGTGACTTATCGATCTTGAGGTACTCAAACGGCAGTTCGATCATATTTGAAAGGTTGGAATAACCCGTTCCGAAGTCGTCCATATAGAACTTTATGCCGATATCTCCGAGCTTGTCCATCATTTTCTTGACATACTGGAAATTGTCGATGATGACGCTTTCGGTTATTTCAATGCGGAGCTTTTCGGGAGGAATGTTGTATTTCTTCACCATTTTCGTGACCTTTTCGACCATATCACCGCGCATTATCTGGTGAACGGAAAAGTTTACGGAAATAGCGTCAAAGTCGATCCCTTCGTTTATAAGCTCTGCGATGAACCTGCATGATTTTTCAAGTACGATATCTCCAAGTCGGACGATCATACCCATTTCCTCTGCAATAGGGATAAATTCATCGGGGTAGATAGGGCCTATCTCGGTCTTGTTAAGACGGACGAGTGCTTCGGCTGTGCGGAATTTGCCTTCGGAAACGGCATAGATAGGCTGATAGAATATCTCAAAGTTATTGTCATCGGAGTTAAGTTCGCGCTTGAGTATCTCAGTGATCTCTTTTTTCCTGCCGATACGGCGGATGGCGTCGTCATCGCAAAAGACGATGTTGGTTTTCTTGGTTCTGGCTGTTTGCAGGCAGTATTCAAGAAGCTCGACAAGGCGGTCGGTGTTGTTTGCCTGCTCTGGGCAGTTCACAACGGCGATGCTTGTCTTGAAATTGACTTCGTTCTTATTAAAGATATATTCCTTTGAGAGCGCATCATCGATCTTGTCAACTATGCTTTGTATATATTCGGGGTCGGTCTTATCGATAATGAATGCGAACTTTGTTTCGGAATAGCGGAAGCATTCTATCCTCGGGATAACGTTCTCGATGCCTGCGGCTGCGAGGGTTATTATCTGGCGGAGCTTCATACTTCCGAATGTGTCTTTAAGCTCCTGCTTATTGTCAATGCCTGCGATGATGCAGCAGAATCCTGAGCCTTTCTGGAATCTCTTTTCGGCGGATTCGATGAAGCTTTTGCTGCCGAAAAATCCCGTGTCGCTGTCGATATCGACAAGGTCGGAGCTGATGAAGAGAAACATAAGGATAAGCGGACCTATCGCCGATGTTCCCGTGAGCAGGATATTGCTTTCAAGGAACTGGACAAACATCACGATGCCCGAGAGGATAGGGAAGAACAGTACGAGCATTTTTACGCGGAAGGTCGTTTTTTTGCCGTTTTGGAAAGCCGCGATCGTGAGAAGAACGGCAATATATATCATAAAAATATATGTCAGCTTGTTCAAAGGGCCGCGGACATAGCCGTTTTCATTAAAGCTGAAAAGAAACTTTGTGAACGGCGTGGTGCAGATAACGGCGAGCATCAGATAAAGCGGTATCTCGACAGCTTTTGTTAAGTGCTTTTTCCAATGGGAATCCTCGCGGTCGATGATATACACGAAGTATGCGAAAAACGCTGCCATTGTAAAGAACAGAAATGTGAAATACAGCATTGTGGCGATGTAGTTCGCCCAGACGGGAAATATTCCGTAATTATTGATAAAGAATGCGGAAAGTATGTTGAAAAATGAACTTACTGCAATGCAGAATGAGCAGGTCACGAACATCTTTTTTTCATAATCCCATTTTGTGACGCTGAGGAACACGGAAACTCCGATTATAAGCGAAACATAAAGTGCGATGCACTCTGCGGTAACGTTAAACATTGTTCAGCTTCATCTCCTTTGCGGATAAATGATCTAATTATTACAGATAAATACCATATACTATATTTAATTATATCAAATCCTGCCGATAAAGTCAATGAAAGACATAGTATGTAATATAAACCATAGATTATTTTTCTGTTAACAATGCAAATATCTGAAGATATTGAAGCTTTTTTTGTATATTTTCTCAATAATATCAGCCAAACGGTCACGCTTTCTGCGTTTGTATAAAAAAATCCCCGTGAAGAACTCTCACGGGGTGTTCGGTTTATTCGGGTTTTGCGGTATTGAATTTGAAGACGTCAGCTACTTCGGAGATGGTGACATAAGCGGTCGGGTCGCAGTTCTGGACGATAGTTCTCATTCGTGTTATCTGGAAGCGGTTGACAACGATATAAAGCACGGTCTTGGGCGACTTTGAATAGTAGCCCTGCGCACCGATAAGCGTTATTCCGCAGCCGAATTCCTCAGAGAGGGCTTTGCTGACCTCATCGGCTTTATCCGTGATGACGAAAGCGGATTTTGAGCGGTCGATACCCTCGACGATGAAGTCAACGGCTTTGAGCGCGGCTGTATATGCAACGACCGAATAGAGAGGCAGTATCCAGCTTTTGAGTATTATTCCGCAGACTATGTAAAGAATGATGTTGTATCCCATAACGAAAGTTCCTACTGTGATGCCGATACGCTTTGCGAAGATGACAGCCATTATTTCTATGCCGTCCATCGCGCCGCCGAAACGAATGGCAAGTCCGCTGCCGATGCCCGAGATCAGTCCGCCGAAAAGCGAGCAGAGGAGCAGGTCAGAGCCTGCGAGCGGCGAAACGAAGCTGACATCGATCGGGAGAACGTCTGTTATCAGCCACGCGGAGAGCGAATATATCATAACAGCGTATATTGCTGACACGGTAAAAGCGATACCCTGTTTTTTCACGCCGTAGAGGAAAAGCGGAACATTCAGGATTATAAGGAAAAACGAGAGTGAGAGCGGCGTTATGCCCGAAAGCAGTATCGATGTGCCTGAAATTCCGCTGTCGTAGAGGTTCACAGGGGCAAGGAACATCGTTATTCCGATGGCATTAATGATACCTGCGGCGGTAAGACCGAGGAATTTTTTTAAGCCGATTTTTTTCAGTTCGTGCAGCAGCTTTTGCATATTGATACCTCCGATTAAAAAAGTTATAATAATTATATCATATTTTCTGCAAAATTTCAATACGCAAAAGCAAATTTGCGGCAGATCTATTCTGCGGCAAAATTGTTTTGTCTGCTTGACATTATTATTCACAAATGGTATAATAAACGGTAATAAACAACAGCACTTGATCGCCGATAAACTCGGCAGAAATTTGATGTTTGGGGGCAGAAAAATGAAAAGATTCATCAAAATGTTCAGTTCGCTCATGCTTGCGCTTATGATCGCTGTTTCGGCGGTAATTATCCCGTCGGCTGCGGCTTCGGTCAAGCTCAACAAGAAGTCGATAACGCTCATCACGGGTGCTTCGACGACATTGAAGCTCACAGGAACGAAAAAGACCGTAAAATGGTCATCGATGGCAGATGATATTGCGACCGTTTCAAGCAAGGGCAAGGTCACGGCAAAGGCAACAGGTTCGACTTACATAGTTGCAAAGGTAGGAAAATCGACCTACAAATGCAAGGTCAAGGTCATCAACGGAAAGATCACGGTCGGAAAATCCGATGTTTCGGTCAAATCGAATGAAACCGTCAAGGTAAAGGTCAAAGCACTCGGCGGACACTCGATAGCTGCTGAATCGATGAACGAAAACATCGCGACAGTAAGCTTCAAGGGTTCAAAATGGGACGGCGACATTATAAAGCTGAAAATAACAGGCGTTTATGCAGGTGAAACCACAATAAAGGTGTATTCCAAAAAATATCCTAAATCGGTTTATGCTTACATCAATGTAAATGTTGAAAGCGTAAAGGAAGATGAATTCGCCGAGGTCGCTTCCGCTAAAGTATCGAAAGATGACAGCGACAGCTCAACTGACGGCATGAGCTTTGCCGAAGAGGTGCTTTACTACTGCAATATCGAGCGTGAAAAGGCAGGAGTTTCGCCGCTTGCGCTTGATGAAACGCTTTGTTCGGCTGCCGCTGTAAGAGCAAATGAGATCACGGATACATTCAGCCACACACGCCCCGACGGAAGAAAATGCTTCACGGCGATGGACGATATAGGATACTCTTATCGCGCAGCGGGTGAGAATATCGCGGCAGGTTTCAGCACAGCCAAGGACGTTGTTGAGGGCTGGATGAACTCCCCGGGACACAAAGCAAATATCCTCAGCACGAAATATAATCGTCTTGGCGTTGGAAGATCGGGAGATAGCTGGGTGCAGATGTTCGCATACTCTGATTAAGTTTTTAAACAGACAGGAGGTCTTTGTATGAACAAAAAATTTGCAAGATCGTTTTTCAGTTTGTTTATGGCGCTTTTGATGGTGCTTTCACTGGCTGTGATACCGTCATCTGCGGCTAAGACTTCGCTCAATAAAAGCTCTGTTACTATAGTAAAAGGATATTCCACGACCCTCAGTGTGAACGGAACGAACAAAACCGTAACATGGTCGTCCGATAATACCTCGGTCGCAGCAGTTTCAAAAAAGGGCAAGGTAACGGGCAAAAAGATCGGAACTGCAACGATAAGCGCTTCATTTGGAAAGAGTGTTCTCAAATGCAAGGTGACTGTAAAGGCAGGCAGCATTTCCACGAACGGAAACAAGCTTTCGGTCGAGGTCGGCAAGACGGGATCGATATCGGTAAAGACTGTCGGAATACATGATCTTATTGTAAAAAGCTCGGACGGATCCGTAGCAAAGGCAGCTCTTTCGGGCAGCTTTAACGGCAATATCACTTCGGTGAATGTCAAGGGCATTGCCGACGGAACAGCAAAGATCAAAATATACGCAAAGGGTTACGAAAAGAGCATATATAAATATGTTGAGGTCAAGGTAGGAAAAGGAAAGCCTGCGGAGCAGGTATCTTCATCGGGAATAACCGTTTCGGCGGATTCCGTTGAGATCAATGAGAATCTTTCCGCCAAGGTCACGGTAAAGGCGGATTCCTCCATTCTCAGCAAGCTCAGGATCGTTTCGACCGCAAAGCATAAATTTGATATCGATACAAAATACAATTCTGACAAGAGTGCTGTTGATGTAACTGTCAACGGTTATTCCGAGGGCAGTGCCAATCTTCGCATCTACGACCCGAATGACAGGAATGTTGACATTTATATCCCGGTAACGGTGACAAACAATGCCTATGACATTGTCGTATGGAACAGAGAGCCGAAAAAACGTGCGTCAACGGACGTAATTTATTCAGCCGACAACGGAAACAAGAAGTATTATGTTCTTGAACCAAAGGATTCCGACACGGCTCACGCAGCATCGCTTCTTGCACAGTTCACCGAAAAATACGAATACTGGACAGTCTACGAGAAAAAACCGGAAAAGGAGCTTGCGACCGATGTTATCCTTTCCAAGAGCGGAAAGCTGAACGGCGAAAAGGCAACAAGATACCTTCTTGTTGAGGGAGGCTACGACTCAGCTTGTTCCAACTCCGTATTCGGACAGTATTTCAGATCCTATGACTATTATGAGGTATATGCTACAATACCTGCCGCTGCAAAATACGGCGATACGACTATTGCATTTGAATGTGAGATTGGCGATACAGGCAAAACGGAAATGAGGTATATCCTTACCGAAAGCAGCGTTGACGAAGTCCGCATTGATGAAGTATGGGGAGCTTACACGAAAAAATACAATATAACAACATGGAAAAGAGTATCGCAATAATGTTACCGTATTGTAATTCTATTGTATTTCCTTTTTAATTGACTTTTATTATCTCCGATGGTAAAATAGACATAAAGTAAGATCCCACAATAAAACAACACAGGAGGTATGGATTATGAGTAAAAACTTTCTTAGATCATTCCTTAGCACACTCCTTGCTCTTATGATGATCGTTACGGTCGCAGTCGTTCCTGCGTCCGCAGCCTCGGTAAAGCTCAGCAAGTCGTCGATATCGCTCACAAAGGGCTATTCGACAACTCTTTCCGTGAGCGGCACAACAAGCAAGGTCACATGGACAACGGGCAACAAGAACGTTGCCACAGTTTCAAGCAAAGGTAAAGTAGTCGGCAAAAAGGTCGGCTCGACCTACATTTATGCAAAGGTAAATTCCTCTACACTTAAATGCAAAGTCACTGTTGTTGCAGGCAAGATAGCTGTTGGACAAAGCAGCGTTGAACTTGAACCGGGCGACACAACAAAGGTACGCATCAAGGCTCTCGGAACGCACAGCCTTTCCGTAAGCACTTCCGATTCAAGCGTTGTAAAGGCGTCATGGTCGGGTGCGAAGTTCAGCGGAAACTACATCAACCTTACACTCAAGGCTGTAGGCTCAGGTTCTGCAAGAGTTAAGGTTTATGCAAAGAATTACCCCAAGTCGGTCTACAAGTACATCGATGTTGATGTTATCGGCGAAGATGATGATGATATCATCGATGACGAAAACAGCAGCAATGACAATACGACCGTAAGCGGAAATATCCAGTCGAGTGTTTCGGCCGTAAGCGTTGCCGAGGGTGCTTCACAGTCGTTCACGGTCTATGCTTCTTCCTCGAGTGTTCTTTCCAGCCTTAAAGTTACTTCTTCAAGCCTTTTCGGATTTGGCATAAGAACAACAACTGATACTTCGAGAAAGGCTCTCGTTATCACGGTTTACGGCTACAGCGCAGAAACAGGCACAATTAAGGTCTATTCGACATCTGACAGCAAGATAGCTGTTACTATCCCCGTAACTGTAACGGCTGATGCACAGTATTATAAGCTCCTTACAGTAAAGCCGACAACAAAGATCCTCCAGACTGATACGGTCATTGCTTTCCAGAACGGAACAACAACATACTATATGCTCGTTCCTTACGGATATGATCCTGCTTATGCAAACTCCGTTGCGGCAAAGGCACTCAACTCCTACAGCTACAACCTTGTTTACGATACAACTCCTCAGAAGAAGCTCGCAAACGATCAGGTCGTACCTAAGAATGTTATTTTCAACGGTACAACTCAGGCAAGATATGTGCTTGCACCTTACGGCTATGACAGCGCATTCGTTGACACGGTATTTGCAAAGTATTCGGGAATCTATGATTACTACACAGTTTACACAGAAAGACCGACATCACAGACATTCTCCGACGAAGTTCTTTCCTGGACAATAACCAAGACAAATGCATCGACAGGCAAGGCTGAAACTTCCGCAAGATATATGCTCGTTCCTTTCGGTTATGACGAAACAAAGGCAAACGACATCAAGACCAAGGATATGAACACAAATGTCAGCGCAATTACCTATACGGTTTACACTTCACTTCCTACAGTTGATCCTGCAAACTTCAAGGTCATCCAGTGGGTAAAGGGCACTAACGAGAATCATTATATGGTAGTTCCCGTAACAGGCTGCGATTATATCAAGAGAAATGATGTTATACGCAAGGACGTTGGATATTTCAGCTACTATGTTGCATACTCCGAGAAACCGACCATTACAAACTCCGATACACAGGCAGTTTACTCGCTCACACTTCAGGATACCGACGGAACATTGAGAGATGTTTATATCCTCTATAATCCAAAGGATACCGACTATCAGACAAAGATCAATGCTGCTATCGGCGGAAACTCCGCATACATCGGCGTTAGTCAGGGTTCGATAAAGTAAAATACACTATGGGGCGTTCCGAAAGGGACGCTCCCTTTTTAGTGATTTTTTAAAAGCGTACCTTTTTTGTGAATTTTTTAAATTTCTATTGACTTAATGGTATGTATATGCTATAATGAAGAAAACTTATCAAGAGTGGCGGAGGAACTGGTCCTGTGAAGCCCGGCAACCTAATTGCAGATTTCATTCTGACAGGAAAGGTGCTAAATCCTGCGGTGAAAAGCCGAGAGATGAGTAAGATTTGTCTTTAACGTCTGCGCTTGAAAGTTTTTTCAGGTGCTTTTTTTTTATAAGGAGGAATTTAAATGTCAAAGAAGTTTTTTACATCGGAATCCGTTACTGAAGGCCATCCCGACAAAATATGTGACCAGATATCGGACGCCGTTCTCGATGCTATCCTTAAAGAAGACCCAATGGGCAGAGTTGCCTGCGAAACAGCCACAACAACAGGTATGATACTCTGCATGGGCGAAATTTCCACGAACTGCTATGTTGATATCCCGAAGATCGCACGTCAGGTCGTTATCGATATCGGATATGACCGTGCAAAGTTCGGATTTGACGGCCATACCTGCTCCGTTCTTACAGCAATTGATGAGCAGTCCGCTGATATCGCACTCGGCGTTGATGAAGCTCTCGAACATAAGCAGGGCGAGAAGTCTGACCGCTTTATGACGGGTGCAGGCGATCAGGGCATGATGTTCGGTTTTGCCTGCAACGAAACATCGGAGCTTATGCCTATGCCGATCTCGCTTGCACATAAGCTTGCAAAGAAGCTTACAGAAGTAAGAAAGAACGGAACTATCCCTTATCTTCGCCCCGACGGAAAAACTCAGGTAACTGTTGAATATGACGACAATAAACCTGTCCGCGTAGATACAGTTGTTGTTTCCACACAGCACTCCGAGGCAGTTACACTTGAACAGATCCGTGCCGATATCATCGAAAAGGTAATAAAGCCGATCATTCCTGCTGAACTCCTCGTTGATACAAAGTATTATGTAAACCCGACAGGACGCTTCGTTATCGGCGGACCACAGGGCGACAGCGGTCTTACAGGCAGAAAGATCATCGTTGATACCTACGGCGGATATTCCCGTCACGGCGGCGGAGCTTTCAGCGGAAAAGACCCGACAAAGGTTGACAGAAGCGCAGCTTACGCAGCAAGATATGTTGCAAAGAATATCGTAGCAGCAGGACTTGCCGACAAGTGCGAGATCGAGATAGCTTATGCCATAGGCAAGGCTGAACCTGTTTCCGTACTCGTTGACAGCTTTGGTACAGGCAAGGTTTCCGACGATAAGCTTTCCGAAGCCATAAGCAAGGTGTTTGACCTACGTCCGGCAGCTATCATCGAAGCACTCGACCTGCGCAAGCCGCAGTACAGACAGCTCGCTGCATACGGACACATGGGCAGGGAAGATCTCGGCGTAGCTTGGGAAAAGACTGACAAGGTCGAAGAACTCAAAGCGGCAGTTAAGTAAAAAGTTATGGCAAAGCTTTGATGAAAAAGCGTAATAGCCAACAAATCTAAAGGCGTGGTTCACATGAAAAGGCAAATCCTAAAAATGTGAACTGCGCCTTTCTGGTTTATTTGCGGAAATTGCGATGTGAATGGTGATATAATATCTCAAAAAAATTTTCTATATGGTCGGATTATGTACCCGCATTATGGTTTCCTCCAAAATTTGCACACCATAATAATTACGCATTACGAATTACGCATTTAAATAATTCCGGTAAGCATATCCTCAATTTTTACTCTATCGGTTGACAAAATTTAAGCGGAATGGTAAAATTATTATAACTATAAAACGAAAGGGGAGTGCCGATGAAAAACAGAATACATAATGCTTCGACACTCCTGCTTTGTGCGGCGGTTTTGATGTTTTCTTCTTGCTCAAAAACCAACACGGGAACAACTGAAACCGAGGTCGCGGCTGATACAAGCATCACAAGCACAGTTTTGACGAGCATAACGGAAATAACGGCCGCCGAAACGGAAGAAACAACTTCCGAACCGACAGAAACGGCTTCGCAGACCTCTTCCGAAAAACGGACTGAAACGGAAATTTCTTCGGAAACCGAAATTTCAACGGGATCAACAGCCGGAACAGAGGAAACTGACGAAAATACCGCTGCTGCAACGATCTCGGCTATCTTGACAGAGGCAAATACGACTTTTTCGGGAAATGCGGAAAAAACGGAAACGAATGCTGCCCCGAAAGCAAATATTAAGCCGTATGTTATAAAAATGCCGTCGGCGGACGGGAAAAAAGCCGAGAAAACGGACACTGCGCTCATCGACTACAGCAACGCTGATGACGGCTATATCGCTGCGGCTTACAGCGGCAAGAGCGAAAAGGCGAAGCTCCGTGTTTTATGCGGCAAAACGCAGTATGACCATGACCTTTCGGGCAGCGGAACAACGGAATTCTTTCCGCTTATGGGCAGCGGAAGCTACACGGTGAGAGTGTATGAACAGCTTTCGGGAAAAAGCTACTCGCTTGCGGCGGAGGCTTCGTTTGAGGTAAAGATAAAGAGCGAAACGGATATGTATCTTTTCCCGAACAAATACTCCGACTTCGACAAAAATTCCGACTGCGTGAAAAAAGCGTCACAGCTCTGCTCGGACAAGAGCGGCACGGTCGATAAAATTGCCGCTGTTTTCGGCTACGTCACGGAGAATATTTCCTACGACAAGGAGCTTGCGAAAAAGGTAACGAACGGACTTACGGGCTACACCCCCGACCCTGACCGAACGCTGAAAAACGGCAAGGGGATATGCTTCGACTATGCTTCACTGATGACGGCGATGTGCCGCTCGCAGGGGATACCCTCACGCATCGTTGTCGGTTATGCAAAGGAGAACATTTACCACGCCTGGAACGAGATCTACACGGAGGAAACGGGTTGGATAACCCCCGAACTTTTTCTGAAAAATAAAGGCTACAACATTGCCGATGCGACATTCTATTCGGGACAAAAGAACAAAAAGAAGATCGGGGAATACATCTCCGACAGCAGCAATTATTCCGCATTGTACAGATATTGAGAGGAAAAATATATGAAACAGAAACCGCTTACAAATGAAGAAGTCGCGTATTTCTGCGAGCAGCTCGGAATGATGATCGAAGCAGGGATACCGCTTGCGGACGGACTTGAAGCACTTGCGCAGGAGGCTGACGATCAGCGGCTCAAAGAGGTCGCCGAGCAGCTTTGCACCGCAATGAACGAGGATATCACGCTTGCGGCGGCAATGGAAAGGTCGGGCATTTTCCCCGATTATGCCGTGAAAACCGTCAGGATAGGTCTTGTAACGGGACGGCTCGAAAACACGCTGAAAGGACTTTCGGAATATTACGAAAAGCGTGCTGATATACGAAGCACGGTGACGAGTGCATTTTCTCATCCGCTGCTTCTGCTTGCGATGATGGCGGTCGTTGTTATTGTGATGGTGGTTAAGATAATCCCGATGTTCCGCGATATCTTCTTCCGCTTTGATGAAAGCGCGGCTGCGGCGGCTGAAAGCAGTGTTGACTTTGCGTACAGACTTGGCATTGTGCTTATGATAGTGCTGCTGGCGGTGCTTGTAGTGGCGGCTGTGATGGCTCTTTTGTCGGCTTTTCCAAAGACGAGGAAAGCCCTTTACGGCGCAGGCACGAATTTTATTTTCACGAGAAAAATTTCCGAAGCCGTTGCAATGGCTGATGTTGCGAGCGCACTTTGCATGATGGCGGAGTGCGGTATCTCGCCCGAAGAGTCACTTGAACTTGCGAAAGGACTGACGGGAAACAAACACGTTTCCGCAAAGCTTTCCGAGTGCGAAAGGCTTGTGCTGGAGGGCGAAGGCTTCGCTGATGCTGTGAAAAAATCGGGATTTCTGAATCCGATGGATTCACATTCGCTTCGTTCGGCATACAAGGCAGGAACGTTTGAAACGGCTTGGCGTAAGATAAGCGAACGCTGTCAGAATGAGTGCGACCGCAGAATTTATGGTGCAGTATCACTCATCGAGCCGATAATGATAGGAATTATCGCGGTGATGATAGGTTCACTGCTGCTTGCGGTAATGCTGCCGATGACGGATATAATTTCTTCGCTTGGATAAGGAGCGTTCTATGAGAAAAAGCAGGACGGGCAACCCCGTAAAAATGTATATTGTTTCTGCTGTTCTTTTTGCATTAGTAATAGTATGGTTTCTGGTTTCGGTGGGAAATGCGGATAAAGCTGCCCGTGAGAAGCAGTGCAGCTCGGTCGAGGACGAGATAATGAACGGTGCTGTGCTTTGCTACTCGATAGAGGGCGAATATCCGCCGAGCCTTTCCTACCTTGAAGAAAACTACGGGATAACCGTGAACAGCGATAAATACATCGTCGGATATGACTATTTCGGGGCGAATATACGCCCGACGATAACGGTCGTTGAGAGGGAATAACTATGATAAGACCACAGACAAGGCGACTTGCGGAAACGGTAAGCTCCGCCGCAGGAATGACGCTGTTCCTTATTTTTGCGGTCTGCTGCCTGATAATGATAACGGTCGCAGCTTCCGCATACAAGCGCATAAACGACAGCTACGGCACAGTGTTCAACTCGACTGCGGCGGTAAGATATGTTTCCAATAAGCTTCACGCCTGCGAAAGTGCCGAACTCCTTTCGGACAAGGAACTGCTGATAAAAAACAGCGGCTTTTCAACGCTCATATATGAGAGTGACGGGGTGCTGTACGAGCGGCTCTTCCCCGAAGATGCGGAGATAAAGGCAGAGAGCGGCGAGCAGCTTTTCACGGTCGGGGATTTCTCGGTCAAAATGGACGGTGAACTGCTTGCGGTGAGCGTTCGCAGCGAAAACGGCGAGAATTTCCGAACACTTTGCAGGATAAAATGATAATGAAAAGAGGTGCGGTATGAGCGTAAAAAAGAAAAAGCCAAACGCTCCGTTCGGTCTTTTTTACATTGAAATGATAATAGTGCTGTTCTTCTTTATGATCGCTTCTGCCGTAATTCTCAGAGCTTTTGCGGCGGCGGACGGCATTTCAAAGGAGAGCGATATGCTCGAACACATAAGCCTTTGCAGTCAGACTGCGGCGGAGAGCTTTGCACTTTCGGGTGACGCTTCCGAGGCGGTAAAAGCCGCATTCGGTGCAAATATCGGCAGCGATGCCGTCACGGTGATACCGCTTGATGAAAACTGCACCTATTCCGTATACGGCAGCTTTGAAGCGGTGGTGAATGTTCGTGAAGAGGAGCTTGTTCCCGTAATGGAGATAAGTTTTCGTAGAAAAGGCGGCGAAGAGCTGTACAAAATTCGCTTTGCGGGACGTTCGGAGGGCCTTATGTGATGAAAAACGAGAAAAACAAGCTTCCGAGCGGCATCGGAACGGGTTATCTTTCGATAATGATGATATTCGTTGTGCTGGTAATGGCCCTGTTGGCGGCACTTTCGCTTTCGGCTGCGAAAAAAGAGCATAATTACAGCCTTAAAGGTGCGGAATACACGGCGGCTTACTATGAAGCCGCTCTAAAGGCACAGCAGACGGCGGCGAGGTACAAAACCTTATCGGACGAATATTTCAGTCCGAGTGAACCGGAATTTTTAGCTTTGCTTGAAGAAGAAAACGCTGAATACACACTAACGCCGAACGGCATAGAGATAAGCTTTTCCACACCTGTCAACGACAGGCAGGAAATACTTATGAAAATGGCTATCTGCGATGATCAATACGGGATAATAAGCAGCAGGACGGTTTCCTCGGGCGGTGAGGACGAAGCAGACGGCTTCACGCTTTGGGACGGAGATCTTTTTTCGGAGGAATAATATGGATATTGAAAAGGTTCTTACAGAAGCGGTCGAAAAAAACGCTTCCGATATATTTCTTGTTTCGGGTGCGGCTCTGGCTTTTAAAATAGACGGAAAGATCGTTTCCGCAGGCGGTGATGTTCTTATGCCCGAGGACACAAAGGACGCTGTTATGCAGATATTCCGCATTGCGCACATTGAGATAAACAGCCCCGACGATCTCAGGAATGAGATGGATTTTTCCTTTTCGATAAAGGGAACGGGCAGATTCAGAGCAAACATTTACCACCAGAGAGGATCGTTTTCGGCGGTGCTGCGCTGCGTTCCGTTTGAGCTTCCCGATGCGGCGAAGCTTCACATTCCCGAAAGTGTAATGGAACTTACCGAGAACAAGAGCGGTATCGTACTTGTAACGGGTGCGGCAGGAAACGGCAAGTCTACAACGCTTTCGTGTATGATAGAAAAGATCAACTCTACGCGCTCGGGGCATATAATTACAATAGAAGACCCTATCGAGTTTTTGTATAAGCATGAAAAATGCATTGTCAGCCAGCGTGAGATAGGCATTGACACGGAAAGCTACATTGATGCGCTGCGTGCGGCACTCCGACAAGCACCGAATGTTATCCTCGTAGGCGAGATGCGTGATTTTGAAACGATAAATATTGCAATGACGGCTGCGGAAACAGGTCAGCTCGTGCTTTCAACGCTCCACACGAACGGTGCGGCGAACACGATAGACCGTATCATCGATGTTTTCCCGACAAATCAGCAGCATCAGATACGGATCCAGCTTTCGATGGTGCTTCGTGCGGTCGTTACGCAGCAGCTTGTTCCGTCAATAAGCGGTGAACTTGTTCCTGCATTCGAGATAATGAGGGTGAACAGTGCGGTCAAGACGATGATACGCGAGCAGAAAACGCATCAGATCGATACTGTTCTGCAATCCGAACCAGATATGCAGACCATGGACAGTGCACTGATGAAACTCTTTGCGGACGGCGTTATTTCTGCGGAAACGGCGGTCGAATATGCATTCAATCAGGACATTATGGCAAAGAGAGTTCGCAGGTGAAATTTTCATATAAAAAAATATACAATTATAGTAAGTTTTTTAGGAAAATCCCTTGACAATTGTATAAGTATATGTTAAAATAACCTAAATAAAATACATATACTTGTATAAATTTTCTCAGCATATATTTAAGCAAACGTCATTTATAAAGGTATTCGGAGGTATTTGTATGTTTGCAGATAAGAATTCCAAGACAAAAGCAATAATGAGATCGGTCGCTTCGCTTGCTTTCGCGGCAAGTCTTTTCGCAGGCGGTTCAGCCGCTCAGGTCGATGCTGCCGAGGCTGATTTTCCAAGCGGTTCGGCTTATCACGAGGACAGCAACAGCGATGGTATCGGCGAAGTAACAAGCGGTGATTCCGACAAGAATAACGATACGACCAGAGATGTACATACAAATGAAGATGCACAGCTCAGCACTCAGTCTGCCGCAAAAACGGTTTCCGCTCTTGGTGACGCGGGCGGATACAATGTATTCGTAAAGGGAAACTATACGAACAATCACGGAAATGTTGATATCGGAAACGGCGCAAACAGAGGCAATATCGCTGTCGGCGGAAATGTCAACCTCGCAGGAAACTGTATGGCAGGCAATGCTGTAGTCGGCGGAACGGTCAATGGTACATTCGATAATGGCTATTCCGATAATTCCGATAACGCTGTTGACTTTGATTCCACATTCAAGCAGCTTGAACAGACCTCCAGAAACCTTGCCGAGCTTGCTCCGAACGGCAGTGTTTCGGTCGGCGGCTGGTCTGCGGAGCTTGTATTTACAGGTTCTGACCCAACGTTGAATGTTTTCACGCTCACAGTTGATGAATATAATGCACTCCACGGAGGTAATACGCAGCTTTGCTTCAATTTCAATGTACCCGAGGGTTCAAAGTGCCTTATCAACATCATTGGCGAGGGCAGCATAAGCCTCAACAACAATGCACAGTCCAAGATCAACGGCAATGATATTACAAACGGCAGCCTGAACAACAAGGATATCATCTTTAATGTACCCGATGCCGGAAATATTGAGATCGGACGCAATATGGGTTCGCTCATTGCAGTAAATGCCGATGTTACAAACGGATCGAACGGCGCAGGCGACCACTTTGAGGGAACTCTTATATGCAACAACTACGATGGTTACAATGAATTCGGTGCAACCCCCGTTGATGAAGAAGTTATAAACGAAGCTGTTCCGACTACACCTGATTCACCTGACGACAGTGACGAAGATAACGGCAACGAAGATAACGGGGATGGTGACGACGGCGACAGCGACAATGGCGACGAAGATAACGGCGACAGCGACAACGGTGACGAAGATAATGGTGACAGCGACAATGGCGACGAAGATAACGGCGACAGCGATGACGGCGACGAAGATAACGGTGACGAAGACAATGGTGATAACGGTGATGACGGCGATGAAGATTCCGAAAAGCCGACTGACCCAGATCAGCCGAGTACACCGAATCAGCCATCTAACCCCAGTCAGCCGAGCAATCCGGATCAACCGACAAATCCCGATCAGCCAACAAACCCAGATCAGCCAAGTAATCCGGATCAGCCAACAAATCCTGTTCAGCCGAGCAATCCGGATCAACCGACAA
>CAMBLM010000001.1 GCA_945868475.1 uncultured Ruminococcus sp. | reverse complement strand
GCAGCAATAAGAGTGGAATCCACTATCGTTCCACGCTTTAATATCAAGCCTTTTTGGCCTGCGCCAGTTCATCGCTTATAAGCGAGAATGTTAGTTGCTTATTCATACTTATATTATACCTTTTTTCTTGCTGCTTTTCAAGGATTTGTGCGGTTTTGCCTTAAAATGAGTTGACTGGGTAAAAAGAAGTTCACCCAAGCAAATATATTTGATACTGACCAATAATAAAATTTAATAACTTTATGCCTATAATACTGAATAGTCCCATTAATTACCACCTCCTGCGATTTTACGTCTTAAAATAAGGGCGAACGAGTAAATAAGAAGCACTGAGATGAACGTTTTAGCTAAATCTATGTATTGCATTGCTTCGCCATCGAACATATCACTTAGCTAAATCGTTAGTAACAGATGTCTTTCTACGATGTCCTTCTGGAAGTTTGTTTCAAACAATAAAAACTGATTCGTGTTTTGGGTAAGCTTTAAACGGCTAAAAATATTTCGAATATAAATAATAAATCCCCCAAACAGCACATAATTTAAATTGCGCTGTTTGGGGGTGAAAATTTAGCAAAAGTAAACAAGATCCTTGCTTACGGCGGAGAGCATTTCTTTATAAAGCTCACCTGCACTGTCAAGGTCTATGCATACAAGTGGATCGTTGAGAAATGCATTGAAAGCTACATCAAGATCTTTTTCAAGCACTGATTTTACAATGGTATTCTGATTAGATATATGCCTTATTGCAATAGCTGCGATCTCGTCGGGAAGTTCTCCTGAAGTGACTGTTTGAACGTTATTTTTGCTTATAAGTGCGTTTGATGCAACAACGGCATTTGAGGGAAGATTTGAGATCTGTCCTTTGTTTGTTCTGCAGGCGTTTGTTATAAGGTTTCCATTGCCTATAAGTGCGCGTATCTGAAGTACGACATCGCTTGTATATCCGCCGATGGCAAGGTATTCGCTTCCGCTCATAAGAGGCTTGACTCTTCCCTGCCGGTCTATCGAAAGTTTTTTATTGTAATTCACGGCAGAACCACTGAATTTCCAGTTTTCAATAGTTTTTTTGCTCTTTAGATACCAAGGCGGACAAAATTCAGCAATTGTTCTGTCACTTACGGCGGGAATAAGACCATATCTCAGAAAAAGGTCGAATTTAACCTTATTTGCAGATGAGAATGGATTAGTTTTATATTCGCCGGGATGAAGCTCGTAGCCTGTTTTATAGAATTTTTCGGCATATTTACGAAAGATAGGCATTATATCTTCACCGTCATAGCTTATTTTATTGAACCATGAAAAACCACTTATGCCCATAAGATTGTATTTTATATCACGTCTGCGAACATTGGTTACTCCATTCTCTGTTTCGACAAGTCCACCGATGAATTCAAGTGTTTGGAAGAGTTCGTTGGTTGAGCCAAATATTTTTATTTCGGGGAAAACCTTTATCATTATGTCGATGCATTCCGACATTGGACTGCTCAGACTCATTACCCATGCATTTGGACAAAGTTTTTTTATAAGCTCAGCATATTTAATATAATCAGGGAGAATTCGCAGTGCGTTTATTACACCGATAGGTCCTGTTTGTTCACCTGAGGTTTGGATAATGCCGTATTTTTCAATAATGTTGTGAAGCGCAGCTTCATCATCGGTATTTCCGCAGCTTATCGATATCAGGACAATATCTGCTCCTTTTAAAGCATCCTCGGGAGTATCGCAGGCAAGGAATACGATATCACTTTTGCAGCGTGGATTATCTCTTAAATTATTTCCTATAACTTCATTAGTCAGCGAGAGCTGTTTATCCTTGTCATAAAGGTTGATAGTAGCACAGATTTCTTCGGCAGCCAGTTCGGAAAAAAACTTCCAGCCGAAATTGTATGAACCGCCGCCTATGTAGGCAATGTTGAGCCTTTTATCGTTATTCATATCAGGAATTTCCTTCCCCTATTAATATATACATATATTATGTAACAAAATTAAGCTTTTGTCAATGGGATTGGCACTATTTTGCAATGAAATTTTAAAATTCAACAAAAGATCCCTTTTTATTTATCTTGTTTTACAAAGCAAATTGTTTAATCTGATAAAATTAATAAAATAAATTGCCTAAAAAAAGAATTATTGTTAAAATTGCAATAAGTTATTGACTTTTAAAGGCAATTTTGGTATGATATAAATATATAATTTTGAAATTTGGGGGCAAAAATATGGACGTATTTAATCAGTATGACGTATTTAAGGAAAAATGCTTTGCTTTTGCCGATGAACTCGAAAGCAAGTGCTTTTCCGAAGCTAAATTTATATGTCATCCTACCCAGAAAAATGAATTGATATGCAGATGTTCTGACGAGGAAGCTAAGAGCAACGGACTTAATATCTGCCGTTATTCCGATATGCTTTTAATGTCTGCCGATAACGAAGAATGGCAGTCTTTCAATATCACAAGAGCAAGAGAGATCGCTGCCGGAAACGGCTACGTTTATCTTACCGATATTATGGCTGAAAATGCATTTTATGCCGAGGATTGGATGATAAACGGAAAAAATGATACTATTGTTGTAAGTGAAGCATATATGCGTGAAAAGGGCAAACGATACGCTCCTGTCACTCCCCTTACCAACAGAGTTCTTCATTTCAAAAAGATCAATAACACATTTTTCTGGAACAAAGCAGAGATCGGTGAGATAATCACGCTTGATTCTGAATACATTCAGAAATGCATTGACAAGTATCTTGAAAAATGTGTTGGCGAAGCACCTGATTTTGCCGATACGAATGATCTTACATTTGACCTTTTTGATAAGAAGGTCATCATTGACGGCAAAACTACAAGAATACTGAAAACCGACGTTCTTTTTGAGCAGTTTGATGCAATTGCAGGAGAACTTTCCGAAGCTGATGAAATATTCAAGGCTTCCGAATTTGAGTTCTCTGTTGATGAATTCATCAGAAATCTTGCTGTTGAAGTGCTTTCAAACAACGGCGTTACAATTACTCTTGATAAGTTTGTTTCCGAGTATGTAAATAAATACATAAACCTTTCGGAAGAAGAACTTTCAGAAAAATCACACGGTATCAACATTGACGGAAACAGTGCTGCTATGGCTGCTGTAAAGATCGCATTTACCGATGCACTCACAAAATCCGATCTTTTTGAATACAGTTATTCAGTAAATTCCGACAGTGACTATGTTTCTCTTATGAAAGACCTTGAACAGAAGGATTTCTCAGGCGCGCAGGGAGCTGCTGAGGAGAAGTTCCTTATTTCCAAGATACTTTCATTCAGACCGGAAAGCTATGGCATTTTTGCATATACTCTTTACAGATATCCAGAGGAAGAAGCTAACCTTGAAAAGCTTGCAAACTTCTGGAACGTTGCACCTGTAGATAAGGCTTCTCTCCAGCGTATCATTTTTGATTCCTACCTGAATGCTGACCTTTTTGACGAAAACGGCAACTTTGTATCGGGGATCAAGCAGGCTGAGATCATAAAGGATGAACTTGAAAAAGTCAATGTTAAGTATGGTTTCGAGGACAGAAGCTATATTGATGAGCTTGCTGAATATATTAAGGATGCTGACATTCGCAGCAGAAGCTTCAACGGAACTGTTTTTGACACTCCTGAGGCTATGAAGCGTGCGGTTGCGAACGAACTTGAACTCCAGACGCTTTGCATCAATCTTTCTGCTCTTAACGAAGATGAGCTCAACCAGCTCAAAAAGCACATAGAAGGTATTACTATTGACGATGTTACAAAGTCGAAGTATCTTCTCAAAGTTAAAATGGCAATGAACTGTGTTGAGGAAAGTATGCTCAATCAGCTTTGTCTTGGTCTGCCAACGCTTGACGCCGATGAAACTATCAAGCTTCGTGATGATGTTCTCAAATCCGGCTATGCCGAATCCGTTATAAATGCCAAGCTTCCCGATATCAACAATCACCTTGATATTGCATTTACAGAAGAGCTTGACAGAAGGATCGCTAAACTTGATGATATGGATACTGCCGAGATATCTACTTTGCTCCAGAGCGTAAATTCGGGCAGATATCCCGCTGTAATGGCTGAAAGCTATACACGCAAGATAGAACAGTTTGCAGATGATAAGATCAAGGCTGAGATTGATCTTATTTGCAGTGGTATGGACGAATTTTCGCTTGATATGCTTACGGATGCCAAGCTTAAACTTTCAAGTGAAAAGTTCCCTGAAAAGTACACAAGTGCATATATTGAAGAGATAGACAGACTTATCGTTGATTATGAACATCACGAAGTGGAAAAGCTTTTTGAAAATGTTGATTTTGCAACAGAAGAAGAACTCGAAAGCATCAAGTCTGTTCTCAGCGAAAAGAGTTACAGCGATGAACTTATCGCTCCGTATATGGTAAAAGTCGCACAGCGTGAACAGACTCTTGTTGATGAAGAGCTTGCTTCAATGTGTGAAAACATTGAAAATATGGAACAGGATCAGCTTGATGAACTTCGTTCCAAGATCAATTCTTCCGATAAGAATTATAACGGTGAACTCAAGGATAAGTGCTTCGACAGGATCGATCGCCGTGAGGCTGAACTCAAGAACTCCGAGCTTGCCGAACGCTGCAAGTATATCTTCTCAATGAATCAGGACGCTTTGAATGAGCTAAAAGATGTTCTTCTCAGCGGCACTTATGATGAATCCATTACAACTGTTTATCTTAAAAAGGTCACAGAACGTGAAGATGAACTCCGCCGCGAAGAGCTTGATGAACTCTGTACGGGCATTTCCGAAATGGACATCGAACAACTTGAAAAGCTCAGAAAAGAAATTGCTGAAAACGAAGAATATGTTGCTATCAGCGATGAATATTATGCTAAAATCGATGAATGTATCGACAATATCAAAAATGCTGAATATAACAAGCTTCTTGATACAGTTCAGAATATGTCCGAAAGTGAGCTTGAACAGTTCAAGTCCGATCTTTCCGATAAGCTTGCCGATAACGAAGTCACACTCGAAAACTTTGAGCGCGGCGTAAATAAGATAGCTGAAAGAGCTTCTGTACTTGAAACTGAAAAGCTTGATTCTATTATCGGTGATATTAATACCATTGATGTTGACAAGGCAATTTATGCCCTCGATACTATTAAAAACGGTGATTTCCACGAGGATAAGAAGACGGAACGCATTGAACAGCTTGAAAACAGAATAAAGGAACTTCATGTTGAAAACATCGAAAAGCTCATGGACGGTGTTGAAAATATGCCGAAGGAAGAACTTCTTGCTGTTAAATCAAAGATTGAAGAATACAGATGCCCTCTTGAACTCAAAACCAAGTATATTATCAAAGTTGATGAATGCCTTTCTTCCCTTGCCGAAAAGGAAGTTACCGATATTATCGGAAACATCAATACGCTCAGTGCAAAGAAATCGCTTGATGTTATTGTTCGCCTCAGAACGATGGCTCTTGATGATACAGTCAAGAACAAGTACCTTGATATGATCGAATCACATATTATGGAACTCAAAAATAATGAGCAGAGAACATATATTATGTTCCTAAAGCAGAAAATCGATGAGTTCAATGTTTCGACTGCCAATTTCCTTGTTCCTACACTTTCAAACCTCTTCTACCCCAAGTATGATGAAGCCTGCAAGAATTATATCTCAGTCGGAAGATATGAGCTTCCTATCTTCCTCCATGACAATTCGGGAGATAACGGCTTTGCTCTTACAACAGAGTATTTCTACTTCATCAACAAGGGCGTGTTCAATCGTATAAAGATCGATGATATCGTTTCATTCCAGGCTAAGAAGTCATTTGTAAGCACATCTATCGTTGTTACAGAGAGAAACGGTAATACAAACGAGATCAACTGTGCAATAAACAAGAATACAATTGACGGAACAGCCAAGGCTATGACCGCTCTTGTAAACTACATAAGAGATCAGCGTTCCGCCGAAAAGATGAAGGAACTTCTTGAAAATGCCGTTAAGGAAAGAACACAGGAAATACCTGTTGCTGCTATAAACGAAGCTGCAAATGAAGCTCCCACACCGAAAACTGAAGTTGCTGAACCAACAGCAGAAGCGGCTGAAGAAAAAACTGAATCTGCTGAAAATCCGGAAGAGTCATCTACCGCCGAAGAAGCGGCAGAGGAAAAAACAGATGAACAGCCTGCTTCCGAAGAACCTAAGCCTCGTTTCTGCGATCAGTGCGGTGCTAAGATCACAAGTCCAAACGCTAAATTCTGTGCAGAATGCGGCAACAAATTATCATAACTCAATAAAAGTACAGCACCCTTGCATTGAACCTGCAAGGGTGCTGTTTTTTATGACAAAAGACAAGGAGTAAATTAAAGGATAAAGCATATAAGTCCGCCGCAGCCCTCATTGATGATGCGTTCAAGCGTTTCCTGAAGCTTGAGCCGAGCATCAACGGGCATTTTATAGAGTTTGTTGTGCAGCCCTTCGTTCACAAGGTCGTGCAGTGATTTACCAAAAATGTTGGAATTCCATATCTTGGTTGGATCGTCATTGAATTCATTCATAAGATACATAACCAACTCTTCCGACTGCTTTTCCGAACCGACAATGGGGTTGACTTCGGTAACGATATTGGCTTTCATCATGTGAATAGACGGTGCGGAAGCTTTCAGGCGGACACCGTATTTTCCGCCCTGCTTGACGATCTCGGGTTCTTCAAGTGAAAGATCGTCAATATCGGGCATAACGATGCCATAGCCCGTTGCTTCAACTTCATTAAGGGCGTTTTCAACCTTTTCGTATTTCTTTTTGATCGCTATAAGGTCTTTCAGAAGCGGCATAAGGTCATTGTCATTTTTGATCTCGATCCCTGTTTCTTCACCGAGAATTTTGTAGAAAAGCTCACCGTCAAAGTCAAGCCTAATGCCTGCACTTCCCTTTCCAAGATCAATTTCCGATATCTGCGTACCTGATATATATTCTCCGTCCGAAAGCCGCTCAGTGAGTTTAGTCATATCGCGAATATGTTTAATGTTTTCTGCGGCTGCTCTTATAGCGGAAACAACGCTGCTTTTGAGCCAATGATTTTTGTCGAGAGCAGTTATCCATTTGGGCATAGTGATATTGACTTCCTTAACAGGAAATGCGTAAAGTACCTGCCTCAAAATATCACTTATCCCCTGCTCATCAAGTTCAAGGCAGTTTACGGGGATGACCGGGGTTGAATATTTTTCTTCAAGCTCTGTTGCAAGCCGCTGTGCACTGCCGCTTTTCGGGTCAAGACAGTTCAGAACGATAACGAACGGTTTATTGATCTCACTAAGTTCGTTTATCACACGTTCCTCTGCATCACAATATTCGTCACGGGGAATGTCGGTGATGCTGCCGTCTGTTGTGACAACAAGACCTATTGTAGAATGTTCCTTGATGACCTTCTGCGTTCCGATCTCGGCTGCCATTGCAAAAGGTATTTCCTCCTCAAACCAGGGTGTCATAACCATTCGCGGAGCTTCGTTTTCAATGTATCCGATCGCTGCAGGAACAATGTAGCCTACGCAGTCTATCATTCGGACGTTGAAAAGAGCATTGTCAGAAAGCTTTATCTCAACGGCTTCCTCGGGAATAAATTTCGGTTCAGTGGTCATTATGGTCTTGCCTGCTGCTGACTGAGGAAGTTCATCGATAGCGCGTTCTTTTCGGAACTCGCTTGTAATATTCGGAATAACAAGTGATTCCATAAATTTTTTTATAAATGTCGATTTGCCTGTTCTGACCGGTCCGACAACACCGATGTAAATGTCACCGTCAGTTCTTTTGGCAATGCTGCTGTAAATGTCGTTATTTACCATATCGGAACACCTCTTTTACATTATCGGGATCATCAGCATCATATCACTGCCGATGACCTCATCTTCTATATCGTTTTCGTCCATTATAAGCTTAACGGAAGAGTGGTAACGCTTGGCGATATCCCAAATATTTTCGCCGCTTTCGCAGAAATAAAGCTTTAATGCACAGTTTTCATCCTTTTGTATCGGAGAATCTTCGTCTGTGTAAATGTCAGTGATACATTCTGCTGTTTTTGTGCAGTAAACGCTTCCGCAAAGTTTAAGTTCTGTCTTTGCATCGACTGTTCCGTCGGATAAAATATTGTAAGAGCAGGAAGTTGGTATCACGCTGATACTGATATATGCTTCATCGTAAATGTTTTCAAGTGGAATACTGTATGTAAAGTTTTCCTCCTTGTCAGTAAAAATGTTTTTGCCGTCCTCTGAACAGGCAATAAGTGTGCAGCATATCGTTCCGTCGGCTGTAAGTTCACCACTTTCATTGTTTGTTGTAAAGTGATAGTTCTTTACATTTGCCGCAACACCATAAACACGTTCAACTTTGTTTTCTCCTGTATTAAATGAACAACTCGAGGAAAATGTGCTGTTAACCCATTGCGGCATGGTATCATAATGGATAGTTTCTCTCTGGTCGGAAGTTCCGAAAGAGGTAGAGTATTCATCACAGACAAGTTCAAGTGTTCCCATTCTGCAGGCGTTGCATTTTATCATTATCGAAATAGAGCAGTCGATGACTTTGGTGTTTCCGTCGCCGTCCGAACGAGGCATAATTTCGCAGTTCATTATCTCTGCTTCAATATTGCAGTCAAATCTGTCATCGATACCCTCAATATCAATGATCTGCGAGAACGGCAGTGTGAATGAGAGAGTTTCGATCTTGTCTTCATCGCAGGTGTAGAACATATTTATGCAGATCTCCCCTTTTGCGACCATCTTATTGGCAATGATCTTTTTATCCGTTGAGGAGATACAAGCATCGTAATAAAGTATGTCATTGATAGCAGGTTTTGAGATGCCAAGTTCAAAATCATCGGTTATTGAGATCTGTTTTTCGGCATAAAGCTTGTTCACAGGAAAAGTTATCGGCTTTTTGCAAAGCTCAATGCCCATTCCGTAAGCGTCACAGACAACTTCCTGCTTGCTGCTGTCTGTGATGCATATATCAGTCGAAACTGCTCCTCTGATATTGAGCCTGCGTGAATTTACCGCACGGCAATTGATGTAGTCAACACTTGGCTTGATACAAACTTTAGGTTCATTGCAGGATCTTCCGAGTTCTACAGACTTTGTGTACATCATTTTCTGGTCAATGACGTGAACGGTGCAGCTATTTTCATCATTATACGCTATTTTTATATTTACGCAGAGTTCGTATGTGAGTTTGCTGCCCGAAACGCTGTATGAAGTGATCTTTGGCGAAGTGAAGCATTTTAGTATCTTAAAAATCTCGGGGTAATAATCGGGAAGAACATAGTCAAGTTCGATCGACTGCTCCTGCTTTGTTTTCAGAATCGATTCGGACGAACATAACTCTTCCCTGTTGATTTTAAGTTCCATAGGTTTTCCTCCTTGTTTTGTCGTGGTAAAACAATTTTAATGATAAAAAGTTTTCAGTGAATGCTTTTTTATCATCAGCTGCTTTGTTCAATAATATTCAAAATTGAGGGCTTGTATGCTTATAAATAAACAAAAGATATGAACAAAAAATAAAATTTTGAAAACCCCTTGCATTTTTTATGTGTATGTTGTACAATGTAATCAATTACATAAGAGGAGGGTTTTGTCATGAAATTTGCAGATGGCTTTTGGCTTAATCAGAAAGGTTATGATGTAAACTATGCATCACAGGCTTATGAGATCAAGACAGGCAAAAACTTTATAAATGTCCTTGCGACAACAAACTATATCCAGAACAGAGGTATGACCCTCGGCGGACCTGTTCTCGATATCACCTATTCCTGCACACAGAAAAACGTTATCAAGGTTTCCATAAACCACTATATGGGTACACTTGACAATGCACCTAAGTTTGAGCTTTACGAAGACCAGGGCTTTACTCCCGAGATCGTTGACGGCGATGATTTTGTTGAACTCGTTGCAGGCGATACAAAAGTACACATTTCAAAGTATAGTTGGAACGTTCAGTTCTACTACAAAGACAAGAAGCTCACCGGCGGTGCTTGGAGAGCTACAACTGTTGTAAATGAAAGCCAGTTCAAGGTTTCCAGCAGACTTGAAGCAACACAGGACGATACATTCTGGTCTTATCCGCGAGATAAGCGCAATTCTTATCTCCGTGAGCAGCTTACCCTTTCCGTTGGTGAATGCATTTACGGCTTCGGCGAAAAGTTCACAACATTCGTTAAGAATGGTCAGAATGTTGAAACATGGAACTCTGACGGCGGTACTTGCAGTGACCAGTCTTATAAGTCGATTCCGTTCTATATCTCTTCAAGAGGATACGGTATCTTCGTAAATTCCTCTGATAAGGTTTCTTATGAAGTTGCTTCCGATACAGTTTCAAAGGTATCCTTTACTGTTCCCGGCGAAAAGCTTGAATACTTCGTTATCGGCGGTGAAAACCTCGAAGAAGTTATCTCGAATTATACAACGCTTACAGGTAAGCCTTCACTTCCTCCTGCTTATACATTCGGACTTTGGCTCACAACTTCATTCACAACAAAGTACGATGAAGAAACAGTTACTTCCTTTATCGACGGTATGGCTGAAAGAGATATCCCTCTTCAGGTATTCCATTTTGACTGCTTCTGGATGAAGGAATTTGAATGGTGTAACTTTGAATGGGACAAGCGTCAGTTCCCCGACCCTGCTGCAATGCTCAAGCGTCTTAAAGCAAAGGGACTTGAGATATGTGTTTGGATCAATCCTTATATTGCACAGCGTTCTGCACTTTTTGCAGAGGGTAAGGAAAACGGCTACTTCATCAAGAATCTTGACGGAAGCGTTTTCCAGTGCGATATGTGGCAGCCGGGTATGGCAATTGTAGACTTCACAAATCCTGATGCCTGCAAGTGGTATGCAAGCAAGCTCAAAAAGCTCTGTGAAATGGGCGTTGACTGCTTCAAGACAGACTTCGGCGAGAGAATCCCGACAAATGTTAAGTATTTCGACGGTTCTGATCCTATCGCAATGCATAACTATTACACATATCTTTACAATAAGACTGTATTCAATGTTCTTAAAGAGTATTACGGTGAAAATAAGGCTTGCCTCTTTGCCCGTTCCGCAACAGTTGGCGGTCAGAAGTTCCCTGTTCACTGGGGCGGTGACTGCTCTGCTGAATACACTTCAATGGCAGAAACACTTCGCGGCGGCTTGTCGCTCTGCGCTTCAGGCTTCGGATATTTCAGCCACGATATGAGCGGATTTGAAGCAACTGCAACACCTGATATCTATAAGAGATGGGCAGCATTTGGTCTGTTCTCTTCACATTCAAGACTTCACGGCAACTCTTCTTACAGAGTGCCTTGGCTCTTTGACGAAGAATCCGTTGACGTTCTCCGCTTCTTCACAAAGCTCAAGGGTAAGATGATGCCTTATATCTGGGCACAGGCTAACAAGACATCAACTGTCGGTGTTCCTATGATGAGAGCAATGGTTATTGACTATGCAGATGATCCTGCTTGCCTCTACCTTGACAGACAGTATATGTTCGGCGATAATGTTCTCGTTGCTCCTGTATTCAACGAAGAGGGTACAGCAGAATTCTATGTTCCTGCAGGTGTATGGACCGATATCATCAGCGGCAAGAAGTACGAGGGCGGAAAGTATTACAATGAAAAGTTTGATTACTTCTCTCTCCCCTGCCTTGCAAAGCCTAACAGTATCATTGCTTACGGTGCATTTGAGAAGAACTTTGAATACGATTATCTCAACAATGCAGAGATCGTTATTTACGAGCTTGAAAACGGCAAGACTGCTTCATGCACTATCTATGATACAGATTCCAACAAGGTTCTTGAACTTACAGCTGTAAACAACAATGGCACGATCGATGTAAGCTTCACAAAGAATGCTTCACCGTTCAAGATCACTGTTTCAGGCGGCAAGACTGTTGAAGTTCCTGCTAATTCCGATGGCAAGGTTTCTATTGCACTTTAAAATAATGTTTATAAAAGCTCACACGGTCAAAGTGATCGTGTGAGCTTTTTCTGCGGATTATTTTATGTCGATTTATAACCGAATTTATTAAATTTGAAAAAACTATTGAATAGAGTGTCGTTTTGTGATAGAATAAATAAGATAAAATCACATTGATATAAATGAAAGGATCTTTAACTATGGTAACATCTAAATTTACCAACCTTATCGACCTTAGCGATATGCCCGTTTCATGGTGGAACGAAATTGTTTCGCTCGGTGCAAAGATCGCAAAAGAACCGGAAAAATATGCTCATGAGTGCGACGGGAAAATTATGGGAACGCTCTTCTATGAACCATCTACAAGAACACAGATGTCGTTCCAGACAGCAATGCTTCGTCTTGGAGGAACGATAATCGGATTCGATAATCCTGCAACTTCATCGGTTTCAAAGGGTGAGAATCTTAAAGATACAACGAAGATAGTTTCAGGTTATGCAGATGTGTTGGTAATGCGTCACCCACTTGAAGGCTCTGCAAAGGCAGCTGCCTTGACAGCCGACTGCCCTATTATAAACGCAGGTGACGGCGGACATCTTCATCCAACACAGACCCTCACAGATCTGTTGACTTTATACATAGAAAAAGGAACTATTGAGAACCATACAATCGGATTCTGCGGTGACCTCAAAAACGGTCGAACTGTTCATTCTCTCTGCAAAGCAATGTCCTGCTATAAGGGCAACAAGTTTATCTTTATCTCAACTCCCGAGCTTAAAGTTCCGTCATATATAATTGACATATTAAAGGCTCACGGTTGTGAATTTACTGAGGTTGATTCACTTGAAGAAGTTATTGGCAAGCTTGATATTCTCTATATGACACGAATTCAGCGTGAGCGTTTTGCTGACCTTGATGAATATGAAAAGCAGAAAAATGTTTACCGCCTTGATACGGAAAAAATGTCCAAAGCAAGCAAAGACCTTATTGTTCTTCACCCTCTGCCGAGAGTTGATGAGATCGCAATTGAGGTAGATGATGATCCCCGTGCAATGTATTTCAAGCAGGCAAAGTATGGTATGTATGTCAGAATGGCGCTTATTCTTACGGTTTTGAAGAATGAATATCCGTCTACGCTTCTTAGCGGAAATATTCACAACAGTATCAGATGCACAAATCCCAACTGTATTACTCATAAGGAAGCATACCTGCCGAGATCATTCAGAGGTAACGGGGATACTCTTGAATGTGAATACTGTGATGAACGCATTTTAAATCAACACTAATACTAAAAGCCGTTTTTGAACTAAACTCAAAAACGGCTTTTGTATTGATAACAGCCTGACAAGAATTATCTTATGCTAAACACCATTTAAAATATGGAAAAATCAAGCTGACAATCTTGAATATATGGGATTACAACGCAGATTTTTTTCCTGTATTTTATTGGTGTTTAGTATTATCAGAATGTGTTTTTTATGAATTAGAATTGTCTTTTTCTCGAATTTCAACTCGTCTTATTTTTCCGCTGATAGTTTTTGGAAGTTCATCAACGAATTCGATAACACGTGGGTATTTGTAAGGTGCAGTCTGGTTTTTAACGTGTTCCTGAAGCTCTTTTACAAGCTTTTCATCGCCTTTGTCCTTGTATGCCTTGGTAAGAACGATAGTTGCCTTAACGACCATACCTCTGATCGCGTCCTTTACGCCTGTAACAGCAACTTCAAGAACCGCAGGATGTTCCATTAGAACGCTTTCGATCTCAAATGGTCCGATTCTGTAGCCCGAGGACTTGATAACATCGTCCTTGCGTCCGACATACCAGAAATAGCCGTCATTATCCTTGTAAGCAAGGTCGTTTGTGTGGTAAACTCCGCCTCTCCATGCCTCTGCGGTAGCTTCGGGGTTCTTGTAGTATTCCTTGAAAAGACCGATCTTCTCTTTGGTCTTGGGAATGATTACAATTTCGCCCTCCTGACCGTTTTCAACCTCATTGCAGTCATCATCATAGATCTTTATGTCAAAAAGCGGTGTAGGAATACCTGTTGAACCCGGCTTCGGCTCCATTTCGCACATATTTCCTATCGCAAGGACTGTTTCGGTCTGACCGTAGCCCTCCATTACCTTTAAACCAGTAAGGTCATACCAACGGTTGAATACCTCGGGGTTAAGTGCTTCGCCTGCAATGCTTGTGCGTTCAAGATTGGAGAGATCATAACCCGAAATTCCCTCTTTGATGAACATACGGTACATTGTCGGAGGTGCGCAGAAAGATGTGACTTTATAGTCCTGAATTTTCTGAAGGATATCATTTGCGTGAAAACGATCAAAATCATAAACGAACAGGCAGGCTGCGCAAAGAAGCTGACCGTACATCTTTCCCCACATACATTTTGCCCAACCTGATTCAGAGATAGTGAGATGCAAACTGCCTTCGTGAAGCTTGTGCCAATATTTTGCTGTGACAATATGTCCGAGGCAATAATAATGCGTGTGAACCACCATTTTGGGATATCCTGTTGTTCCCGATGTGAAATATATCAGCATATTATCGTTGACGTTGTTCCGAATCCTTTCGAGTTCGGATGGATATTTCGCACATTCAGCGTCAAAGTTCGTCCAACCTTCACGCTCACCTCTGACTATGAACTTTTCTTTTATGCCTTTGTATTCTTCAAGTGCCTGTTCTATATGATCGGTAACATCACCATCTGCCGTTGCAACAACATAGTTTACATCTGCTGCTTCAAAACGGTAGGTGTAATCTTTTTTCATAAGCTGGTTTGTTGCAGGAATGAGGATCGCGCCGATTTTGTCAAGCGCAAGAAGCAGTATCCAGAACTGGTAATGTCTTTTTAAAACCGAAAGAACCATATCGCCCTTTTTTACTCCGTGTGCAAGAAGCATATTTGCACATTGATTTGATCTGATCGAAAGATCCTTGTAAGTAAAGGTGTGTTCTTCACCCTTATCGTTGACCCAGACCATCGCTTTGCGTTCAGGCTCATTTTTGCCTATAACATCGATTATGTCGTAAGCAAAATTGAAATTTTCGGGAATATCAAAATCGAGGTCTTTGATAAGTCCGTTTTCGTCAAATGTTTCCTTGACATATTTTTTGTAGAGATCTTTCATTTCCATGGTTTATAGTCCCTTTCGATACAGTTTTTAGGAAGCGTCTGATCAGAGTATTTTAGAAAGTTTTTCGGAATATTCTGCTCTGAATTCAGCAAATGTGCCGTTGTCAAGAGCATCTCTGATCTTTTCCATAAGTGTGTTATAGAAATAGAGGTTATGAATTACAGCAAGTCTTCCTGCAAGTTGCTCATTTGACTTGAAAAGATGACGAATGTATGCTCTCGAATGATTGCGGCAGGTCGGACAGTCACATTCAGGATCAAGCGGAAGCGGATCTGTTTCGTAGCAGGCGTTTGTCGCATGCATTATTCCACTCCATGTGAATATAGTTGCATGACGTGCATTTCTGCTCGGCATTACGCAGTCAAAAAGGTCAACACCTCTTGCGACTGCTTCGATAATATTTGACGGTGTGCCGACACCCATAAGATATCTTATCTTATTCTTAGGCATAACGGGTTCAACATCTTCGATTATCTTGTACATAACATCGGTAGGCTCGCCAACTGCAAGTCCGCCGATAGCATAGCCGTCCATATCTAATCGTGCAATTGCTTCCATGTGCTTTATTCTGAGGTCTGTGAAAGTACAACCCTGATTGATTCCAAAAAGAAGCTGATGCTTATTAATAGTATCGTGTAAAGCGTTGAGCCTTTCCATCTCGTCTTTGCATCTGTAAAGCCAGCGAACTGTACGCTCACAGGATTTTTTGGAATATTCATAAGCGGCAGGGTTTTCAACACATTCATCGAATGCCATTGCGATAGTCGATGCAAGGTTTGACTGTATCTGCATCGATTCTTCAGGACCCATAAATATCTTTCTGCCGTCAACGTGGGAGTTGAAATATACGCCCTCTTCTTTTATCCTGCGAAGCTTTGAGAGTGAGAAGACCTGAAATCCGCCGCTGTCGGTGAGTATAGGCTTGTCCCAGTTCATAAACTTGTGCAGACCGCCCATTTCCTTTATTACTCTGTCGGAAGGACGAACGTGCAGATGATAAGTGTTGCAAAGTTCGACCTGTGTTTTCAGACCCTTTAAATCAATGGATGAAATACCGCCTTTGATTGCAGCTGATGTACCGACATTCATAAAGCAAGGGGTCTGGAATGTACCGTGAACAGTTTCAAATTTTCCTCTTCGAGCCTTTCCCTCTGTTTTTAAAAGTGTATACATATTTTCTCCTATCTTCTATAATCGCAGATATTTTCGCCCGAACTGTATCTGTCGATCAATTCGTAAATATCAACGTAGTAATTCTTTTTATTTTTGCTGTCAACATAGACTGTAACTTCTTTTCCGATAAGGTCGGAAATATTGCCCATAATGTTGTCTGAGCTGTAAAGATACCGTTCTCCGCTGTAATGGTCAATAACTTCACACTCAGCTTTGTATGGGTGTCTGTTATTTATGGTGACATACTTGTTTATTTCAACGTTTGTGATAACACCTGTCAAGCATTCACCCGATTGTATCAGCCGTTTTCTCCTTTGGTCGGAAAGTATCTTTTTCAGAATGAAGAACAAACCAAGCATTGCCAATATGCTGCCTAATGGAATGATGACAAGATCAAGTATTTTTGAACCTGTATTCGTTATTATTTCAGACGGATCATCCGGAGAATAATTTATTATAATAGTATCTCCTTCCCGCATATTTGAAGAATAATAGTCGAGAAGTTCTTCATATTGCTTGCCGTTTATTTCGTATTTGACCCAAACATTGTGCTTTGTCTTACGATCGCCGTCACTGTCTTTATAATATTCTTTTTCTACTCGAGATATCACGGCATTTGTTTGCTGAGCATTCTTTAAGAAATTATTGTTATGAACAGAAATGGCTATTCCTACTATGAGGAATATTATTCCAACGATCGCATAAATAATTCCCATAAGAAAGCTTACAGATGGTGCTTTTCTTAATCTATTCTTGTAGATCATAATGTTTTCTCCGAGCTAAGATGTCATTGTTGCGTTTATGTCAAACTATCAGCATCGCATCGCCAAAGCTGAAAAATCTGTACTTTTCCTCAACAGCGATCTTATAAGCGTTCATCGTCTTTTCATAACCAAGAAATGCTGATACAAGCATGATAAGAGTACTTTCGGGAAGATGAAAATTTGTTATAAGTCCGTCAATTACTTTGAATTCATATCCGGGATAAATGAATATATCGGTGTATCCTTCATGTTCGTCCATATCATTAAAGAAAGTACCCACACTTTCAAGTGTTCTGCATGAAGTTGTGCCTACCGCAATAACTCGTCCACCCTCGGCCTTTGTCTGTTTGATAAGGTCAGCTGTTTCCTTGGGGAGATGGTAGTGTTCGGAATGCATTTTGTGTTCAAGAACGTTATCTTCTTTTACGGGACGGAATGTTCCAAGTCCAACATGAAGTGTAACGTATGCAAGCTTTACACCCATATTTTCAAGCTCGGCAAGCATCTCCTTTGTAAAGTGCAGACCTGCTGTCGGAGCGGCTGCAGACCCCAATTCTTTTGAATAAACTGTCTGGTAGCGTTCCTTGTCTTTAAGCTTTTCCTTAATATATGGAGGAAGCGGCATCTGTCCGACCTCTTCAAGCGCTGTAAAGAAATTTCCTTCACACTCGAATTTTGCTATTCTGTTTCCACCCTCAACTGTTTCAATGATCTCGGCTTTAAGTCTGCCGTCACCAAAACTGAATCTTGCTCCGGGTTTTGCTTTTTTGCCGGGGCGAACAAGGATCTCCCAAAGCTTGTCCCCTTTTTGTTCAAGAAGCAGAAATTCAACACAAGCGCCTGTTTCTTCCTTTATGCCGTAAAGCCTTGCCGGAAGTACACGGGAGTTGTTCATTACAAGCAAATCACCTTTTTTTAGGTAGTCGCATAAATTATAGAAGTGACGATGTTCTATTTCACCGCTTTGGCGGTCGATTTTCATTAATCGGGAATAATTTCTCGGTTCGATTGGTGTTTGTGCGATAAGCTCTTCGGGCAGATCGTAATAGAATTCCGATTTCAGCATAAAATACAAATTATCCTTTCACATCTGATTAAATATATTGCAGTTGATAAAATTTTACCACAAAAAAGCTATAAAGTCAAATGTATTTATACGATATTATATTAATTTAATGTTATTTTGGAAAAATCTATTGACAAATAGAAAGAATGGTGATAATATAAATTTGATTTAAGATAGAGGTGCGGTATAGAATAGTAGGTGCTGACAGACTGCCAAGTCGTTTATGCAGCATTGAAAGGCGCAGCCGCCGAAGATGATGATCTTGGCCGATCGTTTTCTGATCATGCATTTAATAGGTGTATGATTGTCATCATACATTACGAATGATGGAGTGCTATCGCATTTATGTGAAGTTATTTCAATATTCAGTATGATGAATCGGTTTTTATACCGATTTTTATTTTTATATTAATAATTTTTAAGGGAGAAATCAGAATGAAAAAGTATAACGTAGGTATCATCGGCGCAACCGGTATGGTAGGTCAGAGATTTTCTCTGCTTCTTTCCAATCATCCGTGGTTCAATGTAGTTGCTCTTGCAGCTTCCCCAAGAAGCGCAGGCAAGAGATATGAGGAAGCGGTCGGCGCAAAGTGGGCTATGACTTCCCCTATTCCTGAGAATATTAAGAATCTTATTGTTATGGACGCAACTGCTGATGTTGAAAAGATCGCAGGTATGGTTGACTTTGTTTTTTGCGCAGTTGATATGAAGAAAGACGAGATCAAGGCTCTTGAAGAGCGTTATGCTAAGGCTGAATGTCCTGTTGTTTCCAACAACTCCGCACACAGATTCACACCCGATGTTCCTATGGTAGTTCCTGAGATCAACCCTGAACATATTGAGATCATTGCAGCACAGAGAAAGCGTCTTGGCACAAAGAGAGGCTTTATTGCTGTTAAGTCCAACTGTTCGCTTCAGAGCTATGTTCCTGCTCTTCACCCTCTCAAGGATGAATTCGGCATCGACAGAGTTCTTGTATGTACATATCAGGCAATTTCCGGCGCAGGCAAGACATTTGAAACAATGCCTGAGATCATAGACAATGTTATCCCTTACATCGGCGGCGAGGAAGAAAAGTCCGAGCAGGAGCCTCTCAAGCTTTGGGGTAAGATCGAAGGAGATCATATCGAAAGCGCAAAGGAGCCTCTCTTTACAGCACAGTGCTTCCGTGTTCCTGTTTCCGACGGTCACACAGCAGCAGTATTTGTAAAGTTCAAGAAGAAGCCAACTAAGGAGCAGATACTCGAAGCTTGGAAGAATTTCAAGGGTGTTCCTCAGGAATGCAATCTTCCGAGCGCACCTAAGCAGTTCCTCCACTATTTTGAAGAGGATAACCGTCCCCAGGCTAAGCTTGACAGAATGATCGAAAACGGCATGGCTGTTTCTGTCGGCAGACTCAGAGAGGACAATCAGTACGACTACAAGTTTGCTTGTCTTTCACATAATACCCTTCGTGGTGCAGCAGGCGGTGCTGTTCTTCTTGCTGAACTTCTTGCTGAAAAGGGTTATTTTGATTAATGGATCTTTCATTAAGAAAAGCAACAGGATCGGATTCGGCGATTATTGCCGCATATCTAAAAAAACTTGCGGAATTTGAAAAACTTTCCGAATACTGCAATGTCACCGAGTCGCAGATCTGTGACTTAATGAATGAAGAAAACGGTCTGAATGCATTGATCGCCGAGAATGATGGTGTTCCTATCGGAGTTATGTCCTATTATTTCTATAAAATAGCAACTTTTTCGGGCAAACGCGTACTTTATATTGAGGATATTTTTGTTGATCCCGAATACAGAAGATGCGGTGTCGGAAAAATGATGCTTGAAATAATAAAAGAAATAGGAAAAGAACAGCATTGTTCACGCTTGGAATGGAAATGTCTGAACTGGAATGTTTCCGCTCAGAAATTCTATGAGGAGCTCGGCGGAAAATGCAATTCTGATGAATGGCTTACATATACGATAAACCTTTAAACCATAAAAGGAGCCTAATATGAAAAACACTATTTTTACAGGTGCAGGCGTTGCTATCGTTACCCCAATGAATGCTGACGGAAGTGTTAATTATGACCAGCTCTGTGCAAATATTGATTATCAGATCGAAAATGGCACAGATGCGATCATTATCTGCGGAACAACAGGTGAATCCGCAACCCTTAACCACGAGGAACACGTTGAATGTATCAAACGCTGCATAGAACACGTTAATAAGAGAGTTCCTGTTATTGCAGGAACAGGCAGCAATGATACAAGCTATGCTATTGCACTTTCCCGTGAAGCTGAAAGACTTGGTGCTGACGGACTTCTCGTTGTTACACCTTACTATAATAAGACTTCACAGCGTGGACTGGTTGCGCACTTTACAGCAATTGCTGACAGTGTAAACCTCCCAATCATTCTTTATAATGTTCCTTCAAGAACAGGTGTGAACATTGCTCTTGATACATATATCAAGCTTGCTGAACACAAGAATATTGTTGCTGCAAAGGAAGCGAGTGGAAGCATCTCTGCTGTTGCAAAGCTTATTGAGGCTTGCGGCGACAAGCTTGACGTTTACAGCGGCAATGACGACCAGATCGTTCCGATAATGTCACTCGGCGGCAAGGGTGTAATCAGCGTTCTTTCCAATGTTCTTCCTAAGGAAACACATGAAATGACTGAGTACTGCCTCAAGAATGATTTTGCTTCAGCAGCAAAGCTTCAGATCAAGTATCTTGAACTTATCAACAATCTTTTCTGTGATGTTAATCCTATTCCTGTAAAGGAAGCTATGAACATTCTCGGAATGAATGTTGGCGAATGCAGACTTCCACTTCTTAAAATGGAGCAGGCTAAGATCGATCTTCTCACAAATTCTATGAAGAAAGTCGGACTTGTTAAGTAAATCTGTTAGGAAGTGAAAAAATGATAAAAATTGCTATAAGCGGTGCGAACGGACACATGGGAAAAGTTATCAGTTCTGTTATTTCGGAAAGAGATGACTGCAAAACTATCGCAGGCATTGATATCAATACCGAAACCTATGCTGACTTCCCTATCGTATCTTCCCCTGCTGAATTGAACGAAAAGCCTGACGTTATCATTGATTTTTCTCATCCGTCAGCTCTTGATAAGCTACTTGATTACTGTCTTTCAACGGGAACTCCTATTGTTATCGCTACAACAGGCTATAATGAGGAGCAGACATCAAAGATCAGAAAAGCTTCCGAGCAGATCCCTGTTTTCTTTACATTCAATATGTCACTCGGTATCAACCTTTTGACAAAGCTTGCAAAGACGGCTGCTGAAATTCTTGGAGATCAGTTTGATATTGAGATCGTTGAAAAGCATCACAATCAGAAAATAGATGCTCCGAGCGGCACGGCTATAATGCTTGCAAACGCTATCAATGATACACTCAACGACCGCTGCCATTATGTTTATGACAGACATTCACAGCGCAAGAAGAGAGATAAGAACGAGATCGGCATCCACTCCATCAGAGGCGGTACGATCGTTGGTGAGCATGATATCATATTCTCAGGCAGAGATGAAGTTATTACACTTTCTCACCATGCATCTTCCAAGGAAGTTTTTGCTGTCGGTTCTGTAAACGCTGCTGTTTTCATCAGTGATAAAACGGCAGGAATGTATGATATGTCTCAGCTTATCGATAACAAAGCATAAATAATTCAAGCCGTTTCGATTTTTCATCGAAACGGCTTTTTGTTGTTTTAATTAAGTTGTGAAGTGATTGAACTTTACTGCTGGTTTTCATCATTTATCATGTGAACGTCAAGCTGATTGTAAGGAATAACAATATCGTTTTTATCGAAGGCATCTTTTATCTCTTCCAAAAGATCGAAATATACAGTCCAGTAGTCCTCCGAGTTTACCCACGCTTTGACGGAGATGTCGATAGAACTTGCTGCGAATGCACATATTCTTACAAACGGTTCCGGAGTTTCGAGTACCTTACTGTTATTTTTTAAAACATCGGAAATAACTGAAATTGCTTTTTTGGTGTCATTATTGTATGAGATCGACATAACATGTTCAACGCGACGTGTTTTTTCTCTTGTATAGTTTATGATTGTTGCATTGGAAACGATGCCATTCGGAACAAAAATCGATTTGTTGTCATAAGAAACTATATTCGTGGCAAAAACTGATATTTCCTTGACAGTTCCCTCTGTTCCGTTTATTGAAATATAATCCCCGACACGGAAGTTTTTTTCAACAAGTACGATTACTCCACCCGCAATGTTTGAAAGGCTGCTCTGGAGAGCAAGACCTATAGCGATACCTGCTGAACCAACGACTGTAATGATCGATGTCATCGGTACACGCAGTATCGTAAGTACAATTATAATGGTTATGCATAAAAGTACAACTTTTACAAGGGATTTCAGAAAACCGTGTACCGTTGAGTCGATGCGGCTGCGATTCAAGCCTTTGGAAAGGAGCTTCATGATGATCCTGTTGACTATAGTGCAGATTATGTAAACTATAACTGCGGCTATAAGTGTGGGAAGATATTCAACGAAGTTTGACCATAGTTTTGAAAAGAAAGAAACCTTGATAACGCCGTCTTCTACATAATCGGAAATATCCGGTACCGCGGATTCGATCTGTGATTCAAGCTGTGATATTAAAAAAGGGGTCATTGTTCTGCCTCCATTCAAAAATTAATATAATTATAGCATATATCAATCAAATATTAGTAAAAAAGCATACAATATTTGATTAATATTTTCTTAATCTAAAATCATAGCGGATATATTGGCATTAATAGATAATTCACAGAAAAATGCATAAAAGTTTGTTATTTTTTTATCCATAAAAAACTTGCTTTATTGTAGGAAATAGGTTATAATAATATAGATATTTTTTTTAAAGGAGATGTGGAATTATGCAAATGGAAGGCTCTTATGTAGCTGCAGTTGTACTGACAGGTCTTATCGTTGTATTTATTGCACTTGTCATTCTTATTGCATTCGTTTGGGTAATGGGTAAGATCTTTGATGCTTTCAAAGGCAATAAAGATAAGAAAAATGACAGCGGCAAGAAGACCGAAACTGTTGCAGTCAAGGCTCCTCAGACTTCTGCTCCTGCAATGCAGATCGAGGACGGTATCAGTGATGAGATCGTTGCTGTTATTGCCGCAGCCGTTGCTTCAATGTCCGGAAATTTTGCGATCAAAAGCGTAAGAAAAGCTTCTCCCAAGACATCGCGCAGAAGTGCTTGGGGCTCACAGGGTATCGCTGAAAGTACCCGAGTATTCTAATAGAAAGGTAAAAACCAAAGATGGAAACTTTTATTCAATCCATTAAGGGACTGATCGATACCTCGGGTATTGTCAATATGACATTCCCGTCTGTTATAATGATCTTGATCTCTTTCGTGTTCCTGTACCTTGCAATCAAGCATCAGTTTGAACCGCTTCTTCTTTTGCCTATTGCTTTCGGTATGCTTCTTACAAACCTTCCGCTTACAGAAATGTATCATCCTGAGCTTTTTGATATCAGCGGCGGACGCCAGCTTGATTTTGGCGAGATATTACATAACGGCGGTTTGCTCGACTTGCTGTATTTGGGTGTAAAGCTTCAGATCTATCCTCCTCTCATATTCCTTGGAATCGGATGTATGACTGACTTTGCTCCTCTTATTGCAAATCCTAAGAGCTTCCTTCTCGGTGCTGCTGCTCAGGCAGGTATCTTCCTTACATTCTTGGGTGCTGCTTGGCTTGGATTCTCACCACAGGAAGCCGGTTCTATCGCTATCATCGGCGGTGCGGACGGCCCGACTGCTATCTTCGTTTCGAGTAAGCTTCTCCGAAGCGGCGGATTTGATATTGATACCGGTACGATCGCACTTGCAGCTTATACCTATATGGCACTCGTTCCTATCATTCAGCCTCCGATAATGAGAGCTCTTACAACCAAGAAAGAGCGTTCTGTTGTTATGACACAGCTCAGACAGGTTACCAAGACGGAGAAGATCATCTTCCCTATCGCTGTTACAATCGTTATTGCACTTCTCGTTCCTTCTGCAGCTCCTCTCGTAGGTATGCTTATGCTTGGTAACCTTATCAAGGAAAGCGGCGTCTGCGACAGACTTTGCAAGACTGCACAGAATGAACTCATGAACATCATTACTATCTTCCTCGGTGTTTCTGTTGGTGCTACAACAACTGCTGACAAGATCGTTAATGCTAAGTTCCTTAAGGTTATTATCCTCGGCGTTATCGCGTTCAGTATTGGTACTGCTGCCGGTGTACTTTTCGGTAAGCTTATGTATCTCTTCACAAAGGGTAAAGTTAATCCTCTTATCGGTTCTGCCGGTGTATCCGCAGTTCCTATGGCTGCACGTGTATCTCAGAAGGTTGGTCAGGAAGAAAATCCGAAGAACTTCCTCCTTATGCATGCTATGGGTCCGAATGTTGCAGGTGTTATCGGTTCTGCTGTTGCAGCAGGTGTTCTCCTCAGCATTATCCCTTATTGATTTATTGTATCAAAAAATCCCGATTTCAGACGAAATCGGGATTTTTTTATTTATAAAGTGAAACGTTTTGGAAACCGTCAAGAAGCTTATCAAGATATTTGAATGAAAGCTGCGCTCCCTTTGCTACGCAGGAAAGCGGATCGTTTGCAACAATGCACGGTACTTTTATTTCACTTGAAATAAGCTTGTCAAGTCCATTAATAAGTGCGCCGCCGCCCGTAAGATAAATTCCGTTTTTATAAATATCTCCAACAAGTTCAGGCGGAGTGTTTTCAAAGACAGATTTAATGTTTGCGACTATCTCATTTATGCTGTCAATGATCGCTTCGTAAATATCATAATCAGAGATTTGAATACATTCCGGAAGTCCTCTTATAAGGTGTCTTCCCTTTACAACGATTGTCTTGCTTCCGTCGGGATCAAATACATTTGCGGCGGATATCTTTGCCATTTCAGCGGTTTTCTCACCAATGAGAACACGATAACGGTTGCTGATGTATTTTACAATTTCCTTGTCGAATTTATTTCCTGCGACTTTGATCGATGCTTTTGCAACAATTCCGTTGAGAGATATTATCGCTATGTCAGTCGTTCCCCCACCGATGTCAACTACCATATTTCCATTTGGTGCGGAAATGTCAACTCCTGCGCCGAGAAGTGCAGCGATCGGCTCTTCGAGGAGATATACTTTCTTTGCGCCTGCAACTTTTGCAGCTTCAACAACTGCCCTGCTTTCTACGTCTGTTATCGATGACGGAACGCACATTACAATGTTTGGCATAAGAAGCTTTTGCCCTGTTATTTTTTCTATAAATGCAGTTACCATATATTCTGTCATTTTATGGTCAGAAATAACGCCATCGGAAAGCGGCTGAACAACGAGAATGTGTTCGGGTGCTTTGCCAAGCATTTTATAAGCTTCCGTTCCAACTGCGATCACCTTTTCCGTTTTCGTGTTGAAAGCAACGATAGATGCTTCGTTGAGTACAATTCCGCTGTTTCCCATTGTAATAATAACATTTGCGGTTCCTAAATCAATTCCAATATCCATTATATGTCATTCCTTTCAGGATTTATAGTGTTCTAAAATTAAATAGTTGAAGCAGCAACTGCTGCAATTATCTTTTCTGCACCCATTTCAAGAAGAATTTCGGCACAGGAGTTTATCGTCGAACCCGTAGTCATAACATCATCAACAATTATGACCGTTTTGCCTTTGATATCTATATTTTTGCCTGCTGAGTACAAGTGTGAGGCATTGGATTTTCTTCGTGTGGCAGATAGTTTATGCTGTGCAACAAAAGAAATGCTTTTAACAAGTGCATTGTTGCAAATCGGTATGTTGAGCTGCTGACTCAACGCATCGGCAAGAACCTCTGCTTGGTTAAATCCACGTTTCCGGAGTTTGGTCTTTGACATCGGAACAGGAACGATGAAATCAGCTTTGAATTCATAAGGGTCTGCTTCGATATCGGATTTTATTTTTTCGGCGAACAGCCTCGGAAAAACATTGTTCTTGGTATTTTTCAGATACACTACTCCGCCTTTGGCACTGTCCAAATAATAAAACGCAGCATAACATCGGGAAAATAGGTTTTCATTTCTGTGACATATACAACTGCTTGAAATATTACCGCAGCCGTGGCAGAATTCTTCACCTGTGTACGGTAATTCATCAAAACAACCTTGACAGTATTCGTATTTCCAGTTGATGACCTCTCCGCAGAGCGGACATCTGTTTGGAAATATCAGATCAAGTGTAAATGCGCCGGCTTTTTTGATATCAAACACCGAAATCCATCTCCTTGTCAAGCATTTCACGCAAACAACTGTAGCGCATTGTGCGTCTGTTGTTTGCGATCATAAATTCTACCGTTCGTTTTGAACCAACGATTATAAGCATTTTTTTGGCTCTTGTAACGGCAGTATAAAGAAGATTTCGGAAATAAAGCTTTTCAAAATTTCCAAGCAGTGGGAGTATCACTGCATTGAATTCGCTGCCCTGACTTTTATGTACGGTCACAGCGTACGCAAGTTCAAGCTGATCGAGCATTTCAGTAGAGTATGAAACTATTCTTCCATCAAAATCAATGACCAATTTTAATTCACGCTTTGATATTTTTATAATAGTGCCAATATCACCGTTAAAGATGCCTGAGCCGTTCTCACTGCCTTTTTTCCAGATTATATCGTAGTTATTTTTGATCTGCATTACTTTATCATGTTCGCGGAAAGTGTAGCTGATACCTTTTACCTCATTTTTGCCGCGTTCAGGTGGATTTATAGCAAATTGTAATACATTATTCAGCTCAACTACACCGAGAACACCTTTTCGTGACGGACAAAGTACCTGAATATCATCAGTGGGTGAATAATTATAAGCTTTCGGAAGTCGTTCTGTGCAAAGTTGTACAACTGTTTCGGCAGCTTCCTGATAGTCAAGCTTTTGTATAAAGAAAAAATCATTGTCAGTTCGTGTAAGGTCGATGTTTTCGCCCTTAACGATGCGGTGAGCATTCATAACGATTGCACTTTGCTGTGCTTGACGGAAAATTTCGTTAAGCTGTACAACGGAGAGAACGCCGCTTTCGATCATATCTTTGAGCAGATTTCCTGCACCTACAGACGGTAACTGGTCGCAGTCGCCTACCATAATAAGTCTGCATGAAAGCTTTAATGCACGCAGCAGTGACTCAAACAAAAGGCAGTCTACCATTGACATTTCATCAATTATCATTACATCGCAGGTGAGAGGTTCTGTTTCGTTATGCTTAAAACGAAGCTTGCCCGAATTATCGAATGAAACTTCCAAAAGACGGTGTATCGTTTTTGCTTCATATCCCGTAAGGTCGGAAATTCGCTTTGCGGCTTTTCCTGTGGGCGCAGCGATCTGCACTTTCATTCCGCGTTGTTCATACAGCGAGATTATTGCTTTGAGAGTCGTGGTCTTTCCCGTTCCGGGACCACCCGTAAGGACAATGAAGCCTTTGGAAAGCGCAAGTGAGATCGCTTTTTTCTGCTGTTCAGCATAAACGATATTCTTGGACTTTTCCTCAAGCTCTATCATCTTGGAATAATCATATTCCGTATCCTTCATAAATGAATTAAGAACATTTAGTCTGCCTGCAATATAGGTTTCGGCATTATAATATTCATATATATAGATATAGTCGCGGTTCTGTCTGCGGCTGGTGTATAAAGCAAGACGGTTTTCGTCGATTTCATCATCAATAACCTTGTCAATGAGCTCTTCCGAAACATTGAGATATTTTGCGGTTGTTTCAACAAGGTGTTGGTATGGCAGGCAAGTGTGTCCGAGATATGTATTCTCGGTAAGGATATAAAACATTCCTGCTCTTACCCTGCCTTCGCTGTCTGACGGTATTTTCATTTCCTCGGCGATTTTTTCCGCCTTGACAAAATCAAGCTCTATCCCCTGCTCACAAAGCACATAGGGGTTTTCTTTTATAACATCAACAGCATATTGTCCCCATCTTTTCCAGGCTTTTACAGCGAATGAGGGACTTATGCCATACTGGGACAGAAAGATCATAAGCGTTCTTATGCCGTATATCCGTTTGAATTCCATAGCCGCTTCTTCAGCTTTCTGCGGAGTGAAGCCTTTGACTTCTTTAAGACGTTCCGGATCATTTTCAAAAATGTCGAGAGTGTTATCCCCGAATTTTTCAACTATCCTTTTGGCGAGCGTAGGACCGATGCCTTTTATTACGCCAGATGAAAGGTATTTCAGTATTGCCGCAGATGTTTCGGGAAGCTTTCTTTCGCAGACATCGGCACTGAACTGCGTTCCATAACGCGGGTGATTTACATATTTTCCTGTAACGGAAAGAAGTTCGCCCTCTTCAACGTTTCCAAGTTCGCCTGTGACAACAATATCGCCATCATTGGTCGAAAGACCAACAACCGCATATCCGTTTGACGGATTTGAAAAAAGTATCTGATCGACAGAACCCTCTATTATTATACCTTGGTTTTCATCCATTGTGTAAAACACCCAATCATTAACAAATATATGTTTTATTATATCACATTTCAATGTATTTTGCAATATTAAATGCCATAAAAATAAGACCATAAAAATAAGACCACCGCTTTATACAGTGATCTTATCTTTTATATTTTCAAATTTTTTATCGCCTATGCCCTTGACGTTCTTTATATCTTCTATCGAATTAAAACCTACAGTTTGAGCGTATTCAACTATTCGTGCTGCGATCACATCGCCAATGCCATTTAGCTGTTTTAATTCTTCTGCCGTGGCGGTGTTTATATTGATAAGCTCATTTTGCTGTACGTCTGTTTGATTCGTTTCCGAAATTTCGGATGTGTATGTTTGCTGTTCGTTTGTGATTGTTTCCGCGTTTTCGGATATTTCCGAGGTGCTTTCCAAAGCTGATACTGTTGTGACAGTTTGAGTTTCGGAAGTCTGTGTTGTTTCTTTGGTTTGTGCAGTTTCTTCCCACATACTGTCAAGAGGTATCTGCGTTACTGCCTCGGAATAACCGATGATCGGTTCTGCAAGTTTTTCCGAATCATACAGCGATATTACGAGTATAAAGACTAATACGGATACGATCACAGCGGCAGCTTTTATAAAAGATTTTTTCACAATATATCACCGCTTTTTTTCTTTATAATTACATTTTACAATATTTTTTTGTAATTTGCAAGCGGACATAAAATTTTTATTGATTATTTTTTATGTCAATTTACAGCTCATTTCATATAATGAAAAAGGAAGTGATAAAACTAAAAATGAAAAGAGGAGCTGCTATGGATAAAAACTATAAAAATGAAACAAGCTTGTTCCCGGAAAATACTCCGCTTGCAATGTGCTATGTTCCGTTTCAAAAATATGATGAAACCTACCCTGAAAATATTGCTCTTGAAAAAGGAACTGTCTTTCCTGAGCTTTATTTTCCGTTTTTAGGTGATGGAGGTGACTGCAATGATGTGTGCAGGTAATCTTTTAAAGGTCATACAGATGTATGATTTCTATCTTTATGACTTGAATTTATTTCTTGATACTCACCCGAACGACAGGAATGCTTTGGCGAAGTTCAATGAGATAAAAGAACGAAAAAAGAAAGCCGTTGAAGCATATAATAAAAAATATGGTCCGCTGACTGCACGTCAAAATGATTCCGATGAACATTTTTACTGGACAGATGATCCTTGGCCTTGGGAAAGGAGTGCTAACTGATGTGGGCTTATGAAAAGAAATTGCAATACCAATCCTACACATAAAAACTCATTGCTTATTTTTTTGCTCCTCAATATACGGTAAAAATATCTCTTCCTCCGCCTTTTTTCGGGCGTAGATCGCGTCCTCGATATTGTCAAAGCGCCCAAGATTGTACTTGTGACCCTTAAATCGTAAGCTAGCCTGCCACTTACCGCGCGACTTGTCCCAATTAACCCCCACATAACCGCTCTTGTTTAGCTTGCCGGGAGCCTTGTCAAGCTTGATCTTGCTTGGCTCAGTCCCATCTTTAAATGCCACACTAACGATAGCCTCTACTGCCCTCTTGGATGCACACTCTTTACAGCTCATATATGCACCCGACATCAATGTCTTGTATGTGACTTCGCGAGTGTTGCCACAATCGCAATTACATAGATATACATTATTGTCAAGTTTTTTTATTACCGTGAGCTGATCTATCTTGCGCCCAATAATGCCGGGTGCTCGTTTGCAGCCGCAAGATACTGTTCCCCCTCCGACGAGATTTGAGCCTATTACAATAGTCTGCTTGCCGCATTGACATTGACATAGCCATTTACCGTTACCTTTATATCCTTTAACAGTCAGCCTGCCAAACTGTTGTCCGGTTAAATCCATTAGCCTTTTTTGGCCATTTATTGACGATTGCTCTTTCGCCAAACAGCCGCAGGACTTTGTAGCTCCGTTGACAAGGTTTGATCTTGATACAACCGTCTGATTGCCGCAATCACACTCACACAGCCATTTGCTGCCGCCCATATATTTTCGGGCAACGAGCCTTCCATACCGTTGCCCTTCCATATTTATTAACTTACCCATTATTCTTTTTCGCACTCCGACATTAGCGCATACCCGATTAACTCAATCACATAGTCAGGAGCCTTGCGCTCCCCTCTGACCCAATTTTGAGCCGATCTCAAAGGTATATTAAACTTCCTGCAAAGCGCCGAGAGATTCCCGCCGCTAAGCTCTACAAGCTTGGATATATCAGCCTCGCTCACTGCAAAAATTATGTCAAACGCCTTGATCAATCCATCCGCTGTCCACTCGCAATCTGCAGGATATCCATACTCTGCAAGGATATCCTCGGCCGACTTATAGTTTTTGCACTCTCTCACGAGAGCAAGATAATTTTGATAAGTCATATATATGCCTCCTTTAAGCTTGCCCGTCAAGCCGTTAGCTCAGCTGCTTTATGTTAAGCCTCGATAATATCAAGGCACTCTGCTACGCATCCATCCTCGTCAACAAGGATCTTTGCGATTCTTACGTTTTCCTCTGCGATTTCTTCGGCGGTGTAGTTGTTTGCAATATACTCTCTGCACTCTTCGAGTGTGCCATTAAAGAGATCGTCCATATAAGCATTTGCTTCAAGTTCCACGCTGTAAGTAGTTGTCATAATAGTTTCCTCCATTTTTTATTTTGTTTTTCTTTCGGTCTTGTTCCCTTGACTTTGATTATATTATATACCCATTGAGCATAAATGTCAATAGGTTTTTATAAAAAATATGCCCATTGAGCATTATTTGTATAGATGCACAAAAATATAATCTAATTTTGTGCAAAAAAATAAAACCGCCCCGAAATCGAGGCGGCATTAGTCATTTATCATATTTATTTTTTAGGACGTCAATAGCCTTAGTCAGCACTTTTTGCACTCCCTCGGGGAGTATACCCATAAGACCTGCTGTCTCACATATACTGATAGCCTCTGCGACGCAAAATGCTATCACAATAGCATTGCGCACAAAGCTCAGATCAGCGATCACATCAATGTAATGTGACATCACAACAATAAGCAGCGTGCAAACTTTTTTGACGAGACCTCGCCAACAAGCAGCAGAGGAAAGCGCCCCATTTTCCGACTTGTCCGACTTGCCAAAAACAAGCGCACACAGCAAACCCATGATAAAATCAATCGCCATAAAGATGATAAGTGTGATTATCGCATCATCCCATCCTCCAAGTGCCTCGGCGATTATTGATCCCGTTATGCCGATTGTGCTGCATAATACAATCATTTTGTCGTGCATACTATTCCTCCGTTTTCACAATATAAGCCTCGGGGAACTCTTTCTTCACCCTCGCAAGATACAGCTCCGCATTTTCCTTACTGCGAAACGCCCCGACCTGCACTCTGTACAGCACGTTCTTTTCCTCCTGCTCAGAAAGATATCCCGAAACTTTCGCCTTGAATTCATCCCAATGCGGCCGAATATAGACAGGACAACCCTTGTACCCGTCAGGCAGCTTGTTCAGCTCGTCCACCGTGCCTTTCTTGCCGTTTCGGACGTTGCACCAGTAGTTGTGCGTGAAAAGCTTGTCCGTGCCTACCTTGTAGGTCTGCATAAGCCAAGCAATCAGCCTTGCCGCATTGTCCTCAGCCTTTGCGCTGTTTCCAATGACCTCAATTGAGATAGTCGCCTGATTTCCGATGTGAGAGCCGTTGGCGTCCGCCTTGCCCTTCTGCCCTGCGTGCCACGACTGCCAGTCAAGCGGAAGCTCCTGCCACGCTTCAACTTCATCAACATAAAAATGTACGCTCACATCGTTCATATTGCCGTTGTATGTCGCACGAACATACTGTTCAGCCATTGTAGTCTGTGCGCTCACCTTGATTTTATCGGTGTTATGTACCGTGTAACCGCCAAAAGGAAGTACACGCTTACTCGGCAAAGCGATCTTGTTAGGGTTATGCTTTGTCAGCAAATATTCCTTTACCGTCACACCATTTGCATTGTATATCCTATCCGGAACAAGATATGCCATAAAACCACCCTTTCCTAAAATAATCTGTAATGCGGCCTGTCCTCTAAAAACAGCCAATACCTAAGCCAATCATCAAGCAGTATCGCAATAAGTGAAACAAAATACCATAAAACCGAAAATTTCGGGCAAATCTGCCCCAAGAGATTGCCCCATTGGTTAGAGTAATCCCACACTTGCCACCCAAGCCATATATTAACAATACAACCGCAAACAAGCTCTAATGCCGTGATTATCAACGAGCCGCAAAGCATCTGCACCACTAAAGGCATCTCCCACGGAATAACCTCGTTAAGCATCCCAACCGCCACAAAGCAGATCCCACCGAGGATAACCATGCTCCAATGCGTGTATCCACGGAACGCCAATTCAAGCGCCCCGTAGATAACGCCGCCGATCAGAGCAAGAATGCCCCATTTTTTCATCTTAGCCATACGATATTACAACCTTGTCAAGCTCTTCGATGCTCTCGCAAGCATTGATAGCAAGCTCAATCTCCTGCTGTGCGCTGACCTTAGGCGCAACATAAGATGCAATCGCAAGCGACAAGCCAACAAGCTCCTCATAGCTGTACTCGGTGCATTCCTCGCCAGTGCTGTTCCATTTAAGAGGATAGTCGATTCCTGCCGCCTTTGCTCTCTCATAAGATGATAAATTGCTGTTTAAAAGACTCTGCTTCTCGGCCGTAACACTGTACAGCTTTCCGTCCGTATAAAGCATAGGGTTGTTTTCAAGCCATTCTGCAAGCTTTTCCTTGCTTTCGGCAACCTTTAAGACCTTCGCATCATCAATATTCGTGATAATGGGCTTGACCTCGGGCATAGAAAATGTACCGCTCTCCGCATCGTAGACCATACCCTGCTTAACGTCCGCTCTGTCATCAACGTGTACACACTTAGCAAGCATATCAGCAGGATATCTCTCCTTGATATCTATGCCCGGAAAAATCGGGTCAATATCGGGTATAACCTCTCTCACTATCTTATCAATAATATATGCATACATTAGCTTATACCTCCCTTACATCTCGCTGCCCAAATACTGGACGATTATAGCTCCCGACTTGCCCGGAAATGCAATAGTTATGTTATTGCTGCCTTTATTCGTAACCGTACCTCCGGCGCCTATAGTGCAAGCTATAGACGTACCCTCCGATATATCGGTTATCACAGACTTTACATCCCCGGGAAGTCCAGAATGATATGAAGTCGCATTACTATTAGACTTGCCCGCTCCTCCGCTTGCACCATAACCGGAGCCTATATATTCTCCTGATGTAGCGCCATAAGCCTCAGCTCCGTTGTATCCGTTAATTCCCATAGCACGTCTAATAGAATGGTCGCTATCATACAATATAATTTTATCTTTATTAATATCAATTCCGCTTATACCGCCGGAAGCCGACAGAATTGAGCCAAATGACGTTGTTCCTCCTGCTGTTCCTGTACTATTTGCCGAGTCGGCAAAATATGATACTCCGGCACCGCCTCCGCCAACACAGATTACTTTCCAAATTCCTGTCTTTGGGCATACCCAAGTCTTGCTCTCTTCGATTGTTTCGCAGTAAACCATATTAAACCTCCTTAAATCTTTAAAAGTCCGCTTATGCCGTAAGGCATCTGCGTTTTTATAGCAAATATGTCATTCCTTGCCTTGCGGTCTGCTGTGTCAATAGTGATGTGGTCGTCCGCTCCGAGCTTTGCGAGAAGATCATCAAGCATTGCCGTGTATTGACGAAAGAATTCCGAGCTTGAAAACTGCTTTACCACACCCGTCACAAATCCGCATACATCATTTTCGGGGCGCATATCAATAATGACCGTATCATCGAGTGATGTCGCACCCTCGCCGACCTTGACATAAGCAAGCACAAGATCATATATAAGCCCCTCACGCATCGGCAAAGGCTTGACCGCCTCCGCAAAGCTGTCCGCCTCATCTCCTCTTATAACATCAATGTGTATGTCACGCACATTCGAGTTAAGATCCAGCCGTGCAACAACAGCATCGTATCTGTATGCCCCCGACTCTCCATATCCGAGTGTGACAACGTCCATCCCGTCCTCATAGCCTGCCCTGCCGTTGATCCAGCACTTTCCGGGCTTAATTCCGAGCACCATGCCGCCCTTGGCATAAACCTGCATACCGTCCGCAGGATCCGCAAAAACTCCGTTGCCGATAAAATTAGCAAAATACTTAACAAACTCAGCACTGTTGTACATCCTGTCATAGTTTACCGAGTCAAAAAATACGCTCTCCATGTCATCATCTCCTCTTTTTTTGTATCAGATCAACTATCGTCTTTAGCGTGTCGCCAAAAGTCGGGATAACGCTTGTCCCGGTCGTATCAAATACCTCTCGTACCTCCTCGATGCGCTTAACATAAGCCGTGCCTCGCATCTCGTTGCGTACCGTAACGATATCCCCGATATCCCAGCCCTTGCGATATCCCACGCCGAGCGCATCCGCACTGTAACTCTCCGTGTACTCCGACCTAACCGCCGCAGCCGCCTCCTGCATCTTTGTGAGCGTCGCCGCATTGTCAACATATTGATATTTCTCGGGAGGATCAAGCGGATCTCCGTTTTCGTCAAAGTATTTGTAACCCGTTTTAACTATAGGATCAACAAATATAAGCTCCTCCGACCTCGATAACCCCTGCGCATCGCCTAGCGTGTATGTCGGCAGCGAGTAATACTCGACCCCTCCGGTCGGCTCATTGCAAGCGCATATAATGACGTTGCTGCAGCCCTCCTCGCTGTAAGCGTACTCCATGTTGTTGAGATTGCCCCAGCTGTCGCCGAATACGACCTCATCGGATAGATCTCTGCCCTTAAAAAGCTCAAACCTCAGCTTGTGACTCTGCGGCACGAGCGATATCTTGTATGATAAGTCAGCAAGCCTGCATCCGCTGCGCACCCAATCGGACAGCATCTCTGCCCTCGGCATCTCCCTTAGCATAGTGTCGTACTCATCACCGATATACTCGATATCAGCTCCGAGCGGCTCAGCGTCAAGTATAGCCTTAACACCTGCCAATATGCTAAAATTGTCCTTGCTGTCCGATAATATGCATCTCTTGCAAAGCAGCTTGTCAAGCGAGTAACCCGTCACTCGTATGTGCCGCCCGTCAGCTCCGCTCGTGTCCGTAACTCCGCTTATGTACATCGCCTCTCTTGTGTCCGACCGATATATGTATCTGCGAGGCATAAGCAGTACAGCCGCCTCGGACGTAAGCGGCACATACAGCTCAAAGCTGCCTGCCGAGTTGTACCGCCTGATCCATATAAGCGATGCATAGCAGTCCGTTACACCGATAAGCTCAATAGCCTCGTTGTAAATGTATAAGTCCATTAAACACCGCCTACCTTAACATCATAGTACAGCATTACCTGCGCAGCCGCAGCGTCAAGTCCCGACGCCGAAAATTTTATATCATTGTTGCCCGGTGTAAGCTGCCAAAACTCTGAGTCAATGTCCATGTACTTTAAACCGCTTACCGTCTTGCCGCCTCTCGTGAGATTGATATACTTGCGTCCGTCCTCGGTCGATATCTCTATGATATCTCCCTCCAAAAACTCGCCCGAAAGACTTATGTGCGCCGACGCCGTGAAATTGTCTATCCTAAAGCCGCCGCACGGCGCAGAGAGCGCCGCCTTGATAACAACGCCCGTTTTCGTGTGCCCTTTGTAGTCAAGGTGGACAAGCCTCGCCCTCGAAGTGTTGCCAAAGCAAACAGCGTTTAAGGATATCCCCTCCGCCGTAAAATAAAACAGCTTGCTGACTCCAAACAGCTGTATCGGCTCAACAAACCTCTCCTTAAAATACGGATCAGCACAAACCACCTCCGCCGACATAACAAGCGGATAGTTATTCGGCGGCATATCGCACTTGGAGCAGTAACCCTCGGCAATCACATCAATGCTCGGAGTTACATATCGTATAGTCAGCGGCATATCAGTCCTAAAAATGGAGTATATCCGCTTTTTCTGCGCCGACATATCCCCAAGCTGCTTAAACTTTGCCGCAATGGATATCACCCTCGCAGGCTCGTGACCGCCGTTATATTTTCCGCCGGGGCGTCCGCTCAGCTCTGTGATATTAATATTGCGTTCGGCGCCCACTCCGCTCACGTTAGAGATCATTATGTATTTGTCATCATACAGATCTATAGACTCTCTGCCGTTGCTGATGATTAGCTTGTGCTCCATATATCCTCCTTATAAGATGCTCGCAAGCTGTAACTGCCTGCGTGTGTCAAGCGCTATCTCCTCACGGCTGAGAGCCTTGGGAGATGTGTTGTATTGATTAAATACAATATTGCTGCCCGATGCAGCAGTATCTTGACCGCTGCCAAACGACTGCCTGTTAAGCGTGCCGCTTGTGACCGAGCTCGCCGCCGAAGATGCAGCATTAAAGGATGCACTAACATTTTTAAGCTTATCCTCTAAGCCCGTATTAAGCTCTATGCCAAGGCATTTTTTAAACTCATCAACGATCTTTTGGCAAGTCGATGCGATCTTATCACTATCGGATAGTCCGCCTAGCATCTTGTCCATGATATCTCCTCCCAGCTTAGCAAACTCCTCCGAGCCCTCGGTAGCATTTTTTAATGACTCGATCATCGCCTCGGCCACCTGCTTTGACTTGCTGTCATAGAGCAAAGCGCTTATCTTGTCGGATGTGCTCGCAAGGCTGTTAAACTTAGCCGCAATGCCATTAAGCTCCGACTTGCTCATCTTAGCCCAGCTCTCCGCAAGTGCCGCACCCTGCTCAAGCGATAGATCGGCGAGCTGCTCGATCATAACATCGCTCAAGCCATCATTAACAAGCTTTTTAAGATTGCTGTAATATTGATTGAGCTGCATCTGCTTTTTAGATATGTCATTAAGCTTTGCAGTAGTTTTGCCGCTGTCATCTTTGTCAAACGAGTACATATCAGCAATATCGCCCGACAGCTTGGACGATGTGCTCTTGATGCTCTTTTGGATGTCCTCGATCTGCTTGTCGTACTCAGCGATCTCAGACTTAATGTTGGCTTTAAGCTCTTTGATGTTTTGCTCCGCAACCTTTTTGCGTGCCTCTGTGATCTTGTCGTTGGCATACTCCTCAATGTCAACTCTCTCATCAGCGCAGGTCTGATATACCTGATTGTACAGCTCACTCATCTCGGAGAGCGATATCTCACCATCCTCGTAAGCCTTAACAATGTCGTTGACCTGCTCCTTTACAATGCTCAATACCTCTTTCTGACGGTTTTGAGCTGCCTTTTTGTCCGCCGCCGTGAGCTTTTGGTTTGCATACTCCTCAACCTTTGAGCGCTCCTTGACGCACTTGCTTAACGTCTGATTGTACAGCTTGTCGTACTGCGCTCTGCTGAGCAAACCGCTCTCATAGTCCTTGACAATTACGTCAATAGCCTTTTTTGCGCTTGCCGTGTCCGTTACCGTCACGCCTATCTTGTAGTCACTCGGTACAGCCTCCGACATATCACCCGACAGCTTACCCATCTTGTCGACAAAACCCTCACTGAGCCCGAGCGCCAAGTTTGTGCCGACCTGCTCCTTAAAAACTCTCGAGGGCGAGTGTATGCCAAAAAAGTCCTTGATGCCGCCAAGTAGACTGTCACAAGCACCCTTGATCTTGTCCTTGACCTTGGTTACACCCTCCTTAATGCCGTTGGCAATGCCCTCAATGATGTTGCGGCCAATGTCAAGTGCAGGCGTTATCATCTCCGTAAAGCTGTCGATTATCTTGTCAAAAGCCTCTTTGAGCTTGGTCTTAAGTCCCTGCATCCAGTCATATATCTTGCCGCCCAAGTCCTCAAAGCTCTCTACCCATTGCTTGCCGCCGTCAACGATCTTGAGATATATCTCGCCAAGACAAGCACCGATAGTGTCAATTATCTGCGGCAAAGCATCAGCTATTGCAAGCGATAAGCTCGATACAATGTCAACAGCCGCCGTTATGAGCTTTGGGATAGCCTCCATAAGCGCAGCAACAAGCTTGCCGATAATCTCGGGCGCACGCTCCAACAGCACGGGCAACGCCTCAATAATGCCGTCCGCCAACCCCGTAACGATTGCAATAGCCGCATCAATAAGCAAATCCACATTATCGAGCAGCATATCCACAATGTCAAGCACTACATTAACTATCGTTGGCGTAAGCTCAGGCAAAGCATCAGCAATGCCGTCCGCAAGCGATAAGACAACAGTTACCGCCGCATCTGCAAGCGCAGGAAGATTGCCCGTTATCGCAGATATAAGCCCCGTTATAATGCCAACACCTGCATCAAGCACGCTCGGTATGCAAGCCGTCAGATTGTCCACAAAGTCCTTGATGCCCTCGTTGACCTGCTCAATGCCGCCGCCCTGACCGCTAAAAAGCAGTGTCAAACCGCCCATAACAGCCGTGATGCTAGGCAAAAACTGCGCCGTTATGTTGCGCTTTGCTCCGTCAAGACTAGTCTGCATATCCTGCAAAGCGTCCTGATACGCCGCCGAATCCTTTACCGCCTCATTGCTCATTACACCGCCAAGGTCATTGACCGTGTCTATCATCGCCTGAGTGTCGGCCGCCGAAGTGTTAAAAAGCGGACCAAGCTCCATAGCACCCTTGCCGAGCAGGGCAGTTGCCGTCGCCGTGCGCTCCGTGCCCTCCTCCATGTTTTGCAGCCCGGCAATTACACTCTCAAAAAGCTCCTCGGTCGACATCGACTGTACCTGCTCCATTGATAATCCGAGTGCCTCAAACGCCGCCGTCTGTTTCTTGGACGCGTTTTGTGATGCGTTTGCCAACGTCTTAAATGTCGTCGTCATATTGCCCATAGACGTGCCGCTGTGCTGCAATACCGCGTCCCACTCTTGATAAAACTCAGCCGATACACCGACTTTTTGCGATGCCTTGTCTATCGTGTCGCCGTATGACGCAACCTCATTTGCCGAGTCAACAACCGCCTTAGTTACACCGATAGCCGCCGCTGATACCGTTGCAACAGCCGCCGCAGCCGCCTTTGCCGCCCCCGAAACAACGCTCTTAAACTTGTCCCACTTAGCCTTAGTCCCTGCCGCATCATCACCTGCCTGCTTGGCATTGTCGCCCGTCTGCTTAACACCCTTAGCCGCGTCCTTTGCCGCCTTATTGGTGTCGTCAAGCTCACTCTGATAGCTGTTGAGCTGACTTGTCGCCGACAAGACCTCCTGCTCAAATTTGAGGTAAGCACCGCGGTCAATCTTACCGTCTGCAAACTGCTGCTTGATCTGCTCCTGATATTTTTTAAGCTCACTCACTCGCTCCGAGGAGTTTTTGACCGCCTCTGTAAGTATCTGCTGCTTTTGCGTCAAAGCCTCAACATTGGTCGGGTCAAGCTTTAAAAGCTTGTTGACCTCAGTTAAGTCCTTGCCTATCTTTTGCCCCTCATCGTCAACACTTTTGAGCGCAGTGGTAAGCTTTTGAGTGTCGCCCGATATCTCGACCGTCAAGCCCTTGATGTTGCCGCTCCCCTTAGCCATTGTTACACCCCCTTAAATTGCAATCAACTGCAAAAATCATATATCCCCAAGCGCCTCATACTCCCAAATAGGCCGCATATATGCCTCGTACCGCTCCTGCGATATCTCGCCCCTGAGATACCTCTCCTCAACAACTGCCGATGCCGCTTTGAGCTTGCGGTACTGCTCCTCGGGATCACGCACATCAATACCGCTGCGCCGCGCCTCGCACCTGTCGTAAGCATAAATATAATTGATGCACATACCTATCGACAGCTTATCCATATCTGCGGCAGTAAGTCCGCGTATTGCAACAGCCGCAAGTACCTCCTCGGCCGTTACATATCCGCCGCTGTCCTTACCGCCGCCCGTCAGTTTTTTCTGTCAATTTTGATGTTTCCGCCAATTACATCGTTGAGCTGCTCGATAATGTCAAGCACCGGAAAATGCTCAAAACTGTCAAGCCACTCCAACAGCTCGGGGATATCAGGGTCAGCCGTCTTTGCCAGTACCCATATAATGCGGTAAAACGGCGTGAGGTCAATATCAGCAATGCTATTGCTCTTTTTGACCTTTGCCAGCTCTGCACAGTCCGCAAGATACTCCCGCCCAAACTGCATCTTATAGCGGAGCATCGTGCCGCCCGTCGCCCTAAATCTTACCTTTTTGCCGTCAATGTCAAGTGTTTTTTCCATACCGTGCCACTCCCTCAAAAAAATTAATAAAAACGATGCCCGCAAGGCTTATGCCGCCTTAACGGGCATCGCCCAAAACGCTCTTATATAATGCCTTGAATTATACCACCGCTGTCGGGTCTACAACCGCTGTCGGCATGCTGCTTGTCTTGTGTGAGTATCTCACGAGACGCTTTGCAGGCTCGTCATGCTCTCTTGGCAACGCTTTGAGCGTAGTGTCCAAAAATGCCGCCTCAAACTTGCCCTCGCTCGTCTTGCCGCTGATCTTGGGACGCTCTGCCGCCTGTACCTGATAATAATACTCAGTGAGATAAGTGCCGTCCGTCTGCGTATATACGATGATAAGTGCAAACTTGGGAAACTCCTTGCCCTCGGAATACTCCGCAACACCCTTTTTGTCGCTGTCAACATCATTGCCAAACCATTCCTTGTCAACATCATCAACAAGGTCAAGCAGCTGTAACGTGATGTCGTAACCGTCATTCTCCGAGCCTGCCATTACAAGCTTGCCGTTAGCGTATACCTCGTAAGACTCGCCCCTCGGCGTTGCCTCAAACTCACGGCCGCCGCTCTTCTCGCTCTCAAACCACTTGATAGCGCCGTATGTGTACTTGCTCTCCTCGACGCTCCAGTTGATAGGAGCATATCCGACCTTAACAATGCTCTTTTTCATATCTTTTTAACCTCCCTCTATCGTAAGTGTGCAGATCATTACCCGCTCTGCACTGTATTTTTCTTTCTCCCACTCCGAGCCATACTCTCGGAGCGTGTCTGTTACCCTCCGCAAAAAATCCTCGCTTGCAGGCGTGTAAACAACGTGTACCTTGACCGTGTCTATCGGGATAACGCACTTGCCGTCCGCATAGACCCCGTGTCCCTCCACATCGCATACACAAGCATAAGGCGGCTTGATAGCCCTGCCTCCGTCCGATATGAGCCACTCACTCACCGTCAATCCTGCCGCTTTGAGCCTGCCGCAAATATCATCTTTTAATGCCACTGTCACCAGCTCCCTATAACATCATCAATGCGCTTGATGAGTGCGTCAACGTGTTTTTCCTGCGCCGCCAGAACGTGCGGACGTGCGCCGATGCTCTTTTCCCCTCGGCCGTGCTCAACGAGATGTACAACGTTGTATCTCGGCTTGTTGTGTACAATAACGGTGTACTTAAATGCACCCTCGTACTTTTTAACAAGCCTCCAGCCACGCTTATACTTGCCCGTCCTGTCGGGCGATGTCACAATGATATCCGCTTTGAGCGGTTTAGCCTCATTGTCAACAGCCTTTTGTATCTGCTCCTGCATTGCCGTGTCGTAATACTGCAATGCCGCCGACAGCGACGGCGCGAAGTCTGCGGCTGTAACCGCCTTAGCCATTATATACCCCCAGCTTGTCCTCAACATACAGCTCCACCTTGTCAGCCGATGCATCGTATGTGCGATATACAGCGTAAACCTCGCCGTCTATCTCAACATACATCTGCCTACCGTACTCCAAACTGTTGACTGTAAGCTGATACTTAGCCTTGGCACTCATCTGATACGCCCTTACAGCCTCATCAGCCGATACCGACCGTACCCTCGCAAAAACAACGCAGGGAGCATCGTCCCCGACCTCAGCCAAAAGCTTAACCTGCTTGTAGTTGTCGTACATTAATGCTCCCTGCCTCTCTTATATCTGCTCACCCTTGCCGCTGTACTCAGCGGATAAGGACATCGCAACCTTTAAATGCTCGTATATCTCCAAGTACCGCCCTGCCTTGTCGTCAAAGCCAAAATGCCCCTTGCAGTACGATACAGCCGCCCTCTTGCATAAAGGGTCGGCATCGTCCCACTTGACAACGCCCGAAAGCGCAAGATCAGCCTTGCACGCCTCGATGAGCGGCACTATCTCCGCCTCATCAAATACAGTTGACGTAACACGGAGATTGAGTTTGACCTCGTCTAACAGCGACATCCGTCACCACTCCTTAACCGCTTGCTTTAGGCAAGGAGATAACGACCATACCGTTTTTAACTACAAGCTCCGAGCCGATGCGTGCCTCGCTGAGGATAGAAAGCAATCCCTTAGCAAACTTGTAGTCCTTGCTTGTTTCGATCGTATAATCGCCGAAAAGATCAAGCTTGACAGCCTTTGGCTTGCCGTAAAACATTGTCGGATATGTCTTATCCGACGAGCTGTTTACCGCACCCGTAAGAGCCGCACACTTGCTGTTTATGCAGTATCTTACGGTCAGACCGCCATCCTTGATAATGCCCGTGTTCGGATTCGTTCCGTCGGGTATAATCTCATATACAGCCTTTTTCTCCTTCTCGCCGCGAATGTCGCCGAAAGCAACAAGGTCCGCCTTGTTTAAAAACAGTACAGCATCACCCTCAACAGTATCGTCGGAACCGTAATTGAGTACGATCTTGCGGAGTGTCTTATCATCAATAGCAGTAATGTCCGTTACCTCTTTTTTGAGTGCGCTGCCAATAACAGCATCGGTAACTACATTTACAGCCGCGCGTCTGAGCGCCCTGATACCCTGCTCCTGCACCTTTGCCGTGTAGTTAAGATTAGTCTGATTCTGTATCTCCTTGCTCACATAGGAGATCAGCGATTTGAGCGATGGCTTGATGCTTACAATGCCAAAAGTTCCATTGCTCTCAGCTGCATCCTCGCCCTCAACCTTGTCCGATGCCTCAGCCTCCGTGTCCTCGTAAGGCACTTTGTCCTCACTCATGCCCGTGCAGTCCTCAACAGTAACCATGTCAATGATGCTCGATACTCCCGTGATGCTCTCGCTAAAATCACTTACCTTTGTAGGTGTAGCGATCTTGCCGCCCGATAAGAGCAGCGAGCGGCTCTCTGCGCCCGAAATAACCATCCTGTTTGTGTCAACAAATTCCTTCGCACGGCTCTCAGCCTCGCTTACAGCAGGCTCACCGCCGATCGGTGCAGCAAATGCGCCAAGCTGTGCGCCTGTGCTGTTATCTGCGCCGCCGACCTCACCGCCTGCTATCTTTGCAAGCAAAGCCGACCTGCTCTCATTAGCCTTGATTATTGCGCTGCGCTGCTCGATAAGGTCGTCAACCTCTTTGCCGAGTGCCTCAATGTCCGCACCCTCAGCGTCCATGTCAAGCTTGATCTGCGCCAGTCTTGCCTCGATCTCTTTAAGTCCCATTAAAATCCCTCCAGTTTAAGTTTTAAGTTTAATCGTCTTTTCTCCGCCTCCAGCAGCTCCTGCTGTACTCTCTTGATCTCTCCGTCGCAAAAGTTACGCGTATATATAGCCGTACCGTCATTTGCAGGAATGCTCACCGCCGATACGTCATATATCTTTTTAACGCCGTAATGGATAATTGTGCGGCTGTCACGGTCGTATCTGTACCGCCCCTCCAGCGGCGCAAACGTCCACGACATTTTTGTTATCATGCCTGCACTTATGTCCTCGTATAATGACCTTGCCTCGGCGGTCTTGGATAAGTCCGCACCGATGCGCAAGCCCTTGCTGTCAACAATAAGCTTAAGCGTGTCGTTGCTGTTGCGTGCAAATACCCTGCCTTTGTGATCGTACTGCATTATAACGTCCGACATATCGCACTCGTCAAAGCAGTTTGGCATAAACTGCTCCCAGATGCCGCCCTCGTCATCGTCAAAAAGCTTGTATCTCTCGTAGGTCATCGCATAGCCGTCAACATAGCACTCGCTGTCAATCAACTTGTCCGTCTGTATCGGCTGTATCGGCTGCATCGACCTGTACTGTCTGCCCTCCACTATCGGCATTATCTCCAACCTCCTTACTCTCCGCAACGTCCTTAAAATTGTCTGTCAAAGCGTACTCCTTGCGGATATATCTTTTGTCACCGCCCTCGACCGGTGCCATGTTAAATATCTCTAAGCCCTGATTGTGCGTTATAAATCCACGGTCAAACAGCTGTGTTACCGTGTTGAGCTTTTCGGCATTGCTTAGATACTGCAATCTGTTTGCCGTAAAAACTATCTCATTGCCAAATGCTATCTCACGGGCATTAAATACCATGTTTGTGTGTACAAGGCTCATCTCAATAGCAAATGGCTCGATCTTGCCCTCGTAGTAAGCATTCCACTCGTCCGACGTAAAATTATTTTGGAGTATATGCTCGTTTGTTCCAAAATAATTAAATACATTTTCTTTTATCTGTGCCACCTGCGAGCTGTTGACTACAAACGGCTTGCTCTCGATCTGCTTAACATCGGCATACTTTGCATCATATACCATTACGCCGCCGCTGTTGTCTGCAGATAGATTTTCCTCCGTAAAACGCTTGCGCTCTTTTTTGATGTCGTCGGGTTTAAACGTGCCTGCAAGCTTTGCCATAAATCGGATAGCCGCCGAACTCTTAACACCCTCGATAATGCCCTGATTGTTGGTGTTTATAAGCTCCATTGTCGGACGTAAGCAAGCGTTGCTCTCCCCAAAAAGCTCATCACGGTATTGATACTGATTGAGTATGCCGCACCGCCCAAGCTCAATAGCCGCATAGCGCCCACCGCCAATGTGATAGCGTATGTACTTGACGCCCTTGTGGTCAACTATCGTGCATTTAGCCGCAGGCATCGGATAAAATCCGCATATCTCATCATATCGATTGTATAACGGCGCAATAAGTGCCGTGTTGTCCACCATATACCCCGTAGCCAAACGGTATAAATACTTTTTGGTGTCCATAATGCCGTTGGGCTTGTATTGTAATGCCCTCTCAAATGCCCCGTTGCCGCTCCCCTTGACCTCGGGTTTGAGCTTGGAAACGTGCGTAGCAAACGAGTGTACCGCCGCCCTCGTCAGCTCCATCTCGTATAGCGACCCCTCGAACGAGCGAAAACAAGGCGTGTATGCCGTCAATGTCTTAAAATACTCCTCAACCGCCCTCTCAATATCTCCGTCAGCCATTGCCGCACCCCCTTATCTTTGCATTTGACTGCAAAACCGACCTGCTCATTATATTAACCCTCATCCGCCGCCTTGTTAAGACAAACATAATTATCTCTGTTATCCAAAAGCGCAATATATGCACAAAGCAAAGCTATCGTGCCGTCAATGCGCTGCGTGCGGTCAAGGCTCTTGACCGGCTGTATGTTGCCGTTAATGTCCTTGCGTACCGCCGTGTTTATCAAGCACCATTTGTCAATGGGATTGTTGTTGTAAACAATGCGGTGTGCCTTAAAATCCGCCCTAAGCTCGTCCATCGGACGTGATAATGTCGCCGTGCCCTGCCTAACCGGTATCATAGCCTGCTCACCAAACTCCGCCTTAAACTCTCGGAGCAATGTATCATCAATATGCCACGGGTCATATCCAATGTATCGTATGTATATGTCCTCATTGTCCCTTAACTCCTTAAACCAGTCCAGAAATATACGCTTGTCGCACTTTGACCCCGTGCAGGTACGCATATATCCCTGCTCTATCCATAAGCTGTACGGTACGCTGTCACGCTCCTTGCGATCGCCGCGCATCTCCTGCTCACGGATAACGCTCTCGGGGATCCAGTACATAGACCTAACATAGATCTTATCATCATTAGGCCGCTGAAAAATGCACTTAGCCGCATTAAGGTCAACGCTGTCTGCCGCATCAAAGCCGCCGATGCCGTAATCAAACGGTATATCCCACAGCTCCTCATTGTTAAGCTCCTCATATCGGAGCCACGAACTCTCGGAAGTCTGCGGCACGTTAAAGTCCTTGACATATACCGTCGGCAAAAAGCTCGGGTCACTCCGCGCCTTGTCAACGCATTGCCGTAAATAATCAAGGCTCTTTATCGTACCAAGTCCCGGATTAGCCTTTATCCATTTGTCCTCGTCCCATATCTCGTCAGGGTCGTCAAGCTCGTAAATAAACGGCAGGAAATGCTCATCCTCGATAGATCCGTCAATAACTCCGCTTGCGTACTCATACTGCTTGTCAAAAATGCCGTGCCGTATAAAACCGTTTGTCGTGATGCAAAATATAAGCGGCTGCGACCTCGCCGAACAAGCCTGCTTGATAAGGTCGTATATGTCACGGTTTTTGATAGCCGCAAGCTCGTCTATAACAGCGCAATGTACATCAAGTCCGTCAAGACTGTTAGTGTTGGACGCTAAAGCCTTGATAAATCCCATGTTATACGCAAAGTATAAGTCTGACGCTCTCTTGCGTATGTGCCTCGACAGCTCGGGCGACTGCTTGACCATCTTGTGACAAGCGTTAAATCCAAGTGTCGCCTGCTCCCTCTGAGTGGCTACGTTGTATATCTGAGGCGCACCCTCACGGTCATTTGTGAGCATATCTATCTCAACCGATGCGACCTCGGTAGTCTTGCCGTTTTTTCGCCCCTCAACGATAAGGCACTCGTTGTATTGCCGTAAATTGTTATCATCGACAAAACCAAAAATCGCTTGGAAACGTGCCTTTTGGAAAAGCTGTAACTGTAACGGCGTGCCGATCTTGCCCGTAGGCTGCCGACAAAACCGCTCGATAAAATCCGTGTGCCGCTTTGCAACATCGTAATCAAAGTGATATCTCCCGGGGCAAGTATAAGCGTTGAGCAGCCGCTCAGCGATCTTGCGTATCTTGTCACAAGCAACAATGCGCCCGTCCAAGACCCCCGTAAAATACTCCTCAAACTCCGTCATAAGCGCCCTTTCACAAACTATTGCAGTTACTGCTTGATATACCCCTTAAAACGCCCTTGCGGCAAGCGAGCAAAGCGAGCAACGCCGCCTACTTGCTGATAAAATTAATAAAATCGTCCTCACGGCAATTGCCAAGTGCCTTTTTAAGCTCCGGACAAAGCTTACCAAGCGTGTCGATGCAGCTGTTGAGCTTTATGGCCGTGTCCTTAAGCTCCTTGTAAGCAGGAGTCGTGTCAACCTTGCTAAATCCGTTGCCGTTGACCTGCTCCGCAATAAAACCGACTTCGGCGACCTGCTCCTTAAGCTCGTGAATCACGCCTGCAAGATAAGCCGCTGTCGGATAGATCTGCTCCGCCAAAAATCTCTTATCCGCAGGCATATCCTTAAAAATCCGCTTATATCCGCGCATCGCCTTAGATACAACCGCATCACGGTCTATCTTTTTTCCCTCCGCCATACAAAGTGACCCCCTTTCGCGCGCACGTGAGCCGCGTTATAAAAGATGTTCCCAACCGGTAGTTTTTTACCGCGTCCGTTATCACGGAATGGGGGGCATCGGCTGTCCGCTTGCATCAAAAAAACATTGTAATTTTGGTTTTTTGTGGCCGTTAAGCTGCTCAAAATGCTCTAAATCATGGCAATTTTTACAGAGATACTCAAAGTTTTTGCGGTTAAGTGTAACGTTTGGATCGCCTATGTTATGCTTATTGAGCCATATCTTGTGATGCACAATATATCCCTGCTCTTTGCGGCATCTCTCGCACGCTCCACCGTCAATGCTTATGCGCTCGGATATGTAACTGTCCCTTGCTGATTGCCAAGCCGCAGAGTCGTAAAAACTCTTTGCAAAAGCCTTTGCCATGATCTCACCTCTCTGTAAAAAATTGTATCATTGTTTTGAGGTTAAGTCACTAACACTTGCGCCTCTTGGCTTACGCAGTTTGCGCCGCTTAAATGACCTAAAAAGCGTTTGCTCACAGACATACAGACTTGCGGCAATGTCGCATATCCGCTCACCGCGGCACCAACGCTCAAACGCCGCTCTGATCTGCTCGTCTGTTAAGCACTCTTTGTCCGACATCGCTATCCCTCCAAATACTCAACAATAACCTCTCTCGCCTGCACCATACCGAAGCAGACCTCCACTCTGTAACCCTGCAATCGCAAAGCCTTGATAAACTCCTCTTGCACCGCCGATACACGACCGCCCTTAACACGCTTAAGCTCTATGTATAAGCCGTGATATCCGCCTCTTGCGCACGGCAGGAATATATCCGGCACTCCTGCCTTTACGCCCTGCAGCTTAAACCGCGCCGCCTCTGCCTTGCCACGCTTGCCGCCGTTGGGTATGTGATACATAAGCGCAAGCTCGGGATATTTGCCGCTCGCATAAGCCGCCCACGCAAACAGCTGCGCCTGCTCAACGTCCTCGCTCGGTGTGTTGTTGTATTGCATTAAATCAGCCTCCTCATGCCATACTTGATGTAACTGCCGCCTGTCAGATCGTCCGTGCCGCTGCGTATACTGTCAGGTATAAGCTCATAGCCTTTAGGCGCTTTGGGTGCATACCACCGCTTGGCATCTATGCGCTCAAGCGTGACCTTTGGCTTTTTAAGCCCCTTGCTCGTTGTATAGCGTCGCTCTCCGATTATGTGCGTATCAGGCAGCTTGCCGCCCTTTGTACGGTCGATAAGATACTCTGCCAAGCCGTGCCAGTCATAGTTTGACCAAAGCCGCCAGTTGCCGTTATGCTGTACCCTGCCGCCCGAAGCTTGCGCCCATAGGTCCTCTATCTCCTCAATATCGCGATGACTATGCAGGATAATGTGATGATGTAAAGCGCCGCGCTCTCCGATCTCCGTGTTGTAAATATAATCGGGCAGATATCCGTGCTGTCTGCAATACCTGCGATACAACCGCAAAAAATCTCTGACTGTTGCCTTTGCCTCGTTGACCGTTCGGCGGTCATTTGCAGGGTATGTAAGCACGATGTTGTAATCTCCCGGATAAAAATTGCAGAGCAAAGTATAAAACAGTCGCTCAATCGCCTTGCGCATGTTGTACTGCTGCTTTTGCTCAGAGGTCGGCTCCGATCTCGGTGCGCGCTTGCCGCCCGTCCGCTCAGCACCCGAGTATTTTGTAACAAAAGTCATACCGTTGCAGCACTCAACGATTTTTTTGTAGTAGCTCATGTCCAAAAGTTAACCCCTTAAACAAGACAGTTTAAAAGGGTCTGCTCCCCTCGATTTTTACATTATAATAGTATATACGTCTAAAGACAGCAAGAGGGCAAGCCTGACCTGCTCACCCTATGCTATATGTAATCACCGCCGCCCTAAATGGCAGTAAAGGGCGTAATCCTATGGCGGTGTATTACGCTTTTTCTTCTCGCAGCTTGTAGTCCATCAGCTCTTTATAAACGTCCTGCATTATTGGCTTTAATTGCTGTCGGGTTATGTTTGTGCTGACCCATTTTCTATCCCTCCATCAACTCAAAATTTTCCGTAGCTGGTGCAAGTCCGCTTTGAGCGATATTTTTATCGGCAGGCTTGGCGGCGATTTCAAGGAGTTCGGGGTCGTCGTATATGTTTCCAATAACTTCAATCTGCGTTAAATCTTGATAATGCCCGAAAGGCATTGTTTCAACTTCGGAATAAACCAATCCAAAATATGCAGTATCATTTCTTTGCTCAAATACAACTTTGTGAATGGTATCACCATACCTAACAATATCCCCTTCGAAAATCTTCACTCCGTTCTTATCGGTCAAGCCTGTGTACTGTCCGACGGTATCACCATAGACAGAATGTTTTTCAACTGCGTTTTCTTGCTGAGCAATAATTATTGCAAAATTAAGATTATCTTCAGGTACGAATATTCCACCATATACCCAGTTACTACTCGGCATTTTTGCCCATTCGTTCTTACGTCTTGTCTGACCTCTGAATAATATTTCACGTTCAGCTATTTTCTAACTCCTCCACATAACACCACGACTGCGGTGCTTTTGAGAGAATATTTCCGCAATCGTCGAATAATCCAGTCCTTGTAAACAATGCTTTATCGCATCGTATTCCTATGCATTCGCCCGATTTTGCATAAATGCAAGGTTTGTAAAACTCACCCAACTCTTTCGGTTTGTCGTATATAACAAGATTGGAAATATGCCAAGCATAACCTTTTCTGCCGTCAAGATATTTTTCTATTGCATTTTTGGAAAGGCAGGAATAATCAAAAATATCATCGGACAATACTGTACAGTCTTTTACAGCCCGATATTGCAACGCTTCTCTCGTTGTAAATCCGACCTTTACTATTTCAAATATATCGTCGCAAATAAACTCTCCTATGACCTTAGTATCAAGCTGTATATTTTTACCGATATGCACCCAGCCTTTGGGTGCTTTAGTGCAATAGATATATACCTTAAACGGCGGCTTAAGCTTCGGCCTGCTCTTGCGGACTTCAACCGTTTTCTTTCCTCTAAAAATCAGATCGCACCATTGCGGTTTTATACTGATTAAAATAGCCTTGCTCATTTTTTCCTCCTATTGCAGTTAGCGCAATACCCTGCGCACTTCTCGCAGCCGTCGCAATCTCCGTTCTGACGGTTCTTTTCTGCGGATATACGAAAACTCTCAACGGGGATCCTATCAATAAGCGCATCAAGTTTGTCAGGCTTTTTAGGAAAATTTCCGCATTCGATCATTCCCTCACACCCCTTTTTCTGCTCGCAGGGCAAACGCTGCAAGGCTTGCCGTCCATGCTCGACGGCGGATAATGCTTGCATTGGTCGCACGGCGATCTGTTGTCAAGAGTACGTATCTTGTTTTGCAAACGCTTTATAAGCCCGATAACCTCAATATTGAGTCTGCCAATACAGTCGGAGCTGTGCTTTGTCCAGAGAGGACAGCCCTTGCAGTTGCCCTCTCTTGTGCAGCGTCTGAGCGTCTTTATGATCTGTTCGTCAGTCATTGCCGCTCAACTCCTCTGTTATCATACCGATATATTTTACAGCGGCCGCTTTAAACTTGTTGCGCTTGTCCTCGTCGCCAATCTCTCCAATTGACTTAACAAATTTTTGCAGATCTTCCTGCAGAGTTTTAAATCTGTACTCAAACATAACAAGCTCTTTATCTGCACCCTGCACATTTTCAAGCTTATTTTCAAGCTCTTTCTGCCTTGCCGCCGCATTGCTTTTTTCGCTGTCAAGCGATGCTTTTAACTCTGCTATGCTCTTGCCTGCCTTGTTAAGCTCGTCTTTAAGTGACTTTACCTCTTTTTCCTGCTTTGCCTTGCTCTCCGCAAGAGCCTGCTGTACAAGCTTGTCGATCTCCTCGGGATCCGGCTCACGGACTGCGACCTCGGCAGGCTTTTCCGAAAGCTCTTTTACCTTTTTTTCAAGCTCGTCTGCTTTCATATTTGCGAGTTCTCTTTCAGCGGTAAGCCTATTATTCTTATCTTTAAGGTCCTTTGCCTCCTGCTCAAACATGGAAAGCTGCTCGCCCTTTTCTCCGTTCTCAATCTTTAAACGCTCGATCTCGGCTTTAAGCTCATTCACCGTTGTATCGGCAACATTGACCTGCTCCAAAAATTCTTCACGGTCAAGCGGATTAACATGCGTAAGCAGCTCTAATTTTGTGACGCCGAGATTTGCATTTGACTGCAAAAATGCTGACGGGAGTTCCTCATATATTTTTATATATGTATAGGCTTGACGGGATTTAATGTTTGCCTTATCCTCACAGTAAACTCCGAAGTCATCATAGCCAAGTGCTGTATATAGCTTGTCATCCCTCATCTGCTTAAGGCATCGGCACATCTCATAAAGAGCGTTTGCGGCAATCGTGCCGTTTGTTATAATCTGCTGATGAAGAGTAAGCGCCGCCGTGTACTCGGGGCTGCTTGTATCTGCTGTAATGATCTGATTTTCCGACATTTTTATATCCTCCTGTTATGCTGATTTTTTTGATTTCGGGTGCTTTTTCGACATAGGCAGCTTGCACCATTCCTGCCATTTTTTCCAAAACAGCTTTTGTGCGTCCGTCATATTTGTAATGTTTCCTGCTCCTCTTATCTGAACAACCTTATGCTTGTCCATCTCAATGGTGTACAATGCTTTTTCCGGCTTTTCGCATTTTCGCATGAACAATATGGCCAACTTGCCCGTTATATGCCGCTCTGCGTAACCTGCTACACAATGGTGCTGATCCTTGCCCTCTTTTATGATCTCGGCGGCATTCTTGGGTACAATTATGCAGTATTCCCCGTCGGAATACTCATATTCACGCACATAGTTTTGATATATTTCTTGATATTTCCGCTGCTTGTTGGCAAGTTTCTTTGCCTCCTGCTCGGCAATTATTGCATTAACAGCTGATGCCGTCCTCTCGTGCGCCGCTCTGAGGTCTTTAGGTCGGTTTATCTGACTGTCTTTGAGGTCATATCCTAATTGCTCACATTCTTTTATATAGTCATAATAAAGTCCGTCTGCCGCAGCCGTCGGACAATGCCAACATCCGCCCAAGCCACCCTGCTTGTCAATATAGTTATAATACTTTGCAGGTGTAATCCCTGTTTTCCTGAGCAATGCTATGATTTTGGTGTAGTTGATGTTATTCATGGGGCTGCATATCTTTATAGCTTCAGCGACCGTTGCATTCGGAAAAATTTTTCGCAAATATCGGAAAGCCTGCAGAGTCGATACATCAAGTTTTCTTATATTCTGCCTTATAATAGCAGCTGTATTAACGTCTGTGCGAAAAACCTCAGCTGCGCTTTTGCCGTCAAGGTTGATCGCACGTTTGTAATGACTTCCGTAAACAATGTCACGGACTATATTGTTACCACCTATTTTCATGATCATTTCGATTGTAGGGTATTTTGCTGCAAACATCAAAAAACATTTGCCATCTCTTCCGTAATAACTATTCGCTTTTGGCTGCTTTTGGTATTCACTCGGCAGATAATACCGCATAAACGTATCTTTGATAACATCTTTTGCGTTTATATCCTCAAAAAAGGCGTACTGCGGATATAGGCTGCCTGCTATACAGCATTTCGGTTCTGTGAGTTTTTCGGAGTACTCCCATACGCCAGTATATTTCTGATAAACATTGATAACTTCACCTTTTCGATATCGCACCACATGCAAAGGGATCCATAAAGCACCGCCGTATTTTTTGGCCATTTCTTCAATACTCATTCCGATCTGACCGAATCCGCTTACAAGTTCTCCGCAGACTGCATACACGGTATTTCCGTTATCGGCGGAATACCATCGACATAGGTAATGCCATTCTGCTAATCGTCCACGATTTACGCCGGTAGTCTTGGCAATTGCAGTTCTGCCGCAGGAAAAGCACCGAATAGTATTCCCACGGGATATGTTGTTAGCAAACATGACCTGCTCCTCGTCTAACGGTGATTCAATGTCCATTGACCGCTTAAGCGTATATCGCTTTAGACAGCTTGTGCAAAAGCAATCAGTCTGTGTCTTGGTCTTATGATAGAAAATATACGGCTTCATGTATTTTTCATTCATTTCAAGCCGTTCTTCTTCGCTGACTTCGGGAGCGTCAGGTATCAAGTCTTTATATTTCATGTCCGCCCTCCTTAAAACAAATCATCAAGCGATATGTTAAGTGCCGACTTCTTGACCGGCTCCTGCGGCTTGGACGTCATCTCGATAGGCGGCTTGTCCGATGCGGCCGCCCCGACAAGGTCTATCGTCATTGTGCAGCGGATATCCGCTCCGGGGAAATAAAACTGCACCGCTTTTTTATATGCGTCGAGGTCAGAAATTGAGTTTCCAACTCCTTTTGCAACGGCGGCAAGGCAGTCGCTCAATGTCTTGCTGTTCTGTATGACTGCCTGAGCGAATTCCTCGTCCTGCTCGCAGAAGTTTTTCAGAGCCGCATATACAGCACTTGACATTGCCTTTTCTTTGTTACCGCCTTTGAAATCTTTTTTCTCTTTCGTCAGCTTGTTTATAGCTTCGTTTATCATATAGTTTTCTCCTTGACATTCCGACAGCCTTATGCTATAATAAAGCTGTCATATAGTTTTTAGCTTCTTCTTTTTGGGATCGTCCTTTTTGGGCGGTCTTTTTTTGTGCAGTCACGACAGTTCTTTTCCATAATCAGCTCCTAACATTATAATCAACTCCTCAACCCTCGTCTTAGCCCAACCGACAACAGGCTCATGGAGATTTTCACGATAAAACTTTTTGTACTCACGTTTGATAAGCGCCTTGACCCTGCGCTCCCACTCCAAGCGCACCGAAGGCTCCGTGCCGTCTGTATTGCCAAGCTTGGCAATATATCTGCGATACCACGCTTTAAGCACATCATTGTTTACGTTTAGCTCATATCCGTAAGGATTATCAATATTATATACACGCCGATGCCGCTCCCGTGCCTCGGCAAGTATCTCATTGATCGTTTGTCTTGCCATGCCTAAACCACCCGAAAAACTTGCGTACAGCTGATTTTACAGCCGCCTTAATTGCCGCTTTCTCCTCGGCGGAAAAGCTAATGCTTATATTTGCGGCAAACTGCAAAATCAACAAGCAGACATAAGCACATAAAATAAAGATTATTGCGTATATGTACATTTAATCACTCCCATTAAATTGTTTTTTAGCGTGGTCGAGCAGCTTGTCCAAATCGTAAGAGTGGCCGCCGCTGTCTGACTGCTCGGCAGGCTTTGCCGCCGCATTATCGTCACGCATAAACTTGCGTATCGTCAGATTATAGTCATTGTAGCTCTTGCCGGACTGTTGACAATACTCGTCCACCTTACGGATATACTCGTCAATGACTTTTGCGCCAAACTCCTTGACAAGCCGCGCATACTGCGTACCGGTCAGCAAAACGTGTTTGTACTCACCGTATTTTGACCGCTGCTCTTTGCTGTCCGCTTTTTTGGACACTTGCTTTTTAGTTTTTTGTTTAGGCTTGTCCTGCTGCGGCTTTGCAGCGCTTTTGGCGTCCTGCTGCGCAAGTGCAGCAACAAGCTTGTCTGCCGCCGCCTCACTCTGCAGAGTAACCGCACCGAGCCGCCCGATAAGTGCGCTAAGGCTCCCAAGCTCGGCAAGTGCTATGCGCTTATCCTCAAGCTCCGCAGTCAGCTCCTCGACCTGCTCCGACAGCCTTGCGACTTGCTTATCATATTGCTCGACAGCGGCTTTGTGCGCAGCCCTCTCCCTCTCGATGCACTCCTTAAGGCGCTGAGCTATGTCACGTACCCTAATGTCATCGTTGGCAAGCTCAATGCTTACCCTTAACAGCTCTGAGGCTCTCTGCGGAGTGCGGCACTCGTTGCAAGCGTCAATGTACTCCTGCGCTGTCATGGCTTTTTGCCCATAGATTTAATGCGCTGCTTAAGGCAGTTTTCCCACTCTGCGAGCATATCCCCAAAGTTGGGATAATCGTCCGCAAAAGTCGCCCTGCAAAGCTTTATTGAGGCGATAAGCTTTTGTATCGCCTCTTTGCGTGTTGGCTTTTTATAGTCCATTGATGTCACCTGCCTTTTTTATAGCGTCCACGTCAAACATTATGAAAGAACCGCCTATCTGTATATTCTCTGCGACTTCTTCGGCTGCTTCGATCATTTCCTTTGATAAAAACTTACCGTATGTCTCCTTGACCTTAATTGCGGCAATATATAGCGCAAGCTTGTCATATCCGTTAAATTCTTTGATGATCATTTTATTATAGAAATCAAATGATCTTTTTTTGCTTAGCTTTATCAGCTCATTTTCATTGTGCGATTTTTTTGCATCGTCGATCCTGTCATAAAATTCTTTGTCAGTCATATAGTTTTAACTCCTTTGATTTTTTAATCGCATATCAGTGTTATCTTGCTTACTTGGCTGAGGTCCACATCAGGATAACAGATAGCCGCCGCAGCCATAAGAAAATTATCATTGATGATCTGCTGTTCCTCAGGTGTATGGTGCGGCTCGCGCATTGTTACAAGCGCACCGTTGGACGCGCGGAAAACGGTAATAGTAGCATCTTCCTTTTCTTCAACGGAAAGAATTTGGTACATATAATCACCTCATAACATCATATTCGTGAGGTTGGCTGTCCTATATCCCGGACAGCTCCTGCATCTCATTTTCGAGATCTCTCATTTTAGATGCGAGCGTGCGGATCTCGTCGCGGATCTCCTGCGCCCTCTTGGCGGTTTCCTGCATATCAAGGATAATGCGCATACCAAACTCGCTGTAAAGCCTTGCGATCTGCGCTTTGCCCTCGACTGGATGTATGCTCGGATGATAGTTATACACAAACGTTATCGTCTCAAATTCTTTTTCACTCGGGGTTCTTACACCCTCGGGCAAATGGTTCAAAAATTCCTGCTTTGTCATATAGGTTTTGCTCCTTTACTTTAGATTTTCAATGACTTCGAGTGCCTCGTCAATAGCGTTGATATGATCGATGTAGATTTTTTCTAAATCGGCTTTCGCTCTGTCTGACGCATTCATGTTATTGCGGTTAATTATTATCCTGCACTTTTCATCCGCTCTGGCTTCGGCAAGTATGCCGATTATATAGGATTTTTCTTTTGGTGTCATATAGCTTTGCTCCTTTCTGTGGTGTAGACTATATGTCTACTTATGCTGCAAAAAAAATCTTATCCTGCTCATCGGGAGATAAACCAAACAGCGTTGAGATCTTTTTTATCTCGCTTGCTTTAAACTCATGGTCGTTGTTTATCTTTTTGTAAAGACCTGCTCTCGAAAGACCGATTTCTTTTGCAAGGGTTTCGACCTTATAACCGCAAAGGGTCATTTTTTTAATAAAAAGTTCCTGATTTGTCATTTTATCACTCCTTTTCTTGTAGGCTTTTTGTCTACATTTTTATAATATCATATTGTAGACTGGTTGTCAACATATATTGACAAAATATTTTTTATTCTACTTTTTACACAAAATTTGTGTTATATTTTTGTAGACGTTTTGGCTTTTCTTTAGTCTATTTTTGTTGACAAATTGCCACAAATAGTATATAATAATAGACAAGGAAAGGAGTGATAAAATGGAGATTGGCGAAAGAATAAAGCAATTAAGAATAGAGCTTGGTTTATCGCAGGACGAGCTTGCAAAGCTTGTCGGTTATAAATCCCGATCGTCAATAAACAAAATTGAGATTGGAGAACGAGATATCACGCAGTCAACTATAGTTGCTTTTGCGAAAGCATTACATACAACACCGTCAAAATTAATGGGTTGGGAATATGCTGAGGCTCCTAAGCCTGAGTCAAAACTAAGCAAAGAGCATCAAAACCTGCTCGATCTGTATGATCAGCTGCATGACGATGACAAAATAAGGATAGTAACTAAAATGGAAACAATCATTGAGGACTATCCCGAAAACAAAGAAGGAGTATCATAAAAATAACCGCCTGCAAAGGCGGTTGAAATACATACAGAGGTAAAAATGGAAAATACTGAAACCAAGCGCAAACCTATGCTTATAATCTACGATGCGGCTGTAATGCTTCTTGCCGACGCATCAATAGTCATGGCGATACTGGATATATGCGGCAGGATCTCCCCCGACAACACCGCATTTTATACCGCCGATACCGTGATACTGATTATTTTTGCGGTTGATTATATCGTGAGATTTATAGCCGCCCCGAAAAAGGCGGCTTTTTTCAAAGCTAACATATTTGATCTCATTGCAATAATACCGGTCAGCAATATGCTCTCACTCTTTAGATTTTCGAGGATATTTAGGCTTGCTAAGCTTGCCAAGTTGTCAAAGCTTGCCAAGTTTTCCAAAACCGCTCGTATAGTTGGCATACTTGGCAAAATGCAAAGGCAGCTCAGCAAGTTTTTACATACCAACGGCTTTATTTATATGCTCTATGCCGCAGGTGCGCTTATCCTTATATCCTCGGTGCTGATATCCTACGTTGAGGGCAAGCCGTTTACAGATGCGCTATGGTGGTCGATTGTGACCTGCACGACCGTCGGCTATGGTGATATCTCCCCTGCAACGGGTATCGGACGAGTGATCGCCGTAATACTAATGATATTTGGCATAGGCTTAGTATCGATGCTCACCGGTGCGATAACAACGTTTTTTGCCGATAGAGCAAACGAGAAAAAGTTACCCTCGCAAGATGCCCTTGACGATATCCTCAAAGAGCTGTCCGATGACGAGCGTGCCGAGCTTATCGAGATAGCTAAAATTATAAAAAAATAATTGCATTTGACTGCAAAAGGAGTGATCAAATGGCACAATATGCAATGTACCTCCGAAAATCCCGAGCTGATGTCGAGGCGGAGGCACGAGGAGAGGGCGAAACGCTTGCAAAGCACGAAAAGGCCCTGACAGAGCTTGCAAAGCGGCAGGGCTTGTCCGTTGTAAAGCAATACCGAGAGATCGTCAGCGGCGAAAATATTGCCGCCCGTCCTCAGATGCAGGCATTGCTTGCCGATGTCAACGAGGGCAAGTATGACGGTGTACTTGTCATGGAGATCGAGCGACTTGCCCGTGGTGATACGATAGATCAGGGCGTTGTTGCCCAGGCTTTTAAAGCCTCGCACACAAAGGTCATAACGCCGATCAAGACGTATGACCCGAACAACGAGTATGACGAGGAGTATTTTGAGTTTTCGCTTTTTATGAGCCGACGAGAATATAAGACGATCCGGCGGCGCATGAATGCCGGCAGGATCGCAACCATAAAAGACGGAAACTATATTACACCTACTCCCCCATACGGATATAAAAAAATACACCCCGAGCCTAAAGTGTACACATTGGAGATCGTCCCCGAGCAAGCCGAGGTTGTAAAGCTGATATTTAACCGCCGCTTGCAAGGCATAGGATCCCGTGCTATTGCGGCCGAACTTAACCAAATGGGCGTTGCGCCCATGAAGTCGCAGCTTTGGGAGCGCGTATCAATTAAAAAAATCCTCGAAAATCCCGTGTATATGGGAAAAATACACTGGCACTCCAAGCGTGACGGCGATATAATATGCAATGGCCGCCATGAGGCAATTATCCCCGAGGATATATTTAACCGTGTGCAAAAACTCATAAAGGAGCATCCGCTCGCTCACGTTAACAATAACTCTGAGCTGCTCAATTATTACAGCGGCATAATGTTTTGCAAAAATTGCGGGCATCAGCTCATAAGACGTTATGTCAAAAACAGCGGCAAGGCGCACATGCTCTGCAGATATAACAGCTGCCGAGGTATAAGCGTAAGCAGCACAATGGACTCTGTTGATGAGGCGCTTAAAGAGTCGCTCACAATTAAGATCTCAAAGCTTGAGCATATCCAAAAGCGCGGCAAAACAAAAGCACCGATTATCCCCGATAAGCGGCCGATCATCGAGGCAGAGCTGACTAAGCTAAAAAATCAAAAAGCAAAAATATATGATCTGCTTGAGCAAGGCATATACAGCACAGAGGATTTTTTGGAGCGATCCGCAGCAGTGGCCGATAAAATAAAAAACTGCGAGGCCGAGCTGACAGCATTGACTTCCGCCGCACCTGCTCAAAAACTCCCCGATGCAGAGCTGCTTGTCAGATTAAAAAAAGTAATGGCCGAGTTTGACGATGCAACTCCCGAAACTAAAAATAAGCTGCTTAAATCAGTCATCCGCCGCATTGATTACAGCAAGACAAAGCGCCAATGCCGCAACGATATGACAACTGATCTGCAGCTCAATATTGATTTTTTATAATGTATATGTGTAGGATTGATATTGCATTAAGCTGCAATACCCGGTAAATATCAAAAACCCCAATCCCAAGCTTGCACAGCTTATTATTACTCAATTGGGAGGTCCTGACGGCGAAACGGGCGCAGCGATGAGATATCTTTCGCAGCGATATTCTATGCCGTACAGCAAGGTCAAAGCGACCTTGACCGATATCGGCACAGAAGAACTCGGACACATGGAGATCGTTTCTGCAATTGTTTATCAACTGACACGAAATCTTACTCCAAGCCAGATAAAGGAAAGCGGATTTGACAAATATTTCGTTGACCATACAACGGGAATATATCCTATTGCCGCATCGGGAACACCCTTTTCGGCAACTACATTTCAGGCAACGGGTGATGTTATCGCAGATCTTACGGAAGATCTTGCAGCTGAACAGAAAGCACGTTTAACGTATGATAACATTCTACGACTTGCCGATGATAACGATGTAAAAGATCCGATACGTTTTCTAAGACAACGTGAACTTGTTCATTTTCAGCGCTTTGGTGAAAGTTTAAGAATAACGCAGGATAACCTGAATTCCAAGAACTTTTATGCATTTAACCCTGCATTTGATAAGATCTCACCCAAAAAATAATTGTATTTCTGCATGGCATTTGTTTGTCATGCAGATTTTTTGTCATTTTTGACAAGGTAATAATGTAATTTTAAACAAAAATTACCTGCAAAAAAATATAATATTTTGTTGACAAGAGGACGCTATTGTTATACAATAAACATATATGACCATTTAAACCAATTTTACTGCGAACTTTTATGAGGATTTTAAAAATGAAGAATTTTATGTCAAGATCAATAGCACTTTTTACTGCAATGCTTATGTCTGTAAGTGCAGCTTCTATAAACATTTTTGCAGATGATGAAGATGATTATCCGGAAGATACGATGATAGATGAAATTTTCGATGATGATATGTCCGATACTGATGAAAACAGCGGAGAAACATCGAATAGTGATGATAATACATCAAATAGTGATGAAAATGTTGATGCCATCGAAGAACAGGAAGGTGTTATCGGCAGCACTGAGCGAACCAGGGTAACAACGCCTGCAAACCGCATTCGTGTTACTTCCGATCTAAAGCCTACACTTAACCTTGGCAGTACCTATCAGATAAAATATAAGCTTTATCCTGCACGGAGTGACGATTATGTTACATACAGATCGATAAATCCAAGCGTTGCAATGGTCGATGATGACGGCCTTGTTTCTGTAGTAGGTATAGGAAGTGCTGTCATTAAGATTAAAACTTCAAAGGGATTGACTGCAAGTGTCAAAATCAATGTTCCTGACCCTTATGCTCAAGGCGGAAGCAATAAAAAGGTCACAAAAATATCCCCTATAAGTGATAACATCACTCTGCGTCAGGGCAGCAGCGTAACGCTCAGCTATATTCTTTATCCTCTCGGAGCATACGATGAAGTTAGCTTCCGTTCGGAAGATACATCTATCGCGACCGTAGACTCAAATGGCGTTATTACAGGCGTTTCCGATGGAATAACTGATATTGTTTTAAGCACTTCATCGGGCAAAAAAGCTGCTTGCAGCGTAAGTGTTTACAGCGAATACTTTAAAGGTATCGATGTGTCAAAGTGGCAGGGCGATATCAACTGGAAAAAAGTCAGCGCGAGTGGTATCGATTTTGCAATGATAAGAAGTTCATTCGGCTCGACCGATGTTGATATTAAACTTAAACAAAATGTAAAAGGCTGTGAAAAATACGATATCCCATACGGTTTCTATCATTACACATACGCAAGAAGTGTTTCCGAAGCCAAAAAAGAAGCAAGATTTTTCCTTAAAACGATAAGAAAATACAGTCCGGAGTATCCGGTGGTTCTCGATATTGAGGAAAGCTTCTACAATTCTATGTCGCGCAAAGAAGTTACGAACATCATAACTGCATTTATGGAAGAACTGGAAAATGCAGGCTATTTTGCGATGATATACAGCGGAGCAAAATTTCTCACGGACAATACATATATAGAACAGCTTACAGCGTATGATATCTGGGTTGCCTGCTGGGGTGACGAGGAACGCCTGATAAGCAACTATGATTATCACTACGGAATGTGGCAGTACAGTTCAACTGGAAAGGTCAAGGGTATTGACGGAGAAGTTGACCTTAACTATGCATTCAAGGATTACCCACAGAGAATACATTCCAACGGATTAAACAATCTTTAAATATATAAAAACCTCATTTTTACATTTTTCACGAAATATAAACGCTACAATGTTTTTACTATACTATCTAATTGTTGGAGGTTAAAAATGTCAGACAAAAAATACGCGGTTCTTATTGATGCAGACAATGTTTCGGATAAATATATCAAGGCGATACTTGACGAAATTTCAAATGAAGGAACAATAACATACAAACGAATTTACGGTGACTGGACACGTCCGGGACTTTCGTCGTGGAAGAATATTCTTTTGAACCACTCTATCACGCCGATCCAGCAGTATGGCTATACCACCGGAAAAAGTTCGACCGATTCGGCAATGATAATCGATGCAATGGATATTCTTTATTCGGGCAGCGTTGACGGCTTCTGCATTGTTTCGAGCGACAGTGATTTTACCCGTCTTGCGGTAAGACTTCGTGAATCCGGAATGAATGTTATTGGAATGGGCGAAAAAAAGACACCCAACGCTTTTATTGCTGCCTGCAACCGTTTTAAATATCTTGAAATAATCGGTGGAGAAAAGGTTTCCGATGATAAAGAAGAAGTACGTGATAACGAATCGGACGATATGACTATCGCCAATATCAAACGGGCGGTTGCTGAGATCGTTTCTGATGTTTCGGATGAAAGCGGCTGTGCTGCACTCAGTGATGTTGGAAATATCCTTATAAAGCGTTTCCCGAGCTTTGATGTACGTCACTTCGGATACAAAAAACTCACACCGTTTATAAAATCGTTCGGACGTTATGATATTATTTCTGTTCCGAGTGAGCTTAATCCAAACGTTAAGGTCGTTCTTATAAAGGAGAAAACCAATGAACGCTGATTTAGCTGATTTTTCTGCTGCGATTTTTGACCTTGATGGTACACTTGCGGATTCCAACACGGTCTGGGAAAAGCTTGACAGGATCATTCTAAAAAAATACGGCATTACAGCCGATGATGAATTCATTGATAAACTTGCATCAATGACATATCAGCAGGCTGCCGATGCTATAAGAAAGCTTGGTGTTCCTATAAGTAACGAAGAATTTACCGAAGAGATAAACGTTATTGCACATATCGAATATGCCCAAAACATTCCGTTAAAACCCTATGCATCGGAACTTTTGCACGAAATGAAAAACTCGGGTATGAAAATAGTCCTTGCGACTGCTTCGCCTGCTGAGCTTTTTGAGCCTTTGCTGCGAAGAAACAACGTTTATGACCTTTTTGATGGATTTATTACAACAGATGAAGTCGGAAAGGGCAAGAATGAACCCGATATTTATCTGAAAGCAGCCGAAATAGCGGGCTTTTCACTTTCAAAATGCATTATTTTTGAGGATACGCTTACTGCGGTCAGAACGGCTTCAAAAACAGATGCTTATGTTTGTGCTGTTTATGACAAATATTCGGAGCAGGATATTTATCAATTAAAAATGCTTTCGGACAAATATGTATTTTCTTTTGATAAATTGTTATAATTCTAAATAATATTGTAATTTTCACAAAAATGTATTATAATAAATATAAAGCATTGTACCTACTGATGAAATCTCTAAAAACAGGAGTATTGCTATGGATTCTTATATTGTAAGACAAGCACTTATGGATTCTAACCAGAAAACGTTCGGTTATGAAATATTATATGCTGACAGCAGCTTTGCTGAAACGCAGACTGATGATTCGACTGCTGCCAATGCCATTGAAAACTTCCTTTCTTCAATGAACAGTGAAAAGTTTTTGAGCGGCAAGGTGGCTTTTCTGACCTTTACACAGAGCCTGCTTGAAAAAAACATTCCTAAGATGTTTGAAACAAGCAAACTTGTAATTCAGATCGAAGATTCACTTATCACAAACCCGATGTCACACAGCTACATAACAAAGCTCAAACAGAGCGGATATAAGATCGCTGTTATCGACTTTGAGTTTGCACCGAGATTTTTCGGTATTCTTGATATTGTTGACTATATCAAGATCAACTTCTCGCGTGAAGACCCCTCGCTTGAAAATCTTGTAAAGATCGGTATGTCTTTCGGCAAAAAGGTAATTGCTTATAACGTTGAAACTGCTGAACAGTATGAACGTGCTAAGGCGCTCGGCTGCTCGTATTTTCAGGGTTCTTACCTTGCGCAGAAAACTTCATCTACTGTTAAAAAAGCTAATCATCTCCAGAGCAACTTCTTCCTGCTCATGATAGCAGTTACAAGAGATGAACCCGATATTGACGAGATCGAGGAGATTATTTCCCGTGATGTATCACTCACCTACTCTCTCCTTAAACTTGTAAACTCTGCTTACTTTGCACTCAGAAACCGTGCACGTTCAGTAAAGCAGGCACTCGTTATATTGGGACTTGGACAGCTCAAGCAGTGGATATATCTTCTCAGTTTCAAGCAGGATGATGGCGCACAGGAGGAGCTTGTAAAGCTTTCATTCCTCCGAGCAATGTTCGCTTCAGAGCTTGTTGTTCTTGCACACGATATGCCTATTTCACGCTCCGAGGGCTATCTTCTCGGTATGTTCTCAACGCTTGATAAGCTTATGGATATTTCTCTTGATGAAGCGCTTGAACAGCTTCCGATAAGTGATGAGATCAAGAATGGTCTTCTCAAGGGTGAAGGCAAAGCAGGAACGCTCTTATCTCTTGTTCTTTCGTATGAAAAAGCCGATTGGAGAAATATGAGTATGGCTGCCGAAGAGCTTGGTATTCCGTCTTCCCTCATTGCTCAGAAATATTTTGAGTGCGTAGAGAATGTGAACGACATTTGGAACAGTCTTACACAGGCTAATGATAATATGATAGACTAATAAATAAAAAAGCTGCATCGAATCAACGGTGCAGCTTTTTATTTGAATTTTCTTAAAAATGTTGGACGGAACCATTTGATGTAGGCTTCTTTTATCACAGTTAGGCAGTAATCATACAATACATAAATCAGGCTTATGGCAATGAACAGAACTGGTATCATAAAATCGCCGAGAAAACCGAATTCCTCGAAAATATCCAGTGTTCCGAGCACATATATCGTAATGTAATATATAAGGATCATTGCGGCGTCGAACACTGCAAGCTTTATCAGCCACGCTATAAGCTTTGCTTTCATTTTGTCAACAGCATCTTTTAGTACGGGATAATATCCGAAAAGCGCACTAAAAAATATCGCGGCTTCTTTATCTGGCGTTATGAAGAATGACAAGATCGCAACAACTATATATGTCACAAGTGCCCATGACGGCGAAATCTCGATAGCGACCACTGATATCAACATGCCCGCGAACAATGGAAGTGTCATATTCAGCGGCGGAAAAACAGCCGTCAGAAACATCAGCGTAAGGCAAAGTGCTGCAACTATACCGCCGAGTGAAACCTTATAGCTAACTTTTTTTGAATTTATATTTTCGGAAACTTCAGTTTTTTTCATATTCACCAACCGTAAAATCGTACAAAATCTTTTATATTATTATAACATTTTTCTGCTGATAAGTCAATTATTTTGCAGAATAGTTTTATTGAAACAAGTATAGGTCAGCATACGAAACGTTTGATTTACCATACTTTACAAAAAATCCATTGACAAAATGCAGATTTTGAGGTAAAATGTAAATTATATTGTATTCGATTGATATTTTCGCGATGTATCACGCCAAAATACTCTGTCGGATAAAGCATTTTCATTTTTTGAAAGGGAGATCCTAAAAATGATATTGAACGGTTCACAGATCATACTTGAATGTCTTCTTGAACAGGGCGTTGATACTGTTTTCGGCTACCCTGGCGGAGCTGTACTCAACATTTATGACGCACTTTACGATTACAGTGACAAGATCAAGCATATCCTTACTTCTCATGAGCAGGGTGCATCACACGCTGCTGACGGTTATTCCCGCACAACGGGCAAAACAGGCGTAGTAATCGCTACATCGGGTCCGGGTGCAACAAACCTTGTTACAGGTATTGCAACTGCATATATGGACAGTATCCCTATGGTTGCAATCACGGGAAATGTCGGAACATCTCTCCTCGGTCTTGACAGTTTCCAGGAGGTTGATATTACTGGCATCACAATGCCTATCACAAAGCATAACTACATTGTTAAGGACGTAAATGAACTTGCTGACACTATCAGAGAAGCTTTTTATATTGCAAATTCCGGAAGAAAAGGTCCTGTTCTTATCGATGTTCCTAAGGATATCACTGCTGCAAAATGTGAATTTGAACATAAAGAACCTATACAGCCTACATATTCTGTTGATGAAGCGGAGATCGAAAATGCTGTAAAGGTAATTTCTGCTGCAAAGAAACCGATGATCTACGCAGGCGGCGGTGCGGTACTTTCAGGCGCATTTGATGAACTTGCCAAGTTTGCAGATCTCGTTGACGCTCCTGTTTCGCTCACGCTCATGGGACAGGCAGCATTTGACAACACAAATCCGCGCTATACGGGTATGCTTGGTATGCACGGAACAAAGACATCTTCCCTTGCAGTGGGCGAATGTGACCTTATGATCGTTGTCGGTTCAAGATTTTCCGACCGTGTTACCTGCAATGCCAAGAGCTTTGATGAAATTATGCAGGGCAAAAAGATACTTCAGTTTGAAATCGACAGTGCCGAGATCAATAAGAATGTCGAAGTTACCGATAAGGTTGTCGGAGATATAAAGCTTGCCCTTTCTCTTATAAACGAAAAGCTTGAAAAGCAGGATCATCACGAATGGATGGCTGAAATTGAAAAGTGGAAGGCTGAATATCCGCTTATTCAGGTTTCTTCCGATCCGGATGATATTCTTCCGCAGTATGTTCTTGAAACACTTTGTGAGCTTACAAACGGAAACGCTATCATTACAACAGAAGTTGGTCAGCACCAGATGTGGACTGCTGAATTCTTCAATTTCTCCAAGCCTAACAGCATTGCTACTTCCGGTGGACTTGGAACAATGGGTTACGGACTTGGTGCTGCTATCGGAAGTAAGGTCGGAAATCCCGACAAGTATGTTATCAATATCGCAGGCGACGGAAGCTTTTATATGAATATGAATGAGCTTACAACACTTGCAAAATATGACTTGCCTGTAATTGAACTTGTATTCAACAACTCCGTTCTCGGAATGGTTCGTCAGTGGCAGAAGCTTTTCTACAACAACAAGTTCTCACAGACAACGCTTGAAAAGGCTACTGATTTTGAGATGCTCGGAAAGGCTCTCGGAGTTGAAGCTCACACTATCAGCAGAAAAGAAGAAGTACGTCCTACTCTTGAAAAGGCACTTGCATCAGGTCATCCTGTTCTTATCAACTGTCTTATCGACAAAGACATTAACGTTCTTCCTATGGTACCTGCAGGTGCATCTATCGCTGAGCCAATTCTTGAAATCAAGTAAAAATCAACTGCCGCAAGACATTTTTATGCGTCCTGCGGCAGTTTTCATTTTCTGTTTACATAATCAATGAATTTTTGCATCGTAGCATTCAGACGGGAAGTTTTTACGAATGCAAGTCCGACTTCACGGGTGTTTATCTTTGAGTTAAGCGGTATCTCTTTGAGTTCGCCGCTTTCTATTTCTTTTTCAACAAACTGTTTTACAACACAGGAAACACCCATACCAATTTTGGTAAATTCAATGAGCATATCCATATTGCTGACTTCAAGAATATGCTTTGGTTCAATATTGTTTTCCTTGAAAAATTTGTCAACATGGTGACGGGAAACATTTTCGCTGTCGAGGAGCATTATATTGGCGTTTTCAAAAATGTCAGATTCATTGCGCAGAGCAAGATTATCAAGGTAGTTCGGCGTTGCGGTAAAGATATCCTCTATTTCGCCCAGTGAAATGAACGAAAGCTCGGTCATATTATCGGGTTTTACCATAAGCCCGACGTCGATAACGCCGTCCATAAGCATTTTGTGTATCCTTGATGAGGATTGACATTCGATAGTGATTTTTATATGCGGATTTTCGTTGATAAATCCTTTAAGATACGGTAAAAGCATTGCTTTGCAGAGGACGGAGCTTGCGCCGAGCCGAAGCCGACCTATTCCAAGTTCATTTATGCTGCGAAGCTTATCCTCGCCTGCTTTGATTATGTCAAAAGCTGATTTAAGCTCATCGTAGAACACTTTGCCCTCGTCGGTGAGCGTTACTCCCCTATGGTTTCGGTTGAAAAGCACTGTTCCAAGGCTTTCTTCCATTTTTGTTATCGCTTTGCTTATTGCAGGCTGACTTATGTAGTTAAGTTCGGCCGCTTTTGATATACTTTCACATTCGGCTACTGTACAGAAAAGTCTGTATCTGTTCAGATTGCTTTCAGAGATCATAAATTCAACTCCCAATTTTCATAACCTGAATTTATATCAGATATTCATATTATGTATTTGAATTATACCACAAAATATGTTATAATGCAACTATAAGTTTAAATATTGAAAGGACGATTTTTATAATGGGTATGACAATGACGCAGAAAATACTGGCTGCCCACGCAGGACTTGATTCTGTCAAAGCAGGTCAGCTTATAAACTGCAAGCTCGATATTGTACACGGCAACGATGTTACGACCCCTGTTGCTATCAATGAATTCAACAAGGCAGGCTTCACAAAAGTTTTTGATAAGAGCAAGATCACAATGATAATGGATCACTTTACTCCTAACAAGGATATCAAATCTGCTACGAACTCAAAGCAGTGCCGTGAATTCGCGTCCAAATATGATATAGACTATTACTACGATGTAGGCGAAATGGGCATTGAACATGCTCTTCTCCCTGAAAAAGGAATCGTTGGTGCAGGCGATTGCATCATCGGCGCAGACAGCCACACTTGTACTTATGGCGCTCTCGGTGCATTTTCTACCGGCGTTGGTTCTACCGATATGGCAGCCGGTATGGCAACAGGTATGGCTTGGTTCAAAGTTCCTTCAGCTATCAAGTTCAACCTCACGGGCAAGCTCAACAAGTATGTAATGGGTAAAGACGTTATCCTTCATATCATCGGTATGATTGGCGTTGACGGCGCGCTCTACAAGTCTATGGAATTCGTTGGTGACGGACTCAAGAATCTCTCTATGGATGACAGACTTTCTATGGCTAATATGGCCATCGAAGCAGGTGCAAAGAACGGTATCTTCGCTGTTGATGATGTTACTATCAAATATATGGACGGCCGCTGCAAGCGTCCTTATACTGTATATGAAGCTGATCACGATGCTGAATATGACGCAGTGTATGACATTGACCTTTCTACGATAAAGCCGACAGTTGCATTCCCACATCTTCCCGAAAACACACGCACGATCGATGAAGTTGGCGAAGTTGTTATCGATCAGTCCGTTATCGGCTCCTGCACAAACGGCAGACTTGAAGATATGGCAATGGCTGCTGAGATACTCAAAGGCAAACACGTTCACAAGAATGTTCGCTGCATAATCATTCCTGCAACTCAGCAGATCTATCTTGACTGCATAAAGCTTGGCTATATGGAAACATTCATCAAGGCAGGCTGCGCAGTTTCAACTCCGACCTGCGGACCTTGCCTCGGCGGTCACATGGGTATTCTTGCCGCAGGTGAAAAGGCTATTGCTACAACAAACAGAAACTTCGTTGGTCGTATGGGTCACCCTGATTCAGAGGTTTACCTTTCCTCGCCTGCTGTTGCTGCTGCATCAGCTATCACGGGCAAGATCAGCTCACCCGAAGAAGTTATGTGATATAAGGAGATGAATTGAATGAAAGCTTCAGGTTTTGTACATAAATACGGCGATAACGTTGACACAGACGTTATCATTCCGGCAAGATACCTCAACTCCCCCGATGCCAAAGAGCTTGCGCAGCATTGTATGGAAGATATTGATCCCGATTTCGTAAAGAATGTAAAGCAGGGCGATATCATTGTTGCAAATGAGAACTTCGGCTGCGGTTCTTCCCGTGAACATGCACCTATTTCCATTAAGGCAAGCGGTGTTTCATGTGTAATTGCAACAACCTTCGCAAGAATTTTTTACAGAAACGCTATTAATGTAGGACTTCCTATTCTTGAATGTAAGGAAGCTTCGCAGAAAATCGAAAACGGTGACAAGGTTGAGATCGACTTCGGCACAGGCAAGATCACTAATGTCACAAAGGGTGAAACTTATCAGGCTGAACCGTTCCCCGAGTTTATTCAGAACATCATAAACAAGGGCGGTCTGCTCAATTCGATCAAGTAAAAGGAGTTATACAGATGAATAAAAATATCGCTGTAATAAAGGGTGACGGGATCGGTCCTGAGATCGTCACAGAAGCAATGAAAGTCCTTGACAAAGTTGCAGAAAAGTTCGGTCATACATTTAATTATGAACAGCTCCTTATGGGCGGCTGCTCTATCGATGCGAACGGAGTTCCACTCACTGATGAAACAATTGAAAAGGCAAAGGCTTCCGATGCTGTACTTATGGGTTCTATCGGCGGAAACACCTCGACTTCCCCTTGGTATAAGCTTCCTGCTGACAAGCGTCCCGAAGCAGGACTTCTTAAAATAAGAAAGTCGCTCAACCTTTTTGCGAATCTCCGTCCTGCTGTTCTTTACAGCGAACTTAAAGAAGCTTGCCCACTCAAAGCTGAGATCGCTGACCGCGGCTTTGATATGGTAATTATGCGTGAGCTTACGGGCGGTCTTTACTTTGGCGCAAGAAAGACTGAGGAAGTTGACGGCGTTATGACTGCTACCGATACACTTACATACAGCGAAAAGGAAATTCGCCGCATTGCTGTTCGTGCATTCGATATTGCAATGAAGCGCCGCAAGAAAGTAACAAGCGTTGATAAGGCTAACGTTCTCGATTCATCAAGACTTTGGAGAAAGATTGTAAATGAAGTTTCCGCTGACTATCCCGAAGTTGAGGTTGAACACATGCTCGTTGACAACTGCGCAATGCAGCTCGTTAAAGATCCTGCACAGTTTGACGTTGTGCTTACAGAGAATATGTTCGGCGATATTCTTTCCGATGAAGCTTCGATGATAACAGGCTCTATCGGTATGCTTTCTTCTGCAAGCCTTAATGATACAAAGTTCGGTCTTTATGAACCGAGCGGCGGATCAGCTCCGGATATTGCAGGTCAGAACATTGCTAACCCTATTGCGACAATTCTTTCAGCGGCAATGATGCTTCGCTATTCATTCGATATGGACAAAGAAGCTGATGCAGTTGAAAAGGCAGTTGACAAGGCTCTCAAAGACGGTTACCGTACCGGTGATATTATGTCCGAGGGTATGAAAAAGGTTTCCTGCTCGGGAATGGGCGATGTTATCGCAGCAAATATATAAACTGTTTAATTTTATAATAAAAACCAATTAAAGAACTATACAAAAATCTGCACAAAAACTTTGATATATGGTTTTTGCGCAGATTTTTTGTCTATAGTTTTGTTGGTTGTAGCATTAAAGTCGTTCGATAAAAATTCGGACGGCTTTTTTCTTGACTTATTTTCAGAATATGGTATAATCAATAATGGAGTTTTATTGTAAAAATACTTTGAAAAAGAAAATAATGGAGAACATATATGATTTTATCACTTGAAAATGTCAGCAAGATATATAACGGAAACACCGTTCTTGATAATGTTGCACTGACGATCGAAGATAACGACAGAATAGGTCTTGTCGGCGTAAACGGCTGCGGAAAGTCCACTCTTTTAAGAATAATCACAGGTGCGGAAGAACCCGAAACACAGCCCGAGCCTAATGTTGCGCGTGTTGCAATAACCAAAAGCGCATCGATAGGCTTTCTTGCCCAGAATACGGGACTTGATCGTTCATCGACTATCATTGAAGAGATGACATCGGTCTTTTCTTGGCTGTTAAAGATAGGCGATGAACTGCGTGAACTTGAAAAAACAATGGCTTCACCCGAAGCACACAGCGATGAGAAGAGGTTTGCGGAAATATCAGAAGAATATGCCCGTAAAACAGCCATATTTGAATCAAATGATGGCTATCTTATCAATGTTAAGATAAATAAAGTCCTTAATGGTATGGGATTCGGCACAGAAACATACGACAGAGTTATATCAACTTTGAGCGGCGGCGAAAAGACACGTCTTGCGCTTTCAAAGCTTCTGCTTGAAAATCCGAACCTGCTTATCCTTGATGAGCCTACGAATCACCTTGATTTCAACACTATAATGTGGCTCGAAGATTATCTCAAAGACTACAAGGGTGCATTGCTTATCGTTTCGCATGACAGATACTTTCTTGATAAGCTTACAACCTCTACCTGCGAGATAGAACGCGGCAGGCTCAAACGATATAAGGGCAACTACTCTGCTTTTACAAAGCTTAAAGAAGCTGATGTTATCCGCCAGATGAAAGAATACGAAGCACAGCAGGAGGAGATCGCAAAGCTTCAGGACTTCATTGACAGAAACCTTGTCCGTGCTACAACTTCAAATATGGCAAAAAGCCGTATAAAGAAGCTTGAAGCTATGGAACTTATCGAAAAACCTGTAACAAACACTAAGTCGGCGAAGATAAAGTTTGAATATGACATTGCACCGCCGATAGATGTTCTGACGGTAAAAAATATCGATGTTTCGGTTGGCAGCGGATATGACAGAAAAACGCTCGTTGACAATCTTTCGTTTGAAGTCAAGCGTGGTGAAAAGCTTGGCATCATCGGTTCAAATGGAATAGGAAAATCAACTTTGCTGAAAATTATCCAGCATATTCTCCCCTGTTCCCATGGTTCGGTCGAATGGACAAAGAACATAAAAATATCCTATTTCGATCAGGAAAATTCACAGCTTGATTTTAACAAGACCGTTATGGAAGAAGTTCACTCACGCTATCGCACGATGAGCGACTTGGAGATACGCTCTGTTCTCGGCTCTGTACGAATGGTCGGAGAGAATGTCTTCAAGCCGATAAGTGTTATAAGCGGCGGTGAACGTGCAAAGCTTTGCTTTGCAATAATGATGCTCGAACGCGGAAATGTGCTTATTCTGGACGAACCTACGAACCACCTTGATATTGACACAAAGGAAGTCCTTGAAAAGGCACTCTGCGATTATGATGGAACGATCATTTTCGTATCGCATGATCGTTATCTTCTTAACAGACTTGCGACAAGGATACTCGAGATAACCCCTGATTCCGTCGAAAGCTTTAATGGCGGATTCGATGAATATATGGAAGTAAAGCGAGCAAAACAGCTTGCCACAGAAAAGCAGATCGAAATACAGAAAGCGGAAAAGGCAAAGAAGGAAGCTGCCGAAAAGAGTGTTAAGGCATACAGAAGCAAGGAACAGCGTTCAGCTGACGCGAAAAAGCGAAATCGTATCCGTGAGCTTGAAAAAGAGATCGAAAAGCTCGAAGCGGAAATGCAGGCTTTGCAGGAAGAAATGGCTTCGCCCGAGGTTTGCCAAAATTATCAGCTTATGCAGGAAAAATGTGCCGAATTTGAGCAAAAAAAGCTTCTTTCCGCCGAATATTCCGATGAATGGCTTATGCTTTCGGAAGAAATGGAAAGCTGATATTGCTTTTTTGAACAAAATAAACATAAATTTGCTTTGTAATTTATAATTTGATACAAATAATAATAAAAAATGCCGTATATGTATTGACATAATATATTATACGGCATATAATATATATAGAGTTAAGAAAACGGTGGTTTTTGATAATGACAAAAACAGATCAACGTTTCTTTAATACCAAACACCAATTAAAAAACTATAGTTTTATTGGTGATTAGTATTCATCAAGGAGGTACATAAATATGGCTTTTCCGGTAAGTGCAGCGTTACTGGACGCTCTTGTACTCTCGGTCGTTTCAAGAGAAGATACCTATGGTTATAAAATTACCCAGGAGATTCGCGAAGCAATGGATATGTCAGAATCAACGCTCTACCCTGTTCTTCGCAGACTTCTGAAAAATAACTTCCTTGAAAGCTACGATCAGGAGTATATGGGAAGAAACAGAAGATACTACAAGATCACAGACGAAGGATTAAAACAGCTTGAGGATTATCAAAGCGAATGGTTCATCTATAAAGAGAAAATCGACAAACTTATGATAAATTCCGAAGACAACAGGAGTGAAAATAATGAATAAACAAGAATACCTTTCCGAATTGGAGGCGCACCTTGCTTCTCTCTCAGAAGAAGAACGTACCAATGCGCTCCGGTTTTATGAAGAATATTTTGAAGATGCAGGTCCTGAGAACGAGCAGCAGGTCATTTCTGAGCTTGGAAAGCCTTTTGCACTTGCAAAGAGCATAATCTGCGAGCAGTCTGCTTATTCAAAGAGCAAATCATTTGCCAACTACAAAGCGAGCATTTCTGCAAACTACAACTCGACAGCGGCTGAAGAAGTCGAACCGGACGTTGCTCCCGATGCGGCACCTCAGCAGCCGCACACTCAGTACACGGCTTATAATTATGCCGGTTCCAACGCTGCTTCATCTTCAAACGAAAGTGTAGATGATAAGGTCGGCTCTTACGATAAATACAAGGAAAGCTACGGCAGTTACAATAACAATGAAGCATATTCATCAAACACAAATATGAACGGCAATAACTATGATAACTCCTATAAAAGAAAAGACGGTTACAGCCATAGCCGCAGTTATTCCTCCGGTTCATCTGATACGGTAGGTTTTGTACTGTTCGTACTTCTTATCGTGTTTGTAATAGCACCTGCTGTGATTACGATTGGCTGTATTGCACTTGGATTGCTTCTCGGAGCGGTTGGCTGTCTTATCGGTGCGTTGGTTGTTTTGCTTGTAGCTATTGTTAAAGCATCGGCATTTTATTTTGGTGCATCGATCCTGTGCGCAGGTCTGACAATGATATTCCTGCCGATCGGACTTCTTTTGGCAGTAAAACTTCTTCCAAAGATAGTTAAATGGACAGCCAAAACTGTCAAGAATCTTGCGGGAGGTGTTATCGAATGAGCAAGCTTGCAAAAGTATGTGCGGTATTTTTACCGATAGGGTTTGTTTTTTCTATTGTGGGTGGCATCATAATGTCGATAAGTGAATCACCTGATTTTCGCAGTTCAACATCTTATGAAGTTGCTGAAACAGAAATAACAATGCCCTATGATGATGAATATGATGAAGAATATGATGATGAATCGGCAATTACCTACAGCTCGAATGAAGCAGATGCTATTGTTCTGAACTGCAAAGCAGCAACTATAAATTTATTCAAATGCGAAAAATACTTTGTCAATACAGAAGAACTTGATGGCAGTGCCCTTTCTGTAACCAATTCAGACGGAACGGTAAAGGTCAACTACAACAAGGAAGCAATCGAAGATGCAGAGAAAGATGCACTTTCGATCGGTATTCCAAGAAGCTGCAAAAGCATTTCTATCCAATGCAATGCAGGTGATATTACGATAGATGAATTTATGGGAAATACTATGGATATATCTATCGACTGCGGAAACATCGAGATCAACAATGTGACCGTATCTGAATCGTGCAATATAACAAATACTCTTGGCAGTGCATATTTTTACGGATCAGATATAACAGCCTTAAACGCTGATATGGTTTCCGGAAATATAAATGTTTATAATACTATGTTAAGCGGAAGCAGTAATATTAATATTGATGTCGGAAATGCAGATCTGACGCTCAAAGGATTCCCTTCCGATTATACGATCAATGCAAAAGTCAAGGTCGGCGAGATTGAAAGTGATTATGATCTTAGTGAGAATAACTATTCTGATGATAAGATCAATATTTCGGTCCTTGCAGGAGATTGTTCCATTGACTTTTATGAATAACATAAGGAGATAACAGCTATGAAAAAACTTTTAAGATCAAATGACAATAAGGTGATTTGCGGTGTTTGTGCAGGTTTTGCAAACTATTTCGGCATCGATCCAACAGTAATTAGAGTGATTTGGGCAATACTTGCACTCTGCTCGTTTGGAGTTGCTGCTATTGCATATATTCTATGTGCGATAATTATTCCGGTTGATAACGGAACATCTGTAATGTAACAATTTCAAATAATTCCTCCATATAATTTAAGGGACTTTGCGGTTTTATGCAAAGTCCCTTTTAGTTTATTTCAGCATTTCAAGAAATTCTTCTTCACTGATTATTTTTATTCCAAGCTCCTGCGCTTTGGTAAGCTTTGAGCCTGCTTCTTCACCTGCGAGAACGTAAGTCGTTTTCTTTGAAACCGAACCCGATGCCTTACCGCCAAAGTTTTCGATCATCGCTTTAGCTTCATCACGTTTAAGTGTAGGAAGTGTTCCTGTAAGAACAAATGTCATTCCGGCAAAGCGGTCGTCACCCGATCTTTGCGAAGTGTACTCCATTTTTACACCTTTTTCGAGAAGTGCTTTTACAAGCTCTCTGAAATGAACATCGGAAAAGGCTTTCTCAACATTCTCAGACATAACTGAACCGAAACCATCGATCTCGGCAATCTCTTCAGCGGTTGCAGACATTATTTTTTCTATGCTTCCGAATTTTTCACACAAAAGCTTTGCAGCCGCAGAGCCGATATTTCGTATTCCAAGGCCAAAAATTACATGGTCAAGCGGATTATCTTTTGATTTCTCAATAGCTGCAATAAGATTTTCAGCAGATTTTCTGCCAAAACGTTCAAGCGTTTCGAGTTCATTGACATTTAAACTGTATATATCTTCAACATTTTTTATAAGATGTGCATCAAGCAGCATTCCAACGACTGCATCGCCCATGCCGTCGATGTTCATAGCACCTTTGCTTGCAAAATGAATGATGTTTCGCTTTATTTGTGCCGGACAATCGATATTTGTGCAGCGAAGTGCTGCTTCGTCTGCAAAACGAACTGTTTCAGCTCCGCAAACGGGACATTTGTCGGGAAGTTTATATGGTTTAGATCCATCTTGATGCGAAACAGAGGAAATAACCTCGGGAATGATCTCCCCTGCTTTACGAACCATTATTTCGTCACCGATACGGATATCCTTTTCATCGATAAACTCCTGATTATGAAGCGTTGCTCTGCTTACGCTTGTTCCCGCCAGCTTAACAGGTTCAAAAATCGCAACTGGGGTTATCGCACCCGTTCTTCCCACGTTAACTTCAATATCAAGCAGCTTGGTTTTCTTTTCCTCGGGAGGAAATTTATATGCGACTGCCCACTTGGGAACTTTCGCAGTTGCTCCGAGAGCAGTTCGCTGTGCAAAGTCATCGACCTTTACAACTACGCCGTCAATATCAAATGTATATTTTCCTCGCATATCACCTATTGCATTGATACGTTCCTTGACCTGTTCATAGGTTTCAACTTTTTGATAATCGGCAATAACCTTAAAACCAAGACTTTTAAGAAAATCAAGCGATTGTTTATGCGATGTTAGCTCTTTACCCTCTATTTGCTGAATATTAAAAACAAATATATCCAGCTTTCGTGAAGCCGCAATTTTAGGATTTTTCTGACGAAGCGAGCCTGCTGCTGCGTTTCTGGGATTCTTGAACGGAACTTCCCCATTGTCCTCCTGGTTTTTGACAAGTTCGTCAAAAACAGGCAGCGACATATACACTTCACCTCTAACTTCAAGAAAAGGGATTGGTTCTTTGAGTTTCAGAGGAATTGATTTTATAGTTTTAAGGTTAGCCGTAACATCTTCTCCGATGAAACCGTCACCTCTTGTAGAACCGCGAACAAAGCTGCCGTTTTCATATTCAAGTGAAACTGAAAGACCGTCAATTTTAGGCTCAACAACATACTCGGGATCTGAAAGCTCTGTCTGACAACGCTCTGTAAAGGCTCTGACCTGTTCAAAGTCAAAAACGTCCTGCAGGCTTCCCATCTGTACTTTATGTTCAACCTTTTCAAAATCATTGAGTGCCTCTCCGCCGACACGCTGTGTTGGTGAATTCGGATCGGCAAGTTCGGGATACTTTTCTTCAAGCGCTTTAAGCTCCTGCATCATCATATCGTAGGTGTAGTCCTCGACAGATGGATCATCCATTACATAGTATTCATAATTATACTGTTCAAGTTTGGTTCTTAATTCATTTACTCTGTCAATTATATTTTTATCCATAATTCACCCTGATAAAAAACGGATACAGTTTGCAAACGAAAGCTTTCGGCTTACTTTAATACAAATTGTACCCGTTTATATTGCGTTTTATTACAAATTACTTTTTAAGCTTTACAGCAGCTTCTGCCTTTTCAGCAATGTTTTCAGCGCAAAGTCCGAATTCCTTGAGAAGATCGACAGCAGGACCGGAGTGACCGAATACATCATTTACACCGACCTTTACAACAGGAACAGGACAGCATTCAGTTACAACGTCAGCAACAGCAGAACCAAGTCCGCCGATAACGCTGTGTTCCTCGGCTGTTACGATAACGCCTGTTTCCTTTGCGGCCTTGCAGATGATATCCTTGTCGATAGGCTTGATAGTATGCATATTGATAACTCTTGCAGAGATGCCTTTTTCTGCAAGTATATCAGCAGCTTTTCTTGCTTCGCCAACCATAAGTCCTGTTGCGATGATAGTTACGTCTTTGCCGTCGCGAAGCTGTATTCCCTTGCCAAGCTCAAACTTGTAAGTATCCTTGTCGTTAAAATTCTCAACAGCAAGACGTCCGAAACGCATATATACAGGACCGTTGAAGTCAAGAGCAGCCTTTACAGCAGCCTTTGTTTCAACATCATCGGCAGGACAGATAATTGTCATGCCCGGGATAGTTCTCATAAGAGCGATATCTTCGTTGCACTGATGTGTAGCACCGTCTTCACCAACAGAGATACCTGCATGAGTTGCACCGATCTTTACGTTGAGGTGAGGATATCCGATCGAGTTGCGAACGATCTCATAAGCTCTGCCTGCAGCAAACATTGCAAAAGAGCTTGCGAAAACCTTTTTGCCTGTTGTGGAAAGGCCGGCAGCAACACCCATCATATTTGCTTCTGCAATACCACAGTCGATGAAACGCTCGGGATGAGCCTTCTTGAAAATGCCTGTTTTTGTTGCAGCAGCAAGGTCAGCATCAAGTACGATAAGATCTTCATATTCATCGGCAAGTGCTGCAAGAGCCTCGCCGTAGCTTTCTCTGGTAGCTTTTTTGATTACATCTGCCATGTTCTTAGTCCTCCAAGCTTTCTAATGTTTTGTTAAGTTCGTCCATTGCCTGTGCATACTGTTCAGCATTAGGAGCTGTACCGTGCCAGCCAACTTGATTTTCCATGAACGAAACGCCCTTGCCCTTGACGCTTGTCATAACGATTGCAACAGGCTTGCCGTTGATCTTTTCAGCTTCGTCAAAAGCTCTTTCAATATCATCAAAATCGTGTGCGTTCATTGTGATAACGTGCCAGCCGAAAGCTTCAAACTTGTCTGTGATAGGCATAGGTGAGCAAACATCGGTGATCTTTCCGTCAATCTGTAAGCCGTTGTTGTCAACGATAGCAACGAGATTATCAAGCTTGTTGTGTGCGGAGAACATTGCAGCTTCCCAAACCTGACCCTCTTCGATCTCACCATCGCCGAGGATAGCATAAACCTTGTAGGAAGCGGAAGAAAGCTTGCCGCCGAGAGCCATACCTGCAGCAGCAGAGATTCCCTGACCGAGTGAACCTGTACTCATATCAACGCCCGGTGTACCTTTCATATCAGGGTGACCCTGAAGCATTGCGCCGATGTGACGAAGTTTTTTGAGTTCGGACTTGTCGAAAAATCCTCTTTCTGCGAGAACTGCATAAAGTGCAGGAGCGCAGTGTCCCTTTGAAAGAACAAAACGATCTCTGTCAGCCCACTTGGGGTTCTTAGGGTCAACATTAAGCTTTGCAAAGTAGAGATAAGTAAGAACATCGCTTATTGAGAGCGATCCGCCCGGGTGACCCGACTTAGCGTTGTAAACGCCTTCGATGACGCCCATTCTGACTTTGCAGGCTGTTTTTTCAAGCTGTTTTTTTATTGTTGCATCCATATTCATACCTCCGTATATTTAAATGTCCATCAAAGAACATTCATGACATAATAAAGTGCCTCGGAAACTGCACCGTTGTCACAATCTGCCTTTGTGACCATGCAGGCGATTTTTTTGACTTCATCCAAAGCATTTGCAGGTGCTATTGGGATATCGGCGTTTTGAAGCATTTCGATATCGTTGTTAAAATCACCGCAGGCAGCGACAGTATATCCGTAACTGCGGTATAATTCAAGCATTTTTTTGAGTGCTGTACCCTTTGAGCAGCCGTTCGGCAGTATCTCATAAAAATATTTGCTTGAACGGACAAAAGTCAGGTCGTCCCAACCGTTATTCTTGGTATATTCGGTAAGTTTATCAATCTCGTCTGAATCGGCAGCAAAAAGAACTTTGCACCAACCCTTGGGAGAGATGTCTTTTATATCAGCTGAACGAGGAACAATATCCTTATAAGAAATATCAATGTGATATTCTTCCTGAATACTGTACTGTGGAACAAGTATCTCATCGGAGAGATCTATCTCCGCACCGACTTTCGGGAATTTTTCAAGTATATCCTTTACAGCTTCATACGCCGAAAGGTCAACAAAGTTCTGCCATACATATTTTTTTTCTTTGCAGTCATAAATAGCACCGCCGTTCAGCACGATCATAGGTTCATCAAGCTGTAATGCGTCGAAATACTGTGATGAAGACTGAACCGTTCTGCCGGTTGCGACGGTAAATCTTCCACCGAATTTTCGGAAATCATAAATTGCGTCAAGATCCTTTTGATTGAGCTGCTTATTCGCAGGAAGCAGCGTTCCGTCCATATCAGTAATAAAAATTACATTGGATAAATCTTTCATGGCTAAAAACCTACATTTTTTTCAGTTTATTAATGACCGATCTAAAGTAATCGGGCAATTCACTGTCAAATTCGTAATATTTTCCGTCAACGGGGTGTACAAAACCTATTTTTTTCGCGTGAAGGCATTGACCTTCACACAGTTTAGACGTTTTTCCGTAAACATCATCACCAAATACAGGGTGACCTATATAAGCCATATGAACTCGTATCTGATGTGTTCTACCTGTAAAGAGTTTTAGCTTTACAAGAGAATAACCGTTGTATTCTTCGAGAACTGTATATTCTGTCTTGGCAGGCTTTGAGTTTTTATCGGTAACACACATTTTTTTGCGGTCAACAGGGTGTCTTCCTATCGGGGCTTCAATAATTCCGTGACTATCTTTAAGTCGTCCGCATATTACGGCTTGATACTCTCGTGTAAAGGTATGTGCCTTTATTTGTTCAGCAAGTCCGAGATGCGCACGGTCTGTCTTTGCGACTATCAGAAGTCCGCTTGTGTTCTTATCGATTCGGTGAACTATGCCCGGGCGGATAACTCCGTTGATAGATGAAAGCCTGTCCTTGCAGTGATAAAGCAATGCATTGACCAATGTTCCGCTGTAATTGCCGGCCGCAGGGTGAACTACCATTCCTTTTGGCTTATTCACAACAAGAAGATCATCGTCCTCATAAACAATTTCTATCGGGATATTTTCTGCCGTGACATCAAGTTCGGTAGGCTCGGGTACAATAACGGAAATGTTATCTCCATTTTTTATGGAGCAGCTTTTGCTGACAGTTTTGCCGTTAAGTGTGACCTGACCGTCTTTTATGAGCTTTTGCAGCATTGAACGTGTAAGATCAGTGCAATTGTCGCTCAGCCATTTGTCAATTCGTATCTGTTCCCCATTTTCGAGGTTTTCTACGGTAAAGAAAAGCTCATCCATGTTTGTTCTCCGATTTGTTTTCAATAAAGCAAACATAGATCACAAGGCATATTGCACCGAGAACAACACAAATATCAGCAAAATTGAATATAGCAAAATTGAAAAGCCTAACTTCGATATAATCGATAACATAACCAAGCCTTATGCGGTCGATAAGATTTCCGATCCCTCCTGCGATAACAGCCACTGCACTGTAAACCATAAACGGATTCTTTTTTTTGTCCTTTATTACCCATACGGTGAGAAGAATTATCAGTGCAAGCGTGAGGATTATCAGAAACCAACGTGCTCCCTCAAAGCTGCTGAACGCCGCTCCCCTATTTTCGACATAGTGAAGTCCTATCACATCGAGGTCACCGAATTTAATAAGATCGCGTGAGGACACATCGGCCAAAACCGTATTCACCATAAAATATTTAAGAAACTGGTCTGCGGCAATAAGGAGTACGATTATTGCAATTGAAATAATTAACATATAAATATCCATGGTGCAGACCGAAGATATCGGTCTGCACTATTTTTTTACTTTAAAATTTTTGCTACCTCTTCTGCGCAGCGGTCGCAAAGTGTAGGATAAAGAGCGTTTTTGCCAACAGATTTGGAGTAGATCCAACATCTTTCGCACTTTTCGCCGTCAGCTTTTGCAACATCATAAGAAAGGTTGTCAGCCATAAATTCGCTCTTAAACTCACCGTTACCGCCGTCAACGATCTCAACGCCCGAAACGATGAACACCTTTGCAAGAATATCTGAATAAGTGTCAAGTTTTGCATGAAGCGAGGCATCGCCATTTACATGGATAATTACCTTTGCTTCAAGTGAAGCGCCGATAAACTTGTCAGCACGCTTAACTTCAAGTGCCTTTGTAGCATCAGCTCTGAGCTGGTAGATGAAGTTCCACTTCTCGACGAATGCATCATCGACCTGAACGTCAATTGGTGTCGGGAAGTCATTCATCATAACGCTGTTTGTATCGTCTGTTTCAGAATGTGGCATATACTTCCAGATTTCTTCTGCTGTGAAAGCAAGTACAGGAGCAACAAGACGTGAAAGCGCGCTGATGATGTAGTACATTGCTGTCTGAGCAGCACGTCTGTCAGCGGACTTTTCGCCTGTGCAGTAAAGTCTGTCCTTGATGATATCAAGATAGAAGTTGGACATATCTGTTACGCAGAAATTATGGATTCCGTGGATAGCAACATGGAAATCAAATGCATCGTAAGCAGCTTTGCACTTTTCAATAAGAGCGTTAAGGCGGAGTAATGCCCATTTATCAATCTCATGAAGTTCATTTACGGGTACGATATCATTCTTTACATTAAAACCGTTGCTGTCGCCGAGGTTTCCGAGAATATAACGTGCAGTGTTACGGATCTTCTTATAGGTATCGGTAAGCTGCTTAAGAATTTCGTTTGAGAAACGAACATCAGCGTGATAATCGGAAGAAGCAACCCAAAGTCTGAGGATATCTGCACCATATTTATCTGTGATCTCGCTCGGGTCAACACCGTTTCCGAGAGATTTGTGCATTGTTTTGCCCTCTCCGTCAACTACCCAGCCATGAGTACATACAGCCTTATAAGGTGCTCTGCCATAGATAGCCGAAGAAGTAAGGAGTGATGACTGGAACCAGCCTCTGTACTGGTCTGCACCCTCAAGGTAAAGGTCAACAGGTGTGTCAAAACCACGCTCTTCCATAACAGCCTTGTGTGTAACGCCGCTGTCAAACCAAACGTCAAAGATATCTGTTTCCTTGACAAATTCCGTGCAGCCGCATTCGCATTTAAGTCCTTCAGGGATAAGATCCTTTACATCGTGGATATACCAAGCGTCAGAACCCTCTTTGCGGAAGAGATCGGAAGTTTTCTTGATTGTTTCATCGGTAACGATAGGCTTGCCGCAGTCCTTGCAGTAGAATACAGGGATAGGAACACCCCATGTTCTCTGACGGGAAATGCACCAGTCACTTCTGTCGTTTACCATTCCCTTGATGCGTTCTTCGCCCCATTCAGGGATCCACTGGACTTTGCTGATATTTTCGATAGCATTATCCTTAAAGCCCTTTACGGAGCAGAACCACTGTTCGGTTGCTCTGAAAAGGATAGGGTTCTTACATCTCCAGCAGTGAGGATACTGGTGGACGATCTTTTCGAGTGCGAAAAGTGCGCCGCTTTCTTCAAGATCCTTGGCAATGATCTTATTGGAGTCTGTTGTGGAAAGGCCTGCATATTTGCCGGCTTCAGCAGTCTGGATACCCTTTGCGTCAACAGGAACAACAATGCCGATCTCGGGATATTTCTTGCATACTTCAAAGTCATCTACACCGAAGCCCGGAGCTGTATGAACGCATCCTGTACCGCTTTCAAGTGTAACGTGATCTCCAACGATAACGAGAGAATCCCTTTCCATAAACGGATGAGCTGCCTTCATGTATTCAAGTTCTTTACCTGTGAATGAGCCTTCGGTCGTGTAGTTTTCGATCTTTGCAGCTTCCATTGTCGGCTTAACAAGTTCAGCAGCCATAATGTAGTTCTCGCCGTTTGCCTTTACAACTGTATATTCATAATCAGGGCCGAGGCAGATAGCAAGGTTGCCCGGAAGTGTCCAGGTCGTTGTTGTCCAGATAACGAAGAATGTCTTGTTAAGATCAAGTCCCATAGCTGTGAACTTGCCCTTGTCGTCCGATACCTTGAACTTTACATAAATGGAATGGCATGGATCGTTTGCATATTCGATCTCTGCTTCAGCAAGAGCAGTCTGACAGTCAGGACACCAGTAAACAGGCTTCAATCCTTTGTAGATATAGCCTTTCTTGTACATTTCGCCGAAAACTTCGATCTCGTTGGCTTCAAATCCCGGTTTAAGTGTGAGGTAGGGATCGTCAAAGTCACCCCAAACACCAAGTCTTACGAACTGCTTCTTTTGATTTTCTACCTGTGTAAGAGCATATTCGTGGCAGTGCTTACGAAGCTCAACAGGAGAAATAGCTCCCTTATCAACGCCGAGTGCTTTGAGTGCTTTAAGCTCGATAGGAAGTCCGTGTGTGTCCCAACCGGGGATATACGGTGAGCAGTAACCGTTCATATTTTTATAACGGACAATAATATCTTTGAGTACCTTATTAAGAGCAGTACCCATATGGATATCGCCGTTTGCATACGGAGGGCCATCGTGAAGAACGTACTTGGGCTTTGCGCTGTTCTTCTCAATCATTTTGTAATATGTTTTGTTTTTTGCCCAATCCTCGAGCATAGCGGGTTCTTTCTGAACAAGATTTCCTCTCATCGAGAATTCCGTTTTCGGAAGATTGATAGTTGAATTAAAATCCTGCGCCATTTGATTTAATCTCCTTATTTAAAAGTAGAATACAGCAGCTAATACCGATCTTTAATTAATGTGCAGGCAAAAATTTGAGAATTTACTTGATTTTTGTACACAATTGATTAGAAATCAGTATAAAAAAGTGCTGCAAAATAGATTACTTATTCTGACCGAATTTGAGATTGCCAAACTTGCTTTCGCCGCTTGACTGGTTGCTTTCAAACGGAAAGCCTGTTCTTTCTCTTTTTACAGATGAAGTATCAACAACTCTTGTCGCTTCCATATTTACGGGAGCAGGCTCAGCCTTTGGCTGCTCAGCAGGCTTTTCTTCGACTGCTGTCGGAGCGGGAGCTTCTTCCTCGCTTTCATCTTCAAATTCGGGGATAGATGTGATCTGTTCAAGATGAGCCTTGTACATTGTAAGAAGATTCTGCTTGAAATCGGAAACTTCCTGCTGCATCTTGGCGAGACAGTGCTTTTCCTTTTCGAGCTGAACTCTTGTATTTCCGATGATCTCTTCTGCCTTGACATGAGCCTCGGCGATGATCTTGTCAGCATTTTCGTGTGCTTCTTGAACAACAGCTCTTCCCTGCTTCTGTGCGCCGATAAGGGCATCTTTGAGCGCATCTTCGTCCTTTTTATATTCCCTTACGCTTTCAACAAGGACTTCGATCTTCTTCTCAATCTCTTCCTTGTCTTTCTGCATCTGAGTTATCTGGAGTGCGATCTCACGGAGAAAATCGTCAACTTCTTCAGGCTTGTAGCCGGGTCTTGTCTGTTCAAATTTTTTATTATTGATATCCTTAGCTGTAAGCATCTTTTTGACCATTCCTTTCTGGATCCTGCTAAAAACAGAACTCTTAGTCTGAAGCAATTCAAACCTTTAAATATATTTCTTTATTGTGATATGTATTCTGTCTTTCTTTGTAATGCCGTTTATGCTGCTGAAAATGAATTTGCCATAACCTCTTGCGGAAAATACATCACCGCAGTTCATTTCTTTGCTGACAGATTCACAGGGGCGTGAATTAAGCATAACATTGCCGCTTCTTATAAGCTGTGCTGTTTTTTCACGGCTCATTTTCAGAGCAAGGCTTATTACGCAGTCTGCACGAAGTGAAGAAACCGTTCCCGATATTTCTTTGAAGCTTTCATTGGGCTTTATTTCGGGTGAGGGATCAATACTTATTTTTACACCCTCAGAACCGATTTTTTTTACTTCGTTCAGTATCGTATCAGCGATAGTATTGTAAACAAAAGCTACTGTAAGTCCGTCATTTACAATTATATCCCCGATCATATTCCTGTTTATTCCGCAGGACATAAATGCACCGAGAAAATCACGGTGAGAAAGCTTTTTTTCACTCCGATATCTTATTTCAAGCGCTGTTATCGGAAAATCCGACAGTTCACACTCGGAATACGGAGGGAAAACGCCGAGAATACACCTTGAAGCTTCGTCAAATCCGCCGTAAAAGCTGAAATTCCCAAAGCCGGTGTTTCCAAGCACAGAACGAGCTATCTCAACCTGATTTCCGTCAAGAAATGCTGTAAATCTCGGTATGTATTTTCTTTCGCAGATGTCTATGATATCCGCAGTGTGCGAAGCAAACAGCCTGTCCTCATCGGATAGCCTGTCGAAGTATGGACCCGAAAGCTTCATCAGATGATAACGCCGTTGTTTTCGAGTTCACCTACGAGATCTTCGCCGACAAATCCAACGTTGTAAGGTGTGATGATGAACGTATTGTTTGCAACAGGCTTGATGTTTCCTCCATTTGCATAAGCAACGCCGCCGAGGAAGTCGATAATTCTTCTTGTAACGTCAGGTGTTGTTGATTCAAGATTGAGTACAACTGTCTTCTTGGAGTTAAGGTGATTAGCGATCTCCTTTGTGTCGGCAAAAACCTCAGGCTTTACAAGAATGACCTGAAGCTGTGCGGTTGCGCTGATATTTACGACTCTGTTTGTTTTAGGGTCGTCATCTCTGTCATAATTATTGGGCTGTTCGTTTACATAATCATCGGAGCGATCATCGTCCTCCGCACCCATTCCGATTGCTTCTTTAATAGTATCAAGAAATCCCATATTTTACATCCTCTCTTTATTTTCTGGCACCAAAAATACCGGAACCAATTCTTACTATATTTGAACCATATTTAATGGCCTCAACGTAATCTGCAGACATTCCCATTGAAAGAATGTCCATTGATACGTTTTCTGCTTTTTTGTTTCCCATTTCACAGAAAAGCTCCTGCATTTTTGCGAAATAGACTTCGGAGTTTCCTTTTGGCGGTATCGTCATAAGACCGCAAAGCTTTATCCCGTGAAGCTCGGACACGCCATATATAAGCTCGTCCAGTTTTTCGGGTGGAATTCCGAATTTTGATTCTTCCCCACCGATATTTATCTCGGCAAGAACTTTCATTACCTTTCCGTTCTTTTCGGCAGCCTTACTTATTTCTTTTGCAAGATCAAGACTGTCTACCGAGTGTATGCACTCAACGGAGTTTATTATGTATTTTATCTTATTGCTCTGCAAATGTCCGATAAAATGGACTTCTGCAGGCTTGTAGATATCTTTTTTTTCAAGATATTCCTGAACTCTGTTTTCGCCAAGAAGATCTGCACCGCAGTCAATGACTGTATTCACTATCTCCGCAGGAACGGTTTTCGTGACAGCCATAAGACGGATGATATCATCGCTTTTTCGGTATTTAGCCTTTGCTTCCTGAACATTGAACAGTGCTCTTCGGTAGTTTTCACAAGCATCATTATTCATTTGCCGCTTCATCTCCGTTAGTTTCTTCTGTCACCGAAACAGATACGGCAGTAGTTTCGGAAACAGTCGTTTCTTCCGACTGTTCTTCCGTACTTGCTGTTGTGACCTGTTCCATTACCTCGGCAGGTATCTCACCGCTTAAAATAATATCTTCATAAACGCTGATATAGCTTGTATCGGAAGTAATTGCTGACAGGAGATAATCATCACATTCGTATATTACATCAACTTTTTTAAAGGCAATTCGCTGTCCGAGAAGAACATAAACGCCTTTTTCGTTGTTTTTGTTGAATCTTACAGCCTCTCTCGGAACTTTTATACCGTTAAAATCATCGAGGATTATCTCAACTCTTTCGGTACGGTACTGGACGAGATTGAAATTCAGCTTTTCGCAGGATAAAACTATAACACATTTCTCGGGGTCATCGGTTTCGATAACGTCTGAGATCTTCGCTGTAAGAAGATCGGGCGTAGACGAAAGCTTTACCTTGACTTCTTTTCCGGGATTGAACGATGCGTCTTTCGGATTAACTATTCCGACAAGATCCCATTCATAATCATCAACTATTTTTCCGACAGCCTTTTTTGAAACCTTGGCCGAATTGTAGCCATCGTTTTTTATGACTTCTTTTATTTCATCGGCAGTTATGGAAGAAAGCTTGTCCGTTGAAAGAATATCTTCATAACCATCAACGTAGCTGATAAAATATCCCGAATTTGGAACGGTTATGATATCAATAGGATTGTTCTGCTTGGCTTCAAGCAGTTTTATCTGTTTTTCAAGCTGTTCTATCCTATCATTGTAATCTGTTTCTTCGCCGATAACGATCTGATAAATTCCCATAAGCATCTGGAAATCATTGCTTTCCGATCTTAATGAACTAAGGTCATTTCTTGCGGCGAGTGTTGTGATCGTGCGGTATTTTTCATCAATAAGACTTGAAATGAACTCGGGCTGCGCAACTACCGTCGTTCCGGGGCTTTGTTCTTTTTTCAATATCTCAACTTCGGTTCTGAGGTTTTCAATCTGCTGATTAATGTAAATATCATTTGCCGATCTGTACACATACGCAACGACGGAATCTTTGGCGACCTTGCTCCCATCTGACGACGGATAGCTCAGGACGCCGCTTTTGCCTCCGCTGACAACGGTTTCATTTCTGACATAGACGCCGTTGAAAGTGACCTTTTCAGCAGATGAATAAACTGTAGCGGTTTCTGTCGTGTAATCATCCTCAAAAACCTGGACAAACTGATGAAAGACCGTAACGAGCATAAAGATCGAAAGGATAAGAACAAGAACTTTTCCTGTAATTGTATCCATATTACTCTCCCGAATGAAGAATTACTGTTCGGAATCAAGTATCGGGATAGGCTTGCTCGGAACTATTGTTGAAATAGCGTGTTTGAAAACAAGCTCCTGTTTGCCATCGCAGTCAAGAATTACCGTGTAGTTATCAAAACCCTTTACGATACCCTTGAACTGGAAGCCGTTCGTGAGGATAAAAGTAACATATATCTTATCTTTTCGTGCCTGATTGAGAAAAACGTCTTGTAAATTCATATTCTTATTCATTGCTATCACTCCTTAGGATCATACGCACGGGTCAACGAATTGTTAACTTTCAATCTTGCATAAAGATCATTTCATACACACAGTATATTATATCACAAAATTTCGGTTTTGGCTACTATTTTTTTACATTCTGCAATAATTGTACTAAATGCTGTATCTTCTTCGATTTCAACCCATTGAATTCGTTCATCTCGACGAAACCAAGTGAGCTGACGTTTTGCATAATTGCGTGAATATTGTTTTATTTTGTCAATACATTCCTCTTTTGGTTTGATCCCATCAAAATATGGAATAAATTCCTTGTAACCAATCGCCTGGCAAGCCGTGCCAAGTTTTTCATTTTCGTAAACAGCACGGCACTCCTCGATAAGACCTTTTTCGAGCATGATATCCACTCGCTTGTTTATTCTGTTATAAAGAACGTTTCTGTCCTTGTAGGTCAAGCCGATCATACACGCATTGTAAAGACTGTCCTGCATACGGTTAAGCTCCTTATGCCTGCTGAACGGTATCCCCGTTACCTCATAAACTTCCAGCGCGCGGATAATTCTGACAAGATTTGCGGCAGGTATCTTTTCGGCGGCTTCCGGGTCAACTTCACGAAGGCGTTCGAGCATTGCTTCATTGCCAATCTGCTCGGCTTCTTCGGTGAGCTTTCTGCGAACACTGCCGTCTGTTATTGCATTGTCGAAGTTTATGTTATCTATGAGCGAAGAAACATAAAGTCCCGTTCCGCCTACCAGTATGGGAAGCTTCCCTCTTGCGGCAATATCCACTATCTTCTGCTGAGCAAGTTTGACATACTCCGCAACGCTGAATGACGAAGCAGGCTCTAACTCGCTTATAAGATGATGAGGTATACCCTGCATCTCTTCTTCATCAGGTTTTGCGGTTGCAATGTCCATACCCTTGTATATCTGCATGGAGTCGGCAGAAACAACTTCGCCGTTGTATTCTTTTGCAAGTTCGATGCCGACCGCGGTTTTTCCCGAAGCTGTCGGGCCAACGACTGCGATCAAAGGTTGTTTTTTATCCATTAAACGATTCTCCTGAACTGCTTATCAAGTTCATATTTTGTGATCTTGAACATAACGGGTCTGCCGTGCGGACAATAGCGGATACTCTCATTTTCAAGCAGTGTACGGACTATTTCCGCAAGCTCCTTGGGACTGTTTTCATCGTTGGCTTTTATTGCGGCTTTGCAGGCGAAGGTATGATACATATCATCGAGGATAACCGGCAGAGGGTTGTTGCGGTTATTGCTGAAATTGCTTGCAAGTTCGATGATAAGATCGGCGGGGTCACAGCCGTCAAGCATTGCAGGAATGCCATTTATGCTGACGGAAGTGTTGCGCTTCTCCGTAAATGAAAATCCAAGGTCGAATGCTGTCTGTTTATTCTGAACAAGAGCATCATACTCCTCGTTTGAAAGCATGACATCTATCGGTTCAAGCATCATCTGACATTGCAAATTCTGCTGACCGGCTTTGAGCTTTTCAAAAAGTATTCTTTCGTGAGCCGCGTGCTTATCAACGAAGATAACTTCCTTGTCAACCTCGGCGATTATATATTCCTTGAACGCTTCACCTATTATTCGGAAAAAAATTTCCTTTTTAGGCTGTTCAATGATCGGCGATTGTTCATTTATGTATTTGTATCCGCTGCTGTGGTCGGGAATATCGGGTGCTGTGTTTTCCGGAATATCTTCAGGCGGCTCGACCGTATATGGGATATCAGTCTGAGAACTGTCGTTTTTATAGTCGTTATATTCGACCTGAACCGAAACATTTTTCTGCGGTATCGGTTCGGAAACAGCAGGCTTTGGCGTTGTCCAAGGCAGGTCGGCATAGCTGCCCGTGGGCTTTGAAGTGTTTACCGATGCGACCCCCGTAACGGGAACATTCTCTCTCCTGCCAACAAGATCGCTTACTTCGTTTACATGGAGCGGCTGTTCGGGACGTTCAGGCTGCGAAAAGTGCTGGACTGAGCTGACGGGTTTGGATCGCGTTGACTGTTCTGTATTGAACATAAGCTGTGTACCGATATTGTAGCTTTCGGGGAGCGGTTTTGTATAGTCGGGTATCGGCTGTTTTATCTCCATGTGCATCGGCTCAGAGTTGTTGTGTATAGCTGTCTTTACCGAGAAATAAATACTGTCGTGTATAAGTCTGTCGTCATTGAAGCGCACTTCAATTTTTGCGGGGTGAACATTGACATCGAGCATCACGGGCGAAACTTCCATAAGCAGAACGCAGGCAGGGAATTTTCCCTCCATTATGCAGTTCTGATAAGCTTCTTCAAGAGCATATGAGCAAGTATAGGATTTAACATATCTGCCGTTCACGAAGAAATACTGGAAATTTCGCTTAGGTCTGCCCTTTATCGGTTTTACAGTGAAGCCTTTTATCTTAACTCCATTGAGCTTATATTTTACGGGAATGAGAGATTCGGCAAAATCTTTCCCCATAACCGAGTAAATCGAAGAATAAAGGTCGCCGTCACCGGGAGTTATAAAATCCTGATTGTTATTTCTTATGAATTTGAATGCGATTTCGGGGTGGGAAACGGCAATTTTGCTCGTTATATCCGAAATCGCATTTCCCTCGGCAACGTCTTTTTTCAGAAATTTAAGTCGTGCTGGAACGTTGAAGAAAATATCACGGATAATGATTGTCGTTCCATCGGGACAGCCTGTCTGCTCGTTCAGTTTTTCTTCCGAACCCTCTATGATATAGTGAGTGCCATACATACTTCCTGCGACTTTGGTAAGAACTTCGACCTTTGCAACAGCACATATTGAAGCGAGTGCTTCACCGCGGAATCCGAGCGTATTTATGCTGTTTAGATCTTCCTTGGAGCTTATCTTGCTTGTCGCATGACGAAGAAAAGCCATAGGAACATCTTCCTGCTCCATTCCGCAGCCGTTATCGGTGATACGGATATATGAAATACCGCCGTTTTTTATCTCAACGGTAATATTATCAGCACCGCTGTCTATCGAATTTTCGATAAGCTCCTTTATAACGGAGCTTGGACGCTCAATAACTTCACCTGCGGCAATAAGCTCCGAGGTTTCTTTCTGAAGTAGATTTATTCTTCCCATTTTATCTCCATTTTAATGCATTTAGAGTGAAGAGCAGAGTTCTTTAAGGAACTGCTTGGCTTCTTCTCCGCTGAATTCATCTGCATTTGTCTTTCTGAGTCTGTCAAGGATGATTTCATCGTTCATTGCACCGAACGAAATTTGCAGATCGTTATCAACGCTTTTTTGTTGTTTTTCGGCAGCCTTTTCTTTCTCCATTTCGGCAAGTATCTCTTTTGCACGGGTCAGGACTTTGTTCGGAAGACCTGCAAGCTTTGCAACCTCAATACCATAGCTGTCGTCAACTCCACCCGGAACGATCTTTCGCAGAAAACGTATATCCTCACCTATTTTCTTAACGGCTACGCTGTAATTTTTCACGCCGTCAAGCTGATCTTCAAGCTTTATAAGCTCATGATAATGCGTTGCGAAAAGCGTTTTGCAGCCGAGTACACGCTGGTTGGCTATATATTCTGCGACCGCAGTTGCAATGCTTATTCCGTCAAATGTCGAAGTTCCTCTTCCGACCTCATCAAGGATAACAAGGCTCTGCTTTGTGGCATTTTTGAGAATATCCGCAACCTCGCTCATTTCGACCATAAAGGTTGACTGACCTGCTGTAAGATCGTCAGATGCGCCTACTCTGGTGAAAATTTTATCAACAATAGTTATCTTTGCCCTCTTTGCAGGGACGAAGCAGCCTATCTGCGCCATGAGTGTTATAAGCGCGACCTGACGCATATATGTCGATTTACCCGACATATTTGGACCTGTAATTATCTGCATACGGTTGCTGTTCATATCGAGGTATGTATCGTTCGGAACGTAGATCTCATCTTTGAGCATAAGCTCAACAACCGGGTGACGTCCGTCTGAAATATCGATAACACCATCGATGGCAATATCAGGTTTTGTATATTCATTTTTCAGAGAAACATAAGCAAATGAGCAGAGAACATCAAGCTGTGCCACAGCTGATGCCGTTTCCTGAACACGGGTTATTTTTTCAACGATAAAATCACGGACTTCCGCAAAAATATTTGCTTCAAGTGAAAGAACTTTTTCATTCGCGCCGAGAATTTCGTTCTCATACTTTTTAAGCTCTTCCGTAATAAATCTTTCGCAGTTTGCAAGCGTCTGTTTTCTGATATAGGTATCGGGAACAAGGTCATAGTAGGACTTTGTGACTTCAATATAGTAGCCGAAAACTCTGTTATATCCGATTTTCAGATTTTTGATTCCCGTTTTGTCACGTTCGCGCCGTTCGATCTCATCAATAATGTCTTTTCCGCCGCTTATAATGTGTCGGAGATTATCAAGTTCGGCATTAAAACCATCCTTGATAACGCCGCCCTCTTTTGCGGTTATGGGAGGCTCGTCTACAATTGCTCTTTCTACAAGTCCCGATATATCTTCAAGAGTATCTATCTTACTGTTAAGTTCGACAAGAAGCTTTGACGAAAATTCGCCGAGTATTTTCTTTATCTCGGGAAGCTGCAAAGCTGTCAGCGACAGTGATTTTACATCTCTCGGAGTTGCCGTCTTATACATTATTCTTGTCATAAGACGTTCGATATCATAGACTTTGGAAAGCGCATCGGAAAGCTGCTGACGAAGAACGGATTTTCTGCAAAGCTGTTCAACAGCGTCAAGACGGTTCGTGATTATCGCAAGCTTTACGAGCGGCTGTTCAATATAGGATTTGAGAAGCCGCTTTCCCATCGAAGTATTTGTATGGTCAAGCACCCATAAAAGGCTGCCTTTCTTTTCCTTGCTTCGCATTGTTTCGGTGAGTTCGAGATTTCTTCTTGCGGTATAATCAAGCTCCATAAAGAAGTTGTCATTGTATCGTTTGATCTCGGTGAAACGTCCTACAAGGGTTTTCTGTGTGTCGTAGATATAGCCGAAAAGTCCGCATACACAGTCAGCTTCGGGTGTACCCTCGTGAAGTGATATCTCATCAAGATCATCAACGTTGAATTGTTTTAAAACGATATCTTTTTTGCTTGAAATATCAAATTCCTCATCATCGAGAAGCTGGACGGAAACATTCATTTTTGTGCGGATAAATTCCTGAACGTTTTTGTAGTCAAGAAATTTCTCGTTGAAAAGAATTTCTACGGGTTCAAAGCGAACAAGTTCGTTGATAACTTCCGCTTCAAGATTTTTTGAAGTCTTGTCAAAAAGATGAACTTCGCCTGTTGATATATCCGCAAAGCAGAGCGCACAGCGCTTATCCAAAGCATAAATTGCAGCAATATAGTTGTTTTTCGATTCATCGAGCATATTGCTTTCGGTAACGGTACCGGGCGTTACTATCCTAACGATATCACGCTCAACAATGCCGCCTTTTGCGTCCTTCGGGTCGGTGAGCTGTTCGCATATAGCGACCTTATAGCCTGCATCGATAAGCTTTTTTATGTAAATTTCACAGGCGTGATAAGGGATACCGCACATCGGCGCGCGTTCGTCAAGTCCGCAGTCACGTCCTGTAAGTGTAAGTTCAAGAACTCTTGAAGCTAAAAGCGCATCGTCAAAGAACATTTCGTAAAAGTCGCCAAGTCTGAAAAAAAGCAGGAAACCCTTGCATTTTTCCTTTACGGCGAAATACTGCTTCATCATAGGTGAAAGCTTTTGCATATCAATTTCCACAGAATAATCCTCCATTCTTTTCCGATGACAAACTTTAATATGATCGACCTGCCGTGTTAAAGCAGGTCGATCAGCATTCGATCAGTGGCAGCCGCCGCAGGCAGAGCAATTTCCGCCGCAGTTTATGTTTACTTCTTCGCAGGAACAGGTAAGCGGATCTTCGCCGTTTGCGGAATAGGTAATTATCATGTTGATCTGGTTGAGAAGGCTGTCCATAGCATTTTTAGCCTTGTTGTAGTTTATCATATTTTCGTTTGCCATAATTGTGCCGTAAAGTGACTTTATTCCGTCATCAAGTTCGGCAAGGCGTTCTTCGTCCTTGTTCTCCTTTGAAACCTCTGCATTGAGCTGCATACGCTTCATGTTGAACTCGTTTATCATATTCTGAAGCTCTTCATCTTTGTCATTTGCTTCCTTTGCTGTATAATAAGCGGCATAGCGCTCGTCTTTCTGGATGAGAACACCAAGTTCTCTTGCTTTTTCTATTACATCATTCATTTTTTAGACCTCCTGAAATGGTATTTGCTTATATTATCTCACCGCTGACTGCCCAGTTATACGTCTTGGTGATTTTTACTTTTCTGCGCTGACCGATGAGCGAAACATCGCCCTTGGCTTCTACTATGATGAATTCATCGCTTTTGCCGGTGATAAATCCCTCGTGTCTGCTTTCTGCGTCAAAAAGTACTTCCAGTTCACGTCCCATAAACCGCTTATAATTTTCGGATGAAACTTCACGCTGTGTTGCAAGAAGCTCTGTCATCCATTTGCTTTTGTCTTCATCACTTGTATTGTCAATCATCTCGGCGGCTTTTGTACCGCTGCGTTTTGAATAGATGAAAGAATAGATATTGTCGAACTTGACCTTTTCGACGATCTCCTTTGTTTTGAGAAAATCATCATAGGTTTCATTCGGAAATCCGACGATTATATCCGTTGTGAGCGAAAAATCGGGAACTTTGCTGCGAACATAGTTGACAGTTTCCATATACTTTTCTGCGGTATATCTGCGGTTCATCTTTTTGAGAATTTCATCACTTCCCGATTGGAGAGGAAGATGAAGATGCTTGCATACTTTGTCACATTCAAGTATCGTGTCGATAAGTTCATGTGTACAGTCCTTTGGGTGAGGCGACATAAACCTTATCTTGAAATCCCCGTCGATCCTGTTAATTCTGCGAAGAAGTTCCGAAAAGCTTATTGGTTCATCAAGGCCTTTACCGTAGGAATTGACATTCTGACCGAGGAGCATTATCTCCTTGTAGCCTTTATCGGCAAGTTCACGGATCTCTTCCAGAATTATTTCGGGATCACGGCTTTTTTCTCTGCCTCTGACATACGGCACAATGCAGTATGAACAGAAATTATCGCAGCCGTACATTATCGGAACGCCCGTTTTAAAGCTGTTCTGGTGAACGGCTGAAACATTGAGCGGAACTTCCGAATGCTCGTCTGTATCAAACACGAATTTTCGCTTCGTCAGTACGTCATACAGAAGATGCGGCAGCTCGGAAAGAGCGTGTGTACCGAATATAAGATCGACCTGTTTGTAGGTACTGCGTATTTTGTCAACAGTTTTTGATTCCTGCGCCATACAGCCGCACAGACCTATTATCAGGTCGGGATTTTTTTCTTTGAGATGCTTTAGTTCGCCTATCATGCCGTAGACTTTGTTCTCGGCATTCTCACGAACTGCGCAGGTATTGTACAGTATGAGCTGCGCCGAGTCGGGTTCGGATGTTATTCCGTAACCACAGCTTGAAAGCAAGCCTAAGATACGTTCACCATCGCTGACATTCTGCTGACAGCCGAAGCTATGTACATAGCAAAGGGGTATTTCGCTGCTTTTGCTGATAAGCTCTTTTACTTTTTCTATATATTCGGTCAAAACAAATTCGCTCCTTAAATCTATCTATGGACAGATTTTATTATATCACTTTTTTACTGCGATTGCAACTAAAATCGTATAATTTTCACAGAGAAAACAAAAATGCAGACAAAATGCGCAAACCGAGGTTTGGCAGATCATCTGCATTGAATTAACGGTCAAGACAATTATCGTCAGAGATCATCTTCGGAGAAATCTTTAATCACCGTCACAGTCACATTTTTTCTTCTCGTTTTTATCGCAGCAGCCATATTTCGTGGCATCTGATGAAGGCTGTGGGAAAAACTGCTCTGACGGAAATTCGAGTTTATCGAAAACATCGCACGGCGATTCCCCCGTGTCGGTCAGTGAGCAATCCTTGCACGGTATGCAGTAATCATATGCCGGGACGATGATCGATACAGGGCGTGAAAGCTGGATGATCGAGAAAAGTCCGAGTGAAACGGTAAGTACACGTTCGCATGGTTTGGGTTCTTCCTCGCACGGCTGGCAGCAATGCGGCGGATATGGCTTTTTGCAAGCCAATTTTGTATCAAGCGCAATCGGGTCAAGCACACGAACTGTTGCCTTCGGCATACTTGCAGCATCATTGCAGCAGGTGCATTCATTACATTCAACGTCAGTCGGGAAAAGATCCTGATCGCTTGTAAAGATCTTGGACGTACCCTCGCTGCCGTAGAGAATTACCCTCTTGTTCCACAAAGCTGTTCCGCAAAGGATCGTTCCTGCCTGATTTTTGCAGAAGCCCTGTGTGAAAGCTTCAGCTGTGATCTTGAAACGATAAGTAATATCAACTGCATAGAAACCGTTTTTGAACGGAACGGGATCAACGGAAATGCAGGTGACTTCAACTTCTGCGCAGCGTGTTCGCACGATGTCCATTTCATCTGTGATCGGCGCAGAATCCTGCGTAAGTGTTATCGGCAGATCGTATATGCAGTCACGGTCGGAGCAGCTGTCAAAGATCCGCTGAACATCAACGCATACTGCTTCTTTAAAGCAGTCATTCAATTCGCTCATAAAAAACCTCCTGTAAATAATATTTAAGCAAATCAAATTGCTTCGGGGGTTCTCTAAAACCGATTTTTGAGGACATTGCTGCAAAGAGGGTTATAGAGGTTCCCTTCCATACATATTATTCACAGAAGGCTGAAAAGGTTACTTATCTTATAATTTTATGAATTTTTATCGGTGGTATGGAATGTTTTAAGGTTGCCGATCTTTTCGTTGCGTTCGGAAAGAACCTTTTCAACGTCACTCCATTCAAGTCCCTGATTTACGCAGAGGACCATAACATGATAAATGAGGTCGTTTATCTCGTTCATAAGCTCATCGTTGTCACCGTTTTTTGCAGCTATAACAGTTTCTGTAGCTTCTTCGCCGACCTTTTTGCAGATCTTATCAACACCTTTTTCGTAAAGGTAGCAGGTATAGGATTTTTCGGGCGCATTACCCTCGTCAAAAGCCTTTTTGCGGAGCTTTAAAACTTCAAATATTTCTTCATAAACTGTCATGTTCAGTTTCCTTTCTTTTCGTTTAAATTTATAAGTTCCATTGTATCCATATCAAGCTCGCGGTAGTAGCAGTTATTCGCAACTCCGTTATAGCTTGTGTGGCAGATATTCCCCTTATCCGGCGTTACCTGAAAGACGAGAGAATTCTGCTCGCAGTTGACAAAAATATGATTAAGTGTGAATGTATTTCCCGATTCTGCACCCTTAAACCAAAGTTGGTTGCGCGATGTACTCCAGAAAACAGCTTTTCTTAGACGTATAGATTCTTTTAGTGCTGCTTCATTTATGTATGCAACGAGAATTACCTCTTTTGTCAGTATATTCTGAACTGCAACGGGAATTACATGGTTTTCCGATGAAATTTTGTTTATCTTTTCCCAGTCGAGCATAAGCTCGTTAGTTTCTTCAATTAGTCCCATTTTTACTCCAAATCTGATTTTTTATGTCGCTCTTACAGGTATATCATGACGGGCAAGTTCTCTCTTGACCTGACCGACCGTAAGCTCCTTATAGTGGAAAAGCGATGCCGCAAGTGCTGCCGATGAATTTGTCTTTTCAAATACTTCTGTAAAATGTTCAAGCTTTCCGCAGCCGCCGCTTGCTATAACAGGTATCTTTACAACGCTGCATACAGCATTGAGCATATCAAGGTCAAAGCCACCTTTTACCCCATCTGTGTCCATTGAAGTAAGGAGTATCTCTCCCGCTCCGAGTTCTTCGGCTTTCTTTGCCCATTCAACAGCATCGATCCCCATATCGATCCGTCCGCCGTTGATAACGACTGTATAGTGTCCGTCCTCGCATTTCTTTGCATCGATAGCAACAACAACACACTGACAGCCAAAAATATCAGCAGCTTCTTTTATAAGCTGAGGATTTTTTACAGCCGCAGAATTTACTGAAACCTTGTCTGCTCCTGCACGGAGAGTATCGCGGAAATCATCTATCGTTCGGATACCGCCGCCAACTGTGAGCGGAACGAAAACTTTCTGTGCTGTTCTGCGTACAACGTCAAGCATTGTTCCCCTGCCCTCGTTTGATGCCGTTATATCAAGGAAAACTATTTCGTCTGCGCCTTGTCTGTCATATTCGGCGGCACATTCAACGGGGTCGCCGACCTCTTTTATTCCGACAAAATTTATGCCCTTTACGACCTTTCCGTCACGAACGTCAAGGCAAGGGATTATTCTTTTTGCAAGCATTTTTATATCCTCCCGTCAGACAAGTTCCGAAAAGTTTTTGAGCATTTTAAGACCTGTTTTGCCGCTCTTTTCGGGGTGGAACTGCGTTCCGATAACATACTTTCCGTCATAAACGAGAGCCGTTACCTTTCCATCGTAATCGCAGTATGCCGCAACACTGTCATCATTGCATTTTGCAGCATAGGAGTGAACGAAGTAAACATATTCTCCCTCGGAAATACCTCTCAAAATAGGACATTCCATGTTATATACAAGGCTGTTCCAGCCCATGTGCGGAACGGAAAGTTTTTCGCGTTCGATCTTTTCAACGCTGCCCTTTATAAGTCCCAATCCGTCCGTTTCTTCAAACTCATATCCCTTGTCGAAGATCAGCTGCATTCCAAGGCAGATCCCGAGGAATGGCTTGACCTTTGCTTGCTCCTTTATTGTTGGAACAAGACCACTTTCATTAAGCTTTTTCATTGCCCAAGGAAAAGCACCTACGCCCGGGAGAATGATCCGGTCAGCGTTTTCAAGGTCTTTTGCATCTGCCGTAAGCTTATTTTCAATGCCGAGAAAATCAAGCGCATTTTTAACACTGAAAATGTTTCCTGCGCCGTAGTCAACAATTGCGATCATTTACAAAACTCCCTTTGTGGAAAGTACAGCACCGCCGTTCTGCTTTGCTGCGATTTTTAAAGCGTGAGCACAGGCTTTGAACAAAGCCTCAATTATATGGTGATCGTTCTTGCCGTATTTTTCAAGAACGTGAAGTGTAAGACCTGCATTGAAAGCGAAAGCACGGAAAAATTCTTCGGTAAGGCAGTTGTCGAACTGACCCGTTCTGTCATCGCTGAAATTCGCATCAAAAACAAGGAACGGACGATTGCTGATATCAACGCAGGCAAAACCGAGAGCCTCGTCCATTGGGATATACGCACTGCCATAGCGCTCAATACCGCTCATATCACCGATAGCAAGCTTAAAAGCCTGACCAAGCACGATGCCCGTATCTTCAACGGTGTGATGAGCATCAACGTATAGGTCGCCCTCTGCTTTTACGGTAAGGTCAAAGCCGCTGTGTACTCCGAGGGCTGTGAGCATGTGGTCAAAAAAACCAATGCCCGTTGAAATATCGGTTTTTCCGTTACCGTCAAGGTCGATCTTTACGTAAATATCAGTTTCGCGGGTCTTTCTTGTGAGTTCTGCTGCTCGCATTTCTGCCCCTCCTTACATTGCGGAAAGAATTTCATCAAGTGCAGTGATGACTGCCTTGTTTTCTTCCTTTGTTCCTGCGGAAATTCTTAAATAGCCGCCCATAAAGCGAACTGCGATCGAGCGTTCAAGCAGCTTTGCGTGTATCTCCTTTGCGGAGGCTGTTTTTATGAAGATAAAATTCGTAACGGAGTCAAATACTTTTTCAAGCTTTGTATATTTTACTGCAAGCTCATCAAGCGCAGTCTGAAGCTCTTCTCTGCTGCTGATTATTTCGCTGCAAAGTTCGTTCAAGGTATCCTTTTCGTTCAAAATAAGCGTACCGACCGCCTGCTCGATCGAGTCGGTGTTGTATGGTGATTTAACGGCGCGGAGTGCATTTGTTATCGTAGGACAAGCAACTGCAAATCCAAGTCTTATTGCAGCAAGACCGATAGATTTCGAGCAAGTTTTGAGAATGATAAGGTTATCAAGTTCCGGAACTTTGTCGAGGATACTCTGATCCCAGAAGTCCATATATGCCTCGTCAACAACAACAAGACAGCTTACGCCCTTTACAAGACGGATAACGTCCTCACGCTTTAATCCGAGCGAAGTCGGGTTGCACGGATTTGAGAAAATAAGTGCTTTTACATCGTTGTTATTGCAGTATTCGATGACCTTGTCAACATCTATCTTCAAAGTCACGCTGTCTTTGGGAAGATTTGTGACTTTAAGCTCATAAAGCTCGCTGTAGAAAGCATACATTGAAAAATCGGGTGAAAGAGTGAGAACCTTGTCCCCTTTTTCAAGGAAGCAGCCGCAGATAATGCTGATAAGCTCGTCCGAGCCGTTGCCTGCCGTTACAAACTGCGGATCAAGACCGTAAAGGTCGGAAAATGCCTTTATTACCTTTGATGCGGTCGGGTCAGGGTAACGGTTTAGCGCAACATTCTTTACGACTTCGGCGATCTTGTCGCCAAGCTTTTCATTTATATTAAAACAGGATTCGTTTGCGTCAAGTCTGATTTTGTAATTGCCCTCAATGGGATCATAAGCCTCAACTCTTTTGAGCTTGCTGTTAAGTTCGTACATTCTTGTTCCTCCTGCGGAATTTAGTTGATATTATTCAAATCTTACCTTGATTGCATTAGCGTGAGCAGTAAGTCCCTCTCGTTCCGCAACGCATACGATATCGTCTTTTGCGTCCATAAGAGCCTGTTCTGTATAGTAGATAAAGCTTGAACGCTTTGTAAAGCTGTTTACGGAGAGCGGAGAGAAAAATCTTGCCGTGCCGCTTGTAGGAAGAACGTGGTTAGGACCTGCATAGTAGTCGCCGAGCGGCTCCGGAGCGTACTTTCCGAGGAAGATAGAGCCTACATTGTCGAGCTGACCAAGATACTGCATAGGATTATCTACCTGCATTTCAAGATGTTCGGGAGCAAGTCCGTTTGCAAGCTCGATAGCGTTCGAAATGCTCTTCGCAATGATAACAGCGCCATAATTATCAAGCGACTGATCGATGATAGCCTTACGGGAAAGTGTTTCTTTCTGACGTTCAATTTCAGCTATAGTCTTGTCAGCGATCTCTTCGCTTGTTGTGATAAGAATTGCAGAAGCGAGAACATCGTGTTCAGCCTGCGACATAAGGTCAGCGGCAAGGTATTTCGGATCAGCTGTTTCATCGGCTACAACAAGAATTTCACTCGGACCTGCAACCATATCGATATCTACCATACCGAAAAGGAGTTTCTTTGCTGTTGCAACGAAGATGTTTCCGGGTCCGACAATTTTGTCTACCTTTGGGATCTCCTCTGTGCCGTAAGCAAGCGCAGCGATAGCCTGTGCGCCGCCTGCCATAAATATTCTGTCAACGCCGCAGATAGCAGCCGCAACGAGAATATCCTTGTTAGGCGTACCGTCCTTCTTCGGCGGTGTTACCATAATAATTTCCTTAACGCCTGCGATCTTTGCGGGTATAGCGTTCATAAGTACAGATGATGGATAAGCAGCCGTGCCGCCGGGAACATAAAGACCAACTCTTTCAAGTCCCCTCACCCTCTGACCGAGGATAACACCATTTGAAAGAGGATTGATGAAGCCCTGCTCTTTCTGACGGTTATGGAAGTCGGTGATGTTTTCCTGCGCATTGAGGAGCGCATTAACAAATTCGGGGTCAGCTTCTGTGAGAGCATCGTTGATAACTTCTCTCGGAACTTCATAATACTGTGGGAGTTTGCCGTCGAATTTGAGCGTATAGTCTTTAACAGCCTTATCTCCGCCGTTCTTTACGGTTTCGATTATCTCGCTGACGATCTCGCCGACCTTTTTATCTTTTTCACCGTTGCGCTTTTCAACTTCTTTGAGGAAGTTCTTTTCATCTGTTCCGTTTGCGATAATTTTCTGTATCATTTTATTTGCACTTCTTTCTATCAAAGATTTTCTTCTATTGATTTTATAAGCTCTTCAATTTCCTGCTGACGAATTTTAAGGCTTACTGTATTTACAATAAGACGGGCAGATATCGGAGCAACGTCCTCAAACACTTCAAGTCCGTTTTCTTTAAGCGTTGTTCCCGTTTCAACGATATCAACGATAGCGTCAGCAAGGTCAAGCAGCGGAGCAAGCTCAACGCTTCCTTCGATCTTTACGATATCAACGTCCATTCCCTTTTTCTCAAAGAAGGAACGGGAAACATTGGGATACTTTGTAGCGATAGTTTTTACATTGAAACCCTCATAAAAATTTGTACCCTTTTTTCCTGCAAGAGCAAATTTACATCTGCCGAAACCCAGGTCTGCAACTTCAAAAAATTTACCGCTCATTTCCATAATGGTATCTTTTCCGACAACGCCCATATCACATACACCGTGTTCAACATATGTGATAACATCGGCAGCCTTTGCAAGAACGACTTCGATCTTGTCACCGACGGGGAGGATAAGCTTTCTGCCCTTATCATGGACAGCTGAGCAGTCATAACCTATCTTTTCAAGGAGTCCGACAGTATCTTTTTCAAGTCTGCCCTTTGTGAGAGCAATACGCAGTTTTCTGTTTTCGTTATTCATTTCTCAGCCCTCCACAGTTATCTCAGTTGTTTTATCGGAAACGCAAATTACCTTTTTTATACCGTATTCACGGGCATAATTCTTCGTTTCTTCAAGTGTGTCAAATACGGAATTGAGTGCGATCTTTCCCTCTGTGCCAAGCTTTGAAACAAGCTTCAAGCCGTCTATAACATAGCCGTCCTCTGCGAAAACTATCACATCGGCAACAGGAACTTTTACGGTTTCTTTGCGCTTTAATACAGTCGATACTGCGTCAACGTTGATAGCAAATCCGGTTGCAGGGACATCATATCCGAATTCGGCGAGAAGATGATTATAGCGTCCGCCCGAAAGAACAGCATCGCCGTAGCCTTCAAGATAACCCTTGATAACAACACCTGTGTAGTAATGCATCTTGTTTACGATGCCGAGGTCAACTGTGATCTTTCCGTCATAACCGAGTGAAAGCAGGCTTGTATAAAGTGCTTTAAGCTCTGCAAGTATCTGATCTATCTCGCTGTCGTTCATAAGCTCTGCTGCTTTGTCGAAGACCTCAACTCCGCCGAAAAGACGAGGAAGCTGTTTGAGGGAATTCGTCACTTCGGTATCTCCGATAGAATCAAGCAGGTCGTTGAGTGCAGGATAGTTCTTTACTTCAATAAGGCTTCTTATCTCTTCTCTTGTTTCTTCGGTAACGGGGAGCTTTTCTACAAGCTTTCTGAAAAGACCGATGTTGCCGAGTTCAAGACGGAATTTGTCATTATCGCATGAAGAAAGAACTTCGATAGCTGTTGTGATAACTTCAAGATCGGCTCTCTTTGAGTCCGAACCGATAAGCTCAATACCCATCTGCTTTATTTCATCACTTCTGCCGCGCATTGCGGATTTGCTGCGGTAAACGTTCTGATTATAAAACATTCTGAGAGGCAGTTTTGCTTCACGAAGTCTTGTTGCAGCAACTCGTGCTATAGGCATTGTCGAATCGGGACGAACAACAAGCAGTCTGCCCTTATTGTCAACAAGCTTGTACATACTTTCCTGCGGAAAATAACGCGAACGCAGATTGAATACATCGAAAAATTCAATACCGGGTGTTTTTATCTCGCAATAACCCTTGGACTTGAAAATATCGGATATCTTCTTTTCAACGCCGTTTCTTACAACGCAGTCCTCAAAAAGAAGATCTTTTGTACCCTCGGGAGTTATCAAATCAAATCTTTTCATAGCTTTAAGCTCCTGTAATTCATTGTGATAAAGTGTTACTATGCTATTATAGTAGCATAGTAACATCAAATTGTCAATAGTTTGCCGAAAATTTTGGACAAAATCGACTTAATATTCCAAAATAACAGCATTTTGCTTGGTGAATTCGTATAGCATGAATTTAGAATAAGCTCATCTGGTCGGATTTTGGCAGATCACCCATAGCACCGATCGATTCAAGGATCTCGATAACGGTCTTTGTTGCACCGCTTCGCTCCTGGAGTTCATCTATCGAAAGCAGCGGACCCTGCTGAACAGCTTCATAAATGGCTGTACCTGCATTTGCGCCGATACCTGCCGCTGCGCAGAATGGAAGTCTGATTTTGCCGTCCTCAATAGTATAATCCGTGCCGTGCGACTTGTAAATATCTATCGGCAGGAATTCATAACCACGCTGCATCATCTCATTTATTATCATGAGCATATCCATTGTGGAGGTTTCCTTTGCCGAGCGATCGTTGCCTTTTTTCTTGAGTTCATCAAGGCGGTAGCGAACCGCTTCTTTTCCTGCAACTGCCGATTCAGCGTCAAAATCTTCGCCGCGGACGGTAAATATCGTCGCATAGAACGCAAGCGGATAATAAACCTTGAACCAAGCAAGTCGGTTTGCGGAAATAACGTAAGCTGCGGCGTGGGCTTTCGGGAACATATACTTGATCTTCAAGCAGCTGTCAATATACCACTGCGGAACATCGTGAGCAAGCATATCCTGCTTCATTTCTTCAGTAAGCAGCTTAGGCGCTTTGCCCTTTCGGGTTATCTCCATGATCTTGAACGCTGTTTTCGGTTCTACACCGTGATAAATAAGGTATGTCATAATACCGTCACGGCAGCCGATAACTTCGGAAATCGTACAAGTTCCGTTTTTGATAAGATCCTGTGCATTGCCGAGCCATACGTCAGTACCGTGCGAAAGTCCCGAGATCTGCAAAAGGTCGGAGAATTTCTTCGGCTGTGCGTCTATGAGCATCTGACGGGCGAAGCCTGTACCCATTTCAGGGATAGCAAGCGTTCCCGTAAGGCTGTCTATCTGTTCGGGGGTGACGCCCAAAGCTTCTGTCGAAGTATAAAGGCTCATGACCTTTTCATCACCCGGGAAGATATCATCGGTCTTGATTCCCGTGAGGTCTTCGAGATGCTTATAGAGCGTCGGCACATCGTGTCCGAGTTCGTCAAGCTTCAAGATTGTATCATGAAGCGAATGGAAGTCGAAGTGCGTTGTTATAAAGTTGGATTCAGGGTCATCGGCAGGGTGCTGAACAGGGGTGAAGTCATAGACCTCAAATTTCGACGGAACAACGACCATTCCTCCGGGGTGCTGCGAAGTCGTTCGCTTTATGCCCGTACAGCCGATAGTAAGTCGTGAAATCTCTGCCTTTGTTGCAGTCTGTCCGGTTTCTTCAAGATAGTGCATAACGTAGCCGTATGCGGTCTTGTCAGCGACAGAACCGATAGTTCCTGCTTTGAACACGTTGTCAACACCGAAAAGTTCTTCCGTGTATTTATGTGCAAAGGTCTGATATTCGCCCGAAAAGTTAAGGTCAATATCAGGCGCTTTGTCGCCGTCAAAGCCGAGAAACGTTTCAAACGGTATATCATGACCGTTTCGGTTCATCGGGATATTGCAGTTTGGACAGTCCTTTGGCGGCAGGTCAAAGCCTGAGCTTATCGAGCCGTCCGTGATAAATTCGCTGTGTTTGCATTTAGGGCAGATGTAATGCGGCGGAAGCGGATTTACCTCCGAAATCCCTGCCATTGAAGCAACGAATGAAGAACCTACCGAACCTCGCGAACCGACCTGGTATCCATGCTCGTTCGAGTTTGCAACGAGCTTCTGCGCAATCATATAAAGCACCGAGAAACCGTGCTTTATGATAGAGGTAAGCTCTTTATCCAATCTCTTTTCAACAAGTTCGGGAAGCGGATCACCGTATATTTCCTTGCATCTTGCCCATGTAATGCGCTGTAGGTCTTCTTCCGCACCCTCGATCTCAGGTGTGAATGTTCCCGGCGGTATCGGCACAATATCAGGATTTACCATATCCGCAATTAGGTTCGTATTCGTTACAACGACCTCATAAGCTTTTTCTTTTCCAAGATATGCGAATTCTTCAAGCATTTCATCGGTAGTTCTAAGATAAAGCGGAGGCTGATTTGCAGCGTCAGCCATTTTCAGACCGCCCTGCTGCAAAATTCTTCGGAAGATCGCATCCGACTTGTCCATAAAATGAACATCGCAGGTCGCAACAACGGGTATTCCGAGTTCATCACCTACTCTGACGACTTTTTTATTGAGTTCCTGCAGATCTTCAACAGTATTTATTGAAGGCTGGTCGGGGTCACGGATAAGGAATTCGTTATTTCCGACAGGCTGGATCTCGAGGTAATCGTAAAAGCTTGCGATCTCTTTTATTTCTTCCCACGGTCGGCCGTCTTTTATCGCAGTGAAAAGCTCACCTGCTTCGCAGGCACTTCCAAGGATAAGTCCCTCACGATGCTTCATAACTTCCGATATTGGTATTCTCGGACGGCGGCGGTAATATTTGAGGTTACTGAAAGATATAAGCTTGTAAAGATTTTTTAATCCGATAGCATCTTTTACAAGAATTATCTGATGGTACATTTTTAGCAATCTCGGGTCAACGTCTTTAACACAGGCATTTATCTCCGAAATTCGTTTTACGCTCTTTTCGTTAACAAGCCTTGTTGCAAGCTTAACGAAAATCCTCGCAAGCATTTTTGCATCATCATCTGCACGGTGATGGTCGAATTCGCCAAGCTTTAATTCCTTTGCAACGCTGTCGAGCTTGTGGCGTTTCAGATCGGGAAGCATACTTCGGCTCATTACAACAGTATCTATCATTGTAAAATGAAATTCTATGCCGTATCGCAGACAGCCTGCTTCTATAAATGAACAGTCAAAGCCTGCATTGTGCGCTATAAGTACAGGTGCTTCTCCGCAGAATTCGATGAATTGACGAAGTGCTTCCTCCTGTGAAGGAGCGTCTTTTACATCATCGTTCGTGATGCTTGTGAGTTTTGTTATCCTTTCGGGAATGTCTTTTCCCGGGTTTACAAAGGTCTGAAATGTTTCTTCAATTTCAAGATTGCGGACTTTTACCGCACCTATTTCAATGATTCGTTCTGCTTCTGCGTTGAAACCTGTCGTTTCAAGATCAAATACGATAAGCTCGTCCCTTATGTCCTTGTCACGGAACAAACGGACAGCTTCAGTGCAGTCATTTACGGAATAAGCTTCACAGCCATAAATTACTTTGAAATCTCCACCGCCCTTGCGTATATCCGCAACGGTAGAGCTTGCTTCCGGGAAAGCCTGAACAACGCCGTGGTCGGTTATTGCGATAGCCTTATGTCCCCATTTGAACGCTCGCTTGATGAGTTTTGAAACAGGTGTTATCGCGTCCATCATCGATATGTTCGAGTGCATGTGAAGCTCAACGCGCTTGGTTTCGGCGCTGTCCATTCTTTCAACACGCTGGACTTTCATTATATCGTTCGCTTTGAAAACAAGCTCATTTTCAAAGGTATCAAATTCGGTTCGTCCTCTTACAAGAACAGTTCCGCCCTTTGCAAATTTGGCAAGAATGTTTTCATCATCTATATTTTCAAAACTTTTTATTGAGATCGAACTTGTATAGTCAGTTATGCTAAGGCTGACAACACGCTTTTCGCCGTTCTTGGTGCGAATTTCTTTCTCTTTGTAGTCAAAGGCATCGCCCCAGATAACGATATTGCTGACCTTTCCCTGAATATCGGCAATATTTACGGGGGGAGCTTCGATCTTTCTTCCTCTCAAAATTTCGGCATTTTCGGAAAGTATCGGCAGATCCTTATAGTCGAGCGTTACGATTTTATCGGCGGAAATCTCTGTATCAAAAGCCGCAAACGGGTCTGGGGGCGGGGCGTCGGGTATCGGCATACTTGCCATATAAGCTTCGACATCACGCTGATAGTTCTCGTGCCGATTTTCTGCGGTAGAAAGAGATTTAAGCTCGACCGAATACTCGACCTGGAAATATTCACGGATAATTCTTGACATTTCACGCTCAAAGCCTGCCTTTATAAGCATATCCGCTCCTGCACCTTTGATCGCGATAATGACCTTTTTATCCTTGTCATCTATGTTGTACATAGCTCCCTTGAAGCATCCGTTTATGAGCGAAATCTTCTTTTTGAGCTGAACAACAAGTTCAGGCAGAGCTTTGTCGCTGAAAAGGTTCGGCGCATATCTGCAAATAAGGCTAACGGCAGTATTGAGTGCTTTTCCAAGTCCATTTTCAAAGTCTGATATGTATTCGCTGCTTTGAAGCTGGGCGAACGAAGCATAAATATATATATCCGAAAAATTCGGTGTATATTGCAGTTTCAGAATATCTCCCCTGCCGATTGAATTCGGTATCAGCTCGGTATATTCCGAAAAAAGCTCTTTTATAAGCAATTATTTCAACTCCTAAATATGCGGTCAGTCATTTCCTACAGCTTTTATCTCAGCGATAAGCTCTTCGAGAATTTTATCTTCGGGTATCTTTCTTATAACTTCGCCTTTTTTGAATAAAACTGCACAGCCGTCACCGCCTGCGATCCCTATATCGGCTTCGCGAGCTTCACCCGGACCGTTGACAGCACAACCCATAACAGCTACGGTTATATCCTTATCAAGATCTTTAATAGCTGCTTCGACTTTTTGTGCAAGCGAAATAAGGTCAATTCTTGTTCTTCCGCAGGTCGGGCAGGAAACAAGCTTTACACCGCTCCCCTTGCCTACAGCTTTAAGGATATCTTTGGCTGCATATACTTCCTCAACCGGGTCAGCGGTGAGTGAAACACGGATAGTTTCACCTATGCCGTCACAAAGAAGCGAGCCTATACCGACAGCGGATTTAATAAGTCCCATTCGTGCTGTTCCTGCTTCGGTAACTCCCAAATGAAGAGGATAATTGCATTTTTGCGCAAGAAGACGATAAGCTTCAATCATTGTTTTTACGTCCGAAGATTTTATAGAAATAACAATATTGTCAAAATCGCACTGTTCAAGCAGAGAAGCATGACCGAGCGCACTTTCAACAAGTGCTTCTGCGGTTGGCGTACCATATTTTGCGAGAATTTCTCTTTCAAGCGAACCTGAGTTCACGCCTATTCTGATAGGTATATTTTTACGTCTGCAAATATCGGCAACAGCCCTTACCCTGTCCTGACTGCCGATATTTCCGGGATTGATCCTAATTTTATCGATCCCGAGTTCAGCACTTTTCAATGCCAAACGATAATCAAAATGAATATCCGCAACAAGCGGAACAGAAACTTCTTTTTTTATTGCAGGAATAAGCTCGAGAGCTTTTTCATCGGGAATTGCAGCTCTTATTATATCACAGCCTGCTTCTTCAAGGCGTTTCGCCTGACGAACGCTTCCCTCTATATCATAAGACGGAGTATTCAGCATCGACTGAATGTAAATTTTCTTTCCGTCAAAGGTCAGATCTTTTAATTTTACGGGTTTTACTTTACGCATAAGCTCCTCCGTTTTCAGCGGTTTACGAAAATATTTTTTACATCATTGAATGTTACGGCGATCATAAGCAGCATAAGAAGCGCCAGTCCTACGAAATGTATCATTCCCTCGGTTTCGGCTTTCATCGGCTTTCTGCGTATCGCTTCGATAACAAGGAATACAAAGCGTCCGCCGTCAAGTGCAGGTATAGGGAGAAGATTGAAAATTCCGATATTTATCGTGATAAGCGCAGCAAGCTGAAGCAGAAAGTCCCAGTCAAGTCCTGCCTCCGTAACTGATGAACCGATAGTCGTAACGATACCGACAGGCCCTTGCAGATCGTTCAGACCATATTTTCCGGTAACAAGATCACGAAGCGACATTAAAACAATTCTTCCGCAGTAAACAGCATTATTAAAGGCGTATGGAATAATATTTTTTATCGTTATCTTTTCGGCAAGCACTTTAAAATCATATTTAAGCGTGGATTTTCCGGTCGTTTCATCTGCTATCATCGGGAACTGAACGCCGTTAAGTTCTACCGTTTCTCCGTTTCGCTTAACAGTAAAATCAACAATGCCGTCATCGTCCGTACTTAAAAGATAAGTGATATCACGGGCTGTAAAGATCTTTGTTCCGTTTATCTTTTCTATAGTATCATCTAACTGCAAACCGTAACTCGGACTTACAGCATCTTCATCAAAATAAACTATTCTTGACGAAATTCCAACGCCGCTCACAAGCATTGCAACAACAGAAATAACAAATCCCAACACAAGGTTCATAAATGCACCTGCGAGAATAACAGCCATTTTTGCAGGGACAGGCTTTTTTCTGAACGAATTCGGGTCGTCAGAATCATCGTCCTCACCCATTGAGCAGAATCCTCCGAGCGGAAGAAGCCTGAGCGAAAATGTTGTTTCCCTGCCCTTTTTCTGATATATAACAGGCCCCATTCCTATTGCAAATTCTGTCACCCTTACCTTGCAGAGCTTTGCCGTGATATAGTGACCGAATTCGTGTACGATAACAATAATACCAAAGATGAAAATGCCGATGATGATGGATAAAAATGTTTTCATTAAAGCTGTACTCTCCTATAAACGAATTCTCTTGCAGCGGCATCTGCGGCAGCTACATCGTCGTATGAAGTAATGTCTGTAAACTCGAATTTTTCGAGTGCTTCCATTGCTAATTCTCCGATCCTAAGAAAAGAAATTTTTCCGTCCAAAAACAGACGGACCGCTTCTTCGTTTACACTGTTCACGATGCAAGGATACGCACCGCCAAGCTTTATAGCCTTTATTGCGGCAGAAAGACAGTCAAACGTTTCAAAGTCCGGTTTGAAGAATGAGAGTGTTCCGCAGTCTGTAAGTGATAAAGGCTTTACATCGCATTCAACTCTGTTCGGATATAAAAGAGCATACTGGATAGGTATTTTCATATCGGGAGTTCCGAGCTGTCCGATAACGGAATAGTCGTTATACTCTACAGCTGAATGTAAAATGCTCTCTCGGTTCACGACAATTTCTATCTGCTCGGGAGAAACGCCAAAAAGCCATTTGGCTTCGATAAATTCAAGCCCCTTGTTCATAAGAGTTGCGGAATCGATAGTTATTTTGTTACCCATACTCCAGTTCGGGTGTTTGAGTGCATCAGCAGGAGTAACATTTTTCAGTTCATCTTTGGTCTTGCCAAAGAAAGGACCTCCTGAAGCTGTGAGAATTATTTTGCGAAGTTCTTTTTGGTCATTGCCCTGCAGACATTGAAAAATAGCCGAATGTTCGCTGTCGATAGGATATATTTTCACACCCTTTTCGGCTGCCGATTTCATTACAAGCTCCCCGCCTGCAACAAGGGTTTCTTTATTCGCAAGAGCAATATCTCTGCCGGCTTCAATAGCTTTGAGTGTCGGCAAAAGTCCAACCATTCCAACAACGGAATTAACGAATTTGTCTGCTTCGATAACAGCGGCTTGGCATAGTCCCTCTATGCCGCAGCCTATTTCGACATCAATATCAGCGGTAAGTGTTTTCAGTTCGGAATATTTGCTTTCATCAAAAATGCAGATATATTCGGGTCTGAATTCATGTGCCTGCTCTGCAAGGCGTTTTGCGCTGCTTCCTGCGGCAAGTGTTTTTACTCTGATATTGTGCTTTCGGCAGACACCAAGCGTCTGTTCGCCTATAGAACCTGTCGAACCGATAAGAGATATTGTTTCCATTTATAAAAAGCTCACTCCCAAAAACCAATTTTAGGGTATGCTTGTTTTGCATACCCTAAACATTAATTGAAAATTGCTAAATATTTAAAAGCAAGTGCCATAAACGGCGCAACAACGAGAACACTGTCGAAACGGTCAAGCACTCCGCCGTGTCCGGGCATTATTTTGCCGAAGTCCTTTATATTGTTCTGACGCTTTATAAGCGATGCTGAAAGATCGCCGACCATACTTAAAAGGCTTGTTATCAGTCCGACAATACCGGTCCAAACGTAGTTTGTGGAGAATTCATATCCTTTTGAATGCATCACTGTTGTATAAACGATAACGAAAATATAAAGTATGATTATATTTCCGACAACTCCGCCAACTGCACCCTCAACGGTTTTCTTGGGCGATATTTCGGGACAAAGCTTATGCTTTCCGCAGAATGTTCCCACGAAATATGCCGCTCCGTCACTGAGCCAAGCAGCCGCAAGGCAAAGCACAACGTAAAATGCACCATGTGTTTCGTCCATTCTGTTAAGGATAACAAGACAGCTCATTGCCGCAGAAGAAAGCACCGTTGAAGCTATCATAAAGCAAAGCTTGTCGAAGCTTAATGTTTTATGATATGCGATAAATCCGACCAGCATTACCAGCGTACAAGCCGCCGCAACGATATAGATCACGTTGATGCTGCAAAAGTTCGTCAGAAACGGTAGTGCCGCTGCATAAGCAAGACAAACAGCACTGTGTATTTTGTATTGCAGGCATTTGCAGTTGGAAAGCAGTTCATAAACAATAAGGAATGACAATACAGCGATCGCGATCTCAAAAACGACCGTATCAGCCAGAAGAACTACTATTACTCCAATAGTGATCCCGACAATAGCTGTCAAAATTCTTGTAAGCATAATTTAAACTCCAAAATAAGCACCATTTATCTGTTCCGAATTATATTAAGATGCAAAGATATAACGCACTTATATTATTATAGAACAGTTATGTGCAAGAATATTCATATTCTGTCAATTTTATACTCCGCCAAAACGCCGACCTCTCGAAGCAAAATCTTCAAGTGCTTTATCAAGGTCTTTGGGTGAAAAATCAGGCCAAAGTACATCTGTGAAATAAAGCTCCGCATACGCAGACTGCCATATAAGAAAGTTTGAAATGCGCTGTTCACCGCTTGGACGGATAATAAGGTCAACATCAGGCATTGTTCCTGTGTAAAGCAGGCTTGTTATCAGACTTTCATTAATATCGGAAATTTTTATATCCCCGTTTTGAAGCATCTCCGCAGCAGCTTTGACAGAATGGACGATATCATCTCTGCCGCCGTAATTTACAGCTATGGCGAGTGTCATCTCATTAAAATTTTCCGAAGCCTTTTCAAGCTCGATCATTTTGTCCCTCATTTTTGGTTCAAAACGGGACTTATCACCGAGAAAAACAAGCCTTGTTTTATCTTTTGCGAAATCTTTAGCCTCGTCAAGATACTGCATAAAAAGCTTCATTATCATATCAACTTCCTGTTTTGGGCGTTTCCAGTTTTCGGTCGAAAACGCATAGAAAGTGATATACTTTATCCCGAGCGTCTTGCAGTATCGGGCGATGCGACGGAACGTCTGCGCACCCTCCGCATGACCGGCGGTTCGGGGAAGTCCCCTTTTCTGCGCCCAACGTCCGTTGCCGTCCATAATAAATCCGATATGCTTCGGAAGCACATTCGCCGTTTTCATCAGATAGACATGATTTCCTTTTCCTTAACGGAAATAACGGAATCAACTTTATCGCAGAATGTGTCAGTTACCTTCTGAACATCCTTTTCGATGTCCTTCATATCATCTTCTGTGATCTCGTTGTTCTTTTTGAGTGTCTTGAGCTTGTCAAGAGTATCTCTTCTAACATTTCTGATAGTTACCTTAGCTTCTTCGCCAAACTTCTTTACCTGCTTAACGAGTTCCTTACGACGTTCTTCTGTAGGCTGAGGAAATGCAAGACGGAGAACGTTACCATCGTTTGTAGGATTGATGCCGATATCGGAATTAAGGATAGCCTTTTCGATGGCTTTGAGCTGTGTCTTATCCCATGGCTGGATAACAAGGATCCTTGCTTCCGCAACGGAAACAGCAGCCATCTGCTGGATAGGTGTAGGTGTGCCATAGTAGTCAACGAGCACCTTGTCGAGTACAGCAGGGTTAGCTCTTCCTGCTCTTACGGTAGAAAGCTCATGTTCAAGACTGCCGAGGCATTTTTCCATTTTTTCCTGTGCTTTTGTAACGTGTTCGTTCATAATATACTCCTTTATGCGGCTTTTGCCGAATTATTGATTTTTAGTTCTGTCGATAACGATAGTACCGATCTTCTTGCCTATGCAGGCATCATAAATGTTATCGGGTCTGCTAAGGTCAAATACGATTATGGGCAGGTTGTTGTCCTTGCACATCGAAGCAGCCGTGCTGTCCATTACAGCAAGGTTCTTTACAAGAATATCATTGAAGCTGAGTTCGTCATACTTTACAGCATCGGGATATTTGTTCGGGTCTTTGTCATAAACACCGTCAACCATCGTTGCTTTGAGAACGATGTCAGCATTTATTTCAGCAGCACGAAGCGTGGATGCTGTATCAGTTGAGAAGAATGGGTTGCCTGTACCGCATCCGAAGATGACAACTCTTCCCTTTTCAAGGTGGCGAACCGCCTTATTGCGAACATAGGGTTCTGCTACCTGGTGCATTGCGATAGCAGTCTGGACACGAACATCAACCCCGAGCGATTCGAGAACATCTGCAACAGCAAGTGCATTCATAGTGGTTGCGAGCATACCGATGTGATCGGCTCTTGTTCTGTCCATAGCACCGCTTGAACGGCCTCTCCAGAAGTTTCCGCCGCCGACAACGATACCCATTTCAACTCCGATATCAGCGCATTTTTTGATGCTTTCGCAAATCGGCGTGATGACAGAATAGTCGAGTCCTGTTTTTTTATCACCTGCGAGAGCTTCGCCGCTGAGCTTCAGAAGAACTCTTTTATATTTAGGTACATCAGACATATTAAATTTACTCCTTTGCATAATCTATCTATTTTATTTTACTACATTTTCTCCAATATGTAAAGTGCGAAATGAAAATTTTTCTATAAATTTCACATTCAAGCAATATGCGTTAGCAGAAAATCAGCTATTTCGAGATAAGTGTCCTTTTTGAGTCTGTCGCCGACAGCTTCCGCTTTGCTGTTAGGAAGCTTTCCGTCGTTGCCTACAAGGAATGTATTGAGATCAAGATAATTTACGTCACTTTCGTTTGCGAATCTTAGCAAAAGTGAATTTAAACTTTCAATATCGGCATTTGTAAGCGTTTCGGTTTCGGTATCTGCCTTTATTGGAATAGCCGAAACAAGGTATATCTTCACATTTGTCTTTTTTTCGTTTATATCGGAAATAAGCTCTGCCAGACTGTCAAAATCTTGGGATGCAACGGAATCAGTGCCAAAAAATATGTAAAGTGAACTGTAATCTTTGCCTGCAAGGAATGAAACAGCCAAACTTGTCATAATATCCGATGGCGTAAAATCTCCTGTAAAAAGGTTATCACGCGGGACTGTTCCGTAATCAGACAATCCTCTCATCTGTTCGGGTGCGAGCATCAAAACGTTGTCGAAATAGCCATCCTGCGCGTGATCGCTTTTTGGGACTGGGTTAACAACACTTGTTTTATTTTCATAAAGCCCGTCACTGTCAACACCGGATGTTTCTTCCGTATTGCTGTTTGAAACGGGAATGGCATTATCGCTGTTCATATACAGCGCAAAACAGGCAGCGAAGCTTGCAAATATAAAAAGCAGGATAAATGAAAATCTGAATTTTGCGTGTTTCTTTTCTTTTCGCATCTGCATTTTCATCCTCCGTTTCTTTGTGTAAATATTAACAAAATATACTGTGATTATTATATATCATTTTATTTACCTTTTCAATAACTTTAACAATTGTTTAAAAATTATTAAGAATTTTCACCACTTGACAAATCGATATACTAATATTATAATAAAATAGATATATTAAAACGACATAAGACAGTTCGTTAGTGCCATCCTGTCTATAAACAAAACCAGGACATCATAAACCGCAGATCAAAGGGTATGGTGTTCAGCCATGCCCTTTTATATTTTTATACTAATGTCTAATCAGAATGATTAAAAGCTTGCATATATGTGTTTACGCCGATTTTTGTCTGTACATTCTTTAGAGATCAGTATTATTCAGGGAGAAAAGTTATGTATATTTTAAAAACCGAAGCTGCATTCGACAGCGCACATTTTTTGAGTGGCTATGACGGAAAATGCTCAAATCTTCACGGTCACCGCTGGAAGATAGAAATTGAGATCGAAAGCAACGAGCTTGTTCAGGACGGTCAACGCCGCGGAATGATTGTTGATTTTGGTGACTTGAAGAATGACTTAAAAAATCTTGCCGATTCATTTGACCATGCTTTTATTTATGAAAAGGATTCGCTCAAAGAATCGACCGTTGCTGCTCTTAAAGATGAAAATTTCCGACTTATCGAAGTTGATTTTCGCCCGACTGCGGAAAATTTCTCAAAATATTTTTACGATATAATGCAGAGCAAGGGTTACAAGGTCAGAACCTTAACAGTATATGAAACTCCGAACAACTGTGCAAGCTACTGCGGAAAGGACTGATAACGTGGCTGATTTTGAAGTTGTCGAAAAATTCGTCAGCATAAACGGTGAAGGACAAAAAGCTGGTCAGCTTGCCGTTTTCATCCGCTTCAAGGGCTGTAATCTCAACTGCGGATACTGCGATACGAAATGGGCAAATGAGCCATCAGCTTCGTTTGAATCAATGAACGAAGATGAGATTTACGACTATATCAAAGCAACAGATGTAAAGAATGTTACCCTTACAGGCGGCGAACCTTTGCTCCGTGATAATATAGGAACTCTGCTTGAACGGCTTGGAAAAGATGATTCGCTCAACGTTGAGATCGAAACAAACGGAAGCGTTCTCATTGAACCTTTCGCAAACATTGTCAAGCGTCCGTGCTTTACACTTGATTATAAGCTTGGCGGCAGCGGAATGGAGCGCTTTATGAAAACTGAGAACTATAAATTTTTACAAAAATGCGACACTGTAAAATTTGTGGTTTCTTCCGTGAGTGATCTTGAACGCGCAGTTGAGATCATAAAAGAATATGAACTTGATAAAAAATGCGGTGTATATCTTAGTGCTGTATTCGGCAAAATTGAGCCTGCCGAGATCGTTTCATTTATGATAGATAATAAGCTTAACGATGTAAATTTGCAACTACAGATGCATAAATTCATCTGGGATCCGAATAAACGGGGTGTTTAAATGAAAAAGGATTTTGACTATGAAGCTATAAAAGAACATATCCGAGGTATTCTTGTTGCACTCGGCGAAGATCCCGACAGAGAAGGACTTCGTGAAACTCCCGACCGTGTTGCAAGAATGTACGGAGAGGTTTTTGAGGGAATGCGCTATTCTAACGCAGAGATCGCGGAAATGTTCAACAAATCATTTGAGGATGGTTTTTCAAGGCACAGCGATGATATTGTTCTTGTAAAGGATATCGAGGTTTTCTCATATTGTGAGCATCATATTGCACTGATGTATGATATGAAAGTATCGGTCGCATATATTCCTAACGGAAAAGTTCTCGGCTTGTCCAAGATCGCAAGAATTGCTGATATGGCAGCAAAGCGTTTACAGCTTCAGGAACGTCTTGGTGCTGATATTGCAGAAATTATCACACTTGCAAGCGGCTCTCCCGATGTTGCTGTAATAATCGAAGCAAATCACAGCTGTATGACGGCACGCGGGATCAAGAAACCGAGCGCAAAGACGGTTTCAACCACTTTCAGAGGACGTTTTGAGACCGAAGCTGCACTCCAGAACAGACTTTTCATGCAAATGAAGATGTAACAAAATATGGTAATACTTATAAACGGCTGTTCACATACAGGCAAAACTCTTCTCGCGCAAAAGCTTCTTGAAAAATACAAATATCCGTATCTTTCGATAGATCATCTCAAAATGGGACTAATACGGAGCGGTCAGACGAAGCTTACACCGTCGGATGATAAAGAGCTTCTCCCCTATCTTTGGAATATCGTAAAAGAGATAGTCAAAACCGCAATTGAAAACGAACAAAACCTTATCATTGAAGGGTGCTATATACCTTTTGACTGGAAAAATGATTTTGACGAAAGATATCTGCGGCATATAAAATTTCTCTGCCTTATAATGACGGAAAAGTATATAAACGAGCATTTTGCCGATATAAAGCGTCACGCAGACGATATTGAAAAGCGGCTTGATGACAGTTGGCTCAATGCGGAAGAGCTTATTTCCGAAAACAAGGAAAATCTGGAATTTTGCAGAAAATATGACTGCAAATATATCCTTATCAATGATGAATATAAAATTGACCTACAAAATTTATAAAGGAGTACGACTATGAAAGCACTTGTTTTATTCAGCGGCGGCGTTGACAGCACGACTTGTCTTGCACTTGCCATTGACAGATATGGAAAGGATAATGTTGTTGCACTCTCCGTTTCATATGGTCAGAAGCATACAAAGGAAGTTGAAGCTGCTGACAAAATAGCAAAGCACTACGGGGTTGAGTTTATAAAGCTTGACCTTTCGGAAATGTTCAAGTTCTCGGACTGCTCTCTTTTGCAGCATTCCGACAAGGAAGTTCCGCACGAAAGCTATGCAGAACAGCTTAAAGAAACAGACGGTTCGCCGGTTTCGACCTATGTTCCGTTCAGAAACGGTCTTTTTATTGCTTCTGCGGCAAGCATAGCTTTGTCCAAAGGCTGCGGAGTTATTCTCTACGGTGCTCACGCTGATGATGCGGCAGGAAATGCTTACCCCGACTGCTCTGAGGTGTTCAATAATGCTATGAATACAGCCGTTTGGGAGGGCAGCGGTCATCAGGTCAAGGTCGAAGCACCTTTTGTCGGAATGAACAAGGCAGGCGTTGTAAAGAAAGGACTTGAACTCGGCGTACCTTATGAACTGACTTGGAGCTGCTATGAAGGTCACGACAAGCCTTGCGGCGTATGCGGAACTTGTATCGACCGTCAGAAAGCATTTGAAGCAAACGGCGTCACCGATCCGCTTTTAAAGTAAAGGAGAACAAAAAATGACAGGAAGAAATACCGAAGAAACACAGGGCATTACGCTCCTCGGCAATCAGAAAACCAAGTATCCTACCGACTATGACCCAAACGTGCTTGAAACTTTCGTAAACAAGCATCAGGACAATGATTATTTCGTAAAGTTCAACTGTCCCGAATTTACAAGCCTCTGCCCCATCACGGGACAGCCTGACTTTGCGACGATATATATTTCCTATGTTCCGTCCGTAAAAATGGTAGAAAGCAAATCCTTGAAGCTTTATCTTTACAGCTTCCGTAACCACGGTGATTTTCACGAGGACTGTATGAACATCATTATGAAAGACCTTATCAAGCTTATGGATCCTAAGTATATCGAAGTCTGGGGCAAATTCACTCCGCGCGGCGGCATTTCCATTGACCCTTACTGCAATTATGGCAAGAAAGGTACGATGTGGGAACAGGTCGCAGTTGACAGACTTACACATCACGATCTTTATCCCGAAAAAGTCGATAACAGATAATAAAAACGCGTGACTTTCATTTTGCGAAAGTCACGCGTTTTTTTATTCTGAAATAAGCTTGTTCAAATTATCTGCATATCGTGCGCAGTCATGGAAAAGCTGGGTTTTGATATTTGAAGAAGTGCTTCGGATATAGAGTACGATAACATACGGTGAATCGGTATAGACAACAGCCGCCGCACCAAGAGTATAGAAATCATCCTGCGGAAGAAAACCGTATTTTTCGCAGACCGTATATTCTTCAAGCTCGTCTGAGAAAAGATCATTATGCTCGCTGTTTGCAAGGAATTCTTTCATAAGCGCACCGTTTTGATGCTCCTCATTGAAGAAATAAATATCCTTGAAGTAAACAGCAGTTTCTCTTGCGGTTAATTTGAACCAGTAGTTGTCATCGGTCATTCGCTCGTCACGTCCAAGTCCATCCGCAAGCTGATTGAAGCAGTCATAGCCTATGTAGTTATAGAGCATTTTATATGCCGTATTGTCGCTCTTTTCAATGGTAGCTTTCGCAAGTTCTTCGATGGTGAACTTTGTTCCAATTGGTTGATTATCGATAAGTTCAGAACTTGAATTGAGCATATCCTCGGTCATTTCAAAGCTTTCGGAAAGGTCTGTTTCGTTTCCGAGAACTGCTCTTACATAAGGTGCTTTTATAATGCTTGCCGCCGAGAATGAAACATCTGCATTGTATTCGACCGATGCTCCGCTTTCAAGATTAACAAACATAAAACCTGCATCACCGTATTTTTTTATAAGTACATTGTAAAGATCGTCAAGAGCAACACTTATTTCTTCATTGTCTGTATCGATACCCGAAGTGATTATTGTAGAGGGTTCACCCTCGGACATTGTTTCAAAATCAAAACTTGGTTCATCAACAAGAAGTGTTTGTACAAGCTTTGGCGTTTCGGGTTCGGCAGGTTTGGTTTCTGTCACTGCCTCAGTCTGCTCTGCTGTCGTTTCCGCTTGGCGTTTTCCTCCGCTCGCTATTACTTTAACAACCGTTTCACCCGGAATATATGCCTCTTCGGGAGCAATGCTCTGCGAAAGGATAACGCCCTTTTCATAGTCGGTATCATAGTCATATTCTACATCAAGCGTGAAAAATCTGCTGTAGCAGCCGCTGACATCATCAACGGTATAACCGACGATCTTCGGCATTATCTCCTGAGCATCAGCAGGCTTGCGAAAGATAACAATGCAGGCGACCACAACAAATGCTATCAGTGAAAGTATGATTATTATAACGCTGACAAGCTTTTCATTTTTATTGTTCATAAAATTTCCCTCCTCCGGGAGATCACTCAACTGATTTGAGCGAAGCCGCCATATCTATCTTTTTCAGGCGGAAATAAAGCATTATGTTCACAAAGACCGCAAATACGATAGTAAGAGCCGCAGCAGCTAAGAAACAATATGCAGGGATATCGGGTGCAAACATTACAGAATCGACTTCGCAGGTATGTCTTACAAAGCCCTCGAAGAAAACGCCGAAAATAAGTCCCGCTATCATTCCCATAAGTGCGGATATCGTGTTTTCACGGTAAATATACGCTGCAACTTCGCCGTCATAAAATCCGAGGACTTTTATCGTTGCAAGTTCATGCAAACGTTCATTTACATTTATATTCGTAAGATTGAACATTACAACAAATGCAAGCGCTCCTGCGCAGACTATTACAAGAATAACGATAAAGGAAAGGCTTTCAACAAGAGTTCTGAAGCTGTCACTTCCGCTTGAAGAATAGTTTACCGCAAGCACATCATCACGCTCAACAAGAGCTTCGGAAAGCTCACTTTCCCTCGAAACATAGTTCATATCAATGTACATTACGTTATTTTTAAGTTCATAGTCAAGTCCAAGCTTGTCAAAGCCGCCCGAAGCTATAAATGCATAGTTGAACGTGTAATTTTCCATTATTCCGATGATCTCAGCGGAATGTCCCTGCTCAAAATAAACACTGTCGCCAAGTTTTACATCGAGCAAACGTGCAAGCTTTTCATTTATAACGATCCCATTATCCGAAAGATTGTAATGCTCTTTTGTCACACGGTTATGGATATCGAAAAAATCGGAAATATTTTTTTCATCATCGGGAACGATCAGATAGACTTCGGCAGAGCCTTTTTCCGAATAAAGATCATCGACTTTCTGCATTGCAAACATCGAATTGTCAACAAGACCTGTATCATCAGCGGCTTTTTTGACTTTGGCATAGTCAGCTTTTCCGTCATCAAGCGCAGCCACCGCATCATATAGGAAAACGTTTGAATACTGTCTGTCAACGATACTTACTATCGAATCACGAAGTCCGAAACCCGTAACAAGCAATGCTGTACATCCTCCGATACCGATCACCATCATTATAACACGGCTTTTGTATCGGAAAAGATTTCGGAATGTGACCTTTGTGGTAAACTTCATTCTGCTCCAGAGCGGTTTTATCCTTTCAAGGAAGATACGCTTTCCGTTTTTCGGCGGCTTGGGGCGCATAAGCTCCGCAGGCTTTGAGATAAGCTCCACTTGGCAAGCCATAAACGATGAAAGTCCCGTACAGAGGCAGGCAGCAACTGCGCAGTAGAGCGCATAGTCCCACCTGAATGAAGCGGAAAATTTATCGAAAGCATATATCGATTTATAACAGGTGAAAATAAGCTTAGGGATAGTTCCCAGTCCAAGTGCCACACCTGCGATAACTCCCGGAATGCTCGCAAGAACGGCATAAAGTATATATTGTCCCATTATTTCGCCGTAACCGTAGCCGAGTGCCTTGAATGTACCCGTCTGGATACGCTGCTCCTCGACCATTCGCGTCATTGTCGTCCAGCAGACAAGCGCGGCAATAAGGATAAAGAATACGGGGAATACCTTTGCAATAGCATCGACCTTGTCGCAGTCATCGCCGTAATTTCCGAATGACGGATAAATGTCACTACGGCCCATTACATACCATTTTGCGTCTTTTGTCTTGTCGGCAACTTCTTTTTCTGCATCGGCTATCTCTGCCTGCGCATCTTTGAGTTTTGCTTCGCCGTCTGCAATTTCGTTGGCAGCATTGTCAAGCTCGGAACGTGCCTTGGCAAGATTTTCCGAATTGTCTGTTATAGAATTATCAATTGCTGAAATATACTGTTCCAGTCCGTTTTTGCATGCAGCCTTTGTGCCGTTGTCATATTCGGCAGGTATAGACATATATCCCGTCAAAAGCTGAACAAGATCTTCATCAGCCGAAAAGAAATCGCCCTGATCCAATTCATCGATAACAGCGGATATTTCACTTTGGTCGGAAACGGCGGCTGTTTCATAGTCTGAAAGGATCTCATTGAGTTTTCCCGAAACAGCTCTAAGCTTTTCAATGGCTCTCAAACCGTCATTATATTCTATCTCACCATCGACAAGCTTCTCTTTTGCATCTTCAATATCTTTCTGCGAATCACTGACCTCAGCTTTTGCATCATTTATTTCTTCGTAAGCATCATCGGTGATCTTCTTCACACGCTTTTCTATCTCTGTTTCACCGAAGTCTTCAAGCAAGTTTATCTTTTCTTCGATAAAATCATCATATTCGTTCTTGAACGGGTCAAGCTTTTCAGCACCATCAACTTTAACATAAACATCGGTGAAAACTTCAAGGTCAAAATTTTCTTTTGGGATAAGAACATAACCGTTCAGCGTTCCGTTTCCGATAGATGTTGTTCCACGCTCAAATGAGATATACATCGGCAGCCTTATATAACCCACAACAGTATATTCATTCCGTAAAAGCGTATCGGAGATATCATCTTCGTTCGGGGCAGAAAAAGCTACTTTATCCCCTATTTTCGGCTGTTCAGTTTCTCGGAATTTATAGTCAACAACACATTCGTCACTGTTCTGCGGAAGTCGTCCCTCAATGATCTCGGGATAGTTGAACTTACTCTCCGGATCGTAGGAATAAACCTTTACAGCTTTACGCGAAACAGAATCACTCTCTATAAAAAGGTCGGACGAATATGCTCCTTCGGAATAAAATGCATCATCGAATGAAGCGATATCATCGACTTCGTTCTGTTCAAATCCAAGAGTTGACATTATGTGGATATTGTCAAGCGAATGTTCATTATAATAATTCCAAGCGTTCTTTTTCATATCGGGCGAGGCAGCTTTTATTCCCGAAAAAAATCCTGAACCGAGCGCAATTATTGCAAAGATCGCAATAAATCTTCCGAAAGTGTTTTTTATACTTCGGAATGTATTTTTCAGCATTGATTTTTTCATAGAACGTTACCTCTTTACCATTCAATGGTGTCTATCGAAGCAGGCTTATCATTCAGAACAATACTTTCGACCTTGCTGCTTTTTATGGTGATAACTCGGTCAGCCATCGGAGTGATCGCAAGGTTATGCGTTATGACAACAACTGTCGTACCCGTATTTCGGCAGGTATCCTGCAAAAGTTTTAGGATAGTTTTTCCCGTCTGATAATCGAGTGCACCCGTCGGCTCGTCACAAAGCAGAAGCTTTGGCTTTTTGGCAAGTGCTCTTGCAATAGAAACACGCTGCTGTTCGCCGCCCGAAAGCTGTGCAGGAAAGTTGTTCATTCTGTCGCCAAGTCCGACTTCACGGAGTATCTGTTCTGCACCGATGCAGTCTTTGCATATTTCCGTAGCAAGCTCAACATTTTCTTTCGCCGTAAGGTTCTGGACAAGATTGTAAAACTGGAAAACGAAGCCAATATCATATCGTCTGTACGAAATAAGCTCTTTCGGAGAATATTTTGCAATATCAACGCCGTCAACGATTATCTCACCCTCGTCACAGCTGTCCATTCCGCCAAGCATATTGAGAACTGTAGTCTTTCCCGCACCGCTTGCTCCGACAATAACAGCAAATTCGCCCTTTTCGATGCTGAAATTTATCCCGTCAGATGCATTTATAGTAACTTCGCCCATTTTATAACGTTTATACACATTCTTTAATTCAACAAAGCTCATTTTTTACTTCCTTTTTTGAAAATATTATATATAGCTATTATAACATATTTTTTCGCGAAGTAAAAGACCTTTCACTGTTTTTTCATAAAAAAAGAGCAGCAGAGATATCTGCTGCTCTTCAAAATTACTTTTCGTTTTTGTCGAAATAAGCTATTCCAAGTCCGACCGTACTCATATAGCATCTGCCGTAAACGTTCATATCGCCGCTTACGAATACGCCATTGCCGGTTCCGCCGAAGTTGTGGAGATCATCATTGATGCGTACCCAAGTTGCCCCATTGTCCTCGGACATATAAACACCCTTTACATCGGAATCCTTGGGGGTACCGTAGATATAGATAACATACGGATCGCCGTCATTCTTTGCCTTGCCCAGTCCGACTGCTTCGCAATATTTGATGCCGTCAATAAGTGTTACATTCTCGCCGTGGTTCGTTGCCTTGTAAAGTCCTGCACCGCCGGGAATATAGAATGTTCCCTCTTCGGATGGGTCTGCACATAATCTTGAGAAGCTTGGGCTTACAATTGCCATTCTTGAAAATGTCTTTCCGCCGTCAGAGCTCAAGAAAACCGCACTGTTTCCGCAGGCATATACATAATTGCTGTTATTCGGGTCACCCAGGAAGTAAACATCTTTGCCGGTGATACCCTCGCACTTTGTCCATGTCTGTCCGAAATCTTCGGTATAGTATGCGCTGAAGCTGTTTGTGGAACTCCAGAAAAGTCGTGAGCCGTCAGCCGTGAAGCCAAGCTTTCCACGGTAAAGTATCTTGCCCTCTTCGGGAGAAGTGGTGATATCATTCCATGTTTCGCCGCCGTCTGTGCTGTAGATAAGCGCCATTTCGGATTCGCTTCCGCCGACCTTTGCCCAGTAATCTCTGTTCTGATATGCGATAGCAATGCTTGTGCATGAGCCAATCTGTCCCTTATGACGTTCGGCAGGTTCTTTTATGTCATTATGTACAAAGCCATCATAATCACCGATAGCGGAAACGAGCGGATAACCCTCCATTGTTACGATATCCTCGGGAACAACTTCTTCTATTCCTTTTGCATTAAAGTAAAACTCAGGATGCTCGTCCCAGATATTATCGCATGCAAAAATACCGTTGCCCGAAGTTACCATAATTTCATTTGTATTGAATGGATTTATTTCAAGCGAACAGCACCAGTGAATAGCATAGCCTGCGATCCAAGGGATACCGCCGTCACTCATTGTCATATCTTTAATGATATTTTTCCAGTTCTTGCCACCATCTGCTGATACAAAGAATGAGTCACCGAAAGCACCGTTAGGCTGTTCGTTCCAGTTGTTGGTAGAAACAGTTATGAGCTTGTTATCATCTGTCGGGTCGATAACAATATCGCCAATAGAAACACTCATAGGCGAAATATCTTCAACAGAACCATCGGTATTGTATCTCCAGAGTGCGCCCGCACCTGCGTTCCAAGGTCCTTCCTTTGTAGCATACCCAACATAAAGATTACCTTTTGAATCGAGTTTCATTCTCTGCGGCATAAGCTTTGTGTTGCCATCCTTGATAGGATTCCAGCTTGCGCCGCCGTCCTCGGAAACAAAGATATTATCGTCACCATTTCTCGAAACCGAAGCATATATCTTCTGCGAAGCACCGTCTTTTTCCGATGATGGGTCAAAAACGATACCGTTTATGCCGTTGCCGTTAGTTGTCGAAGTTACGGGGAAGCTTGCTACCTGTTCCCAAGTGTTTCCGCCGTCTGTGCTTTTGAGCATTCCGCCCGTTCTTCCGCCGACAAAGATAATGCTGCCGTTGTTAGGGTCAACAGCTATTCTTTCGCCGTTGCCTCTGCCCATTCCGTTGCCGTGAGCTTTTATTTTATCGGTAACATCAACAACAGTAAATGTTTCACCGTAATTGTCAGAAATAAGTATAGCCGTCTTTCCACCGCTGAAATACTCTGTTCCTGCAAGAAGATAGAGCTTTGAAGCATCGTTAGGGTCAACCGCAAGTCCGTCAATTCCGAGCAAGCCCTTGTCCTCATCCGTTACCCAATAGCTGAGTGACTTCCACTGCTGTGCGGCTTCGTCCCAACGGTATGCACCGCCAACATCTGTACGGGCATAGTAAACATTCTCCTCGCAAGTGCTGAAAACGCCCGTAACAAATCCGCCGCCGCCAATTTCTACCTGACCGTAACTCCAGTCGGTGTTAAGAACAGCCTGCGCGGAATCGGTGTCCGTTGCATTTGCAGCCGCAGATGTGGTTTCAGCGTTATCAGAAGTTTTATTGTCCGAACAACCCGTCAGAACGCCGAACATCATACATAAGCAGACTGCTGCCGCTCCGATCTTTTTTATCGTGCTGTGATTTTTCATTTTATCGATCCTTTCATATTGAGAAATCGTTTTCAAGTTATAATGATTATACAGCACTTAAAGTTAAATGTCAATATATTTCTTGCAAATTAACCAAATTTACATAAATCAATAAAAATATTCTTTAATATTTTTTGGCAAGTATCTCCTGCGTAACACCAATGTCGCTTTCAAGACAGTATTTTACCGTTGCGACTAATTTATCATTGTTTCCGGAAAATTCGACCTGTTTGCCTACAACAATTATATCCTTATCTTCAAGAAAATTTTTCTCGTAAACCGCTATCTTGCTTTCAAGTATGATCTTTGCCTGCTCGGGCGAATATTCTATCTCATCGACAGTGTATGGCGTTATTTCTGCTTCAACGATCCCGACAGGCAGCTCCAGACCTAAAAATTGAGCATACTTTATTTCTTCACTGTACTCATATTCAAACTTTTCTTCTTTGTTTAAATATAAAGGTATCCTCAGCCCGAAGAAATAAAGTGATTTTTTCGTTTTCTCCGAACCATAGTTTAAAACACTGTCGGAATATGGCTGTTCAAACGTAACTTCGCGGTCATATCTGCCGATTATTTCTCCCATCGCGTGTACAAAATAATCATGGTCAAGCTTTCCGTCTATAGTTCCGCTAATGAGGATATCACCTTTCCTAACGCCGTCATAAAGCATTGGAACGAGCATACCGAGGTGAACGTTTCGTATGTCAACGATCTGGGCATCGCAGGCGGCGACAACATTGCAAGGTGTTGATATCGGTATCATCTCGGGTTTTTCCGTAAGTTCGCTTATATCAACAAGTATTCTGCACCCTGATGAGCGTATCCCTATCCAACTGAATGAATCGAAAGCGGTGATTATCCTCTGCTCCGAATCGCGTAGGTCAAGTGATGGGATAAATGCGCCTATTTTTATCCCATAATCGGCAAGTATACTTTTTACACGCTCGTCCGAAACGCTTTCATTGCCATAAACTTCAATTCTCAACACTGTATTTGACAAGAAAAAAACAAGCATCAGAGCCGCCAGCAAGCCTGCTGCCAAACCCAGTCTTTTTTTGTACTTCTGAATCGTAAATGCAACGCCCTTCCTGTCAAGCTGCTCAAACTGTGCTTTGTTATCCTCGGCAAATGCTTTAAGTTCATCAAGATCGTACCAATCAACAGTTCCCGTGACGAACTTACCGTTCTCAATACTTATATTCTTTACAGCAAAACCCGTTGCACGAAGCTTGTTTACAATGTCACCGCAATCCGCCGAAAAAAGTTTGAAATAAACACTCCCAAATAAGCTTTTTCTCATAAGAATATGCGCCGAAAAAGCGCAGTCCTCCCCTCTTATTCAAATTCTATCGAAGAAATTTTACCGTCAATGACTACTCCTGCGGTATTATAATCGGATATTTTCAAGTCCTCGCCCCATACCTGAAGCGTTACCGTTGATGTTTTCAACCGAACATAAACATCGTTCAGTTCGATTATCCGCTTGCAATTTTCAATTTCAAGATGAGTATTATCGGTGAGATTCATATATGTATTAAGGTAAAGCCGCTTTTTAATAAATTTTGCCGTAAGCAAACTGTACATTTTTTTTGCTCTTACAAGCACTGCACATTCCTCCGAATCACTTGTCTTTATAAATTATATTAACTAAAAAACGCACATATACTTTTTAACGGAACAGTTTTCCAAAAACAGTGAAAGGATTTGTGAAGATGAAAAAAATATCCGGAATAGTTATCGCCGCTGCCATTATTGCATACTCGGCGGCTTTGCTGTATTTCAATAAAGCGGTTGCCGAGGGCGTTATATCATCGATAAAGGTCTGCGTGAATGTTATCATTCCATCGCTTTTTCCTTTTATGATCGCCTCGGGAATAATTATTTCCTCGGGACTTTACTATAAATTAAGCATACCGTTTTCGCCGATTTCAAGATATGTTTTCCGCGTTAGAGCTGACTTGTTCTCAATTTTTCTCATAAGTTCCGTCGGAGGTTATCCTGTCGGCGCAAAGCTCATTATAAATTTATATGAAAGCGGAAACATCGATAAAAGTACAGCTGAAAAAATGCTCGGCTTCTGCTATATGGGCGGTCCTGCTTTTTTCATCGGAGCGGCTGGAGTGAAGATATATAACAGTACCTCTGTCGGAATGGTGATCTTTGCAAGCGTATTTATTGCAAATATGACGACAATGTTTTTGTACGGTCTGCGTTCACCTCTCCCCAGAAAGGATACTGTTGGACGGCGGCTTGATTTCAAACTAAATGACTTTCTTTCATCGGTAAATTCAGGAGGAATAGGCATAGCCAAAATATGTGCGGCTATCGTGTTTTTTGCATCATTTTTAGCCGTGCTTGATGCATCGGGATCAATTGGATTTTTTTCACGGATAATTTCATCGATAACAAATATTTCGCCTGAAATATGCAGAATATTGCTTCGCTCAATACTTGAAATAAGCAACATTTCCGCTTTACCACCCGATATTTCTCTTCTGCCCGTTGTGACCGCAATGTTATCTTTTGGCGGTTTTTGTGTTATATTTCAGGTTGAGGGTATCATTGATGGCAAATTGTCTACCTATAATTTCTTGATAAGTCGTATTGTAACAATGATTTTGTCATATTTTTGTTGTAAAATATTAATAATAGTATTTAATATTTCAAATTATATACAAGTTTCAGCTTTGAACGGAGAAACAGTTCGGCAAAACTCACCAATTCCAAGTCTATTTTTGTTAATTATGACAATTTTATTATTATCAAAAAATTTTATAGAAAAAAATAAAAAAATATGATATAATAAAAATAATTGAAATGCATTCAGAACTCTCGAAAGGAAATGATTCTCAATGGCAAAAAAGAAATACTTCGGTAACAATATTCCTCCCCGCTGCGAATATTGTACATACGGCACAAGAGCAAAGGACGGCGGAAAGGTCCTCTGTGAAAAGCGCGGTCTTGTTGACGGATCATCTTCATGCGCAAAGTATCAATATTCTCCTCTTAAAAGAATCCCTGTAAAGCAGCTTAATATTCCCGGCAACTTTGACGAAGATTGATCTATACATAACTTCAAAAGCCGACAGATTCAGTTCTGTCGGCTTTTTAAATTGCATATATTCTCTGCGGTTTCTTTAAATATACCGCCGCAGCTAACGTTTCCGGAAATGCCCCCCTCAACGAGTATCGTTACGGCATACTGCGGCGAATCGGATGGAAAATAGCCCGTAAACCAGCAGTTCATTATCTCTTTTCCGTCAGCATTGTATCTCCCCGTCTGCGCGGTCGAAGTTTTGCCTGCACAGCTTATCAGCTCCGAATGTGAAAATGAATTTGAAGCATTTACTACACCTTTCATATATCTTTTCAGCTTTTGCGCAGTAAGGCAGGAAATTACACGCTCGCTTTTTGTTAAATTGACAGTTGTTTCAATGCCTTTTTCGTCACGAAGTCCGCTTATAAGCCTTGTCTGCGGCATAATTCCATTATTAGCTATTGCACAAGTAAGTCTGCATATCTGGATCGGAGTTGCAGTTAGTTTTCCTTGTCCGAACGAAAAATTACCCTTTTCCGCCTTGACAGAAAGTTCACATTCCGATGGAAGATATCCGCTTTGAGAATATATTCCATCGGCAAATTCAATTCCTTCACCGAATCCAAGCTTCTCTGCTGTATCGTGAAGAATTTCCGGTGACAATGTTTCACTAAGTGCGATAAAATAAGGATTGCAGGAGCTTACCATCGCTTCTTCCATTGAAATTTCGCCGTGCCCGCCCCATTTATGACAGTTAAAGACCTGACCGTCAATGTCTATTGAGCCGTCGCAGATATAGGAAAAATCCTCGCTTATTCCCGATTCAAGCGCAGCCGAAGCTGTCACAAGCTTGAAGATTGAGCCAATACTATATGCTGAAAATGCCCGATTTATGAACGGTGAATCCTCATTTTCAAGACTTGCAGCAAGATCTTGCGGATCAAATTCAGGAAAACTTGCACATGCAAGGATATCTCCGCTTTTTATGTCCATAACCACTGCTGCCCCTTTTTTATATCCCGATTTTCGGAAAGCATTTTCGGTAATTGTCTGTATATCGATGTCAAGCGTTGTTATAACTCCGCTCTCCATTTCTTTTGGGATAGTTTTCTCGGAAACCATTCCCTCAAGAACAGAACCCATTGCATCAACGCTGAATACAGCTCGGTTTTCTGTATAATTCTCCCGAAGAAAATCATCATATGCAAGTTCAATACCGCAAACTCCCTTTCCGTCCGAGGTGTAGCCTACCAAATGCCGCGCAGGCTGTGAGCTTTCCGTCCGAATATATCTGCGAAAAACAACAACGTTTTGTATATTTTCCGAATTCACTTTGCAGAAAAAAGGAAGATTTCCGGACATTCCGTTATGAAATGCAGTTGGGTCGCAAGCATACTTTGCCGCATTCAGTGAATCAGCATTATGAGGGTCAAGAACAGCAATATACTCAACGCTTCGATTGTTCAGTCTTTGACCGTTTCTGTCATATATCGATGCGTATTCACACTTATCCGAAAGAGCATATCTCCCTCTGCCTGATGCCGCTTCAAGAACCTGGGTATCATTATCTATGACTGCAATTCTTACAATAAGAAGCAAAGCTGTAAAAAAAGCGGCATAATTCACCGCTGTAATTTTTTTTGGCATAAAAAATCCTCCCTTGACAATATTTTGCCAAGGGAGTTGTTCTTTTATTCAATGCCGTTTTTCTTTTTTGCGGAAGTGAGCGTGTTTTTCATAAGCATTGCAATTGTCATTGGTCCAACACCGCCGGGGACAGGAGTTATGTAGCCTGCCTTATCGAAGCAGTCATTATAATCAACGTCGCCGCAGAGCTTGCCGTTGTCAAGTCTATTCATACCTACATCGATAACAACTGCGCCCTCTTTTATCATATCAGCTGTAACAAAGTTTGCCTTTCCTACAGCCGCAACGAGAATATCAGCAGTTCTGCATATCTCAGCAAGGTTCTTTGTATGCGAATGACAGATAGTAACTGTTCCGTTTTTCTTCAAAAGAAGCATCGACATTGGCTTGCCGACAATATTGCTTCTGCCGATAACGACACAGTTCTTTCCGTCAACGGATATGCCGCTCTGATCGAGCATTTCAATAACGCCGGCAGGTGTACACGGCAGAAACTTATAGTCGCCGATCATAATATGTCCGACATTTTCAGGATGAAATGCATCAACATCCTTTTCGGGAACGATGGTGTTTATCACAGCCGTTTCGTCAATGTGCTTCGGAAGAGGAAGCTGAACAAGTATTCCGTTTACCTTTTCATCGGCGTTGAGTTTCTTTACAAGATCGATGAGTTCTTCCTGCGTTGTTTCTTCGGGAAGAGCGTACTCGAATGATTCAAAACCTACTACCTCACAGGCTTTCTTCTTGTTGTTTACATATACTCTTGAAGCAGGATTGTTGCCAACGATAACAACTGCCAGTCCAACGCTTATGCCCTTATCTTTGAGCTGTTCGGTTTCAACTCTGACCTGTTCCTTTACTGCTGCGGAAATTGCCTTTCCGTCAATTATCTTTGCCATTTTCATTATCCTCCGTTTCATCATCAGTCAATCTGTCTTTAGGGTCAAGTTTTTCCTCAGATGATTCTTTTTTGTGTTTCTTTTCGGCACGTTTTTTATCATATTCGGCATTTCTGCGCTCTGCTTCGGCAAGGATAGCCTTTGATTCTTCAGTATCCTTATACAAAGTGCAGCCGCCGTTCTGTTTTATCTTTGAACGCGCAGCAATTATGACGATTATTGACGCAATTACGCTTACAGCCGCAACAAACTGGGAAATTCTCAGATGTCCGACCATAAGGCTGTCTGTGCGCAGACCTTCGATAAAGAATCTTCCAAGTCCATACCAGAAAACATACATTGCGAAAATTTCACCGTCAAATTTTCTGTGTTTGTAATAAAAATGAAGTATCAGAAAACCGATAAGACACCACAATGATTCATATAAAAAGCATGGGTGAACAGGCATAGTCGGGTCAACCGTTACGCCAGTCGAGCTGTAGATGCTGTCTGCGTTGGCTTTGAGAGCCGCAGCAATTCTCGGGCTTGTCATTCCCCACGGAAGCGTTGTATTGCTTCCGAAACATTCGTGATTGAAGAAGTTTCCCCAGCGTCCGAATGTCTGACCAATGAGAAATCCTATACCTGCAAGGTCAAGCAGCGGAAGAAGCTTGACCTTCTTTATTTTTGCAATTATCAATCCGACAAGAAGCGCACCGATAAGTCCGCCGTAAATAGCAAGCCCTCCGTCCCTCACCGAAAGGATCGCCTTGATATCACCTTTGTACTCGTCCCACATCATAAAAACATAGTAAAGACGAGCACCGATTATTGCACCGATAAATCCGCCGAAAACTGCATCCGTTGCTTTGTCGGAATCAATGCCTGCATCTTTCATTCGTCTGAAACAATAGACCACCGCAAGCAAAAGACCCAGTCCGATCATTATTCCGTACCACTTTACTTCAATACCGAAAACTGTGAATGCAGTGCTGTAAACAGGAATATCAATGCCAAGCTTTGGAAATGAAAGAGTATTCCACTCTGCGTTAGTCATTACTTATCCTCCCTGCCGTTTACGGGGTCAATTATCGACAGAGTAACATTTTCCGTGTTGAACTGCGTCATAAGACGTTTTGTAACATCCTCAAATGTGCAGTTTGCAACAGTTTCAATTCTGTCGAATGCGGAAAGTCCCTCCATGCCGTTGTTGAGCATTATCGTTGCAAGATTTTCAGCATTGTCCAGTCCCTTGATAAGTGAACCATAGTATGCTTTTTTGATAGTACCGAAACGCTTTTCGTCAAGTCCCTCGCGCTTGCAGCGCTCAACCTCTTCAACGATCTTATCGCGGACAAGACGCGGGTCACGAGCCTCGCCGCCGAAGATCGAGCAGAAATATCCGTCGCCGCAGAATACTTCACTGTAGAATGTCGAATTGATTATGCCCTCGTCATAAAGTTTTTTATAGAACTCCGAGCTTTCGTTTGCAATGAGTGAAAGAACAAAGTTTGTTTCAATCTCTGCTTTGAGTGCAGCAAGACCACTTTCAGGCTTTGCCTTGAAACCAATATTGAACATAGGCATCGCAATTTCAAGCTTCTGAACGACTTCCTTTTCACATACGCTGTCGGGTTCGTCCTCAAATGCAGTTTCAAGCTCGATATTTTCATTCTGTTTAAGGCACTTGTCGCAAACTTCAAGAACCTTGTCAACGTCAACATTTCCTGCTATCGAAAGCACCATATTGTTGAGGTTGTAGAAAGTATAATAGCACTTGTAAAGCAGATCGGCATTTATCTGCGCGATGCTCTCGACCGTTCCGGCAATGTCGATCTTTACAGGGTGATTATGATACATTCCCTGAAGCATATTGAAGAAAACTCTCCAGCCTGCGTTATCATCGTACATTCTTATTTCCTGACCAATGATGCCCTGCTCCTTGCGGACGGTTTCCTCGGTGAAATAAGGCGACTGCACGAAGTTGAGCAGTATTTCAAGTGACTCATAAACATTGTTTGTCGTTGTAAATAGGTAGCAGGTTCTGTCAAACGAGGTATATGCGTTTGCAGATGCACCCGTTTTCGCATAAAGGCTGAAAACATCGCAGTCCTCATTCTCGAAAAGCTTGTGTTCGAGATAATGTGCAATACCGTTCGGAACAGTTATAAAATCAGGATCATTCTTTGTCTTGAATTTCGTGTTGATAGAGCCGTATTTTGTTCCGAAAAGCGCGTGGGTCGTGCTGAAATTGTCCATTTTCCAAACATAGATATCAAGTCCCGTTGGGTGCTTGATAAGAGTATATTCCTCACCTGTACGGGCGTTTTTGATGACTTCCTTATTCATTTTCAGCACTCTCCTTTCCCTTGAGGACATAAACCGTGTCAAGCTTGAACGACTTTGCAGCATTAACGATATCCTCTTTCGTTACCTTTTCAAGAAGTTCTATCTCATCTTCGGGCGAAAGCTCCGTGCCGAGAAAGATCTGCGATGTATACCAGCTTACAAGACTTGCCGCACTGTCATTTACACTGCGCAGACTGTTTATAAGAGAAAGTCTTGCCTCATTGATTTCCTTTTCGTCGAAATCGCCTTTCTGCATAAGCTCAAACTGGTGGATTATCTCGTCTTTTGCCTTTTCAATGTTTGCTTTTTCAACGCCGCTGTCAACGGTCATAACGCTCTTCATATCATTATAATTCGATGAGCAGTAATAGCAAAGGCTCATTTTTTCACGAACATTAAGGAAAAGCTTTGAGAACGGAGTTGCACCGAAAACTGCGTTCATAAGCGTTGCAGCACAGCGGTCAGCGTTTTCGGATTTGAACGCAAGAACCATTTTGCACTGTGCAACTTCCAGTTCATCTGTGAACTCTTCGGGAGATGCTTTAAGAGCGGAACGTTTGGTTTCAACTTTGCCGCTGTAGTCACGGTCAAGCTTTGCAAAGCTTTCGCATATAGATCTCTTTATGTCATTCGGTTCATCTGCGCCGACAAAGAAAACTTCGATCTGTGCGGTTTTGAGGAGCTTTTTATACTGTTCATACGAAGTTGAGGCAGTGATCTTTTCCGCACTCTCACGCTCGCCCTTTACCGATACTGCGGCAGGCTCACCTCTGTAGATGATCTTTCCTGCGCGCTGGAAAGCATAAGAACGCTTTTCGTTGATAACCGCATCGATATCATCAAGAAGTTCCTGTTTTTTTAGTGCAAAGTCGGGTGCATAAAATCCGTTTTCATCAAGATTGGGTTCAAGAATACAGCCGAGAGTAACTCTTGCAAGTTCTTCTGTTACTTTTTCATTGTCGAAAGCAAAACGATCATTGATGCAGGAGCTTATTATCGAAACGAACTGATTATCGCCCGCACGGAGAACTGCACCTTTAAGTCCTGCGCCGTAAAGTTCGTCAAGTTTTTGATTAATTGCAACAAGTGATGGATATTCTTTGCTGCTATCGGTAAGAATGTATGATGCGGCGGCATTGAGTGAGGCTGTATCTTCGGAGAGCGGAGATATAAGGTTCACAACAATACTGTTTGTTTTAAGGCTTTGGTTGCGGATAGAATTGAAATGGATCCCGTCCGCTATTTTTTCGCGTTTATAGCTGATCTTCAAACATATCACTCCAATTATAATTGATTTATACTAATATCTAATCAGAATATGTACAAAAAATCAAGCAAAAACCTTGCAGCTGTTGAAAACAGCTTGATGTTGAAAACAGGTTTATATGGTTTGGGCACCGATTTTTTTCTACACATTCATTAGAGATCAGTACTAAAAGGCAGGTTTGACAAACTTTTTGGCAGTTTGTCCCTTTTCCTTAAAATTAAATATCGTTTTAATTATAACACATTTTTTTATAAAATACCATAGTTTAAATAAAAATTTCCGACTTGACAAAAAATTTATTTAATATTAAAATAAAGTAAACAGTTATTATAAGGAAGTGAACCCGTTAGTTATGATAAATCCTGATGAATGCCCATACTTTCTCAACGATTTTTTCACATATCAGCGCGTTGTTTTGCTGAAAGCAGAAAAAACTATTGATACATATTTTATAGATTTAAGAATTTTTTTACGTTATTTAAAGGTAAAAAATGGTGTTGTTCCGCCTGACACTCCGTTTAATAAGATCGATATTTCTGATGTTCCGATCGAGTATATCAAATCATTAACCAAACTTGATATTCTCCAATATCTTAATTATGTTGCCGCAGACCGAAAAAACACAGCAAAAACACGACATAGAAAACTTGCATCTCTCCGACTTTTTTTCCGATGTTTGCATCGTGATCTTGAACTTATTGATGACGAACCAACAAAAGATGTTGATTATCCTAAAATGCATGAACATCTTCCAAAATTTTTAACGCTTGATGAAAGTATAAAATTGCTCGAAAATATGAACACAGAGGATCCCTTTTACTTGCGTGATTATTGTATCATAACGCTTTTTATCAACTGCGGAATGAGATTGAGTGAGCTTGTTGGATTAAATATGCAGGATGTTAATCTTGATGAGCGTTCTATGCGCCTGCTTGGAAAAGGCAACAAAGAACGTATCATTCACGTTAATGATGCCTGCGCCGATGCTATAGTAACTTATCTTCCCACGAGGAAGCCATCAGATAAAGAACCGAATGCACTTTTTTTAAGCAAGCAAGGTTCAAGAATAACCAACAGAAGAGTTGAACAGATAGTTGACAGAGCACTTCATGACAGCAATCTTGATAATCGAGGCTTATCAGCCCACAAGCTTCGCCACACTGCTGCAACGCTTATGTATCAGCACGGTAATGTTGATACACTTACTCTAAGAAATATACTCGGACACAAAAGTATCTCAACGACCGAAATTTACACGCATTTATCAAACGAAAATGTTAAAGAAGCAATGGATGCTTCCCCACTTGCAAATATCAAGAACAAAAACAAACCGCCCAAGGAATGAATTTTCCTCGGGCGGTCATTTTTAGCTGTCGCTGTCGTCTTTTTTTATCCGAAAGATTATCCGAAAAATGTTAGCGAGCATTTTAGGACTTTTGATGACTACGACTTTCATAATATCTCCTCCAAACTTCAGTTTGGTATATACTATGCCGCAGTCGGAAAAATGGTTACAAAACTTGCTTTTTTGAATAGATTATAAGAATTTTTCCCTTTGAAAGCTCAATTTCTGCGTATTTCTCGGAAAATTCATTGCTCACTCCGATTGGAAAGCTACGCACGATGACCGCTTCATTCAGCTCATATTTCGTACCTCTTATCGATATAACCGATTCATCTGTGAGCGACAAAACGGAAAAATAACAGCTTTTATCGGCCTTATATCTTTTTTTCCCAACATCTTGAATATATACGGCGTTATTTTCATCAAAAATTGCGCCGTAAGCACCATGTTCATAGACAAATTCAAGTGTTTGGAGAGCTGCTATCGTATGATCAAATCTGCCGCCTGTTGCTCCGAGAATAAAAATATTGTCAAAGCCGAGCGAAATAGCCTTTTTTACCGCTATCATGAGGTCAGTATCATCTTTTTCAGGTTTAAATCGAACGATCTCGCAGTTGTATTCAGTCGGAACTTCGCAACTGTCAAAATCGCCCATAATAATATCCGGTTCAACTCCAAAACCTTTCAGATGAGAAACTCCACTGTCTGCTGCGATGATAAAAGCATCGTTTGGTATCTTTATAAAATTATAATTTTTTATTTTTGCTCCGCCGAAAATATAGCATTCGCTCATTTTCCGATTTCCCATTCCTTTATCTGCTTTGCTTCTTCATACATAGCAACATAGCTTTCGTGGCGTGATGTCGGTATCTCACCGTTTTTCACTGCATCAATAACGGCGCAGCCTTTCTCCTTTGTATGCGAACAATCAGGAAAGCGGCACTTTCCGAAATACTTTTCAAACTCGTTAAAGCAGCCTGCAAGCTCGTCTTTTAGGATAATATCGTATTTATTCGTTTCAAATGTAGAAAATCCCGGAGTATCGGCAACAAGTGCGCCGTTTTTCATCTCAAACATTTCAACGTGACGCGTCGTGTGTCTGCCTCTGCCGAGCTTCTGGCTTATTTCACCCGTCGCACGAACAGTATCAGTATCGAGGTGGTTGAGAAGCGTAGATTTTCCAACACCTGTATTTCCTGTAAAGGCACAAAGCTTTCCGGCTATCTTATCATAAAGTGCTTTAAAGCTTTTTTCATCAGAATAATCTATTACGAATACCTCTGCGCCAGAATTTTTATATATTTCCGTTATCGAATCGTCAGCCTTTATATCTGACTTTGTAACGGCAATAAGCGGCTTTATCCCCTTGAAAACACATATCGCGATAAACTTGTCAAGAAGAAGAAAATTCGGCGACGGTTCGCAGGTCGAAACCACGAATATCATATAGTCAAGATTTGCGAGCGGAGGTCGGATAAGTTCATTTTTTCTCGGCATTATCTCTGAGATGACCCCATCCGACACGACAACTTCATCACCGACACATGGAGAGATATTTTGCTTTCTGAATATTCCCCTTGCCTTACATTCAATAACGCCCAAGGGGGACTTTACAGAATAAAGTCCCCCGATAGATTTTATTATCAATCCTTTTGTTGATTCCATAATATTAATATCCGTTCAAAAGATTGTTCCAGAAATCTTCATCGTTAAGATCAACGTAATCACTGTTGTCGTCCGAACCATCATCATTGTAATCGGGTTCTGTTTCAGTCTGTGCTTCAGCAAACAAATTTCGGAGAAGTTCCTTTTCAAAGTTTGTTTCGGTGACAGTATTTTCATCAAAGTCGATCTCATATTCGCCGACAGTTGCATTTTCATTTGTTCCGTTGTTTATTGCTTCAAGGATTATTGTTTCAAGACCGCTGCCCTTCACTGTGATGGAAACAGTCTTTGCATAAGCGATATTATCGATCTGCTCTGTTCCGATTATCTTTCCATTGTAGTAACAGTTGAATGTTACCGAACCGCTGTCGATATTGCTCGGAATCTTAAAGGTGATAACTGCTTCTTCTTCGGGAACAACACCCGTACTTACCGTAAGAATAATGGTTGATTTTATCGGAACAATATTCGCTGAACCATCATCGCCAACAGCAGGTATCGACTGTTCAATAACCGTATTTTCGGGTTCTGCCGAATCAGCTGTCATGACCTGAACGGTGAATTTATCCTTGAGGAGTTCCTTTGCCTTGTCAAGATCCTGACCCACAACATCGGGAACGATAACGTCCTGCTCCTCCGGTCCTCGGCTTACATAAAGGTAAACGGTCGAACCATATTCAGCCTGCTCATTTCGTGCAGGGTCTGTCATAATCACATAGTCCTTATCGACTTCATCATCACATACGCTCATAATTATGACATTGAATCCTTCATTGTTTGCAAGCATATTCTGTGCCGTTGCGGAGTCAAGGCCGTAAACATTCGGTATCGAAACCATTCGGGGACCCTTGCTGACTGTTACCTTTACTTCGACCTGACCGACAAGATAATCACGTCCCTCGGCAGGTGTCTGCGAAATGATAGCACCCTCCGGATATTCGGACGAGTATTCCTGCGATTCGATAGTTATATCCTTAAAGTTGCTTGCCCAGTATGTCTTGACCTCCTGGAAGCTGTAGCCAACAATATTAGGCATCTTTCCAACTTCCGCATCTTTGCCGTTGCTGATGGTTTTAATGATCGCGAGTGCTGTAAAAGCAACAACGATTATAAGAATACCTGCAGCGATAGCTGTAAGAATAACAACGAGATAAGAGGATTTTGAAACCTTTTCATCGTCCTCATAATCATCGTAATCGTCATAATCCTCATCGTAATCGTCTTTTTGGGACTTGGTCTTTACCTTGGTTTTTGTTTTTGCGGCAGCGTGTTCCCCTGCCTTATCGTGAGCAGGCTTTGAAGCCTTTTCATTTCCTGCTGCCTCATAAGCTGCAGCGGCTCTTGATACAGCATTTGCATTGTAATACTGCGTTTTTTCGGAAAGATATTTATATTCAAAAACAATGCTTGGATTTTTCTTGAATTCTTCGATATCCTTTATCATCTCGGAAGCGGACTGATAACGCTTTGACGGTTCTTTCTGCATTGCGCGGACAACGATCTCCTCAAGTCCCTCGGGGATAGAATCATTGATCTCACGCGGCATCTTGGGTTCGTTCTGCATGTGCATAAGCGCAACAGTCACAGGATTATCCGCATCAAAAGGCTTTACACCTGTGAGCATCTCATACATCATTACGCCAACAGAATAGATATCACTCTTTTCATCGGTAATATCTCCTCTCGCCTGCTCGGGGCTGATATAATGAACAGAGCCGATAGCCTTGTCGGAAATGGTCTTTCCTTCTTCACGGGCAAAACGCGCAATGCCGAAGTCCATGACCTTTATCTGTCCGTCAGGGAAAAGCATAATGTTCTGCGGCTTGATGTCACGGTGGACAATTCCCCTGTCGTGAGCATGCTGGAGTGCTTTAAGTATCTGAATGATGAAGTGAACAGTGTCCTTCCATTTGAGTACACCCTGCTGTTCCATAAATTCTTTGAGCGTAATTCCATCGATATACTCCATAACGATAAACTGGAGTTTATCGGAGAAGCCTACATCGAACACCTTTACGATATTAGGGTGTGACAAAACAGCTATTGCCTTGGACTCGTTGCGAAAACGCCGCACGAAATCCTCATTGTCCGCAAATTCGTTTTTGAGGATCTTTACCGCAACAACTCTGTTTTCGAGAAGATCATTGGCCTTGTAAACATCAGCCATGCCGCCTACACCGATAAGCTCGGTAATTTCATAGCGACCGTCGATCTTCTTGCCTATGTTTTTATCCATTAACTTCACTCCTGTAATAAATTCGTCCTTAATCCAATGAAAAGTCGGTTTCCGATATAACTATAGGAAAACCATTATTTATTTTATGACAGCAACCGATATATTATCATTGCCGCCGTTTTCAAGCGCAATTTTTATAAGTTTTGACGGAATATCCTCGGGCGAAGCCGAAGAAACTATCCTGAACATATCTTCTTCACTGCAGTTATTTGTAAGTCCGTCCGAACAAAGAAGGATCGCAGTATCCTCATCTGCGTCAAGAACAAAATAATCCGGTGAGATCATATCCTTAACACCAACAGCCTTAGTTATGTAATTTTTCTGTGGGTGGGTCTTCATATCTTCGTAAGAGATCTCACCATTTTCGTACATACGCATAACAACAGTGTGATCTTTTGTAATAAGGTCTATTTTTCCGTCAATGCGGTAAGCGCGCGAATCCCCGACATTTATAACGTGAACTTTATTGCCAACTTTCAGCGCAATAACGCATGTAGTTCCCATGCCCGACATATTTTCGTCCGACCACGCAACATCGTAAACAACAGCATTTGCAGTAGTCACTGCCGAAATAAGAAGATTTTTTATCGAATTATCATCATAATCGCGGCGGAAAACCTTTGTGATGCGGTCATATATGACCTGAATAGCACGTTCGCTTGCTTCACTTCCTGCATTTTCTCCGCCCATACCGTCACAAATAACAGCAAACACCGCATCATCTGCAAGAATCCCGGTACGAACTCTGTCCTGATTTTCTTTTCGTGTCAAACCAATATTTGTATCGGAAAAAGCATACATCGCAGTATTCACCGTCCTTTCATGGTATATCAGATCTCGTATTCACGCCTGAGCTGTCCGCAGGCGGCGTTTATATCAGCACCGAGAGTGCGCCTTGTTGTAGCATTGAGTCCACCCTTTATGAGCATTTCCTCAAATTTTTCAAGCGACTTTCTGTCTGCCTTGAAATCACGTTCTTTTATCTCATTCACAGGGATCAGATTAACGTGGCAATTCATATTTTTTAGCAGTTTTATAAGTCCTGCAGCATCTTCGGGCGAGTCGTTAACTCCGTGGATAACGGAATATTCAAAGCTTATTCTTCTGCCGGTCTTATCAATGTAATCGCGGCAAGCCTGCAAAAGCTCATTTATACAGAAACGGTTGTTTACGGGCATTATATCGCTGCGCTTTTTATCTGTTACCGCGTGGAGCGAAATAGAAAGCGTCAGCCCGAATTTATACTCCGCGAGGTCATAGATCCTGTTCACAAGTCCGCAGGTCGAGAGCGAAACATGGCGCAGGCTCATATTCTTGCCCGTTTCATACGTAAGAAGCTGTAAAAACTTTACAACATTGTCGAAATTATCGAGCGGTTCACCGATGCCCATAAGTACAAGACTGTCAACATGCTTGCCGCTTTCCTTTTCTGCTGTATAGATCTGTAAAAGCATTTCAGACGGAAGAAGATTACGCTTAAAGCCTGCGATCGTCGAAGCACAGAAACGGCATCCCATTTTGCAGCCAACCTGCGTCGAAATGCAAAGGCTGTTTCCATGCTTGTACTCCATCATAACACACTCAACGTGATTGCCGTCCGAAAGCTCATATAGATATTTTACAGTATTATCTATATGAGATTCAAGCTTTTTTACTATATTTATACTATTTATATAAAATTCATCATCCAATTTTGTGCGCAATGACAATGAAATATTACTCATCTTGTCAAATTCCGACACTCTTTGTACATGAAGCCACTCATAGATCTGTTTTGCGCGGAATTTTTTTTCGCCTATCTCCGCAAGTGCCGCTTCAAGCTCCTCAAGCGAATAAGAAAGTATATCTTTTTTCAAAAATGTCACCTCATAGGTAAATATTTCAGTTTATCCTGCGTATTTTGCTTATGAAAAAGCCCTCACAATCAAAGCTTTCGGCAATTATAGAGGCTTTGTGATCTCCAAAAGGAGCACCGATGTAAGCAAGGAACGGAACTCCCTCAAAATTTTTGTTTTCTTTTAAAAATTTATCGACCACAAGTTCATTTTCCTCTTTAAGCACAGTACAGGTCGAGTAAACAAGCTCGCCGCCGATTTTAAGATATTTTGATGCTGTGTTCAGTATATCATATTGTATCTTTGGCAGACTGTCAAACTTATTCAAGTCTGAATACTTTATCTCAGGCTTTGAACGTATAACTCCAGTTCCCGAACAAGGCACATCACAGAGTATCTTATCGAATTGCGGAAAACTTTCATTAAAAACTTTTGCATCATTCTGTAAAGCTTTTATACTTTTCAGTCCAAGCCGTTCAGCACCGCTTTTTATAAGTTTTACTCTTTTATCGTGAAGTTCACAAGCATAAAGCTCACATTCATCACCTGTTATCTCTGTAATGGTGAACGCCTTTCCACCAGGCGCGGAACATATATCAAGTATCTTATCACATTTTTTCGGTTCAAGCGCCGCGCAGCAAAGCTGTGATGAAAGATCCTGAACATGATAGTAACCTTTTTTGAAAAGCTCATTATTCTCAACTGAGCCAAAAGGATCTGCTTCAAGACAATTATCAAGGATATCACATTTTTTTACAACAATATTATCTTTCTCAAATTCAGCAATGAGCGATCCGCAGTCTGATCTGGTGTTGTTTACGCGAAGATAAAGCTTGTGAGGTTCAAGCGATCGTTTCAGAAATTCAGATGCCTTTTCTTCCCCATATTGTTTTATAAGTCGTTCTGCAAGCTCTGAAGAGCAGGAATATTCAACGCAAAATTTTTTCAGTTTATCCTTCGGCAAGGCGAACTTTTTATCATCTCTGATGAAGCTGCGAAGCACAGCATTCACAAATGGAGCCGCACTCTTTTTGCCAAGCTGTTTTACCAGTTCGACCGACTCGTTCACTGCCGCATTATCGGGAACGGAATCCATATACAAAAGCTGGTAAATTCCCATACGAAGCGTTTCAAGAATGACAGTATCAAGCTTTTGCATCGGCTTAGAGCTGTAAAGTGAAATTATATAGTCAAGCGTTGCTTTACGTTCGATAACGCCATAGAAAAGCCGAGAGATAAATGCTTTGTCCCTCGCTGAAAAATCGGAACTCTGCAAAACTCCATCGAGCGCAAGGTTTGAATATGCACTTTTTTCAAGCTTTTCAAGCAGTTCGCAAACGATCATTCTTGCAGACTTCATATCAGCTTTTTCTCCTTTATAGATTTCAGCGTCTTCTGTTATTTGAGATAAGCACTAAGCGCAAAAGTGTTGTCAATGCTGAGAAAAGTGCGGCAACATAAGTCATTGCCGCAGCGGTAAGGACTTTCTTAGCCATTTTGTTCTCATCGTTTTCAAGTATATAGCTTCCCTCAAGTATACGCAAAGCTCTTCCGCTTGCATTGAATTCAACAGGAAGCGTCACAAGCTGGAAAAGTACCACTGCAACATAAACAATTATGCCAACATCAATAAGAAAACCAAGTGAACGGCTGAATATAAGCCCGATCAATACAAGCGGCATTGCAGCCTGTGAACCTATCTGAGCCACAGGAAGAATCGCATTTCTTATTTTTATCGGTGCATATCCGACCGAATGCTGTATTGCGTGACCCGTTTCATGAGCTGCGACACCGACCGCCGCAACCGATGTGCTGTTATATACAGAATCGGAAAGTCGAACAACATTCGTCCGTGGATCATAATGGTCGGTCAGCTCTCCGCTCACTCGTTCAATTCTAACATCATATAATCCGTTTTCGTCCAGTATCTTTCGTGCAACTTCGGCTGCTGTAACCCCGCGTCTGTTGCGTATTTGACTGTATTTGCTGAATGTTGATTTTACCATGCACTGTGCAACAAGAGCAAATATAAGTGCGGGAATTACCAGAATATAGGTAGGATCATAAAGCATTGAGCATTTCTCCTTTCAGATGAAGACAATATGCACATTAAGAAAGAACTTCTCCCTTTGAAACAGGTTTTCCTCGGAGATAATCAGCAGTTTTCATACGTTTGCCGCCCTCAGCCTGAATTTCAAGGAATGTAACTGTATTTTTATCGCCGCAAACCACTGTAAAGTTCTTTTCATTTACAATAGTTCCGGGAGCAGCATCCGATATTTCACCCGTCATCTCTGATTTGTATATTTTCAAGAACTTGCCGTTGTACATAGCTTTGGCACACGGCGAAGATGAAAGACCGCATATCTGTCTGTGAATTTCGGCAGCAGGACGTGTGAAATCAATAGGACACATATCCTTGGTTATCATTGCAGCATAATTTGATAGAGAATCGTTCTGAGGAATAGGTGTAATGTTGTTATCCTTTACAGCCTTAACTGTATCAAGAAGAAGCTTTGCGCCCATTTCAGAAAGCCTGTCGTGAAGTTCTGAAGCTGTTTCATTCGCACCTATCTCTGTTTTTTCGGAAAGAAGCATATCACCCGTATCAAGCCCCTCAGCCATGAGCATTGTTGTAACACCGGTTTCCTTTTCACCATCAAGAACAACTCTCTGAATAGGAGCAGCACCGCGGTACTTCGGAAGAAGCGAGGCATGTACATTCACACAAAAATACTTTGGTAAGTCAAGTATCTCTTTCGGGAGAATTTTTCCGTAAGCAACAACTACAATAAGGTCAGGAGCAATTTCTTTCAGAACTTTGAGAGCCTGCTCTGCATCTTCACCTTTTTTCAGACTTGTTGGCTGATAAACAGGTATTCCATATGACAAGGCCGTTTCCTTTACGGGAGAAGGAAGAAGCTTCATACCTCTGCCCTTTGGTTTATCAGGCTGTGTAAATACAGCAGAAACAGATTCACCGCTCTCAACAAGTGCTTTTAAACAAGGAACAGCGAAATCAGGCGTTCCCATAAAAACTATATTCATTGGGTGTTCTCCTTTTGATTATGCGTCCTCAAGATCCTTAGGGTCAACGAATTCATCCACCTTTTCAATGAAGAGATGACCATCAAGATGATCAAGTTCATGGCAGATAGCTCTTGCAAAAAACTCCTTTGCCTTTATCTCGATATCTTTGCCTGTACGGTCCTGTGCCTTTACAGTCACATACATCGGACGGACAACATATCCCCACTGGTCAGGGCAGGAAAGACAACCTTCAATACCTCTCTGTTTGCCCGATTTCTTAACGATCACAGGATTGACAAGTTCAACAAGACCATCGCCTACATCAATAACAACTGCACGTCGGAGGATTCCGACCTGCGGAGCTGCAAGTCCGACTCCCTTTGCCTTATACATAGTTTCTGCCATATCATCAAGTAAAATACCGAGTTTTTCATCAAAATTTTCAACAGGTCTGCAATTCTTATGAAGAACTTCCTCCGATTTATTTACAATGTTTCTGAGTGCCATTTTATATTCCTCCATTTTTATATGCTGCATTTTTTAAATGCTTATATCACCATTAATATCAATGTATGCTCTGACATTTGCAAATTCACGAAGCTTTGAACAGCTTTTATAAACATCACCGATAAAACTTCGGAAAACTGTGTTGTTTTTACATTTTATAATAATTCTGTACCTGTACCTGCCATTCAGTTTTTCGTATGTACAGCGTGACGGATCAAGAACAACAAGCGGTATCCGAATATTTTCCGTGGCTATCTTTTCTTTTAGTTTACGCATAAAACAAAACGATGCATTCTGCGCACAGCTATCTATTTCTGACGAAAGTTCGATAAGACAGGTATCACAGAAAGGCGGGTAGAGCAATGTTTTACGCATTTCTATCTCCTGACGGTAGAATTCCTCATAATCCTGCTTTGCCGCAAGGTTTATAACATAATGCTGCGGTACGAATGTCTGAATATAAGCTCGTCCCTGTTTTTCACCTCTGCCGCATCGTCCAACGACCTGCGTTAAAAGTGAAAACGTCCGCTCATAGCTTCGGAAGTCGCCTGAAAACAGTGCTTTGTCTATCGAAACAACTCCAACAAGGGTCACATTCGGAAAATCCAGACCCTTTGCGATCATCTGAGTGCCGAGCATAATGTCATACTCGCCGTTTTCAAACGCACGGAAGTTTTTCTCATATGCAGTTCGCGAATATGTCGTATCCGCATCCATTCGCAAAAGTCTTGCATTCGGAAAAAGCTTTGCCACTTCGTCCTCGACCTTTTGAGTACCAAAACCCGTCTGCTTTATGTGATTTTTACCGCAATTCGGACAAACCGTTATCATATTTTCGATATGGCCGCAATAGTGGCATACAAGCATATTGTTGACCTTGTGATAAGTCAGCGGAACACTGCAGTTCGGACAGGTGACAGTCTGCTTACAATCGCAGCAGCTTATAAAAGTATGATAACCTCTTCGATTGAGAAGAAGAATACTTTGTTCTCCCCTGTCAAGATTTATCGAAAGCTCATCAACGAGCCGTTCTGATAAGATCGCCGAGCTGTCATAGAATCCCTCTGTCGCAAGGTCAATTATCTCAACATCGGGAAGCCTGTTTTGAGAGTAACGCCGCTTCATTGTAAAAAGTTTGTATCTGCCTGTTTGAGCATAATAAAAACTTTCTACCGATGGTGTAGCCGAAGCCATAAGAAGCAGAGCGTTATGCGTCACACACCGCTTTTTTGCAATATCCTTTGCATTATAACGCGGTGAGGATTCGGATTTATAGGTCTGTTCGCCCTCTTCATCCATAATTATAAGCCCGATATTATCAAGATGTGCAAAAACAGCACTTCGTGTACCGACAACGATACGCGCTTTGCCTGCTTTTACACGCTTGAACTCATCGAGCCTTTGCGTCAGCGAAAGATTGCTGTGCATAACGGAAATTTTGTTTCCGAAAAGTCCCTGAAATTTTCTCACGACCTGAGGTGTAAGCGAAATTTCGGGAATAAGCATTATTACATTTCGCCCCTTGTCAAGAACATACTGAATAAGCTTTATAAATACAGAGGTCTTTCCGCTGCCCGTCACTCCATAAAGAAGTGCCGCCTCGGGTTTTCCCTCATCTATAAGAGCAGATATTCCGTTAAATGCCTCTTGCTGTTCATCGGAAAGAACGATATCACTTACCTTTTCGGTTATATCAACAACAGGGTCACTGATGTACTCATTTTCAAAGGCCTCAACGATGTGATTTTTTTTCAAAGTCGAGATAACACTTGCCGAAACTCCGCAGATATACGAAATTTCTTTTACCGAAGCCGCGCCGCAGCCTTCAAGCAGCTCAACTACAGCTCTTCCTTTCTCGGAAACGTTAAATGCACTGCTTTCGGCAAGATATTCCTCGGAAAGACGAAGCATTTTTATGGTATCATCTTTCTTGCGGCGTTTTATGTCATCATTTTCAACAAGAAAGCCTTTATCAACAAGTTCGGCAATATCCGTACCCTTTGCGTTTTCGATAGTCGATACATCTTCACAGAAGTTTTTCCATACTTTTTTTGCACTGTCTGAAAGAATCTCTTCCGACGGAAGTTCTCCGCCGGCCGTGACGTATCTTTCCGTATAATCCACATTAAGTCCTATCGGAATGAGCGCACGAAAAGCTTCAAAATATGTGCAGAGCGTTGTTTCTCGCAGCCACATCATAAGTTCGAGCATTTCGCCATTAAGCGGTGGTTCTTTATCCACCACCGAACGAATCGGCTTGAAATCCGACATTTTTTCTTCGGGCGAAAGTCCCGCCGCAAGGTCAAGACGAACAACAACACCTATTCTCTTGCGGTTGCCTTTTCCAAACGGAACAATAACTCTGCACCCCGGGCAAACGATCTCTTCAAGCTCGGTCGGAACTATATATTTGTACCGTCTGTCGAAATACAGCGATGTATTGCTCACCGCGACAGCGGCAATATATTTCTCACCAGCCAAGCTTTATCCCTCCAAGTTTTATTCTTTGGTAGCAGGAGATTTCAAAGAAGGATCTTCAACAATATAATACTTTCTTGCAGCGAACTCTTCAACAGCTGTCTTTACAGGCTTCTGTTCGAGTATCTGCTTGTTTTCGTAAAGCTCATCGGAGATCTCTCTTGCGCGCTTTGCTACAGCGATAACTACGGAATAGTAGCTTTCACCCTTTGTTGCGATCTGTGAAATAGTTGGTCTAAGCATTTTCAAGCACCTCATCAATTAAATATTCTGAATTTTCTTTTTTTAGTTTTTGGGAATTGATTATAGAAAGCAAATCGGAAACAGCAATTTCCAACTCGCCGTTTATCATAACATAATCGTAGTTCACAGCCTTGCGTATTTCGCCTGCCGCTTCTCCGATACGCTTTTCAATGACTTCCTCGGTTTCCGTACCGCGTTTGTGAAGTCTTCTGCGAAGTTCTTTGAGTGACGGCGGAAGAATGAAAACCGAAACTGCCTCGGGACATTTTTCCATTACTTTCAAAGCTCCCTGAACTTCTATCTCAAGTATAACATTCTTGCCCTCAGCAAGCATATCTTCAACAGGCTTTTTCGGCGTGCCGTAATAATTTCCGCAATAGTTCGCATATTCAAGCATACCGCCGTTTTCAATAAGCTTTTCAAACTCATCTTTGGAAAGAAAATGATAATTTACACCATTGACTTCACCGGGGCGCGGATCTCTTGTCGTAGCGGAAACGGAGTAATAAACATTGTCCTGCTTTAAAATTTCAGCAAGAACCGTTCCCTTTCCACAGCCCGACGGCCCCGAAACAATAAATAATGTACCCTTACTCATCATCGTCCACCTCATCATCATTGTCAAGTCTGCCTGCAACAGTTTCAGGCTGTACAGCCGAAAGGATCACATGGTCGCTGTCCATGATAATAACAGCTCTGGTTCTTCGACCATAAGTTGCATCAATGAGCATTCCTTTGTCTTTTGCATCCTGAATGATTCGTTTTATCGGAGCAGACTCGGGACTTACGATCGTAATAAGTCGGCTTGCGGAAATCATATTTCCAAAGCCAATATTGATAAGCTTCATAGCGCTCTCCCATTAAAATTATTCGATGTTCTGAACCTGTTCGCGAATCTTTTCAATCTCGGATTTCAAGTCAACGACCACCTTTGTGATCTCAATATCCTGACATTTTGAGCCGATCGTATTTGCTTCGCGGTTGAATTCCTGAATAAGAAAATCAAGCTTTCTGCCGACAGCTTCGTTCATCGAAAGCATTTCCCTGCACTGATTTATGTGGCTGCGCAGACGGACTGTTTCCTCATCAACAGCAGTTTTCTCGGAAAAAATCGCAGCTTCGGTAAGTATCCTCTGCTCATCAACATTTGTATCATTAAGTATCTCGGAGATCTTATCAAAAAGCTTCTTACGATACTTTTCAGTAGTTTCAGGTGACTTCTTCTCTATTTTTTCCACAAGTTCTGTGATATAATCAAGTCTTGAAAGAATATCCTCGCGCATTTTTTCGCCCTCGGCTTCACGCATAGCAATAAATCTTTCAAGCGCTTTTTCAGCGACCGATCTAACTTCATTCCAAACCGTTTCTTCATCTTCCTCGATCTTTTTCACATCAAAAATATCAGGCAGACGCATGATTCTTGAAAGTGTAAGATCATCTTCAAGACCCAGTTCTTCATTTGCACTTCTGAGGGCTGTAATATATCCCTTTGCAACTTCTGAATTGACTTCGATCTTTTCATCGCTCACACCATCGGACTGAATGGAAACGCCGACATCTATCTTACCTCTTGAAACTTTTCCCTGAATGAATGATTTAAGTTTTTCATCGAGGTATCCGCAGCTTCTTGGAAGTCTTGACGAGAATTCGTAGTATCTGTGATTAACAGATTTGATCTCCACAATGATTGTTTTACCATCCACGGATTCAAGGCATCTTCCGAAACCTGTCATGCTTTTTATCACAAAATCACCGCTTTTTCAAAATATGTTCGCTGAAAAAGCACTTCGTTCTTAATCAGCTTTTCATATTATTATAACATATTTTCGGCTTAAAATCAAGTAGTACAGAATAAAAAAGAGCCGATTTCTCGACTCTTTTTATAAACGTCATTTGTTAGATCAAACCGGGTGAACCTTGGAAGCAGCATCAGCATGTCCGTCAATGCCGTACTTCGCATTTCTTCTTGCTTCAAAGAACTTAGGTGCAACCTTCGGGAACATCGCGTATGTGAGAACATCTTCTTCCTGTTCGATCCATTCCGCGCATTCTTCACGGAGCTTATCGAGCTCAGGTTCGAGGAGATCAGCAGGACGGCAGGTAATAGCTTCTTCGCCCTTGAGGATCTTATCCTGGAATTCCTTAGAAATAGCAACAGGAGTTTTGCCGTATTCGCCCTTAACAAGTCCCTTAAATTCCTTAGTAACCGTCTTGTAGCGTTCGCCGTTGATAACGTTGAATACAGCCTGTGTACCAACAATCTGGGAAGTAGGAGTTACGAGAGGAGGCATACCGGAATCAGCACGAACCTTAGGAACTTCCTTGAGTACTTCAACAAACTGGTCTTCCTTACCTGCCTGCTTGAGCTGTGAAAGGAGGTTGGAGAGCATTCCGCCCGGAACCTGATACATAAGAGCATTTGTATCTGTAGCAAGCATCTTAGGATCAAGAAGTCCACTGTCGATATACTTCTTACGAAGTGTCATGAAGTAATCTCTGATCTCATTGAGGAGAACAAGATCAAGACCTGTATCGTACTCTGTACCCTGAAGTGCAGCAACCATAGATTCAGTCGGAGCATGGGAAGTACCGAGTGCAAGAGGTGACATGCTTGTATCGATCATATCAAGTCCGTTTTCAATACCCTTTAAGAGGCACATGGAAGCAAGACCCGATGTGTAGTGTGTGTGGAGCTGTACAGGGATATCAACAGCTTCCTTAACAGCCTTAACAAGAGAAACTGTGCGATAAGGTGTAAGAAGAGCAGCCATATCCTTGATGCAGATAGAATCAGCACCCTCAGCTTCACACTGCTTTGCATAGTTAGCATAGTATTCATCTGTGAATACATCGCCAACTGTGAAAGACATCGCTACCTGAGCATGAGCGCCTTCCTTCTTAGCTGCGTGAATAGCAGTTTTAAGATTTCTGATATCGTTGAGGGCATCGAAAATTCTGATGATATCGATACCGTTTGCAACAGACTTCTGTACAAAATATTCGAGTACATCGTCAGCATAGTGACGGTAGCCGAGCATATTCTGTCCTCTGAAAAGCATCTGGAGCTTAGTGTTGGGCATCTCCTTACGGATCGTGCGGAGTCTGTCCCAAGGATCTTCATTAAGGAAACGGATGCAAGCATCGAATGTAGCTCCGCCCCAAACTTCTGCTGAATAGAAGCCTACCTTGTCCATTTTTGAAAGAATAGGAAGCATATCGCTTAAAGGCATACGGGTTGCGATAAGCGACTGGTGTGCGTCACGAAGGACGGTTTCCGTAACTTTAATCTTAGCCATAATTTATATCAACCTTTCACAAAACTTATGCAATTGTAAGGATAACATCGCCTGTCTGAACGGAATCACCCTTCTTAGCATTGATAGCAACGACCTTGCCGCTCTTAGCAGCAGGGATATCATTTTCCATCTTCATAGCTTCGAGAACAGCAACAGGCTGACCTTCCTTAACTTCTGTGCCTACGGAAACCTTGATATCAAGGATAGTTCCCGGCATTGGAGCAGTTACAGGTTCACCGCCTGCAGGAGCAGCAGGTGCAGGAGCTGCAGCAGGAGCGGGTGCAGCGACAGGAGCAGCAACGGGTGCTGCAGCAACAGGAGCAGCGCCGCCTGTTGTTTCTTCGACTGCTACGTCATAAGCTTTGCCATTTACAGTAATATTAAATCTTTTCATTATGTATTAACTCCATTCAATTTATTTTTGACAGAAAACTGTCGGATAAACATTCTTTTCAGGAAAACAAATGATACCTTAGAAAGGCATATTGCTGTGCTTCTTAGGAAGACGCTTGTTAAGACGCTTGCCTGCCATAAGTTCAAGAACAGACTGAACCTTAGCTCTTGTTTCATCGGAAGTGATAACCGCATCAACGCAGCCCTTTTCAGCAGCAGCGAATGCAGAAGCTTCATTTTCAGCATATTCAGCAGCGATCTTGTTTCTTTCAGCCTTAACATCAGCTGCACCCTTGAGCTTATCGTGATAAAGGAATTCAGCAGCAGTAACAGGAGCAACAGGAGAAATTACAGCATTGGGATAAGCAAATGTCATATCAGCATTAGCTGTTCCGAGTGCTACCATTGCTGAGCCGATAGCGTTGCCTGTAACAACGGAAACCTTAACAGTTGTTGCTTCAGCATAAGCATTTGCAAGCTTTGCGAGATCGCGGATATTATCATTGTTCTCAAAGCCCTCTGTATCGATAACAGTAACAACTGGGATAGAGAAAGCATCGCAGGTTCTTACAAAACGAGCAAGCTTGGAGCTGTCATCGGAAGTGAGTTTATCAGCTGTCTTGTTTGTTGCTGCAATACCAACAACAGAACCACCGAGAGTTGCAAGAGCTGTGTAAGATGCCTTACCAAACTCCTTGGAAAGTTCAATAACGCTGCCTTCGTCTGCGAGAGCCTCAGCAACATCTGCTGCCTTGCCGTCTGCAGCCTTTGCAGGAGCAGTAAATTCAAATTCGGGAGCAACCGCAAGGTTGTTTGCAGGGAGAAGAGAAAGAATATCTCTTGCGCTCTTCACTGCTTCAGCATCGTCCTTTGCAAGTACGGAAACGCCGCCGAGCTTTGCTGCGTCTGCACCATTCTTGCCTTCACCTGCTGTAAGGTAGATAGCACTGTCTTCTGTTGCAACAACAAAATCGGAAGATGCAGCGATAAGAGCTGCACTGCCTACGCAAGTGCCTGCGATAACAGCGATCTGGGGAACAACGCCGGAAAGATTGTTTGTATATGCGAGGATCTCGCTGTAAGAAGCGATAGCATCAGCACCATCGGTAACTACAGCACCGTTGGAATCAAAAATTCCAACAACAGGAACACCATTTCTCGATGCGAGTTCATAAACCTTGCAGATCTTAGCTGCAACAGCCTTTGTAACAGCACCGTTGTTTACGCTTTTATCCTGAGAAAATGCATAAACAGGGCTTCCGTCCACATAGCCGTATGCAGTAACAACAGCTGCATCTTCAGCCTTTACAGCGGAATTGATCTCGGTATAAACACCATCGTCGAATAAATCAGTAAGTCTTTCTTTTGCCTTTGTCGAAGCCGCTGCGTTGTTTTTGTAGTCAGCGAGCTTGGTTTTCTGGCTTTCAGTCAACATAAACGTTCCTCCGTTCAATACTTAAAATTAAACCATCATATATTATACATCATTTAAACTTGGTTGGCAAGATTAAATCTATTATATTTTCAATTTGTTCATATTTTGCAACATTTTTACTGTTCATTAACAGCATTGCGAAGTGCCTTTACTTCTTCCGCGGTAAGTTCACGCCATGTTCCGGGTTTGAGCATACCAAGTTTCACAGGACCGATAGCCGTTCTGCGAAGTCGAGCAACTTCAAGTCCGACAGCTTCACACATTTTACGTATCTGACGGTTTCTTCCCTCACGGATTATTATGCGAAGCACTACCCTGCCCTCTTCTTCGTCAAGAACTTCAACATTTGCAGGAAGTGTTTTTCTTCCGTCGATCTCAACACCTGCAGTAAGCTGAACGAGCTGATCCTCGGTTATGGACGGACGAACGGTAACGCGATATGTTTTTGAGATATGACGGCTCGGATGCATAATATCATTGGCGAACTTTCCGTCATTGGTGAAAAGCAGCATACCCTCGGAATTTCTGTCAAGTCTTCCTATCGGATAAACCCCTTCATCAAGCCCGGTGAGAAGTTCCGTAACGCACCTTCTGTCAAGTTCGTCCGACATCGTTGTTACATATCCTCGCGGTTTGTTGAGCATGATATAATATTTTTTGCGTTTCTTTTCAAGGCGGATACGCTCGCCGTTTACGGTGATAATATCATTGTAGGTTGCACCGTCACCGATAGACGCAGGGTGTCCGTTGACCTTGACCTTTCCGTTGATTATAAACTCCTCAGCCTTTCGGCGCGAGCATAATCCGCTTTCGGAAATGAGCTTTTGCAGTCTTATTTTTTCCACGATCATTCTCCTTTTTTATTCAAAAAGCTTTTTAAGCATATCTATCACACTATTATACAAAGATTTTTTTACATCGCTGCTTTTATAAGAACAGCTTTCATCCGCAACTATTGTCCGTCTGCATAAAACATCTCCGTAAGCGCTGTACTCAACATATCCGACCTCATCCCCCTCCATGATTGGTGCATAGACGAAATCGGGAATAAAAGATTTTTCCGTTATATCAGGCAGTGAACCATTCACTGAGGTAAACTCAGGTGCTTCGGAAAGCCTGCACTTCACACTGTCAGATGTTCCTCCGACAAGATCAACGCTGAATTTATCTGTAAAGTTATCGGGCTTAACACGTTTTGTACAAGCAAAACCTATTTCAAACATTTTGATATGGTCGTTCCAATCGTCCGAAGCGTTCAATGTAACAGCAATAAGCTTTACACCGTCTTTTTCGGCAGCCGAAACAAGGCACCGACCCGCTTCATCGGTAAAACCCGTCTTTACTCCGATGCAGTATTGATATTTGGTCAGCAAACGGTTCGTATTCGAGAGGTACTTATCCGACTGAAAACCATCCGAAGAAAGCTTTATGCTTTTCGTTCGGCATATCTCACCGAAATGCTCGTTTTTGAGTGCTTCACGCGTAAGCAGAGCCATATCGTAAGCTGTTGAGTAATGTTTTTCATCATGAAGTCCCGACGGCGTGACGAAATTCGAGTTTTCCATACCGATCTTAGCAGCTCTGCGATTCATTCGCCGTGCAAAGCTCTCAAAGCTGCCGCTTATAAGAAGTGCCGCCGTATTCGCCGCATCATTCCCCGATGGGAGCATCATTCCATAGCAAAGTTGATTTTTTGTAACGCTTTCGCCGAAGCAAAGTCCCATTGACGAACCCTCTGTCATAAGAGCCTCATCGGGAACGGCATAAACTTTGTCAAGATCACCGCTTTCAAGCGTCAGCAAAGTGGTCATTATCTTTGTTGTGCTCGCCATCGGCAGCTTTTGGTTCTCGTTTTTTGCAAGAATTATCGTTCCCGTTTCAGCTTCAATAAGGACAGCCGCCTTAGCGGAAAGCGAAATATTTTCTGCGGCATTCGTTTTAGGCGTAAAAGCTAATATCATCACGCACGAAAGCACCACAGCGATCATTTTTTTCATAGCATACACCACCAAATTTATAATTAGCAGTACATACTATGACGAAAACTCGGATTTTAGAAATCAAATTCTGACGAGCTGTTCGATTTTTTGCTGTTATCGCTCGTTTCAGGTTCATCATCAAGAGAAAGATTCAGTCCCTCAGTGTTGATGTCGGGAGTTACGCCAAGAGGTTCATCATCAGCCTTTTTCTTGCTGAAAAGTCCCTGCACCTTGTCAAAAAGTTCGGGGACAAGATTAACGATAGCACCCGTTGATGACTTGTCCTGGTTGATCTGGAGAAGCTTTACATCGCCGTTTGCAACAACTATAAACGCAATAGGCTGAATTGTAACTCCTCCGCCGGTGCCGCCGCCGAAAAGTTCACTGCTCGACTTTGACGGAAGATCAGAGCCGCCTGCCGCAAAGCCGTAAGAAACCTTTGAAACAGGGATTATCGTAACGCCGTCAAGCTTTATCGGATCTCCGATTATTGTATCGGCATCAGAAAGCTCCTTTACTTTATCGAGTGAAGTTCTGACTAAATCTTTTACTTTATCGTCCATTGTTTTTATCCTTTCTGCCTGAAAATCAAGCCATTGAGTTTTCTAATTTATTATCTGAATCGGAGCTGTTTAATGAAGCCCCAAGTTCATCTATCTTCTCTTTGTTTTTCATATACCCGAAAAGCACTCCGAGCAGAAGCCCGACAGCCGTTCCGAGTCCGAGCGTTACATTCGCGGCGCAGTCATAGCTGCTCTTTCCCGACTCAAATTCACAGCCAATATCGACCGTTTTTACGGAAACTCTGAACATAAGCTTTAACAGTGCAATGCCGTTATAAACAGCCGCGCTGATTTTTCCGTAATTCACAGCAGCTTCGCAGGCATCTTCACCGCTTACGACAAAATCGATCATAAGGTTTGTTATTTTTATGCCTTTGAAAAGCTTTGTCAAAAACTTTTTTACAGTTTTCCAAAGCAGCTTGAACTGCTCAATACGGACTTTTATCATATTGAATGTTTCGGAAAGCTTCTTTTTATCCTTTTCCGAAACAGCAGAGTCAGCGGCTTCATCAGAGGTACGATCTATGAAATCCTCCGCTTCACTCACAGCTTCCTTTGCATCAGAAGAAAGCTCAACTTTATCTTCCGAACCGTTATCTTCAGAATGTGACTTCGTTTTCTTTCGGCGTTCGCGCTTTGGCTTCTTTTCTTTAAACGGAAATATCGTAAAGCAGAGATACTTTACTTTAAGATCAAGCACTCCGCCAAGATATTTCAGCTCAACGCGTATCTTGGCTTTGAATAAAAGAAAAAGCAAAAACACTATTGCCGCTATTATAATAAGTGCCGTCATAAGCCTTATTCCTTTGATCCTTCCGCTTCATCGGAAATATCAGCTTCGTTTTCCTTTATAAGAAGCTCATCAAAGCTTACCTGTGAATCTCCGTTCGGAACAGCAGGAAGATCATCAAGCGAGGAAAGCTGAAAGCTTCGCAGGAATGCCGCTGTCGTTTTATACGCGATAGGCCGCCCGGGGACGTCAAGTCTGCCTGCCTCTTCAAGCAGATTTTTTTCAACAAGCGAATTTACAACGCTTGAACTGTCTGTTCCTCTGATATGCTCAACAAAACCTTTGGTAACAGGCTGATTGTAAGCGATTATCGTAAGGACTTCCATTGCGGCAGGCGAAAGCGGAGCAGCCTTTCGGGTTTCCATTGCCGCACGGATATAGTCGATGAATTTTTCACGGACGCAGAGCTGATAGCTGTCCGAAAGCTTGATTATCATCAACGCGCTTTCGTTTTCTTCATAGCGGTCATTGAGCATATTTATTATTTTTTCTATCGTTTCCTCTTCGATGCCGGAAGCCTGCGCAAGCCTTGATTTTTCCACCGGATCACCGCTTGCGAAAAGTATGGATTCGACTATCGAAAGTTCTTCATTTAATCTCATTTTAAAGTCATTCCCCCTTTAGTTATATGTGGGAGTTTCGTTTTCTGTCGGCTGTGTCGGTTTTACATAGTCCTTGTTAAAAACTATCTCGCTGTTGTCATCATTAAGCAGTATTCGTCCGGATTTAGTCAGTTCAAGTATTGCAAGAAACACCGCAACTCTCTCCGAACGGTCGGTCAGACCTTCAAAAAGGCTGTCGGTCATACATTTTCCCGTCTTATAAAGATTTCGCAGGACATAAACTATCTTTGAGGTAACGGAAACTATCTTTTTCTTTACAATAGTGTTGAATGAATCAAGCTTTATCGGCTCTTCAGGCTTTTTCGCACCAATATTTTTATATGCCGCAAGAAGCTCCTCCGGATCGTGGATAAGCGGATAAGTGTTGTCAAATTCTATGTGCATACGCTTTCGCACGGTGATATTGTTTCCGATATAGCGCTGCTGCATAAGTCCCGAAGCAAGCTTGCAGAGAGAATACTCAATAAGCCGTCCCTCCAGCTCTTTCTTCATCACTTCCGCCTCCTCCCTTGACGGCAGGAGCGAAACGGTTTTCATATACACGAGCTGTGCTGCCATTTCAAGAAACTCGCCTGCGCTTTCCATATCTTTGTCAACAGCCTTATCGATGTATTCAAGATATTGATCAACGAGCATTACTATCGGTATATCGTTGATATTCAGTTTATGCTTTGATATAAGGTGCAGGAGCAGGTCAAGCGGCCCTTCAAACACCTCCAGCTTAAAAGATATTGTTTCCAAATCAGATTACCCCGATGTTACTTTTTATAAACAAATTTGCGATAAGATCGACCCAGTTCGTAAGCGACCAAAGTACATTCGCTGTCACATTCTGGAGAAATGCAAGCGGTTTATCCAGCAAGCCTAAAAATACAACAATGAACAGCACTCCGAAAATGTAGCGTTCATATTTCATGATGCCGAAGTATTTATCCTGCGGCAGAAACAGAGTCAAAATTCTCGAACCGTCGAGCGGCGGGATAGGAAGCAGATTGAACACAGCAAGTCCGATATTAAGTATCGCTCCATACTCAAATATATACTCAGCAACGCTCAACACTGTACTTGAACCTTTTACAAACTCAACAATATAAAGTACACGGAAAACTATCATCGAAAGATACGCCAATATAAGGTTTGAAACAGGCCCTGCAAGCGACGAAACAGCCATTCCGACCTTTGGATTTTTGAATTTTCGCGCATCGATAGGAACAGGCTTTGCCGCACCTACGCCGACAAAGAGCATAAACAGAGCACCCCAAAGGCTTATGTGCTTTGCAGGGTTAAGGCTTATCCTGCCCTGCTTTTTTGCAGTATCATCACCGAGCCAGTAGGCAACAAGACCATGCGCAGATTCATGGACAGGAAACGCGACCATTAAAACTATAAGACGAACGAGAAACGACAGCAGTCTTCCCGATAAAATTGTACTCATATACACTCTCCATACAGAATTTCAAACAACTAATCGGATTCATTATACCATATTTAATAAAAAAACACAAGTGATTTTGTTGATTTTCTGTACAAAATAAAAAACTTTGGTTTTTTCTGATTTTTTTTGAAAAAACACTTGCAATTTAATTTTACTTGTGGTATAATCTTAACGTTGACTATGTAACGACTATTAAAAAGGAGGTGTAACCCTATGGCAAAGTGCGAAATTTGCGGAAAGGGTGTTACTTTCGGTATAAAGGTTTCCCATTCTCACCGTCGTTCAAACAGAACTTGGAAGCCTAATGTTAAGCGCGTAAAGGCAATCGTAAACGGAACTCCTACACATATCTATGTATGCTCCAGATGTCTTCGTTCCAATAAGGTTACCCGTGCAGTATAATTACCGCAATTGTAATGCATGAAAAGGATGCTTTCAAAAGAAGCGTCCTTTTTATTTTATCTAAAAAGTATATAACAAAATTCGCCGCAGATGTGATTCTCTGCGGCGTTTTTCGTTTATAATGTCTTACGCTTTAACAGCCTTATGGAATATCTTCTTTCCCTTTTTGATAACAACGGAATCATTGATGGTAATAACTGCATTCGGGTCAGTTACCTTTACATCATCAACAGCAATACCGTTCTGCTGAACAAGTCTTCTTCCCTCGCTCTTGGACGGGCAAAGACCTGTCTTAACAAGGAGATCAAGAATATTGATACCGCCCTCAAGTTCAGCGGCAGGGATCTCAGTCGAAGGCATATCAGCAGATGCACCGCCGTTTGCAAAAATAGCCTTTGCAGCTGCGAGAGCCTTTTCAGCCTCTTCTTCGCCGTGGACAAGCTTTGTGAGCTCATAAGCGAGGAGTTCCTTTGCCTTGTTGAGTTCTGCGCCCTGCATAGTCTTTTCCATTTCTTCGATCTGCTCGATAGGAACGAATGTGAGCATTTTAAGACACTTGATAACATCAGCATCATCAACGTTTCTCCAGTACTGGAAGAAATCGTACGGGGAAGTCTTTTCGGGGTCGAGCCATACAGCACCGCTTACAGTTTTGCCCATCTTCTTGCCCTCGCTGTTGAGGAGAAGCGTGATAGTCATTGCATGAGCGTCTTTGCCGAGTTTTTTACGGATAAGCTCCGTGCCGCCGAGCATATTTGCCCACTGGTCATCACCGCCGAACTGCATATTACAGCCGTATTTCCGGAAAAGCATATAGAAATCGTATGACTGCATTATCATATAGTTGAATTCAAGGAATGTAAGTCCTCTTTCCATTCTCTGCTTATAGCACTCGAAAGTGAGCATCTTATTTACGCTGAAACAAGCACCTACTTCACGCAGAACGTCAACGTAGTTAAGGTCGAGCAGCCAGTCACCGTTGTTTACAACGATAGCCTTGTCCTCAGAAAAGTCGATAAATCTGCTCATCTGCTTCTTGAAACATTCAACGTTGTGGTCGATAGTTTCTTTTGTCATCATCTTTCTCATATCAGTCTTGCCCGAAGGATCGCCGATCATAGCTGTGCCGCCGCCGATAAGAACGATAGGCTTGTTGCCTGCCATCTGCAAACGCTTCATAAGGCAGAGTGCCATAAAGTGTCCAACGTGAAGACTGTCTGCTGTCGGGTCGAAACCGATATAAAAAGTAGCCTTTCCGTTGTTTATCATTTCGCTGATCTCCTTTTCATCGGTGACCTGAGCGATAAGTCCTCTTCTTACAAGTTCTTCGTATAAAGTCATTATTACTTCTCCTTATTTTAGTTATTTTTTATGCCTTTTATCAGCATTAAAATTTATTGATTTAAGTATAACTGCCGCCGATGCGATCATCAGTACAGAAGCAGCTATCGGCATAGCGGATTCACCGGTTTTAGGATTCTCATAATTATTTTTAGAGGATTCATCGATGCTGACCGGATCATTTATCAAAGTTAGTGTACCCATCATCGAAATAATATCATCACGAACAGCATCCATTTCACTTTCGGGAAAAGACATTGTGATATTAACCCAAGTATCTTCACCAATTGGAAATTCGCCTAAAAAAGCAGAAAAACCATACATATTCATTTCGGCAACGCAATATGGTTGACCGTCAGCACTTACGCCGTTATAAACAGTTGTGTTATCAACTTCGCTCCACGACTCGGTTTCAGCCGCAAATCCTCCGCTGCTTTGGTGAAAAACGCAGGAAATATATCCTTTCTCGGTTTCTCCATAAAAAAGGCCGCACTCTAAAGAACCTTCGTCTTTATTTATGATTTCGCTTTCCGAAAGTTCTGCCGCATAAGCACGTTCAGAGGGTACATCAATGCTGAAAGCTGCTTTTTCGCCGATATATTCTATTCTTTCGGCTTCAATACCATAGCTTTCCGAGGCATCAGTCTTGGTCAGAACATTTTCAGCGTAAACGCTTGGGGCCGCAGATAAAACAATTGCCGCTGAAATAAAAGATAATACTATTTTTTTCAAGCTATTGCTCGCCTTAGCAGACCTTGCATAAGTGATGAAATCAAAAGCTGATCTCACGGATACCACGACCTTTCAAGTATATTTTTATAGCTTTTCCAAAACGGATATAGCACAATAATGAAGTACCTCAAAGCTTTCGGGTGCGATTTTTTCAAGCAATGCAAGATGTTCACGTTCAAAAGCCGATATTTCACCTTCGGAAAGAGAAGCTCCTATTCCTCGGCAGGCTTTTATTCGTCCGTTCCAGCTTTCACGGGTGAACGGAATCTTCACATCAAAGATCTCACTGTGAATTTTTCTGAAATAATTGCCATATACATCGGGAACATAGTTTTCATTGCGAACATCTCCCCTGCCCGTCCACTTTGGATTATATTTAAGAATAAGCTCCTCACTCACACCTGCGACCTTGTCCTCATATGGCAGCCAGCCCATATACAGAACAGCTAATTTTCCGCTGCTTTTGAGCAGCTTCGCAAGCTTTTCTGATGTTATTTTATGGTCAAAATAAAAGAAACACTGGCAGGCTGTAACCGCATCAAAGCTTTCATCGGGAAAATCAAGCTTTTCGGTCGGACAACATATAAATCGGATATCCATATCAGCTTTTTCGGCAAGAATTTTCGCCTGAGCTATCTGATTTTCCGAAATATCCGTTCCCGTGAATTTTGCACTGTAATGATACATATTCCGTGGGATAACTCCCGTTCCTGTACCGATATCGAGAACACTCTGACCTGAAACGCCGATCCCGAGCGAATGTATCTTTTCATAGAAAACTTCGGGATAAATATCGCGGTATTTTGCATAATCCGACGAAGTTCTGCCCCAATCAAAAGGCTTTTCGCTGTCTATGTCTTTCATCACGATCATACGAAATTCTCCTAAAAATGAAAAATCCCCCTTGAAAGCATAGGCTTCAAGAGGGCGAATCATCGCTGTACCACCTCAGTTTATCTGCTTCAAAAGCAGACCTTTAGGGCGCTGTAACGGGCGCAGACCGCATATCCCTACTGTTGTTTCGGGACACAAGCTCCGAGATGTAATTCACGAAAGAATGGTATCCTTTTTCACCGACCAAGGACTCTCTTTGACCGCTGTATCATCCGCTTAATGGGTTCTCTTCACAGCCTTTAGTTATTTATGATGATACCATATCCTGCACCGACTTGTCAAGCCTTTTTTACGAAAAAATAATTTTGTAAAAGATTATTGACAAAGATATACTATTTATTGTATAATATATGCAGATTATTTTTGTGAGGCAAAGTTAAATGAGATTTGAAGGATTTTCTACCGAAAATAAGCGAATTTCAAAGTGTATCCCAACGACCGCAGATACGGTCATTACGGATATTCTAAAGCCGCAGTCCGAACGTTCTTCCATGCTTGGACTCGGACTTAACACCGATGGGATAATCCCTGTTTTTTTCTGCGGACTTATCGGTTCACCTGCCGAAGAGAATTTGGCAGGCTATAAAAATGCACTTTTCACACTTCGCGAAGACCTTATCCGTTCACCGAAGTTTCTGATATTTATTCCGGGTGCAATGAGCGCACCTACAGCACAGGAAAAAGTATATTTTGATGCTGTTTCACGCGGAAATACCGAAGAAGCGATTTCCGACCTTTCCGATCTTATCAAAATCGGAAATGACAGTGCAAGAACAGATGAAGCCAAGCGTTTGTTCAGAGAAAAAGCTGAAAAATACGCTTCTGTCAGCTTTGATGCTCTCTTTGAATACGGCGTAAGGACTATAACCTGGCTCAATCGCTGCACTGCCTCCGAGCAGTTTGCCGCAAGCCTCGAAAATGATATTCCTACAGTCATTTTCTACGGAAGCGCAGGCGAAAATGAAGTCGAATTTCTGCATTTTCTGTCGCAGTCGGGTTTTGACGTACTTGTTATATCGGCTTCAAAGGCTTCACTCGAAGCTTTAAAATCGGGCAACAGCGAAAGCCGTATGCAGATATTTGAATTTGCCGCAGACGGCGAAGAATTTCCTTTTCCCGACAAGCTTATCAAGTCAGCCAAAGCGACTATCGCGTACAGTGCCGAGCAGGAGCTTAACAGCTTTATGTACAGCAACACCTCAATATTCAGAGATTTTCAGTTTTCCGATATGCAGGCACTCACTCTTAAAACGACCTACGAAGAAATCGATATTCTCTGGCATCAGGCGGCAAGATATCGCACGGGTTTTGATGTCATAAAAAATAAAACTGTCGTCATCCCGAATATTTTTGCAAAGATAAGCGGCGTTCGCGACGGTGATATGGACGATTACTGGGAAAGCGTAAAGATGAAGCTATCTCCCCTTTCAAGAGTTATCTACAAAGCACCGTCCTACGACAAATTTCCACCATCCGTTTTCACTGCTTTCAAGCCGTTTTATGACGGAACAACAATAAACATCGAAAAGCTGAAGGATTCCCCTGCAAATGCTTATCGATTCCTTTCGGACGATCTTCAGATGCTTATATTTCACAAGATGCAGGAAGCTATCGACAGCGGTCTGCTCATGCTTGATGGATCGGAGCTTGTTCCGCTTGTAATTTATGTTGGTCTTGCGCTCGAACGCGAAGTTCTGAAAATTTTACAGAAGTTCGACTTCACTAAGGATATACCGAAAATAGTTGTCATCGACACTATCGAGGATACTTTCAGCAAAATAGAATGTATCCAGCTCCTATTATTCAATCTTCTCGGTTTCGATATAATTGTTTACACTCCGACAGGCTATAAAAACCTTGAAACTTATATCTCGCCCGAGGCATTCACCACGTTCGGAATGAACGAATTCAAGTATAATGTCCGTATTCCAAGGTTCAAAATTCCCGACTCTATCCCCGAGCCAAAGGAAAGCGGTGGATTATTCAATAAACTTTTTAAGAAAGGACGCAAATAATTATGGGTTTACAGTTCACACCGTCATCAGAGCAGGAGGCCGCTGTACAGACAGCAGGCATTGAAACAGCAACAGCTCAGACTGCACCAACGATCGCAACAGCCCCCGAAAATTTCTCAATAGTGGAGGTTCAGCAGAACATCAAGAATGACCTCGTAAAGAGTGAAGCTGTTCAGAAGCTCGTTGACTCTATCAACATCAACGATGTCAACTCCATTGTAAAATTCGGCAACGATGCTGCAACAGAGATCTCAAAGGCTTCCGATCAGGTGCTTAATGCAATGAATATGAAGCAGATCGATGATTCGGGCGAAATGCTCACCGCTCTCGCTGCAGTTATGGAACAGTTCGATGCTAAGGAGCTTACAGAAGAACCTAAAAAGGGCTTCTTCGCAAATCTCCGCAAGCAGATCGACAAGCTTCTCGAAAAATATCACACAATGGGTGAAAACGTTGACCGCATTTATGTTCAGCTCAAAGGCTACGAAAAAGAGATCGAACAGTCCAACGTTAAACTTGAACAGATGTACAATGCAAACATCAACTACTATAAAGACCTCACACTTTACATTATGGCAGGCGAACAGGCTTGCGTAGAGCTCGACCAGTACATCGATGAATACAAGAAAAAACTTGAACAGAACCCCGATTCCGGTGCTGTTGCAATGGATCTCCAGAACCTTGAAAATGTCCGCGAGATCTTCCAGCAGAGAGTAATGGATCTTAAAATTGCAGAAAATGTCGCAATGCAGACTGTTCCGATGCTCAAAACTATGCAGTATTCAAACCTCAACCTTATCAGAAAGATAAATTCCGCATTCATCATCACAATGCCTGTTTTCAAGCAGTCGCTTGCGCAGGCTGTAATGCTCAAGCGTCAGAAAGTTCAGGCTGACTCAATGGCAGCACTTGACGCAAAAACAAACGAGCTTCTTGTCAAGAACGCCCACAACACAGTTGAGCAGTCCAAGATGATCGCAAAGATGGCTTCGGGCAGCTCGATAAAGATCGAAACTCTTGAGGAAACATGGCAGACTATCGTAAGCGGTATCGAAGAAACAAGAAAGATACAGGAAGATGCAAAGATCAAACGTGCAGAGGATTCCAAGCGTCTTGAAGCTCTCAAACAGGATTACAAGAACAAGCTTGAAGCAACAAGACAGACATATTGATCTCGTTCAAAGAGGAAACGGCAGATTTTTATTGCCGTTTCCTTTTCTTTTTGTTAAATCTTCATATTGCATTATCTTCGGTAATAAAGTATAATATATGTATATTTCTATTTTTGGAGGAACATTATGTGCGGTTTTGTTGGCTTTACAAATACAAAAGATAATTCCAATCGCATCATCGAAGATATGATGGATAAAATACGTCACCGCGGTCCTGACTCGGGCGGCAAATATACTGACGAAGATATTGCTCTCGGCTTCCGCCGTCTGAGCATCATTGATATTACTGAATCGGGCGACCAGCCTATTTACAACGAGGACAGAAGCAAGGTTCTCCTTTTCAACGGTGAGATCTACAACTTCCGATCCATTCGTGAAGAACTTGTTGCAAAAGGACATATTTTCACGACCAAGACCGACTCGGAAGTACTTCTTCACGGCTATGAAGAATACGGCGAAAAGCTTCTCGACAAGCTTCGCGGAATGTTCGCTTTCGTTATCTGGGACACCAAGACAAAAGAACTCTTCGGCGCAAGGGATTTCTTCGGCATCAAGCCGCTTTACTACGCTGTAATGGACGATACTTTTATGTTCGGCTCGGAGATAAAGGCTTTCCTCGCTCACCCTGATTTCAAGAAAGAGCTTAACGAAACAGCACTTGAAAATTATCTCACTTTCCAGTACTCCCCTACTAACGAAACATTTTTCAAAAATGTTTACAAGCTTCCTGCCGCTCACTGCTTCAAATATAAGAACGGCAAGCTTGATGTAAAGCGTTACTGGGATATCAACTTTAACGCAGACGAAAAGCCTGATATGGACGAATGGGTAGACCGCATTTCCGATACATTCAAGAACTCCGTTGAGGCTCATAAGATCGCTGATGTTGAGGTCGGAAGCTTCCTTTCAAGCGGTGTTGATTCAAGCTATGTTGCTTCCGTTGCAAATGTTGACAAGACATTCACGGTCGGCTTCGGTGAAGATGAAAAATACAACGAGATAGGCTGGGCAAAGGAATTTTCTCAGTATATCGGCAAGGAAAATATCAGCAAGGTCATCTCGCCCGAAGAATACTGGGGCAATATAAAGAGAATTCAGTATCACATGGACGAACCGCTTGCTGACCCATCCTGCATTGCACTTTATTTCGTCTGCAACAAGGCTTCGGAATATGTAAAGGTCGTTCTCTCCGGTGAGGGCGCAGATGAGATCTTCGGCGGCTACAATGTTTACAAAGAACCGCTCGGTTCGCACGCCTACAAGTCACTGCCTAAGTTTATCCGCCGCGGAATCGGCAATGTTGCTTCACATCTTCCTCAGAAGAGGGGCGTAAACTTCCTCGTCCGCAACGGCAAGGATCTTGAAGAACGCTTCATCGGCAACGCTTATATGTTCACACCCAAAGACCGCAAAAAGCTTCTTAAAATAAAGACAAACGCTCCCGATCCAACCGTTATCACAGCACCTTTCTATGATAAGGTCAAGGACAAGGATCAGATAACGAAGATGCAGTATCTTGACCTGCACCTTTGGATGACGGGCGATATCCTGCTTAAAGCCGACAAAATGTCAATGGCAAATTCGCTCGAACTCCGTGTACCCTTCCTTGATAAGAAGATAATGGAACTTGCGGAGCAAATACCATGGAGATACAGAGTAAGCACCGAGAACACCAAGCTCGCAATGCGTCAGGCTGCGCTCCGTGCCGCTCCTCCGAAAACCGCAAACAAAAAGAAACTCGGCTTCCCCGTTCCTATCAGAGTATGGCTCAAAGAAGATAAATATTACGGCATCGTAAAGGATTCTTTCACCTCCCCTGCCGCTGAAAAATTCTTCAACACCGACCTGCTCGTAAAGCTTCTTGACGAACACCGCGAGGGCAAATACGACAACAGCAGAAAGATATGGACAGTTTTCATCTTTTTACAGTGGTATGCCGTATATTTTGAAGGCGCAAATATTTGATAATATGCTCCAAGCACGAAAAGTTGACCGCTTTTCGTGCTTTTTTCTTACTGATATATTGCTAAAAAAAGACTTTTGTGTTATAATTTTTTACATAATCGGGATGAAAGGAAATTTTATTATGCAAACTGCAAAGCAAAGAAGCGTTTATTGGGACAATATAAAAGGGCTGTTAATGCTGCTCACAGTTTTTGCTCATATTTTATATCAGCTTCAAAGCAACTCGTCTGCGATCAACAGCATTGTTGACTATATTTATATGTTTCATATGCCTGCATTTGTTTTTGTGTGCGGATATTTTGGAAAAAGCGAAAATTCACACAGTTTTGGAGCAATTATAAAGCTATTGTTTCTGTACTTTATTTTTAACAGCGTCATGGGGTTTATTTACGGCTTTGATTCACTGCTGAAACCTATGTATTCTTACTGGTTTCTGATAGCTTTGGTCGTATGGCGGCTGACAGCACACCACATTGCGGGATTTAAAGAAATACAACTGATCCTATTTGGCATTGCTTTGTTTGCAGGCTTTTTTGATTCTATAGACAATACATTTGCTGTTTCAAGAATAATCGGGTTCTATCCGTTTTATATGATGGGATACCTGCTCACAAAAGAAAAAAGTGAAGCCATGGAAAATTCTCCTTACCCAAGAAGGATTCTCATTGGCAGCGGTGCTGCTCTGATAACAGCCATAATTGCATTTGCATCACAAAAATTTTTTTCATTTTCAGACAGTGCCTTTCAAATGTTCCCGTACAATTCCCCGATCGATGCATTCGGAAGAATTGTTCTTTACATAATTGCCGCAATGGCAATATTTACACTGAGAAACATTTCACCGTGCAAAAAAATTCCGCTTTTAACGATGTTCGGAAGAAATTCCTTATGGATATTCCTGCTTCACAGACCGTTTACGCTCATCATAAGCGACCTCATCGGTGAATTTAACAATGCGGCTGTCATTATTATATCGATCGCTGCGGCTATTTTGATCTGTATTGCATTTGGTAACGATCTATTCTGTAAATATGCAAACAGATTCGCCGAATCGGGTGCTGAATTGTTCAACGATGGAAAGTCGGCAACACCCAAAGCCGCTGTTCTCATTGTTTTATTTGGATTTATTGCTTCTGTTTTGATCGATTCCTATTCGGGGATATCCTTTGATGATCTAAAAAAACTGATAAAGGGCGAGGATATCACAGTCAATACAGATACAGCCGAAAATACTGACAGTGATATTATATACCCGATAATGACATCGGAACAGCAAAACACTTTTGACAAAGCATTTCGTATTACATTTGCAGGTGATCTGATACTGCTTGAAGATCAGGTCAAACGTGCATACACTGAAAACGGATATGAGTTTGACGATGTTTTTGAATATGCCGAAAAATACATTTCCTCCGCCGACCTTGCGATAGGTGTATTTGAAGGTCCTGCTGCAGGTGAGGAGGCAGGTTATTCTTCAAGCAATTTTGACGATGGAAAAACACTCTGGCTGAACTTTCCCGACAGCTTTGCAAATGCCGTGCAGAACACAGGGTTTGACCTTGTTACAACGGCAACAAATCATCTCCTTGACCGTGATATCAGCGGCGCATTGAGAACCCTTGATATTCTTGACGGGATCGGACTTGAACACATCGGTTCATACAGAACTGCTGAAGAAAAGCAGAACAGCCGCATAAAGCTCATTGATCGTGACGGCTTAAAAATAGCTGTCCTTGCATATACATACGGCAGCAACGGATATGACATCGAAGAACTGGCCAATGGTCATCTTTCGTATATTACATCAATTATTTCGGGAACTACAGGCGAACTTTTTGAGGCCCTGAGAAAAAATGCAGAACAGGATTTTGCCGATGCAAAGGCACTTGACCCTGACCTTATCATCGTTCTTCCGCATATCGGAACGCAGTTTTCAAATACTCCCGATGAAGAACAGAATGTCTGGTTCGATATTTTCAAGCAGAACGGTGATGATATTATCCTTGGCGATCATGCTCACGCGGTCGAGCCTGCTGTTGTTGAAGATCATGACGGACGAAATGTTTTCACGGCATATTGCCCCGGAAATTTTGCAAATATCTACCGTGAAAAACAGGGCGATACAAGTATGCTCATTGACGTTTATATCGACCGCGGCACCAAAGAGATAATCGGCGGAAGTATTGTCCCTCTTTACACGCAAGCACCTGCGGACGGGAACTACCGTGCACTGCCCATATATGACATTATGAACGACACATCTCTCCGCAATCAGTTGAGCACGGACGATATTGAGAAAGCGAAAAACGCAAATGCTGCTGTTACAAGGGTTGTATTCGGACATGAAATGGATATTTCGTCTGTTACGGAAAGATATTATTTTGACAAAAATGGATTCATCCGTTCAAAAGCAGGAGGTCTTGAAATGAATGATGAAATGCGTTCGGGCAAGCTTGGAAAAGCAATGCAGAATGTGAACTCAGTGTGCTTTATCGGTGACAGCGTGACCGAAGGAACGAAAAACGGCGGTTGTCCATGGTATGAACCGATCGAGGAATATATCCCCGATAAAACGGTCTGCAATTACTCCAAAGGCGGATGCACTGTTTCCTATATGATAGATAATATCGACAGCATCCCCGAGGCTGAGCTTTACGTTATCGCTCTCGGCACAAATGATGTAAGATACCGTGATGAAAGCGTATGTGCAATGACAGCGGAGGACTTTGCGGCACGTCAGAATGAACTGAGATCACTCCTTATAAAAAAATCTCCCAATGCACAGTTTGTTTTTATAGCACCATGGTATTCGACCGATGGCGACCCATTCTGCAAGATTTCATTTACGGCAAAGACCGCTCTCAACGAGGAGTACAGCCGCGCTCTCGAAAAATCCTGCAACGAAAACAGTGATATTTTCATAGATGCGAACGGCTATATCCGTCAAAAGCTTACCGAAAAGCCCGACAGTTACTATCTGCTCGACCATATCCACCCGAACTGCGGAAAAGGCGCAGTAATGTATTCCGAGGCAGTGCTTTCAAACTGATAAAAAATCCCGAAAACCATTGTTTTTGGTTTTCGGGATAATTTTTATGAATTTAAGAATGAAAGCTGGTCGGCATCTGCTATATCCTTTGCAAGCGAGCCTGCGGCAGGAATTGTTTTAACGTAATATTTTGAATAGTCAGATTTCTTTTCTTCGGGAACGGTCTGCGCTCCGACAACTTCTGCCTTTGCTTTGAGCGTCACAACCTGAACGCCTATCGTGTCACGGGTTGTTTTCGGAAGTATCATACCGGTATTGAACACAACTGCTCTGCCGTTTGATGTCGTAAGAAGGATATCTTCGTTATCGGCAACGCAGAACATTGCAACGAGCGGTGATTTATCGCTGTAGGCATTGGCAAGCTTTTTGCGGTTGGTCTTTGTTTCGTATGCATTGAGCGGAACTTTTGCAACTTTGCCGTTGGCGAAGATCATAATAAGATAACCGCTGTAATCGTTGGTGACTATCATCGAACGGAAGCTTTCGCCGTCGTCAAAGCCAAGCTGTGCGGGAATATAAACGCCAAGCTCGGAAGCCTTTGTATTTTTGAAGAGTGAGGTTTTGCTCTTATAGACCTGCGCTTTATCAGAGAAGAACAACAGCTCGCTTCGGTTGGTCGTTTCTACCGAATTGATGATAAAGTCGCCCTCTTTGAGTTTCTGGTCGCCCGACATACGGAGCGACTGCGGAGTTATCTTCTTGAAATAGCCGCTCTGCGAAATAAACAGCGTTACAGGGAAATCAGGTGTATCGTCTTCTTCGGCTTCTTCATCTTCGCCTGCGGTATAGATGAAGAGCGTTTTTCTCGGCTGGCGATACTTGCGGCTGACTTCGTTAAGCTCCTCGATGATGAGGTTCTTGACCTTTTTATCATCTTTGAGGATATCTTCCATTTCGGCGATGGATTTTTCAAGGTCTTCTATTTCGGAGATACGGTTGAGGATATACTCCTTATTGAGATGACGGAGCTTTATCTCGGCAACATAATCAGCCTGCGTTTCATCGATCCCGAAGCCTATCATAAGGTTTGGAACGACTTCCGTTTCTTCTTCCGTTTCACGGACGATCTTTACAGCCTTGTCGATATCAAGAAGTATTTTTTTCAGGCCTTTGAGCAAATGAAGCTTGCTCTTTTTCTTTGAAAGCTCGAAGTAGATCCTGCGCTTAACGCACTCTTTGCGGAAAGCTACCCATTCTTCGAGAATTTCACGAACGCCCATTACCCTTGGCATACCGCCGATAAGGATATTGAAGTTGCAGGCGTAGGAATCCTGAAGCGGCGTCATTCGGAACAGCTTTTTCATCAGCTTATCGGGGTCAACGCCCTTTTTGATGTCGATAGCTATTTTCAGACCGTTGATGTCGGTTTCGTCACGGATATAGGATATCTCGCTTATTTTTCCGCCCTTTACAAGCTCGATTATCTTATCCATAATGGCTTCGATAGTCGTTGTTGGCGGTATTTCCGTTACTTCGATACAGTTTGAGGCTTCGTCAAAGTTGTATTTTGAGCGGATCTTTATCGAACCTCTGCCTGTTTCATAGACATTTTTCAGTTCATGTTCGTCATATATTATAAATCCGCCGCCCGGAAAGTCAGGACCTTTGAGCGTTGACATAATATCATGCTCGGGATTTCGTATCAGTCCGACTGTTGTTTCGCAGACTTCCGCAAGGTTGAACGGGCAGACTGCACTTGCCATTGAAACAGCAATTCCGACATTTGCATTTACGAGGACTGACGGGAATGTCGCAGGGAGAAGTGTTGGTTCGGTGGTTTCGTTATCGTAGTTCGGGACAAAATCTACCGTATCCTTATCGATATCGCTGAAAAGCTCGGCGCATATCGGCGCAAGCTTTGCTTCTGTATATCGTGAAGCTGCGTATGCCATATTTTTGGAATAAGCTTTACCGAAGTTGCCCTTGCTGTCGATATAAGGGTGAAGAAGTGCTTCGTTGCCCTTTGAAAGACGGACCATTGTTTCGTAGATAGCCGCATCGCCGTGAGGGTTGAGCTTCATGGTCTGTCCGACGATATTTGCAGACTTGGTTTTTGCACCCGTGAGAAGTCCCATTTTATACATTGTATAGAGGAGCTTTCTGTGTGAGGGCTTGAAACCGTCTATCTCGGGGAGCGCACGGGAGATGATAACGCTCATCGCATAAGGCATATAGTTTTTTTCGAGGGTATCGGTAATGGTTTCTTCCGCAACGATACCGCTGCCTGCGATATACGCATCGGGCATACCGACTGTTTTTTTCTTAGGCACTGATTTGCCTGTATTTTTTCTTGCCATTTATCCCGCCCCCTTTTATGAAATATCCGCAAGCTCAAGATACTTGCAGCCGTATTCGGAAATATAATCTTTTCTGCCCTGCAGGTTGTCGCCGAGCAGGAGGTCGAACATATTTGCTGTTGCTTCCATATCGACAGGAGTTACCTTTATAAGACGTCTTGTTTCGGGGTTCATTGTTGTGAGCGACATCATTTCGGGGTCGTTCTCACCAAGACCTTTCGAGCGGTCGATCTTATATTTCTGGTCGCCTATCATTCCGAGTATCTCGCCCTTTTCCTTTTCGTTATAAGCGAAGTAGGTCTTATCCTTTGTCGTGATCTCAAAGAGCGGAGATTCTGCGATATAGACATAGCCCTGCTCGATAAGCGTCGGGGTAAGGCGGTAGAGCATTGTAAGGATAAGCGTTCTTATCTGGAAACCATCGACATCGGCATCGGTACAGATTATGATCTTATTCCAGCGGAGATTGTCGATATTAAAGGTCGAAAGCTCTTTGTTTGCCTTGGTTGTTACTTCAACGCCGCAGCCGAGGACTTTTATCAGGTCGGTGATGATATCATTCTTGAAAATTTTCGCATAATCTGCTTTAAGGCAGTTGAGAATTTTTCCTCGAACCGGGATTATAGCCTGAAATTCGGCATCACGGGCAGTTTTACACGAACCGAGAGCCGAGTCACCCTCAACGATGAAAATTTCACGCCTTGAAAGGTCTTTTGTACGGCAGTCAACGAATTTTTCGACCATATTTGCAAGGTCTATCTGCTTTGTGAGGTTGTTTTTCGTATTCTGACGGATACGTTCGGCAGATTCACGGCTGCGCTTGTTTATGAGTATCTGGTCTGCGATCTTGTTCGCATCGTCGGGGTTCTCGATGAAGTAAACCTCGAGCGAATGTTTGAGAAAATCGACCATATTGTCATAGATAGACTTATTGTTGATAGCTTTTTTGGTCTGGTTCGCATACGAAGTATAGGTCGAGAACGTAGACGAAACGAGGACAAGGCTGTCAAGAACGTCATCGTCCTTTATCGATTTTTCGCCTGCCTTATATTTGCCGCTCGTCTTTATATAGTTGTCGATGAACGAACGGAATGCCTGACGGACTGCTTTCTGCGGTGAACCCTCGTGTTCAAGGTAACTGGAGTTATGATAATATTCCTGAAAGCTTACTTTATTGGAGAAAGCAAATGCGCAGGAAAGCTTCATTTTATACTCGGGACGGTCGTCGCTGTCACGGCCTTTGCGCTCACAGGAAACGAACTGTCGGGCAGTAAGTCCGTCACTGCCGATTATCTCGTCAATATAGTCGGTGATGCCGTTTTCGTAGTAATAAACAGCCTCGTCGAAGCCGCCCGTTGCAAGCTCATATCGAAAAACAAATGTGACTTTCGGGTTTACGACAGCCTGCTTTTTCATCATATTCTCGAAGTATTCACGCTCGATATTTATGTCGGTGAAAACGGCTGTATCGGGACGCCAGCGTGTTCTTGTGCCTGTCTGCTTGCCCTTGTAAGGCTCTTTTGAAAGTCCGCCGATATTCTCGCCGTGTTCAAAGTGGAGATTATACTTAAATCCGTCACGGAGGACCTCAACGTCCATAAATTCCGATGCATACTGCGTTGCGCAAGCACCCAAGCCGTTAAGACCGAGGGAGAATTCATAGTCGGTGTTGTCATATTTGCCGCCTGCGTAAAGCTCGCAGTAGACAAGCTCCCAGTTATATCTTTCTTCGGCGTTGTTATAGTCAACGGGACAGCCGCGTCCGCAGTCTGCAACTTCGATAGACTTATCCTGGTAGTAGGTGACGGTTATCTTGTCGCCGTGACCGCCTCTTGCTTCGTCTATGGAGTTGGAAATTATCTCAAAAACGGAATGCTTGCAGCCCTCGAGGTCGTCCGAACCGAAGATAACGGCAGGACGAAGACGAACTCGGTCTGCGCCTTTGAGCATCGAGATACTTTCGTTGTCATAATTCTTCTTTTTTGCCATTTACATTCTGCCCTTTCAGTTGTTCTTTTCAAATTCCGCAGCAGCCCAGCCGCCGTTTTCGCGAAGTTCGATGCGTTTGAATCCGTTCTTTTCCATTGCTTCCATTACCTCATCGCAGCGTTCGATTATTATGCCCGAAATGATTATCTTTGCATCGGGTTTCATAAAGCTGCCGAAGATAGGACTCATTGCAATAAGGACATCGGCAACGATATTCGCAACGACCACATCATATCCGCCGCCGAGCTTTGCACGAAGTTCTTCATCGCCGATGATATTTCCTACATAAGCATCAAAAACATTTTCGGGGATATTGTTCTTTGCGAAGTTTTCCTTTGCGATCTTTACCGAGTTCTGGTCGATATCGACAGCGGCGGCTTTTTCTGCTCCAAGGAGAATTCCTGCGATAGAAAGTATTCCGCTTCCGCAGCCGAGGTCGAGGAGCTTATCGCCCTTTTTTACGGTCTTTTCGATAAGTTCAAGGCAAAGTCTTGTTGTGTTGTGCTGACCTGTGCCGAAGCTCGATGCAGGGTCTATTTCAAGAACGGTCCTTCCGTTCGGGTTATCATATTCTTCCCAAGAGGGTTTTACGGCAAGGCGTGTGCCGACTTCAAACGGCTTGAAGTACTGCTTCCAGTTGTTTGCCCAGTCCTCTTCCTTTATGCCCGAAAGCTCAACGGCAAGCCTGCCGAATTTATTATCCGCATCACGTTCTTTGAGTGCTGCCATTTCACGCTTCAGGGCGGCGAGCATTTCTCTGCCCTGCTCATTATCTGCGATATATACGGTCACGCAGGTTTCGCAGGTGCGCATTTCCATAAGGTCATCGTCTATATAATCCCAGTTTCCGTCCTTGCGTTCGAGAAATTCCTCAAAATCCTGAGAATCCTTTATCTCAAAGCCCGTTATGCCCACTCCGAGCAGACAGCCGCAGACAGGGTCAATTCCCTCGGTAGTTGTATAAACCTTAGCTTCGATCCAGTTTGTGTTATCCATAATGCGTTTATCCTTTCTGTTCTGATTTTAGCCATACTATATTATTTTACACCTTTTTTCAGATAATTTCAAGTATGAATTTTCATTTTGCGGCAAATTTGTTCGCACAAAAAATTTCTTGAAAAAAATCAAAAAAATTTTTCCAAAACTCTTGACAACGCTTTAGCGCTGTGATATAATACAGACAAAGTTAATAAATCAGTAAATTCTATGAACAAAAGCAAGTAGCGTTTCTGACGGAGTACAGAGAGCCTGCGGTCGGTGTGAGCAGGTCTTACGGGATGCGTGAATGGGTTTGTGAGAAGCAATGGTGAATGGGTCTTCCCTATTAGCCTGCGCCGAGTTTCCTGCGTTAGTGGATAGGGTATTAATGCATTGGCGGCGTACTTGAAATGAAATATTGAAAGTATCTGTTATCCGCAATTGTACTCAATGAGGCGGATAGCAGTTTTTTTATCCGCAAATCAGGGTGGCACCACGAGGAACATCGTCCCTGACCTTTGTAAAAGAAGGTCAGCACGTTGTTCCTCTTTTTTATTTTATTTATTGAAAGGTCGATGAATATGTTATTCCCATCAAAAGAAGAAGTTAAAAAACTCCTGACGAATTACAAGACTGTTCCTGTTTTTCACGAAACACTGATCGACAGCGCAACTCCCGTAAGGCTCTTCGCAGGACTTCGAGAAAAATATGACAACTGCTTTATCCTTGAAAGCGTTGACAACACCGAGCAGTGGGGACGATATTCTTTCATCGGCATTGATCCTAAAAAAGAGATCAAGATTTTCGGTGACAAGGCTGAGATAACCACAGACGGCAAGACGGAGAATGTTGAATGTACGGACCCTATCGCTCTTTACAACAGTATCCTTGCAGAACATACTTCCCCCGTTTTTCCTAACAAGCCAAAGCTTACGGGCGGACTTATCGGCTACTTCGGATATGACACGGTAAGAAGCTTTGAGAAGAAGCTGACGAACATTCCCGAAGATGATCTTCAAATGCCTGATTCAAATATGTTCCTTTACGATGAGATCGTGGCTTACGACCACCTTTCCAACAAGGCAGTTATAATCGTGAACATCAACGCAGGTGAAGATGTTGACAGCGCATACGAAAACGCTTATGCAAAGGCTCACGATATTGAAAAGGTACTTAAAAACTGTCCTGCTGTTGAGTCTGCGGAAAGCTCGGGAAGCGTTGCTGATCTTGAAGTGAAGTCAAACTTCACCAAGGAAGAATATATGGCTATTGTTGAAAAGGGCAAGGAACACATCAAAAACGGTGACATCAGTCAGATAGTTCTTTCACAGCGTTTTGAGATAGCAAATCCGCCGAAGCCTTTTGACGTTTACAGAATGCTGCGTTCGACCAACCCTTCGCCGTACCTTTACTTCTTCGACCACAAGGACTACTGCTTCGCAGGAGCTTCGCCCGAGATGCTCGTAAGCGTTACGGACGGCGTTGTAGTCACGAAACCTATTGCAGGAACGATGCCGCGCGGCAAGACCGAGGAAGAAGACAAGGCTTATGAAAACAGGCTTGTGAACGACATCAAGGAACGTTCCGAACACACGATGCTCGTTGACCTTGGCAGAAACGATATCGGCCGTGTCTGCAAGCTTGGTTCGGTGAATGTTACCGACTTTATGAGAGTTGAACGTTATTCAAAGGTAATGCACCTTGTTTCCGATGTTCAGGGTCAGCTTGCCGATGACAAGACTGCAATGGACGCTCTTATGTCTGTACTTCCTGCAGGAACGCTCTCGGGTGCGCCAAAGGTAAGGGCAATGCAGCTCATCGATGAGCTTGAAAACAAGAAGCGCGGTCTTTACGGCGGAACGGTCGGATATCTTGGCTTCAGCGGAAACATTGACACCTGCATCGCTATCAGAACGGTTCTTTTCAAGAATGACAAGGCTTATGTTCAGGCAGGCGCAGGAATAGTATATGACAGCGTTGCCGAAACGGAATACGAAGAAACCAAAAACAAGGCACTTGCTGTTGTTAATGCAGTAAGAGAAGCTGCAAAGCTTTAAGGGGGCGTTTTTTATGATACTTTTAATAGATAACTATGACAGCTTTACATACAACCTTTATCAGCAGATAGGTTCTATCTATCCCGACATCAAAGTTGTAAGAAACGATATGATAACACTCGATGAAATCGAGAAGCTTGCGCCTGAAGCACTCGTTATCTCTCCGGGTCCGGGTTATCCGAGCGAAGCCGGTATCTCCGTTGACGCTATCAAGCGTTTTGCTGGAAAGATCCCTATCCTCGGTGTTTGCCTTGGTCATCAGTCAATTGCCGAAGCTTTCGGTGGAAAGATAGTTCGTGCGCTTGAACCCAAGCACGGCAAGGCTTCGATGATAACCGTAAACAACGGCACACCGCTTTTCAAGGGTATGCCCGAGAAGATAAAGGCTGCAAGATATCATTCGCTCATTGTTGAAAAGGCTTCGCTCCCCGATTGCCTTGAAGTTATCGCAGAGGACGAGGACGGTCAGATAATGGCACTCCGCCACAAGGAACTTGCTGTTTACGGCGTTCAGTTCCACCCCGAGTCCGTTCTTACCGATCTTGGCAAGAGCATGATATCGAACTTCCTTTCCGAAATTGCAGGAATAAGCGGTTTTGAAAAGGTCGCAGTTTTCCTCCCCGACTCAGAGCGCAAGGCTCTTATGAAGTACATCAAGATCGTTTCCGAGGGAAAAGATCTTACACCTGCCGAGGCTGAAGATGCTATGGATATCATTATGTCGGGCGGTGCTACCGATGCACAGATCGCAGGCTTCCTTGCATTTCTCCGTGCAAAGGGTGAAACTACCGATGAAATTACAGGCTTTGCACGCATAATGCGCAAAAAGGCTTCTATCGTACCTACATCAAAATCGGCTGTTGATATCGTCGGAACGGGCGGCGACCTTGCAGGTTCGTTCAACATTTCGACCACTTCCTCATTTGTTATCGCAGGAACTGGTCTTAACGTTGCAAAGCACGGCAACCGCAGTGTTTCGAGCAAGAGCGGTGCGGCAGATGTTCTTGAATCGCTCGGCGTGAAAATATCCCTCTCCCCTGCACAGGCTTCGGCTTGCATACAGAATGTCGGAATTTCGTTTCTCTTCGCACAGTCGTTCCACAGCAGTATGCGCTTTGTCGGAAAGGCTCGCCGTGAAATGGGCGTCCGCACGGTATTCAACATTCTCGGACCTCTTGCAAATCCTGCACTTTCCGATTATATCCTTCTTGGCGTTTATGACCCTGCTTTGCTTGAAACAATGGCAACTGTACTTATGAATCTCGGCGTAAAGAGCGCAATGATCGTTTACGGTGACGGTCTTGACGAGGTATCCGTTTCGGGCGAAACAAAGGTATGCGAACTTCGCGGAAAGAAGATAATCAAGTACAGCATCACTCCCGAGGAATTCGGCTTGAAGCGTTACCCGAAAGAAGACATTGTCGGCGGAACACCTGCTGAAAATGCACAGATAACGCTCAACATTCTTTCGGGCAAGGAACACGGTGCAAAGCGTGACATCGTTCTTCTCAACTCCGCCTGCGCTATCTACTGCACGGGTGCTGCAAGCTCCATTGAGGAGGGACTTGAAATGGCTCGCGATTCTATCGACAGCGGCAAGGCTCTTGCAAAGCTCGAAAAGTTAAAAGAATTTTCCAACAGGGAGTAAGCTATGATACTCGGTGAAATAGTTGAAAAAAGAAAAATACAGCTTGAACGCGAAAAGGCTGCAGCTGATTTTGAAACGGTGAAAAGAGCCGCTGAAAAGCTTGACAGACAGTGCATAAGCTTCAAGTCCGCTCTTGCGAAGCCCGACAGACTTTCGGTTATCTCCGAAGTCAAAAAGGCTTCGCCCTCAAAGGGGCTTATCCAGCCGAACTTTGACCCCGTGAAGATCGCAAAGGAATATGAAAACTGCGGTGCGGACGCTGTTTCCTGCCTGACGGAAGAACATTACTTCCAAGGCTCGTCCGAATACTTCAAGTTGATCCGCCAGGCTATAAACTTGCCGATGATCCGCAAGGATTTTATAATTGACGAATATCAGATATATGAAGCTCGGCTAATGGGTGCGGACGCGATCCTTCTTATAGCGGCTGTGCTTGATGATGAAAAGCTGAAACGATTCGGTGAAACCGCACGTTCGCTCGGACTTGACATTCTTGCCGAAACGCACGATGAAAGCGAACTTGAACGTGTGCTTGCTCTTGATTTTGACATCATCGGCATAAACAACCGCAACCTCAAAACTTTTGAAGTAACGCTTGAAACGACTGCAAGACTTGCAGGAATGATACCAGAGGGAAAGGTCATCGTTTCCGAAAGCGGCATCAGAGATAATGCTGATATGAAAACTGTACGGAGCTATCGTGCGGACGCTGTTCTTATCGGTGAAACGCTTATGCGCAGCGGAAATATCGGCGCAACGCTCACAGCTTTGAGGGAAAACGTATGATAAAGCTTTGCGGAATGAGAAGAAGCGAGGACATTGCTTACTGCAATGAATGTATGCCCGACTACATCGGTTTTATCTTCGCAGAGAGCAGACGAAAGATTCTGCCCGAGCTTTCAGGACAGCTTCGGGGTGAACTTGATCCTAAAATAATCACTGTCGGCGTTACGGTAAATGCTCCTATCGAGTTTTTCACGGAAATAAACGGCTCGGCTGATATTTTTCAGCTTCACGGAAATGAAGATGCCGAATATATTTCGGCTTTACGAAAGCTTTTCCCCGAAAAAGAGATATGGAAAGCAGGACGGATACGTTCCGAAGCCGATATCAATGCTTTGGCGGTACTCCCTGCCGACAAATTTGTTCTTGACGCTTTTTCTTCGGAAGCCTACGGCGGCACGGGAAAAAAGATAGATGAAAAGCTTCTTGCTTATGCGAAAAACAAGCTTTCAAATCCGTTTTTCATCGCAGGCGGGATTGACAGATCAAATATAGCTGATATAATTAAAAAGTACACGCCATACGGAGTTGATCTGAGCAGCGGAATTGAAACGGACGGCTCCAAAGACAGGGCGAAGATGCTTGAAATAACGAAAATATACCATAATTTAACGGAGGAAAAATAAAATGAGTGAAAGCAAAGGAAGATACGGCATTTACGGCGGACAGTATGTTCCCGAAACCGTAATGAATGCTGTTACGGAGCTTGAAGAGGCTTACAACAAGTACAAAGATGACCCCGAATTTATTGCGGAGCTGAAAAAGCTTTACCGCGATTATGCAGGCAGACCGTCTATGCTTTATTATGCAGACAAGATGACCAAGGACCTCGGCGGTGCGAAAATTTATCTCAAGCGTGAAGACCTCAACCACACGGGTTCGCACAAGATAAACAACGTTCTCGGTCAGATACTTCTTGCAAAGAGAATGGGCAAAAAGAGGATCATTGCCGAAACGGGAGCAGGTCAGCACGGTGTTGCAACGGCTACTGTATGCGCGCTTTTCGGACTTGAATGTCAGGTCTATATGGGTGCGGAGGACGTTAAGCGTCAGTCACTCAATGTTTACAGAATGAATCTTCTCGGCACAAAGGTAGTTCCCGTTGAGAGCGGCACGGCTACGCTCAAAGACGCTATCAACGAGGCTATGCGCGACTGGTGCACAAACATTTCCACGACCTTCTACTGCATCGGTTCGGTAATGGGTCCTCACCCTTACCCACAGATGGTCCGTGATTTCCAGAAGATAATTTCCGAAGAAACAAAGGCACAGCTTATGGAAGCTGAGGGCAGACTTCCCGACTGCGTTGTTGCCTGCGTTGGCGGCGGTTCAAACGCTATGGGTTCGTTCTATGATTTCATCGGCGATGAGAGCGTTCGCCTTGTCGGTGCCGAAGCCGCAGGAAAAGGTATCGAAACCAAGCTTCACGCTGCAACGCTCGCAAAGGGTTCACTCGGTATTTTCCACGGAATGAAGTCTATCTTCCTCCAGAATGAATTCGGTCAGATCGACCCTGTTTACTCCATTTCGGCAGGTCTTGACTACCCCGGAATCGGACCTGAACATGCTTATTTATGGGAAACAAAGCGAGCTGAATATGTTGACATCACCGATGAGGAAGCTGTTCAGGCGTTTGAATATCTCTCACGCACGGAGGGTATCATTCCTGCTATCGAATCATCACACGCTGTTGCGGCTGCACGAAAGATCGCACCGACAATGGGCAAGGATCAGATAATGGTCATCACCATTTCGGGCAGAGGTGACAAGGACGTTTACTCCATCGCCAAGTACCGCGGCATTGACATTGTGGAATCATAAGGAGGAAAATTCAATGAACAGAATAGATGCTTGCCTTTCAAAGCTCAAAGCAGAGGGCAAAAAGGCTCTTATCACTTTTATAACAGCAGGCGACCCGTCACTCGACACGACGGAAAAGCTTGTGCTTACGATGTTTGACAACGGTGCGGACATTATTGAGATAGGTGTTCCGTTCTCCGACCCTATCGCAGAGGGAACGACCATTCAGGAAGCAAGCCTTCGCGCGCTTTCCACGGGTGAAACTAACCTTGACACTATCTTTGAGCTAGTAAAAAGGCTTCGTGCAAAGACCGACAAGCCGCTTGTGCTTATGATGTACATAAACACTATTTTCCGCTACGGCACGGAGAAGTTTTTCAAGCTTTGCAAGGAAAACGGCATTGACGGTGTTATCGTCCCCGATCTTCCTTATGAGGAGCGTGATGAGATACTTCCATACGCGAAGGCTAACGGCATTATCCCGATAAGCATGGTAACTCCTGCTTCACACGAACGTATCAGAGCTATCGCTTCTCAGGCGGAGGGTTTCCTCTACTGTGTTTCGTCTAATGGTGTAACAGGAACAAGAAGCTGCTTTTCAACCGATTTTGACAGCTTCTTCGGCGAGATAAAGAAGAGCTGCAAGATCCCTGCAATGGTCGGCTTCGGAATTTCTTCGCCCGAACAGGCCAAGAAAATGAGCGGTTACTGCGATGGTGTTATTGTCGGAAGTGCAGTCGTAAAGATCGTTGCGCAGTACGGCAAAGACAGCGCAGAAAAGGTCGGCGAATTCACCGAATCGCTCAAAGATGCTATGAACTAAAAAAGTTTACATTTGCGTCTTGTGTAATTAAACGTTTAGCCTACTTGAAAAGCAAATTTTAATATGCTATAATTATGGGGACTTCCGAAGCGATTTTCGGAAGTCCCCTATTATTTTCAAGGAGAATTTTTTATGAGAAATATATCTTCGGCAGAGCTTTTAAAAGAATGGACGGCAGGCTGGAACGTTGGCAATTCGCTCGATGCCTGCAAATGCGGCGGACTTGAATCGGAAGAATCGTGGCACAACCCAAAGGTAACGCAGAAGCTTATTGACGGCGTTATCTCGACGGGAATAAACGTTATCCGCGTTCCTGCGACCTGGTCGAATCATCTTGACGGGAACTATAATGTTGATGCGGCTTGGATGGATCGCGTTCAGGAAGTTGTTGACTACGCTTACAAGCGCGGCGTTTTCGTGATCCTCAACACGCATCACGAAAACTTCCTTTACACTTCGCAGGAGAATTATCCAAAGGCATCGGAGATACTTGTTCGCGTTTGGGAGCAGATCTGCGAGCGATTCGGCAATTACGGCGAGCGTTTGCTTTTTGAGGGACTTAACGAACCGCGCAAGAACGGTGCGCCAGACGAATGGCACTGCACGGACGAAGAAGCTTTTGATGTTGTAAACAGGCTTAATACAGACTTTGTGAAGACGGTTCGTTCAAGCGGCGGAAAAAATGCTATACGTCATCTTGTGCTTGCGACCTACTGCGGTGCTTGCACGGACGAGATAATGCGTTCGCTTGAAATTCCCGATGATGACAAGGTAATTGTAAATGTTCACTCGTACATTCCGTGGGATTTTGCGGCAGAAGAAAACGGTTTGGATGTTTTCAACGAAACTGCTGAGCTTGATGCGACATTTGGATATATGAAAAAATATGTTATCGACAAGAATGTTCCGCTTATAATAGATGAATTCGGAGCTGTTGACCGCGGAAACACGGCAGAGCGAATCAAGTATCTTGAATACTTCAAGTCCAAGGCAGACGCACTCGGCATCAAGTATCTTTGGTGGGACAATGGTTACAGACGCAGCTTTGCGCTCTTCGACCGCAAGAACGGCAAGCCCTATTTTAAGGATATTGTTGAAACTCTTGTCAAGCGATTGTAGAAAATGTGCATTATCTCGTGATTTTTCGAGGACAATATATGCAAAATAACAAAAGTAAAAAAAGCTATTGACAAATTATATTAAATTTGATATAATAAATAAGCGTTGTGGGAAAGCATTAAAAAGTTTTCACAACACTTTGAGTTATTAGCTCAGTCGGCAGAGCATCTGACTTTTAATCAGAGGGTCTGGGGTTCAAATCCCCAATAGCTCACCAGTTTAACCCCCCGTAGAACTTAGGTTCTGTGGGGGTCGCTGTTTTTATGGCATAAGACACTGTGTTAATATTTTAATAATAGTACGACAAAATTACGACAATTGTACTATAAAAACTATTTATAAAACAACAACCCCACCTGTTCCGAAAAACAAGTGGGGTTTTTAGTATTGGCACCCCCTGCGAGAATCGAACTCACAACTAACCCTTAGGAGGGGTTTATTATATCCATTTAACTAAGGGGGCATATCCAACTTTTTTATTATAGCATAATTTCTTTATAAATGCAAGTGGTTTTGAAAAAAATGTTATATCACACGTCACTTCTATAAACTGACGTTATATTTCTTATCACAAATATATATAGTACAAAGGCGTTTTTTATATAAAATGCTCTTGAAAATACAAAAAAAATGTGCTATGATAGGAATATAAATTATATGGAAGGTGTTTACAATGGAAATAAAAATCACTAAAACCACTTCACCGAAGGCAAAGCCAACTGACGAAACAAAGCTTGGTTTCGGTCATATTTTCACAGACCACATGTTCATGATGAACTATGATGAAGGTCAGGGCTGGCACGATGCAAGAATCGTTCCTTACGGACCTATTCCTCTTGATCCTGCAGCAATGTGTCTGCACTACGGTCAGGCTGACTTTGAGGGACTCAAGGCTTACAGAACTCCTGACGGTCACATCAACCTTTTCCGCCCCGATCAGAACATGGCTCGTCTTAACGTTTCAAACGATCGTCTTTGTATCCCTAAGATCGACGAAGAATTCGCTGTTGAAGCTATCAAGAAGCTTGTTGAGGTAGATCAGGACTGGATCCCACACGCAGAGGGAACTTCACTTTACATAAGACCTTATATTTTCGCAGTTGATCCTATGGTTGGTGTTCACCCTGCAAAGCACCTTCTTTTCGTTATTATCCTCTCCCCTGTTGGTGCTTACTATGATAACGGACTTGCTCCCGTTAAGATCTATGTTGAAGAAAACTATGTTCGTGCAGTTACAGGCGGCACAGGCTTCACAAAGGCTGCTGCAAACTACGCTATCTCCCTTAAAGCACAGGAAGAAGCCGAAAAGCAGGGTTATGCTCAGGTTCTCTGGCTCGATGGTGTACACAGAAAGTACATTGACGAAGTTGGTGCTATGAACGTATTTTTCGTTGTTGACGGCGAAGTTATCACACCGAGCCTTGACAGAGGTTCTATCCTCGGCGGTATCACAAGAAAGTCCTGCATCCAGATACTCAAGGATATGGGTTACAAGGTTACAGAGCGCGATATCACTATTGATGAGCTTATCAAGGCTTATGACGAAGGCAAGTTTGACGAAGCATTCGGTACAGGCACGGCCGCTGTTATCTCCCCTGTTGGCGAACTCAAATACGGCAGCAAGATCATGACTATCAACGATGGCAAGATCGGCGAGATCTCACAGAAGCTTTACGACACACTCACGGGTATTCAGTGGGGCAAGCTTCCTGACAAGTTCAATTGGACTGTTAAGGTCAAGTAATTTTAAGATAATATTTAAGGCGTTGTTTAAGAGTATTTTCTTAAACAACGCCTTTTTGTTTACTATGGTTGTAATAAAATATTATAAATTAAAAAGAAAAAGCCGCCCCTATGCAGACTCGGGACGACTTCTCAAATGGAGCTAACTATCAGATTTGAACTGACGACCTCATCCTTACCAAGGATGTGCTCTACCAACTGAGCTAAGTTAGCACGTTCACAATTTCAGAACGCTTATATATTATAGCTCAAAAAAACACGTTTGTCAAGAGTTTTTGAAAAAATATTTTTCAAAATGAATAAAACTGCGATTTTGCGTCAAATATATGCTCAAATAAATATGATATGCAAAAGGACGGTCATTATTCATGAGCAAAAAATTTATTATTCAGGCGGCTTTACTTATCGGATTTATCACGGCTGTATTCTGTGAGGGCATCTGTGCTTTTGCGGAGAGCAGGCATAACATAACCGAGGATGTTTTTCGCCTGCACGTTATTGCAAACTCCGATTCGGACGAAGATCAGGCTTTGAAGCTTCGGGTAAGAAATGCTGTACTTGAAGCGAGTGCCGATATTTTCGGCGGTGCTGTTTCGGCAGATGATGCGAAGCGTCTTTCGGAGGAAAATCTTCAGCTTTTTGAGGCCGTAGCTGCTGCGGAGATCGCTGCTTCGGGTTATGATTATCCTGTGAGATGCGAAGTTGGGACAGTCCATTTTGACAAGCGTGTTTACGGCAGTGCGGAGCTTCCCGAGGGTGATTACTCCGCGCTCAGGGTCATCATCGGTGAGGGTGAGGGCAAAAACTGGTGGTGCGTGATGTTCCCTGCTCTTTGTCTGCCTGCGGTGACGAACACTGACGAAGTTCTCTCACTCGCTGCCGAAAACGGTGCTATCTCAGCAGAGGAGCTTGAACTTATGCAGGACCCCGAGAACTATGAAGTGAAGTTTTACTTCGCCGAGGTTATAAAAAAGCTTTATGAAAAGCTTAACAAAGCTTGATTTTACGAAGTTTACTCCGATTTTAGATAAAATTATCAGCCGTTTATATAAAAATTTTGCAAAAGGGCTTGAAAAATCTGCCGAAATGATATAAAATAGTATTGTATAGTTTAAGACATTTGGGTGCAGACGGTTTAAAGCGTCTGCGTTCGGTCTTGAACTCTAATCAAATTTATTACGAAAGGATGTCATACCAATGGCAGGATTAAACAAAGTTTCGGTTGACGACATTAACGTAAAGGGTAAGAAGGTACTCGTAAGAGTTGACTTCAACGTTCCTCTCAAGGACGGCAAGATCACTAATGATAACAGAATCACAGCTGCACTTCCAACTATCAAGAAGCTCGTAGCTGACGGCGGCAAGGTCGTACTTTGCTCTCACCTTGGCAAGCCTAAGAACGGTCCTGAGGACAAGTTCTCCCTCAAGCCCGCTGCAGACAGACTTGCAGAACTCCTCCCCGGCACTAAGGTTACTTTTGCTGCTGACGATACAGTAGTTGGCGAGAACGCTAAGAAGGCTGTTGCTGAAATGGCTGACGGCGATATCGTTGTTCTCCAGAACACAAGATTCAGAGGTGCTGATGAAACAAAGAACGGCGAAAACCTCTCAAAGGAACTCGCTGATCTCGTTGACGATCAGGTATTCGTTATGGACGCTTTCGGTTCTGCTCACCGTGCACACGCTTCCACAGCAGGCGTTACAAAGTTCGTAAAGGAAACAGCAGTAGGCTACCTCATGCAGAAGGAGATCCAGTATCTCGGAAATGCAGTTGAGAACCCTGTTCGTCCTTTCGTTGCTATCCTCGGCGGTGCTAAGGTTGCTGACAAGCTCAACGTTATCTCCAACCTCCTCGAAAAGTGCGACACACTCATCATCGGCGGCGGTATGGCTTACACATTCCTCAAGGCTAAGGGCTACGAAGTTGGTCTTTCCCTCGTTGACGATGAAAAGATCGAATACTGCAAGGAAATGATGGCTAAGGCTGAAAAGAACGGCAAGAAGCTTCTTCTTCCTATCGACACAGTAGTTGCTGCAGGTTTCCCTGATCCTATCGATGCTCCTATCGAAGTTCAGACTGTTGACTCTGACAAGATCCCTGCTGACAAGGAAGGTCTTGATATCGGTGAAAAGACAAGAGCTCTCTTCGCTGACGCTGTAAAGACAGCTAAGACAGTTGTTTGGAACGGACCTATGGGCGTATTCGAGAACCCAACACTCGCAGCAGGTACAATCGCTGTTGCTCAGGCTCTCGCTGATACAGACGCTACAACTATCATCGGCGGCGGTGACTCTGCTGCTGCTGTAATCCAGCTCGGCTTCTCCGACAAGATGAGCCACATCTCCACAGGCGGCGGTGCTTCCCTCGAATACCTCGAAGGCAAGGTACTCCCCGGCGTTGATGTTATCGCTGACAAGAAGTGATTGCTTCTGAAACAAGAATTTATAAGGACTGCTGCTCGGGTCATACTCGGGCGGCAGTTTTTTATTCTATAATAGTATTATCTATATAAAATCAGGCATTATATTGAGTATTAACGAAACTTAACCGTAAAAAGGCTCAGATATTTGGCATATTTTATATTTACATAGCATATTTATAGAATTAATTGTGCATATTGCTAAAGTTTTGAGAAAAATATGTGAAAGCACTTGATTTTCTATATGAATATGGTAAAATATATTTAGCACTCAGGAAGTAAGAGTGCTAACAGAGTGATGATAACATTGCTAATACTATATAATCTAAGGAGGAGTCTTAAATGACTATCAAACCACTTGCAGACAGAGTTGTAATTAAGATGACCGAGGCTGAGGAAACCACCAAGAGCGGTATTATCCTCGCAGGTTCGGCTAAGGAAAAGCCACAGATCGCAGAGATCATTGAAGTTGGACCGGGCGGCGTTGTTGACGGTAAGGAAGTCAAGATGATCGTTAAAAAGGGTCAGAAGGTCCTCATTTCCAAGTACAGCGGCACAGAGGTAAAGATCGACGGCCAGGAATACACTATCCTCCGCCAGGACGATATCCTCGCAGTTGTTGAATAATTTCATCTGATATTTTATTACAAGGAGATTGATTTATATGGCAAAGAATATAGCTTACGGCGAAGAAGCAAGAAAGTCGCTTCAGGCAGGTATTGACAAGCTCGCAAATACAGTAAAGATCACACTCGGACCTAAGGGCAGAAATGTTGTTCTCGACAAGAAGTTCGGCGCTCCCCTTATCACAAACGACGGTGTTACTATCGCAAAGGAAATCGAGCTTGAAGACCCATTTGAGAATATGGGCGCACAGCTCGTTAAGGAAGTTGCTACAAAGACAAACGATGCAGCAGGCGACGGTACAACGACCGCTACACTTCTTGCTCAGGCTCTTATCAGAGAGGGTATGAAGAACATTGCAGCAGGTGCAAACCCAATGATCGTTCGTAAGGGTATGGCTAAGGCTGTTGACACTGCTGTTGAAGCTATCAAGGCTAATTCCGTTCAGATCTCGGGTTCTGACGATATCGCAAGCGTTGCTGCAAACTCCGCTGCTGATGAAAATGTCGGCAAGCTCATTGCTGAGGCTATGGAAAAGGTCACAGCTGACGGCGTAATCACAATCGAAGAATCCAAGACTGCTGAAACATACTCCGAAGTTGTTGAAGGTATGCAGTTCGACAGAGGTTACATCACACCTTATATGGTAACCGATACAGACAAGATGGAAGCTGTTATCGATGACGCTTACATTCTTATCACAGACAAGAAGATATCCTCTATCCAGGAAATTCTCCCGCTTCTCGAACAGATCGTTAAGGCCGGCAAGAAGCTTGTTATCATTGCAGAAGATGTTGAAGGCGAAGCACTTTCTACCCTTATCGTAAACAAGCTCAGAGGAACATTCACCTGTGTAGCTGTTAAGGCTCCAGGCTTCGGCGACAGACGTAAGGAAATGCTTCAGGATATCGCGATCCTCACAGGCGGTCAGGTAATTTCTTCCGAGATCGGACTTGAACTTTCCGATACATCTATGGAACAGCTCGGTCAGGCTAAGCAGGTCAAGATCACAAAGGAAAACACTGTTATCGTTGACGGCGCAGGCAACAAGCAGGACATCAAGGAAAGAATCGGTCAGATCAAGGCACAGATCGAAACAACAACTTCCGAATTCGATAAGGAAAAGCTTCAGGAAAGACTTGCAAAGCTCAGCGGCGGTGTTGCTGTTATCAGAGTTGGTGCTGCAACCGAGATCGAAATGAAGGAAAAGAAGCTTCGTATCGAAGACGCTCTTTCCGCTACAAAGGCTGCTGTTGAAGAAGGTATCGTAGCAGGCGGCGGCACAGCATTCATCAATGCAATGCCTGCTGTAACAAAGCTTGTTTCCTCGCTCAGCGGTGATGAAAAGACAGGTGCCGCTATCGTTCTCAAGGCACTTGAAGAACCTATCCGTCAGATCGCAGCAAACGCTGGTCTTGAGGGCAGCGTAATTCTTGACAAGATCGTTCGTTCAAGAAAGGTTGGCTACGGCTTTGACGCTTACAACGAGACCTACGGTGATATGATCCCTGCAGGCATCGTTGACCCGACAAAGGTTACACGTTCTGCACTTCAGAATGCAGCTTCCGTTGCAGCTATGGTTCTTACAACCGAGAGCCTTGTTGCTGACATCAAGGAAGAAACACCTGCACCGGCTCCTGGAGCAGGCATGGGCGGAATGTATTAATGCTTAATGCGTAATTCGTAATTAAAAAGGCTGTACAGTTTTTCGCTGTACAGCCTTTTTATATGCTTTGGGTCGAAACGTAACCGGATATCTCGCCATCAGCATTAAAACCCAGTGCCCAATTGTAATACTAAACACCAATAAAACTATAGACAAAAAATCTGCGCAAAATCCATATATCAGAGTTTTTGCTTGATTTTTTGTATAGTTTTTAATTGGTGTTTAGTATAAATCGTTTCACTGCCTGTGTTTGTAAGCTTTATTTCTATGTTCTCGCTGTTCCCCCATGCATTAACAACATTGTATTCAATTGCATAGTTACTGTAAGTAAGTATTTTCTTTGTTTCCTCTGCTGTCGATGAAATATCCGGAAATAAGATCAGGCACAGCAGTACTGCAATAACCCCGGATATTGTTCTGTTAATATATTTTTTTAATTTTTCAATTCTCATATTTGATCCTCCACTTTCTTTTATGGTGCCGCATTAGCATCAAAATCCGGCATAATATGTGAAAACTCTATATATATTTTTGTAGCCTCAGGATCGATATGATCATATTCTGAATCAATTCCACACCCACTTAAAAGAATACATTCTTTTTCTCCGCGCTCATTCTTCTTGATACCATATAGCTTTTTTAATCCTCCGTAATCAAGTTTCCACCCCCACTTTATATATTCTGCATCGCCTTCTATCTGAAGCAGCCTTTTATAATAACCTATCACCTCTTCCTGTGACAATTTAGGCAGTTGTTCTTCAGTTATCAAGCGTTCTTCATATCCAATATAATTTAGAGGTTCTAACCTATCACAATGAGCTTCCTCAATTTGCTCGTAAATATCCTTAAAATCATAAACCTCATCGGGAGCTATGCTTCGATAATCGAAAAGCTTCATTTCCCCTGTATTCATTACATAACAGCCCATAATATTTCCGTCACCCTGTTGATGTGACATAACAAATATTATTTCAGGCATATCCTGAGCCAACTTTTCCAGTTCTTCTTCCGAATATTTCGCTGTTGTTTCAGATGTTGTTTGCGTTGTTGCTTCTGAAACCGTTGTTTCGGAAATAGTTGTCGTTTCAGCATATTCCGAGGTTTTGTTCTTATACTAAACACCAATTAAAAACTATACAAAAAATCGAGCGTAATCTTGCATATATTGATTATGCGACGATTTTTTGTCTATAGTTTTATTGGTGTTTAGTATTACACCCACATAAAGAAAAAATTACGGAAAACGCAAGCGCATAACATAATAATGAACGTTTTAATTCTTTCATATACTCTCCTATAACGTAAGTTTATATTTACCATTATAACGTAAAATAAACCAAATTGCAACACTTTATTCCAAAAATATTTCATTATTATTGCCGATTTTTTTACAATGTAATCTGCTTAATATAATTTAATTAACATTAAACATAAAAAAACCGCTTCTGAAATCAGAAGCGGTTTAAAAAAATCTTAATTAGTCAGAAACGTAAGGAACGAGTGCGATATATCTTGCTCTCTTGATAGCCTTTGTAAGCTCTCTCTGGTGATATGCGCAAGTACCTGTTACACGTCTTGGAAGGATCTTAGATCTTTCAGTCATGCACTTCTTAAGTCTCTGAACATCTTTATAGTCGATCTTCTCTACTCTGTCAGCGCAGAACATACAAACCTTTTTACGGGTTCTCTTCATGCCGCCGCGAGGAGATCTCTCTCTATCTTTCTCCATGATAATAACCTCCTGTTTAAAATATGATCAAAAATTAGTGATGCGATCAGAAAGGCAATTCGTTGTTTCCGATCACTTCTTCAAAATCACTAAGGTCGCCTACAGAGAAACCCTGCTGGTTATTCTGAGGCTGCTGCGCAGGCTGCTGACTATACTGAGGCTGGCTGTACTGCGGCTGAGAAAACTGCTGTGGAGCATATCCGCCGGCATTATGATCCTGTGAGGATTTTGTTTCGCCGAAAGAAATTCTTTCAGCCATTACTTCACAAGTATAATGCTTTACATCAGGGTGATTACGGTCATCATAAGAACCTGTTCTGAGATTTCCTTCAACAAGCACCAAACGTCCTTTTGTAAGGTAACGGCTGGCAAACTCAGCATTTTTGTCCCATGCATTTACTGTGATGAAATCGGTCTGACGTTCATTTGTAGAACTGTTCATTCCTCTGTCAACAGCAACTGTAAAACGACAAGTGCTGGCACCACTCGGAGCTTGTCTTAACTCAGGGTTCTGAGTAAGTCTACCCATAAGAATGACCTTATTGATCGCACAAGAATTAAGCAATATAATCAACCTCCCTGTCAATCATTACTTTACAGTAACGAGGCAACGCATAACGCCGTCTGTGATCTTGAGTACACGCTCGAATTCTGCAGGAAACTCAGGCTTTGCATTGAATGTGTAGAGAACATAGTAGCCCTCTGCCTGGTCGTCGATCTCGTAAGCAAGCTTCTTCTTGCCCCACTCGTCAACGCTTTCGAGTGTGCCGTTAGCTTCGATCATACCCTTGAACTTTTCGATAAGTGCCTTAGCAGCGTCCTCACCGTTTGTCAAGCTGTAGATTACCATGGCCTCGTAAGATTCGTTTAACTTTGCCATTATAAATACACCTCCTCTTGGATTTACTCACACATCAAATTAGTATGAGCAAGGATAACATTAGTATTATATCAGATTCAGGCAGGCTTGTCAAGCTTTTTTCAGAAATTTCCCAAAAAACTTTCTTTTTCGCCTTTTCTTATAACACTACATTATATTTTACATCTTTTTTCGACAAAAGTCAATTCAAAAAGCTTCTTTTTTTCGATTTTAACGTTTTATATGTTAATATATCGTGAATTATTCAAAAAGTATTTGCAAACTTGAACATTTTTTGCTATAATTAATATAGTATATTTTTATGGAGGAATCTGAAATGGAAGACAATAATGGAATTCTCAGCAATGACCTTCCCTGGCTGATTTTTTCACTCAATGGTTTTACATATGCCATCAACACGGAATTTGTTACGGGGATACTCGTTCCGCCCGATAATTTAACGCCCGTCCCCGATGCACCGTCCGAATATCGCGGCATCGTTGACATTCGCGGTGAAGTCTACCCCGTTATTGATATGCGAAGCTTATTCGGTTATCAGTCACTTGAAAAGGAATGTGCCGATTTCACTGCTATGCTTGAAGCACGCGAGCAGGATCATCTCAACTGGGCTAACGAATTGAAACGCTGTGTTGAATCAGGTGAAGAATTCACGCTCACGACCGACCCTCACAAATGCGCGTTCGGCAAATGGTATGATGAATTCAAGAAAAACCCCTACAACTCCGATTATTCTCTGCACAAAGTCGAAAAGCCGCACGAAGAACTTCATCAGACAGCCGAAAAGATAGCAGAGATACGCAAACGTCCCAACTCCCCCGACAAAAGCCGCAAGTTAACAGAGCTTATGAACATGGTTTTTGATGAATATGTTCCGGAAATAGTCAACATTATGGACGAAGCAAAACGCCGTTACAAGACATTTTTCCGCGAAACTATGGTGACATTCAACTCTGCGGCAGGAAATGCTGCTATAGTTGTGGACAAGGTTCTTGCCGTTGACAGGATCACGCCCGTAAGCGGCAGAAACAACATGGACAGGATATTTGCTTCGCCCTATTTCACGGGTGTGGCACGGAACAATCGCGTAAACGATGATATTCTTGTAATTGATGATAAAAAGATAATTGCAAAGACTGAACACGATATTCCGAGTGAAAAGTAAAAAACGCTCCGCAATTCACGATCTATGCGAATTGCGGAGCATTTATTTTATGTATTTATACTAAACACAATTTAAAATTTGGAAAAAATCAAGCCGGCAATTTTGGATATATGTGATTTCGGCGCAGATTTTTTCCTGTATTTTATTGGTGTTTAGTATTACTCTGCCGGATTTGCTGTAGTAACAGGTTCTTTTGCAGGTTCTTTTTTGACCTCGGCAGGTCCATCAACAGTATCAGGTTTATCAGACATCTGAGCAGGCGGTATAGCTGCGCCGATTCCTGCGCCGATAGCTCTGCCTGCGAGCAGACTGTTCATGAGGTCTTTGAGCGAAATACCCATTCCGTCAAGCAGGCCGTTTGAGATCTGATTTGTCGATGCTGTTATATCGCTCACAAGCTTTGAGGTATTGCCCTCGCCGTACATTGTAATTGTATCGATATTGGCAAGAGGTTCTGCAACAGCTTTTGCGATTTCAGGAAGCTTTTCAAAATACATCTGCAAGATCGCCGCTTCCTGCATTTTCTGCATAGCTTCGGCTTTCTTGTCAAGACCCTCAGCTTCGGCGAGAGCCTTCGCTCTGACTGCTTCGGCTTCGGCATAGCCCTTTGCTCTGATACCCTCGGCGGACTGCTCGGCTGAATATCGCGAAGCGTCGGCCTGTGCTTTTGTGGCTTTTGCCGACTGTTCAGCGAGGTAATACATAGCTTCGGCTTCTTTCTGCTTAACTGCAAGTTCTGCCTCGGCATTCTGCACATCTTCGTATTTTTTAGCTTCCGCCTCTTTCTGACGGGTGTAGAGGTCGGCGTCGGCGCGCTGCTGCTGTTCAAACTTCTTTGCTTCCGCCTGCTTTCTTACTTCTGCATCAAGACGGCGTTCCTGAATTGCGATCTTCTGCGTTTCAAGCTCAACTTCCTTTTCCTGACGGGCAATGTTTGCATTAGCGGTAGTAATTTCGATCTGCTTGCGCTGTTCCTCCTGCTGGATAGTATAAGCTGCATCGGCTTCAGCTTTCTTGATATCGGAAGCCTTTTTAAGCTCTGCCTGCTTGATGGCAAGGTCATTCTGCTTTGTCGCGATCTCAAGGTTAGCAGCGACCTTTGCATCGTTTGCTTCCTTTTCGGCGTTTGCTCTTGCAACGGCTACATCTCTGTCAGCAACTGCACGTGCAATGGAAGCGTCCTTTTGTATCTTTGAAATATTATCGATACCGAGGTTATCGATAACGCCCTGCGAGTCAGTGAAATTCTGAACATTGAACGAAACAACGTCAAGACCCATTTTCGCAAGGTCGGGCGCAGCGTTTTCCTTAACCTTATCGGCAAATTTCTGACGGTTGGAAACCATATCCCGAAGCTCCATCGTTCCGACGATCTCACGCATATTTCCCTCGAGGACCTCTCTTGCAACGCCAACGATATAAGCTTTATCCTTGTTAAGAAAGTTCTGCTGCGCAAGGCTCAATCCATCGGGATCAAGTGCGACCTTTACGTTTACGGCTGCATCGACCATAATGTTGATATAGTCCGCAGTCGGTACAGCGGAGGCTGTTTTTACATCGACGGACATAAGGCTGAGATCAAGCTTATCAAGACGCTCGAAAAACGGTATTTTTATCGAAGCTTTTCCGATAACGACTCTTGCTTTCTTGCCGATACCAGAAATGATATAAGCCTTATCGGGCGGTGCTTTAACATAACCCGAAGCCAAAATAATTATTACAACGACTGCAATAATTATTCCGAGAAGTACACCTGTGTGGTTCAAAAGAAAATTCATACATTCGCTTCCTTTCAAATAAAATAGTCCGAAATTCGTCTATATATCATATTATACCATATTTTGTCGAAAAGTAAATAATTTTACACTGAAAATTAATATTTTCCGTAATAATACCAAACACCAATAAAATACAGTAAAAGTCTGTGCCAGAATTCAATATATCCAAGATATCGGCTTGATTTTTTTCAAATTTATACTAAACAGTGCTTAGTATAAATTCTGTCTTTGATACAATAATATACAAAAAAGCGTCGGACATTTCTGCCCGACGCCGATTTTTTATAAAGCTTAGCCCATTACAGCAACAACTTCATGTGTTCCGTCTGCGAAAACAGGGAGAATGTTGCCTTCAATAGCCTTGCCGTCAACGGTGATAGACTTAATACCCTTTGAAACATGGTTCGGGTTCTCTACCTTAACGTTGTAAACAGCATTTCTGAAGGTTCTGGAAACTTCATAGCCGTCCCAAGCCTTAGGAATGGAAGGATCGATCTTCAATCCGCTGTAGTCAGGGATAATTCCGAGGATATACTGCGAAATTGCAACGAAGTTCCAAGCTGCTGTACCTGTGAGCCAGCTGTTCTTAGCTTCGCCGAAACGCTTAGCGTCCTTACCTGCAACCATCTGTGCATAAACATAAGGTTCGGTTCTGTGGAGCTGCTCGTCCTCCTGATATGCAGGAGCGATCCTTGTATAGTAATCGAATGCTCTGTCACCCATGCCTGCGTAAGCAGCTGCGCACATGATCCAAGCATTGTTATGGCAGAAGATACCTGCGTTTTCTTTATATCCGCCCGGATATGTGGAGATCTCACCGTATTCAACAACATACTTTGTGAATGCAGGGTTGTTAAGAACAAGACCGTGTTTTGTGCCAAGGTACTTGTCGATGCTGTCCATTGTCTTTTCGGTGAATTCCTTGCCGCCGATATCAGACATTACGCAGAAGCCCTGGGGTTCGATGAAGATCTTGCCTTCGTCGTTCTCGTGTGAGCCGACTTTCTTGCCGTATGCATCGTAAGCACGGAGGAACCAGTCACCGTCCCATCCGAAGTCGATAATAGCCTGCTTCATCTTTTCGATCTCAGCCTTTGCCTTGTCAGCTTCTTCGGTCTGACCCTTCAGGCGGCAGAGCTTTTCATACTCAGGTCCGATATATGTAAACATACCTGCGATCATTACGGATTCAGCTGTCTGTTCGTTGAGAGGTTCGCCCGTTTCAGGGTTGACTTCCTTAGCAATGTTGGAAGCTGTGTTCTGGAAGCTTTCGCCGGGAACTCTGGAGAAGCAGTTGAGGTTAAGGCAGTCGTTCCAGTCAGCACGTCCGATAAGAGGAAGTCCGTGAGGTCCCTTATTGTTTACAACGTGGTAGAACGATCTCTTGAGGTGGTCGAGAAGCGGCTGTGCAAGAGCAGGATCGTTCTTGTAGTCAACCATTTCATCGAGGATTCCGAGGTCGCCTGTTTCCTTGATATAAGCTGCTGTGGAAAGTATCATCCAAAGCGGGTCATCATTGAAGTTTGTGCCTGCAGCGTCGTTGCCCTTCTTTGTAAGAGGCTGATACTGGTGGTAGTTGCCGCCATCTTCAAGCTGTGTAGCGGCGATGTCGAGGATTCTCTCTCTTGCACGTTCAGGGATCTGATGAACGAAGCCGAGGAGGTCCTGGTTAGAGTCACGGAAGCCCATGCCTCTGCCGATGCCGCTCTCAAAGTAAGATGCGGAACGTGAAAGGTTGAATGTGACCATACACTGATACTGATTCCAGATGTTGACCTGTCTGTTGAGCTTTTCATCAGGCGATCTGAGGTTGTACTTAGCAAGGAGGTCTTCCCAAGTCTTGGCAAGCTCTTTAAATGCAGCGTCAACCTTTTCGGCTGTATCGAACTTAGCCATCATTTCATAAGCCTTGGACTTGTTCATTGTACCGTCAGCGTTGAACTTCTGATCGTAAGGATTCTCAACATAGCCGAGAATGAAAACGAGAGTCTTTTCTTCGCCTGCTGCGAGAGTGATCTCCTTGTAATGTGAAGCAACAGGTGACCAGCCGTCAGCAACTGAGTTCTTGGGAGCACCGTCGAGAACTGTCTGAGGATTGTGGAAATCGTTGTAGATGCTGCCCATAAATGTTTCACGGTCTGTATCGAAACCGTCAACAGTATCGTTTACAGCATAGAAAGCGAAGTGGTTTCTTCTTTCCTTGTATTCTGTTTTATGATAGATAACAGCACCGTTCTTTTCAAGTTCAACTTCACCTGTGTTGAAGTTACGCTGGAAGTTTGTGCTGTCGTCGTTTGCGTCCCAAAGACACCATTCGATGAATGAGAAGAGCTTGAAGGACTTAGCTGCGCCGCTTTCGTTCTTGAGAACGAGCTTCTGAACTTCGCCTGTGAAATTCTGAGGAACGAAGAAAGTAACCTCAGCGGAAAGTCCGTTCTTCTTGCCTGTGATCTTTGTATAGCCCATACCATGGCGGCACTCGTATGAATCAAGGTCTGTCTTTACAGGAGCCCAGCCCGGATTCCAAACAGTACCGTTATCGTTGATGTAGAAATAACGTCCGCCTGCATCTGCAGGAACGTTGTTATAGCGGTAACGTGTGATTCTTGCAAGACGAGCGTCCTTATAGAAATCATAACCGCCTGCGGTATTGGAAATAAGTCCGAAAAAGTCCTGAGTTCCAAGGTAGTTTATCCAAGGATAAGGAGTTTTTGGAGAATTAATGACATATTCTTTGTTCTTGTCATCATAGAAACCGTATTTCATTCAACTAACCTCACTTATATTTGTTTAATATACCTTCAACGGCATATCTTGATACAATTTTACCATATTAAACGTTTAATATCAATAGGATTTTTGAATCCATAATATAAAATTATTTCTCATTTTATTATGCAATTTTAACAAACTGATTTTTATACTTTAATTTTTATAGATGCAGTCAGATGTAAAGCTTATAGCCTTTTCACATATAAAAAGCGCAGTTCATTTCGTTTTTGAACTGCGCTGAAATTCACCAAGTCCATTCGGACATAAAACGCGTTATCTTTCCCGCAACGCCGCCGTCGGCAGATTTTTTCTTCTGCTCATTGAAAGCACCGACTGCGATAAGGATAACTCCTGCGGCAAGGAGATAGACCCACCAAGCAGGACTTCCCCACTGTTTAATGCTCATAAATATCGCCGAGGTCACGATAACTGCCGCACTAAGCACGAACCACCGTTTCATTCTGACGAAGAACGAAACCGCAAGTATCACAAACGCGCTTATCATAACTATGAGAGCATTGCCCGTTGTGCCGCTGAGAGCATGGAAGAAAAGTATTGCATATACTATTATATATGTAACAAATGTAAGGGTATCGATATGCTTTCTGTCCCATTTGAGCAGACGAAGCGCCGCAAGGTAAAACAATATCGGAATGATGTTTATCTCGAGAGCATAATTCTCGGGCAGCTGCCAAAACGGCTGTGACCACCAAGCTATAACAGGAACGATCATCGCAACAGATGTTATAATGCGGTTTGAAAGCAGTTTGTTTCCTTTTCTGATGAACGAAACAATAACTGCACCGATGAGAAGCAAACCGAGCCACTCCGAAATTTCGCCGTCTGCATACAAAAAATATGCCGCAAGACCGATGAGCCTTGAAAATGCAAAGCCGTCACAGTCTTTGCGCGATTTTTCAAAAACACTTTTTCTGTAGAATAAAAAGCTTGCGCCGACAGACAGGACGATCATTGCCGTGATCGATGCACCGACTGCGACGTTTTCATTGTCTGAAAAAACATTTTGCATTAGGTCTGCAACCGCGAAATATGCTGCCGCAAGCGGTGGGATAAGAAGTGCTGAGCCGAATGTCATAATGCCGCTTGTAACGGTCATCGCAAAGACAATTACCGTTCCTGCAACGACAGAAACACTGACTTCGTTCGCTGATACGATCGTACAAAACAAAGCAAACGAGATAAAATCAAGGCAAAGGAACGTGAACTTTCGGCAGTAATTTATCAATTCACTGTGCGGAACGAAGAGGAACGCTGCAAAAAGCACCGATGCAAAACCGCCTGCTGCGATAAGCTCGGCTTTAGTGCCAAAGTTAAGAACTTCATAAGCAAAGCCGCCAAAAGCAAGACAGAAGAGGATAATTGCCGCCGAGATCGGAACTTTATGCTTGCTGATACAGCCTTTTACAGTGCAGACTATCGCAAGAATGAGCCAGAACTGCCATACGGGGTCGGGCGCAGAGAAAATTTTCACAGACGAAACGAGCATCAGAAACGATGTCACTACAGCAAAGCCGATAAATGTTCCCTTTTCGATAAGCTTATCTTTCTTTACAAGTATCCAAGTGATGGATATTAGCGCGAGGACCGCTGAAACAACTGTAAATACCGCTGTTTCACTGAAATGTTCAGCCAATGTTCCATCAGCGGCAAATTTACCGAGTGAAAGCATTGCTGTGAGTGAAAAGAAAAGCTTTTCCCAGTCTTTTTTCGGGAAAACAGCATATACAAACTGCGCCGCGGCGGTGAAAAGTATTACTGCGATAGGTAGTTTTCTGTCACTAAACTGTGACAGAAGAACCCCTGCTGTAAAGGCTGCAAACATTACATCAGTAAATACCGAGCGGAGGATAAACATTTTGCCTTTCTTGGCAAGCATAACGTCTGTGGCGACATAGCCTATCGAAACTGCGAGCAAAGCCGCCGATGAAGCTATTGCAAATATGTTATCCGACGAAGTTATCAGCTTTACCGCTGACAATATAGTTGATGAAAGTGCAAACGCGAACAGCACAAACATTATCTTTCCCGACGATCCATTTCTTCGGAACAGACCGATGGCAAGGATCTCAGCTGTCAAAATTATCATTACAATAACCGATGCGAGCGTTATTTCCGAGGAAATCGCGGCAACAGCAAGCGCAAATGCCGATACTGCGATACAGATGTTTGATAAAATTTTCAGCGCAAAGGCAAGCTTCTCGGGGAGGATTTTCAGAAGTGAGAGGACGGCGGTCACTGTTGCAATTGCTGCAATAACATATGTACCCTCGGAAAAGTTTTCGGGTGAAAAGCCATAAAACGATGCTATGCTGACAAAAGTCAAAAACGGGACCGCACCTGCAAAGCCGTTTTTCTTTGAGAAGCCACTGAAAAGATATGCTGCCGCAAAAAGTACGCAGGAGATAGTTACGATAACACTATGACCGAGCCAAGCGGCAGGAACTATAAGCGATGCGATGCTCAACAATGCGGTATTGCCGAGTTCAAAAGACGGCAGGACATCGATCATATATGCAAAGGCATTTGACTTTACAGCTTTCTTTTGAATAAAACGGCTTACAAATATCACAATGAGCGAATAAACGGCGTATGCAAGCTCAAAAAAATCGGGACTATCAAATATCTGGGACGCCAATCCGACCATCATTATCGTTACGCTCCCGAGTGAAACCAATGCGAAGTTCTTATTTTTATAGTCATAGCTGCCTTTGAAGCATACTGCGGCAGTGAGTGCAGCGGCTACCGCCAAAACCGTACCCGAGCCATTTCCGCCGATCGAGAACCACTCGCCGAAAATTTTAAAATAGGCAATTGCAAAGACTGTTATTGGCAAAAACGCACAGCCGAGTGTATAGAACACCTTACCCGTTCTCGGCAGGTCAAACTTTCTTTCCGCGGCTGATGAAGCTGCAAAAAGAACCGCTGAAAATGATAGAATTATCACTGCTTTTACAATATTCCCGAGTGTTGCCCAAGTTGTTGTCGCGAAGATAAAGCCTGCCAATATTATAAGCAGCGAACCAATGACAAGCAGAACATTTATTGAGCTTACACGGTGCTTTTCCGATTTAAGGCTGTATTCGGCAGTCGTTTGCTCCGATATTGATCGTTCAGGCTCGGAAGCTTTTGGTACAGTCGGTTCAACGGTTGTAAAGGCAGTGGGCTTTTCAACAGTTTTGTTGTGCATATACGACGTATCATACGCTGAATTTTTCATTGCAGGCTGTTGAGTTTCTTCTGCAAAGGTGATTGGCTTTACAGGTTCACCTTCAGGCGTCTGCTTCTCCTTGATATCGGAGTCGTTTTGCTTTTTATACAATTCATTTCTGAGACGCTCAATTTCCCTGCGGAGTTCGGAATTATCTGATTTTGTAATTGAAAACAGCACCAAAAACACAACAGTTGTTATAAAGAACACAGCAGTCACTTCTATCACTCTCCCTATAATTGATTTTTCTTTTTTGATTATAACACAAATTTCAAAATATGTAAATAGTTGTTTAAAAATTCCCTTTTCTTGACTTTTACGATATACTATATTATAATGTTCACGGAGGGATAAAAATGGTTGAACTTGTAAAGGTCACGGCTGACAAAAAAGACGTTTTAAACAATCTTATGGAAAAATATCTGTATGAATTTTCGCAGTGGGAAAAAACGGACATCGGCGAGGATGGTTTATACGGCTACGAATACATTGACTGTTATTTCACGGAAGAAAACCGTTTTCCCTATTTTATTATGGTTGACGGAAAGCTTGCAGGATTCGTACTTGTTAATGATTATCCCGAGATCGAGGGCAGAAAGACAGACTTTTGCCTTTCCGAATTTTTTATACTATATAAATATCGCAGAAATGGTGTCGGACGTGAGGCGGTTCGTCAGATTCTGGACAGACATCACGGAAAATGGCAGCTGAAACGTCACCCACACAACCTTGCATCGGTTTACTTTTGGGACAAGGTAATAAATGAGCTGACATGCGGAAATTTTGAGCTTATCAAAGCTTATCCCGACCGCAGGGCAGAATATGAAGACGGTACGCCTGCCGATGTTTTCTTTTTTGAAAATTGAGCAAAAATACTGGACAAATTACTTTTTATATGGTATAATATAATGTATTTAGTTGAATCAATAATTGGAGGTTTATGATATTTATGGCTAACTTCAAGAAAATATCCGCCGTTGCGCTTTGCTCGGCTATGGCTTTATCACTTGGTGCTTGCGGAAATAATATCGCAGGTCCTGACACTACTTATGCCGCTGTTATCGACGGCTACAAAGTTCCTGCCGGCGTTTTCATCGCAATGCAGATGAGTTCCTACTATGATGCGGCTTACTACACTGAGCCGACCGATGAGAGCGAGGAAACGACTGCTTCCGCCGAGACTGCCGAAACCACAGCTTCCGAAACAGAGGCAACAACAACGACGGCTTTCACCGACAAGGTGATCGAGGACAAGCCTGTTCGTGAATGGATCAACGATGAAGCTACAAAGAGTATGCAGGAATTCGTTGCTGTTGAAAACAAGTTTGACGAACTCGGACTTTCTTTCGAGGACAATGAAAAAGAAAAGACCAAGATATACCTCGATTCGATCTGGGAATACTACGGCGAAAATTATGAGAATGCCGGTATCAGCGAGGATTCACAGCTTCTTATAATGCTCAACTCGACCAAGAAAAACATGATCTTCGATCATTACTATGCACAGGGCGGTCAGGACGAGATCTCCGAAGCTGACATCAGAGCCTACCTTGACGAAAACAACAAGCGCATCAATTACATCAAAATGGAGCTTAAAGACGGCGAAGGCAATCTTCTTAAATCTGAGGGCAAGGACGAAATAAAGGCGATGGCAGAAGATTACATTGAACGCATCAAGGGCGGTGAAAACTTTGCTGCCGTAAGCAAGGAATACAGCGATTACTATGACAAGCTTGTTGCTGATGCAGCCGAAAGCACCGATACCGATGAGTCCGCTGACGCTGACACTGAGGAAACCGAGAGCAGCTACACTGACAACGAAACAGTAGTTACAAAGGACGGTTCTTATCCATCCGAGGCAGTTGTGACAAAGGCATTTGAATCCAAAGTCGGCGATGTTTTCCTCGTTGAGGAAGACGAAGTTTACTATGTTGTAACTGTTCTTGACCTTTACGCTGACGAAAATTATTACAGTGATAACGAAAGCACAGTTCGTCATCAGCTCAAGGACGATGAGTTCAATCAGACTGTTGATTCCTGGACAGAAACACAGAATGTTGAGATAAACGAAGCTGCTTACAAGCGCTACAAGATCGAAAAGTTCCTCAACAACTAAAATTTCAGCCGCATAGAATAGCTATGCGGCTGTTTTTATGCCTTATACTTAAACTATACAAAAATCAAGCCAAAACTCGTAGCTGTTTAATACTAAACACCAATAAAATACAGGAAAAAATCCGCGCCGAAATCCTATATATGCGAGATTATCGGCTTGATTTTTTCCAAATTTTAAATGGTGTTTAGTATAACAGCTTTATATGGCTTTTGCGCAGATTTTTTGTATATAGTTTTATTGGTGTTTATACTAATTCTCGATCGTTCTATAGACAAAATCGACAGGATAGAATAAGTTCAGTTAGGTCACTGCGTTGACAAGGTCACTGCGTGGACAAGGTCACTGCGTGGACAAGGTCACTGCGTGGACCTTGGAGAGCGACCACAGACAGGCTGGTCTGTCGGTCAGCCCCTCTGTCGGAATAAAGCCGACACCTCCCCCTACTGGGGTAAATCACGCCTGACAAAGGCGCTTGACGTAGAATGAACTTATTATAGCCGAGAGTTTGTCTATAGGTTGATTGAGAATTAGTATTATAATGCTCTGTCAATACAAAAAGCGGTATCCTATTTTACGGACACCGCTCATTTTTTCGATAAAAGAAATCACTTTCCGCTGTATGCGATCCTGAGAAGCTCTTCAAGCTCGGAAGCTACTGCTGCTCTTGGGTTGCCTGCCATATCGCGGTCTTCAAGTGCCTTTTCAGCCATAAACGGAACGCTGTTGAGGAAGCTTGTACCAACCGACTCAAAGTTTGTGGGAACACCGATCTCTTCAGCGAGCCTTTTAACTGCGGCAACAAGGCTCTTAACGCCGTTTTCGGGAGTTTCGGCATCAAGTCCGAGATATGCAGCGATCTGACGGTATCTTTCAGCTGCGCCCTCTCTGCCATACTTCGGCCAAGCTTCGCTTACCTTGCCTGCTGCGTTGAATTCAATAGTATAAGGAAGAAGAACTGCATCTGCAATGCCCTTTGACACGCCTGTTTCCGAGCTTACGCTGTGGGAAAGTGCGCTGTTAAGTCCGCAAAGTGTGCTTTCATAAGCCATACCTGCGATAGCTGCGGCATTGTGCATTTTCTCTCTTGCTTCGTGATCGTCAGAGCCGTTTTTGCATGATCTTGGGAGGTAATCGAATACCGTTTTTACTGCTGAGAGTGCGAACGAATCTGTATAGTCGGAATGCATAACGGAAACGTAAGCTTCGATTCCGTGTGCGAGGACTTCAAAGCCGTGCGCAGCGGAGAGTTCGTCGCTTGCTTCATAAACGAGTTCGCTGTCAACGATAGCAACATCAGGCTTGATATTGCAATCAACGAGGTGATACTTCCTGCCGTCCTTACCGAACACAACTGCTGTTGAGGTGATCTCTGCGCCCGAACCGGAAGTTGTTGGGATACATACTATTCTCATTGCCTTTTCGCACTTATTGCAGGCATACTTATCGGCAAGCCGTTCGATAGTAAGATCGGGGTTAGAGAAAACTGCTTCGGCTGCCTTGGTCGTATCGATAACATTTCCACCGCCGAGAGCGATAACTGTATCCGGCTTGAAATTACGGAGAATAGCCACTCCCCTATTTACTGAATCGAGGTCAGCGATGCGGTTGATATCGTAGAAAACATCAATAACGGGGTGGCACTCGTTTCTTTCAAGGTAATATTTAAGATGCTCATAGATGCCTGCGCCGATAGTTTCCTTGTCGGTAAAGACAACAACTCTGTGAAGCTCGGGTATCTTTTCAAGATACTGAACAGCACCCGGCATAAAATAGATTCTTTCAGGAACATTAAATAACTGCATAAGAATGACCTGTCCTTTCTGACGGCTGCGAAAGATCAGCCTGTCAAGGGATTTGACCCTTTGTTAAAAATATATCAATATTATTTTACCATAAAAAGCGTGATTCGTCAACCTATCCGGGTTCAAAAAATTATAGGTAAAACAGTCAATTTATAGTTATTTTGCACAAACTTATCATCCACCGAAATATTGGTAATACGGGTCATCTTCGTCATAGACCTCATTAGGGGCAGGAGCTGTGGTTTCAACGTTCTGTTCGGTTTCGGACGGCTGTTCGGGCTGAGAACTTTCAGCAGGAAGCTGTATCTCCTGACCGCTCACAGAGCCTACGCCCTCGCCGAAGCAGGAATAGCTGCACTTCGCGAAATACTTCTTTATTCCCTCGGCAATAGCGTTCGCGATGCCCTTTTGATGCTTTGAATTTGCAAGAGCCATTGCTTCGGTATAATTCGTAACGAATCCGCACTCCACAAGGATAGACGGAAATTCCTGCTGCTGGGTAACGAAGAAATAGTTGTACTTCTCCCCTCTGTCACCAAGTCCGCCGTTATCAACGTTATTATAGAGGTAGCTGCCCATTGAAGCGGAAACCGCATCCGCGAGCGGCTGTGAGAACGGTGTAAAGTAGTAGGCTTCCGCCCCCGTTGCTTTTTCGTTTGCCGCGGCATTGCAGTGAACAGCAATAAACAAGTCGGGTGAATACTGTCTTGCAATTGAAGCTCGCTGGTCGGTATCGTAGTTTTCACTTTCGGTTTTAAGTCTTACAACGTTCGCTCCCTCGGCTTCAAGGATAGATTCGAGATATTTTGCTACCGCAAGGTTTGCTTCCTGCTCCTTGATATGACCGATAGCACCGGGGTCAAAGTTGCCGCCCGTATAGCCGTGTCCCGGGTCGATAACTATAGTTGCGCCGTTAAGGCTGTTTCGGCATCCGTTGAAGCGGAGCGTGAGATTATCATCGCTGTCGTATGTTGCTTTTATTCCCGAATAGATCCCGTTTTGACGGAATTTAAGGCTGAGCTTTGCCGACTTTATATCGCCCGTGTCAACGGCAGACCATGTTCCCAAGGTGAAAACAGAGCTTTCGGGGAAAGTGATATCGCCTGCCGAGATGCTTGTGATGTAGCTGAAAGTTATAGTTATTCCGTCTGAATCAAACGATGAGATATAGTATGAACCGTTGTCGCCATCGTTGTAATTTATGCCGTTATAGCTTACGGAGAACGGTATCTTTACCGAAGTTTTCAGCTTTATTACGGTGTCTGTGCCGTCCTTATAGACGGAATTTACCGAGATAGGATTTGTGCCGAGCGGTTTGTTTTCGAGTATGGAAACCGCGTTAGTGCGAATTCTCTTGCCCGAATTTGTGATATAATAATCCGTTCCGCTGTATGTAACAGTATTTACGATATAGTCGAGCGTTCCTGCAGGCAGACGTGCCATATCGGGAGTCGGTGCAGTATCGGTACTCTTGGCATTATAGACCATAGTATTGTCGTTATTCACCATAAGAATACTTCCCGTGAAGTCGTTGGCGACCTCGGGCAGAGCGTTGACAATAACCGCTGAACCTGTTCTCGATTCGGTCATATCGCCCGTTTTAGTATGATAAACGCCATAGAATTCGATAGAACCGAGCTGTATCTCCTCTCCTTTTTTTCCCTGCGGAGCGGTATATCTGCCGACATATTTAGTATAGTATGAGTTCGGGTCAAGCTCGTCAAGCTGGTCTTCGACCTCTTTGAGAGTTATGCTTTTGCCGTTGATCTTTGCGGTGATCTCCGAACCTTTATATGCGATGGCACTTATCGCGATAGTCGATTCGCCGTCAACATACATCGTTCCGTCGGACGGTGAAACACTTTTGAGGATATTCACTGTTCGGGTGATCTTATATGTTATGACCTTGGCTTTATTCTGGAATTTAAATGTATTCACGCCGACGTCAAGGTCTTCGGTGAAGTAGAATCTTCCGGCTTCGTTGAGGACGATCTCTTTGCCCTGATAATATACGGGAAAATTCGGGTCGAACGAACCTGCAAATATGACGGTCGGTTCTTCGGTCTTGAACGTGGTCTTCTTCGGGAGGGTCATTTCAAGTTCGCTGTTAAGTCCCTCGAGGTCGATAGTATCATCATAGTGCTTGGTGAGTGCGGTCGTTGACTCCATGCTGTTCGTTACGAGCGCGGAAAGCGAGTCAAAGGCACTTCCGCCGTAGGAAGAAAGCTCCGATGCGTCAATGACCTGCTTGACGAGTTCATCGGGTGAACCCCAGCCCTCGGTATCGGTACAAATATACTCATTCATATGGTGGATGAAAAGCGGTATTCCTGCTTCATCGGCAATATCGTTCCACCATTTTGTTATTTCGCCAAACGGTTCACTGCTGCTTGAACGTGAACCTTCGGCTTTGAGCATAATAAAATCGGCATAGCCTTTCTGTATATAGGAAACTGTATCGGCATATCCATCTGTCAAGGCTTCAAACTTTACAGATGTAGCAGAGCCTTTTTCGTTGTTCTCATAGTTTGCCCAAACATCATTTATTGAAATGCCTACGGGAACTGTGTTGTTCGTTTTTCTTATTGCGTCCGAAGCAAGCGCAAAGACGTATGCTCCGTTATCGAGAAGCCAGTTGTCGAAGCCGATCCCCGAGCCATTCTCAACATAGTCGTACAGGCTGAGATTGGTTTTCGATGAATAATAGCCGTCAAGGATTATGCCGTCAACGGGATATTTTACTGTAAAGGTATGGACCCTTAGTGCCAGAAAGTCTATCTTCTCCTGCAAGGTCATATCTTCGAGTGAAGTAAGTACAGCGTCTATGCTGAAATCCATATAGACGTACATTCCCCTATCGCGCGCGCCGTCAACAAGTGCGGTTATAACGTCCTCTCCAAGTGTTTCGTTGAGGTCACAGTTGTAAAGCATTTCACCATTACAGTCTGTATTTATGATAACAGCATTAAGGCGGTTGCTTTCGGCGTTATCGAGCAGTGTTTCCACCTCGTCTGCTACAGCTTCGGTGCCGTCCTCGGCTGCATAATCTACCGTTGGGGTGACATAAACTCCCCTCATTTCGGCAGGAAAGCTGAACATTGCTGTATAAACAGGCTCTTCAAACGCAGGAAGTTCCTCATCACGGTTTATATCATCCTGCGGAGCGATGACGATAGGTTCGTCTGTATTTTCCTCGGCAAAAGCGGTTATTCCTCCCAATGCTGCTGAAAGGTCGAGGCTTGTTGTCAAGGCAAGCGCAGCGGCAAGAGCCGCACCGAGTATTCTCGTCCTTATTTTCTTCAAGATGATTCTCCTCAATATATATCAAAAAACATAAATTCGTGTATTTATAGTAATTATACTATATTATCCGTTTTTTTTCAAGTATTTCGGAAAAATTTATAACGGTATTTCAACGAGTAAATAAATAGTGAACTTTTAATGCGAATATATTTCAAATCGCCATATAATACTGTAGGGGACAGGTCGCCCGTCCCGTTTTTTGAACGGTATTTGTGACTGTGGGACAGAAACCCATCCCCTACAATAATTTGTGAATAGCTTGATAAAAATTATTTCACTTGTTGAAATGCTGTAAAAAATTTATCTGTTGTTGAATTTTGTTATCTATAATGGTATAATAAAGTTATAAAAAGCTGTTTTGAACCGAAAAAAGGAGGAATTGCAATGGATTTTTACAAAGAAGCCGAAAAGATAAAGGCTGAAATCGCCGAAAACCGCAGATTCTTTCACAGGAACGCCGAAGTCGGACTTGAAATGCCGCTTGCGCAGGAATTTGTAATGAAAAAGCTGACGGAATACGGGCTTTCCCCACAGAAATGCGGTCACGGCGTTACGGCACTCATCGGCAGCGGCTCGCCCGTGCTTTTGCTTCGTGCGGATATGGACGCTTTGCCTATGGAGGAGATGAGCGGTGAAGAATTTGCCTGCACCAACGGTCACGCTCATGCCTGCGGACACGATCTTCATGCTGCAATGCTGCTCGGTGCGGCAAAGCTTTTAAAAGAAAACGAAAATTTGCTCAAAGGCACGGTAAAGCTTATGTTTCAGCCTGCGGAGGAAAACTTTGAGGGCAGCCGTGATATGATAGTCAATGGCGTTCTGGAAGATCCGCACGTTGATGCGGCACTCGCTTTCCACGTAGCTCCCGGAAAGATGCTGCCGGGGTTGTTTATGTACAATGCGGGCGGAGTTATGATGAACTCGGTTGACGGTTTCCGCATTGATATTAAGGGCAAAGGCGGTCACGGAGCTTATCCGAATTTAACGGTCGATCCGCTCAACATTGCGGCGCAGATCTACATTGCTCTGGAGGCTCTTATCGCGCGTGAAGCCGACCCCGAAAAGGTGTGCGTTTTAACGATCGGACAGCTTCACGGAGGAAAAGCCGCTAACATTATCCCCGATTCCGCATTTATGGAGGGAACTCTCCGCACGAATGACAAGGCACAGAAAGAAAAGCTTTCGGCTCGGATAGCTGAAATTGCGGAAAAGACAGCCAAGCTTTACGATGGCACGGCGCAGGTCACGAAGCTTTCGGACGTTCCGCCGCTTATATGTGACCGTGAGCTGACGGAAAAAGCAGTCGGTTATATGAACGAGCTTGGCGGTCTGAAGCCTATACCCGATATGAAAGCCAACGCTTCGGAGGATTTTGCGGTGATAGCTTCGGCTGTTCCATCGGCGTTCATGTACCTTTCGGCAGGCTTTGAGGACGAACGCGGTGATGCATCGGCGCATAATCCAAAGGTTCGCTTCAACGAAGATGTTCTTCCGATAGGCACGGCTTCGCTTTGCCACTGTGCGGTAAGGTGGCTGGAAGAAAACTGACCATATTTTATTACGGCGTTTGCGTACAATTCGAGTATGCAAACGCTTTTTATTTATTTTTACACAAAGACAATGGAAAATTCTATATATTTTGTCAATTTAGTGCAATAAAAAGCATTGACTTTATTAACAAGCAGTGATATAATTATCATGTCGATATGACAAAAATATAAATATAAGAGGGATCAATTATGGAAAACAAAAAAATTCTTTCGTGTGCCCTTGCCGTTATGCTTTCATTGGGTACGCTCACAGCTCTTCCCGAGCAGTTCAATGACAAGCTTGGCATTGCTATCACAGCCGAAGCTGCATCAAGCGATCTTATCATTTCAACAGATTCCGATGGTGGCAAGTATGTTTCCGGCTACAAAGGAAACGGTGGAGAAGTCGTTATTCCTGCAGATGTTAATTATGTAAGCGATGAAGCTTTCAAAGGAAACGACAAGATCACATCCATCACTGCAAAGGGTGACCTTTATGCTTGGGAAAGTGCTTTTGAAGGCTGCACAAAGCTCAAAAAGGTAACTGTAGCAGGAAATGCATATTTCTATATTGATGCATTTGCATACTGTGCAGATCTCCAGACTGTCGAAATAAAGGGCAGCATTGATGAAGCCATTGGTGCAGGTGCATTCGAATTCTGTTCATCACTCAAATCCGTTAAGATCGGAAAGCACGAATTTGATTATTTTATCGGCGAAAAAGCTTTTTTCAACTGCCTCAATCTTAAAAGTATCAATATTGATGGATGCACAGAGATCTACTCCAACGCATTCACAAACTGTGTAAATCTCACCAGTCTTACTATTCCTAAGGGAACAGCATTCCGCGGCAAAAACGCCATTGGTTATTCCTCCGGACGTATAAATGAAGATTTGGATGAAGAAGCAGAAACAAGAGTTGCAGACGGCAAAACATCAGTTTATATCTTCTACTACACCAATTCTCCTGACAGCATCTGGTATTACAAGGTTGACTGGTACGGTTTATACGGCAACCTTTTGAAGTATACACCTAAGAAGACCACAGTCAATGTTTATCCCGGTTCAAGTGCATTAACATACGCTAAGAACAACGGTCTTTCCTACAAGGTAATTGAGGAAGACGATGAACTTGCTTCCCCTGAAAATATCAGAGCTTCCGCAAAAACCAAGAACAGCATCACTCTTAAATGGGACAAGGTTGCAGGTGCTGATGCATACAAGGTTTATATGTACAACTCCAAGACAGGTAAATATGAAGAGTACAAGACAGTAACAAGCAATTCCTGCACTATCAAGGACCTCAAGAAAAACACCAAATACAAGTTCAAGGTTTCTGCCCTTGACAAGGTAAACAGCAAATACAAAGAGGGCGAAAAGTCCGATCCTGTTGCTATCACAACAAAGAAGAAGTAATTCCGGCATAAAATTACCGCCGTTCTCCGCAATTGGGGAACGGCGGCTTTTTATATCAGCGAAGTCTGTTTTCCCACTCCGCTTTGCTTATCGCATAGACTTTCGTAAAAGTATTATCGGGATCTGGGTACTGCTTGACGAACTTCATGCCGTTTTTTTCGGCGGTGCGATAGGACGGCTCATTCGTATATTTCATATAGGAATATATTTTATCGAAGCCAAGCTTTGAAAAGCCGTATTCGATACAGCCTGCGGCGGCTTCCGAGGCATAACATTTCCTGCGAAAGTTTTTATGTATATGATATCCGACTTCGGGGAGCTTTTCGCCATCGATGTTCTGAATCGTGATACCGCGGTCCCCTATCATCCTGCCGTTTTCTTTCAGCACGACCGCCCAAAGTCCGAAGCCGTCAGTATTATAGCGTTCGATGTTGCGCTCTATCCAGCCTTTTACTCTCTTTTCGTCAAAGGTATACGGATAATGCGCTGTTACGTCCGAATCGGACAGGACTTCATAGAGGTCGCTGAGATCATTTTCTGTAAACTCACGGAGTATGAGCCGTTTTGTTTCGAGTATCATTTTATGCTCCTTTCTGTCATTCTTCAAAAATTCGCTGATCCATATTGAAGATGAGTTTCCAAGTGCCGTTTTTCTTCGCCCAAGTCGAGGTGATATGGAACATTCCTGCAAGGTCGGCAGTTTCGGGTGAATCGGCAGTTGTTTTCACTATATAGTGGACTTGGACAAGCTGTGCCGTTTCGGCGACCGTTTCAAAATTTGTTATTTCGTAAGATGAGATGCCGAAATCATTTATAAGCTCGGCATAATCCGCTCCGCTGCATCGGAAACCTCCGCAGACCATTACTGCTTCGGGCGAAACAATGGGCGGTGCAGGAAGCGACATTGCTGTTGATGCGGCTGACATTGCGCTTGTCGATGATGAAGTAAAGGAACTCCCCCACCTTTTTGCACTTTCCAAGCGAATGATGACGACGATACGGATAAACCTTGGATTTCGGCACAGATTTTTTCCTATATTTTATTGGTATTTAGTATTAAGCACAAAAATAACCGCTATGCGTGAACATAGCGGTTATGATGTTGGTTAACTGACCAAAAGCGGTAATTTCGCCCCAAACAATATTGGAATATTGTTTGTAAGGGCAATAATTATCTCTTTGAGAACTGAGGAGCGCGACGAGCAGCCTTTAAGCCGTACTTCTTTCTTTCCTTCATTCTTGGGTCACGAGTGAGGAATCCTGCCTTCTTGAGAACAGGACGGAGCTCAGCATCGTACTGGAGGAGTGCTCTGGAAAGGCCGTGGCGGATAGCGCCTGCCTGACCTGTTACACCGCCGCCTGCAACTGTGCAAACGATGTCGAACTTATCAGCTGTTTCTGTGAGTGTAAGAGGCTGTCTAACGAGGAGCTTGAGTGTCTCAAGTCCAAAGTAGTCGTCGATATCTCTTCCGTTGATAGTAACGTTGCCGCTGCCTGCGTAAACTCTTACTCTTGCAACGGAGCTTTTTCTTCTGCCTGTGCCATAAAAATAAGGCTGTTTAGATTCGTACATTTCGGCTTCCTCCTTATATTTCGATCATTTCAGGCTTCTGAGCTGCGTTCTCGTGCTCTGCACCTGCATAGGTTCTGAGTCTTGTGAGTGCTGCTCTGCCGAGTGTGTTGTTCGGAAGCATTCCGTTTACAGCAATTGTCATTGCCTTTTCCGGATTATTCTTCATCATATCGCTGTACTTGGTTTCCTTGAGTCCGCCGATCCAGCCTGTGTGCCACTTGAAAGTCTTCTGTTCAAGCTTCTTTCCTGTGAGAACTGCCTTTGCGCAGTTGATGATGATAACATTATCTCCGCAGTCTGCATGAGGTGCGAAAGTAGGCTTATTCTTGCCTCTGAGAATTGATGCTGCAGCAGCTGCTACACGACCGAGGGATTTGCCCTCTGCATCAATAACATACCACTTACGGCTGATTTCGTTAGCCTTAGGCATATAAGTTGACATAGTCATTCTCCTTTTATTTTTAGTAGATATTGCCGAACTGATATCATTCAATGCAGGCAACTCCACTTACATTCTGATACACGTCGGACACAACGTTTATTATTATACACGGCACACGGGCGGTTGTCAATTGTCATTTTGCCGAATTTTTAAAATATATCCCTCAATCTCTCTAAATCTCTCTGTTTTGCTCGTTTTCTCTACTGTTCTCTATTTTCATTTCATTTTTTGATTTTTACGATAATTCGTCGCATTTATGCGGTTTTCAATGCTTTGGAACGTTTATTTTGTGCAAAATGCAGACAATTTATTATAACACAGCATATACCTGCGGTCAAGTTTTTTGGCAAAACATATTGAAAAAGCTTTTGTTTCGCGTTAGAATATATTTGACAGCAAATGTCGGCTTTTTAGCGGATCATACTTTCCTTTCTCGGCACTTAATTGTTTGCTATGCTATCAGATCTATACTTAAAATTTGAATAATTTTCAATATTATGACAAAATCAGACGGTATTTTACAGATTTTATTGTGATAAATCGATATTGCTTTTCTTTGATAATATGTTACAATATAAGCGTACAGTTTTATGGAATATAAATCCATTCGCACAGACACTTAATTTAACATTGAAAGGAAGCAATCAAAATGGCAATCAGAACATCATCAAGCGCAGCAAGAAGCAGTTCGTATTCAAAACCGAGCATACTGAAAACCTCATCAGCTTCACGTTCAAGTTCAGTTTCAAGGACAAGCACACCGACACAAAGCAAACCGATCTCTTCCGCACCAAGGCGTGACACATTCACACGTTCAACGCCGACAGCAAAGCAGACACCGTCAAAGACACCAACTTCAAAGACAGGCACGGCTGCAAGCAAAGCAAAACGTGATTCGTTCGAGTTTTCTTCGGAGGCTGTGAAAAAGAGCGTGCAGTCAGCTAAGAATTCAAAGTCATCGGCAAACAGCAAAGCGGCTTCGCAGAATAATAAAAAGAACAGTCAAAATAAAGCATCAAGTTCTTTGGGTAAGCAAACTGTGTCAACGCCAAAGTCTGAAAAACATTGTCTGAAGCCTTGACCGGAAAAAATATTCAGGGATTAAATGATTATCTTAAATCTTTGGAAAACAAATTTGGAACAAAATATGTATTTAATAAGTTTTTCGGTGGGGATAAAACCAAGTATGACCCTGTGAAAAGAGCCTCAAAAATAGCTAATGTTTCTGTTTCGTCGCTTGAACAGGCACAGAACTCAGGCGGAACAGGATGCAAGAAGATAATGAATGCCTACGATCCCACACATAAGCTGAAAAAAGAAAATATAAGCAAATTTGTTTCATTTAATCAAAACGGAGGTTGGTTTGATGACGGAAAAGCAGCCTGCAAAGCCACGTCGTTAGCAATATTAGCTTCTATTAATTCAGGTACGATTGTTAAACCAACGGATGTGGGAGCTAAAACGAGTAATGGTTTTTTATCTGAACCGAAAAAAAGTATACCCAGTATCTATGATGGAGATTTGAATATTACTGTTATTGAAAATAATAACAGTATTAAACCAGAAGAGCAGCTTGGTAAAATAAAGGAATCATTATCTAAGGGTGATGCAATAGCAGTTCAAGTTACAACCAATACTAATAATCAGCACTGGGTAGTTGTTACGGGAACAGTTGATAACTGTAATATTAAGGACATAAAAACAATAAATGACTTAGTTGGTATTGACCCTTGGTATGGTAGTTGTTCACAATCCTCCAATGGTAAAGTGACTATTGATAAAAATGTTAATGCAACAATGAACCTTGGCGATAAAAATAAATGTTTGGGTAGCAGTATAGGCTATGGCTATATGACTGTATCAAAATAATTTTAATGAGGTTTTATATGAAACATAAAGCGATATATCTCTTATGTGCAATCTGTCTTACGATGACCGCTTGCGGAAGAACAGCTGACAACGTGCGGGAAAGTGCGATAAAAGAAATAACAACAACGATCACAGAAGCAACGGAAACCGAAAAGGTTTCCGTTGCTTCAAAATCCGAAACAACGACCACAGTACCGACTGAAACTACCGTTATAACCACAACAAGACCAACTCCCGAAACGACCTTTGACGAAAACGATGAAATTCTTGTCAGAGGGCAGGAATTTGCGGAAAGCTATTCCGAAATGTACTGGAATTATTTTGAGGGAGCGGCTTGGTTTGACAAGGATATTCAATATTATGACCTTAATGACAAAAGTGAAGAAAACTATTTTGAATATAATGGAATGCCTTTTTATAAGCTTCTGATAACCGACTATACATACGATGAGCTTATAGCCTACATCAAAAGCTTTTATTCAGATGAATTATTTGAAGTATTCAAAGAAAATTCTTTGATAGATGTTTTATTTACAGGCAAGGACAACTGCATTTATGTAAACGGAAATGAACCTGTTTTAATGTATCATTTGCGCAATGAACACGCTCATATTATAGGCTACACCGAAAGCGACGATGGTAGCGTGACTTACGATTGCTTTGCAAAAACGACAGAGGAAGATGATGATGACCTTTATTTTTCTTTTACATTAAACACGGACGGAAAGCTTTGCGGTGATTTCGATATTTTTCTGGAAGGTGAACTTGGACTCTTTTCGGACAAATATTATAATGACACTCCAATGGCTTCTTGGGGTTCTGATGATGAAACTTGATTTTGACAGGTGATATTATGAAAAACAAAGGGGTATTTCTCTTATGCGCAGTTTGCCTTGCAATGACAGCCTGCGGAAAAGCAGCAAATAATGAGCAGGAGAGCTTGACAGAGGGAATAACAACAATTACAGAAGTCACGGAAACTGAAAAAGGTTCTGCCGATAATTCTGAATTGATACAAAATTACGCGGACATCCTATATGGTATATTCAAAAAATATGATGCCGCAGCGCCGCATACATACGAACAATATTTTACGGAAGAAGATATTTCACCTTATTATATTGGAGAACCTGTTGATATAGATGTCGGAGATCACACCAAGAAAAGCGAGTGTACCACCGTAACATTTGCTGATATAGACGGCGACAATGTACCCGAAATGTGTTTATCCCGTATGGAGCCTCGGGAAAATTTCACGAATCTTGATTGGGTCGATGTGTACAAGCCGGACGGTACTTGCGCAGGCACGTTCATAGACGGTCAGCTTTGGGACGCTGACGGAAAAATTTATGCTTGTGCTTATGATCTGACTTACGGTTCTGTCACTGACATATCGGATAACTTTATGTATGTTTACTGCACGCTGGGCTTGCCGACAGCGGAATACGATGCACACGACATTATTATCGGTTCGGCTGACGGTATTGACGGTTTCTATGACTATTCTCCCGAGGAATTGCAGTCATCGGCGGAGTTCACGGACGATAAGTTTAAAGAGGTCTGCACAGAATATTTGGGAACGGATATGTCAAAGCTTTTCACCTATGGCTCGGCACTGCCTGCCGCAACAAAGCCTATAGCACCGGCAGACCCAATCAATTACAGCACTGAAGATATATCGGCGTTCCTGCAAAGTTTATTTGAGGAATACCTTGAAGCAATACAAAATTCTTTATCAAGCAAATGAAAACCTGAACTCATTCTTTTCTCAACATAAATTCCAATGCCCGATCCCCGTGCAGACCTGTACGGGGATCTTTGCACTATTATGATTTCTGTAAAAATCAAAATTTTACGGATAATCCGTTATTTCCCTCAAAAATGGCTGCTTTATACTAAACACCAATTAAAAACTATACAAAAAATCAAGCAAAAACTCTGATATATGGATTTTGCGCAGATTTTTTGTCTATAGTTTTATTGGTGTTTAGTATTAAACGCTGTATTCCCCCATTTTTTCCCGTCAGCACTTGACTTTGGGACGGGTTTGGTATATAATTGATATGAATGTTTTGATAAATTCGTAAGTAAATGCCGCTGTTTATGCGTTTACTTCGGAAAGGACGATTTTTATGAAGCATACTAAAGCAGCTGCTCTCATTTCCTGCTTTGCAATGGCTTTATCGCTTTGCTCCTGCTCTCTCCCTTTTTTGGACAAGGCAGACGATGAACCTCAGCCGGACGTTTCCGCGCTTCAGTCGCAGATAGAATCGCTGGAACATGATGTTTCTTCGCTCAAAGCAGAAACTGTTCCGGATATAAAGATAAAAAACAAGGAGGATTACCTCAACGGAAAGGATAATCCTGCGGTGAGCGAAGCCGTTGCCGAAAAAGAAAAGGTCATGGCTGATCTTCCTGCTACTATTATTATAAAGGACAAGGAATACAGTACGGAGCTTACTTCGCTCACTTTGAGCAACATGGATCTGACAGACGAGGACATTGTTGAGCTCAAATACATGGTAAATCTGACCGAGCTTCAAATATATCAGAACAATATCACAGATCTTTCGCCGCTCAAAGGCTTGACCGAGCTGAAAAATCTTTCACTTTTCAAGAACAAAGTCGAAGACCTTTCACCGCTTGCGGGACTTGTCGGACTGGAGAGTCTTTATCTTCGCTCAAACAACATCAGTGACATCTCTCCTCTTGACGGGCTTGTTCATCTCCGCGCACTTGATATTTCCGACAACAATGTAAGCGATATTTCGCCGCTGACGAATTTAAAGCAGCTTGAACTTCTTCGCCTTAACGATAACAATATTAATAGTATAGCCGCTTTGAGCGGAATGGACAAGATGATCGGTCTGCATTTGCAGAACAATGACATTTCCGATATCACTCCGCTGACGACTATGGGCGACCTTAACGAGCTTTATCTCGAAAACAACAGCATCGGTTCGATCGAGCCGCTTATGTCGCTGACTTCGCTCCAATGGCTCAAAATAAGCAACAACCCAATAACGAATATCCGTCCTGCGGCTTCGCTCATAATGCTGAAAAAGCTTTATATGCAGGGTCTTGACATTCCTGCGGAGGACATGGATTATCTCGCAGAGCAGCTCCCCGACTGCACATTCGTATATTAAGCGTCACTGCTTTGCCGTAAAAATGTTTATAATTTAAATTTACATATTAAGGAATTAAGGAGAAAAGAAAAATGATCATCATTCTTAAAAACAGCGCTTCACCCGAATCCGTTGAAAAACTGGACGAGCTTCTCAAAGAACAGGGTTTGAAGACCAACCACATTCAGGGTGCAAATCAGCACATCATCGGTCTTATCGGCGATACTTCGGCTATCGATATGCGCAATCTTTATGCACAGGACTGCATTGAGGAGATCAAGCGTGTACAGGAGCCTTACAAAAAGGCTAACCGCAAGTTTCATCCAGATGACACTGTTATCGAAGCAGGCGGCAGAAAGATCGGCGACGGTTCTCTCCAGATAATCGCAGGTCCTTGCTCTGTTGAAACAGAGGAGCAGATACTCACTACCGCTCATGCTGTAAAGGAAGCAGGCGCAACAATGCTTCGCGGCGGTGCTTTCAAGCCAAGAACGTCCCCTTACTCTTTCCAGGGTCTTCGTGAAGAGGGCATCAGGCTTCTCCTCAAGGCCAAGGCTGAAACAGGACTCCCTATCGTTACCGAGATCATGAGCCAGTCCGATCTTCCTCTCTTTGACGAGATCGATGTTATTCAGGTCGGCGCAAGAAATATGCAGAACTTTGAGCTTTTAAAGGCTCTCGGCAAGACAAACAAGCCTATTCTTCTGAAGCGCGGTCTTGCAAACACACTTGAAGAAACACTTATGTCCGCTGAATACATAATGTCCGAGGGCAACCCGAACGTTATTCTTTGCGAACGCGGAATCCGTACTTTTGAAACAATGACAAGAAACACATTCGATGTTTCCGCTATCCCGCTCCTCAAGCAGAAGTCACATCTCCCCGTTTGTGCTGACCCTTCACACGCTACGGGTATGATATCACTCATCGATCCTATGGCTCTTGCTGCTGTTGTTGCAGGTACAGACGCTCTCGAGATCGAAGTTCACTGCAATCCAAAGGCTGCACTTTCCGATGGCGGTCAGCAGCTCACACCCGATATGTTCAAGGAAACAATGAAGAAGATCAGCGGTCTTTGCGGCTATCTCGGAAGAACTATCGGCTAAAAAATTTCATCGGAAAGGAGTACGTTTTCCTAAAAAATGTCGGAAAACGGCGGTTTATCAATGGAATACACAAGAATACCCGTAAAAGCTTCTATAAATTACGAAGTAATTGTCGGAAAAGATATGCTTGACGGCTGCGGCGAATACATCAAAGCTGTTACAAAGGCACAGAAATTTGCGATCATAACCGATGATACGGTCGATGCGCTTTTCGGTGAAAAAGTCGTAAAAAGTCTCGAAAAAAGCGGCTTTGAGGTATATAAATTCGTATTTCCGCACGGTGAAGCTTCCAAATGCACGGCTACGCTGCTCAACATTTACAGCTTTTTATGTGAAAAGCACATCTCACGCACGGACGCACTTGTTGCACTCGGCGGCGGTGTTGTCGGCGACATAACAGGTTACGCAGCAGCTACATTTCTGAGAGGTCTTGACTTTGTACAGATACCGACCACACTGCTTGCTCAGGTGGACTCATCTGTCGGCGGAAAGACTGCCATCGACCTGCCCGAGGGAAAAAATCTTGTCGGCGCATTCAAGCAGCCTAAGCTCGTTATCTGCGACACGGCTACGCTCGACACGCTTTCCGAGGAATTTCTCATCGACGGAATGGGCGAAGTCGTAAAATACGGAATGATAAAGTCTGCTCCGCTTTTCGAGCTGCTTGAAACAAGAACACTTGACAATATCAGAGATATCTCCGAAAATGTCATCGAGCAGTGCGTTTCAATAAAGCGTGATGTTGTTGAAGCCGATGAATTCGATAAGGGCGAGCGTATGCTCCTCAACTTCGGTCACACGCTTGCACACTCGATCGAGCAATACTATAACTACACGGGGATCACTCACGGCAAGGCTGTTGCTGTCGGCATGAGAATGATAACAAAGCTTGCCGAAAAGCAGGATATGGCTGAAAAGGGTCTTACCGACCGTCTTATCGCCTGCCTTGAACGCTACAAGCTGAATGTTGAAGTAAAGCCTACCGAACATGAACTCGGCGGTGCTTGCCTTAACGATAAAAAGCGTGAGAGCGGCAGCATAAGCATCATTATTTGCAGTGAAGTCGGAAAATCTTCCGCTGTGAGGATGCCCGTTGAAAAATTTCTTGAATTCCTTGAAAAATAACAGGAGAAAATATGAACGTTACTATAACACCGTCGGGACTTATCGGCAGGATAAGCGCTCCGTCCTCCAAAAGCTTTTCCCACAGAATGATAATCGCAGCTTCGCTCGCTGACGGCGTTTCCGAGGTCAGCGCAGTGAACCCCTCCGAGGACATTGACGCGACCGTTGACGCTATGACAGCACTCGGTGCAAAGATCGTCAATGACGGAAATGTTTACACCATAAAAGGTATCGGTGTCACCTCTTCTTCGGCGAAGATCAACTGCACGGCATTTATTAACTGCCGTGAGAGCGGCTCAACGCTCCGCTTTATCATTCCCGTTGCGGCTGCGCTTGGCTGTGACGCTGAATTTTCGGGCAGCGGAAAGCTCCCGACCCGACCGATAACTCCATACAAGCGTGAACTTTCGCAAAAAGGCGTAAGCTTCGTTCACACGGACGGAGTTATGCCGTTCACGATGAGCGGAAAGCTTTGCGGCGGTGATTTTCACATTGAGGGCGATGTTTCATCGCAGTTCATCACGGGGCTGCTTTTTGCTCTGCCGCTTTGCGCCGAGGACAGCAGGATAATCCTCACCTCAAAGCTTGAATCGAAGCCTTATGCTGATATGACGATAGCTGCGCTGAAAGTTTTCGGCGTTGAGGTCGATGAAAGCGTTTCGGACGAGGGTTTTCCCGTCTACAATATAAAAGGAAATCAGCATTACAAAGCTGCTGACTGTGCAGTTGAGGGTGATTATTCACAGGCTGCGTTCTATTATGTTGCTAACGCGCTCGGTTCGGAGATCGAGATAGGAAACCTCAACGAAGCTTCCGTTCAGGGCGACAAGCAGATATGCGAAATTCTTGAAAAGTCGGGCTACGGCAAAGTTGGCTGCGGCGAATATGAGCCTTTCACGGTCGATGTTTCCGATATCCCCGATCTTGTTCCGATACTGACTGTGTTCGGCTGTTTCACCAAAGGTGTGAGCAGGATAGTGAACGCAAAACGCCTTAAAATCAAGGAAAGCGACCGTCTTAAAGCGATCGCTGACGCAATAAATGCTATCGGAGGAAATGTCGTTTACGGCGATGATTTCCTTGAAATACACCCCGTTCGTTCTTTCACGGGCGGAAAAATCAACGGCTGCAACGATCATCGTATCGTTATGGCTTCGGCTGTTGCTTCGACAAGGGCAGACGGAGAGATAACGATAACCGATGCGCAGGCTGTTTCAAAGAGCTACCCCGATTTCTGGCAGGATTTTAAAAAGCTTGGCGGAAAAATTAGCACTGACCTTTAATGGTAAGAAAGGACTGAAAATGATGTCATCTTTTTGGAATCACAATATAACAGTTTCAATATTCGGCGAATCGCACGGCCCTGCGATCGGCGTTGTGATCGATAATCTTCCTCCGGGAGAGCACATCGACCTCGAAGAACTCCGCAATTTTATGGCAAGACGCGCGCCTAAAAAGGACGCAACTTCCACGCAGAGAAGCGAAAAGGACCTCCCGAACATTATGTCGGGCGTTCACAACGGCTACACAACCGGTACTCCACTTGCGGCTTTCATAAACAACACCGACCAGCACTCGCAAGACTACGGCAATATCTCAAAGCTTGCACGTCCGGGACATGCTGACTACACGGGTGCGCTCCGCTATAAGGGTTTCAACGATGTTCGCGGCGGCGGACACTTCTCGGGCAGACTTACCGCTCCGCTCTGCTTTGCAGGTGCAATTTGCGGTCAGATACTCGAACGCCGCGGAATTTACACGGGAACTCACATCGCACAGATACACAATATAAAGGACACGAAGTTCAATCCGCTCGAAATTTCGCGCGAACAGATAATCGCACTCCGTCACAAGAAATTCCCTACTATCAGCGATAAAAAGGGTCAGGCTATGTATGATGACATCGACCTTGCGCGCCGTTCGCTCGACAGCCTCGGCGGTATCGTTGAATGTGCGGTAACGAACGTTCCAGCAGGCGTTGGTTCGCCAATTTTTGAGGGACTTGAAAACAGCATTGCGCAGATCGTTTTCGGTATCCCTGCGGTAAAGGGAATCGAATTCGGCGCAGGCTTCCAGGTCGCAACGATGCTTGGCAGTCAGAACAATGACGAATTCTATGTGAACGAAGTCGGTCACGTTCTCACAAAAACCAACAATCACGGTGGAATCCTCGGCGGTATCTCCTCGGGTATGCCTATCATCTTCCGAGTTGCGTTCAAGCCCACACCGTCGATCGCACAGCCGCAGCAGACCATCGACTACGGCAATCTCACAAACGGAGTTATCGAGATCAAGGGCAGACATGACCCATGTGTTGTACCGAGAGCTGTTCCATGCGTTGAAGCGGCAGCGAATATCGCGATACTTTCTCACATGCTCGATTATCCAAACTTCTGATAAAGGGGCGTTCTGATCTTGCAGGATTTCAAAACGGAAATTTCCACGCTCCATTCGGTGAAGATCGCAGTCTGCTACCTCCTTGACGAGATAGAAAAGCCGATCTCCGAACAGGAGCTTTACGAAATAGTTATGAAAAGCGAAGCCGTAAACTATTTTCACTACAATCAGGCTATCGATGAGCTGCTGAAAAGCGGTGCGGTAACAAAATTTGAGGAAAACGGTGAGAACTTTTTTCAGCTTGAAGAAAAAGGCAGACAAAGCGCGGAATGTTACAACGACTATGTCCCCTACCACTTCCGCAAACGTCTGCTGAAATCGGCGTTTGCATTTTTCTCGGCGCAGAAGCGTGACAAGGAAGCAAAGATCGACATCACGGAAACCGCGACGGGATATAACGTTGACTGCACCATAGGCGGTGATGAGTTGGAGCTTATGCATTTTTCGATCTATGCCCCCGACCGCGATCAGGCTGAGATGATAAAGGAAAAGATACACCTTAACCCGGAGCTTTTCTACACTAATGTTATTGGATTTTTGTTGGAGAATAAGGAAGAAGAGTTTAAGGGGTAAATTCTAATGCGTAATGCGTAATTTTATTTCACTGTTCTCAATAGAAATAATATATGGTGCAGTCACAATTCACATTGCTGACTGCACCAATTTTATTTCATAAAAAATGCGATACACGAGAGAATATCCCGTGTATCGCTTTTTTGCGTTTTTTAAAGCTTTTTCAATCTTGCAAAGTTTGCCATTATCTTCTTTGTTCCGACCTTATCAAAGGCAATTTCAAGCATTGCATCGTTGGACATTTTCTTGACCGAAACGATGATGCCTTCGCCGAACATATTATGCAATACTTTTTCGCCTACGCTGTATTCGGCCTCGGTTTTCTGTGCTTTTTTGAGCTGCTGATTTACTATCTGGCTCTTTAAGTCATAAGTCGGTGCGGCAACGATGAAGCTGTCGTCCTCATTTTCCTCATCGTGGTTATTGGCGGTGCTGTCTATTCTTTCGACATACTCGGCAGGTATTTCCTTGACAAAGCGCGAGATAGTATTCATTGTTGTTGAACCGTACATCATTCGTCTTACTGCGTGTGAAATATAGAGCTTGCGCTTCGCACGGGTTATTGCGACATAAGCAAGGCGACGCTCTTCTTCGAGGTCTTCAACGGTATCCATACTTCTCTTGCTCGGGAAGATGCCCTCTTCCGCGCCGACGATAAAGACTGTATCGAACTCCAGTCCCTTTGCGGAGTGGATAGTCATAAGGTTCACAGCATCGGTCGTTGTGTCCATTCTGTCAGCATCGGTGAAAAGTGAAATTTCTTCGAGGAACTCGGAAAGTGACGGTTCGTCATCTTCATCGGTCTTGCTGTTGATATAATTTTGGATATTGGATTTGAGTTCGGCGATATTTTCAAGCTTGCCTGTTCCCTCTTCTCCGAGTGAACGCATATAGTCGCCGTAACCTGTGACATCGAGGACTTCGTCAACGAGTTCATCAAGCGGTTCATTTGCGGCGAATTCGGCGAGGCGTTCAAACATTGCGGCTGCTTTTTTGAGCGGAGCGACCTTTTTGCCGAGCATTGGATACTGCTCAACGTCCTGCATGATGGTTATAGGTGAAATTCCAAGGTCATCGGAGATCTGTTCGATCATCGAAACTGTCGCGTCACCGATGCCGCGCTTTGGTTCGTTGATGATACGCTTGAAGCGGAGCATATCCATACTATTATTAATAACGGAGAGATATGCGATCATATCGCGGATCTCCTTGCGGTCATAGAATCGCAGACCGCCGATAACGCGATACGGGATCCCTTTGAGGGTGAATTCACGTTCAAGTGCGTTCGACTGGGCATTTGTACGATAGAGAACAGCGAAGTCGCGGAACTCCTTGCCGTCCTTGTTCTGCTCTGAAACAGTATTTGCGACAAAGCTTGCTTCACCGTGTTCGTCTATGGCTTTGAAGAGAGTTATTTTGTCGCCGTCGCCGATATCTGTCCAAAGCTTCTTGTCATTTCGGCTGCTGTTATTTGCAATAACAGCGTTTGCAGCGTTGAGGATATTCTGAGTTGAGCGGTAATTCTGTTCAAGTCTGATAACGACTGCACAGCCGAACTGCTCCTCAAATTTGAGGATATTTTCGATAGTTGCGCCGCGGAATTTATAGATGGACTGGTCATCATCGCCTACAACGCAGATATTTCCGAATTTCTCCGAAAGAAGCGTTACAAGGCGAAGCTGTGCATAGTTCGTGTCCTGATACTCATCCACCATTATGTAGCGATAGCGGTTGCTGTAATGGTCAAGAACATCGCTGCACTCTGTGAAAAGTCGGACGGTAAGGCAGATTATATCGTCAAAATCAACTGCGTTCGCTGCAACGAGTTTTTTCTGATAAGCTGTGTAGAGCTTTGAAATGCCTATTTTATAATAATCTCCGCCCGTCTGTTCTGCATAGAGTTCAGGTGTGAGAAGGTTGTCCTTTGCGTGTGAGATCGCCGCGATAACGGCTTTCGGGTTGAAAATTTTATCGGACATATCGAGTGCTTCATAGCAGGATTTGAGCAAACGAAGGCTGTCATCGCTGTCATAGATAGTGAAGTCATGACCGTAGCCGATGCGCTCTATCTCGCGTCTTAAAATTCTGACGCAGACCGAGTGAAAAGTTGCGGCTGTGATATTTTCGGCATTCGTACCGAGCATAGTTTCAAGTCGTTCTTTAAGCTCGCCTGCCGCTTTATTTGTAAAGGTAATAGCCATTATCTTCCACGGGTCAACGGGGTTCACTGCAACGATCTCTTTAAGTCGCAGGACAGTTTCCCCGTCCTTTTCGCCGTTATAGGATTCGAGGAAAGTCACATCATCCTCGTTTGCCGAAGCAGGCACGTTCGTATCGGTATAAGCCGAGCCGAAATTCACCATATTTGCAATTCTGTTGACAAGCACGGAAGTTTTTCCGCTTCCTGCGCCTGCTAAGATAAGAACAGGACCTTCGGTCGTGAACACTGCTTTTTTCTGTATATCATTAAGATTGGCGAAATACTTCTCCAATGCTTTTTTTCTTGCGCTGATAAACTCATCTTTGACTGACATTTGAATCCTCCGAATAAGTGGGAGCTGAACTTCTCCCGAATAGTAATTATAAAAATATTATATCACAACCTTATCACAAACGGAAGTAATTTCTTCACTTTTTTACATATTGATAATATTTTCAAAACAGTTTTTTTACGTTCCGATTATTTTTATAAGCAATAAAATGCTGCACAGGCTCGCATTTACAGACGATGAATATATATCTTTTCAATATGATAGTTTTGTGAAAACTGCACAAAAAAGTTCATAAAAGATTTTTGGTAAATTTATATATTTTTGTAGACAAAATATATATAACGTTGTATAATATAGATAAATCAAGACAAAAAAGAGGTGACTTTTTACATATTCTAAGCAGGACATAGGGAATTTTGACTGTTCTGCTTAATTACGCCGTAAAAATTGCATAAAACGGCTCAAAAAATGATTTTTAGAGAAGCTTAGACTTTTCGGACTAAAGCTTTTCAGACTAAAAAATAAAAAGGAGTGCTTTAAAATGGCAAACAGATTTATCCTCAATGAAACTTCTTATCACGGTGCAGGCGCTATAAACGCTATCGCCGACGAAGCTAAGGGCAGAGGCTTCAAAAAGGCTCTCGTATGCTCCGACCCCGACCTTATCAAGTTCGGCGTAACCAAGAAGGTCACCGATGTTCTTGACGGCGCAGGTCTTGCTTATACACTTTATTCTGAGATCAAGCCGAATCCGACCATCGAAAATGTTCAGTCGGGCGTTGCCGCTTTTAAGGCAGCAGGTGCAGATTACCTCATCGCTATCGGCGGCGGTTCTTCCATGGACACAGCAAAGGCTATCGGCATTATCATCGCAAACCCCGAATTTGCTGATGTTGTAAGCCTTGAGGGTGTCGCTGACACAAAAAATAAGGCTGTTCCTATCCTTGCAGTTCCTACAACAGCAGGTACAGCAGCAGAAGTTACCATCAACTATGTTATCACAGACGCTGCAAAGAACAGAAAGATGGTTTGCGTTGACCCTCACGACATTCCTGTCGTTGCATTCGTTGACCCTGACATGATGTCCTCAATGCCAAAGGGACTCACCGCTGCAACAGGTATGGATGCACTCACACACGCTATCGAAGGCTACATCACCAAGGGGGCTTGGGAGCTTTCCGATATGTTCCACCTCAAAGCAATCGAGATCATTTCCAGAAGCCTCCGCGGTGCAGTTGCAAACACCAAGGAAGGCAGAACAGATATGGCTCTCGGTCAGTATGTTGCAGGTATGGGCTTCTCGAACGTTGGTCTTGGCATCGTTCACTCAATGGCTCATCCTCTCGGTGCGCTCTATGACACACCGCACGGTGTTGCAAACGCTATCATTCTTCCGACAGTTATGGAATACAATGCTCCCGCAACAGGTGAAAAGTACCGTGAGATCGCAAGAGCAATGGGTGTAAAGGGCGTTGACGAAATGTCGCAGGAAGAATACAGAAAGGCTGCTATCGATGCAGTTAAGCAGCTTTCCAAGGACGTTGGAATCCCTGCCGACCTTAAAGATATTGTTAAGCCCGAGGATATCCCATTCCTCGCACAGTCGGCTTATGATGATGCTTGCCGTCCCGGCAACCCAAGAGATACTTCCGTTGAAGAGATCAGCGAGCTTTACAAGTCGCTTCTTTAATAATGCTGCATAACCTCCGCAGTCCGAGCGCACTATGTGTTCGGACTGCTAATTCTTTTAAAATAAAGTGAGAAGACAGATGAAATTCAGATTTACTGTTGATATTGACAATGTTAATTACGCTCAAATAATAAGAGCTGTTCTGCCCTATATAAACAAGGCGGATATTCCCCTGCCGTCTGCGGTGCTTGATGCTGCCGAAGCTCCGGGGGTGCTTGAAAATTTTCTGCACTTTATTCCGCAGGAAGAACAGGACAAGCTTGTGCTTTCACTTTTTGAAAAAAACAGCGGCAGACTGACCGATGCAGCTGTACGCTTTGCGGACAAGCACGGTGTCGATGTTGTTATTTCAGGGCTGAAGCTCAAAGAAAAAGTGTAAAGTATCAAAACTTAACAGCTGAAATTATGACGCAGATACGTTATTTTACGAGAATAATATAATAGTAAAGCAAATCAGATGTAAAGTCAGTTGCTTTACAGCATTTATGGAGATGATCTTATGAATGAAACAATAAAAACTCTTACAGCAAGAAGAAGTGTACGCTCCTACAAGGACACACCCGTCCCCGATGATGTTCTGAAAGAAATTCTGCTCGCAGGTGAATATGCTCCGAGCGGAATGCACAAGATGCCTGCCGTTATGGTCGTTGTCAAAGACAAGGAAACCATTGCGAAGCTTTCAAAGCTCAATGCACAGGTAATGGGCAAGGACGTTGATCCTTTCTACGGTGCGCCGACAGTGGTTATAGTTTTCTCTGACACTTCCTCGCACACATATCTCGAAGACGGAACGCTCGTTATGGGAAATCTTATGAATGCTGCGGCTTCGCTTGGCGTTGCTTCCTGCTGGATACACCGTGCAAAGGAAATGTTCCAAACCGATGAGGGCAAGGAATTCATGAAAAAATGGGGACTTGATGACCGCTATGTCGGCATAGGCAACTGTATTTTAGGCTATGCGAACGGCAATATTCCCTCGCCTGTTGCAAGGAAAGACAACTACGTTATTTTTGACTAAGGCAAATCAAAACCGCCGCTCACTTTTTTGTGGGCGGCGGTTTTAGTGTAAAAACCACTTTTGTTACGATCGTTGTTTTGCACAGTTATTCATACTGTGTTGAAGCTCCAAATGCACTCACTTTATTTGTGTTTTTTCGCTTCAGGGAAGTTTTTTTTAAAATAGAATTGGCGCAATTCACATTTTAGGGTTTACAAAACTTGATTTCTCATAGTTTATTTACCTTTTTGTGTGAATTACGCCTTTTTAACTATTACTAATTACGCTATTGCAACTGATTTTATGCTGTTAGTTTAAGAAGTGTCGCTCTTCTGCTAAAGGTCAAATTGACCTGCGGACAATGGGCTTCCGCACTCTGGACACCTGACGAGCTGTGCTCAGCGTGCTAAGTTTAGCATGACCGGCTAATTGGCTTCGCATCACTCAAACAAAGTTGAGCCATGCAAAAATTACGCATTACGAATTACGCATTAAAAATTAGCCGAGTTCCAACATTCTGTCGATGCATACCGATGCACGTTTGATCTGCTCTTCGGGCATATCGATAACAAGTCCGCCCTTTCCTGTAAGACAGTTGTAAACGTCAACAAGCGTTGTTGACTTCATATTCGGGCAGATAAGATGCTTTGAAAGCGGATAGAAGCTCTTATCGGGGCAGATATACTGGAGATGTTCGGAGATGGAGATCTCTGTTCCGATGATGAATTCCTTTGCATCCGAATTCTTGGCGAAGTTCACGATGCCCGAGGTCGAACCTATGTAATCTGCATGGCTGCAAACGGACGGCTGACATTCGGGGTGAACGAGAACAAGTGCGTTCGGATGCTTTTCCTTAGCTGCGATGACCTGCTTTTCGTTTACAGCGGCGTGGATCGGACAGCCGCCCTGAATGAGCTTGAAATTCTTTTCGGGAAGCTGATCTCTTACAAATGCGCCGAGGTTGCAATCTGGTATAAAGAGAATATTCTTCGCATCGAGTTTTTTACAAATCTCAACCGCGGAGCTTGAAGTTACGCAGACATCGGCGTGTTCTTTGAGTGCTGCGGTTGTGTTGATATATGCAACGACTGTGTAGTCGGGGTACATTGCTTTAAGCTGTACAAGCTCCTCCGCGGAGATCTGTTCTGCCATTGGGCAGCCTGCTTCGGGGCAGGAAAGGATAACTTTCTTATTTGGCGAAAGTATCTTACAGGTTTCAGCCATAAAATGAACGCCGCACATAATGAGCGTATCGTTCTTATCCTCTGCGGCAAGCTGTGAAAGCTTGAACGAATCGCCCGTATAATCGGCGATCTCCTGAATTTCCTCTGCCTGATAGCTGTGGGCAAGTATTGTGATGCCTTTTTCTTTCTTTATTCTCAAAATTTCCTGCTGAATATCCTTTACCATAAACTTCCCTTTCCGAGTTTGAATTCCTAAACTCACAAGACCGCTTTATCAGTCTTTTTTATCATCGGACGAATTTTCATCGTCTTTTTTCGGCTTTTCCGAGTCGTTCTTTTTGCTAAATTTAAACATAGCCGAAAGCGGCTTATGCATTATGTTCTTTTTTTCATCATCGACAGGTACATCGTTCGCGCAGTAATCGAGGGTTCGTGTCGAAAGTCCTCTTCGTTCGAGAAGATAATTGACAAAATCGCGGACGAGAGAATAAATCACTGCAAAAATAGGAACGCCGAGTATCATTCCTGCGAAGCCGAACATGCCTCCGCCTACAAAGATAGCGAACATTACCCAGAACGGCGAAAGTCCCGTTGAGTCGCCGAGGATCTTCGGGCCTAAGATATTTCCATCAAACTGCTGTAAGATAAAAATGAAGATAACGAACGGAATTACCTGTCTTGGAGCGGCAACGAGCAGCAGAAATGCGCTCGGTATCGCGCCGATGAACGGACCGAAGAACGGGATTATGTTCGTAACACCGACAACAACGCTGATAAGTGCAACGAAGTCCATTTTCATTATCGACATACAGATAAATGTTAAGATACCTATAATGGTCGAGTCGATAAGCTTGCCCGAAATGAAGCCGCCGAGCATTTTATTCGTGCGCGCTGCAACGCCGTAGACAGCTTTTTTTCCGCCCTCGGGCAGAACAGCCGCAACAAACTTCCGCATCTGGGCGATAAACTTTTCCTTGCTGAAAAGGAGATATATTGCAACGATAAAGCCGATAACAAAGTCTTTCAGACCGCCGATGAAGCCGAGTGCGCCGTCTTTGAACTTAATAGCCCACTCTCCGAGCTTCGGAACGACACTGTTGATAAAATCGGTCAGCTTCGGCTGAAGATTATCGAACTGCGTCTGCACAAAGCTGTAGATATCGGGATAATCCTCGACAAATTTATATATCCAGCTTTCAAAATTATTCAGATAAGTGTTGAAATTCCTTGCCAGTCCAATGACGCTCTCAACGACCTGAGGCAAAAGCACAGCAACGATCGCAAAGAGTACAGCAAGAAGAGTAAGCAGTCCGAATGCAACACTGAGCGAACGCACAAGCTTTCTCCGCGGCTTTTTCCGCTCGAAGCATTTTCCGAAAACACGCCCGAAAAATTTCATCAGCGGATTGACGATATATGCTATAACAATGCCCCACGTCACGGGCGCGATGACCTTCGCAAATGAAGCCAGTGCGCCGCTTATAACGCTGAATTTCTGAACTATGACAATAAGGAGCAGACAAATTGCAAATGTAACGACTGTGTAAAATGAGATCGTTAGATATTTTTGATTTTGTTCTATCTTCATAAATACGTCCTTTTGTATCATGTGGTTACAATAAACTTACTTTTATTATAGCACCTTTTTCTTCATTTGTAAAGATTAGACGACGAAATATTTATTGATTTTTCGGACAAAATAAAGTTAAAAAGCCTATTTATTCGGAGGATTTTATATGATCTGTGATACGATTATAGTTGGAAGCGGAGCGGCAGGACTATCCGCCGCAGTCTATGCAGGGCGCGCTCAGTTAAATTATGCAGTCATAGACAAGATCGGCGGAAGCGTCGGACAGATATCGGGCAGCAGTCGTGTTGACAACTATCTCGGACTGTATGGCGAAAGCGGTTTTGAACTTGGAATGAAATTCCGCCGTCATGCGCAGGCTCTTGGCACGAAATTCATCGAGGGCGAAGCCGTAAAGATCGTTTCTGACAATGGAATATACAAAATATTACTGCAAAGCGGAGAGCCTTTACAGGCAAAAACTGTAGTATATGCGGCAGGGACAGAGCCGATAAAACCCGACATCACGGGACTTGAACGATTTTCGGGCAAGGGGGTTTCCTACTGTGCGGTATGCGACGGTGCATTTTACACGAACAAGGTCGTCGCCGTGATAGGCGGCGGTGACAGCGCACTCGGTGACGCGCTTTTCCTTGCTCCGATAGCATCGGAAGTTTATGTTATCCACCGTCGTAATGAATTAAGGGCAAATAAAACGCTTTGCCAAAAAGCCAAAGGAACGAAAAATATCCACTTTATTCTTAATGCTGAGGTCAAGGAAGTGGTTGGCGGTGAAAAGATATCTTTTATCCGCTATACTCAAAACTGTAAAGAAGAAAGCCTTCACATCGATGGTGTATTCATTGCTGTGGGTTCAAGACCTGCAACCGAACCTTTAAAGGATTTGGTCAAGCTTAACGAGAGTGGATATGTTGTTGCAGGCGAAGATTGTATAACCTCGGCAGGCGGAATTTTCGCAGCAGGTGATGTTCGCGCCAAGCCTATGAAGCAGCTGATAACTGCGGCGGCAGACGGTGCGAACAGTATTCATAGCGCGGAGCGATTTTTGAGAATTCGGAATTCGGAATGCGGAATTCGGAATTAGGTTTCGCTTTTTCGTAATAAAAAACCTGTTTTCAAGGGACATTCATTGATGCTTTGAAAACAGGTTTATTTATTAAGATATTTTCTTGAAAATATCTTTATGCAATTCGGAACGAAAAACCTATCACTATGAAAGTTTTGTCTTTATTCGTAAATTTTCGGAGCAAAAATAATTCCGAATTCCGAATTCTTAATTCCGAATTATTTAGAGAGTGCTTTCTGTCCGATATCCTTGCGGTAGTGTGCGCCTTCAAAGGTGATTTTCTTTACACCCTCGTAGGACTTATCGAGTGCGGCTTGGAGAGTTTCGCCCGTTGCTGTTACGCCGATAACACGTCCGCCGTTGGTATAGAACCTGCCGTTCTCGAACTTTGTGCCTGCATGGTAAACGAAAACGCCATCGACCTGACCCTTTTCGTCCATACCGTGCATTTCGATTCCCTTTTTATAGCTCTGCGGATAGCCGCCGCTTGCCATAATTACGCAGGAACAGCACTCGTTTTTCCACTTGATATCGAGGTCGGAGAGCTTTTCGTTATAAACTGCCTCGAAGATATCGCAAAGGTCCGTATCGAGGAGCGGAAGAACGACCTGAGTTTCTGGATCGCCGAAGCGGCAGTTGTACTCGATAACTTTGACGCCCTTTGGTGTTGCCATAAGTCCGAAATAGAGGCAGCCCTTGAACTTTCTGCCCTCGGCGTTCATTGCATTCATTGTCGGGAGGAAGATATTTTCCATACATTCCTTTGCAACGGCTTCGGTATAGAACGGGTTAGGAGCAATAGTTCCCATACCGCCCGTATTAAGACCCTTGTCGCCATCGAGTGCGCGCTTATGATCCATTGAGGAGATCATCGGAACGACTGTCTTGCCGTCTGTAAACGAGAGGACGGAAATTTCAGGACCTGTGAGGAATTCCTCGATAACGACAGTCGAGCTGCTTTCACCGAACTGCTTTCCGTCGATCATTGACTTGACCGCTTCAACAGCTTCTTCCTCGTTCTGTGCAATTATTACGCCCTTTCCAAGTGCAAGGCCGTCAGCCTTGATAACTGCGGGATAGCTGTTCTGCTCTTTGAGGTAAGCAATGGCAGATGCACTGTCTGTAAAGGTTTCATACTTTGCAGTAGGAATATTGTATTTCTTCATAAGGTCCTTGGAGAAAACCTTGCTGCCCTCGATGATAGCGGCAGCCTTGTTCGGTCCGAATGTCATGAAGCCCTCTGCATTGAGAGCATCTACCATTCCGAGAACAAGCGGATCGTCAGGAGCAACGACTACCATATCGACTTTGAGCTGCTTTGCAAGAGCAACAACTCCGTCAATATCTGTCGCACCGACATTGAAGCACTCGGCATAGCGTGAGATACCGCCGTTGCCCGGGGTGCAGTAGAGCTTTTCGACACGCTTGCTCTCTGCAAGCTTCATTATAATGGCGTGTTCACGGCCGCCGCCGCCAACTACTAATATTTTCATTTTTATCAGTCCTTTTTTATAAAATGGTAAGCATATCCACACTGCGGTCAATTAGTTCAGAACGACCGTATTTACAAGCGCATCAAAATCCGCAAGAAGCGTATCGTCTGCATCTGCATCAACAACAGTAAGGGTAAAAACGACCTGCTTTCCGCCCTTGATGAGCTGATACTGCACCATATTTGTCTTGCTTCCGCCAACATCGGCAGAAATAACGAGTTTGAGAGCATTTTCGCCGTTGATGGTCACACTCTCCCAGCTGTCGCATTTATATCCCTCAACAGCGTCGAAACTATCAGCCATAAGCGGTCCTACAGCTTCGGCATCCATATCCATATCAACGCCAAGATCTGTGGAAACAACGTTCACGTTTGCACTTTTTGAAACATCGGAATACATATACATAACATCGCAAAGCTCGTTATAATCCTCTGCGGTAAGGTCAATTCCATTGTCAAGGCTTTCTGCTGCTTCCGCAACGAGCTGCTTATATTCGCTGAAATCGACCCACTTTGATGTATCTGCCGTGAAAGTGTAAAAATCGCCGCTGAAAGAGCTGAGCTGTGTAGCATCGCCAGCTGTTTCTTCTGTTTCGGAAACGGTTTCTTCGGTTTCTGCCTCAGTTTCAGCTTCGGTTTCATCGGATATCTCCGAAGCAGTTACTTCTTCAGTCTGCTCGCTGACGGTCGCTGAAGCTTCTGTTTCCTCGGTATTGCTATTGTCGGACGTTCCGCAGCTTGTGAGCATAAGCAAAGCAGCTGCGAACGCTGTTACAGTCATAAATTTTTTGTTCATTATGTCATTTACCCCCTTAAATTAATTCGGAATTATTTTTATGTTCCGAAAGTTGTTCCGAAATTCTGAGTTTGAATAGGATAAAATTATTTTCCTAACGAAAAACCACATTTTGTAACGGGCGGATATGGAATCCGCCCCTACGTTTTTTTATTGGAAGATGCGTTTTAACGGGACGAAAAACCCGTCCCCTACAGTAAATTTTGTGTGTTATCAAAAATTACGCATTACGAATTACGCATTGAATCAGTGGTGGAAAAGGCGGATCCCTGTGAATGCCATTGCGATATTGTACTTGTTGCAGGTATCGATAACGTTATCGTCACGGATAGAGCCGCCCGGCTGTGCAATGTATTCTACACCGCTCTTGTGTGCGCGTTCGATATTGTCGCCGAATGGGAAGAATGCATCCGAGCCAAGGCAAACACCTGTGTTCTGATCGAGCCAAGCGCGCTTTTCCTCTGCGGTGAAAATTTCGGGCTTTGTCTTGAAAATTTTCTGCCAAGCACCGTCTGCGAGAACGTCCATATACTCATCGGGGGACATATAAACATCGATGGCATTATCGCGGTCTGCACGGCGGATCCCGTCGATGAAGTCAAGTCCGAGTACCTTCGGGGACTGACGGAGCCACCAGTTATCGGCTTTCTGACCTGCAAGACGTGTGCAGTGGATCCTCGACTGCTGACCTGCGCCGATGCCGACAGCCTGACCGTCCTTAACATAGCATACTGAGTTGGACTGTGTATATTTGAGGACGATAAGCGAGATAAGGAGATCGCGCTTCTTTTCATCGGGGATATCCTTGTTGCTTGTTACGATATTTTCAAGGAGAGCGTTGTCGATAGGAAGTTCGTTTCTGCCCTGCTCAAATGTTACGCCGAACACCTGCTTTGTTTCGATAGGTGCAGGCTTATAATTCTCATCGATCTTGATGATGTTGTATGTGCCTTTTCTCTTGGATCTGAGAATTTCGAGAGCTTCGTCTGTGTAGCCGGGAGCGATAACGCCGTCGGAAACTTCGCGCTGTATCATCTTTGCTGTGCAAACGTCGCAGACATCGGAAAGAGCGATAAAATCACCGTAAGAGGACATTCTGTCAGCACCTCTTGCTCTTGCATAAGCGCAGGCAAGCGGTGAAAGCTCGCCGAGGTCGTCCACCCAGTAAATTTTCCTGAGCGTATCGGAAAGAGGAAGTCCTACTGCTGCGCCTGCAGGTGAAACGTGCTTGAAAGATGTTGCTGCGCAGAGTCCCGTTGCCTTTTTGAGTTCACGGACAAGCTGCCAGCCGTTGAAAGCATCGAGGAGGTTGATATATCCCGGCTTGCCGTTGAGGACTTCGATAGGAAGGTCAGAACCGTCCTGCATAAAAATTCTTGATGGCTTCTGATTGGGGTTGCATCCGTATTTAAGCTGCATTTCGTTCATAATTCGTATTCCTTTCAAATATTATCAGCCGTTTTTGTTGACGATCCTTGTATCAGACTCGCCCGTTGCAAGTTCAATATAGCGAACAAAGAGTGAAACCTTGTTGTCGGCATTGAGCGAATTCCACACCATATCCGTGAAAGCGTCAATGTCAAGGTCGGTCATATCGACAAGCTTTGGTTCGCCCTCGAAGCTTGGGAGCGGTGAACCGTCGCCCATATATGTATGGATAAAGTGACCTGTGCCGTTGAGAGGCTTTTCGTAGGAGAAAGTAAAGCGTTCGCGGCAGTCGGGGTTGCCGTCTGCGGATTTGAGGATAGACATTGAATAATCACCGCACTTGTTGCAGACGATACCCGAAATTCTCGGTGTGAAGTTCGGAGCGTCGTCCTCGTACTCTCTTGTGCGGAGAGATTCCTCGAACGTTTTGCCCTCTTTCATAAGGTCATAGATAGTGTCGGTCTGGTCGCCGTTCGTTACGATGGTCATGCCGTCAAGGACACGAACAGGAGAATAGATGATAAGGTGCGGATCGACCATTTTTGACGGATCGAAAGCTTCGGTGCGGATACCGTCAGCGGTCGGGAGAAAAACTCTGTTGCGGCTGTTTTCGCTTCTTCCCATGATAAAGTACGCAATTACGGCGTGTTTACCGTCAGCGGACTTGCCGATGATGATTCCGCGTCCCGGGTAAGCATTTGCTTTAAGCTCGTTTTCGATAGAAAGTTTCTTCATTTCGTACCTCCAAATTTAATCAAAATATCCAAGATAACAGGTAACTTTATATTTAAGTTCCACGCTGCCGAAATCGTTCATCCTTTTGAAAAGCTGACGAAGCTCCCAGACGTAGCCGTCATAGCCGATATCGTCGGGTTTGAGGGCGTAGGAGCGTGAGAGCGTGTTGCCGACAAAGCTGTCCTCATCGTAGGAAACGCTGAGGTCAAATTCGTTATATTCGACCTCGGCGAAGTATTCGTTCCGCAAAAAAGCGTCGCCCTCATTGTCGGAACGCTTGCCTGCGTGACCCTTATAGCCGCAGTAGATACGGCTTATCTCGTCACGCTCACGGACAAGATCGTCAGCCACCTTTGAGTTGAAGATAACTGCGACTCTGCCGTTCGGCGCAAGTATGCGTTTGCACTCGGCTTTGAACTTTTCCTCGTCAAACCAGTGGAAAGCTGTTGCGGCGGTCACAAGATCGACCGAACCTTCGGGAATTCCCGTATTTTCGGCAGGGGCTTTGATGACCTGCGCAGTCGGGACGTTTCTGTACAGCTTTTTGAGCATATCGCCATTAGGCTCAACTGCGATGACCTTTTCGACTTTCGGAATGAGCAGCTTTGTGAATTTTCCCGTGCCTGCGCCTATGTCTGCGACCGTTTTTGCGCTTGTTTTCGCTATGAGCCAATCGACAAGCTCGGTCGGGTAGGACGGGCGGTATCTGTCGTAGTCTTCAGCCTTTCCCGAAAATTTATCTTCATTCATTGACGTATGCCTTTCCGTCTTTGATGGTTATTTTATCCTGACAGAAGAGCGAAACAGCTTTCGGGAGAAGCTTCCACTCGACATTTTCCATTATTCTGCGCTGGAGAATTTCGGGTGTATCGTCATTTTCAACATTGACAGTTCCCTGCAGGATAATTGCGCCTGCGTCAGCCTTTTCGTTGACGAAGTGTATGGTCGCACCGCTGACCTTTACGCCGTATTCAAGTGCTTTTTCGTGAACTTTAAGTCCGTAGAAGCCCTCACCGCAGAATGACGGGATAAGCGCAGGGTGGACATTTATTATCTTATAGGCATATTTTTTCGTCACGCACTCGTCGAGGATAGTCATAAAGCCTGCAAGCACAACGAGGTCGGCTTTTTCGCTGTCGAGAGCTTCAAGCAGAGCCTTGCTGTAGGAAACGCTGTCGGGATATTCCTTTCGAGCAATAACTTTTGTCGGGATATCAGCCTTTTTTGCACGTTCAAGGGCGTAAGCATCGGGTTTTGAGGAGATAACGCAGGTGATCTTTCCGCCTTTTATCTCTCCCCTTTTCTCCGAGTCGATAAGTGCCTGCAAATTCGTTCCGCCGCCCGAAACGAGGACAACTATATTTTTCACGGCGCACCTCTTTCTTTATAAAATATTCGGAATCGGGAAAAAGCCAATTCCGAATATCGTTTATTTTGCAAATATATTATGCGATGATAACGCCGTCATCGCCGTTTACAAGCTCACCGAGAACATAAGCGTCCTCGCCTGCCGCCTTGATAGCAGCAATAGCCTTGTCAACATCGTTCTTATCAACAACGACTGTCATACCAACGCCCATATTGAATGTGTTGAACATATCTCTTTCGGGAATTTTTCCGACAGACTGGATAACGTTGAAGATAGGAAGTACCTGAACAGCGTTTCTTTCGATCTTAACGGAAATGCCGTTAGGGAGAGAACGTGGGATGTTCTCATAGAAGCCGCCGCCCGTGATGTGGCTGATAGCCTTGACATTAACAGCATCGAGGAGCTTCATTACAGCCTTTACATAGATCTTTGTAGGTGTAAGGAGGCACTCGCCGAGGGTCGAACCGAGTTCGCTGTAGTGACGTGCAAGGTTCTGCTCGTTTACTGTAAATACCTTTCTTACAAGGGAGAAGCCGTTGGAGTGAACGCCGCTCGACTTGATGCCGATCATAACGTCCCCTGCTTTCTGTGTGTCAGGCTTCAGGATCTTGTCCTTGTCAACAACGCCAACGGAGAAACCTGCGAGGTCGTACTCGTCAACGGGATAGAAGCCCGGCATTTCAGCAGTTTCACCGCCGATGAGTGCACATTCGGACTGAACGCAGCCCTCTGCAACGCCCGAAACGATATCAGCTACCTTTTCGGGAACGTTCTTGCCGACAGCGATATAGTCGAGGAAGAACTGTGGCTTTGCACCGCAGCAGATAACGTCGTTTACGCACATTGCAACGCAGTCGATGCCGACAGTATTGTGCTTATCCATAAGGAATGCGATCTTGAGCTTTGTGCCGACGCCGTCTGTACCCGAAACGAGGACAGGCTTGCTGATACCTGTCATATCAAGCTCGAAAAGGCCGCCGAAGCCGCCGATGCCCGAGAGAACGCCGCTTGTCATTGTCTTTGCAACGTGAGCTTTCATAAGCTCTACTGCTTTGTAGCCTGCGGTAACGTCAACGCCTGCTTCTTTATAGCTTTCAGAAAAACTTTTCATTTTTTACTCCTTTTTGAAAAACGCAGATCAAACACGTTCCCTGCCGTTTCGGTCGCACACTGCAGTGCTGATTCGGAACGATCTTCAGATCGGCATTATTATTTTGTATGAATTTTGAACTCAAATTTGTCCTTTGGCATTTCTGTCGGAACTTCAACCGGATATTCGCCCGTGAAGCAGCCGTCACAGAAGCCGCAGCCTGCGTCCTCGGCAACCTTATTAAGGTTCTCAACGCTTAAATATCCGAGCGAATCAGCACCTATCTCCTTTGCTATCTCATTGACAGACATTCTGCAGGCGATGAGGTTCTCACGGCTGTCGATGTCCGTGCCGAAATAGCAGGGGTTTTTGAACGGCGGACAGGAAATTCTCATGTGTATTTCCTTTGCGCCCGCTTCGCGGATAAGGTTGACGATACGCTTTGATGTCGTACCTCTTACGATGCTGTCGTCAACGAGGATAACACGCTTGTCCTTGACGGTTTCCCGAATGACATTGAGCTTTATCTTGACGGAATTTGTACGCTCCGTCTGAGTCGGCTGGATAAAGGTCCTGCCGACATAGCGGTTTTTGATAAATCCTACTCCGTAAGGTATTCCCGATGCATTGGCAAGTCCGAGAGCGGCATCGAGTCCGCTGTCGGGTACGCCGATAACTACATCAGCTTCGACAGGGTGTTCCTGCCACAGGAATTCGCCTGCGCGGAGTCTTGCTTTATGTACGCTGACGCCGTTTATAACGGAGTCGGGACGAGCGAAATATACATATTCAAACACGCACATATGTGATGGTCTGCCGCAGTGTCTTCTGTCCGAACGGATACCGTCACGGTCGATGACCACAAGCTCACCCGGGTCAATCTCGCGGACAAACTCTGCACCAACGCTGTCAAATGCACAGCTTTCGGACGAAACGAGCCAGCCGCCGTCAGCTGTTCTGCCAAGGCAGAGCGGACGGAAGCCATCGGGATCTCTTGCCGCGATGAGCTTTGTCGGGGACATAACAAGGATAGAGTATGCACCTCTCAATTTGCACATTGCGTTGGAAACAGCCACCTCGATAGACGGACAGCTCAGTCTTTCCTCAGTAATTGCATAAGAAATGACCTCTGTATCGTTGGTGGTGTGGAATATCGCACCACGCATTTCGTAGGTTTCACGAAGTTCTCTTGCATTTACAAGATTTCCGTTATGTGCAAGAGCCATAGGACCTTTGACATGGCGCACAACGAGTGGCTGTGCATTGCTGCGGTTGGAGCTGCCTGTTGTGGAATAGCGGACATGGCCTATAGCGGCTGTACCGCTGCCGAGTGATTCAAGTATATCCTTGGTAAAGACATCACGGACAAGTCCGAGGTCTTTATGATAACTGAAAACGCCGTCGTCATTCAAAACGATTCCGCAGGACTCCTGACCTCTGTGCTGGAGTGCGTACAGACCCATATAGGTCTGCATTGCAGCATCGGGGCTGTTTGGGGTATAAACGCCGAAAACGCCGCACTCCTCATGAATACTATCAAACATAGGAAATCATTCCTTTCCGTTCCAGCAATATGTACAGAGTTTGCAGCCGTCAAGTCCGATCGCCTTTATCGTTCCGTCAAGTGACTGGAACTCGAGCGAAGTGAGCTTTAAGCGGCGGCAGATCTCTTCACGGAGAATTTTGCCTCTTTCGGTGTTTGTGTCACTGTATTCGTCGATATAATTAAGTCCGTCCGCACCCTCCTGCTCATCAATGATCTGTCTTGCGATGAGTTCAAGCTCAGAGGTGCTGCGTGAGAAGTTCAGATACTTGCAGCCGAACATTATCGGAGGACAAGCCGAACGCATGTGAACTTCCTTTGCACCGTTTGCATAGAGAAATTCGACCGTTTCACGCATCTGTGTTCCTCTGACGATGCTGTCGTCAACAAAGAGGAGCTTTTTGCCCTCGATAAGCTCGTGTACAGGGATAAGCTTCATCTTCGCGACTTTATTTCTCATAGACTGGCTGGTCGGCATAAAGCTTCTCGGCCAGGTCGGGGTATATTTGATAAATGGACGCGCGAAAGGGATACCGCTGCGGTTCGCATAGCCGATAGCGTGAGGAATTCCCGAGTCAGGAACGCCGCAAACGTAGTCAACATCGGGCAGACAGCCGTTTTCGATGTCGTGTTCAGCCATTATTTCGCCGTTTCTCGTTCTCATCGTTTCAACGGTAACGCCCTCATAAACAGAGTTCGGATAGCCGTAATAAGTCCAGAGGAACGAGCATATTTTCATATCCTTTCCGCCGCCGTAAAGCACTTCGCAGTTATCCGAGGTAAGCTTTACTATCTCGCCGGGGAGAAGTTCGCGGTAGGTTTCATAGCCAAGCTTCTGGAATGCGAATGATTCGAGAGAAAGGCAGAAGCCATCGCTTCTCTTACCTATTATAATAGGAAGTCTGCCGAGCTTGTCCCTCGCAGCGATGATGCCGTCGCTCGTCATGAGCATAAGGGACATCGAGCCTTCGATCTTTTCCTGCGCATACTTAATGCCTTCAACGATCGAACTTTTCTGTGCGATAAGCGCGCCGATAAGTGAGCTGGAATTTACGTTTCCGCTGCTCATAACTTCAAAGCTTTCCGAGCAGCTGTTAAGTATCTCGTCGCAAAGTGCGGCACTGTTTTTGATGATGCCGACTGTGCAGACAGCATACAGACCAAGCTTTGAACGGACAAGGATAGGCTGTGGGTCGGAGTCGCTGATGCATCCGATGCAGATATTTCCCCTCATTCCCTCAATATCGCTCTCAAACTTTGTTCTGAAAGGCGAATTCTCAATGGAATGGATACTTCTCTGGAAGCCGAGTTCGGGGGAATATGCAGTCATACCGCCTCTGCGGGTGCCAAGGTGGGAATGGTAGTCCGTACCGAAGAAAACGTCGCTTATGCAGTCGTTATGTGAAACTGCTCCGAAAAATCCGCCCATTGCTTATTCTCCGAAAATACGCTTCATCATTTCCTGATAAGCTTCTTCTACGCCGCCCATATCACGACGGAATCTGTCCTTATCGAGCTTTTCGTGTGTCTTGCTGTCCCAGAAACGGCATGTATCGGGAGAAATTTCGTCAGCGAGAATGATCTTGCCGTGGAATCTGCCGAATTCGATCTTGAAGTCGATGAGGTCGATGCCGATATTCTTGAAGAAACCGAGCATAAACTCATTTACCTTGAAAGCATACTTTGTGATGTCGTCGATCTCTTCCTGTGTTGCAAGTCCAAGGCCGAGAGCATAGTAATCATTGATGAACGGATCGCCGAGATCGTCGTTCTTGTAGGAGAATTCAAGTGTTGGTCTTTTGAGCGGAGTACCCTCTGCGATTCCGAGCTTCTTGGAGAAGCTGCCGGCTGCTACATTACGAACGATAACTTCGAGGGGAACGATCTCAACGTGCTTAACGAGTGTTTCGCGGTCGGAAAGTTCTTCAACGAGGTGAGTAGGAACGCCTGCTGCTTCGAGCTGCTTGAACATATAGTTTGTCATCTTGTTGTTGACAACGCCCTTGCCTCTGATAGTACCCTTCTTTTCGCCGTTGAAAGCTGTCGCATCGTCCTTGTAGTCAACGATAACGTAGTCAGGATCGTTGGTTGCGAATACTTTCTTTGCTTTGCCCTCATAGAGCTGTTCTGCCTTTACAATGTTTTCCATGATTTTATTCCTCCATTAATTGATTACAAGATTATAATACTAATTTTTAATCAAAGTGTAGACAAAAAATCGGCGCAAAATCCATTTATTCGAGATTTTGCTTGATTTTTTGTACACTTTCAGTTTAAAAATTAGTATAAATTGTTGAGTTCAGCCTGAAGCTTAGCATCCTTGACCTTAACGCCCTCAAGCATATCAGCCTTAGCTTTTTCCAGCTTTTCAGCAAGAGCTTCGTCCGAAAGTGCAAGCATCTGGACCGCAAGGATAGCAGCGTTCTTAGCACCGTCGATAGCAACAGTTGCAACAGGGATCCCACTCGGCATCATTACAGTAGCAAGGAGCGCATCCATACCGTCAAGGACAGCTGATTTGCACGGAATACCGATAACAGGAAGAGTAGTGTGACCCGCAACGACACCTGCAAGGTGAGCAGCCATACCGGCAGCGCAGATGATAACGCCGAATCCGTTTGCTTTTGCGTTAGAAGCAAACTCGCTTGCAAGCTGCGGTGAACGGTGAGCAGACATAACGTGACATTCATAAGGAACGCCATAGTCTTTCAGCTCATCGATCGCTTTTTTGACAACGGGCAGATCGCTGTCGCTGCCCATAATGATAGCAACCTTTTTCATAAAAAACCTCCTGCAAAAACCATAAGAAAATGTATCTTGACATTTTCTGAAAATATAAAAAGCTGCGAAACGGTAATTTCACAGCAGTTTTAGCGTATAGTTATAGTAGTATTACGATGGAATGAGAGTTTGGGCGCAATGAGAGGGATGAAAAAAATTTAAACACGGCAAAATCCCCCTTTAAAAATAATCAACTAATATTATTTTACTTTATTTTAATGACTATTTCAAGTCCTAATCGAAAATATTTTAAATTTTATATAAATTACAAAATATATATTGCTTTTTCACAATTGATATGCTATAATGACGAATGAAGGAAAGCCCTATTTCCTAATACTTATGGGAGGTGTCATACTATGGCATACAAAATTTCAGATGAATGCATCATGTGCGGAGCTTGTGCAGACGGTTGTCCCGTTGGCGCTATCACAGAAGGTGACGGCAAGTACGTTATCGACGCTGATAAGTGCATCGATTGCGGCGCTTGCGCAGGTACTTGTCCTGTTGGCGCTCCTGCTGAAGCATAATTTAATTTAAACAAAAAACAGCGCTGTCGATTATCGGCAGCGCTGTTTCTTTTTATGTATCCTCATAATAATTCCGAAATAAACAAAAACGCTCTTGCCAATTACTCGGCAAGAGCGAATTTTATTTACGAATCAAACGTAATGTTAAGGAAACGAATTAATTATTCGATGAATAAATTATTCGTTGATACCTGTAACAACGCCTGAACCTACTGTTCTACCACCTTCACGGATAGCGAAACGGAGGCCTTCTTCGATAGCGATAGGAGTGATGAGCTCAACATCCATTGTTACGTTATCGCCAGGCATGCACATTTCCTTATCAGCAGGAAGAGTGATTACGCCAGTAACGTCAGTTGTTCTGAAGTAGAACTGAGGTCTGTAGTTGTTGAAGAAAGGAGTATGACGGCCGCCTTCTTCTTTCTTAAGAACGTAAACCTGACCCTTGAACTTTGTGTGTGGGTGGATAGAACCCGGCTTACAAAGAACCTGACCTCTTTCGATTTCGTTTCTCTGAATACCACGGAGAAGAGCACCGATGTTATCGCCTGCCTCAGCGTAGTCAAGGATCTTTCTGAACATTTCGATACCGGTTACAACTGTCTTAGCTCTTTCAGTTGTAAGACCGATGATCTCAACTTCGTCACCAGTCTTGAGCTGGCCTCTTTCAACTCTACCTGTAGCAACTGTACCACGACCTGTGATTGTGAATACGTCTTCGACAGGCATAAGGAAAGGAAGGTCTGCCTTACGGTCAGGTGTAGGAATATAAGTGTCAACAGCATCCATGAGTTCAAGGATAGGAGCGTAAGCAGGATCGCTGAGGTCATCAGGAGCCATAAGAGCCTGGTAAGCAGAACCCTTGATGATAGGTGTATCATCGCCAGGGAATTCGTACTTGTCAAGTGTTTCACGGATATCCATTTCAACGAGTTCGAGAAGTTCAGGATCGTCAACCTGGTCGCACTTGTTCATGAATACAACGATGTAAGGAACGCCAACCTGACGAGCAAGAAGGAGATGCTCCTTAGTCTGAGCCATAGGACCATCAGTAGCAGCAACTACGAGGATAGCGCCGTCCATCTGAGCAGCACCGGTGATCATGTTCTTAACATAGTCAGCGTGGCCCGGGCAGTCAACGTGAGCATAGTGACGGTTCTTTGTCTCATACTCAACGTGAGCTGTATTGATTGTGATACCTCTCTCTCTCTCTTCAGGAGCAGAGTCGATGTTTGCGTAGTCCTTCTTCTCTGCAAGACCTTCGAGAGCGAGTGTCTTAGTGATAGCAGCTGTAAGAGTTGTCTTACCGTGGTCAACGTGACCGATAGTACCAATATTTACGTGGGGCTTAGTACGTTCGAAATGTGCCTTTGCCATTGGAATTTCCTCCTTAGATAATATATAATGGGATTTATTATAATACTATAATAACAGATTTGAACCGAAAAAGCAAGCTTTTTTATAAATTTTACTAAAAAACTTATTCAGCCTTGCCTCTTGCAGTCATGATCTTTTCAGCAACGTTCTTAGGAACTTCTACATAGCTGTGTGGTTCCATTGTGTACTGACCACGACCCTGTGTCTTGGAACGGAGGTCGTTGGAGTAACCGAACATTTCAGAGAGCGGAACGAGAGCATCTACCTGAGCTGTTCCGTTGTTGATCTCCTGGCCGAGGATCTGTCCTCTTCTGGAGTTGAGGTCACCGATAACTGTTCCCATAAAGTCTTCAGGAACGATAGCGGATACCTTCATGATAGGTTCGAGAATGCATGGGTTAGCCTTCTTCATAGCTTCCTTGAACGCCATAGAACCTGCAATCGAGAATGCCATTTCAGAGGAGTCAACTTCATGGTAAGAACCATCGTAAAGAGTAACCTTTACGTCAACTACAGGATAACCTGCGAGGATACCGGACTTCATAGCGCCCTGGATACCCTTGTCAACAGCAGGGATATATTCCTTAGGAATAGCACCGCCGACAACTGCATTGATAAACTCGTAACCCTTACCGGATTCGTTAGGTTCAAGCTTGATCTTAACGTGACCGTACTGACCCTTACCACCGGACTGACGAGCGTACTTGTGATCTACATCAGCAAGAGTCTTGACAGTTTCCTTGTAAGCAACCTGAGGAGCACCTACGTTAGCTTCAACCTTAAATTCTCTGAGAAGACGGTCAACGATGATATCAAGGTGAAGTTCACCCATACCGGCGATGATAGTCTGTCCCGTTTCTTCATCTGTCCATGTCTTGAAGGTCGGGTCTTCTTCAGCAAGCTTTGAAAGACCGATACCCATCTTTTCCTGACCGGCCTTAGTCTTAGGCTCGATAGCGAGCTGGATAACAGGCTCAGGGAATTCCATGGATTCGAGAATGATCGGGTGCTTAGGATCGCAAAGCGTATCACCGGTAGTTGTATTCTTCAGACCAACACAAGCAGCGATATCACCTGCATAACAGGTATCGATATCCTTTCTGTGGTTAGAATGCATCTGGAGGATACGTCCCATTCTTTCGCTGTTGTCCTTTGTAGCATTGAGGACAGTTGCGCCTGCGTCTACCTTACCGGAGTAAACACGGAAGTAGCAGAGCTTACCAACGAATGGGTCAGTAGCGATCTTGAATGCGAGAGCTGCAAACGGCTCATCATCAGAGGAAGGTCTTTCCTCTTCCTCACCTGTTTCAGGGTTTACGCCCTTGATGTGAGGGATATCGAGCGGAGAAGGCATATAGTCAACGATAGCGTCGAGGAGCTTCTGAACGCCCTTATTTCTGTAAGAAGTACCGCATACAACAGGAACCATTGTATTTGCGATAGTACCCTTACGGATACATTTCTTGATCTCATCAATGGTAATTTCCTCACCGCCGAGGTATTTTTCCATGATCTCATCATCCTGCTCAGCAACAGCCTCGAGCATAGCTTCATGGTATTTCTGAGCCTTTTCAACCATATCAGCAGGGATATCTTCAACTCTGATATCCTTTCCGAGGTCGTCATAGTAAACGTAAGCCTTCATTTCAACAAGGTCAACAAGTCCCTTGAAGTCGTCCTCAGCACCGATAGGGAGCTGGATCGGAACAGCGTTACATTTAAGACGGTCGTGCATCATATCTATAACGTGGTAGAAGTTTGCACCCATGATATCCATCTTGTTTACATATACCATTCTCGGTACCTGATATTTATTTGCCTGTCTCCAAACTGTTTCTGTCTGGGGCTCAACGCCGCCCTTTGCACAGAGAACCGTTACAGAACCGTCGAGTACACGAAGTGAACGTTCAACTTCAACTGTAAAGTCAACGTGGCCGGGGGTGTCGATAATATTGATTCTATGGCCTGCCCAGTGTGCAGTTGTAGCAGCGGAAGTAATTGTGATACCTCTCTCCTGCTCCTGTGCCATCCAGTCCATTGTTGCAGCACCGTCGTGAGTTTCACCGATCTTGTGGTTTACACCGGTATAGAAAAGGATACGCTCAGTTGTGGTTGTTTTACCTGCGTCAATGTGGGCCATTATACCAATATTTCTTGTATCTTCAAGTGAACAATCTCTTGGCATAAATTAAACCTCCATAAATTGCAGCATCAGCCGTTTTACCAACGGTAATGTGCAAATGCCTTGTTAGCTTCAGCCATCTTATGAGTATCTTCGCGCTTCTTGCAAGCACCGCCGGTACCGTTGAGAGCGTCCATAATTTCAGCTGCAAGTCTTTCCTTCATGGTTCTTTCGCTTCTTGCTCTGGAATAAGTTGTGAGCCATCTGAGTCCGAGAGTCTGACGTCTTTCGGGACGCACCTCCATAGGAACCTGATATGTTGCACCACCTACACGGCGAGCCTTTACTTCGAGGAGAGGCATGATGTTTTCGAGAGCTTCATTGAATGCTTCGAGAGCGTCCTTGCCTGTCTTCTCTGCTACGATGTCGAATGCACCGTAAACGATCTTCTGAGCAACACCCTTCTTACCGTCAAGCATAATGTTGTTGATAAGACGTGTTACGATCTCAGAATTGTAAACCGGATCACACAAAACTTCACGCTTTGCGATTTTACCTCTTCTTGGCACAGTTCTTCCCTCCTTCATAGAAATGATATCATAGGTACTCGTTTCAATCCACAATCTCTGCGATGACACGCACGTCCAATGCAGAGGTATTCATATATATTAAAATGAATACTCCACATTCAATATGTGGTTTCATTGAGTTATACTTCCAATGATATGCCAATGTGTTTAAAATTTCTTTTGCGCTATTACTTAGCTGCGCCTGCCTTAGGCTTCTTTGCGCCGTACTTGGAACGAGCCTGATTTCTCTTAGCTACGCCCTGAGCGTCAAGTGTGCCTCTGATGATGTGGTAACGTACACCAGGGAGATCCTTTACACGTCCGCCTCTGATAAGAACAACGGAGTGTTCCTGGAGGTTATGGCCGATACCAGGAATGTAAGCAGTAACTTCTGTACCGTTTGTGAGCTTTACTCTGGCGATCTTTCTCATAGCAGAGTTAGGCTTCTTAGGTGTAGCGGTTCTTACAGCTGTGCATACGCCTCTCTTCTGAGGTGCGCTCTGGTCGATCTGGATCTTCTTCTTGGAGTTGTAACCCTTCTGAAGAGCAGGAGCTGTGGATTTCTTTTCGGAAACCTCTCTTCCCTTACGAACCAACTGGTTAAATGTAGGCATAATCTATCTCCTTTCCAAAAATTATTGTCCGAAAGCACGTCCGGGCGCAATTACCCACAAGGACAGCATCAAACAATTAATAATTATATACACAAAGTGCCGATTTGTCAAGCATTTTCGCCAAATTTTTCTCAAAAATTTTTGCAGCATCAACATTATATGCGCTTTTCGTCATATTTATACAAAATGCAGAAATTTCGCCCTTATTTTTATGTGAAATATGAAATTTATGCCATTAAAACGATAACAAGACACTGCAATGATAATTCGTAATGCTTAATGCATAGTTTTTAGTTTGGTAAATCAATGATTTGCTTGGAATATAATTGCAAAAAAAGAGCAACCGTCAAGCTTCCGAACTTGACGATCGCCCCTAAATTACGCATTATGAATTCCGCATTAATTCGTCACCGCACCTATACCGTAATATATCGTTGTACCGTTGGGATAATCGTTGAGATTTTCCGCCGAGTTGAAAACTCTTTCCGCAATGTCGGAATACTCGGGCGGTATGGGATAGCTGTTGCCGTTTATTCTGATACTGTACATAACTTCATCGGTGATGTATCTGAATTGCATAACTTCAACCAGCTTACGCAGGTCTTCCGAATAGTGTACAACGTATCTTATATTCAGATCGCTTGCCAAACCGCCATAGTATTCTTTGTTTGAAACACCCTCCTTTGCACGGTACAAAAGGCTTGATTGAGAGGATTCCGAATTTCTTTCCACAGCTATCGTGCGTGTATATTCTCTGTTGCTTTCATCAAGCAATTCGTCCAAGTCATCGTCAAGCGCATCGAAGCAGTTGTGCGCAGCAAGAACTTTCATAGTTTCCGTCCAGCTTCCGTCAATGGGCAATCCCCATAATATATGCGTTATGCCGATCGAATATTTTCTGTCGGAGCAGGGTCTGAAATACTCGTCCTCCGTTAAAGCTTCTCTGTCGGCTGCAAGCGCGTCACGAAGCTCATTATAGAAGCTTTCGTTCATTTTTATCTTCTTTGCGTACATTCCGTCATCTTTCCAAGAGCTGATAGGAGTGTACAGATAGAGATCAACAGAAATATCTTCGACAGCACCGTTCTTTTTATTTTGCTCCTGCGTTGTGCGAAGCCATTCATAGAGTTCGTCATAGGGTTCAAATCTGTTTTTCAGATTTTGTGCTGCCTGCTTTTTATATTCCTCCGAAGCATCAATAGTCATAAGGTATTTCTCTGCTTCAGCCGTTACAATGCTGTAAGTACGCGTAACTCTTCTTCCGTTTTTCAGTACGCAGCAAACGGAATAATCAAGCAGATTATAGGGTCCGCCGTTTTCGTCGAGCCATTCCAGCCAACCGTCTGTACCGCCGTTCTTTAAAGCAGTTTTCCTAACGGAAGCCGAGATACGCTGCGCCGCAATTACGTTTTCAATGTTGTCCCTGTCCTCTATGACAAAAACCGTGCCGTCCGAGCCGTCGCCGCTGTAATAATCAAAGGTATTGTAGATATTATCATAGTATACTCCGCTGTAGCCGAGGTAAATCTTTTCAACCTCATCGGCGGACGGAACATAAAATTCCACTCCGAAAAATCTTGTGGAGAATACAAGCGCAAGGCAGGCTGTATAAGCCGCAAATGTTATCACATATCGTACTGCGCCTTTCCACAGATTTTTTAATCCTCTGTTGGAAATTATCTCACAGAGCATATATATAAGGAACGTCACGAAAACGACCGTAAAGAATTTTTTATCGAACTTTCCTTCGACGAAGATCAGATCCAAATTGACCGACACTATAATTGCAAAGCAAAGTCCGAGTATCATCATTAGGCTGTATATCCAACGGAACACGATAGGCTTTGTGATCTGCTCCGCTCTGCGCTTTTTATAGAAATGATATGCAAGCGCAAATGTTACTGCTATATTTGCAATAACTCCGATAGACCACTCCCAAAACGGTATAGCGTTGTAGCTGTACAAATTATCGCCTATCCCCATAATAAGCATTGCGACCGCCCCTGCAGGAGATGTCCAAGCAATTATCGGATAAAAGAATCTGTTCAGGTCGAGCATAAAATTAGATTTATATATAGTATCAAAGGTAAGTGCAAAAGCAAAAAGCGAAAAGAAATTTATAAGCACCGTATGAACAATACTGTCAAAAAGCGTTCCGCAGCAGGTCAGTATAAGAACCGTCAGCGTATAAAGCATTATCATTGCAAGTATTCCGCCGACAGCATATCGGCAGTAGATCGGGAAAGCATTTTCAAAGAAATCACAGGTATAGTAAGTATAGCTGTCATCAATAATGTCCGCAAGATACTTGAATTCTTTTCCGTCAAAGCAAAAATGTCCGACAGCGAAAAGTATAAGTGTCGGTATCTGCGCTGCGATGAATGGGATTATGTATGAAGCCAGACCCGAAAGATAGTCAGAGAAAAATCTCTGTTTCATTGAAAGCGGTGTGGAAAGGTACATATCGGCTTTGTTCTTACTATAAAGATATACAAAGTTGAAAAATGCGATAAGGATACCGAGCGCACCTGCCCAAAGCGTTGCACCTGCGGCGATATAAAAAGAGCTTTCACTCGGGTTGGGATCGATAAGGTTCGTGATGTTGTACAGTGCCGAAATAAGTATGGTGGGGGCGGCGATAAGATGAAGAATGAAAATTATCACGGAAAATTTCATACAATTCCGCACATTCCACAAGCCGTTATGAACGGACGGCTCATATTTAGCCGATGTTGGTGCAGTCGATGCCTTTGCAGTCATAACCGTTTTCCTCCATTTCATAGATAAAAATTTCTTCAAGCGTGAGCGGTATCATATCAAAGACGAGCGGCGACTTTTTGCGCACGGCTTCTTCGACCGCTTCGGTGCTTCCCTTTGCGATCATATATGTAAGGCTGCCGTTCTGCTCAAAATGAAGCACTTCGATCTCGGGAAAGTCCTCTTTCGTGTATTTTTTATCGAAAGCCGCCTGAATTTTATGCACTTCGCCCTTTAAGCTGTCAAGGTCACGGCAGAAAAGCACTTTTCCTTTATGCATAAGTGCCGCGCTGTCGCAAATTTCGTTTATTTCCTTTAAATTATGCGAAGAGATCACAGTTGTAAGTCCTCGGTCGAGCATTTCATCAACGAGCATACGCTTGACGATATTCCGCATAGTCGGGTCGAGTCCGTCAAAGGCTTCATCGAGGAAAAGATAGTCCGTTCGGCAGGCAAGCCCCGTGATAACGATAGCCTGACGCTTCATTCCCTTTGAAAATTTATCCATAGTTTTCTTTTCGGGAAGTTTTATCGTTTCGTTGAGCTTATCGAAAAGCTCGTTTGAAAAGTTCGGGTAAAACCCGCTGAAATAACGCCGCAGATCGGCGAGCGACATTCCGTTATACTGCACCGTTTCATCATTGATGAAGAAAACTCTGCGCTTGACATCGGCGTTGTCGAAGACGCTTTCGCCGTCTATCTCGACCGTTCCGCCGTCCGCTTCGTATATGCCCGAAAGAAGTCGGATGACGGTTGATTTTCCTGCGCCGTTCGAGCCTAACAGACCGAATGCTGCGCCGCTGCCTATTTCAAGGTCAACGCCGTCAAGTGCATCAAAGCTGTCAAATTTCTTAACTGCACCCTTTAATTTTATCATATATCTGTTCCTTTCATATTAATTTTCGTCAAGATATTCTTCAAGGCAAACACCCTGTTCATATATTTCCGAAGCTGCTTTTTTGCCGACATAGCGATAATGCCACGGTTCATAGTCAATGCCCGTTATCTCCGTTTTATTTGAGGGATAGCGCTGGATAAAACCATATTTATACGCATTTTTCGCAAGCCAGTTGTAGACCGTTTCGTTGTCCGACAGATTTTTGTCTGCAATGATATCAACGGCTATGCCGAGTTCGTGTTCGCTCGAACCAACGGGAGCAACGATATTTTTCGCAAGCTTTTCGGCTTTTTTGCGGCTGTAGCCCTCGTCAATATATGCGTTTATCTGATCTTCCATCATCTGTTCCTGATCTTCCTTTGTGCGAAAGCCCTCGTTCACGATCGGATAGATGCCCTCACTGCGCATTTCGTCAAACATTGCCTGCAATTCGGGATAAATTCGTGAATCGACGCTTTTTCCGCAGTCGAGTTTGACAAGCTCGCCGCTGTATTCTTCCGTTATCCTATGCGTTCGGTTGACGAGTACAAGCATTTGGTCGCTTGTATCGGTTTCGCTCAATACACTTGCTCTGACGTTGGAGATATCCTGCTGTCTGCTATAAAGGGCTATACCCGTCGAAACAGCTGCGGCGATAAACACCGTACATACGATAAGCGGAAATGCGGAAGCATTATTCGTCGGTCTTTTCTTTTTCATTTTTGTCAGTTCCTTTGCTGTTAAAATTTCTGATGTGTAAAATAAGTTCATCTGCCGTAAGTCCTGCTTTCAGTGCTTCGGCAACAGCCGCGTCAAAAGCCGTGAGCGTTCGCTCCTTGATGCTGTCGGTTTGGACAGCGGCAATGAAGCTTCCCCTGCCCTGCAAGGAATATATCACCTTGTCACGTTCGAGCATCTGGAACGCTTTTGCGACCGTATTGGGATTCACGCCAAGCTCTTTCGCAAGCTCACGGACGCTCGGGAGTTTATCGTCCTGTTTAAGTTCGCCCTTTATGATAAGCTCGGTTATTCTTTTATATAGCTGTTCATAAATAGGAGTCCGCTCCCTGAGGTCAATTGCAAACATTATATCACCCTCTATCTGTATCAACTGTACTACCTGCTTTAATACAGTTATAACACACTTTCAGAGAGTTGTCAAGAGGTTTCAGAGATTTTCTCAATTCATAATGCGTAATTCGTAATGCGTAATTATATTTTCTCCGCAAATTTCAGGCAAAAGCTTTATTTTCGTTGAAAGCTGACATCGTGCAAATAATCACGCATTACGAATTACGAATTACACATTAAAAAGTGTTGACAATTGGAAGTTAAGGTGGTATAATTATATAGGTCGTGTACTTTAAGGATTTAAAGCGCAGTCGGATTTAACGATGTATAGAGCTAAAGTCCTTAGCTTTACAGTACATTGACTGATACTTATATTTATACTTTTTTCAAAAGGGGAATGTTTATGAAATCTATCAAGAAGATCGCAGCATGCGCACTCGCTTGCGTTACAGCTGCAATGACTTTCGCAGGCTGCGGAAATTCCGCTGCTGACAACGGCGGTTCTGCTGACGCTGCGGCAGACAACGGAAACAAGGTTTACAACGTTGGTATCTGCCAGCTCGTTGAACACCCTGCTCTCGACGCTGCAACACAGGGCTTCAAGGACAAGCTCACCGAACTTCTCGGTGCTGACAACGTTGTTTTCTATGAGCAGAACGCTCAGGGCGAAAGCACAAACTGCGCAACAATTACTCAGGGCTTCGTTTCAAACGGATATGACCTTATCCTTGCAAACGCTACACCTGCACTTCAGGCTGCCGCTGCTGCTACAAACTCTATTCCGATACTCGGAACTTCCGTTACTGACTACGGTACGGCTCTTGACATTGCAGATTGGACAGGCACAACAGGCACAAACATCTCGGGTACTGCTGACCTTGCTCCTATCGACGAGCAGGAAAAGATGCTCAAGGAACTCTTCCCCGATGTTAAGCAGGTAGGTATCCTCTACTGCTCTTCCGAGGCTAACTCCAAGTTCCAGGCTCAGAAGTTCGGCGAAGCTCTCACTGCTGACGGCATCGCTTACAAGGAATACACAGCCGCTGACAGCAACGAGATCCAGTCAATCACAAACGCAGCTATCGGCGAATGTGACGTTCTCTACGTTCCTACAGACAACACAATGGCTTCCAACGCTGAGATCATCAAGAACATCTGCGTTCCTGCAGGTATTCCTGTGATCGCAGGCGAAGAGGGCATCTGCAAGGGCTGCGGCGTTGCAACTCTCTCTATCAGCTACTATGACCTCGGCGTTGCTACAGGCGAAATGGCTTACGAAATTCTCACCGAAGGCAAGAATCCGGGCGAAATGGAAATTCGTTACGCTCCAAACGTTGTCAAGGAATACAACAAGGAGATCTGCGACACTCTCGGAATCACAATTCCCGAAGATTATGTTGCAATTGCTGAATAAGCTTAGATAATCAAGCAGCTTAGTTAAGCAGCTTAGTTAAGCTTAATGCGGAAACGGAACGCTTGCTCCGTTTCCAAATTAAGTTTAATTAAAACTTAACGGTTTTTGCGAAGCGGTTTCGCAGAAGCTTTACAACAATTTTGAAAGGAATTTGCTCTATGAACATTATGACGCTCGTAAACGCACTTCCGGGTTCGGTCGCACAGGGACTTATCTGGGGTATCCTCGCGATAGGCGTTTACATAACCTACAAGATCCTCGATTTCGCCGATCTTACCGTTGACGGAAGCCTTGGAACAGGCGGCGCGGTTGCCGTTGTTCTTATCGTGAACGGCGTTCCTGTACCGCTTGCTATCGTTTGCGCATTCCTCGCAGGCTGCCTTGCAGGACTTGTAACGGGACTGCTCAACACACTGCTCGGAATTCCGGGTATCCTCGCAGGTATCCTTACACAGCTTGCGCTTTACTCTATCAACCTTGATATTATGGGTCAGGCAAACACGGCTATAAACGTTGACAAGTACCCACTTTTTATGTCGCTCCGCTTTATCCCGATGACCATTCTCAAGGGCGTTATCGTTGTTGCGCTCCTTATCGCAGTTCTCTACTGGTTCTTCGGAACGGAGTACGGTTTTACTATCCGTGCAACGGGCTGTAACTCAAATATGGCTCGCGCGCAGGGTATCAACACGAAAAAATCCACAGTTATCGCGCTTATCCTCTCGAACGGTCTTGTCGGACTTGCAGGCGGACTTCTTGCACAGTATCAGGGCAATGCCGACGTTAATATGGGACGCGGTGCTATCGTTATCGGACTTGCGGCTGTTATCATCGGCGAAGTTTTCGGCGAGCTTATCCTCGGCAAGCACCTCAATTTCAGCGGCAGACTCGCTTTTACGGCAATCGGTGCTATCATCTACTTCATTGTTATCCAGATCGTGCTTTGGCTCGGACTTTCCACACAGAACACAAAGCTTTTCTCTGCTATCGTCGTTGCGGTATTCCTCGCTGTTCCTTACATCAAGAGAGCGTCAAAGAATTCATTCCGTGCGGCTGCTAAAAAATCCGCAGGAAACGTAAATGAGAAAGGCGGTTCGGAAAATGCTTGAGATAAACTGCATTAAAAAGACATTCAACGCAGGAACTATAAATGAAAAAAAAGCACTCAACGGCGTTACGCTCAAACTTGAAGAGGGTGACTTCTGCACAGTTATCGGCGGCAACGGCTCGGGCAAATCCACGACCCTTAACGCTGTTGCAGGCGTCTGGCCGGTTGATTCGGGTTCGATAAAGATCGGTGGAGTTGACGTAACGGGACTTTGTGAACACAAAAGAGCAAAGTACCTCGGACGAGTTTTCCAGGACCCTATGACAGGTACGACCGCAACAATGGAAATTCAGGAAAACCTTGCCCTCGCCGCAAGACGCGGACAGAGCCGCTCGCTCAAATGGGGCATCACAAAACAGGAGCGCGAAGAATATCACGAGCTGCTCAAAATGCTCGACCTCGGACTCGAAGACAGAATGACCTCAAAGGTAGGACTTCTCTCAGGCGGTCAGCGTCAGGCACTCACACTGCTTATGGCAACGCTCAAAAAGCCTCACGTTCTTCTGCTTGATGAACATACAGCTGCACTTGACCCGAAAACAGCCGCAAAGGTTCTTGAACTTTCGGACAAGATCATCTCCGAGAACAAGCTCACCGCGCTTATGGTAACACATAACATGCACGATGCTATCGTTCACGGAAACAAGATCGTAATGATGAACAACGGCAGAATTATTTTTGAAGCAAGCGGTGAAGAAAAGAAGAAGCTCACCGTTGAAGACCTCCTCAAAAAGTTTGAAGAAGACGGCGGTGCTTCGACTATCAATGACAGCATGATTTTGGGTTAATGCGTAATTATTATACTCCGTGAATTTATGGCGCAGAAACGATTTTCGACATACAAAAAAATTTTCTTAAACAACAAAACCCTGCTTTCAAAGGACGAAAAAAATCCTTTGAAAGCAGGGTTTTTATTTGTTTAATAACGTCTGCAATACGGGACGGAGAACCCGTCCCCTACGGAAAATTCGGATGCTCTGCATTTTCGTGACAAATATGCGGAGCAAGAATAATTACGCGTTACGCATTAATATTTACTTCCCGATGAACTGTTTCAGCTGAGATTTCGGAACTGCGCCGACGATCTGATCCTTGAATCTGCCGTTCTCAAAGAGAAGAAGTGACGGAATACTTTCGATGCCGAATTTTGCGGCGAGCGGCATTTCCTCGTCAACGTTCACTTTACAGAATTTTACGCCCGGTTCTTCCTCGGAAAGCTCATCAACTATCGGTGACATCATCATACAAGGTCCGCACCATGATGCCCAGAAATCCACAAGCACAGGCTTATCCGATTTGAGAACTTCCTGCTCAAAATTTTCAACTGTTACTGTTGTTACCATATTTATCATTCCTTTTTATATAGAGTTGCCTTTTATGCGTGTTGCAAGGCCGTTTATTTCAATTGCGGGATCGTCAAGATCGATGATAAGGCAGCGTCTGCCGTCCATCGTGGTCGTTCTTACCTTATCGGTGGCGTCTTTGCTGATGCTGACGGTTATCTCAGGTGTGGAGAGCTTCGTTTTTGGCTCAACGAGATTCGTTGCGGTGAGTGCGCCGCCGCTGACCTTGTTCTCGAAGATGGTTTTCAGTCCCTCCAGCTTTTCATCGCTCACGCCCGAATCGGAGAGGATATTGTAAAGCTTGTTTCCGTCTATAACGGGAAGCTCGGTATCGTTTTTGGCTTCCTGAACGAACTCGCGCAGCTTTTCGTTAACCTGCGTGATAACGGTGTAATTGAGTTCATCGCCGCAGACATCGTGCATGACCTGCTGGAACGTTTTCTTTTCGCCGTTTGCGCTCATTCGGAATTCGCAGCCGAGGACGTCATTGACGAACGAAACATTAGGTTTTCTCGGTGTTTTGGTGAAGTACATAACGCTGTTGACATCGGGTGCCCTGTCACTGAAAACAGGATAGAAGAAGCCGTCTGTAGGCTCACGCGCAATGACAAGTTCGGTGTTTGACTTCTTTGAGATAGAGTTTGAGTCGCCGTCAAACATAAGTCCGTCGTCGTTTGTAACGGCAGGACAGACTGCGCAGACGATGAAGTTGTACTCGTCGGCAGCCGTACCGAGGTCGTCATCGTTCTTGTCGCGCGACATTATGCTGTAGGAGCAGTGTCCGATGATAATAGTATATGCAGGCTCATAAGCAAGATTATTTATAATTTTTTCCAGAAGCGCGGCACAAGCCGTTTCATCGGCAAGCTTTGTTTTTACAGCTTCCCACAAGATCCTCTGCGAACCGCCCTCGTCATACTGCTCACGCGGAAAAGGATACTCGAGCAGACCTTTGCCGAGGCTGCCTTTGAACACCTTTGAGAGCGACTCCATAAGCACTGCGCCGATCTCCTCGGGAGTGAGGGAATAAAGCTCGTTCGTCTGACAGCGGACGTTTTTCTGCGTATCTATGTAAGCGGTAAGCACACGGTTGAGCGTGAAGAAGCCGCTGTGTTCGCCGAAATTTTTCTTTATCTCGGCAAGCTCTTTTTTGTTCATTTTTTGACCACCTTTACTTATATAGTGTAATTTTATCAGCTTAATTATACAATTTTTCTCGCAAAAAGTCAACGGTTTTTTAATGCGTAATTTTTGCGTAATTTTTGCGGAGTTTGATTTTCCGCAACGGCATTTATAAATGATCTTGTTTAAATTGCACAATAAAAATGTGATTGTATGTTAGTCCTCATGCGTAGTAAAATTAAGAAAAAAATGTAAAAGGGGTAATAAAATGGAGGGACAGTTTTACAAGCTTCCGCAGGGTATTTTTTCCGAAAAATACAGCGGCATATCGAGTGACGGCAAGCTTTTATATGCACTCATGCTTGACCGAACAAAACTTTCCGAGATGAACGGTTGGTGTGACGGGCGCGGCAGGGTCTACATAATTTTCACACGAGATGAAGCGTGTCGGGTGCTTGGCTTCGGCAAGGACAAGGCGGCGCGTATTTACTCGGAACTTGAAGCGGCAGGTCTGATCGAGCAGAAAAAGCAGTATCTTGCGCGTCCGACTCTGATATATGTGAATGAGATATCGGGGCGTGAGGACAGTTCTTTTGATGCTGCGAGTGACGGTATTCAGTCGGCGGAAAAAGCGGCTTCAAGTACAGGCAAAAGCGAGGTTCAGACTGACGGCAAAGCGGCTTCTATCAAGAATTATCATAATCAGAACGAAAATAATCAGCTTGAAGATATCAAGACCTATCCGAATCAGACGGGCGTGAATGATGTGATGGAAATTTCAGACAGCACAAATTTAAAAGAGAATTTGGACGGGGTTCTGGAGCTTGACATGCTGAAAGAACGGTATCCGCTTTCGGCAGGCTCTTTGGAGGAGATTCGGGACATCATTGCAGAGGTGATAGCTATGCGCAGGAGGGTAACTTTTGAGGGCAAAGTCGTTCCTGCTGTAACTGCGGCGGAGCGTTTCCGCAAGCTCACATCGGAAAACATTTGCATGGTACTCGATGCTCTTTCGCAGACGGAATCGGACATTCGGCGCATTGACGCGTACATTGCAACTGCGCTTTACGGTTCGACTTTTACGGTCATGAGCAGGAACGAAGTTGGGTGGAGGACTTTATAATGCGTAATGCGTAATTATTTATATTACGTTAGTTTGTAATTAAAACCATAGGGGCGGATTCCATATCCGCCCGTTACAAACCTTGTATTTTAGGCATTTTTCGTAGTAGACGTTTTTATAATTTGAAATTAATTTTAAATGCTTAATTATTTGAATTCATAACACTTTTTCAGCATCGCGAAAGCTGTGTTCAGCTTGACCGGTTATTTTGCTTCGCATCACCTGATAAATGTCAGCTTTGCTCTAATTACGCATTACGAATTACACATTAAATTAATTTTCCTTTGCTATTGATTTTTATGCTGTGGCGTGTTATAATTATTTATAAGTATTTTTATTGAAGGAATTATTACAAAATGAGTTTTGCAGATCAAACTTTTATTGATAATGTCAGGGATATACTCGAAAACGGAACGTGGGACACGGATACAGACGTTCGCCCTAAGTGGGCAGACGGCACTCCTGCGCACACGATAAGCCGTTTCTGCGTTGTGAACCGCTACGATCTTTCAAAGGAGTTCCCTATCATCACTTTACGCCGCACTTTTCTCAAAACGGCGGTCAAGGAACTGCTTTGGATATGGCAGAAAAAGTCGAACAACATTGCCGATCTTGATGCACACATCTGGGACAGCTGGGCTGATGAAAACGGTTCTATCGGCAAGGCTTACGGTTACCAGCTTGGGGTGAAGCATCACTACCCCGAGGGTGATTTCGATCAGGTTGACCGTGTACTTTACGATTTGAAGCACAACCCGTCAAGCAGGCGCATTATCACGAATCTTTACAATCATCACGATCTTTCGGAAATGGGACTTTATCCTTGTGCTTACAGCATGACGTTCAACGTTTCGGGCGGAAAGCTCAATGCTCTGCTCAATCAGCGTTCGCAGGATATGCTCACGGCGAACAACTGGAACGTTTGCCAATATGCTGTGCTTGTTCATATGTTTGCACAGGTATGCGGCTTGGAAGTCGGCGAGTTTGTTCACGTTATTGCTAACGCTCACATTTACGACAGGCACGTTCCTATCATAAAGGAAATTATCAAAAACGAGCCTTACGATGCTCCGAAATTCGTCATTGACAAGAGCATCGATGACTTTTACAAATTCACGCCCGACAGTTTTTCGCTGGAGGGTTACAGATATCACGATGGTGACTTCAAGATCGAAGTTGCGATATAAGGGGGCGCAAAGATGATTACTGCGATAGTTGCCGCTGACGCTGATTACGGCATTGGCAAGAATGGTGACCTGCTTTTTCACATTCCCGAGGATATGAAATTTTTCCGAAGCACAACGCTTCACCATGCTGTCATAATGGGCAGAAAGACGCTTGAATCTTTGCCGAACGGAAAGCCATTCAAGGACAGACGGAACATTGTTTTATCGCGCGATGAAAACTTCGCTCCCGAGGGTGTTGAAGTCGTTCACAGCGTCGAGGAGGCAGTCAGGCTTGCCGAGGGTGAGGACGAAGTTTTTGTATGCGGCGGCGGTGAGATATACCGTCAGCTTCTCCCCTACTGTCAAAAGGTGCTTATCACGAAGATAGATGCTCATGCAGGTGCAGAGGTTTTCTTCCCCGATCTTGATGTGCTGCCCGAATGGAAGCTTGCCGAATGTTCGGACGAACGCGAACACGATGGGATCAGATTCAGGTTTTGCACATACAAGAAAATTAATTCGGAATTATGAATTCGGAATTCGGAATTAATTTTTACAGCGAATGTTTTGTGTTGTTTGCGTCTGAATTTTTCATCGTAAGGTTGGTTTCTATATCCGACCACAGACTAAATAGTTTGCAGATAAACGGGACTTAAACCCGTCCCATACAGTTTAAACAATAAATGCGGAAAAGATAAATAATTCGGAATTCCGAATTCCGAATTCCGAATTAATTATCCCCTGTCTTTATACGATTCAAGTATGAAAAGAGGACTCTATGGACGAAAAACTGGAACAGTTCAAGCAATGGATAATCGAGGCTGACAAGATAGTTTTCTTCGGCGGTGCGGGCGTATCTACCGAGAGCGGTATCCCCGATTTCCGCAGTGTTGACGGTCTTTACAACCAAAAATACAAATATCCGCCCGAAACGATATTAAGCAGGTCGTTTTATGTGAATCATCTTGCGGATTTTTACGAATTTTACCGTGAAAAGATGCTTTGTCTTGATGCAAAGCCGAATTCTGCGCACTATGCGCTCGCAAAGCTTGAACAGATGGGCAAGCTGACGGCTGTTGTGACGCAGAACATTGACGGCTTGCACTATGCGGCAGGCAGCAAGGTGGTTTATGAGCTTCACGGCTCTATCCACCGCAACTATTGTCTGCGATGCGGGGCAAATCACACGGCGGAATACATAAAAAGCGTTGATGGTCCTCCGCCATGCTTAAAGTGCGGCGGTCTGGTAAAGCCTGATGTTGTGCTTTACGAGGAGGGCTTGAATCAGGCGACGGTGAACGGTGCTATAAAGGCTATTTCCGAAGCGGATATGCTTATCATCGGCGGAACTTCGCTGACGGTATATCCTGCGAGCGGACTTATCGACTATTACAAGGGAAACAGGCTCGTTCTCATAAACAAGACGCCTACGCCGAAGGACAGTGCTGCCGATCTGCTTATTCAGGACAGCATTTGCAAGGCTTTCAGCGTTGTTGACGAACTTTAAGCTGATGAACTTTGATGACATTTTAAAGGGGATAATTATGAAAAAATTTACGGCGGCTATAATGCTTTCGGCTTTGCTTCTCACCGCCTGCGGAACGGACGCGGCTGACGCTGAGCAGTCACAGACCGTACTTGCTTCCGAGGAAACGTCCTTGACAGAAGAAACAGAGGAAACCACTTCAAGCGTTTCCCGAACCAAGGAGGAGGAAGAACGGTACTCCCGAATGATGGGGACGGCGAACTGCGTTGTTGAAAATAATCCCGTATCGGTCGAGGGCGACCCTACGCTTGGATATAACTAAAAAGGAGTTTATATAAAATGAATTTACCACAGTTTATTACAGATGAGATAATCGAACGTGCGCTGCGTGAGGATATCAACTATGTTGACGCTGCAACCGACTATCTTCTTGACGATGATGATGTTTCGACCGCACGTTTTGTTGCAAAGGCAAGCGGTATCCTCTGCGGCATCGACATTGCTGTCCGTGTATTTGAGATGCTTGACAAGGACATTCAGGTGCAGATCAACATCAAGGACGGCGGCAAGGTCGAAAAGGGCGATGTTATCGCTGTTGTGACAGGCAAGACAAAGGCTATACTCAAAGCCGAGAGGACTTCGCTCAACATTTTGCAGCACATGTCGGGGATCGCTACCGAAACTGCGAAATACGCAGAATGCTGCAAGGGTACCCGTGCGCACGTTACCGAAACGAGAAAAACACTCCCCGGACTTCGTGCAATCGAAAAGTACGCTGTAACTGTCGGCGGCGGCAAGAATCACCGCTACAATCTCTCTGACGGTGCGATGCTCAAGGACAATCACATTGACGCTTACGGCAGCATCACAAAGGCTGTTGAGGCACTCCGCAGCAAGATGGGTCACATGATAAAAATTGAAGTTGAGGTACGAAACGAAGAAGAGCTTCGCGAGGCTCTTTCCTGCAATGCAGATGTTATCATGCTCGACAATATGACCTGCGAGCAGATGAAGAAGTGCGTTGAAATTGCAGACGGCAAGGCTGTACTTGAAGCTTCGGGAAATGTTACGCTCGACAACATGGCTGAGGTTGCAGCTACGGGTGTTGACATTGTATCTGTCGGTGCGCTCACACACTCGGTAAAGGCGTTCGACATTTCGCTCAAAATTGATAAAAAATAATTGAAATAAGGCTTTTAAAATGAAAAAAAGAATGACTATACTTTATGATGTAGGCGGAAAGCTCTACATCAATCTTACAAACAAATGCCCGTGCAACTGCACGTTCTGTATTCGTCACAACGGTGACGGAGCTTACGGCAGCGACAGCTTATGGCTCGAACACGAACCCTCTTTGGACGAGGTAAAGGCGGCTTTTGCAAAGGTCGATATGTCGAAGTACAAGGAAGTTGTTTTCTGCGGCTACGGCGAGCCTATGGAGAGGGTGAACGAGGTGATCGCGGTCGGCGAATTCGTCAAGGCGAATTACGGTGACGTGACTGTTCGTCTTAACACGAACGGACTCGGCGACAAGATACACGGTGTTCCTACGGCAAAGCTTTTGCAGGGTGCTGTGGACATTGTTTCCATTTCGCTCAACTCCTACTGCAAGGAAAAATACAACGAAGTCACCCGTCCTAAATGGGACGACGCTTTCGATGCGATGCTTTCGTTTGCGGCTGACTGCAAGTCGTATCTTCCGCAGGTGGTTTTCACGGTCGTTGACGTTATCCCTCCCGAGGACATAAGCCGTGCAAAGGCGCTTGCGATGAGCATTGGCATACCGCTCCGTGTGCGCGAATATGAAAGTTGATCCGACGGTTCACAATATATTTGCAGTGAAAATATGCTTGTTCAATAAAAATATTTTTATAAAGGAATGATATAAATGTCAAAAAGCAGTGCTGAAATGACTAAATTCAAAGGTGTTGACGCTGTTGAGCTTTGGTTCGGCGGTTATCATGCTTTCGTTATGCCTTCGCTCGGTTCAAACGTTATGCGTTTCCGTGATGAGGACAAGGGAATGGAAATTTTCCGCTATTCGGACGATATGACCATTGCTGAATTTATGCAGTCGCCCGAGATCTGGGGACTCCCTACGCTTTATCTCCCGAACCGTCACGACAGGGGTGTTCTCCGCACTTCGGACAACGTTTATTATCTCCCCGAGAATGAAACACGCTTCAAAAATCATCTCCACGGCTTTCTTCACAAGCGCGCTCACAAGGTAAAGGAAATGGGTGCTGACGCAAATCACGCATTCGTTACTACAACATACAAATATGATGAGAGCGATTATTTCTTCAACTGCTTCCCTGTAAAGTTCACGGCTGAGATCACTATCGACCTTTCGGCAAAGGGACTCACGCACACTGTTACGCTTAAAAACTGCTCCAAGGTCATGATGCCAATTTCCATTGCAACGCACACGACCATCAACGCTCCGTTCGTTGACGGTGCAAAGCAGGAGGACATCACGCTCCAAGTTCCTGCTGTAAAGAAGCTTCAGTTCAACAAGAAGCGTTGGCTGCCAAATGGCAGACAGCTTGCGCTCACAGATTATGACCTTGAATATGTGAACGGCACAAAATGCCCTGTTCTCACGGACATCTGCAATGATATGTACACCGCAGGCACGATAAAGCTTGACGGTGAGGATTTCTACGGCTGTGTAATGACGGACAAGGCAAGCGGCAAGCGCATTTGCTACGAAGTTGATGATGAATACAAGTTCTGGATCGTATGGAATCACGAAGGTTTCAAGGGTTACTTCTGCCCCGAGCCTATGACTGCGCAGGTCAATGCGGCTAATCTTGACCTGCCGTTTGAAAAGACGGGTTACTTTGAGCTTGAACCAAAGGAAAGCTACACTGTTTCGCAGAGATTTTTCACAAAATAAGCTAAAAAATTCGCCGCAGGGTTCGTTTCATCGGCCGAACCCTGCGGCTTTTTTTATTTATTTCGGTATTTTCCGAGGACGAGAAAATTATTTTCCGCTGTGTTTTTGTTGCAGAATTTTACGTTCGGCTGTTCGTCATCGGCATTTTCAAACAATCCGAGAGAAATATATGCATTTTTCGGAACGCCCAAATTTTTGAATTTGAACTTATATGTACGCGTTTTGCCCGAAGCAAACGAGCCTGAACCGATATCATACTGCGCGGCTGTTGTTTTCAGCACTTTTCCGTTTTTATCTGTGAACGCTATCTTCATCGTGAGGGGGAAAAATGCAGGCGCAGTTCCCGTATTTTTTACCTTGAATGTGAGCGTTGAGGTCTTGTCGGAGGTATCAAGCTTTGCCGATGTGACCGTGAAGTTATATCCGAGCCGATTTGCGGCGGCGGTCACGGCGGCTTTGTGTTCGCTATACATTCTTGTTCCGTCGGTCACTCCTCCGCCCAATGCAAGATAGGTCAGCTTTCCATCATTTATGGTTCTGTTGAGTTCGCTGTCCGACCACTCTCCCCTATCCGCAAGGTAACTGTAGCCGAAACACATTTCGCCGATCGCAGGAAGCTTTCCTGCCGCGGACAACAGGCTTTTTGCGCTGTTATCAACGCCGAGAAGCCCATCTCTGCGGAGCGTCACGCCCTTTGAAACGGCATAATCGTTAAGCTCGGGAAAATCATCTGAGGCATTGAAAACGACTGTGGTCTTTTTAAATAGCTTCGACCATTTTTCAATGCACTGCTTCTGTATCTTCAGCGACGGCATTGAACTGCCATCAAGGCCATAGGTATGCCATTCGCCCCAGTTGCCGAATGCGCGGATATCGATGAACTCGATCGACCTGTTGCCGTCATATTTTTCCGCAAGTGCTTCGGAAAATTTATAGAATTCTTCAAGATACACGGGGTCGTCCCAGACCGGGGTCCGCTGTACAGATGATTCGCTGTAAAAGCTGGAGGTCTTAGCCATAACATATTTGCAGCCTTTGTCATAAACAAACTGCGGAACAAGTCCTTTTTCATCATTTGAACCCGAATCGGACGGGATAACTCCGAAAGCAAAGGTCTTGCCGTTCTCCTCGCACAGAGATATCATTTCATCTATAGACGACCAGTCATATACGCCGTCGTCCGTTTCGATATTTTTCCACTTAAATCGGGAATAAACCACAGAAGTGATATCCCATGCAGGGTTGTTTTTTACCCCCTCCTCGGGACTTTCAAAATACCATGGGCTGTAGGCATGCTGCACCCAGCCTTTATGTGGATTTGTTACTGCCTTGGTTTCGGGCTGAAGGGTAAAGTCTATCTCTGCGGCGGCTGCATTTATCGGAATTATCAAGGCCATTGCGGCTGCAAAAACAGCGGTAATTATTTTCCGCGATCTCATTTTATTTCACTTCCCAAGATATAAAATTGACGGCTCGTATATTCAAAATCAGACTTTTCAAACATACAAACCGTCATTGTTATTTATGTATTATATCAAAATCAAAGCTTAACGATAACGCCTGTAAGACCGGGAACTGAGCCGATAGCGTTTGCTTCGTCTGTATCGATATGCATTGCTCTTGCGTAGGAATCGGAAACTCTGCATACTACGTCGCCGAGGATAGCCTTTCTTTCGGGAGTTTCGACCTTTACCCAAACAACGTCCTTATCCTTTACACCGAGTTCTTCTGCGTCTGCCTTTGTGAGGTGGATATGTCTTTTAGCAACGATAACGCCCTCTTTGAGTTCAACTTCGCCGCAAGGACCAACGAGCTTGCAAGCACCCGAGCCTGCTGTATCTCCGCTCTCTCTGATAGGAGCTGCGATGCCGATAGAACGTGCGTCTGTTGCGGAAAGCTCGACCTGATCTGCTTTTCTGCAAGGTCCGAGGATAGAAACGTTAGCGAGGGACTTCTTAGGGCCTACTACTTCAACACGTTCTTCGCAAGCGTACTGCCCCGGCTGTGAGAGGTCTTTTTTCTTTGTGAGGGTATGACCCTTGCCGAAGAGAACTTCGAGAGTTTCCTCTGTAACATGAACGTGACGTGCTGATGTTTCAACGATAAATTCCTGTGACATATTAAATTGCCTCCAAAACGATTAATTTTTAAGGTTGCGCCAAAATATTCGTTAAGGTGAACCTTTAACTAATAAAAAGTATATCACTTCTGCAAAAAATGTCAAGTTTTTTTGCGTGTTCTGCTCTAATTTGCATAAATCATATAGAATTTGGAATAACATAAACTAATTCGGAATGCGGAATTCGGAATTATTTTATTTCGTTAAAATACAGCAAAAGACTACAAGATACATATTTTAAAATGTTTAGCATAAATAAAAGTTGCAAATCAAGCATTCACGATTTGCACCTTTTTAAGTTGAAGAATGAACTGCGTTTGTTAATATTTTAGCGCAGTACAATAATTCCGAATTCCGAATTCATAATTCCGAATTAATTTCAAGTCAGTTTTCCGTAAGAATAGCGTCAATCGCCTTGTCTGTACTCCAGAAGAACTTGTCGCTGCCTACGTCTGCGCTCAGACCGCAGCGGTCTATCATTTCCATAACGGGCGGCTGTATTGCTGTGAAGAACACCATTGTGTCTTTCTTGGAAAGCTCCTCAACGACCTCCTGCAAAGCCTGGACGCCGCTTGCGTCTGCGAAAGGAACACCTCGCATCGAGAGGATTATTATTTCTCTGTCGGCGACATCGGAAAGCTTATCTTCGAGGATATTCGATGTGCCGAAGTAGAGAGGACCTGTCATATAGACAACGGCTGTTCTTTTATCCTTGAGGTGGTCGGGGTGGTTCGGAAGTCTTTCGGGGTCAACTTCGGAAACACTTATCTGCATATCCGAAACCTTGAGGACGAACATTACGACGGAGAAGAGTACGCCGATAAGGATCGCGATAGTAAGATCGAAGATAACTGTTGCGATCATTGTGAGGAGGAACTGCGCCATCTGTGTCTTTATTTTGCGGTTGAAGATTCCCTTGATGACCTTCCAGTCGTTCATTCTCCAAGCTGTCATCATAAGTACGCCTGCGAGTGCTGCGAGCGGTATTCTCAAGATAACGGGAGCGAGGAAGAACATTGCTGCGAGGAGAACTATTGAGTGGAAAACGCTTGTAAGTCTTGTTTTTCCGCCTGATTTGATAGCGACCGCGGTTCTTGCGATAGCTGCTGTTGCAGGAACGCCGCCGAAGAACGGGATCACCATATTGCCGATGCCCTGTGCGATAAGCTCCTGATTTGCATCGAGCTTTTCATTCTTCATTCTGCCTGCCGATGCGCCGCAGAGGAGGCTTTCGATAAGTCCGAGAGCAGCGATGGAAATTGCGGGAACGATGAGTGCTTCGAGCTGTGGGACAGTGATAGCGGAAACGTCAAGTCTGTCCGGGAGGAAGATGCTCTTGGGTATCTCCCCTACCTGCGTAACGTCAAAGTTAAAGATGAACTCTGCGATAGTTGCGAGGATAATTGCTGCGAGCGAACCTGGGAAATACTGATTTATCTTTTTCGGGTAAAAAGCCATGAAAACGACCACTGCAACGCCAATAAGAAACGCTGCGAGGTTGAAATGCTGCTCCAAGGTGAAGTAGCTTACAGTCTTTGAGATAGTGGAGTCGCCCTCGCAGATAAGACCCGTGAAGTTGTTTATCTGACCGAAAGCGATGATTATTGCGATGCCCGATGTAAAGCCTGTGATAACGGGCAGCGGCAGGTAGGAAACGATCTTGCCGAGCTTTAAAAGTCCGCATATCAGCAGGATAACGCCCGACATTAGGCTTGCGATGAAAACGCCCTGAAGCTGATATTTGGCAACGAGCGAGAGCAGGATAGCTGTCATTGCGCCTGTCGGTCCGCTTATCTGGTACGAGCCGCCCGAAAGTGCGCCGATAACGATGCCTGCGATGATGGCGGTAACAAGTCCTGCTGCGGCTGTTGCGCCCGATGATACGCCGAATGCGAGTGCGAGCGGAAGAGCGACCGCTGCGACGGTAACGCCTGCGAGTGCGTCCTTTGCAAACGCGCCTGCGTTGTACCCCTTGAACTCGGTTCTGAGCCTTGTTCCGTAGTTTTTGAAGATATTCAAGAAAAAACACCCCTTAATTCTGTTTTTACAAAAAAATTTGGCAGCAAAAAGCCGCCGACTTTTCTATTTTACTACTTTTTTCGGGAAAACACAAGTAGAATTGTTTCGGCATAATTCGGGAGAAATTGTGCAAACCGCTGTAATTATTTAAATTCGGAATTCGGAATGCGGAATTCGGAATTATTTTTCTTCGTAAAATTACGGCAAAACCCACTCTTCCGTAGGGGCGGATTCAATATCCGCCCGTGATTCCATATTCGCCCGTTTCAATACCTGCATTTTAGGCAAATTCTCTGTAGGGGACGGGTTTCCCGTCCCGCAGTCACCAATACTATTCAAAAAAACGGGACGGTAAACCCGTCCCTTACAATAATTTATTAATAATTTTAAGAAGAATAATTCACTCGTTGAAATACAGTGAGATACAGTGAGAATTTTTTGAATTTTTACAATTTTACTTGAATAAAGCTTCAAAGTGTGATATAATTAATTATCTATTATGATTAGAGGGAAGATATATGAAAATTGTTATGCTCGAGGCGGCTTCCGTTTCTCGGGGTGATATTCCTTTCGATGATATTTATAAATTGGGCGAAGTCTGCGAATTTCCGCTTACTCCCGTTGACAAGATAGTTGAAAACGTCGGTGATGCCGAAGCGGTGCTTTGCAACAAAACTCCTTTTACGGCTGAAATTATGGAAAAATGCCCGGATCTGCGTTACATCGGCATCTGCGCGACGGGTTACAACAATGTTGACCTTGAAGCGGCTTCACGTTTGGGGATAGTTGTGACGAACGTTCCTGCTTACTCCGATATGGCTGTGGCGCAGCAGGTTTTCGCGTACATTCTCCGCTACTGCAACAGGACGGGTGATTATGACCGCTTTGTCAAGGACGGCGGCTGGGTCCGCTCGGCTTCGTTCTCGGTTTTTGATTATCCGACTGTGGAACTGGACGGAAAAGTTCTCGGAATTTACGGCTATGGCAGTATAGGTCACGCTGTTGCCCGAATTGCCCGTGCATTCGGCATGGAAGTGCTTGTTCACACGCGTACTGTCCGCAATGAGGACGGCGTTGAACATGTTTCTCTCGATGAAATGCTTTCGCGAGCTGATTTTATCACTCTGCACTGCCCTCTCACTCCCGAAACGAACGGACTTGTTGACATTGACTTTCTGAAAAAGTGCAAGCCGACGGCGATGCTCATAAACACCTCACGCGGTGCAGTTGTAAACGAAGCCGATCTTCGTTATGCGCTTGACAATGGGATAATTGCGGCGGCAGGACTTGACGTGCTTGCACAGGAGCCAATGGCTGCGGACGATCCTTTGCTCGGTTCGGACAAATGTATGATAACTCCGCACGTTGCCTGGTCGCCTATCGACACTCGCAGGCGTTTGATGAAAGTCGTTGCGGAAAATCTGGCGGCGTTTATCGCAGGGAAGCCTATAAATAAGGTGAATTGATATGGACTTTACAAATATAACGGCTTGCGGCGGTGACTGCACAGGCTGCGAGCATTACAAAAGCGGCAAATGTGTCGGCTGCAACAGCAACGGCGGAATTTGCGTCAAAATGTGGAGCAGCGAATGTTCGCTCTGCAAATGCTGTCGGGAACACAATGTTCGGTTCTGCGGCGTTTGTGATGATTTTCCCTGCAGTATGCTGAAGATAACTCTGACTTGGGACAAAAACGGCATCGAAAATCTGAAAAGACTCGGAGAAATTTACTTAAAGGAGAAAAACAATGTTTAACATCAACGATAAAAAAAGAGTGGTAATAAAGCTTGGCTCGTCCACGCTCACACACAACACGGGAAAGCTCAACATCCGCCGAATGGAGAACCTTGTAAAAGCAATGGCTGATATTCAGAACAGCGGCAAAGAGCTGACGCTCGTTTCATCGGGTTCTATCGCACTCGGACGCTCGAAGCTCGGCTTGACCGAACGCCCCAAGGAAACACGTTTGAAGCAGGCCTGCGCAGCTATCGGGCAGTGCGAACTTATGTATATGTATGACAAGCTTTTCGGTCAGTACAATCTCACCGTTGCGCAGCTTCTTCTTACGAAATACAGCATCGAAGGTTCAAGAAGCCACCACATCGTCAACACTATGGAAGAGCTTCTCTCGCGCGGAATTATCCCCATAATCAACGAAAATGACACTGTCGCTATCGATGAGCTTGAACTTGAGATCGGCGAGAATGATTCGCTCGGTGCTTATGCAGCTAACATTGCAAAAGCTGACCTGCTGATAATTCTTTCGGACATTGACGGTTTCTACGATTCCAACCCGAACACGAACCCCGATGCGAAGCTTATCCCTGTTGTACATGAAATAAACGATGATATCCGTGCGCTTGCGACCGACGCTGTTTCGGGACTTGGCACGGGCGGAATGATAACAAAGCTCAACGCTGCCAAAATCGCTATGGACGGCGGCATTGACATGGTTATACTCAACGGCAGAAAGCCGGATCAGCTCTACGATCTTTTTGACGGAAAGCAGGTCGGAACGCTTTTCACCGTACATGACTAAGGAGGAAATGCTATGAATTACGCTGAAACACTCGGCAGCCGCGCAAAGGCTTGCAGAAAAGCTGCCGCAACGGCAAGCACTGCCGAAAAGAACGCTGCACTCGCCGCAATATCCGCCGCTTTAAGAGAGAGCATCGATGTTATCCTCGACTCGAACGAAGCTGACCTTATCGCTGCCCGTGAGAACGGAATGAGCGAGGCGATGCAGGACAGACTTCGCCTTACCGCTGACAGAATAAACGGTATTGCTGACGGTGTTGATGATGTTATCAAGCTCGAAGACCCTATCGGTGAAGTTATAAGCGGAAGCGTTCGTCCGAACGGAATGAGCATCACAAAAGTCCGCGTTCCGCTCGGCACTATTGCTATAATTTTTGAATCAAGGCCGAATGTTACGGTCGATGCGGCTGTGCTTTGCCTTAAATCGGGCAATGCTGTAATTCTCCGCGGCGGAAAGGAAGCTTTCAACTCGAACCGCTGTCTTTGCAGCATTATGAGGTCTGCGCTTGCAAAGGTAGGCTTGCCCGAGGATCTTATCCAGTTCGTTGAGGACACTTCGCGCGAGGTTTCAAATGAACTTATGCGCTGCTCAGACTACATTGATGTGCTTATCCCGAGAGGCGGTGCAGGACTTATCCGTGCCTGCAAGCAGAATGCGACCGTTCCCGTTATCGAAACCGGCACGGGAAACTGTCACGTTTTCGTTGATGAAACTGCCGATCTTCCGATGGCTGTAAGCATCGTCAACAACGGCAAGACGCGCCGTGTTTCGGTCTGCAACGCAGTTGAATCTTTACTTGTACACGAGAATATTGCGGAAGAATTTCTCCCGATGATAAAGGCAAAGCTTGACGAAAAGCACGTTGAGATCCGCGGCTGTGAGCGCACAAAGGCTATTCTCGGCGACAGCATCGTTCCTGCTGCCGAGGAAGATTATGCTACGGAATTCCTCGATTACATCATCTCGGTAAAGGTGGTAAAGTCGCTTGCCGAGGCTATCGAACACATCGACAAATACACGACTCACCACTCGGAATGTATCGTGACGAATGACCTTGCGAACGCTGAACGTTTCCAAAAGGAAATCGATGCGGCGGCTGTTTATGTCAACGTTTCGACGGCGTTCACCGACGGCGGAATGTTCGGACTCGGCGCAGAGATAGGAATTTCGACCCAGAAGCTTCATGCGCGCGGACCTATGGGGCTTTGCGAGCTTACCTCAATGAAATTCCTCATCGGAGGAAACGGTCAGATACGCGCTTAACTGCGTTTCTCAACACAACAGCCCAAAATTATTTCAAGGTGGTTTTATGAACAATAACGATAACAAAGACAAGGACATTTTTGACTATGACAGCTATGTAAAATCCAACGGAAAAAAGAAGAAAAAGCCGCGTCCGCAAAAGTCTGCGAAAGCTCCGAAAGCGCAGAAAGAGCCCAAGTCCGCCAAAGAGCCGACCGCTTCGGAAAAGAAAAAGCCCGAAAAAAAGCTTGACGAATCTATCGAAAGCATACGCAAGATGTTTGACGATGCGCTCGATGAGCAGTCGGAGGAGTTTGCGGAGCTGACAATGGCTGAACCTGAGCCTGAGATGCCCGACCTCGGCAAGGGCGGCAAGCGCAAGGGTTATCTTATCCTCGGTGCGCTGATGATGATACTTGCGGTGATAGGACTTATCTCGACCGTGAGCTTCACCGTTGACAAGGTAAAGGCATTCGCCGACAACACTCAGCAAAAGACCGAATTCGCGCGGTTCATCTACCCTGTTGTAATATGCGACCCTGCGCCGTTCGGACAGAGCGTAAAGCTTCGCAGCGACACCGTGATAACGGCGGCTATCTGGGACATCATACTTTACGAGGACAAGAGCAAATATGAATCGGACTTCGATATGATAATCGTCCCCGAGCTTGATGTTGAACAACACGCGGCAAAGCTTTTCGGAACGGGACTTTCGATAAAGCATCAGTCGATACTCGGTGCGGACGTACAGTTTTACTATAACGAGGACATAAAGTCCTACCGAATACCTGCGAACCCGAAATACTTCACCTACTCCCCTTACATTGAGGACATAACAAGGGTCGGTGAAAGCTACACGATAACGGTCGGCTATGTTTCGCCAACGCCTGCATGGCTGACGCTCACGGGTGATGAAACGCCGGAGCCTGAAAAATATGTGAACTACATCGTTCAGAAACGCGGTGACGAATACACTCTTCTCGGAATACAGCAATCGGACAAGATGCCCGAAGATGCAGGGAACTATTGATTAATTCGGAATGCGGAATGCGGAATTATTGTATTTTGTTAATTTACGGCATTTGCTGTTGGGTACGGGTTTCCCGTTCAGATTATATTAATTTAATTTCGATATAATGCTATAAAAATAATTCCAAATTTCATTATGCGGATTCCATATCTGCCCGATTTCCCACCTATTTCAAAATGAAAGGGAATTATTAATGCGTAATGCGTAATTATTTAATTATGCGAATTTACGTCAATTACTGTGTGGCACGGGTTTCCCGTCCCGATTTTCCACCCTATTTTTACATTGAAAGGAATAAAAATATGAACAGTGAGATCAGAGATCCTGAACTTTGGCAGGACGGCGAGATAAAAATTGACTGGGTAAAGGCTAATATGCCGCTTTTGCGCAGCATTGAAAAGGAATTTTCCGAAACAAAGCCTTTCGCAGGCGTGAAAGTTGCGCTTTCGGTGCATCTTGAAGCAAAGACAGCTTACCTTTGCAAAGTTCTTGCGGCAGGCGGTGCTGAGATGTACGTTACGGGCAGCAATCCGCTCTCCACTCAGGACGATGTTGCGGCTGCGCTCGTTCACGACGGACTTAATGTTTTCGCTTGGTACGGTGCGACTGATGAAGAGTACCACCGTCACACCTCGTGCGTTATCGAAGCAGGTCCGAACATCATCATTGACGACGGCGGCGACCTCGTTCACCTTATCCACACCGAATACAAGGACAAAATTGCCGATGTTATCGGAGGCTGCGAAGAAACCACAACGGGCATTATCCGTCTTATCGCAATGGACAAGGCAAAGAAGCTCAAATTCCCGATGGTTCTTGTAAACAACGCTGACTGCAAGCATCTTTTCGACAACCGTTACGGCACGGGTCAGTCTGTCTGGGACGGAATCAACCGCACGACTAACCTTATCGTTGCAGGAAAGAATGTCGTTGTTGCAGGCTACGGCTGGTGCGGCAAGGGCGTTGCAATGCGCGCAAAGGGTCTTGGTGCGGAGGTGATCGTGACCGAAGTTGACCCTATCAAGGCAATGGAAGCTGTAATGGACGGCTTTAAGGTAATGAAAATGAGCGAAGCGGCAAAGGTCGGCGACTTCTTCATCACCGTAACAGGCTGCCGTGACGTTATCACCGAAGAGCATTTCTACCTCATGAAAGACGGTGCTATCTGCTGCAACGCAGGACATTTTGACGTTGAGGTCGATGTTGCCGCTCTCCGCAGAATTGCCGTTGAGTCAAAGGTCGCACGAAAGAACATTATGGGCTACAAGCTTTCCAACGGAAACACTATCAACGTTATCGCCGAGGGCAGACTTGTAAACCTCGCCGCAGGTGACGGCCACCCTGCCGAGATAATGGATATGAGCTTTGCGATTCAGGCTCTTTCCGCACTTCATCTTGTAAAGAACAAGGGAAATATCGGCGCAGACGGAATGACTATCGATGTTCCTAAATACATCGACAACGAAGTTGCACGCCGCAAGATAAAGTTCTGGGGAATGGAGATCGACACGCTTTCCGAAGAACAGAAAAAATATCTCGGATCGTTCTGATACTAAACACTAACAGTAAAGGCGCAGGTTTAAGTTCCTGCGCCTTTTTGTATATCATTTTACTTCCTGCTCTAAGCTGTCAAAATAATCCGTGTCAAAAAATTCCGAAAGGGTAATATCCAAACCGTCGCATATCTTTTTTATGGTTGACACAGTTGGTTTTGTGGTTCTTCTTGAAAGAATATTATTAATTGTTGATTGAGTTATGCCGCAAATTGTTGCTAATTTATTGACCGTGATATTTCTTTCATCGCATAATTCACGAATACGTCTTTGTATAGCCTGCGTAAGCATTTTTTCGCTCCCATATTCAGATTTATTTATATTGTATATGATTAACTCTATAATGTTTACCCCTTCACCGTTGACTTAACTATTTAGATGTGCTATAATTAACCCTATAGAGTTAATTATAGTTCAAAGGGAGCTTTTTTATGAAAAATATTTGCTTTACAGGACATAGGGAAATTCGGGATATAAAAAAAATAACCAATTACTTATTATGTACAATAGACGATCTTATACAAAAAGGAGCAACAAACTTTTTCGCAGGTGGAGCAATAGGCTTTGACACCTTAGCTGCCGAAGCGGTTATTCTGCTTCGAGAAAAATATCCATATATCAAGCTTTTCCTTATTCTTCCCTGCTGTGGTACAGAACAAACATTATACCGGACATTAAATCAAAAAAAGGAATATAAAAGAATTCTCTCTGAGGCTGATGATGTTGAATTCATCTCTGAGCATTACTTTGATGGGTGTATGAAACAACGCAACTCACGACTTATAGAACTCGCAGATTACTGTATATGTTATTATAATAATAAAAAAAGCGCAGGGGGAACAGCTCAAACCGTTCGTATGGCGCAAAAAAAGAATATTCCAGTCATAAATCTTTTTACTTTATCCTTTTGATAAAAAGGCGCAATTCAAATCGAACTGCGCCTTTTTCTTTATTTCAGATATTTTTTCAGATATTTTCCCGTGTATGACTTATCGCAAGCGGCAATTTCCTCGGGAGTTCCGCATTTTACAAGCGTTCCGCCGCCTACGCCGCCCTCGGGACCGAGGTCGATGATATAGTCGGCTGTTTTTATCACGTCGAGGTTATGCTCTATGACAAGGACGGTATTTCCGCCCTCGGTAAGTCTTTGCAGGACTTCGATAAGCTTATGGACATCGGCGGTATGAAGTCCCGTTGTCGGTTCATCGAGGATATAGAACGTTCTTCCCGTTGCACGTTTGGAAAGCTCGGTCGCAAGCTTTACTCTCTGCGCTTCGCCGCCCGAGAGTGTAGTTGAGGACTGACCTATTTTGATATAGCCGAGTCCGACTTCCTGCAAGGTTTTGAGCTTTCGTGCGATCTTCGGGATATTTGCGAAGAACTCAACACCCTCATCGACTGTCATTTCGAGGACGTCATAGATATTTTTGCCCTTATAATAAACATCGAGCGTTTCACGGTTGTAACGCTTTCCCTTGCAGACCTCGCAAGGCACGAAAACGTCGGGGAGGAAGTGCATCTCTATCTTTATGATGCCATCGCCCTCGCAGGCTTCGCATCGGCCGCCCTTTGTGTTGAACGAAAATCTTCCCGGACCGTAGCCTTTCATTTTTGCATCATTCGTACCTGCGAAAAGTTCACGGATATCGTTAAAAACGCCCGTATATGTTGCAGGGTTTGAGCGTGGTGTTCTTCCTATCGGCGACTGGTCGATAGCGATAACTTTATCGAGGTTTTCCAGTCCCTCCATTCGGTCGAACTTGCCCGGTCTTATCTTTGCACGGTTGAGCTTTGCGGCGAGGTGCTTATAGATTATCTCGTTGACGAGCGAGGATTTTCCGCTGCCCGAAACGCCCGTTATGCAGGTGAAAATTCCGAGCGGAACTTCGACATCGATATGTTTAAGGTTATTTTCCGCCGCACCGAAAATTCGCAGGAACTCTCCGCTTCCCTTTTTGCGCTCGGTCGGGACGGGAATAAAACGCTTTCCGCTGAGATACTGCCCCGTTATCGAACGCTCGCACTTTTCTATGTCCTCAACCGTTCCCGTTGCGACTATCTCGCCGCCGTGAACGCCTGCGTAAGGTCCTACATCGACGATGTAATCCGCGCTTCGCATCGTATCCTCATCATGTTCGACAACGATAACGGTATTTCCCGAGTCACGAAGTCTTTTCAGCGTTGCGATAAGCTTGTCATTGTCACGCTGATGAAGTCCGATGGACGGTTCATCGAGGATATAAAGCACTCCGACCAGTGACGAGCCTATCTGCGTTGCAAGTCTGATACGCTGGCTTTCGCCGCCCGAGAGCGTTGCCGCCGAGCGTGAGAGCGTTAGATATTCGAGTCCGACGCTTTTCAGGAAGCCAAGTCGGCTGTTTATCTCCTTAATAATGCGCTCGCCGATGAGCCGCTGTGTTTCGGTGAGTTCAAGGTTCGAGAAAAATTCAACTGCGGCACTTACGGACATATCGGTAAGCTCGGAAATATTCTTTCCGCCGACAGTTACGGCAAGGCTTTCGGGTTTAAGTCTGTTGCCGTGGCAGTCGGGGCAAAGAACCTCGCTCATACAGTCCTCTATCTCGGAACGGCTGTACTCGGAATTGGTTTCGTTATATCGGCGCTGGAGATTGTTCAGTATGCCCTCGAACGGCTGATAGTAAGTTCCGCCGCCGTAGACGCTTGAACGGACGATTTTCAGCTTTTTTTCGCCCGTGCCGTATAGGAAAGCGTTGACTGCCTCTTTCGGCAGGTCTTTCACGGGCGTATCGAGCGAAACGCCATATTCATCGGCGATAGCAGAGTAGTACATCATTGCGATAGAATCGTCACTGAGGGTGTTCCAGCCCATTGCCTTTATTGCGCCCTGCTTTATCGAAAGCTCCTTGTTCGGGATAACGAGGTCGGGGTCTATCCTGCGGAAAACGCCAAGACCCGTACACTTCGGGCAAGCGCCGAACGGGTTGTTGAACGAGAACATTCTCGGTGTAAGCTCTTCAATGGAGATATTATGCTCGGGGCAGGCGTAATTCTGCGAAAAGAGCATCTCCTTTCCGCCGATAACATCTGCGATGACGATGCCGCCCGAAATAGCCGAGGCGGTTTCAACGCTGTCGGTAAGGCGCGAGGTTATCCCCTCTTTTATGACAAGTCGGTCAACGACTATCTCAATGTTGTGCTTCTTGTTTTTTTCGAGCTTTATCTCTTCGCTCAGATCGTAGATGATGCCGTCACAGCGAACGCGGACATAGCCCGACTTTTTCGCGCGTTCAAGCTCCTTTGTATGCTCGCCCTTTCGTCCTCTTATGACGGGGGCAAGGATCTGGAGCTTCGTTCCCTCGGGGAGAGCCATGATAGTATCGGCGATCTGGTCAACGGTCTGCTGTTTGATCTCCCTGCCGCAGACGGGGCAGTGCGGAACGCCTATCCGCGCATACAAAAGTCGGAGATAATCGTAAATTTCGGTGACAGTTCCGACCGTTGAACGTGGGTTGTTCGAGGTGCTTTTCTGGTCTATCGAAATTGCGGGTGAAAGTCCCTCGATGCTGTCAACATCGGGCTTTTCCATCTGTCCGAGAAACATTCGGGCATAGGACGAAAGGCTTTCCATATAGCGGCGCTGTCCGTCGGCATATATCGTATCGAATGCAAGCGAGGATTTGCCGCTGCCCGAAAGTCCCGTCATAACGATAAGCTTGTCACGAGGGATTTCGAGATCGACATTTTTAAGGTTATGCTCCCTTGCGCCTTTGATGATTATTTTGTCGGTTGGCATTTTCTTTTTCCTCTTCCTATTATTTTTTTCCCTTTAATTCATTTATCCTGTCGCGCAGATAAGCGGCGTGTTCAAATTCAAGCAGCTTTGCGGCGTTCTTCATCTCGACGGTGAGCTTTTCGATAAGCGCCTGCTTTTCTGCGGCGGACATCTGCTTCTGTTTCTGCTTTGAAGTCTTGCCGTCCGTTTCGCTCTTGGACGAAATTTTGATAACGTCGCGAACGTCCTTGATGATAGTTTTCGGCTTGATACCGTGCTTTTCGTTGTATTCGAGCTGAATTTTGCGGCGGCGTTCGGTTTCGTTTATCGCGCTTTCCATTGAACGTGTTACGCTGTCGGCGTACATTATTACCTGACCGTGCGAATTTCGTGCGGCTCTGCCTATCGTCTGGATAAGCGAGCTTTCCGAACGCAGGAAGCCTTCCTTATCGGCGTCAAGGATCGCAACGAGCGAAACCTCGGGTATGTCAAGTCCCTCACGCAAAAGGTTGATTCCGACGAGGACGTCGAATTCGCCAAGGCGCAGGTCACGGATTATCTCCATTCGCTCGATAGTGTCGATGTCATAATGCATATAGCGGACTTTTACGCCCATTTTATCAAGGTAAGCCGTGAGATCCTCTGCCATTTTCTTCGTCAGAGTCGTGACAAGAACTCGCTCGCCCTTTGCTGTACGCTCGTTTATTTCAAGCAGGAGGTCTTCAATCTGACCCTGAACGGGCTTGACGATGATCTCGGGGTCTACAAGTCCCGTCGGACGAATCACCTGTTCAACTATCTGCTCGGATTTTTCACGCTCAAACGGTCCAGGGGTAGCGGAAACGAATATCGCCTGACCTATTTTGTCGTAAAATTCATCAAAGGTGAGCGGACGGTTATCGAACGCTGACGGGAGTCGGAAACCGTAGTCAACAAGTGTTGTTTTGCGTCCACGGTCGCCTGCGCTCATTGAGCGTATCTGCGGAAGCGAAACGTGGCTTTCGTCCACGAAAAGCAGGAAGTCTTTCGGGAAGTGGTCGAGCAGTGTATATGGTATGCTGCCCGGCTCACGTCCTGCAAGGATTCGCGAATAGTTCTCGATACCCTTGCAGAAGCCGATCTCCTCGAGCATTTCTATATCATAACGTGTGCGCTGCTCGATCCGCTGCGCTTCGATAAGCTTATCGTTGTCTTTGAAATACTTGATGCGTTCCTCAAGCTCGCGCTCGATCTCCCCTATTGCGCCGTTCATCTTTTCGCGCGAGATAACATAGTGCGAAGCAGGATAGATCGCGGCGTGCGAGATAGTCGAGGTGACATTTCCCGTGAGAGGGTTGAACTCGGAGATACGGTCAACTTCGTCCCCGAAAAATTCAACCCGGATAGCCGTATCAGTCGCACCTGCAGGGAAAATTTCAACGGTATCTCCCCTCACGCGGAACTTGTTTCGGGTAAAGCTGAGGTCATTTCGCTCATACTGTATCGAAACGAGCTTTGCAAGCAGTTCTTCTCGCGACATCTGTGCGCCCTGACGTACAGAAACTACCATTGTACGGTAATCGATAGGCGAACCGAGGGTATAGATGCAGGAAACCGATGCTACGATTATAACATCACGGCGTTCGGCGAGGGCAAATGTTGCGCTGTGTCGGAGTCGGTCGATCTCGTCATTTATTGCGGAGTCCTTTTCGATATAGCTGTCGGTCGAGGGTATATATGCCTCCGGTTGGTAATAATCATAGTAGGAAACGAAGTATTCGACCGCGTTTTCGGGAAAGAACTCTCTGAACTCGGAGCAAAGCTGTGCGGCAAGCGTTTTATTATGTGCAAAAACGAGTGCAGGACGGTTTAGCTGTGCAATGACATTCGCCATTGTGAAAGTTTTGCCCGAACCCGTAACACCGAGCAGAGTTTGTTCCTTATATCCTTTTTTCACGCCCTCGACAAGCTCACTGATAGCTTTCGGCTGGTCGCCTGCAGGTGTATAATCGGAATGAAGCTTAAAATCCATAGCGTTTTCCTTTCATTATGAATTACGTAAAAAATACATCAATGAAAACGGTTGAAATTTGCACGGTCTTTCAACGAGTAAATAAATAGTGAACTTTTGATGTGAATGTATTTCAAAGTGCTATATTTTACCGCAGTGGACGGGTCAATGTCCCGTTTTTTTGAACGGTATCAGTGACTGCTGTACGGGAAATCCGTCCCTTACAATAATTTAAAGAAGAATAATTCACTCGTTGAAATGCGCTGATATTTTTACATACTCGGCAGCATTCCGCTCTTTCGCATCGAAACAGCTCCGTCCCTGCCGACAATGATATGGTCGAGCAGGCGCACTCCGAATGTTGAAAGGAACGACATTATCCGCCTTGTTGTCAGCACATCGGTATCGGACGGCTCACATGAGCCTTTCGGGTGGTTGTGTGCTATCGCAACGAGCGATGCACCCGAACGCAGGACTATCTCCGCAAGTCTGCGCATATCAACGGGCGCGGAGGACGGTCCTCCCTTGCAGACGATGCTGTTTCGTACGAGGTGGAGGTCATCATCGAATGCGGCAACATAGAAGCACTCCTTTGCATCACCCGGGAAACAGCCTTTGAACAACTCGCAAAGCTTGTCCGTATTGTCGAAAACGCTGTGTTCGATGCGCGACATATTGTAAGCCCTCATTGAGAGTGGTATCATTTTGATAAGCACGGCGGAGTTGAGTGAAATTCCTCCGACAGCAACAAGGTCATCGACCGAAGCGTCAAAAACGCCGCATAAGCCGCCGAAGCGGTCTATAAGATTATGTGCAATTTCGTTGGTATCGATTCTCGGGCAGGAATAAAACAGCACCATTTCAAGTATCTGATGCTCACTGAATCCCTCGAACCCGTTTTTGAGGAACATTTCCTTCATACGCTGTCTGTGTCCTGCGTGGACGTTCGGTACGCTGTTCTTTTCTTCCATAATGTTCCTCCCGTATAATTTCATCAAAACAAATGTTTCTTATATTATACACCATATTTTTTTAATTTGCAACCCCCTATAAAAGTTTTTTTAATTCGGAATGCGGAATGCGGAATTCGGAATTATATAAAAGCTAAAATTTGACGATAAAATGCTATTTTATAAAAAGTTCAAATTGAAATAATTTGTAACCATTTTGTTATTGAAAAATTTTCCTAAATTATTTATAATACTGATAAAGGCTCAAATTCGGCATATTCAGAATAAACTAACGTGTGCAAAAATTCCGAATTCCGAATTCATAATTCCGAATTTGTTAAGTTGGGGTTGACATTATGGAAAAACGTTTTATCGCGGCGGCATTTGCTTTGACATTAGTATTATGCTCCTGCACGAATGGGGAAAACGGTGCAGAGGGAGTTACCGACATTTCGTCCGAAGTGCAGACCTTATCCGAAACATCGGTGACAGACGAAAAGACTGTTTCCGAGCAATTCAAATACACGGTCAACGAGTATGGCATTTACATAACCGGATATATCGGTGGGCAGACCGTTGTCACTATCCCGACCGAAATTGACGGAACGAAGGTCTACAAGGTCTCGGACAATGCTTTCCGCGGTTCGAGAGTTGAAGAACTGATAATTCCCGAGGGTATGACGCAGGTCAAATGCATCAAAGGCGCATATCATCTGAAAAAGCTCGTTCTTCCCTCGACTGCGGAGCTGATAGATACGCTTGAACTGGCTTATTTGCCCGAGCTTGGTGATATTGAAGTCGCTGAGGGTGGAAATTTCATCGCAAGCAATGGTGCGCTGTTCTCTGCGGACGGAAAGACGCTTGTTTTTGCTTTTGACTGCGGTGATGATTACGCTGTTCCCGAGGGTACGGAAGAGATCGGCAAGTTTGCATTTTCGCACAAAAAGCTCCGCTCGGTCAGCTTCCCGTCAACGCTTAAAACTATCGGGCAGAGGGCATTTGAGGACTGTGAAAACCTGCTTAAAACGGAGATACCGTCAAGCGTTACGAAAATTGGAAGCTCGGCATTCTCAAACAGTGGTCTTGCCGAGGTAAAGCTTAACGAGGGTCTGAAAAGCATCGGTGATGCGGCTTTCAGCAAGACGGATATCAGCGAAATTTTACTTCCGCAGAGCATTGAGGAAGTCGGAGTATGTTTCATTGACGGTGACTGCAAAATTACAGCGTATGAACCGATAAAGTCAATAATGTCATACTATGTCACCTATCTTAATAAACCGACTGCGGAAACTGCGGAGCGGCTTCTTCCCGAAATTCCCGAATACAATGACGGAAGATTTCTGCTCGATATAAATTTTGACGGCGTTCCCGAATATTTTGACTTTGACATAAACGGAACAGGGTTATATCATCTTTCCGAATATTACAGCTGGTACCCTGTATCATGGTTTGACGGAAGGCTCTATCATTATTATGACAAGGATAACGACTGTGATTTTTATACCGTCTGGGATATAGGCGAGGGTTGTCAAAGCCTCTATCGCAATTTACAGCGTCTTGAACCGCTTCGGGAAAGTATTGATAATGAACCGATAGGCAATCTGACCAATTACGGCGGCGAGCTTAAAGTGGGTTCGCTCAACGGTCATTTTTATATGGTAGAAAGCGACGATCCTTTCAGCGATCTTGACAAGTATATCAATGATGCAATGAGCGGATATGAGTTGGTAGAGATCATTGACTTCAACAAGCTTGCGGAGGGGCAGAACAGCTCGGAAAAATTCCAAATAAAGCTTGACCCGATAGAAAAACGCTCGTCCAAGCCGCTCATGACCTATGATGAATACAAGGCTGAAGATTATTTTGAGATCGGCGGTATGAGTTACTATAAATATAAGTCTTATGCATATCCGCACGCTGCGGAAGATCTGGACGAATTTCTGAAGCTCCCGAACCTGACTTCACTTGACATTTACCTGGATATTGACAGCGCAGAGCCGCTTACCAAATTCAAAAATATAAAGGAATTGAGAATTTATAGTTATATCAAAGACCCGTCTGCACTTGCGGAAATGGACAACGTTGAAAAGCTTTATGTTACCAAGCTTGACAGCTATGATTTTCTGTACGGAATGGACGGTGTAAGGGCGATAGAATTTTACCCGACAACGGAAGAACCCAACGATTTTTTCAAGATATTAAAGGGAATGAAAAACCTCAGATATCTTATCGCAGACAACTACTGCGATATGCCGATATCGGACGGTCAGCTGAAATGGCTTGAAGAAAATATGCCCGAGATCAAAGTGGTGATAATTTATTAAATTCGGAATGCGGAATTCGGAATTATATAAAAGCTGTGCATTTTTTGCAAAAAAGAACCTGTTTTCATAGAGAATTTCTTTGAAAACAGGTTCTCGATTTATTACCGAAACGCCTTAATTTTGCAGTATTCTAACAGGCGGATATAGAATCTGCCCCTACGAAATTCGGGAAAATTGCGGAGCAATGTATAATTCCGAATTCCGCATTCCGAATTTAATTTAAAGTTCATCAAGTGTAATAACGTAATCCGAGTTGTAAATATCTTTGAGCGTTTTTGTGTCGTTGTGGTCGGTGATGTATTCGGTGTGCCATGTCATGAACCATACCCATTTTGCGTTTGCCTTTTTAAGCTCGTCAACGGTCGGTATTTTTCCGCATTCGTGGAAAGCAACGGGACGTTTTTCGCCCACTACCTTTACCGTGTTTTCGTAGAGCTTTTCGTTTGCACCGTCGTTGTAGGAATCTGCACCTGCGATATCGACATACTCATCGCCCGGATACCACTTGTCATAATCCTTTCCGTTGCCCGAATAGCCGAGTACCCAGATAAGGTTGTCAAGCTCCCAGTAATTCGTATAGCGGTCATACATCAGCTGCCAGAGCTTTTTGAAATTCTCCGAGCCGCCCTTGCCCCACCAGAACCATGCGCCGTCAAATTCGTGGAAGGGTCGCCAAAGCACGGGGATATTCTGATCTTTGAGCTTTTTCAGCGCCTCTGCGCCCTTATCCATACCCTTTATGAGCTTTTCATACTCGGGAGTGCCTTTGGTAAGAGCCTTGTCCCAATCCTTTATCTCGGTTTTCATCGACTCGTTCCAGCTTCCGCTGAAATCACTGCCGCAGTGCCAGCATATTGTGACGATGCCGCCCTTGTCGTGCCAAGCCTTTGCACGCTTGTTCACGCCATCGAAGTCGTCGTTCATATAGTCAAGTCCGCGTATTGCAGGGAGCTTGCCCGTATTTTTTTCGATATAGTCGAACTCATACTGGTCGCTGCCCATCCACGTTGATTCCTGCTGTCCCGAGAGGATATTTTTACCGTAGATGCTGTTGATATAATCGAAAAGCTTGACTGCCTCCTTGGTCGCATCGGGGTTTGAGAGCGTGAGCTTATCTGTTTTTGCCGAAGAAGCTGTTGTTGCAGCTTCGGATTGGATCGCAACATCGGTTTTCGCAGCGCAGGCGGTCATTGAGAATGCGATGCTGACAGCGCACACTATTGAGATAAATTTTTTCATAGCTTTTACTCCTTTACATATTTCATAATATCGTCATAGATCGCGCGGTAGCCGTTTTCGTTAATGTGCATACCCTCGATCGTGAACTCGGCTTTAAGTCTGCCCTGCCCGTCTTTGAGGTTTTTGTTGATGTCGATATAACGCTGACCGTGCTTTTCGGCAAGCTTTTTGACCTCGGCGTTGGCGGTGTTTATCTTTTCATTCGTGCGAATTTTAAGGCACTCCTTCATCTCCTCCGAAGCGGCTTCAAAGTTGACGGGATAATACGCCATAAGGTAAATTTTCACGTTCGGAACGTTTTTTTCCACTGTGGTGATTATTCTGTCATAGTTTGCCATAAGGTCGCTCATCGGTATGCTCGACCAGCTTAGATCATTCGTGCCGATGTTTATAAACAGCTTTGACGGCGCAAGGTCAAGTATGCAGACATCGATGACGTTCAGCAGTTCATCGGAGAGAAAACCGCCCACGCCTCGGTTATAGATAACGGTATCATCGTTATGCTCTTTGAGGAGCTTATTTATCGGGAACATTTCCATGAGCGAAGAGCCTGCGAAAACTATCTGACCCTTTTCGGCGGTCTTGTTCTACTCACGGTAACGTTCGACTTTCATTTCCTTATCTGTCATTTGGGACACCTCGTTTATTGTGATTTTTATACAATAATTATAACAAAACAAGGCTTGATTTTTCAAGATATATAAAATGAACGGGATAAAAACAGTTTGCTTTTTTGCAAAAAAAGTGTTATAATATTTGTGAATTTTGTATCTATTGGGGTGTGTGAAATGGAAAAATTTGACCTTACGCCTGCACAGCGCAATATTGACGATATGCAGCATTTTTACAGCGGCACAGCGATATCCGTTCTGTGCGGAGCGGTCATATTTGAAGAAAAGCTTGAACCTAAGCTGCTTTTCCGGGCAACAAGGCTTGTGATAAGGCGGCAGGAGGCACTTCGTCTGCGTTTTTGCGTTGAAAACGGCAAGACGGTGCAGTATGTTTCTTCCGAGGGCGGTTAGGATATCGCTTTTGCCGAATTTGCGGACGAAAATGCGCTCCGTTCCTACTGTCAGTCACAAGCAAAGCTGCCCTTTTCGGGTGACGGGGAGATGTTCCGAATGACGGTATTTGCCCTGCCCGCCAAAACAGGGATAATGCTTTGCGCGAGCCATCTCATCGCAGACGCTTGGACTTACAGCGTTCTTGCACACGATGTTTATGAAATTTACGATCAGCTTTCAAGGGGTGAAAATGCTGATACCGAGGTGCAAAGCTTCACATCTGCCGCCGAGCGCAGGAACAGTGAAAAGGCACTTGAAAAACAGCGTGGCGACCTGCGTTTCTGGGTGGAAAAATACGCTGACGGAGCTTCGCCGACTCCCGTAAAAACTTATCGCAGAGAGGAAACGGACGCTTCGGCAGAGAGATACACGGCAAAGCTGCCGCACGATATTTCCGCGGCGGTGAAAAGCTATTGCAAGGACAACGGCGTTTCCGAAGCGGTGGTTTTTGAATCCGCGCTGATGATATATCTGTCGAAGATAAACGGAGATCGAAGCACGGTGACTATCGGTGTTCCCGTCCTCGGCAGGAGCGGTGCAAGGGAGAAAAACACAGCAGGAATGTTCATTTCAACACTTCCGCTGACGGTCGGGATCGGAGATCATACAGCTGAGCTTTTCAAGAAAATTTCGGACGGACATAGGGATATTTTCCGTCACAGAGATGTTCCGCTCGGAGAAATTCTTCATGGGATAAAGTCAAAAACGGGCGGTTCGGGACGGCTTTTCGATGCTTCGTTCAGCTTTCAGAATTCACGGACGGATATTCCTGCGAGGACGGAATGGTTCGGGAACGGCCGGCTCGAAGTGCCGCTTTCAGTTCACATTGACGACCGCGACAGTCTTGGCTCGTTCACGCTGACGATAGATCACCGCACGGCTGTTTTTCCGCAGAGCGGTGAGATCAAACTGCTTGCGCAGCGTTTTATACATATTTTAAAGCAAGTCATTTCGGGCAAAAATATCGGTGAGATTTCCGTTCTTCCCGATGATGAATCCGATATGCTGATAAAACGCTTCAATGAAACGGGTATTGACTTTGCTTCGGATAAATGCGTACACGAAGCTTTTTCCGAGCTTGCGGCGAAAACGCCCGACAGGACGGCTCTTGTTTTCAGGGGCGAAAGCTTTTCATACGGTCGGCTTGAAGAGATGTCGGGTGCGCTGGCGGCTTTTTTGCGCGACAAGGGAATTTCGCGCGGTGATGTCGTTCCGATAATTTCGCTTAGAAGTCCGTACATTATCATTGCGATGCTTGCTGTGATGAAAACGGGCGGTGCGTATATGCCCGTTTCGCCCGAATATCCGACCGAGCGAATAAACTTCATGATGAAAAATGTCGGTGCAAAGCTTGCGCTGGTCTGCGGTGCGGATGTTGATATTCCCGAGGAAATACGGCTCGAAAGCTTTGATTATTCCTATATTTCCGACACTGCGCCCGTGAAGGCTTCGCCCGATGATATCTGCTATGTTATCTTCACCTCGGGTTCGACAGGAAAGCCGAAAGGTACGCTGATATCACACAGAAATGTTATGAACTACTGCTCGGCAAATCGTTTTAATGTTGTCGGTGGGATTCTCGGCGAAGGTATCCGAAGCATTGTTTCGGTGACGGACATTGTTTTCGATATTTTCGTGACGGAAAGTATTCTGCCGCTTCTGAACGGGATAACGATCTTCCTTGCCGATGATGAGCAGGCAGTTTCGCAGAGATCGCTCGGCAGGCTCATTGAGGAGAGCGGAGCGCAGGTCATTCAGACGACGCCTACCAAAATGCGGAGCTATCTTTTTGACGAAAGCTATCTTGACTATCTTTCCGGGCTGAAAGTGATAATTCTCGGCGGCGAGGAGTTTCCGCCGTCGCTCTGCGCAAAGCTGAAAAAGCTGACAAATGCGAAGCTTTACAACATTTACGGGCCTGCCGAAACTACGGTATGGTCAACATTTGCTGAAGCTGATGAAGCGGATATGACTATCGGAAAGCCTATCGCAAACACGAGGATATACATTCTTGACGAGGCTTTGAAACCTGTTCCCGTCGGCATCGGCGGTGAGATATTCATTTCGGGAAGCGGTGTGGGAAAAGGCTACCTCGATGAGGAAAAGCTCACGGCTGAAAAATTTCTCCCCGACCCGTTTTTTCCCGGCGAAACCATGTACCGCACGGGTGATATGGGAATTATGCGCGCTGACATGAACATCGGATTTCTCGGCAGAAAGGACTTTCAGATAAAGCTTCGCGGACTTCGCATCGAGCTCGGCGAAATTGAAAACGCGCTCTGCTCATTCGGCGGAATAACGAATGCAGCGGTCGTATGCAGAACGGACGGCAGGGGTGAAAAATATCTTGCGGCTTTTTACACGGGGACATTTGCCGATGAGAGAGAGCTTCGCGGATCCTTGTCGGAAAGACTGCCTGCATATATGATACCGAACTGCTTTGCGCACCTTGCAAAAATGCCGCTTACGGCGAGCGGAAAGACGGACAGAAAGGCTCTGCCAGAGGTGATCTTTGCGCCGAGCGAACGTGAATACACTGCGCCAAAAAACGATGCGGAACGCAAGCTTTGCATTTGTGCGGCAAAAGTCCTCGGCATTGAGCGTGTCGGTGCGGAGGACGATTTCTTTGAGCTTGGAGGTGACAGCTTTTCTGCAATGGAGCTTACGGCTCTTGCGATGCAGGACGGCTTTGCTTTCACGCCCAAGGACATCTACATTCACCGCACGGCGAGGAAGCTTGCAGCTATGGAGAAGTCCTCGGAAAAGCGCACGGACTACAGCGTTTATCCAATGGAGAGAACCTCGGGCGACCGCAGACTTTTTGCGGCGTTTGCAAAGCTTTCCCATTCGCTTTACAGCTTCAAGGTGATGGGACTTGAACGGCTTCTCCCGAATGAAAAATACATTCTCTGCCCCAATCACGAAAGCGACCTTGACTGTATGTGGATATGGACTGCGCTGGGCAAAACGGCGAAGCTTGACGAGGTTTGCGCGCTCATTGCGGCGGAGCATCTGGAAAAGTCCGTTACGAAGCGTGTTTTCCGTATCACGGGCGGAATACCGATCGAGCGAAAGGGTGATTTTGCGCCTGCGCTAGAACGTGCGCTTGAAGTATTGACGGGAGAAAAGCGTTTTCTGCTCATTCACCCCGAGGGTACGCGAACGAGGTCGGGACGGCTCGGAAAATTCAAAAAAGGAGCGGCTTTGCTCTCGAAAAAGTCGGGCGTAAAGGCAGTTCCCGTTTACATCGGCGGTTCGGGAAAAATTTTCCCCGTTTACAGAAATTCGCCGCGGCTTTTTGATGTTGAAAAGCTGAAAAAATATTTGCTGACGATAGAATTCGGCGAGCCGATCGACCCGAAATGCAAAAGTTCGGATGAAATTACGGAAAAGCTGTTTCGTGCAGTTTCGGAAATGAGGGAGAAGCACAATGGTGATAGCAACGGACGCTGACGGCGTACTCACGGATATGTCCGGGTTCAATTTTATCTACAGTGAACGCTTTTTCGGACACGCGCCGACCGACCCGAACGGCTATACGACTGCGGAGATATTCGGCGAGAGCAAGCGGCGTGAATTTCTGTTCGGTTTGCGGCATTTTTACGATTACTGCAGTCGCCTTGCGCCCCGTGAAAACGCTGCTGAGGTCTGCGGAAAGCTTTGCTCGGGCGAAAATGAGCTTTACGTTATAACGGCTCGGAAGTTTTCCACACAGCGAACGCCACTCGGTGCATTGAGCAGGCATTTGTTTCAAAAATGGGTCGGCAAAAACGGCTTTCGCTTCAATGATATTTTCTACTGCTCCGAAGTGGATACGCCGCCGCAGAAGCTTGATTTTTGCAGGCATATCTCCGCCGATATCATGATAGAGGACAAAGGCGACACTGCGGTTTATCTTGCCAAAAACGGGATAAAGGTACTGCTTTTCGATGCGCCGTACAATAATAATATTTCGCATGAAAATATTGTGAGAGTTTTCTCTTGGAACGAAATTTTTGATATTCTTGACGAAAGATAAAGTTCCGTGGAAATCATAAAACAAAAGGCGCGATCCACATTTCGAGTTTATATGCGGACCGCGCTTTTACTTTTATACTTGTCTTATACGTCATTCCGTCATAATATTCACTGCTGATATCTTTTTTCGCTTGCATCAGGTCATCGGGGCAGATAATATTTACCGCCTTTTGGCTTGACAATCCCAAAGTACCGTTGTATAATACATAAGCAATCAAAAAGATGCAAGGAAAGGAAGAGCATTATGAAAAAGATACTTGCAATGATAGGCGCTGTATGCCTTATTCTCACCGCATGCTCATCAGTGAAGAATGAACCTGCCGAAACCACAGGCGAAGCAGAAACTTCTTCCGTTGCCGAGGCAGAAACAACTGCATCTGAGGGCGAACATACCGAAGCCGAAACCTCCGAAACCGAAGCTGAGGAAACCGCAGATGTTTCTTCCGATGACGGCGAACAGGAGATCGGCGAAGAGGAAGACCGCATTTACACCGCTAAGGAGCTTTTGGGTGCACTCAACTACATCGATCAGATCGGCGGCGGAAATATCACCAAGGACGAAGAAAAGACCGCTGATGTTGACGGCAGACAGTTTGCAAAGGTACTGTCGGAATTCGCAAACACCTCCGATCTTGACGGTTACATGCACATGAACCTCACCGACAATCTTATCAACAGCCGTTACTCGGGAATTCTCGGCGGTGACGAGCCTTACTACACTAATATCGACGGTGAGCTTTACGGTTATGTTACAGCCAAGGGCTGCGGCTTCAACTGGATAGAGGAAGACTATTACCCCGTTGTTGAATTAAAGGATTCCGCTGATGACAATTACACCATTACCACCAAGTTTGATGATTACGGTGCTGAAACCGAAATGGAAGTCAAGATCGTAAGGGACAATGGTTACTGGAAGATAGATTCGATCTCCTACGGCGGAAACACCTATTGATTTAATTCGGAATGCGAAATTCGGAATTCGGAATTATTTTTACTGCGTAAAATTTTTTAAATTTTAAGGGGGCGGGTTGCCGTCCTCTGCCGCAGAGCATTTTCTAATAAACAAAACCTGTTTTCAATGGATCAATTGTTCTTTGAAAACAGGTTTTGTTTAGAAAATTACTGACGCGGTTTTAACGCGAATTCACGAAGCTAAGGAAACGCTGATTAATACGTTTTTGCCATTTTTCAAAATGTCCTCAAAGACGTAAACTCGTACATTTCTCAAAATGGCAAAACGAACGCTTCGCTTTAATCAGCTTTTTCCTAAAATAATTCCGAATTCCGAATTCATAATTCCGAATTTTATTAAACCAGCGCCGCCAGTTGGAAGCCGAGGATCCCTACGGCGCAGACTATGCTTCCTGCGAGGTTCAAGCCTGTCGGGCGAGTCGTTTTTTTGAACATATCTATCACAAGTATTGCGATAAGTATCATCGGCGGAATGAATGCGTCGTTCGTAAGGCTCACGGCTATAACTGCGTTTTCAAGCATAAGTCCGAGTGCGTTCGGTATTTTTGCAAGTGCGACTATCGCAGTTTCCTTCGGCTTATTTTTCACGAGCGAAACGATGCCTGCTTTCGGGAAAAGGACTATCGCAAGCAGGATAAGTGCTGCAAAAAGTGCCATATCGGGCGAGATGCAGCCTTCTTTATTTATCCATGTTACGGCAATTCCGTAGCCGTAGCGCGAGAGCAGATAGAGTATGAGCGGAATGACTATTTTTCCGTAGTTCATTGTCTTTTTGCCTGATTTTGCGATAAGGATAAGCCCTGCGACCGTTACCGCGATGCAGATTATTTTCAGTGCGGAGAAAGCAGCTTTTCCGAGTGCGATATCGGTGAAATACGACATAAATACTACTATTCCGAGCCAAGCTTTAAGCTCAAAGGCTGACATATCGACAAGGATCTTCGCCGACATCTGAAATTCGAGAAGCTTTGATATGAAAAGCAAAAGTATAAACACGAACGAGAGCGGCGTGAGCTGAAAAGTTCTGTCCGAAAACGGCAGTGTGAATAACATGAAAAACGCTGTTGCCGCTGCCATGATGAATGTCATCTGGCTTCCGTTCATTCCTGCTTTTGTGACGGCGTATTTATCGTTGAGCGATGTGATCGTGTAGCACAGGACTACAAGGAGCATAAGTACCATAGTTTGATTTTCCCCCAAAATAATTTTTAAACTGACAATTTTTAATTATATCATATATTTCTTCAAAAAGATAGGGCAATTGTATAAATTTTTATTTCACCAAGCTGCGGAAATCGTTCAGGAACCTCTCCGCTTCCTTTGAAAAGACCTGATATTTCTTCCAGACGAGGTACATCTGTGCATATTTCGGCGGATAAAACTGTCGGAAACAAAGCTTGCTGTCGCCCGAGCAGTTTATGAGCTTATCAAGCGTTACCGCACTGCCGATACCCTCTTCGACAAGTTTTGAGCCGTTGAAAATGAGGTTCGTTGTCGCCGAAACGATGATCTTTTCCTTTGGGATACCGAGCCACTGCGAAAGATCAATGCTGTTCATAAACTGCCTTGAAATTATGAGCGGACGGTCGGCGAGCATTTCTGTCGTGACGTACTCCCCTGCCGCAAGGTCGCTGTCCTTTCGCATAAGCACTCCCCAAGTGTCGTGAACGGGAAATTTTATATACTCAAAGGCGGTATAATCGGCAGGCTCAAAAAGTATGCCGAAGTCGATAAGTCCCTTATTCAGCTTATCGATAACATCGATCGAGTCACAGCTTATATTGTGGAATGTGACCTGCGGATGCTCATTCTGTATCTTTTTGACGATATCTGCAACGAGGTGGAAAGCGTCCGTTTCGCCTGCGCCGATATAGATATCGCCCGTCAGTTCGTCATTCGATGAGTTCATTTCCGTTTCGGTCTTTTCAACGAGGTCGATAATTTCTTCTGCACGTTTGCGCAGGAGCATACCGTCCGTTGTGAGCTTTATATCGTGATTTCCGCGTTTGAAAAGCTGTTTGCCAAGCTCTTCTTCAAGCTGATGGAGCTGACGTGAAAGGGTCGGCTGAGTGATATGAAGCTTTTCAGCGGCTTTGGTTATATTTTCTTCCCTTGCGACGGTCAAAAAGTAGCGGAGAACTCTTATTTCCATAAAAACACCCTTTTTTCAATGCGTAATGCGTAATTTTGAAATTTATAAATCAAATTCCCTGCTCTAAAATTTTGTAGATGAGTTCCATATCGATATTTTCACGGACGTTTTTGGCGAGGATATCGAACTGCATTTCCTTGTAGGCTTTGCGGTCGGTCTTTCCGCCGCCGTAGGTCAGACCCCTGCGCTCAAACAGGGTCTTCACGATGCGCTCGGAAACCTCTGCGCTGTCGAAAACACCGTGGATATAACAGCCGTAAACGCTGCCGTTCTGTGCGCCGTGGTCAGTGTTTTCGCAGGATAGGAGCGGCATTTCCCCGGAAACGGTTTTGCCGTTGTGAATTTCATAACCGTAGAAATTTGCTCCCGAAAGCCCGGAGAAAGCTCCGCTGACATCGGCAAATCTGCCATCTGTTCGGCTGCGTGTTTTCTCACTTGAAAAAACAGTTCTAAGCTTCAAAAGTCCCATTCCGCTTATCGAACCGCCGCCCTCCGCGCCGACAGCATCGGTGACAGTTTCGCCGAGCATCTGATAGCCGCCGCATATTCCGAACACGGGAACACCGTTTGAAGCGCATTTTTTCACGGCGGCCTCGATGCCGCTCTCACGCAGCCACTTCATATCGGAAACGGTGCTTTTCGTTCCCGGAATGATTATCATATCCGCATCGGAAAGCTCCTGCGGCTTTGTGACATAGCGCACGGAAACATCGTCATACTGCGAAAACACGTCAAAGTCGGTGAAGTTCGATATTCTCGGCAGGCGTATAACGGCAATGTTGACTAAGCTTTTTTCTCCGTTTCTAAGCTTTTCCGAAAGGCTGTCCTCGTCCTCGATATCACAGTTTATGTACGGCACAACGCCGACAACGGGTTTGTTTCCGCGCTCTTCAAGCATTTTTACGCCGTCCGAAAAAATGCTTTTGTCACCGCGGAATTTGTTGACGATAAGCCCCTTTACGATGTTCTGCTCGTCCTCTTCAAGGAGCATAAGCGTACCGAGAAGCTGTGCAAAAACGCCGCCTCGGTCGATATCCCCCGTGAGCAGAACGGGGGCATTCGCAAGCTTCGCCATACCCATATTTACGATATCGTCACGCTTTAAATTTATCTCGGCAGGGCTTCCTGCACCCTCGATAACGATGATATCGTGCTGTGCCGCAAGCTCGTTATAGGCTTTCATAATATCGGGAATAAGCTCTTTTTTATGGCGGAAATAATCGACCGCTTTCATATTTCCCCTGACTTCGCCGTTGACGATCACCTGTGAGCCGACATCGGTCGTCGGCTTTAAAAGTATCGGATTCATCAGCACGGACGGTTCGATGCCTGCCGCCTCCGCCTGCATTGCCTGCGCTCTGCCCATTTCGAATCCGTCCGAGGTTATGTATGAATTAAGTGCCATATTCTGCGATTTGAACGGTGCGGCGGAATAACCGTCCTGCTTAAAAATTCGACAAAGGGCGGCGGCGATGAAGCTTTTTCCCGAGTTCGACATCGTTCCCTGTATCATTATTGCCTTAGCTTTTTTAGCCATTCAAGCACCTCTCTATCGCACTTACAAACGCGGAATTTTCTTCGTGCGAACGCACCGCTATGCGGAAAAATCCGTCCATAAGACCGCTGAAATTCGCACAATTTCTTATAAGTATCTTTTCTTTTAAAAGCATTTCGTCAAGCGGAAGTTTTGTATAAAAAAGAATGAAATTAGCTTCTGACGGATAAACTTTGAAACCGAAATTTTGAAGCTTTTGGGTCAAAAACTCGCGTTCGGTTTTCACCAATTCAAGCGTTTTTTCAAGATAAATTTTCTCGTCAAGAGCCGCTTCACCTGCCGTCTGCGCAGGTGCGGAAACGCTCCAGAACTGCCCGTTTTTCCGGACTTTTTCGGCAAGCTTTTCATCGCCGAAAAGCGCATAACCGAGCCGCAGTCCAGCCATTGCGTAAATTTTCGTGAACGCTTTGAGAACAACTACATTCGGGTTCATGAACTGCTCTGCATGAGCGGCATTTTCCGTAAAATCGATAAAACATTCATCGCAGAGAAAAACAATATCGTTCGCTTTGCATTTTTCGCAGATGCGGCGCAGAAGTTCACCGTCTATGGTTTGTCCCGTTGGATTGTTCGGGGTGCATAAAATTAGCATCATAACATTTTCATCAAGCATTTCAAGGATATTTTCATCGGGTGCGAAATTGTTTTTCTCCGAGAGATAATATGTTGAAATTTCGCAGTCATTCTGTGTGAGGGCCTTTGAATATTCACTGAAAGACGGTGCGCAGACAACGGCTTTTTTCGGTTTTACGGCTTGAACTAATCGGAAAATAAGGTCAGCCGCACCGTTTCCGCAGACGATATTTTCGTAAGCAAAATTTTCATGTTTGGAAAGCTTTTTTACAAGGCTTCGGCAAAACGGGTCGGGATATTTTTCCCATTCGGATATGCTTTTCCGAAGCGCATTTTTCACGCTTTCGGGCATACCGAGCGGATTGAGGTTTGCCGAAAAATCGTACATTATCTCACGGTCAAATGTGTCGCCGCCGTGTTCATTTTTTATCATGACAGACCTCCGAAAATTACGGCTCTGAGTGCCGCACCGACTATAAGCACAATGACTGACGTACAGTACATAAGTCTGTTTGCGCGGCGGATATCCTCGCTTTCGGGAGGGCGGATATCATCACCGATGAACTCTTTTTTATGCAGCTCGCCGAAGTAATAAGCATCCCCCGCAAGTCGGATATCGAGCGCACCTGCGCAGACTGACTCCGTTTGCGCCGAGTTCGGGCTTGCGTGTTTTCTGCGGTCACGCTTCCATATCCGGGCGGCGTTTTTGCCGTCTGCACCGAGCATATATGCTGAAAGTATCATCACAAGTGCAGTCAGCCTTGACGGGATAAAGTTCAGCACATCATCAAGCTTTGCGGCAAACCGTCCGATGTCGATGTATTTTTTATTCGTGTAGCCTATCATTGAATCCATTGTGTTTGCGGCTTTGTAGAAAAATCCGAGCGGTGCGCCGCCGAGCGCGATATACATTATCGGTGCGGTCACGCCGTCAGAAGTGTTCTCTGCGACCGTTTCGACAGCCGCCTTGACGATGCCCGTTTCGTCCAGAACATCGGTATCTCTGCCGACTATCATCGATACGGCTTTGCGTGCTTTTTCGATGTCTTTTTCCTCTACCGCACGGCAGACCTTCATGCTTTCCTTTTGCAGACAGCGAGCCGCAACGAGCTGCCAGCACATCACGCTTTCGACCGCCAAGCCAAGGAAAATGTTTATCTTATAGCACACAAAAAGCACCGCAAGCGGCACAAATGTTGACACGACAAGCACATTCAGCGCAAGAAAGACTCCTCCTTTCCGCAGGCTTTTAAACCTGCCGCGGACGAATTTTTCCAGCTTTGAAATAAGCGTTCCGATAGCTCTTATCGGATGCGGAAAATTATATGGGTCGCCGACAAAAATATCGATGACAAAGCCGACAAGCATCGGCAGAGAGTAGATAAAGCCTTTCATTTTCGTTAAATTCTTTCCGTAATAATTATTTTTTTACCGTCAAATTCGGTAATAAAGCCGTGGGCATTCGGCACTTGAAAATCATAGTAGCCGCCCTTTGGATAAACGTATTTTTCCATAACGGACATTATCGTTCCGCCGTGAACAACGAGAGCGAGGACAGTTTTTTCGTCAGATCCTGCGACTGCTTTTTCAAATTCCGCAATACACCTTTTCTTGAAGTCGGACGGTGTTTCGCCGTTTGGAAAAGCCGCTGTTCCTCCGCTGTCTATCCAGTGCTGATAGTCAGCATTTCCCGTCAATTCACGGTAATTTTTTCCCTCAAAGTCGCCGAAATCGCACTCGCGGAAGTCATTGCAGACGGTGACATTTTTCTCGGGATAGATAAACTTTGCGGTTTGCAAGCAGCGATTCATCGGACTTGCAAAAACAGCGTCACAGTCGGGATATTTTATGCTTTCAAGCTCGGTGATGCCCTCTTTGCAAAGCGGTTCATCCGTCCTGCTGATGTATCTTTTTTCAAGGTTTCCTGCGGTCCTGCCGTGGCGGATAAAGATGATCTTCACGCTTTGTTCTCCCCTTTTATTATGGTCGGGATACCGCATACAAGGCGTATCACTTCGCTTGAATTTCGTGCGATAAGACAGCCTGCACGTCCCGTTTCTTCGCGCCGGATACGGTCGCTTTTTTCGAGAGGGATTATTCCTGCGCCTATTTCGTTTATTATAACAACAGCGTTGGGATTCTCCTTGCAAAGACGCTCCGTAAAGGTCTGAACATCGGCTTTTTCTTCAAGCAGACGTTTTACGATAAGCTGATAGTCGGCAATGCATTTCGCAGAGAAAACAGCATCGAATGAACAATTTTCCCCGTTCATAATATCCCCGTCCGAGAAACCGAAGCGTGTTTTTGCGTAAGCTTTTTTGCCGCTGAACGCTCCTCCCGTTATCATTATCATAACAGCACCTCCAGTTTTTCTCCGAGGACTGCACCGAGAAGCACAGCCATCTCGCATATCTGCAGGAACCAGCCTGCAAGGTCGCCCGTTATCCCTCCGAAATTTTTATACGATGATACTCTATAATAAACGAATGTCAGGACTGCGCCGAGTATCGCACAGCCGCCGACAGCAAGGCCTGCGCCGAGCATTGCCGCAGCGGAAAAAAACGCAATGATAACAAGTACGGCAACGGTCACATTTTTATGCGCAGGCTTGGCGAAGCTTTGCAGTGCGCCGTCCTTTTTCGCTCCTTTGAATGTAACGGCGGCAAATCCGCTCAATGCCCTTGAAAGCACGAAACCGACAGCAGCAACGACAGCCGCAGCGATGCTTTTCATCTCGGACAGAAGCGCAGTTTGCAGGATAAGGTATGCGCAGACTTTCATCACGGCGAATGAGCCGATGTGTGGGTCGCTCATGATTTTCAGCTTGGTTTCTCTGTCGGCGCAGGAAGCTTTTGCGTCCGTCACATCGCAGAAACCGTCAAGGTGTATACCGCCCGTGACGAGCAGTGGGGTAAGTGCCGAAACCGCTCCGCAGAGAAACGAACTTACGCCGAGCAGACCGCAGATATATCTCCAAAGCAGGAATATTGCGCCCGAAACTGCGCCGATGAGCGGAAAGAAGCATAGCGCATAGCGTCGGTTCTCCTCTTTCCATTCGACCTGCGGCATCGGTATGCGTGAATACATTAAAAACGCGCTTGCAAGCGACTTCAATATCGTCATTCTATCGTTCCTTTCAGCGCACGGGAATACCGTACACGCACTCGACCACAAGGTCGGATAATTCCGCTGTTCGGCGGTTTATCTCTCCCATTTCCCTTATATATTCGGCTGTTCCCTCGGCGTAGGAAATGCCGTCGCTGCCGACCTCGTTCGTGACGATGACGAGCAGCTTTGTACGGCTTTTGAGCTGTTTTATCCCGTCGATAATTTTATCGGCAGGACAGGTCATTTCTTCGCCGCAGAACATTTCATTGGCGCAGAGATTTCCCATACATTCGAGCAGGACTCCGCAGCCTTCGGGGACGTCCACGCTGCCGATATCCGTATATTTTTCTATCGTTTCAAAGCCTTTTCCCGAGCGCATTTTTCGGTGGCGTTCTATCGCGGCAAAGGCTTCTTCGCCGTAGGGCTGCATCGTTGCGATGTAGATTTTTTCGCCCTCAAGATCATTGAAAAGAGATTCGGCAAAGTGCGATTTTCCGCATTTTGAACCGCCCGTTACAAGGACTGTCATTTCAGTTCCACATACCTTTCCATTCCCATTTCGTCAAAGCGATGAGCGTTGTTATAAACCGCAAGCGCGCCGTCAAGGAGCGGCAGGAGCATAATTCCGCCCGTTCCCTCGCCAAGGCGCATTTCCGCCGTTATAAGCGGCTTCAAACCGAGCTTTTCAAGCAACATTTTGCCCGATTTTTCGCCCGAAACATGGCTTGCAAGCATATAATCTTTCGCAAACGGGCAAATTTCACACGCGAGGAGTGCTGCAACAGCCGATATTACGCCGTCAATGACGATCGGGACGCGATAGACCGCACCGCCGAGGAAAATCCCCGTCATTCCTGCGATATCATAGCCTCCAAGCTTTGCGAGAAGCTCAATAGGCTTGGTTTTGTCGGGTCTGTTTACAGCAATTGCGCGTTCTATCGCGGAAACTTTACGTTCAAGACCTGCGCTGTCCAGTCCTGCACCTCTGCCCGTGATTTCCTTTGGCGGAATATCGAGCAATACAGATGCAAGCGCAGCGGAAGTGGTGGTGTTCCCTATTCCCATTTCGCCCGTGATGATGATATCCGCTTTGCTGTCGCGGACGATATCCATTCCAACGGCAATTGCTTTTTCGGCTTGCTCGGTCGTCATAGCCGCACCCTCAGCAATATTTTTTGTGCCGTAAGAAATTTTTCGTTTGAGAAGTTTTTTGCTTTCAACATCGCGGTCGATGCCTATATCAACTGCGATAACGCTTGCATTATAGAGCTTTGCAAGGACGTTTATGTTTGAATTGCCCTCGGCTATTTCCTTTGCGCAGAGTGCGGTCACGGAGCTGTCCGACTGGGAAACGCCCTCTTTTACAACGCCGTTATCGGCACACATCACGACCGCTTGACGGCTGTTTATTTTAACGTTCGGAGTGCCTTGGACGGCGGCTATTTTCTCCACGGCTTCTTCGAGCAGCCCCAAGCTGCCGAGCGGTTTTGCAACGCTGTTCCAATGCTCTTCTGCTGCCTGTGCGGAAACTTTATCCGCAGGAGCTATATTTTTTATCCTGTTCATCTTTCCTCCGAAAAGAGTAATATCCATAGATTCCATTATAACATTTTTTACTCGCAATTTCAACATTTTACATCAAAAAACAACGCTCCTCTGTCGAAAGATATGACAGAGGAGCGATTCATTGATATTTTATTTAACAGCGGCTTCAAGCTGTTTTGCTGTTTCCTTTTCCCAAAAAGCTTCAGAAGACATTTTCTTGTTCCAAGCGCCGCTTCTGTAAAAGGCTATCGACATTATCATTGAAACCGTCCAGCCGATAGGCCAAGCGAGCCAGATTCCGACCGTTCCGAACAGTCCTGACAGAACCTTTGCAAGAACTACACGGAGGATAAGGTCGGTGAAAGTTGCAGCCATAAACTTTTTCATCATGCCTGCACCTCTGAGGATACCGTCTGCGGTGAGCTTTGCCGAAACGATGAAGTAGAAAGGTGAAAGTATGCGGAGTATCTCAACGCCGACTGTCATTGCAGGGCCGTCGGGGCTGTCGAGGAAGATATAGACGAGGTATTTCCCTGCGAAGAGATACGCTGCGACAAGCGGCAGGCAGAGCAGCCATACAAGCTTCAAGCCTGCATTGAAGCCCTCTTTTACTCTCGGGAGCTTTCCTGCGCCGAGGTTCTGGGCGGTGAAGTTCGATATTCCGTTGCCGAGCGTTGTGAATGAGGTTATGACGAGGTTATTGAGCTTTATCGAAGCGGAGTAGCCTGCCATTACGGCCGCACCGAAGCTGTTGATTATGCTCTGGATAATGATGTTTCCGATTGAGATGAAGCTTTGCTGTAATATACTTGGAACGGCGATAATTGCGATCTTTTTAAAAAGCTCCCACGAAAAAGCTTTCGGCTTTTCCTCGCACTTTATTCCCATAAGTCTGCGGAAAACGACTACCATCGCGAGTATGCAGCTTATGCTCTGGCAGAGGAACGTTGCCCATGCAACGCCTGCAACACCCATTTTGAATGCTGTTACGAAAAGTATGTCAACGCCGATATTGGAAACCGACGAACAAGCGAGAAAGATAAACGGGGTTTTTGAGTCGCCGAGTACGGAGAAGATGCCCGTTGCGATGTTGTAATAGAACACGAACGGCAGACCGAGAATGTATATTTTAAGGTAGAGTGCCGAGTCTGCGAGGACTTCTTCAGGCGTGTTTATAAGGTGAAGCAGGTCGCTGCAGAATATTGCGCCGACTGCCATAAGCAATGCGCACAGAACGCCGCCTGCGATGAGCGTTGTATAAACTGCGGTTTTCAGCTCGCCGTGTTTTCCTGCGCCGAAAAGCTCCGAAACGACAACGGAGCAGCCGATATTGCAGCCGAATGCAAATGCGATGAAGATAAGCGTTATCTCATAGCTGTTTCCGACCGCGGCGAGTGCATTTTCACTGACGAATTTTCCTGCAACGAAGCTGTCGGCGATGTTGTAAAGCTGCTGAAAAATTATACTGCCGAACAGCGGCAGACAGAATTTCCACAGCACAGTTGATGACTTTCCGACGGTAAGGTCTTTGTTCATAAACTTGTTCCCTCTTTCAAATTCAAGCATAGTGCTGACTTTTTGGTTCTTTAATAAGTATAGTACATTTGCATGTATATGTAAAATGTATAATTGACATCTATGCCATATCAATTTAATATAGTAAACGAGATATGAAAGTTTATGTTTCGCATAAAAATATCCGCAGCTTCATCATAAAAACTGCGGATATTTGTGTTTGGGAGAGTATTATTACTGATATTTCCACCGGTCGGAAGAAAGCTGCATATCAGCCATGTGCTTATAGATGCCGTTGGCTTTTCTGAGTTCTTCGGGCGTACCCTGTTCGGCAACCTTTCCGTCCTTGAGGACAACTATTTTATCAACGCCGTCAACGGTTCTCATTCTGTGAGCGATGATAAGAACTGTCTTGTTGCGGATAAGCTTTGAAATGGATTCCTGAATGAGTGATTCGTTGTCAACGTCAAGCGAAGCGGTCGCTTCGTCCATAAGAATGATAGGCGCGTCTTTGAGGAACGCTCTTGCGATAGAGATACGCTGTCTTTCGCCGCCCGAAAGCTCCGAGCCGTTCTCGCCGATCATACTGTTCCACTTTTCCGGCATTTTCTCAACGAAATCTTCGCAGTGGGCAAGCTTTGCGGCAGTCATTACTTCCTCATCGGTAGCGTCCTTTTTGCCGATACGGATATTTTCCATAACGGTATTGTTAAAGAGCGTTACGTCCTGGAAAACGATAGAATAGAGCGAAAGGAGCTTTTCGGGATCTATCTTCGACACGTTCATTCCGCCGACCGTGATAGTTCCCTTGTCGTTGTCCCAGAATCTTGCGGCGAGTCTTGAAACGGTGGTCTTGCCGCCGCCCGACGGACCTATGAGAGCGGTAACTTCGCCCTGCTTTGCGGTAAAGCTTACATCTGAAAGTACCTGCTCACCATCTTTATAGGAGAAAGCAACGTGGTCGAATTTGATATCATAGCCTTTGTTGTCGAGTGTTTCGCTGCCCGTCTGTTCTTCGTGGGAAAGTATCTCGTCCATACGTCTGCAGTTCGCATCGAGGCTGATTATTGCGGAAACGTTCTGGAGCGCGATCTGGAACGGTTCGTACATTCTTGTTACAACGAGGAGGAACATAAAGAATGTAAGTACGCTTATTTCGCCCTTGATAAGGAGCGAGCTGCCGACAACTGCAACTGTGCCTATACCGAGTTTAAGTATCATCTGTGCGGAGCATACAAAAGCGGCGTTGGAGAATTCTGCGACAATTGCATGATTTTCAACGGCTTTTATCTTCTTGCCAAGTCCCTCCATATAGGTATCGGTCATATTGTAGGAACGAAGGTCACGGAGAGTTTCAAGTCCCTCCTGAATACCGTCAAGACATTCAACACGGTACTTCAAAGTTTTATCATGTACCTTTGACATTACCTTTCTTGAGCTGATAACGATGATGAACGCAACCGGCATTACCCATACTGCGGCAAGAGCCATTCTCCAATCGAAGAAGAAAAGGCTTATAACAACGATAGCTGCGGAAATAATTGAACCGACAAGCTCAGGTATCCAGTGTGAAGAGCCTGTTTCGATAAGTGAGCAGTCACCCATTATCGTATTCGTAAGATCGGCAAGATCTTTTTTGCCGAAGAATGAGAGCGGTATTTTTCTAAGTTTTTCGGCAAGAGTTCTTCGTCTTACGCCGCTTTCGATATAGGTCGAAAGAAATGTTGATCTGTACTGGAATACAGCGGTCAATGCGATAAGTGCAAGAACTGCAATTATTGCGATAATAAAGAAGCTGAATTTTTCCCTCGGTAAGTCGCCGTCAAGGAGATAGGACGAGAGCATATAGAGGAGTCCGACAGGGAGCATAAGCACAAGGTCAGCCAATGTAACAGCGACGAAAGCCTTTATCATACCCTTTGCGCCCTTATCGGAAAGCGCATATTTATGTTTTAGTTTTTCTGTGAGTTTCATATTTTACACGCCTGCCTTTCCAACCTGCCGGTTGACGGATTTGTTGTATTCGTTCCACATACGGCTGTAGATACCGTTATTGGCAACAAGTTCGCTGTGCTTGCCGCTCTCTGCGATCTTTCCGTCAGCGAGAACGTAGATGCAGTCTGCGTTAGTAACGGTCGATAATCTGTGGGCGATCATTATAACTGTCTTATCCTTAGAAAGCTTTTCAAAAGCCTGCTGAACAAGGCGTTCATTATCGGGGTCTGCGAAAGCGGTCGCTTCGTCAAGGATAAGCACGGGGGCATTTTTAAGGAATGCTCTTGCGATGGAAAGACGCTGACACTCACCGCCCGAAACGTAAATACCCTTTGAACCTATCATAGTATTAACGCCGTCGGGGAATTTTTCGATGATATCCATACACTGAGCGTCACGCAGAGCCTGCATTACCTCTTCATCGGTGGCATCGGGTCTGCCCATGCGGATATTATCCATAATGCTCATTTTAAGCAGCTTGCTGTCCTGGAAAACGTAAGAAACATAATTCATAAGCTCGTCCGAGGGGATATTGCGGACATCTGTGCCGCCGATCTTGACAGCACCCCTCTTTACGTCCCAGAAACGTGCGATAAGCGAAGCGAGTGTCGTTTTGCCGCCGCCCGAGGGACCTACAAGAGCGATATGCTCGCCTGCTTTTACCGAGAGGTTTATGCCGTCAATGGCATTGACCTCGGAATTTTCGTATGCAAAGATAACATTGTCGAGAGTGATAGAGGAATCCTGCGGCTTTTCGTTCTTTTTCGATTCGGAAAGCGGCTCTGTTTCGAGAATTTCATACATTCTGTTGAGAGCATCGTCAACTATCATCTGCGCTTCGCCTGCGTAAGCAACTTTCATAAGCGCTTTTCTTCTCGGAAAGCGTTTTGATATTATGCATAATAACAGCTTCACTCTCAATATCGATGTTGCTCGTTGCTTCGTCAAATATATAGACGGACTTGTCCGCAACAAGGTTTACGGCAAGCGCAAGCCTTTGTTTCTGACCGCCCGAAATATTTGCGCCGTCCTCGGTTATCTCCTTGTCAAGTCCGCCGTTCTCACGGATAAAATCGGCAAGGTTCACTTTTTCGAGTGCGTCGAAAATCTCATCATCGGTGACATTTTCTTTTGCAAGCCTGAAATTCTCACGGACGGTCGTATTGAAGATATATGTATTGTAGCTGACGACCGCAAGCTTTGAGTAATATTCCTCACGCGAAATGCTTTCAAGCGGCTTTCCGCCTGCTGTGACCTTGCCCGACTTCGGACGGAGCGCGCCGTAAAGCAATCCGACCGCCGTTGATTTTCCGCAGCCGCTTTCGCCGACTATCGAGGTCATTCCCTTTTCGGGAAAAGTCATCGTGACGTTTTTCAGCACATCGCGCTCACCGTCATAGCTGAATGTGACATTTTCCAGCTTCAATTCGGTGTCGGAAAGCTTTTCTACGCCCCAAACAGGGTCAGGCTGTGCCAGGAGTGAGAGTATTTTTTTGCCTGCGCTTGCGCCGTTCATTGCAACGTGGAAAGCCGAGCCGAACGCACGGAGCGGCAGGAAGAAATCCACCGCAACGAGTATGAGAAAAAGTGCCGAAATGGGCGAAAGTCCTCTGTTCGCAACGCCCGTAACCGCAAACGCGATGCCCAGGCCTGCGCCGCCGTAAGCAACAATGTCCATTATAGTCGTGCTTGCGAGCTGCATAACAAGGACTTTCATCGTTATCTTGCGGAACTCCTCGGCATTTTCGTTCATTTTTACATGCTGTGCGGCATCTGCGCGGAAAATTTTTAATTCGCGCAAACCCTGAACGCTGTCAAGGAAGCTATCGCCCATCGAGGTGTACTTTCCCCAGTATTTAGCGAAAATTTTCTTTGCATATTTTGAAACTGCGACTATCGAAACAGGTATTAGCGGAACGCAGCAAAGCAGTACGACCGCAACTCTCCAGTCGATTCCGACCGTGACAAAAAACAGTATTATCGGTGCGAGCATCGCATAGAAAAACTGTGGGATATACGAAGAATAGTAGAGGTCGAGCTGTTCGATGCCCTCCATTGCGACCTGAGTAAGTCCTGCGATGCTCATTCCGTCCGTGCTTCTCACTCCAAGGCGGACTATTTTATCGTATGTTTTTTCGCGCAGGTCTTTCTTCGCTTTTCTGCCAAGCAAGTCTTTCAGATTTCCCGTGATCCTGCTTGCGGCATAGCGGACGGCAACGCCGACAACTGCACAGACCGCAGGAATTATGTATGCGCCCGGTTCTGCGCTTTGTGAAAGCAGCTTTATCGCATAGCAGATGCTTACGGTTATCGAAAGATTCGCGATCAGACCTATCACCATTGCGCCGACCGTATAGAAAATGTATTTTCTGCTGCCGCCCAACAGCCGCAGAAGCTCTTTATCTATCATTTTATCTCCTCTCGTTAGCCTTTGCTAACCTCATATCAAAAAAATAAGACACAGACGAAATTCGCAATCTTATTCAGGTTAGGCAAAACTAACTAATATAGATTTTAATACTAATTTTTAATCAAAGTGTAGACAAAAAATCTGCGCAAAGCCCATATATGCGAGCTTTTTCTTGATTTTTTGTACACTTTCAGTTTAAAAATTAGTATAAAAGGTGTTCTTCACACCTAATTGAATTATAACATAAAGATTTTGCTCTGTCAAGGAAAAAGTTAGCACTGGCTAAATTTACCGTGTTTTTTGTTGATTTTCGGAGAAAAGTATGATATAATATGCTCAAAATAATGCAAGGTGGGATTATAATGGGAAGCGATATTTCAAGATTAAATATTAAAGGTATGTTTTGTTATGGTTTAAAAATAATTATTAACTTAATTGATTATTTTAATTATAATTATAGCAAATGGCGTAATTATTTAATAAGCTTGTCGGATTATACACTGATAGATTTTCGTCTGAATACTAAAGGACGGTATTTGCAATATTGGAACACATCTGATTTGTGTCCGGGAGAAATTCTTGTACCTGTATGTATGCCTGATAAAAGCGGAAAAAATTTTTATCCATGCGATGTTTGCGACAAAGCTAACTGGCTGTATACGGAATACAGATTTTGCTTAAATTTCAAGACTTGTGAATATGTAAAAAATCATTATCGATACAACCGTCCTGATAAAAATCAATATTCTGTAGGAAAATACAAGGAATACTACGATTTGTTTATAAACACTGATATATGTCTGCTCAGAGTGATTTACGATACGCTTTCATTAACAGACGAAACATCGGGTGAATTTTTTGATGGTGACAGAATGCCGATAATGAATGATATGCTTGGTGTATACACAATGCTTGGTATTACGCCACCGGATTTTTCGGGAATACCTCCCGAAGGATATGGAAAGGATATTCCTGTCAGCTTTGACAGCGTTGAATTAATTGCTAAAAAGTTATAACTCGGAATTTAAAAATTGTTCGTCCAAACTTACAAATGTTGTTTTAAGGAAATCAATGTGATATAATGTTATCAGCATTTCACAATAATTTTGTTAAAGGACGATCGTTATGAAAAAATATATTTCCGAAAAGATGATAATGCAGAGCAGATTCAGGGACTTTTACGGCGAATGGAGCGAGCGTAACAAGCTTCGTCTGTGCGGGAAAATGTCTGAACTTATTGCCGAAAACTCCGACTATACAGATGATAATAATTACGGGCATTTGTGCAATCTTTTGACTGCTCTGGCAATGGTCCTTGTGCTTGAAGAAAGCGGCAAAACACGCAGCGAAGCCGAAAAAGCCGTTGCCGATGAGATGTACAAGTTTCTTGAGCCGACAAAGGCTTCGATGGAAAAGCTTGCGAGCCACGGCTGGTTCGTGAAGCTTTTAAAGCAGACGATGCCGATAAAATTTGCTCACACGCTCGGCTTCGGCTGGGACGTGGAGTTCCCGAAATGCCCGAGCGACCGCTTCACGATGATAACGCACAAGTGCATTTATCAGCAGCTTTTTACGAAGTACGGCATGCCTGAAATGACAGCGGTCTTTTGCGAGGTCGATGATCTTATGTACAGCACTCTTCCGCGTGCGGAGTTTATTTACACCGAGCAGATCGGACGCGGTGGAAGTATGTGCGATTATACTTTTAAAAAGAGGTAAAAATGATTTGCACGACAGATCATGTTTCTCCGCTCGGTAAGATACTTCTTGCAGCCGATGAAGTCGGTCTGATCGGGCTATGGTTTTACGGGCAGAAATATTTTGCCGCCGATCTTCCGAAAGAATATGCCAAGGGAACAACATCTGCTTTAGTGCAGGCTAAAGAATGGCTCGATATATATTTTGGCGGAAACGAACCGGATTTCACGCCGCCGCTTCACCCTATCGGTACGGATTTTCGGCGCGAAGTATGGGATATACTTTTGAAGATACCTTACGGAAAAACCATTACTTACGGCGATATCGCCCGTGAGCTTGCGAAGAAAAAAGGCACGGAAAAAATGTCTGCGCAGGCGGTAGGAGGTGCTGTCGGACACAATGAGATATCGATAATCATTCCCTGCCACCGTGTTGTCGGATCGGACGGAAGTCTTACGGGTTATGCAGGTGGGATCGACAAAAAGATCGATCTGCTGATGCTTGAAAAAGCTGATATGAGCGGATTTTTCGTGCCGAAAAGAGGAACGGCACTTTGATATTTAATAGTTAAAAAATAGTGATTTAAACTAAAATCCAATTAAAACTATTCAAAAATCAAGCATGACCTTGCAGCCTTTTCAGCAGCGTTATATGGATCATGTGATGATTTTTGTCTATATTTTTATTGGTTTTTATTATTTAACGCACTTCATCAAGTGGTGTTTTTCATGCCCTGTTTTTGTGCTTGTTCTTGACAAAACAACATAGAAATGGTATCATAAAGGTAGATTTTAAGCTGAGGTGCATAAAATGCAAAAGCAAGTTTTTCCTATAATCGGAGATGAAAAAGACCTGCCGTTTTATATTGTCGGCATCGGTGCGGAATGTTGGCAGTATCCCGTTGACCGAACAGGCGGCTATGATTATCCGCAGATACTCGTCACGAATGAGGGCGAGGGAGAAATAACCGTGAACGGTGAGAGCGTGAAGCTGCCCGAAAATTCTGTTTTCTACATTCCTCCGCATCTTCCCCATAAATACCATTCGCTGTCCAAAGCGTGGATAGTGAGCTGGGTATGCTTTTCGGGTTCTGGCGCAGAGCCGCTGCTTGAAAAGTGGGGGCTTGACCATTACGATTACTTCCCTGCTGCCGATGCGGAGCGAATGAACCGCATACTCCGCAAGGCGTATTACGCAATAAAGAGCGACAAAATTTACGGCAATCATTACGCTTCGGCGAACCTTTACGACCTGCTTATCGAATACAGAAAGATCGCGGACAACCGCCAGTCGGAACTGACTTCCGTAAGTACAGCGGCGCTTGCAGACGTACTTCAGTTTATCGAAGAAAACTATTCGGGAGCGATAAAGCTTGCAGATATGGCTAACACGGCAGGCATCACAGAGCAGCACCTTTGCCGATTATTCAAGAAAAATTTCCAGATGCGCCCAATGGAATATCTCACAAAAGTGCGTATCCAGCACGCAAAGGAAATGCTTGTTTACTCCAAAAAAAATATTGCCGATATAGCAAAAGCCGCAGGCTTCCCCGACAATTCTTACTTCTCCGCGCAGTTCAAAAAATACGAGGGCATCACCCCAGGTGAATACCGCGGCGGAAAATAAACCCGAAAGGACGCAGCATGATGAACGACGAAATAATTCTTGACTTTTCTGCTCTTTGCAGGCTTGCGGAGCAGAAAAAACTTTCGGCGGAAGCTGAAAAATACATATATCTTTTGTGGCTCGGTCTGACCGAGCGTGAGGCAGGTATGGCTTGCTACAATCCTGCAACAAAGACCGTTGACCTTGACGACAGGACTGTTTTCGTCAAGGAGGAAAAGATAGAAAACTGCCTTTCATTGAGCAGCGGAACGTCATTTTCGCGCGAAGAATTATCAGCTGTGAATTTCGCCCGAAAACATCTACAGATCGGGATTTTTCAATATCCGCTACAAGCAATCTCTGCTCAAACATCCCGAGGACAGCGTTCGCATAAGGGAAATGATGCGGCACATCAAGCGCACCGCTGAGGAACTTGATTTTGAGTATGAAAACTACTGCAAATTGCGCAGCAAGGCATAAAAATTGCCGGGCAAACGATATCTGACCGTTTGTCCGGCATTTATTATTTCTCCATAACGATTATCTTGTTGGAGATATTGCTTACGAATTTTATTTTGCCGAGGACTTTATATATCGGCGCAAACACAGCCATTCCCTCGCAAAGGCTATGCTCCTCAACATAGCGGAAGACCGGGATTATTTTGTCAAGCTCTTCGCCGTTTTTCACGCCCCAGGTGAACTTCGCCTTGCTGCCCTCGATGGATTTTTCCTTTATTCGTTTTGCGACCATTGGATTCATCGTTTCGACAAGTACAACGGCGTGTTCAAAGCGTTTTTCTATAACTGCAAAGATCTGCTTCACATCGCTCTCGGAAAGATACATCGTCAGACCCTCGATGATAACGAGCGCGGGAACGTCTCTTTCGGCTATCGCTCCGCCCCAGTCGTCCATTGCGGACATTGGTATCTGCGTTATCTTTTCGGTCGGGGCAAGTATCTTGCTTCGCACTTCGATGGTTTCGGGCAGGTCGAGGTTATACCAGTGCGAAAAGTTTTTCATTCGGTAACAGCGTGTATCCAGACCGCAGGCAATATTTACGACAACAGCGTTCTTAAACTTGGCGAGGTATTTTTTCGCAAGCCTGTCAAGGACTATCGTTCGTGCGATAACTCCGTCATGCATTGCCTTATCCTTATCAGCGAGCGAGAAGTCATAGTTGAGCTTTTCGACTATTTCGACCGCCTTTTTATCCGAGATTGCACCGCGCGTTTTTGTTTCCTTTGCTCTTGCATAGATCGTTTGCAGCATCGTTTCGGGGACGCCCGAAAGTGTTACTTTTTCACCCATTTTTTATTCCTTCCTCATACAAAAATTATAAAAAGCCACATTAAGTTAGCTTTAGCTAACTAACAAACACAAAATAAACAGAACTTTGTCTGCTATTTTATACTATCATATTTCCGAAAAAAAATCAAGCGTTTTTTTACAAATGCAAAAAGCACGGTCAAAAATCCATTCAAGGCGTCCGTGACAGCTTCGGATACATCTCCGACGGATAATACTTTGGCACTGTCAATATAATACTGCGGAAGCTTTTCTATCATTTCAAGCTTCTGTCCGACATAAAGCTTACTGCCCTTTTTTCACAAAAAACAATTATGACATTTTTGTCAACATTTAAAAATATATTATTTTTCTGAAAATAACAGCGACAAAGCTGTTTTTTCTAAAGTTTCCGAACTTTTGACCGATAAATAAATTGCAAAGATAAATTCCGAACGGGGTGAAAGACATTGGATAAAATACGCAGGCATTATATTTTTTACGGGAACGTGCAAGGTGTAGGATTTCGTTATACAGCCTGCTGCACGGCACGAAACTACGGCATTTCGGGCTGGGTCAAAAACCTTGACGACGGCTCGGTTGAAATGGAAGCCGAGGGCACATAGACTATTTGATAAACTCACTCGAAAACCTCAGATGGGGTTCGGTCGAACGCATTGATTCAGAAAATATTCCTCTGCACGGCGGATATGATTTTGAGATAATATAAAAAAATGCCCGTATTTTCAGCCAAGAAATACGGGCATTTTTTATCTTCCGCCGAACATATACAAAAGTGCGTTGCATATTGCCGCCGCAACATTGCTGCCGCCTTTTCTTCCCCTTGCAACGATATAAGGCACTCCCGATGCCATTATAAGCTCTTTCGACTGGACGACGTTCACAAATCCGACGGGAACGCCTATAACGAGCGCAGGAACAAAGCTTTTGTCCCGAATTGTTTCGCTGAGTCGGACGAGTGCTGTCGGAGCATTTCCGACTGCGTAGATCACAGGCTTTCCCAGCCTTGCCGCCTTATCGACCGAGGCTGTTGCTCTGGTCGTTCCGTTCCGCTTCGCCTCTGCGGCAACATCTTCATCAGACATAAAGCACATCACTTCACAGCCGAGCTTTTTCAGCGCAGATTTATTCACGCCCGACTTCGCCATATTCGTATCGGTGACGATAACTGCGCCGTTTTTCAGCAGTTTTTCCGCAGTCTGCATAACATTTTCGGAAAAGCAAAGGTTGTCGAGATAATCAAAATCCGCCGTTGTATGAATCACTCTCATCACAACGGGTTTGACATCCTCGGGGATGATCCTGCCGCCGAGTTCGCTTTCGATTATCTGAAAGCTTCGCTTCTCGATGTCCTCGGGCAAAACATATTCAAGGTTCAAAACTCTATCCCCTTTCGCGCGGTGACGCCCTTTTCGTATGGGTGTTTGATGCATTTTATCTCGCTGACATAATCGGCTTTTTCGATGAAAATTTCATCGGGATCTCTTCCCGTGAGGACGACTTCTGCATTTTCCAAGCCGTTAAAAATAAGCTTCTGCGCGCGTTCCCTATCCATAAGTCCATATTTGTAAGCAGCGTTGAATTCATCGACTATCACCATATCGAAACCGCCGCCGAAAGCCTCTTCAAGCAGGCTGTTATGGCAGGCTGTTATGTCGTTTTTGTCCGCTTCGGTCATATTTTTGAAGAATGGGTAGTGCCTGTCGCAGCGGATAACTTTTATGTTCGGCAAAGCTTTGAGCGGCGCAAGCTCGGACGTTTCTCCGCCTTTCATAAGCTGCAGAAAGCAGACATTCATTCCCGCGCCCGAGGCACGGAGCGCAAGTCCGAGAGAAGCTGTAGTTTTGCCCTTTCCGTCACCGCAGTAGATATGTAAAAGTCCCATTATTTTTCCTCCTTTGAGCTTTTGAACGCGGCGCATTTTTTCGCGAAATTTGCCGCTGTTTCAATATTTGAATAAAAATACAGATGCGGAAAACCTGCGTATATATTCTCATTTGCATGAACGCATTTCCGGTTCCGACCGTCTGTTTTTTCCGCTGTAAAAGCTTCTCCGCAGTTCGTGCTGTCCCAGTAGTGGAACTCATGTGCAGAAAAAGTTTCACCTTTTCTGCAAAGCAGATTGTCGGTTTCCGCAGTCATTTTCACATAGCCGAAACGGTTCAGCTTCGGCGTTCTGTAGGCTTTTCCATCAATTATTTCGACAAGCTCATGCTCGTTTCCGCCGCTGTCCTCCAACGTTTTATGAAGATACATGAAGCCGCCGCACTCGGCAATCGTCGGAATTCCCGATTGGATCATTTCGCGTATACTTTCAAGCATAGACGTGTTCTGAGCAAGCTTTTCCGCATATAATTCGGGATAGCCGCCGCAAAGAATAAGTCCGTCCGAATTTTCGGGAACGGCTTTATCATAAAGCGGTGAAAAATACTTTATCTCACAGCCAAGCTTTTGCAAAAGCGAAATATTATCGGCATAAATGAAGCAAAAAGCACTGTCCTTTGCGACTGCGATAACGGGAGCTCCGCTTATTTTCGGCAGATTTGGAAGAGTGAATTTCGGGCTTGGTCTTTCTGCAATACCGAGCAGCTTATCGAGCTTCAAATTTCTCTCCGCAAGCTCACCGAGCCGTGATAATTTTCCCTTTATGTCCGAAATTTCGTCCGCAGTGACAAGTCCGAGGTGGCGGCTTTCAAACGTCAGATCGTTCTTCGGAATGAACCCGAAATACTCCGTTCCAAGCTCACGGCAAAGGCTTTCCGCTTTCTCCGCAAGCTTTTCGGGCAGTTGATTGAAGATGAAACCAACGATGTTATTCGGTTTCTTATATTCGAGAAAGCCTTTCATCACCGCACCTATAGAATCGCTCATTCCTTTGCAGCCGATGACAATGACCGCAGGCGTTTTGGTTATCTCTGAAACGGAATATGACGAACCTCTGCCGTTTGCGCCGTCATAGAAACCCATCACGCCTTCGATAACGGAAATATCCGCACCGCCGCCGTTTTCGCAAAGCAGATATTTCAGCGTGTTGTCGTCACAGAAAAAACTGTCGAGATTGAACGCCGAAGTGCCGATTATTTTTTCGTGGAACATCGGGTCTATGTAGTCAGGGCCGCATTTAAACGATGCAACACGCATTTTTCTGTTGACCAGTGCCTGCAAGACTGCGCAGGTCACTGTCGTTTTTCCGCAGCCACTGTTCGTGCCGCCGATGATGATCCTTTTCATCGCTTTTTACCTCTTATTATAAACACGGGATTTTCCGCGGAAAGCATCGTGTGCGTGCCGATCTTCTTCGTTCCTGTAACGGCGATCTGAACGATCTCGGGAGCGATCTCATACCGCTCAAACGTCGAAACAGTGTCATTCAGAGTTTCAAGTGAAACCGCTGTAACAACAATAACAGCGTTCGGATTTTTTGCAAAAGCAATGTCCGTTATCCCGCTTATCCTGCCGCTTGAGCCGCCTATAAAAACGCTGTCGGGTGCAGGAAGATCAGCCAACGCTTCGGGCGCACTTCCGCTTATGATCTCGATATTGTCGCAGCCGAATTTAAGCGCATTTTCACGGGTCAGCCCGACCGCCTCGGGGTTCTTATCGACCGCATATACCTTACCGTCAAAGCATTGAAAAGCCGCTTCGACCGAAACCGAACCCGTTCCGCAGCCAACGTCCCAACACACGCCGTCCCTGTTCAATTCAAGCTTTGAAATTACCGCACTGCGGACCTCGGATTTTGTCATAGGGACTTTTCCTCGGGTGAATTTTTCATTGGGGATTCCTGTCGCTGTTCCCTTTTCAAAGTCGGGATCTTCCGTGACCGCAACGGTCAGCTTTCCAAGCTCGATATCGGTAAAATCGGACGCTTTTCCCACAAAGATACGCTCATTTTCCGAAGCTAAATTTTCGCCGATATAAATTTTCGTTTCACCCATTTTGTATTCGCAAAGCCGCTGACAAAGCATTGCAGGAGTGACTTCACCGCCGAGCAGGAAGAAACAAAATTCGTTCCGTCTGACGTTTCGCACGATGCTTGCATTTTCTCCGTGCAGGCTGACGAACTTCATATTTTTCCACGGCTTTTTTATTTTTGAGCAAAAGTAAACAGGCGAAGAAATTCCGCTTATAACTTCGTTTTCAATATCCTCGATAAGCACCAAAAGCTTCTCTGCACCGCTGTAAAAACCGCAGTCGCCAGACATTAGCACCGCCGCATTTTCATAGTTTCCACTGTGCAGAAATTCCGCTATCTCTTCACTTCTCCAACTGCAAAATGTCGGTTTTTCAAGGTTCTCAAACGGTGCTAACATTCGCTTTGCGCCGATGAGGATATCGGCATTTTTTATCGCCGAAAGAGCCTCTGCCGTGAGAGTTTTTTCGCCGTCCATTCCTATTCCGATAATGCTTACCATCATTTTCTCTCCAAAAGAATTTTTTCTATCTCCAAGAGCGTTTTTCCTGTTTCCGCAGGACGAAGCAGCACTGCAAATTCAGCACCGCATTTCTCTGCGGCAGAAGCTTTTTCGGGAAAACCTCCTGCCGCTCCGCTCTCCTTCGTGACGAGTATCTCCGCACCGCTCCGCCTTATGTGTTCAATATTTTCTTCCTCGGAAAAAGGACCTATTCCGACTATGATATGTGTAAAACCGAGCGAGCGGCAGTGTTCCTCTATCCCCTCGGCAGGCAGAACTCTTGCGCAAATTCGCTCACGATAATTTTTCACCTTTGTCAGCGCAGGAAGTTTCTTACTGCCGAGGGTGCTTAAAATGCGCTTTTCACTGCCGTTAAGATATTGGATAAGTTCGTTCAAACCAGTGAAAGTCCTGCCCGAAATATCAGTGCTTTTTTCACGTATAAGCCTGTAATATTTTCTGCCGTTTTCCGCGCAGGCGGCTTTGATATTCTCCGTTGCAGCGGTCGCATAAGGGTGCGTGGCATCAATTACTTTCTCATAGCCGCGGCTTTTTATGAGAGCAGAAATTTCTGCTTCGCCAAGCTTCCCGTTCAGCACATTTACATAGCCGCTCTCGGGGAGAAGCTCTGCACCGTAATCCGTCGTCACGGAAACATCGGCACATATTTTATTTTCGGCGCAAAATTCCGCAAGAAGCCGCCCCTCTGTCGTACCGCCGAATATCAGTATCTCACACATCATATCCCCTCGGTGTTACCATTTTTCCGTTTATGATCTTCGTCTGGCTGTTGCCGATGAAAACCGTTGTGAACATATCTGCTTCAAAATTTGCAAGCTCCGAAAGCGTCATAACGCCGTATTCTTCGCCGACTCTTCCAATGTTTTTCGCATAGCCGCAGACGGTTTCGGGCGAGCGGAATTTTATGATAATTTCACAAGCTTTTTTAAGGTAGTCCGGGCGCTTTTTCGATGACGGATTATAGAGCGCGATCACAAAATCCGCTTTTGCGGCGCATTCCAATCTCAGCACTATCTTTTGGGCAGGAGTAAGCAGGTCGGACAGACTTATCACCGCAAAATCGTGCGTGAGCGGTGCGCCGAGCAATGCGCCGCCGCTGAGTGCCGCAGTCAGACCTGCGACCGTTTGTATCTCAGCCTGCGGAAACCTTGCCGACAGTTCATAAGCAAGTCCTGCCATACCGTAGACCTCGCTGTCGCCGCTGCAAACGAGCGAAACCGTCCTGCCGCCCGCCGCTTGTTCAAGGGCATAAAGAACACGCTCTTTTTCCTGCCTCATTCCCGTGAAAAAATATTCTTTCTGCGGAAAATACTGCTTCAAAAGCTCAGTGTAGACCTTGTAGCCGACTATCAGATCACTGTTTTCTATCGCCTGCCGAGCCTCTTCGGTCATTCCGCCAAAGCTGCCGCAGCCAAACCCAACAACATAAAGCTTCATAACATTTTCCTTTCAAAATCTATGTTTACAGGCAATGCTCCGAGTGCCGCAGTTACGCCGTTTTCCGCCGTTTTCGGCATGATAAGTTTTGCTCCCGAGCGAACAACGCTCCGCTCGCATACATTGTCCGTCCCCGTTGTTTTCAAAACAAAATCCGAGCTTTCAAAGCATCCGTTCACGCTCATAAGCTCCTCTGCCGAATAGGTCAGAAGCCTTATTTTCCGCTTTCGGCAAAATTCAAGAAGCCCCTCTTCATCGGATTTTATATCGATCGTTGCCGCCGCACAAAGTCTTTCTTCCGAAATTTTCGCGGCTTCAAGGCAAGCTTTAACGTGTGCTTCGATTTTCTCGCAGGGAGTTCCTCTTTTACAGCCGATGCCGACAACAATGTTTTTCGGTGGAAGGAAAAGTGTTGTTTCAAACGGCTTTTTTTCATAGTCAGTGCCAATATAAATACCTATCCTGCAGGCTTCGTCCATGCTTATTTCGGGAGGGATATTTTTGCATGTATATTCGCTCATAAGTCCGATCCTCTCGCCGTCAAGGACAGCCGAAGCTATCTTTTTTGCCGCATTTAAGTCGGTGATAGCAAGACCGTTTGCTTTCGCAAAGCTGTCGGGAGAAAATCGTCCTCCAACGTCCGTTGCCGTTGTTATCACAGGAACTGCGCCGATTTTTTCTGCGATAAGCTGTGCCAGCCGGTTTGCTCCGCCGATGTGTCCCGACAGAAGCGGTATAACGAATTTTCCGCAGTCGTCAATGACGATAACGGCAGGGTCGCTCGCTTTCGACTTTATATGAGGAGCTATCGCACGGACGGCGATACCGCTTGCGCAGACGAAAACGAGCGCATTGCAGGCATCGAAAAGCTTCGCCGCAAGTACACAGACATCATCGAAGCTTTGCGCTTTTTCATCGGTATGGGAATGGAAACAGAAGCGTTCGGCGGTGTTTGTTTCGTTCAAAAGATCCGTGATTTTCTGCGAAAGAAGCCGTCCTTTTTCCGTGAAAGAAATAACGGCGGCTCTCATTTTTTCGCCTTTCTGTACCCTGTTTCAAAGCTTGGGTCATAGAGCTTTGAAAGGTGACGGTTCACACCGAGAAAATCACCGACAACGATAAGAGCAGTCTTATTTATGCCGTTTTTCTCGGCTGTTTCGGCGAGTGTTCCGACCGTACAGCGGCAAACTTTTTCGTCCTTCCACGTTGCTTTGTAGACAAGTGCGGCAGGCGTTTCCGCACTGTAACCGCCTTTTTGAAGCCGCTCGGAAACCTCGGCGGTCATTCCTGCGCTCAGGAATATCACCATTGAAGCACCGTGCGAAGCAAGGCTTTCAAGGCTCTCCTTTTCTGGGACGGGCGTTCGCCCGGCCATTCGGGTGATTATTACCGACTGCGACACTTCGGGCAAGGTATATTCGGCTTTGAGTGCCGCCGCCGCGCCGCAGAATGAGCTTACACCGGGGCAGATTTTGTACTTTATGCCGAGTTCGTCCAGTCTGTCCGTCTGCTCACGAATTGCGCCGAAAAGGGACGGGTCGCCCGTATGAAGCCGAACAGTGTTTTTTCCATCGGCTTCGGCTTTTTTCATCACATCGATAACTTCGTCCAAAGTCATATATGCGCTGTTATAAATTTCACAATCGTCCTTTGCATATTTCGTCAGTTCGGGATTAACGAGTGAACCTGCATAAATTATCACGTCTGCATTCTCTATAAGCTTCTTTCCCCTTACGGTTATAAGGTCAGCCGCACCGCAGCCTGCTCCAACAAAATCAACCATTGTATTCCTCCGAAATTATTCCGATAAGCTCGCAGGCACGGGAAGTTTCGACCGTTATCCCATGCTTGTCCGAGAACATCACAGCTCCGATATTGACGGATTTCTTGACCTTTGCATCAAGATAATACTCCGCTCTTTTTGCAAGGATATCAAGCGTTTTTTCCATATATCCGTGTTCTTTCAATATATCAAGCGCGGCATCGACCGTTGCACATTCGGGTATATTTCTCAAAGCTTCACTTTCCGCTCCGGCAAGAACTCCGCAGGTGACAAGCACATCCATTCGACCGTCAGCCTGTGCAGAATGAGTGTTCATAATTCCTGCGCCGAACTTAACGAGCTTTCCGATATGCCCGATGATAAGGATATTTTCAAATCCGTATTCGAGCGCGGAATCTATCGCTTCGCCGATAAAATTACTGCATTTTACGCTCTTTTCAAGTGCAAACGGCATTGATTTCTGAATGAAATTTTCGCTGTAATTTCCGAGCGTGAGCAGGAGTGCTTTGTGTCCCTCGGCTTTTCTCATTCGTTCTTCAAGGCGTATAGTGTCGATAAGCGCGGAATTGCTCATCGGCTCGACAATACCGCTCGTTCCGATTATCGAGATACCACCCTCGATGCCCATTCGTGGGTTGTAGGTTTTCTTCGCTATCTCTTCGCCGTTAGGGACGGAGATCTCTATGCGAAAACCGCCGTGATAGTCATGCATTTCGGCAGCCTTTTCCACCGCTGCCACTATCATTTTCCGTGGGACGGAGTTTATCGCAGCCTCACCTATCGATTGGTCAAGACCTGCTTTCGTGACCTTTCCGATACCCTCGCCGCCGACTATCTCAACGCCGTGAGGTATCCTGCTCGCCTTTGCATAAACAAGTATCCCGTTCGTGATATCGGGGTCGTCGCCGCTGTCCTTTTTTATCGCGCATTTCGCATAGCCCATGCATATTTCGGCATCTAAAACTTCCAGTTTTAATGGCACTCCCTTTGGGGTCATTATCTCCGAAAATTCCGATACTTCGCCGCTTATAAGCATTTCCGCAGCTGCACCGGAGGCAGCCGCGGCGCACGAACCTGTTGTATATCCGCAGCGGAGCTTTTGTCCGCTGCGGTAAATATACTGTTCAGCCATAGCTTATTTTACCATATCTTCAATGGAAACGCCATAGTTTTCGCTGAAATAATTCTGAAGTGCTTCAACATCGCCCTTCATTCTGTCGTTTGCGCTGTCATATCTGCCGTTGTCCTTTGTACTCTGGGTGGAGTCGTTATGCTCGGAATCCTCGACCTTTACGATCTCGTTTGCGCCGAGGTCAAATGTGTAGTAGAAGCCTGTACCCATCATGGAAACATAGTAGTATTCTTCAACTGTATTGCTGTTGAGATCAAATGTGTAATACTCAACTGTTTCGTTTCCGTCAAGATCGGTCTTTACGAAGTTAACGGTCTTTGCTGTCTTATCAACTGTGATCTTCAAGCCTGCACCTTCAAATGGAGCGTTAGCTGTGTCAAGATATGTAAGAACGCCGTCTTCATCGGTGAAAACATCAGTACCTGCTGCGCTTGCTGCTTCGGTTTCAGCTTCTGTTTTTGCATCGGTTTCAGCAGCTTCTTCTGTTTCTTCAGCCTGAGTATCGTCAGCCTGAACTGCTTCTGTCTGTGTTGTTGTTTCGCTGTCAGTTGTTGTGCTGCCCTGATCCGATGAGCATGCTGTCATTGACATTACTGCTGCGAGTACAGCAATTGCAAGAATTTTCTTTTTCATTTTTTCTTCCTCCATAATTATAGAAAATAAATTTAGAACCTGTCTTCATAAGAAATGTGTGCGGATTTTCGAGCATAATTTTGTTGCAGAGTAGGCAAAAATCCGCAGGCGGGCTTTCGCCCGGCAAGGATTTTTAACGCAGTCTGCGGCAAAATTTGCCGAAAAGACGTGCGCATATGCTTGTGAAGACGGGTTCTTATATGAAAGCCTTTCGGCGATCATTCGTTGTTTATGAATTCGCGGACGTTTTCCTCCACAGCCGAACCCGTGACTTCATCAAGGCTTATGTACTGTGCGTCCATTCTCTCGGCTATCTGCTTGGCGTAGCCGAACCTTATGTAGCTGTTCTCGGTGTCGAGAACCATTGCGCCAACGCCCGATAAACGGACTTGTTCGGCGGCTGTGAGTGCATCCCCGAACGGGTCATCACTGCGCAGCGGAACGTTCGCTTTTCCGTCCGAAATAAATATAAGATACTGGAGCGCATCGGGTGTTCGGATACGCTCGGCACGGAGCAGCTCACACGCCGCCGCTATCCCTGCGGCAAGCGGAGTTTTTCCGCCCGTCGGAAGCTCATCCATACACTTTCGTGCAAGCTCGGGACTTCCCGTTATGTTCAGCAAGGTCTGTGCGCCGTTGCCGCGGAACGCAACAACTCCCACACGGTCACGCTTTCTGTAAGCTTCGGAAAGCAGTCCTTTTACTGCGCCTTTTACCGCGCGCATACGCCGCTTTGCGCCCATTGAACCGCTTGCGTCAACCGCAAAAAGAATTGTCGCACCGGTGCGCTTCTCACGAATTTTTTTGCGGATATCGGACGGGCGAACAGAAAGCTTCATTCCGTTTTCAGGCGTTCTCCGACGCTGATTTAATGCGGCATTGCAGAGCGTTGGAATTACTGCAATATCGGTGCATTTTCCATGCGGAACGGTGCTTCTGACATATCTTCCGCTGTTTTCGTTCGCTATTGTCTTGCTTCGTTTTCCGCTGCCGCCGTTTTTGCCTGCGGCTGATTTTATCCCCTCCGCAGAAAGCGGAAGTTCATCTCCTGCGGCTTCTGCTTTTTCGTTCTGCTCGGCGGAATTTTCCTCCTGCAAAGCGGTATCCTGCGGCGGCTCGGTTTCAGTTTGCGAGTTATCCTCCGTGTTTTCGGGCGGCTCGTTTTTGTCGGAAGTTTCCGTGTTCTGCTGAACGGTTTCCTCCTGCGGAGCGTTTCTCATTCGGTGCGGAAGAACAAACTTTGCCGCCTCGGAAACATCGTCAGCGGTCACTTCCGCACCGTTTCGCCAAGCGCACAGAGCCTTTGCGGTTTCGGCAAGGATAATTTCGCATCGGTTTCCCTCACATAGTGCGCTGTTCGCCGCAAGGGCGCAGAACCGCAGAATTTCCTCGGAAATACTCAGCCTTTCAAGTCTTTTTTTTGCATCGATGATTTGCCGGGCAAGCTTTTCTTCCTGCGGTCTGAATCTTGCGCAAAAGCTTTCGGGGTCAAGCTCATATTCGAGCCTGCGGCGTATGACCTCGGTGCGAAGTTCGATATCCTCCTCGCCCGAAACGTTCACGAACAGACCGAATTTATCGAGCAGCTGCGGTCGAAGCGTTCCCTCCTCGGGATTCATCGTGCCTATCGGTATGCATCGGCAGGGGTGGCGATACTCTATCCCGTCACGGCTCACTATATTCTCCTGCGAGGCGATAACTTCCGCAAGGATCCCCGAAATATGCGTTCCGAGAAGGTTTATTTCATCGACATAGAGAAAATTTCCGTCCGCTTCGTACAAAAGTCCCTTTTCAAAGCATTTTTCACCGCTGTTTACAGCGTTTGTAAGGTCAAGCGTTCCGACAAGCCTGTCCTCGGTGACGTTAAGCGGAACTTCTACCGTTTTTCGTCCTGATAAAGCGGCAATCGCACGGACAGCCGTCGATTTCGCCGTGCCTTTTTCTCCCGAGATAAGCACACCGCCGACCGCCGGGTCTACCAAATTCAAGATCAGTGCAAGCTTGAGCCTTTCCTGCCCGACAATTGCGGTGAAAGGGTACGGAGTCATATGCCCTCACGGCTTTCTATCATCTCAAAAACGGCGGTGATATCCATTCGCTGTTCCTCAAACGGCTTGCGCCTCATTCTGTGCGGAAGGACGAGTTCTGCCGCAAGCTTCATATCTTCGCCCGAAACGGAATTTCTTCCCTCATAAGCCGCATTGGTGCAGGCCGTTTTTATCATCGAAATATCGGCACGGTGTCCGTCAACGCCGAGCGAAACGGATATCTCTGCGGCCAGGCGAAGTATTTCGTCCGAATATGTCACGGTTCGGAGAAGCTTCTGCGCTTCGCTTATTTTATCGCGAAGCTTTTCCTGCTCGTGTCGCCATCTTTCGAGAAAAGCTTCGGGGTCAAGCTCATATTCAAGGTAACGCTTCACGACTTCGGTACGCATTTCAATGTCGGTTTCGCCCTTGACATCGACAACAAGACCAAAGCGGTCGAGCAGCTGCGGACGAAGATCGCCCTCCTCGGGATTCATCGTTCCGACAAGTACAAAACGTGCAGGGTGGCTGAACGAAACACCCTCGCGCTCGACAGTATTCACGCCCATTGCCGCCGAATCGAGAATGACATCGACAACGTGGTCGTCAAGCAGGTTTATTTCGTCAATGTAGAGGATATTGCGGTTGGCATCGGCGAGTATACCGGGTTCAAAGTGCTTTTCGCCAGTTCTGAGTGCTCTCTCGATATCGAGCGTTCCGACAACTCTGTCCTCGGTCGCACTCACGGGGAGATCAACTACCCTCATACGCCTTTTCACTGCGGTGAGATCTTCCCTGCTTCGGCAGCTTTCACACTGGCAATTTCTATCGTGTGGGTCGCAGGAAAACGGGCAGTTCTCAACTTCATCGCGCTCGGGCAGTACCTCCGTCAGCGCACGGACAGCCGTTGATTTCGCCGTTCCCTTTTCGCCCTTGATAAGAACGCCGCCGAGCGCAGGATCAATAAGATTGAGTATCAGCGCGCGCTTCATTTTTTCCTGCCCGACTATCGCCGTGAACGGGAAATATGCTTTTTTATCCATCAGCTTTCACCCTCGATCGTATTTTCTGTTTCAAGATAAGCTTTGCGTATCGCTTCAAGCTGTTCTTCGGTCGCATTCCAGTAGCCTCGGCGGCTGTATTCCTCCATCTGCTCGAGGATATCCATATAAGCGTAAGGATTATTTTCAGCCATTCTGCGGCGCATTCCTTCGTCCTGCGCATATTTTTCGCAAAGGTCGTTGTAGACCCACTGCTCGACTGCGCCCGTAGTTGCGGCAAGTCCCAAAACGTTCTCAAAGCGTTCGGCTATCTTCTGAGCACCGTGATATTTATGCGCCAACATTCCGTCTATCCACTTAGGGTTGAGGACTCTTGTGCGTATGCCCTTTGCAACGGCTTTTTCCGCAGATTCGGTCACGGGAACTGCACCCGTTGTGTCAGTGACGAGCATAACGGCTTTTCTGCCCTTTACCATTTCGACCGACTTCGACAAGCCGCCGAAAAATTCATAGTAATGGTCAAGGTCGGTTATCTCATATTCGTTATTGTCACGGACCTGTGAAACTATCTCAACGCTTTTCAGATTCTGCTCGTAAAGATCGGCTGTATCGCCGCCGTGCATTTTGCGGCTGTATGCATAATGGAGCGAAGTGAGGAACTGACTTCCGAGCTGTTCTTCCTTTTCCCACGCCTTTGTTTCGATTATTGAAGTAAGACCCGTTCCGTACTCGCCCTCGCGCGGTCCGAAAATTCTTGTAACGGAGAGTGAAGCGGCTTCTTCCTCGTCATAGCCTTTGTCGATGAGATAGGAACAGATCTTCGCCGAGTTTGCTTTCATAAAGTTCTGTTCGTCCGTTTCATCGGCTTCGTTCACAAGATGAAGCAGGTCGTCAAGGTTGTCGATGAGATTTGGGAAAAGATCACGGAAAAATCCGCAGATATTTATTGTAACGTCAATTCTCGGTCTGCCGAGTTCTTCTATCGGGATAAGCTCATATTTTGAATTCCAAGCGGAATTGCCCTTTGCGAGCCGCGCACCGAGATAACCCATTATCTGACCGATAGTTTCGCCGTGGGTGCGCGAAGTTTCCAATCCCCACAAAATGACCGCCGTTGAGTTCGGGTAAGTTCCGTACTCGTTAAAATAGGTCTTTATCGTGTTTTCAGCCGTTCTCACACCGCGCTGATATGCAGTCAGGGTCGGAACAAAACGCTGATCGAACTGATAAAGATTATATCCCGACGGCAGAACTTCGGGACTGCGGTAGATGTCACCTGCCGCTTTTGCAGGGATATATCCACCAGAAAGTGCGTTCAGAAGCTGCTCATTTTCGGAGTTATGCTTTATCTCATTATACTTTTTCCGTCCGAAGTCAATTGCGGTGCGAAGCTTTTCGGGAACATTTTCAGCACTGAGATTCTCATTGAAATATTTCTCCGCAAGCGCATTTATCCTGCGAAGCTTTTCTCCTCCGCGTTCCTCTGCCTGCGCTAAGTTTTCGTTAAGCTCCTCTGCGGCGATCCCGTTAAGTGACGGAACATCATCATGCGGCTTTTTGAGCAGTTCACGGACATAGCAAAGTGCTTCTTCATCAGAATAATCATTGCCGAAGATGTGAAGTCCTTTCGGTATGAGCGAACTGTTAAGGCGGTAAAGCTCCGATTCGAGTTCTTCAAGCTCGGTCGGCAGGTTCAGCTTTTCCGCAAGTGTTATGATGTTCTGTTTTACCTCCGAAGCAGCACTTTCCGAGAATGAAAGCTGATGATGATACTCGTCAAGCATTGCGGAAAGCTCGGCATATTCGCCGTAAAGTCCGCTCTGCACGAAAACAGGCGGCTGATAGCCTATGAGCGAAGCGTGTGAACGACGCTTTGCGATAGTCGCTTCGGACGGATTTCCGCAGTAATAAAGGTAAAAATGCGGCATATCACCAAGAAGGATATCGGGATAGCACATTCCGCTCATTCCGCACTCCTTGCCCTTCAAAAATTCGAGCGTTCCGTGCGTTCCGACGTGGATAACGGCATCTGCGCCGAATTTTTCGTGCAGATATTTGTAGAAAGCTATGTACTGGTGGTGCGGAGGTATCGATTTATCGTGATAAAGCTTGTCCGTGTCCTCGTGAACGCCCCTTGACGGCTGCAAACCGACAAGAACATTGCCGTAAGTCGCTGCAGGGATAAGAAAATCGCCGTTTTCATCGGTCATTATCTCACCGCTCGGCTCGCCCCAAGCGTTTATAACAGCGTCCTTGTCCGCAAAGCCGTTCAGAAACTTTTTATAGTCGGAAAGCGGATATTTCGGCATATTCCCGTTGTCGAAATACTTGCCGGAATTGACTATTCCGCCGTTTATGAAGTCGGACATAAGCTTTTCCGCCGAAACATCTTCGGAAGTATATCCGTTGTTTTTCAGCAAAGAAAGCATTGCCGATACCGACTGAAATGTATCGAGGAAAGCTCCGCCGAAAACGTTGGCTTCTCCCGGCGGATAGTTATAGCATATTATTGCGATTTTCTTCTCCGAGTTTGCCTTTCTGCGAAGAGAAATGAACTTTTCCGCACGGTCGGCAAGAGATTTAAGACGTTCCCCGATAATTTTTATCTCATCGGAGGTAACGTCAAATTCTTCGTCATAAACCGGTTCGGTCTTTGCGCCGACGGGAAGCGTCAGGACTGCGCCGTCCTGCTCGGGGAGCATTACCGAAATGAGCGTTTCCGAGGGCGTGTTGCCCTGAACCGAATCGAGCCAGTCCTTTTCAGTGCGCCTTGACATAAAGAACGGGTGCAGATACGGAACGTTGAGTTCTTTCAGCAGGTCTGTTCCTGCGGTGATGTTACCGCCCATAGGTCCTGCGCTCAGACGGAACGACATACAGTTCATTATCAGTTCGGGCTTTTTCGGCAAAAATTCCGTCAGCAGCTTTTTCAGCGTTCCGTCATTGATGCTGTCCATACCCGAAACTGCGATAGGCAGGACGTTTGCGCTCTTTTGCAGACGCTCGGCGATCTCGCCTACTGCGCCCGAATAGTCCATCGGATAGATATGACCATAGTATAAAAGAGCAATGACAGGCTTTTCCTCATCGAAAGGGAAATCAGCCGAAAATTCGTCATAGCTGCCGTAATATTTCATATCCTTTGCCCTGCATACCGATGCCGCAGGAACTTCCCTCGGCTCGGACGGCTTCGGGAGCTTTTTTGCGCCGCCGTATTCACGCAGGATAAGGTACAGCATATTGAGGATATTCGTATAGTCGGCAACGTAAAAATACTTGCATATAAGCGAATAGTTACGCATATCACGCATTTTGCCCGGCATAATTTTTCCCATTGCTTCCGCCATTGACTGCATCTTCTTCATTGCAGCCATATCGGGTTTCTTTCCGCCCGAAGCCTTCATCGAAGCGGTCGAAAAGCTGCCGAGCTTCATATATTCCCTTGCGGAATTGCCGTAAGGGATAACGTCACCCTTACATTCTTTCAGTCCCTCATAAACGGCTTTTATCGTTTCAACGGGACTTCCCATAAGGTCAACGAAAACCATATCGGAGGTCTTTATGTCGGAGATGAGCCGCGCAGTCTTTTCCTTTCCGTAGTCCGTGACTGCGTAATAAAGCCGCAGGTCAAGCAGCTCGGGTTCAAGCTTCTGAACTTCCCTTGCCGCTTTCATAAGGCATTTTACCGACGGCGCAGAAACGGTTATAAATGTAAATTTCATTGCTTTTTCCTCTTTGCATAAAATACGGGCGAATTGTCCTCGGTGTCGGAAAGTATCTCAGCCTCAACGCAAAAGACGTTTTCCAGCTCGCCGTTTTCGATAAGTTCATTCGGAGTGCCGATAGTGTGTATTTTGCTGTTGTTGACAAGAACAAGCTTGTCCGAATATCTCGCCGCATGATTCATATCGTGGAGAACCATCACAACGGTTATCCTCTCTTCACGGCTGAGTGCCGCCACAAGCTCCATTATTTCAAGTTGGTGCGCAATGTCGAGATAGGTCGTCGGCTCGTCAAGGAGCATTATCTCGGGCTTCTGCGCTATCGCCATTGCTATTCGCGCGCGCTGCCTTTCACCGCCCGAAAGTGCATTTATTTTGCGGTTTTGAAGCTTTGTCATACCCGTACGCTCTATCGCCCATTCAACGATGCTTTTATCATCGCCGTCCGAGCCTGCCCACCATTTTTTATGGGCATATCTGCCGTATTCGACAAGCGTTTTTACGGTTATGTCGCTCATGCTCGTATCATTCTGGCACAAAACAGCCATTTTCTGTGCAACGAGCTTTGTATTCGTGCGGAAAATATCCTTTCCGTCAAGCAGAACTTCTCCGCTTTCGGGACGGAGATTTCGGCTCATAGCTCTTATAAGAGTCGTTTTTCCGCAGCCGTTCGGACCGATTATGGAATAAATTTTTCCGCGCTCGATATCAAGGTTTATCCCGTCAAGTATACGGTAGTTTTTGTAGCCTGCGCAAAGGTTTCTCACCGATAAGATAGTCTTTTCCATAAGCGCCTACTTTCTGAGCAGATACAGGAAGAACGGAACTCCCAGCACTGCCATTACTATTCCTACGGGTATTTCTGTCGGACTTAAAACTGTTCGTGCAAAGGTGTCGCTCAGCATTACAAGTGCCGCTCCGAGGAGTGCAGTTGCAGGAAACATTATCTTGTAATTATTGCCGAGGATAAGCCTTATGCTGTGCGGAACGATAAGTCCGACAAAGCCAAGCAAACCGACAACGCTCACCGCAGATGCTGCAAGAAGTGCCGCAAGTGCCGTAAAACCAAGTCTTGTCAGCTCAACATTAAGTCCGAGTCCTCTTGCCGTATCATCGCCGAGGACAAGTATATTCAGCTTGTCGGCAAAGATGAGCGCCAGCAGCAGACCTGCGATCGTATAAGGCAATATCGTTCTCACTTCTCCCCAGCTTCGTGAGGAAAGGCTGCCGTTCATAAACGTGAGCGCGCCGTGAACACGGTCGCTGTAAAAGACAAGTATTGCTGAGATACCCGCGCCGAAAAGCTCCGATACAGCAACGCCCGAAAGCACTATTCTTGTCGGGTCGATGCCGCCTTTCCACGCAAGAAGATAGATTATCACCGCCGCAAGCATCGCCCCTGCGAATGCAACTATTGGGACAAGGTTCTGCCACTGCGGAAACACTACAAGTATAAGTATACCGAAAAGACCTGCTCCGCTGCTTATTCCGATTATGGACGGGTCAGCGAGCGGATTTTTCATAACGCCCTGGAGTATCGAACCCGAAAGCGCAAGATTAATCCCTACCAAAGCGGCAAGTATCATTCGCGGAAGTCGGATATTCCATATGACCTTATTGTTCGTTCCCGTATGGTCGCCCGAGATGGTGTTCACAATGTCCGAAACGGAAATATCCATCGTTCCGACAACGTTTCCGAGGATAAATGCAAACACAACCGCCGCCGCAAGAACGACAAGAACTATGACCTTGAACGAGGTCGTTTCTCTGAAAGCAGTTTTCTCCATCAGAATGTTTCTTCCACCTCTCCGTATATTTCGGGGTAAATGCTCTGTGCCATATACTTTATTGCATCAACATAGTAAGGGCCTGCATTGTAGAGATAATACTGCTGGGGAAGATATACAACTCTGCCCTCGTTTATTGCATTTACGGAACTCCATGCAGGGTTCGATGCGAACTGCTCCTCAACGGTCTTTTTCGCCTCTTCATTGCTTGATATCATCGTTGTTACAAGAACATAGTCGGGGTCTTTTTCAACGATATATTCGATGTCGAGCGGAGTCGTTTCCGAGCCTACCGTGTCGGGTGCAAGTCCTGATGCGATGTTGTCAAGCTCCAGTATCTGCGCAATGTCGCCTGCGATGCTGTTGTCAAGCTTTACCGCAAGTGATTTCGAGGTAACATAAAGGATAACAACGGAAATATCATCATCGGGGAGTTTGTCGGTTATCTCCTTTTTGCCGTTTTCAAGCTCTGCGATGCGCTGTTCGGCAAGTTCGCTCTGACCGAGAAGCTTTCCGAATGCACGGTATGTATCGACAACATCGGAAAAGCCTCTGATATGCGTCTGGATAACGTTATATCCCATTTCACGAAGCTTTGCGCCCTGAGTGGACTGCGTTCCGACCTGTGCAATGATAAGATCAGGCTCTTGTGCAATTACGGATTCCATATCGATAGAATAAACAGGTCCTATCTGCGGAAGTGCCTTTATTTCGTCCTCATAGCCCTCGGCAAGACGGATATTGTCGCTCACATCAGAGGTGCATATCGACTTTCCGCCGAGGTCATACCAAACATTGAGCGGCGTTCCCGAAAGAACTGCTACCCTTTCGGGCTTCGTTTCGATAGTCGTTTCATATTTGAGATAATCGCGGACTGTAAGAGGATAATCCTCACCCGTTACAAGGATAGCGGCTTCATCGTCCGATACCTTGTCTGCCGCTGCTGCGTTTTTCAGTCCGCCCATTCCTGCGTTGTTCGCCGTTGTCGTTTCGGAAACCGTGTCCGATACCGTTGTGTCTGCCGATGATGAACAGCCTGCCGCCGATAAAAGCATCGCTGCCGCCATTACTGCCGTTAAAACTTCCTTTTTCATCTTTCTTTATCCTTTCATTTTATAGACTTTTTATATGTTTGCAGTAAATTTCCCTTATCTCGGGATATTCACCGAGTCCCTTTAAAACGCAGTTCACCTCAAAGCCTGCCGTTTCAAGCTGTTCTTTCCACTCGCCTGCCATATCATTCTTGGCGTGGTCGCCTGCAACGAGCATAAGCGCCATTACCGTGACCTTTTTCTTTCCGCAAAGCTTCAATTCGCCTATAACATCGTCCAAGGTCGGCTCTGCCTCAACGGTCGCTGTGTAAATGTTGTCAAAACCAAGCTCCGCGCAGACTTTGCGGAATTCCGTGTAAGCTTCATTCGCAGAATGTTCCGTGCCGTGACCCATAAGTACAACTGTTTCATCGGGGAATTTTTCCGCGATAATGCGACATACCTTTTCCATATCGGTCCTGCTTTCAAGGAGCGGTTCGCCGACCTTTATGCCCACAAAATCACCTTTGAACTTTTCCGCTGCATTGAGAAGCATCTCATATTCGATGCCCGGGATGATGTGCGTCGGCTGAATGATAATTTCGTCAAAGCCGTCATTTTTCAGACGGGCAAGCATTTCATCGACAGTATCAAAGTTTACACCCTGCTTTTTGAGTGCGGAAAGCACTGTTTTGCTCGTGAGAGCGATGAAAACTTCATAGTCGGGAAAGCTTTTTTCTATCGCTTTTTTCAGCGCAAGAACAGAATTTTCGAGCGCATCAAGGTGGCTTGTTCCGAAGCTTGCTTCAATTATAGCTTTTTTCATGATTTTCTCCTTTAAAGAGCAGATACTGCCCTGTTTTTTCGTCCAAAACGGCTTCAACGCCGAGTGCCTGACGGATAAGACCGCTCTCGGCGGCTTCTTTCGGCGGCAGAACGCCCAAAAGCCTGCCGTTTTTCATAACGGCAGTCATATCCGAATTTGAAAGTGCCATATTGAGGTCGTGAAGCACTGTAATTACCGTTTTTCCGCGTTTTTTCATCGCATAAACTATATCTGTAAGCTCAAACTGGCTGCTTATATCAAGGTAGGTGGACGGTTCATCGAGAAGAACGATGTCCGTGTCCTGCGCAAGCGTCATTGCGATATACGCCCTCTGCCGCTGACCGCCCGAAAGTTCAGAAACCTTTCTGTCGGCGATGTCGGAAACGCCTGCGGATTCAAGTGCTTCGTCCACTATCTTTTTATCCTGCGCCGTAAAACGTCTTGGATAGCCGAGGTACGGAAATCTTCCGTGCGAAGCAAGTGCGCGGACCGTAATGCTGCCCGAGTTATGCACTTGCTCCATATAGGAAATTTTCTGCGCAAGCTCGATATGCTTCATCTCGGAAATGTCTTTTCCGTCAATCAGTACCTGACCCCGTGACGGCTTCAGCAGACCGCAGCACATCTGCAAAAGCGTACTTTTTCCGCAGCCGTTCGCACCTATCACCGAGGTGATGCTGCCCGACTCAAAGCTTATGCTTATATCTTCAAGTATGTCTTTTCCTCCGTAGCCGCCGCATAGATTTCTCAGCTCAAGCATTGTGCTTTCCCCCTTTTTTCTTCAAGAGAAGATAGATGAAGAACGGCACTCCGATGTAGGAAATAACTATGCCGAGTGAAATTTCATTCGGCGAAAAGAGCGTTCTCGCCACAATGTCGCAGACCGTAACAAATGATGCGCCGAGCAGTACGCAGGCAGGCATTTTGTATCGGCTCTCATACCCGATGACCCGTCCGCAGATGTGCGGAACGATAAGTCCGACAAATCCGAGTATACCTGCGAAGCTGACCGCCGCTCCTGCAAGCGCAGCAGCAATTATGAGCAGTACGAAGCGTGTCGCTTTTACGTTAAGTCCGAGCGTGAACGCTGTTTTGTCGCCGAGTGAAAGCACATCGGTTTCGTTGTGTAAAAGAAACGCCGCTGTTATCCCGACAGCAATTATTATCCATGCAGGGAAGAGCTTTTCAAGGGTTATGTTTCCTATGCCGCCTATTTTGAACGAAGATATCCCCGACAGCGTTTCGGGAAAAAGCTCCGTTACAGTGTCCGTTCCTGCGTTGAAAAGCGAAGATATCGCCGCTCCTGCGAGGACGAGCGTAAGCTTTGAAGCTTCAGTCTTGCGTGCAATTATGTAGACCGTCATCACCGCCGCAAATGCTCCTATAAAAGCCGCCGCAGGAAGCATTTTTGCCGCCGCAGGAAAAAGCGCAGAGCAAAGCACGGTGAAAAATCCTGCGCCTGCGTTCACACCTATAACTCCGGGCGAAGCGAGAGGGTTTCCGAGAACGGCTTGAATTATCGCACCCGAGAGCGCAAGCGCCGCTCCTGCGAGCATTGAACCGAGGACGCGCGGCAGTCTTATGCAGTAAACTATCCTGCCGTCGGGTGTGCTTTTTCCGCTTGCAAGCGCAGAAAAAACTTCGTACGGACTTAGCCTGACCGAGCCAAGGCAAATTCCTGCGAGTGCCGATGCCAAAAGCACGATGAGAAGCACAAGCAGGGTGACGATCTTCTTATTCCTCTCCGAAAAGGATATCCGCAAGCTGCTGATATGCTTCACCCCATTTCGCATTCGGTCTGTAGTGGAAAAGCTGCTTCGGGAGGATAACGAACCGACCGTTCTTTACCGCAGAAAGCTCCGACCACGCAGGATTGGAGAGCAGCGTGTCGTCAAGCACTTTGCGAGCCTTTTCCTCATCTGCACCCATAAAGGTCACGAATATAAAATCCGGGTCGGACTTGACTATAACTTCAAGGCTGAGATCGTCAAGAAGCGTTCCGTTGTCGGCAATATTCACGCAGCCGAGGTCTTTTAACATTCCGCCTGCAAGGCTCGAGCTGTCCTTTGCATGAACTGCCGAGGACGAGGCGCGGAGATACAGCACGGTCGGCGGCTCTTTGCCCGAAACGGATGCAATAACGCTCTCTATCTGCTTCCGAACCGCTTCGCCGTTCTGCTCGTAAAGGTCGGCTCTGCCCGTAATATCGGTGAATTTTTTCAGCACGGAAAGATACTCGCCGAATTCATTCACGCTGAAATAAGCCGTTGTTATGCCTGCATTTTCAAGCGTATCGCGAAGTGCCGTATGCTCGGCGATATCGGCCGAAAATACGGCGAAGTCAACGCCGAGGTCTATCATCGTTTCAACGGACGGTGATTTCATCTTTCCGATATTGACCGTTGTTTCGGGAACTTCAAAAAGATGCTCGTCATAGGCGTCCGCAGTTGCAGCGAAAAGCTCACCGCCCGAGAGAAGCCATATTTCCGCAAGACTTCCGCTGCAAAATGCGGCTCTCTGCGGCTCATCTACCGTGACCTCATAACCGAGGTCGTCCGTAAAGGTATAGCCTGCTTTTTCCTGCGGAGTGCTTTTTTCGCAGCCGACCGCAAGCATAGTTACAAGCATAAGTAAAGCTGTCAAAAATGCTGTTTTTTTCAGTTTCATAAAAATCCCCCAAAAAACAAAAATCGGACATTATCCAAGCCGCAGCAAGGATAATGTCCGATCGCGTTATTCTTTTACGTTTTTATGATACGCCGAAAAAGCCGTTTTGCAAAAGCGCAAAAAGGCAACACAAACAAGACCGTATATACGGCCTGATTTTTTTCGCATATCATTGTTTACGTTCCGGAGTTCCGCAGATCATAAAACAACACCCTGACACGGGAAAAATACAGGCAAGTATTCCGACTCATTGTCCGCCGAAAACGGCTCACATACGCCTTCCCAAGGGAAAATCCCCTCAGTGACCGACTTTACGTCATGTATGTTTAAGTTATGCCCGAAGAACAGACATAACTGACAAAATACGGCAACGGCCTTGCTCAGGATTCGCACCTGATTCCTTGTTAGGCTAAACAGCTTTGCGGAAATATTCATTTACCGCTTTTGAAAAGTTCTGCTTTCGCACCTATATTTCGACAAATATTCACATAAATTTAATTTTATCATTTAAGTGATCTCATGTCAAGGGATAATTTGTGAATTTGGATCTGCAGCATACAAAAATATCTGTGATGAAAAGCGAATTTTTTTTCAATTTATAAATGCTGTCATAAAATTCAGATATGAAGCGAATATCACCCACAGAAGATACGGGATATTCATCAGTGCCGCCGCGGTATCGACCTTTTTGAACAGAATTATCATTGCGATGATAAGTATAAGAAGCAAAATTATCACCGCAAATGCTCCCCAAAGCGCTTCAAGCCGAAAGAATACGATGCTCCAGAGAAAATTCACACCGAGTTGAAGCCAATAGACCGTCAGCGCACATTTTACGGCATCGCTCTTTCCTGTTTCCGCCACACGGTATGCGGAATATCCCATTATCGCATAAAGTATCGTCCACACAACGGGAAAAAGCCACATCGGCGGCTGTAAAGGTGCTCGTTCATACTTTTCAAAGAAGTCGGAATAACCGCCGGAAAAAAGTGCAGACAGCGCACCCACGGCTTCGGCTGAAATAATATAGATAAGTATATCGGTAAGCTTGTTTCGTTTCATTCTGCACCTCCATATCAAAATATATACATCGTCAAGCAGTAGTATTCCATTTTTCGCAAACATTATCCGACTAAAAAATATTGACTTGACGCCGAAAATATTGTATACTAAGGAAAACGCTGATTAATACGTTTCAGCCGTTTTTCAAAATGAACTCAAAAACGGAAGCCCGTACATTTCTCAAAACGGCGAAACGAACGCGCTTTAATCAGCGTATTCCTAAATATACAGATATTTATCTTTTTGAATTTATTACAGAAAGGTGGAAACCACAATGAGATTAAACGGAAAAGTTGCTGTTGTTACGGGTGGAAGCCGAGGTATCGGCTTCGCTGTTGTCAAAGCTTTTTTGAAGGAAGGAGCTTCGGTCATTCTCTGCGCAAGCAAAAAAGAAACAGCCGAAAAGGCGGTTTCCGACATAAAGGCAGAATACCCCGATGCAAAGGTCGAGGGTATCTTCCCGAACATCGCTGACTTTGCGGAGGTCAAAGAAACGATCAACGGCATCGCCGAAAAATACGGCAGGATAGATATTCTTGTCAACAACGCAGGCACTGCCGATATGATGAAATTCTCCGACTATACCGAAGAAAATTTCGACAGAGTAATGGATCTCAATCTGAAAGCTGTATTCAACTGCTCAAAAGCTGCTGCGGATATTATGACGAAGCAGGGTTCAGGCGTTATCCTCAACACCTCATCTATGGTAAGCGTTTACGGTCAGCCATCAGGCATCGCATATCCGACATCGAAATTTGCGGTAAATGGCTTTACCCTCTCGCTCGCAAGGGAGCTTGGACCGCACGGAATAAGGGTAAACGCAGTTGCGCCCGGCATCACCGAAACGGATATGATGAAGTCCGTTCCGAAATCGATGATCGAACCGCTCATTGCGCAGATACCGCTCAGACGACTTGGACAGCCCGAGGACATCGCAAATGCGTTTGTTTTCCTCGCTTCGGACGAAGCTTCATATATCACGGGCGTTGTTCTTCAGGTCGATGGACTTGCCAGGTCATAATATAATATAAAATAAAAAGGACGCTGTGAAAATATGCAGCGTCCTTTTTTCATGTTTTTTCTTCCATTACAGCGTTTCTATCAACTCGCGTATAGCTTTTTCGGTGCGCTTTATCTCATCATAAAACTCCGAAGCGGATATGCGGTATGCGCCGTTGCCGAGGATTATCGTCTGTTCAAGATTATCCGAGGTCGCAACTCTTACACGATGCTCTTTGCTCAGATCGTGCGTTGCTTTTTCAATATAGGTATCGGCGGTTTCGGCTTCTTTAGTGTATACGACCGTAATGTTGTTGACCTTTTCGACCTCGCCGACCGAGCCTTTGACCTTATATGCATCAAAAACAAGGATAAGGTTGCACTGTCGGAAGCCCTGATAGTTGCAGAGCGTGTTTATCAGCATATTTCGTGCGAGGTCGAGATTGTCCTCAGCGGCTTTTTTCAGCTCGTCCCAAGCGAAGATTATGTTATAGCCGTCAACCAAGAGATATTCAGGGCCTTTCGGTATAGGTAAAGCCTTGACCTTTTTCGATGAAGCAGGCTCTTTTTCCGTATACATTGCGGTGCGCTTGTCACGCTTTATAGGGCCGTATGTCCGCTCGAATATCTCCATAAGCTCCTTATCCTCGACAAGTCGGTCACGGTAGGAGCTTACCTGCTGTCTTGTTATCGGCTCGAAAAAGTCATCGTTACGCTCTTTGAGAACGCTTTCGAGATGCATATAACCGTCAACTTCGTTCCATTTTACATTAAAGCCTGCACCATGAGCGCAGAAAACAGAATCGGCTGAGTTATCAAGGTCGCTTTCGGGATCGTAGCCTGCGGCGGCGGCGATCTCATCTTGGTTATGGCACGGAAAATAGCCTTTTACCGTGCATATCAGCCTGCCCCTGCCATGGGTGTAGCTGATAACATCCGAATGGTAGTCCTGCATTTCCGAAACGGGAGCGTTTCCGATTATCACCGTCGTTTCGCCGTTGGAAACGGGCGGCTCGAATTCGCCGCACATCTGCTGAATGTCGGTCAAGGCTCTGCCGACATTTTCGTTCGGGATCTCAAGTTTGAAATCATACCTCGGCTCGAGGAGAACGCTTTTCGCTTTCATAAGACCGTTGCGGACAGCTCTCCACGAAGCCTGACGGAAATCTCCGCCCTCGGTATGTTTCAGATGCGCTCTGCCCGAAGCGAGAGTTATCTTCACATCGGTCAAAGGCGAACCCGTGAGAACGCCGAGATGCGTTTTTTCCTGCAAATTTGAGAGAATAAGCCTTTGCCAGTTTTTATCGAGGTCGTCCTCACGGCAGGAGGAACAGAACTTCACTCCGCTCCCACGTTCCGCAGGTTCAAGGATAAGATGCACTTCCGCATAGTGGCGAAGCGGCTCATAATGCCCAACGCCCTCGACCTTGTTTTCGATAGTTTCCTTATAGGTGATGCCGCCGTTGCTGAAATCGACGTTCATTCCGAAGCGTTCGGCGATGATGCTTTTTAGTATTTCAAGCTGGATTTTACCCATCAGGGCAATGTGTATCTCCTGCAATTGCTCGTTCCAGACGATGTGGAGCTGAGGGTCTTCCTCTTCAAGTATGCGAAGCTTGCTCAAAGCGGTGTGAGCGGCAACATCGGGCGGCAGGTCGATCCTGTACGAAAGCACAGGTTCTATCACGGGTGAGAACGAATCACGCTCTGCGCCAAGTCCCTGACCCGTCACGGTTTTCGTCAGACCCGTCACAGCGCAGACAGTTCCCGATTCCGCTTCGTCAACGGTTTGGAACTTTGCGCCCGAGTAAATTCGTATCTGATTGACCTTTTCCGTCCATTTTTTATCGTGGTCACTCACGGCGGTGCGGACTTTAAGACTTCCGCCCGTAATTTTCATATAGGAAAGTCGGTTGCCCTGACCGTCATCGGCGATCTTGAAAACCTTTGCGCCGAACTCATTTCCGAAAACGGGCTGAGCGGTATAGCCGCACAAGACTTCGATAAATTCGTCAACGCCGATATCTTTAAGTGCCGAGCCGAAACAGCACGGGAAAATTCTTCGTCCTGCTATAGCCGAAACGATATCCCCGTCATTTACGCTTCCGTTTTCAAGAAACTGCTCCATAAGGATATTGTCGCACATCGAAACGGCTTCGTAAAAGGGTTCGGAACTTCTGTCCGCAGAAAAATCAACAAAACCTGCGCCGAAACGCTTTGTCAGCTCGCCGATAAGGTCGGAGTTCCGCTTTTCGGCTATGTCCATTTTGTTTATGAATAAAAAAGTCGGGATATTGTACCTGCTCAGAAGCCGCCAAAGCGTTTCGGTGTGGCTCTGAACACCGTCCGAGCCGCTTATGACAAGCACCGCATAGTCAAGCACCTGCAGAACACGCTCCGCTTCGACCGAAAAGTCGATATGCCCGAGCGTATCGAGCAATGAAATGATACAGTCATCGTGTTTAAGCACTGCCTGCTTTGAAAATATGGTTATTCCCCTGCTTCGTTCGAGGAAATTATTGTCGAGAAAAGTATCTCCGTGGTCAACCCTGCCGAGTCTGCGGATCCCGCCCGTTTTGTACAGAAGCATTTCGGAAAGGGTCGTTTTTCCTGCGTCAACATGCGCAAGTATTCCTATTGTAAGACGTTTCATCAAATCACCAATCAGCGTTTTTTTATATTTTAGCATATTAATTTGTTTTTTTCAACTGCTAATACTAAACGCCAATAAAATAAAAGAAAAAAACGGCGCAAGACCCACATAGATCCTGTTGTGGGTCTTGCGCTATTAACCAATATGGAACTCCGCATATAGAACGCCGTAATTATCGGGTAAAGAGTTGCCCTCATCGGATACATTTATCCTTACTCTGTATTTTCCCGTGCGTGAAAGGTCGAAGCCCTCGGTCGGTATCTCCTTGTGTTTAAGTCCGATATCAACAAGACCGTTCATATTCGATACATAACTACCATCGGAAGAGTTTACTTCTATCGGAGCGGTGCGCACGGAACTCCACTTTTCGCCGTCGTAATACTCGATGTCATAATATTTGCTTTGCATATAGATGAATTCTGAGGTCACATTTACGGCTATGGTCTTGGGTGCTTTTTCATAGGTCGGCGTTTCACATTCAGCCGAGATATCCATTCTTTCGTCCGTGCCTATCATATCGAATTCCATAAATGCGCCGTATTCCTTGTCGGGAGCGTCCTTTCGGCGGAAAGGTCTTGCCAAGCGGTAGCGTCCCTCGGGGAGCGGCGGATATACCGACATATCGACCGCGTATGTATTTCTGTGATCGTCAAGAACGCTGAACATTCCGAACCAGTCACTGCCTTTTTCCTCATAAATATCGGCAATGGGAAGGACTTCGTACCACTTTCCGTCCTCGGCAAGCTTTTCAATATGCGTTTCATACTTCATTTCATAGTCATTGCGGAAATCGAGGGCATAAAAGCCGCCGACAAGCAATCTCGGAACATACGCCTGATACTTCGGAACGGCTTCTTCGAGGCGTGTCCGCTCATACGCTTCGGCAAGGGAATATCCCTTATCGGTGAAGCGGCTCGGCTCATCGCTGAGTTTTATCGGTGCGGCTTCGCCGTAGATGCTCTCAACGCTCTCGGACGAAGCTTCGGCGGCAAGTTTAAAGCTTCCGAAAATATTTCGGCAGAGCGTATCGTATTCTTCGGTGCGCTCAGTGCCGTCGTAAAATAACTTCACGGTGCAGTTACCTTCCGTTCCGCTTATACTCAGAATATCGGAAAAAGTTCCGTCGGCATTTTGGTGTCCGCACACACAGATCGCGTTTTTGCCTGCAAAATCACCGCTGTAAATCTCACCTCCCTCATATCTCATAAACCCGGAATAGCCTGCATAGGTTCCGCTGATAATGAGCTTTACTCCGTCCTGCTCCCATGTGATGATATCGCCCAGGGCAGTGGGTTCTTTTCCCAACGGAAGCATAAAGGTGAGGTCATCGCGGTACTTTATCTCCGTATAGCCGTCCATTTTGCTTCTGTCGGTGTAGAGATAATCTGCGATATCGCCGCTGAAACCCTCGGAGGTATTTTCCTCCGTTCTGCACTGGCGAACGCCGTTAAGCCCGTTTTTATCGGACATTATAACTGCTTTGAGAAGCTTGTCATAAAACTTGTCGGCACCATCGATGCTGTCTGCATAAAACCAGCCGCTCTCCGCTTCGGACGAAGCCGCATAAGCCGCGCGAAGCTCTTCTTCCGTTGCGCTGTTTTTAGCGGCAAGCTTGTCAAGCTCGCTGTAATCTGCGGCATAAAATTTTGCGGCAAGTCTGCCGTTATGCTCCGCAAAGCTGACTATAAGCGAAGCGGACATTGAACCCGTTTCACCGAAGAAGCAAACATCGGCTATCGGCCGTTTCTTTTTATATTTATAGTAGATCACGCTGTCGTCAACGGGAATGAGCTTCGGTGCAGTCTGCGCAATGGTATCCAGCAGTTCGGCTGTATCTTCCGCAGTTGTGACTTTGGATACCCCATCGGAAGGGCAATAATCGATATAAGCTGTTCTGCCGCCTATCTTTCCGATAAAATCTTCAAACTCGCTCCCGAAAGAAAATTCGTTTTTTTCAGCGGCAACATTCTGCGAAACAATGGAAACATAGCCCATTGTCGCTATCGGATCTCTGCCGGCTTTCTCCATATAAATATATGCAGGCTCGCCGTCAGTTCCCCAAAGATAATAAAGTATCTTCTCATTGCCCTCATAGTCGGTAACGGTCGTATAAAAGCCTTTTTCAGCGGCGGCGGACTCGTCAAACTCCTCATACTCCGCTTCTGTCGTTACAGGCTCGGTTTCTTCGGGTTCGGGCGAGGTCGTTCCCGGGGTCGTTTCCGACAATGTTTCCTCGGATACAGACTCCTCATGCATTTTTGTTTCCCTGTCAATTTTCACAAGCATTGATATTGAAACAAATATAAGCAATGCCACCGCATATATTACCACATTTCTGAGCTTCATTACCATTTTCCTTTCATTTATGCAGAAGGTCATCTCTAAGAACCCGTCTTCACAAGCATATGCGCACGTCTTTTCGGCAAATTTTGCCGCAGACTGCGTTAAAAATCCTTGCCGGGCGAAAGCCCGCCTGCGGATTTTTGCCTACTCTGCAACAAAATTATGCTCGAAAATCCGCACACATTTCTTATGAAGACAGGTTCTAAAGATCAATTGTCCACATCTATATTGCAGTTCGGCAGAGCCTGTTCAAGCTCGTTTATATCGCCCGAGGAAAGGTTGCAGAAATAGAGCCGCATTTCTTCCAGTCCCGTGAGCGTTTTGAGCGAAGCAAAGCTGCTTATCTCCGAGCAGTTGAACGAGAGCGTTTTAAGCTTCGTCATGCCCTCGATATCCTTTGCATTGAACTGCGGTGTCAGGCAGTTATATATCGTGAGATTTTCGAGCGCACCGCAGTTTTTCAGTCCCGACAGGTCGGAATAGCTGCAGAGCATGATGCCGAGAGTATTCAGCTTTTTGAGCTGTCCTATGCCTCGGGGCGTGAATCTTTCTCCCGTAAGTGCGAGGTTTTCAAGATTCTTCATCTGATATATGCGGCTCATATCCGCGCCGTCAACGGTGTCAGCAATAAACAGCTTTTTGACATTATCGAGATATTGGAGCGATGGTCCGTAGGAGCTGTTCACATAATAAAGCGAAAGCTCTTCAAGCTGCGTCATATCCGAGAGGAAAGAGAGGTCGTCATCTTCCATACTGTGGAGCATGAGCTTTTTTACCGACTTCATATCCGCTATTTTATCAAGATTTTTCGTATAATTTGCGAGTATGCTCAGATCCTCTGCCTTTTGCAGCTTTGCCAGCGGCGCAAGGTCGGCTGTGTAATCGGGATCAACGGAAATATCGAGCCTTTTCAGCTCGGTCAGGTTTTCTATCCCCGTGAAAAACGGCTCAGTCTTGCTGTATCTGTTTATTGTAAGCTCAGTCACGTTTTTTAGCTTGTAAATGCTTTCAAGAACGCCCTCATACGGCGTACATTCGATGGTTATTTCCTTTAAGTCAAGCTTTGAAAGCACATCAACGGGGCGGCAAACTCCCGTGAGTCCTATCTTCTCCGCTTTTACCTGTGAAAGGAACGAGATATCTTCCAACTCTTCAACATCAAGGCGAAGTTCTTTCAGATCTGAAAGCTTCGCAAGTTCCGCAGGTTCACTTATTTCGATATGCGAAGACAGGGACAGCTTTTCAAGGTCGGGAAAATTCTCGGCAAGCTTCGCAATATCAACGATACGCTCTTCGTCATAACCCTGACCGAACTCGTAAATAACAGCGTCATATCCGTCACTTGAAGTGTGGAAAAGTGCGGGATCGGTGATCTCGTCATAGACGCTTATGTAAATGCTTTTTGTATCCGCGGCGATCGGTCGTGTACCGATGCTGAACATTTCCTCGCCATCGAAGGTTATGTATTTCGCCGAAGCTATCTCGCAGCGTTCGCTGTCCGAATTTCCGCCTGCATAAACGAACAGTGCGCCGTCCTTGGCTTCGTATTCAATAGTCACAAGCTTAAAATCGTCATTGTTTTCAAAAAACGGGTAAGAATTCTGCTCTATCTTTCGGAGGACATAGCCGAAAACCGCAGAAGCCGCTTTGTCATAGTCGGGTTCTTCATCACCGAAGCTTCCCATTATGCTATAGATACAGCTATAGCTGTCCTCGGTATTATCGATGCTGTCGCCGTACCATTCGAGTACTTGGTTTTTATACTCGTCATAGCTGCCATAAGGGTCATAATCGTCATCGGCGATATATTCGTTATAGTAATCCTCCGACAGCATCATTTCGAGCATTTTCCCCATTGCAAAGGCTTCATATTCTTCAAAGCTTATCTTCTTCAAAGTCCCGTCTTCAAGCTGTGCTATCATATATTCCCTGTTGTTGTCGCAGAAAAGATCATCGGGCAGCTTAAAGCTTTCCGTTTCTATGCTCCCCGAAACAGCGGCACTTGTTTCCGACTGAAAGTCTGCCGATACTTCGCTTTGCATTTTCGGTATGCCGTTTTCGGCTGTGTCATTCCCCTTTGCACAGCCGATGAAAAGCATTGCCGCAGCTATGACAGCCGCTGTTGTTTTTGCGCTGAAAATTACCCTTTTCATTCTGTTTCTACCCTCTCACAAAAACTGTCGTTTTTACCCTCATAATTAAAGCTCTCATAATCTTTGCCCTCTTTATATCTGAAATACATATCGTATTCAGCCGTTCCGTCCGAACGCAGATAAAGCCCGAACGGATAATCATAAAGCGTCACATTCTCGCCGTTGACGGTTATTTCTTTGTTTATCTTCGGCGTTTGCACGAGTGATTCATCAAAGCTCCAGTAAAGCGGCACATCGCTTTTCCCGTCGGAGCTGACGAGTTTGAATCCATTTGGCTCAAAGGTGTCTGCTTTGCCCGTGAGCGAAGCGATTTTCAGCTTTATCCTGATATAATCGACGACATAGCCTTCGGGGCGAACCTTTTCGACCGTGAAGCAATAGGAATTTTTCTCGGTATTGAGCTGATAGTCGCCGTCGGACGGGACGAATTGGAACGGCAGAGGTTCATTCTCGGTGATCTCAAGTGCCTTTTGCACGGCGTTCCTCACCGTTATCCTGTCCTCTATCTCAACAACAGATGCAACGGAAACATTATTCAGCTCATCGGCATTGATGTTGTTCGTATAAAAATGCATATCGGGATTATAAGATATTTTGTCGGCATATTTGATGCATTTCCTGTCCCCGACAAAATCTATCTTAAAGCTGACGCTTTCATCGGGTTCGATAGTGTAAAATCCGTCCGATGCAACAAGCCCCGTATCATTCTCCGTTATCGGCTGCATCACAAATGACGGACCGTAATCACGCCCGTGCAGTATCATTTTCTGCGGAATGAAGTCAAAGCTTTTGTAGGTGAGATTTTCGACCGTGAAAACGGCGTGGAGAACATAATCGTCCTCGCTGTATTTTGCCAGCTTCACTGCATTCGGATAGTAATTGAGCGGCTCTGCACCCGTGAATTCCATAAGCACGGCTATATTTATGCTGCGGAATTCGAGCTGATTTTCTTTGAGCTCGGGCATTTCCGTCTGCGGCGGCTCCGTTTCGGTCACTGTAGGTTCTGTTTCCGCAAAGGTCACTGTCGTGCTTTCGGAAGTAACAGAAGTTTCCGTCAGAGCAGAAGCAATGACCGTTTCCGAGGCTGTTTCCGTATTTTCTTCCGAGCCGCTTTTGTCCGAACAGCCGCACATCAGAATGAGCGAAGCGGCGAAAGCGAATGCATATCTTTTTCTCATTTTTTACCCCTTTTAGTAGTCGCAGTGATCTATCGTAACGCTGTCATATTCCGCAAAGCAAGGCTCATCACGGCTTCCGCATTTCAGCATCACCTCCGTTATGTGTCCGCTGACGCTGTAAAGAACGGTAAATCGCGTTTCGCCGTCGGGATATGTACACATAAAATCGGGCAGCGCATAGACCGTGCCGATGCCGCTTACTGCGCCCTCTTCCTTTGGCTTATACATAAGCTCTTCATCAGTGCTGATATAAACGGCTTTCGTATTCGGGTCAAAGCTGTCCGAATTGTCATAGCAGAAATTTGCACTGTATTTGTTCGGGTCGATGAGAAGTGCATAGTCGCTTCGGTTAGTGACGGAATATTCAATAGCGAAGTATTCATCGTTTTCGCCGACCCTGCCTATGAAATATGCGCTTATTGCGGCAGGCCCCGAGCATGCCATCATGTGATAGCCGTCACCCGAGCGCAGATAAAACTGCTTGTAAAGATAGGTCTTTACGTTCTCATCGCTCTGGATATTGATGATCTCCGTGAAATCTTCGGGGTAAAAATTCTCACCCGTTTCGAGCGGCTCGCCGTCATAGGAAACGCCCGATATCACCCTTGCCTGCTGTAAACTGCAAAGTGCTTTCAGACTGAGCGTAACTGTCTTGCCCGACTTGATATCATCGGCTTTTTCGTCCTTTGCTCCGAACATATAGAGCGTATCTTCGCCTGCAAGGAGCGCAAGCTTTGAACTGTCGAAGCTCTGTTCCTCCTGCGAGATATTTTTCACCTTTACCGTCATATCGACAGCAAACATATCGGGATTTATGCCCATTTCCGCGACCACATCGGGATAGTAAAGCGACGATCTGAGGTCATCGAGCGAAACCGTCACCGAAAAGCTTTCGTCCTGATAGTAAGCGTGGCTTTTCATCGGCGAGAGCGGCTTTATCGTTTTGACTGCGGCTTTGGTTGTCTGTATTGCTGTTGCGGTCGTCTGCACGGGTGCAGTCTGCGTTTCGGAAGTTTCCCCTTTTTCTTCCGCTCCGCAGGCTGTCAGCATTACCGAAGCCGCCAGCGCAGCGATAAGCTTCCTTTTAAGTTTCATCTGTCATTTTCCTTTCATTTCAAATATATGCTGCCAAGAATTTTCAGTGCGGTGTCCTTTTCTGTATCGGACGAATACCCTGCCGAGGCGGAATAGCTTTTCCCCTCGCCGTCCGAAAAGAACAGCACTGCATTTTCCGCTCCAACATAAAGCTCACAGGCGTTTTCGCCGAATGTTCCGACGGTTTTCTCAGCATTGTCGGGAACGGCTTTTCTGCCCTCGGAAATGCTGAAATTTCCGTTTCCGTTCTGCCATAAAACGCTTCCGCCTATCCTGTTCAGACTGCCGTCACTCGGAACTGCGAAAACGATGTTCCTGAGTTCGCACTGAACATAGCCCTGTGGGATCTTTCCGATAACATCAAGCTTTTCGCTGATCTCGGCAGAAAAGCTGTCCGTCCCGAATTCGGGATAAGAAGCTTCCCCGTCCGCAAGAGCGGCAAGAGCATTGCAGAGCCTTTCACCGTCAAAAGCGGCTTCAAAATGCGAGCTTTCGGCATAAGCTTCCAAAAGCTCCTCTTCTGTCGGGAGAATTCCGCCCGTCACAAGACTTGTTAGCCTGCTAAAGTCATCACCGACCATCAGTGCAATGAAGCTTCCGCCGATCTTGTATATTTCGATATCGAGCCTTGAAGAAAATCCTCCGTTCGCACGGGAAAGACTCAGCGAAGCGGTTTTATCCGTCCTGTCAAAATCATAAACACTATAGAAGCTGCTTTCCTCCAACGCTTTGCATATCGATGAAAAGGCATCGGCGTTATCCCATTTGTTCAGCGAAAAGCTCTCATCTTCAAGGCTCAGATCAGCCGCCGAGAAAGCTGCTTCGCTTAAAAATCGTGCAAATTCGCTTTCGCTGTAGGCACTCTCTTTTGCCGAAGATGCTTCGTCCATATAAATATACGGTTCAAAGCCATCGGGCGCAGGAAAATATACAAGTTCGCGGTTCGCACCGTTTTTGTCCGTGACCTGAGCAGTTATCCTGCCGTCATCGGCTTCGGTGATGACGGTTTCGGCCGAAACTATCGGCTTTTCCGCAGCCTGAGCCGAGGTGAACGTACTTCCGACCGTCAGAACTGTCACAGCCATTGCCGCTATGACCGCCGAAGCTTTGTTCACGGGTCTTGCGGCAATAAATTTCATACGCTCTTTCAGCACCTTTTTTCCCGAAGCCATCGAAGTCGAAGCTATCCCGAGGCTTTCCGAATTATTCAGCGGAATAAGGTCGATTATAGCCTTTCCGTAGCGAAAACGCCGCTCCTCGCCGAGCATTTTTATTGCGGCTTCATCGCAGGCACACTCGCAGTCACGCTTTGAAAGCACCGCTGCCGCCCACACGAACGGGTCGAACCAGTAGACCGCCGGCAGTACATACCGAAGCACCGTCCAGATCAGGTCGCCGTGGCGGTAATGACACACCTCATGCGCAACGATGTATTCCACCGCTTCGCTGTCCGTTGCAGAGCTTTCGGGTATGTAAATACACGGTCGGAAAAGTCCGAAAATGCACGGTGATGCAAGCTTTTCCGTTGTGTAAATTCGCAGCGGAGCGTCATAAGCAAACGCTTTTCTGTTTTTCCGCAGTAAAAGATAAAATCTGACATTTACCGCGCAGAACCACAGAAGCATTACCGCAGTTACGGCTCTTCGCACAGCAGTCCGGACCTCTTTCGGCGAAGCCTTTTCCACATTCATCGGCGAAGCTTCGTTCAGAGTCTGCTCCGCAACGCTTTCGGGAATGTAAAGCTCGGCTTCGGTCGGCTGAACGATCTCATCGGCTTGGTTCACGCTTATTACCGTTTCGGCGGCGTTCATCACGCTTATGGGACTTTGCACCAGTGAGAACGGGAGCATCAGTCTTGCCGCCGCTATCAGCCACAACGCATAGCGCACGGAGCTTCTGAGTTTTCCCTTGAAGACCGTTCGGATAAGGATAATTATCGCTATCAGTATCGATGATGATATAACAGCTTCGGTCATTTTTGGTTTTCCTCCGCTTTTTTCAGGATATCGTAAAGCTCATCGATATCCTCCTTTGACAGCGCATTCTGATCTATCATCGAGTTCACCATCATTCCGATGCTGCCCCGATAAATCCTTTCGAGGAACGACTGCGTTTCGGCAACGGCAACATCTTCACGCTTTATAATGGTAAAAAAGTGCTTTGCGTTCCCGATCTGCTCAAAGCTGACCGCTTTTTTCTCCTCCATTCGTTTAAGGAGCGTTATGACGGTATGTTTCGACCAGCCCGTTTCATCGTTGAGTGCGGCTGTTATCTGCATAATTGTGAGCGGTTCATTCTCCCAGAGCAGGGACATTATTTTCCATTCAGATGAAGAAAGTTTCGTTTTTTCTTCCATTTTATCCTCCCACAAAAAAATAGGTTGACAAGTATTTATAGTAAACACCATTTAAAATTTATTCAAGCCGACAATCCTAAATATAAGGATTTCAGCACATACTTTTTCTGTATTTTTTGGTGTTTAATATTACCAATATAATAACATATCGGTAGTCATTTGTCAACCTATTTTAAGAAATTTTATTATAGAATTATTAAATCAATTTTAGTTTATAGTTTTATCGGTGTTTAGTTTTACATATTTCCCATCGGATATCTTAGAACCTGTCTTCATAAGAAATGTGTGCGGATTTTCGAGCATAATTTTGTTGCAGAGTAGGCAAAAATCCGCAGGCGGGCTTTCGCCCGGCAAGGATTTTTAACGCAGTCTGCGGCAAAATTTGCCGAAAAGACGTGCGCATATGCTTGTGAAGACGGGTTCTTATATAATTTAAGGTCGGGGAAGTTATCGAGGATATCATTGCTCAGTTCAATTTCGCTGTAAAACTCGGTCACGCCTTTGAACTCGCCGTTTTGCAATATTTCGTATATTTCATTCGGACAGCCTGCGTCAATACTCATTTCCACACCGTTTTCGTAATTATTATCCGTTACAAACGAATAACTGCACGGATAACTATCGGAAAAATGATCTGACGGCATATCAAGCTGACAATATATGATAAGCATTTGAAAATCATCAAACTCCGAATTTGCATAGTTTATTATATCGGGGAGCTTATCCAGAATAAGCTCGGCTTTTTCGCTCGTGTCAGGCCGAACATACAGCACCCAATCGCCGTTTTGCTCATAATAGATCTGATCCGAAAGACCCACGCCGTTTAAAACGTCACGAAGATATATCGTTTGCTCATTATTGGGGAATTCCATGCGGTATTTCTCTTTGTAATTATCCCTGTACAGGCGAACCAGCCGACTTCCCCAATACGGCGCAGTTAAAGCCAAAAGCAATATCACTGTAAAAATCACTGCAAATATTTTCAGCAGCTTTTTCCCTATCGATTTCTGTTCATTTTTCACCCATTTGCTTAATATCATATATCATTTTTCTAATTTATACCATTATACATTAAATTATGAACAACGTCAAGATTTTTTAACAAAAGCGTAGATTTTTTGAAAATATGCAAAAAATCCCCCCGAAAACTTATTCGGGAGGATTTTTGACCGCAAAAACATTACTTGAATTTCATCAAAGCTTTAACAATGGCTTCAGGATCGATAGGTTTGGAGATATATCCGTTCATGCCTGCATCGATACAGCGTTTTTTATCGGCATCAAAGGTGTTCGCCGTCATTGCGATTATCGGGATACCGTGGTCGGCGTGACGGCTTGTGCGTATCTTTAATGTCGCCGCTACGCCGTCCATTACGGGCATCTGCATATCCATAAACACTGCATAGTATGTATCGGGTTCGGAGCTTTCAAGCTTTTCTACGGCAGCAGCACCGTTTTCCGCCCAATCGACAGATAATCCGAGGTCCTGCATAAGTTCGGAAGCTATCTCGGCATTGAGGGCGTTATCCTCGGCAAGAAGAACACGCTTACCTTGAGAAGAACTCGTTTTTCGCCGCAGGCATTTCCACATATTTATCGATGATGTTGTCCTGCATTTCATCGGATACTGTAAGCAGAGTTTTTGACCACAATCCGTAAAAATCACGGTCAATATCGGCATTGACAGCCATTCGCAGTTCGACGGAAACATTCTGAACAATGTCCGTGCGAAGGCGATTCTGCACATCATCTCTCGCCAGCTTCTGCGCAATATATGTCACAAGGAGCGCACCGTCCGCTTCGCCCGAAACGACGCTCTTTACGCACTGCTCGGTCGTTTCCGCAGCAACGACCTCCGCGTTCGGTCAGTTCGCCGACACAAGTTCTTTTACGGTTCGGTCATTCGACAGAACGATAAGCTTTTTTATCTGCGAAGAAGCTCTGCGCTGACGAAGCATTGATACGGTCGTTTTTAAATATGGTTCTGTTGTTCGGTAGTAGGTTTCTCCGACAGTAGGGTTCTCCGTGTCCGAATCGAGCCAGACATCGGCACTTCCGGAGGTAAGGATATCGATATATTCCTGCTTTGTCGCGGCAGGGAGAAATTCATAGTCCAGTCCGAGCCGTTCAGCGGTCGCTTTGAAAATATCGGCTGTGATGCCCTGACATTCACCGTTCTCATAATAGGAATACGGTGTGCTGTCGGGAGCAAGAACCGCGCGGATAACGGCTTTTTCCTCATGAAGCTTTTCAAGGAGTGCCTGCTCGCTGTCGGTGAGCTTATTGTTCATATCCTGCGCGCCGTAATATCTCGCATAAAGGTCGGAACGCCAGTTCGGGATCTCTATGTTCATCAGGTCTATGGCGCGGTCGATATCGTCAATAAAAGCCTGATCTTCCTTTCGCGCCATAATATAATACAGTGTTTCGCCGAAATTTTCGATGATCGTTTCGTCCTTGGGCGTTCCGATATAGCTGTTCACGAGTGCGTCAACTTCTCCGTTGATAAGCGCCTTTGAAAGCTCGGTCGGCGTTTCGTAATAGATTATCTCATAGGAAAAGCCTTTCGACTCCGCCCATTCGAGAAAACTTTCGTTATATGTATGACGTTGGAGCAGACCGATGCGAAGTCCGTTATATGTGGAGTAATCCCCTGCCCTGACAGCGGTATTTCCGACCTTGACGTTCATACAGGTGAACGCTGTGATAGCAGAGTGAGTTGAAAACGCAAACTCGTCAAGGCGTTCATCGGTCATTTTTTGCGGCGGTGTAGATGTCAAGCTCGCCGTTTCGGAGCATATCTACACATTCGGCGGCGGACTTATCATACCCGACATAGGAAAATGTGCATTGCAGATAGTTTGAGATATCCTGCATCATTTCATAGCCGTAGCCATAGCGTGTGCCGTTTTCGTCTGTCATATTGCAGCAGTCAAAATGATAGAATGAAACCTTGTAATTCGGTGTTTCAAGCTGCGGCAGAGAAGCCGCAAATGCCGTTATCGGGAAAGAAAGCACAGTCACAATGCAGAGAAGCAAAGCAAGCATTCGCTTTGCCGTGCCGCATAAATTCAAGCGTTGCGTAATTTTTCTATACATAAATTTTCATTTCTTGATCGTTGTTTTATGGCTGTATCAAAAGCCGTTGGCGGTCGATATATATCTATCGCCAATAACAGCATACCATAAAATTTAATCGATTCAATGAACGTATGAAAAACTAATTATAACAATTTATGGCTGTCACTTAATACTAAAAGCACCTCGGCAATACGTTTTCTGCAATCGCCAAGGTGCTGAACTTTATTCAAAACACGATATTTACGTTGGTAAGCGTTCAAAACTTATGCTTTTCACTATTGTACTGCGCACCTCTTCGGTGAGGCTCTCATCTGCATAAAATCTGATATCCGCGCTCAGACCGTCCCTTGTTATGATATATTCATAAATTTCCGTGCCGTAGGATATTTTATGCACCATATAGTCAAAGCCGTCAGCGGCCGTTGTTTCGTCTATGACTTCATCATCGGCAAGAAAAGAATAGTCCCGATCTTCGACAGCATTGTAAACGCTGTTTATCCTGAATATCGGCTTGCTGTAATAATATCCGATGCCGTCTTCCGATGTCCATTCGCCCGGAATCCTGAACGAAATTTCAGCCGTTCCGTTCTCATCGTCCGAAGTAACGGTTCCGTCTGCGTCAAGCGTTTCTATCGGCATTTCTGCCGTGATATCCTGCATTGCATTTATGTCAATAACTGTGTGAACGGGTGCGATGCTTACCGTTCCGATGATATCCTCTGCTTCGGAAAAGCTCAGCTCTTCGCCGCATCGGAAGCTGAACACCGCATAATATCCGTTTTGATGAACGACGAAATAACGGGTGTCATGCTCCCCCATCGAAGTGTGGATATAATAGCTGTAAGGGTCGCTTTCGCCGCCGTATTTCCCGTCAAGCTTTTGTATCTCACGCCCCGAAACCATATCCGTCATAAAGCCCTCGGTCATAATTCCGTAGCTGTCGGGATAAACGACATTCTGTTCAAGCATTTTCTTGTCGCCGAGCATAAATAAGCCGTATCCGTCGGGAGTCCATTCATCGGGAACTGCAAAGCTGACATCAACTATCTCTGCACTTCCGATAAAATTGTATCCGCCGTATTCATCGGGAAACATCACCTGACGCTTTAATGATATCTGCTGTAAATGTGTGTGTGGATCAGCAGGTTCGTCAACTGCGCCATCATCAGAAACATCTTCGGGTTCGTCAAAAACATCATCAGATCCATCAACAACCTCTTCTGCCCCGTTGTCCTCTTTATTATGTATGGTTTCCGTCGGATCGTTCTCCTTTTGTTTGAGCCGATATATCTCCCAACCGTATTGTACATACCAGAGCTCGCTGTCCATTACGAAAATATAGCTGTCAAAGCCGTCTGTATCGGTGAGGATTTCGGCGCAGTATTTGTTTTTGCAGTCGGAAAGATGCTTTGCTCCGTCCTCCCAGCCGATGCCATCCATGCTGTTGTATGTGCTGTCCCATTCTTCATCGGTGAAAGGTATCTCCATAGGCTCGGAAAGCTTGTATGTCTGCGTATCCTCGCCCGATATCGTGAGCGTTCCGTCCTTGATTTCGTATGTCAAGCCGTCGTTATCTCCAAAGTATGAGTCTTTGTAAGGCGCAGTGTACAAAAGCTTATCCGTGACATAGATCCCGTTCGGTATAGGCTCAAAAGTGCTGTCCTTTTTCACCGCATTGGTCAGCAGGCAGACAGCGGCGGCAATAACGGCGGTGACCGCTAAAACTACAGCGATAACTTTAGGCTTTTTCGCACCGAGAACGCCCTTTATTCGGCTTTTTATATTGCTTTCGCCGAAATTCAGAACACCGCCGAGGGAAAGTCTGTTTTGTTTGAGTGAGATATTGAGAAGTGCGTTCGCATACACCTTTTTTACGTCCGTATCAAAGCTTCCGAGTGCCTTTTCATCGCAGGAAAGCTCCATATCCTTTGTCATGAGCCGATAGGAAAGCCACACCATCGGATTGAACCAGTGAATGCAGAGTGCCGCCATTGCGATAAGCTTCACGATATAGTCCTTTCGGTCGATATGGGTCTGTTCGTGTGCGATTATGTAAGGTCTGTCCTCGGCGGAGATGTTTTCGGGAAGATATATCCGCGGCTTTATCAGACCAAAAACGAACGGCGTTTCGATGCTTTCGCAGGTGTAAACATTGCCGTCCGAAAGCTTCGCATTCCTCACCTTTTTCCTGACGGAAGCATATGAAACCACCGTATAAACTGCCATTGCAAGCGTTCCGAAAGCCCATATATACGCCCCGACAGCCATTGCGATCTGCATCGGATTTGCGCTGTCAGACGGCTGTGCAGGGGGAAGCTGTTCATTTATAGAATTATTCACGGGAGGAACGGAAACTGTTATCCTCGGCTCTGCGGCATATTCAATATCATTCGGGATAAACTCCATCTGCCCCGAGGTTATCGCAGGCTTTTCGGGAACGAGTACGTTGAAAATACTCACCGCCGATGAAAAGGAAAACGGACACAAAAGGCGTATCCCAAGTATCGCCCAGAGCAGATACGAATATTTTTTCGGGAGCTTTTTCATTGCGATGCGCAGGATAATTATTGCGGCGGCGATGTATGCGCCCGTTATGCTCATATTTAGTATAGTTCTGAAAAATTCCGTCATATCTATCACCTTTCCGTATGATCGTCAATGAGCTTTTTCAGCTCCTCAGCTTCGGCTTTGGTTATCCTTTCTTTCTGCAAAAAAGCCGTCAGGAACATCGGCAGAGAGCCGCCGTAAGCCTTTGAGATAAGGCTTTCCGAACGCTCGGTCAACACCTCGTCACGGGAGCAGAGCGATGTTATCACGGCATTTTCGCTCTTTATGAAGCCTTTGCCCGAAAGCTTTTTTATGACGGTATAAACGGTGGATTTTTTCCAGCCGAGGTCATTGAAAGCCATTGTCACAAGCTCGCCCGAGCGTATTGGTTCGCTTTTCCATATCAGTTCCATAAGCTTTAATTCGCTGTCCGAAATTTTCATAAAAGCACCCCTTTCAGGTTTTGGTCGATAGCTATAGACCTGTTCTCTGAACTTAGTCTATCATAATAGACCGCATTTGTCAATGGGTTATGATCTTATTTTTCGACAATAATACTATACAGTACAAATTTCTTCAAAATAATGCAGATCTGCACACCAATTTCGCGCTGTAATATGTTACAATATTATAAAAAAGCAAAAAACATATTGTTATCAAAATATAGATATGCTATAATAGAAAATATAAAGGGGGTGACGATATGCCGCAAAATATCTGCGGAAACTGTTTTTCGGCAATGAAAGGAAACAAGTGTCCCCACTGCGGATACACGAGAGAACAGACTTACAATTCCCACGATATACTTTCTGTGGGGACTGTTCTCATGAACAGGTATGTTGTGGGAAAGCTTCTCGGCAGGGGCGGCTTCGGCATCACCTATCTTGCCTATGACACCAAGGCAGAGCGCGCGGTCGCCGTCAAGGAATACTATCCGGACGGAACGGCTGTAAGAACGGGCGACAACGTGACCGTTGAGCCGATGACCTCACTGCAGAACGATGATTATTCACACGGACTTGAACGCTTTTTCAGCGAAGCCGAGATAATAAAACGCTTCAACGGCGTGAACGATATCCCCGAGGTCTACGATGTTTTCCGCGAAAACGGCACGGCTTACTATGCAATGGAATTTTTCAGCGGCATTTCGCTTAATGAATATGTGAAAAAACACGGCAGGCTCACCTCGGGGCAGGCTGTATATATATTGAAAAGGCTTCTTTCCGCGCTGTCCGAGATACACGCAAGCGGCGTTCTTCACCGTGATATCTCGCCCGACAACATCATCATTTGCAGGGACGGCAGGATAAGGCTCATCGACTTCGGCTCGGCACGAAGCTTTAAGACCGATTCAACGGGCAATATGTCCGTTATCATCAAGGAGGGTTTTGCACCTGCGGAGCAATACTGGCGCAAAGGAAGTCAGGACGCTCGGACAGACCTTTATTCGCTCGGAACTTCGGTCTATTTCGGGCTTACGGGTGAGATACCCGAAAATGCGATACTCCGAATGGACGATGATACGCCGTTTGCGGCAGGGATCAAAAAGCTTCCTCCCACACTCGGTGAGATAATAAAAAAGGCTTCGGACGTGAAAAAGGAGAACCGTTACGACTCGGCTGAGGAAATGCTCGGCTGTGTTGATCTCTGCGGCACAGACGAAGCACCCGTAACGCTCAGCGCCGATGAAATGCCGAAAGAAATCAAACGAAAGGCTCGGCTTCGCCGCTCGAAGAGCAGTCTTGCGCTGATAATAAGCACGGTTGCTGTTATTTTAGCGGCTCTGGCAATGATTTTCGTATTCAAAATGAAGGATGAAGCCATTTCCGTAAAGGTCGGCAGTGAATTTTACCCTATCGATCTTGAAAGGCTTGAGATAACCGATCAGGAGCTTACCAATGCGCAGATAGCGAATCTTCGGCACTTCAAAAGCCTCAAATACCTTGATCTTGAAAATAATTACATAACCGATCTCTCATGTCTTTCGGGATTGGAAAACCTTGAAAGCATACATTTCAACAACAATAATGTTTCCGACCTGAGCTTTTTGGAAAATATGCATCATCTCAGGAAAATATCAGCAGAAAACAACAGCATTTCCGATATTTCCGTGCTGGCTGACAAGACGGAGCTGGAAGAAGTCTTTTTCGGTGACAATTACGTTACGGACATCTCGCCGCTCAAAAACTGCAGCAAGCTTGTAAAGGCAGGTTTCAACGAAGCGCAGATAGAAAATATCGATGCGCTCGCACACAAACCGAACCTGATAATGGTATGCCTTGCAGGGTGCAATTTAAAGACGATCGAGCCGCTCTCCGACTGCAAGGCTCTTCGCTTCGTATATCTCGGACGGAACGATCTGACCGACCTCTCTCCTTTGAAAGGCTGCACGATCTTTGAATTTTACATTGACAACAATCAGCTTTCGGGACACACGGATACTTTTGAGGGGATAGAACTCAACGGCTTTGTCTGCATGGAGGGCAACGGTTTCACCGAAGATGAGATACAGGATATTGTTGACAGAATGGACGGCCATTTTACTGTTTACTATTGATATAAGGAGATGGGTACTATTAAAACGGTCGATATCGAACGAATGATAAAACGTACAAAGCACCTTGATATGAAAGTCATTGAGGATAATCCCCCTCCCGAGTTCAGCGAATATGTCATTGAGCGTCTTAAAGAGCGGAACATCAAGCGGAGCGTTCTCATTCGGGTGCTGAACGTTGACAGAAACTACGGCTATCAGATACTCAACGGCACTCGTGTTCCGACCCGTGAGCAGATAATACACATTGCGCTTTTCCTCGGGCTTGATTATCCGTCAGCACAGAAGATGCTCACCCTTGCAAAGCGCGACTGTCTTTATGTTCGCCGCCGTGAGGACGCAAGGATAGTTCACTGTCTTGAACATCATCTCCCCTATGAAAAGGCCTGCGAGTTTATTTGGGGAGAGGAATAGGGTTAAATGCGTAATTCGTAATGCGTAATTTTTTTGATTTGCTTTGCAAATTTTTATTGGCACAGATACGATTTTTTCGTGTCTGTGCCATTTCTTTTTAAGCAAATAATCATCAATTGAAAATAATGCAGTTTTGCACACCAAATTTTGTCATAAATATGCTACAATATAGTCAAAACAACACCGCATTATGCGGAAAAACAAGAGGGGTGTTTGTTTATGATAAACATTTCAGGCAAAAGCTTATGCGAAAACTGCTTTTCGGAGATAACTTCCGAGCCTTGTCCTGTTTGCGGCTGCTCACCGCAGGATCATATTTCCGACCCTACGGTGCTTTCGAGCGGAAGCGTTCTCCAGGGACGCTATGCGGTCGGCAGAGTTATCGGCAAGGGCGGTTTCGGCGTTACATATCTTGCCTATGACATCAAGCATGATGAAAAGATCGCTGTAAAGGAATACTACCCTTACGGCATTGCCCTGCGAAATCCCGAAAGCACGATAGTTTCGGTTTCGACCGAAGAGGCGGCTGATATTTTCAAGAGCGGTGCTGAGAAATTCTATGACGAGGCTCGTCTTGTGGCGGCTTTCAACGGCAATCCGAGCATTGTCAGCGTTTATGATTTCTTCTATGAAAACGACACCGTTTACTACACTATGGAGTATCTCGAGGGTCAGACGCTCAAGGGTCTTGTTGAGAAAAACGGCATTATAACAGCTGCTCAGGCTGTTTATATTGCGGAAAAGGTATCGTCTGCGCTCATGACGGCTCACAGTGCGAACATTCTTCACCGTGATGTTTCGCCCGACAACATTATGATATGCAATGACGGAAAGGTTAAGCTTCTCGACTTCGGGGCGGCGCGTCAGGTCGTTGCGAATGCTTCGCAGAGCCTTTCGGTCATTCTAAAACAGGGCTTTGCTCCGCTTGAACAGTATCAGAAAAAGGGCAGGCAAGGTCCTTGGACGGACATTTACTCGCTCGGTGCAACGCTTTACTTCGCACTGACAAAGGATATCCCCGACGACCCTATGACACGCTTTGAGGGCGATGATGAATACAGCTCAAACAAATATTCGATCGAACAGCCGCTTTGGGAGATCATCCGCAAGGCGACGATGCTCCGTATCGAGGACAGATACAGCAACATCTTTGAGTTCCGCTCCGATCTGGCTTCATCGGGGATCACGGCTGAACCGCTCGTTGAGTTTGAAGCTCCGGAAAAGATAGTTCTCCCGTCGGGTGTGACGGCGAAGCCTTACTCGGCAACGGCTTCGATGAGGACTTCCGAGCAGCGAGCCGCAGTTCCGCCTGTGACCCCTCCGCCTGTGCAGACTTCACATACGCCTGCTGTTCCGACTCCTCCGCCCGAATCGGCTGTTCCTGCGGAAGAAAACACTTCGCCCGAAAAGAAGCCTTCAAAGAAAAAGCTTATGGCAATGACAGCCTGTGCCGCGGCACTTATCATAGTTGTCGGGTCGGCTGTTGGGATCGGTGTGAGCATGAACAGCAAGGATGCTGTGTCAACATCTATGGAAAGCGAAAGTGCTTTACAGGCCGAAGAAGATACTCCACCGGCCCCGAAAGATACAGGAGAATCGGACAAAAAGAACTACTATGACCCCGGCAGTGCGGACAACGGTGCTGTAAAAGGAAATGGCTTTACAGCCGCAAAAGTCACCGAGCCGCCAGTTTCGGAGGAAGAAGCCGATAAGCCGACGGGAACAACAACGACTGCCCCAACGGAAGAGATCACTGAGGAAACAACGACAACTACAACTGCCCAAAAGCAGGAAGAGGACTTCGTTATAATTGCAGGAAAGCAGTACAAGAAAAATATGACGGGTACTCTTGATGTCAGAGGTTCTGACCTTACGAACAGCGACATCAAGCAGATGAAATATCTCACAAAGCTCTCAGAGATCATTATAAGCGACAACCCGAAGGTCACAGACCTCTCCCCTCTTTCGGCACTGACGGGTCTGGAGAAGATAACTTTCCACAACTGCAATGTCAAGGATATTTCCTTTACAGAGAACATGAAGAACTTGACTGTCATCGGTGCTGAGAGCAACGGCATCACCGATATATCGGCTCTATCGGGGCATAAAAAGCTCTCCGAGGTATGGCTGCAGCACAATAATGTCAAGGACATCTCTCCGCTCAAAGACAGCACGGAAATGGTGAATATCTGCTTTACAAACAACCCCGTATCGGATATTTCAGCTTTGTCGGGAATGAAGAAGCTCGTGCAGATCAACTTCACGGGCTGTAAAGTAAAATCGCTTGACACATTAAAAAATTGCACGACCATAGAACTGGCTTATCTCGGTGAAAATCAGATAACCGATCTCACCCCTCTTGCGAACAGCAAGGGACTCAGGGAGCTTCACGCTTCAAATAATGCGCTCAACGGAAATGTAAAGGCTCTCAAAGGGCTTACGATACTGGATTATCTCAATCTGTCGGGAAACAATTATGACGGTGACGAGCTGTTTGAATATGTTTGCTATGAAATGTATTCGGACGAAGACGGCTTTTTATATGATTATTGATAAACATTGAAAGGAATGGCGGTAAATATGAAACTGAAAAAGATCATCTCCGCTCTGCTGACGGCGGCAATGTGCTTATCGTTTATGCCGTGTGCGGCTTCTGCGGAGAAAAAATCATTATCCTCGATGACGGCTTCCGAGTTCGTCCGAAACATCACGGTCGGCTGGAATCTCGGAAACACGCTTGACGCTGCGGACGGTGACGGACTTGACACCGAAACGAGCTGGGGAAATCCCAAGGCGAGCAAAAAGCTCATCACGACGGTCAAAAAAGCAGGCTTCGACACGGTGAGGATACCCGTTACATGGGGTAATCACATCGATGCAAACGGCAAGATCGACAGCGAATGGCTCGACCGTGTTCAGCAGGTCGTTGACTATGCTTATGACAGCGGAATGTATGTTATCCTTGACTCGCACCATGACAAGAACTGGATAACCCTTTCCGAGAAAAGCTGCAAAGCCGTTTCAAAGAAGTTCTGCTACGTCTGGAAGCAGATAGCTGTCCGTTTCAAAAAATATGACGAGCATCTTATCTTTGACGCCATGAACGAGCCTAACACCGAGGGTTCGGAATATCAATGGACGGGCGGAACGGACGCTGAAAGAAAGGTCCTCAACAAGCTTTATGCGGACTTTGTAAAGACAATAAGAGCCTGCGGAGGAAAAAACAGCACACGCTTCCTTATGATAGCTCCCTACGGCGCATCGGCTTTCTATGATTCAATGAATACACTGAAAATCCCCGATGATGACAGGATCATCGTATCAGTCCACGCATACAGTCCATACAGCATATCGCTCGACACCGATATCAGGCTGAAAAAATTTACGCAGTACGGCAAGGACAGCATCGATGAGGTTTTCAGCGACATCAACAAGGCTTATATTTCAAAGGGAATCCCCGTTATAATGGGTGAATTCGGTTTCCTCAACAAGGACAACGAATCCGAATGTGTGAAAGCGGCTCAGTATTACCTCAAAAAGGCAAATTCCTACGGTATTCCCTGCTGCTGGTGGGACAACGGCAAGACTAAGACCGAAGGTGAAGCAGACGGCTTTGCTCTTTTCGACCGCACAACGCTGAAACAGACCCGTTCAAAGCTTTGCAGTGCCATTATAAAGACCGCCAATGCAAGGAACGCTTCGGACGGTTCTTCTTCGGGCGCAAATTCGGGTGCAAAGACCGTAAAGATCGGCAAAAAATCATACAGCACTTCAATGACAGGCACACTTGACCTTTCAAACCGTAATCTCACGAACAGCGACATCGCAAACCTCAAATATATGACAAAGCTTTCGGAAATAATCATCAGCAACAACCCCAAGATAACCGACCTTTCCGCTGTATCGGGTCTGACGAACCTTAAAAAGCTGACCTTCCATGACTGCAATGTCAAGAATATCTCCTTTGTGAAGAAGCTGAAAAAGCTCACAGTCATCGGCTGCGGAAACAACGGAATATCCGATATCTCACCGCTTTCGGGTCTTACAAAGCTTGAAGAGGTATGGATATACGGCAACAAGATAAGCGACCTTACGCCGCTTGCGGACTGCACCGCGATAAAGAAACTTGATGCCAAGTACAATGCGCTGAACGGTGATACGGACGCACTTATGGGTCTTACCGTAAACGAAATGCTCAACGTTTCGGGCAACGGTTATGACGCTGACCCTGACGGCTTCTATGACTTTATCTGCGAATACACATACAGCGACAATGACGGCTACACCTATTATATATAAGGAGAGGATTTTATGAAACAATGCCCAAACGGTCATATTTATGATGAAAAAAGAGATGCGCAGTGTCCCTACTGTGCAAATGCGGATGCGGTGAACGTTCAGCCTGCTTTTCCCAAGACTGCGCCTGCGGCTGCTCCTGCGAGTGAGCCTTTTCCGCCGACTGTCCCCGTTGCAAAGCCAAGCCTGAACGGTATCTTCGAGGGCGGCAGCAGCCTTGAAAACGCCCCGAAAAGCATGGGAATGACCGTTGCTCTCAGCCGCAATGAAAAGGGCATCAGTCCCGTAAAGGGCTGGCTCGTTGCTGTTGACGGCGACAAGACAGGACGCTCCTTTGAGCTTCACAGCGAGCAGAACTCCGTCGGCAGAGGTTCAAACTTCGACATTGACCTTTACTTCGACAAGACCGTTTCCTCGGACGGAAGCGCGGTTATCGCTTTTGACGGTGAAAACGGAAAATTCTACATCAGCCCTATCTTCGGCAAGGGCAAAAACAACGTTTATTACAACAACAATATGCTCCTTATGCCTGCCGAGCTTTTTGACTATGACAAGCTGAAAATAGGCTCATGCACATACATATTCAGAAGCTTCTGCAACGAGCATTTCTCATACTGATGATATGAAAAACGGAGAAGTATATATCCCCCTCAGATTCAGAGAGGGCGGAGCATCGGGGATAAGGCTCGGCAGCATAAGCAGCAGGGGCGCACGTCCCTATCAGGAGGACAGCTTCGGCTTTTCCTCGATAAAAAAGAGCGACGCTGCGGTGCATGGGTTCACGGCGGTCGTTGCGGACGGAATGGGTGGACTTTCGGACGGCGGTGCGGTCAGCAAATATGTTGTATCCTCGCTGATAGAGCTGAGCATGAACTGCACGCCGAAACTGCCTGCAGATATCTTTCTGCAGAGCGCACTGCGGCAGATAAACTGCAATGTCATTTCAACGGGCGTAAAGGGCGGCTCGACCGCCGCGGCGGTGAAATGCTGCAAGGACGGCGTTTACTGGTGCGCTTCGGGCGACAGCAGGATATACCTTATGCGCAGCGGCAGCCTTACGGCACTCAACGAAGGCCACGACCACATCAGCACTCTGCTTGACGATGTTATCGGCAGGAAGCTGGCATACCGTGATGTGCCTGACGATCCGCAGAAGGACTCGCTCGAATTTTACATCGGCTGCGGCGGAACTCTCGCGGTCGATGGGAACATCCGACCGCTCGTTCCGATGAAGAATGACAGGCTGCTGCTCTGCAGTGACGGAGTTTACAATGCCGTTTCGGACGGCGAGATCATTGAAGCACTCTCCCACCCTGCGGCGGCTGCGGCGGAAAAGCTCGGCAGCGTCATTGCATCAAAGGGTTATGTAAATCAGGACAACTACACGGCTGTTATTCTCGAATTCAACTAATATTGAAAGGAAATCAGACTATGAACAAGCTATATAAACTGATAAGCGTTCTGCTTATCTCAACGGCGGCTCTGTGTGCGGTGATGATACCCTCATCTGCGGCAGAACACAGCAAAGCCAAGGACGGCGTTGTATATATTGAATCGACATTTGTTCCCAATCCCGAAACCAATGATTATACAGTATTTAGGGGGTCATTTGACTATGTTGAGGGCATTACCGAACCTCTGTCGCTTGACTATTACATGACATTCCTGCCGACCAACTGCCGAGGCAGCGGCTTTGCTATCGGTGAAGAGGGCAAGCCTGTAAGCTATATCGTTACCAATGCTCATGTTGTAGTGGATAGATATGCCGAATACCTAAGTACAAACTCCACTACCGCAAAGACAGAGGTAAACAGCCGCAGAGCCGATGAGGTAAGGGTCTATTTCTCCTACGGCTCAAACGATTTTATGCGTGCGCAGATATATTATGTCAATGAAAAAAAGGACATCTGCATACTCAAACTCCCCGAGCCTACGGAAAAGAGAAAGCCGCTCGTACTCTGCCGATCGGAAGATATCGATATGGACGATGAATTTGCGGCACTCGGCTTTCCGTTCGATTCCGACCTTTTTATGGACAACACGGGACTTGCATACAACATTGATGATATCACAATGACAAGAGGAGCTATCTCGCGAAAAAGCACCGACCGGGACGGCGTTCAGGTTTATCTTATCGATGTTGATATCCGAAGCGGAAACTCGGGCGGTCCTCTCGTAAACTCCAAGGGCGAGGTCGTCGGCATCAACACTTACAGCGTTGGAAAATCCAAATATGCGGTCGTCATTGATGAGCTTCTTGCCGCCGTGAACAGAGATGTTGTGCCTTACACGCTTTCGGCCGAGGTATCCGATACTGCCGAGACGGAACTGACTGAATCGGAGATCACACTGCCGAGCGAAACCGATAAAACTTCGCAGGCTGTGACCGATCCTGCCGAGAACAAGTCATCAGGCGGTATGAACGTTGCCGTTACGATAGCTGCGGCTGCGTTCGGAGTTCTGTGCATCGTTCTGATAGTTGTTCTTGTGATAAGAAACAAAAAGGGCAATGCCGCTCCCTCCCCTGCGCCTGCCGCAAGCTCGGCTGTTCCCGACACAGGCGTTTCACACACGGCTTCCATAACGGGAATAAAGGGCGTTATGGCAGGACGGAGCTTCCCTGTATCGGGCAGCGCAGTCATCGGAAGAAACCCCGAAAAATGCTCGATATGCTTCCCCGTAAACACTCAGGGGATATCAGGACTCCACTGCGAGATACGCCGAAACGGCTCGGGTTATGAGATCATTGACCGTGGTTCAAGCTGCGGAACTTTCCTCGGAAGCGGACAGAAGCTTGCTGAAAATGTACCGACCGCTCTCCCGTCGGGAATGTATTTCTACCTCGGCAGCACGGAACAGCTTTTCCAGATCAACTACTGAAGAGGGATAATATGAGGATAGACACTGCCGTTTATTCCGCAGAGGGCGGACACGATATCAACGAGGATTCCTACCTTTGCAGCACGGAAAAAGGCGTTTTCATCGTTGCGGACGGTCTTGGCGGACACGAACGGGGCGAAGCCGCTTCCGCTGCGGCGATAAGATTTTTCAACGAGAACTGTACGGGCGGCTATGACGACAAAAGGATAGATGAGCTTCTCAAAGGCGCAAACAGCTGCGTTTACGCTCTCGGCGAGGGCAGGACTACCGCTGCCGCAGGCTTTGCCGAAAAGGGTATGTTCCGCTATGCAAATGTCGGCGACAGCAGGGTATATTATTTTCGCAGAGGAAAGCTCTCGGCGGTGACGAAAGATCACTCCGTCTGTCAGGCAGCTGTCGATATGGGGACAATGAGCTTTTCCGAGATAAGGGGCAGTGAGGATCGCTCCAAGCTGCTGAAAGTTCTCGGCGAAAAAGAGGAGCTTGAACTGAAACGGAAATATCCGCCGATAAAGATCTGCGACGATGACGCTTTTCTTGTATGCAGCGACGGCTTCTGGGAATATGTTTACGAAACGGAAATGGAGATAGACCTGCTCAAATCGGCAAAGGCGCACGACTGGGTGAAAAATATGCTCAAACGCCATATCCGCCGTGCCGAAAACAAGGGCGACAACTACACTGTCGTCTGCGGCATATTTCATATTGACAAATAAAACTGCGCTCCGCACGGCGAAAATGCTTTGTGCGGAGCGCAGTTTTTATTGTTCTGTTGCTGATTTTTCCTGCTTTTTATTTATGTATATGAAGAAGATAACATTGAGGATAATTCCAAAAACCGTTGCGGCAGGTGCGGCAAGACCTATTTTTGTAAGGCTTGCGTTCGGCTGTATACTCATAAAATATGCAAGCGGCAAACGAACGAGCAGGGTCTGAACAAGTCCCTGTATCATTACCCAGAGCGTTTTGTCGTGACCGTTGAAGTAACCGATCATACTGAACAGTATCGCCGTGACGATCGTTTCGGGTGCGAAGCCTTTGAGATAGTCATAGCCGTTCTGCACAACTGCGGCGTCTGTTGTGAATATTCCTGTCAGCAGGTCGCCCCTGAACATTACAAGCACAAAAGCTATACAGCCGATGATGACACCGATACCCATTCCCGTGAACATCGATCTCTGCGCTCTTTTCTCGTTCCCTGCGCCTACATTCTGCGAAACGAACGATGCCATCGACTGCATTATCGAACTCGGGATAAGCATTGCGAAGCTTACTATCTTGCAGGCAACACCGTATCCCGAAGAAGCTTCGAGTCCGAGCCTGTTTACGAAAGCACAGAGTGCAAGGAACGATATCTGTGTAAGGCACTCCTGAAATGCGAGCGGAAGTCCGACCCTGAACGCTCTTTGGCACTGGCGGTTTATCCTGAAATCGCCCTTGGAGATCCTGAACGGGAGCTTTCTTTTTCTGAGAAGAAGCAGGGCAAATACAACGCTCACCGCCTGAGCAAATACTGTAGCGAAAGCCGCACCCGAAGCGTCCATTTTAAATCCTGCGACGAGAACAAGGTCGCCTATGATATTGACGGCACAGGCCACCGCAACGAATATCAGCGGAGAACGGCTGTCGCCCAGACCTCGGAATATCGCTGCAAGGAGATTATATGCAACGATGAAGAAAATTCCTCCGCCGCAGATGCGTACATAAGCCGCCGTTGCTTCAAGAGCTTCTTCGGGTGCTTGCATAAGCGATGATATCGGCTTTGCAAAGCATATCATCACAACAAAAAGAACGGCGGATATTATCAAAAAAACGACCGTTGAGCCGCCGATGACAGGACCTATATTCTCCTGCCTTTTTTCGCCGATATAACGCGCGATAAGCACCGTCATTCCCATTGCAAGCTGAATGATGACGAATGTTACAAGGTTAAGCACCTGACTTCCCGTTGAAACAGCCGACAATCCGGCAGTCGTTCCGAAACGTCCGACAACGAGCAGGTCAACTGCGCCGTAAGCCGCTTGGAGAACGAGCGCGCCGAGTATCGGCATCATAAAGCTTACAAGCTTATTCAAAATTTTTCCTTGTGTAAAATCCGATCTTGAATTATCCAATTCTTTTCTTCCTTTCGCTCATTACTTTATAGAATTTTTCAACAGCGGAGATCATTCCGTCCGCTTCTTCGTCCGAGATATCGTCAAGCTCCTCCGATAATTCGGAAAAATAGGTCTTGTCATACCGTTCGGACAGCTCCTCGCCCTTTTGAGTGACGGAAATGTAGATTATCCTGCCGTCCTCGTCCGAGGAAAGCTTGCGGAGGTAGCCTTTTTCCTCCATTTCCCTCACAGTTCGGGTCACACCTGGTCGTGGCAGTCCGAGAGCCTCGCTTACATCGGATATCTTCACCTTTTCACCGTTCTGTTCGAGCCGCCTTATCGTATCGAGATACTGGATATACGACGGCGCAACGCCCTTCGGCAGTTCGGGCAGGAGTTCCCTTATCCTTTTTGCCAGATAGCAGGCATCAAGCATTTCTTTTACTTTTTCGGGTGTCATATTTCCTCCTATAGTTATTAATGATAATTACCGACGATAATTATATACATATATTTATGATTTGTCAAGAGAATTTTTCAACGCAGGATTTTTCGATGATATAGGAACGGATATTTAGCAGACATTCACATTTTCCAAGTGCAGTGTTTGTCTAAACTGCAAAAAATAAAATTATGTCGGTTTTATTGAAGTAAGAACTTGTCTTCACAAGATAAATGTGGTATAATAAAAGAACAATGAGATATACAAGTGATATGACGGAAAGTCAATGGGAAATAATAAAACCAATATTACAGGAAGCAAAATACAGGAGCTTGGAAGAAAAGTGAGAACAGATAAATGCGGTATTTTACTTGGTGAAAACAGGGTGTCAATGGAGGAACCTGCCAAAAGATTTTCCTAAGTGGAAGACCGTATATAGCTTCTATAGAAGAGCTTGTCTGAATGGAATATGGGATAAAATACAGAAAGCACCGGTCAAAAAAGTTCGTTTGGCAAAAGGTAGAAAAGAAGCTCCAAGCTATGCTTTGATTGATTCACAAAGTGCTAATACTAAACACCAATAAAACTATAGACAAAAAATCGGCGCAAAACCCATATATCAGAGTTTTTGCTTGATTTTTTATATAGTTTTTAATTGGTGTTTAGTATAAAACAGTATCATCAAATGAAAACCGAGGATATGACGGAGGGAAAAAACAAAAGGACGAAAGCGGCATATAGTAACAGATACATCGGGAAATCTGCTTTGTGTACACGTCCATGCCGGCAACATTCACGATACCAAGGGCGGAGTATATACTTTTGAAAAAGCTTTATATCGTTATCCCACACTTATTGGCGTTCGTGCCGATCAAGGATACAGGGGTACTTTTAATACTAAACACCAATAAAACTATAGACAAAAAATCGTCGCATAATCCATATATGCAAGATTATGCTCGATTTTTTGTATAGTTTTTAATTGGTGTTTAGTATAAAAACACGTTTGAAATTTTTCACAATTTAATTTTCAGGTGGTCAGCTATTGTGGCATTTTTATATACATATTAACAAAAGGAATGAAAATAAAATGGATAGACGGAACCAAGCACACGTAAATGTTACACATAAAGAAAAACAAAAAGCCATTATCTCATGCATTGCAACTTTATTTATATTTTTGGCGACTGGATTGGTTTTAAGTGTTCTAAGAGGTTTCTTAGGAGAATTATTCTCTTTTGATTCTGATTCAATTGTTATAAAAAATATATTTAATATTTCAGCTTATATAATTTCTGGAGTAATAACGTGCATACTTGTCTATAAAGATAGTGGGATATCTTTAAAATCAGCTTTTTCAATTAAAAAAATTGATTTTTCTATTATCATAGCAGGAACGTTTGGTATTCATGCACTGCAAGATATAATTCTACAATGCGTGGCATTAGCTTTATCTAATAATATACATACCGATGCTTCTAATGAAACATCAATTACGTTAGTTACTATAATTGAGTTAATTTTTATTGCACCAATTATTGAAGAAATTGTATTCAGATTTGCTGAAATTGAGTTGTTGCGTGGCAAATTTAAAAAAGTCTTCATATGTATCGTTATATCATTTACATTTGCAATATGCCACGGTTACGGAATACAAGGCATTACCTCTATGTTTACTTTTTCTCTTTTCTTATGTTTAATATATTACCGCTTTCAGAATTTAGTATATCCTATCGCAATACATATGTTTCGTAATGCTATAGCATTTCTTTATACAGATAAAATTCACTTTTTGGGTTCACCAATAGCAATAAAAAATAATGGATTTATAGTTTATTCGAAGCCTATTATAGTTATTGATGTATTTATTCTTATAGCAATTTTAATTTATGCAAAATTATATTATATTCCTAAATATGTAAAAAAATAAGAATGCTATCTACAATTATCTCAAAAATTGGTATAAATCACATAATAAAATAGAATTGTAAAAAATCACCTCAAATTTTTGAGGTGATTTTTTGTGCAGATTTATATAATTTTTTCTATCAAAAAAACATATTGGAAAAATCGGAAAAACGAATACATATCTTTACCTTATTATGTTTATTTGTTAAATTAAAAACAGTATAATTGAAATAGACTACGAGAAATTTTTCAAACACTCAAAAGGTTTGAATTGCTTCTTATAACCAATATTATCCGTATTTATTATGGTTGTGGAGGAGGTGCTGTAAATGGACTCTTATACTAAACACCAATTAAAAACTATACAAAAAATCAAGCAAAAACTCTGATATATGGTTTTTGCGCAGATTTTTTGTCTATAGTTTTATTGGTGTTTAGTATTACAATGTTGCGGTCAACACAGAGGGTTTTGAAATGGAAACGGTCTATGTGAACGGCTTTGAGGGCTACTATATCGATATGGACGGTCTGTATGCAAAGATGGTAGCCTGGGATAACGGTGATTACGTTTTTACAATAGATGCAATTTACGACGGAAATTACGATGTGAGCAAAGCCGAGATGATAGCAATGGCTGAATCCGTAAAGATCGTTGATTAAAAACAGTCAAATTTTGTAAAGGAGCAATGCGGTATGACGGGCATAATGGTAACAGGCGTTACGGCGCTTTGTTTCGGCGTTCTGATGGGTCTGCTGGCGTTTCTGTTTCTGAGCGGAAAGTGCGCCGAGCTTGTTGCAGGCTACAATGATATGACTGAGGAGCAAAAGAACGCCTCCGCCGAAAGCACGGCAAAAACAAACGGCAAAACGCTTATGATCTCTGCGGTTCTCACGCTGATCTATTCGGCGGTTTCGATAGTGACAGCGTTTGAAATTCTCCCGAAAGCGGTGTTTGTCATTGCAACTGTAGTTTACTGCATTATCAAAGCAGAGCAGCATCAGACTTCGGATGAATTTATGAAAAGCTTAAAAAAGCGAATTGACGAATACGCAGAAAAATATTATAAAATAGACAGAAATGAGCTTTTTAAGCTGGTAAACAATATAAGATACGGAAAAACAAACAGCTCTGTTTAACTATATTACAGAAAAGAGGAAAAACTATGAAAAAAATCATCTCATCAGCACTTGCTCTTGTCGTTATGGGAATGACAGCTTTTACGGCGGAAGCAGGCATTATAGACAAGTGCGAGAACCCCTCGTTTGACACCAAGGGCATAGTTCAGGCATATAGATACGAACAGCCCGACGGTTATTTTTACGGCGATAAGGATATGAACAGGCTTGATGGTCTTGTTTATGCCGACTTTTCTTCTTCATATGTAATAGGCTCGGATCTTCGCCTTACAAAATTCAAGGACGGACAGCGCGAATCGGTTTATACAGGCTTTACAAAATCCTCGCGCGGCAAAAGATATTACATCAGCGGCGAACGTGTTTACGGCTGGCACAAGATCAAAAACAACTGGTATCATTTCGATACATACACGGGATATATGAGCGTTGGCAGGACGAAAATATGCGGTACGGCTTATGTTTTTGACGAAAACGGCAAATGGACGGGCAGGCTTGGCAAAGGAGATTTAGCACCGAGTGATTTTTCGCTCACTTTCTTTTCGCCGAGTGCAAAGTGCGGCTTTGACACGAAAGACAGCAAAATTTTCTACGGAGATACCGAAGCAGGCACAGCCGAGGGCAAAATAAAGCTTTCCTCCCGTGACAAGCAGGTCTTATACTGTATGATACTTGAAAGCGGCATTGAAAATTATTCGGGAACTGTGTTTGACGAGCAGTATATACTCAAAGCTGCGGCACAATTCGGCAACGAATATGAATATGAGCTTACCGAGCCGACGATACAATACGATATCTCCACAAACCTTAACGGTCAGAGCTGCAGCGTACAGTATACAAAGGATATCAGTCAGATAACCGCTGCCAACAAAAATGCTTTTGATTCAGATCAGCTTTACAATAAGTGCTTTGCTTTTTTCAACGAGCTTAAACAAAAATACCCTTACAGCGGTGAGTATGAGATACTTGCGCTGGAATAAAAGGACGTGCAAAATGAATAGATTCAGAATAATATCGTGCTGTACAGCACTTTCTCTCGTAATGCTCACAGCCTGCGGAAACGGCTCGGCAACGGAAAACACAGACAGTACTGACACAACATTTACCGAAAGTGAAGCTGCATCGTTAAGCGAAGCGGAAACCGCCGATACATATTCGGAGGACGAGCCTGCTTCGGATGAAGAAGCTTCGGCAATTGATACTTCCGAAATGCTTTCGCAGATGATAAATGAATCCCATCTTCCCGAGATAAGCATTACCGATGCTTCCACTCACGATGAAATTATGCAGGCAGGAAAAAGAGCCGCTGTGTTCTTTGCGGAGGCGGCAGACAAATATTTCGGCTACGGCGTTGAGCGCAGGTGGAAACTCGGTCAGACCGATGATGATATTCTCACCACGGAAGAAATGATGCAGTATCAGACCTTGGGGAGCTATTGGAGAAGCTTTGGACTTTACACCGAAACGGGAGATGATTATATTCCGCTGGACGGCACAGGGTCTAAGCAGTTCCTTATCGACTGTCTGCACCTTACCGAAAAGGGATATGACGACCTTTGCTCCAATTCTCCGAGTACATACACGATAAAGGACGGCAGTTTTTATGTAAGCTCGGGCGACGGCGGCGAAGCAGGCTGGAGTTACAGCCGCATTGTTGATTTTTCTGCTGACGAAAACGTCATAACTTTCAGTTGTGAAAGGGTCGGCGATGCCGAGGACTGGGGTTATGACGAGGATATGATACAACCATTCACTTTCAGCCTTGCTTTTGAAGATGATGGTTGGAAGCTGGACGGTGTTTCCTACGGTGAGGGTTTCTTCGAGTTCCGCCCGAGAGAATACACTGTCACAGACGAGGAAAAACAGCAGATACAAACGCTTCTGAAAGAGAGCGGGCAATTCTTCTATGATTATATCGACTGCAAAGAAATTTGCAAACACACTGATACAAGCAAGACTGTCACAACTCAGGAAACTGCCGACAACGGTATGTACGAGGGAGAGGCTTATGACAGAACATGGTATGAAGTCACCGATGGCGATGTGACTTCACTCGATGTCCTCAACGAAAAAACAGAAAAGCTTTTCACCGAAAATATGACAGCCGACCTCGGCACTGCTATCGCAAATAATTATCACGAAGAAAACGGCAAACTTTACCTTTCGGAAAATGCAGGCTCTGACGGCGGACTGCTCGGCACGGACACTGTATATATAAAGTCTGTCGGCAAGGCTGATGATGTGTTCATACTGTATATGACGGCTTTCGGCGCAGGTGAAAACTGGGAGCTTGACCATGATCTCACGGAGGATTTTACCGTTCTGCTGAAAAAAACTGACAATGGTTTCAAAGTCGATGAATGCAGTCTTAATGCGCAGGCTTATATTGAGTGGTGCTATGCTCCGGAGGACGATATGATATGATCGATATTTAAAACCATCAACTAAATTCAAAAAATCGGCACAAAACACACGAAAGTTTTTGTGCCGATTTTTGATATAAACATAATTGTTATGCAGAAATGCGGTTATCCTCTTTTATATGTATGTTCCGCCGGACAATCTTGAAGCTGTTGAAAACAGCTTGATGGTAAAAGGATCATCTATAGTCAAAATATAACAAACAGTCTAAAAAAGCGTTGCATTTATGCACATATCTTACAAATTATCACAAATACCTGAAAACCTATTGACAATATAGGAAATCGGTGCTATAATTCATATCAATAACATAGGATTTATAAGAAAGCCAATATAACAAATCCAATAACTTTAAAAGGAGTAATTATTATGAACGTTTATTCAAGTGTAACAGAACTCATCGGCAAGACACCTCTTCTCGAAGTAAAGAAGATCGAAAAGGCAAAGGAGCTTGATGCGAAGATCCTCGTAAAGCTCGAACTTTTCAACCCTGCTGGAAGCGCAAAGGACCGTATTGCAAAGGCTATGGTCGATGACGCAGAGCAGAAAGGTCTTCTCAAAGAGGGCAGCGTTATCATCGAACCTACCAGCGGCAACACAGGTATCGGACTTTCCGCTATCGCAGCCGCAAGAGGCTACCGCATCATCATCGTAATGCCTGAAACGATGAGCATTGAGCGCCGCAACCTTATGAAAGCTTACGGTGCAGAACTTGTACTTACAGAGGGCGCAAAGGGAATGAAGGGTGCAATCGCAAAAGCCGAAGAGCTTGCAAAGGAAATTCCGAACAGCTTTATCCCCTCTCAGTTCACAAACCCTGCAAACCCTGCTATCCACGAAAAAACAACCGGTGTTGAGATCTACAATGACACTGACGGAAATGTTGACATCTTCGTCGCAGGCGTAGGCACAGGCGGAACAGTCAGCGGTGTTGGTAAGTATCTCAAGAGCAAGAACCCGAACGTAAAGGTTGTTGCAGTTGAACCTGCAGGCTCCCCTGTCCTCTCCAAGGGCGTTTCAGGCTCGCACAAAATCCAGGGTATCGGCGCAGGTTTCGTTCCTGAAACACTTGACACAAAGATCTATGACGAGATCATCACAGTTGAAAACGAAGACGCATTTGAAACAGGCAGACTTATCGCAAGAACAGAGGGCGTTCTCGTAGGTATTTCCTCGGGTGCAGCACTCTGGGCAGCTATCCAGCTTGCAAAGCGTCCCGAAAACAAGGGCAAGACAATCGTTGCTCTTCTCCCCGACACAGGCGAAAGATACCTCTCCACTGCAATGTTCGCAGAATAATTTATACTAAACACCAATTAAAAACTATACAAAAAATCGAGCATAATCTTGCATATATGGATTATGCGACGATTTTTTGTCTATAGTTTTATTGGTGTTTAGTATTATACATATCCACACCTCTCCTAAATTTTCATTTGATAAAATAAACAGTGCCGCACAAACTCACAAAAGGGTCTGTGCGGCACTGAATTTTTATGAGAAAAGAGTCAGTCCTCAATCTGCTTGCCGAGAAACTGTGCTGCGGCTTGGATGAGGTTCTGCTGAACTTCGTTGGCAATGGCACTGTCGTTGGGAGCAAGAAAAGCAACCGCGCCTGTAACATCACCGGAAGCAAGGATAGGAGAGCAAGCGAGGGCAGCCTGATCGACGCCCTCAACGGGAAATACCTTTGCATCAGCACTTGATGAGCGGATATAGTTCTTGCGGCTTTCGAGATATTCCTCCAAAGCACGGGAAACACGCCGCTCGCTGAATTCTTTCTTCTGTACGCCCGCAACTGCGACAACGTGGTCGCGGTCAAAAACAACGGTCGGGCAGTTAGCAAGACGTGTCATGACTTCGGCGACCTGCGAAGCCGAGTTTGCCATCTCGTTTATAGCCGAATACTTTTTGAAAATGACCTCTCCGTCTGCGCTTGTGTAGATCTCCAACGGGTCGCCTTCGCTGATAACAGTTACACACTCGTCAAATGACGTACCTATGCTGTTCTGCAGCAATGAAAGCTCCGATTCGGCATTGATGATAGCATCAATATCGGCAAGAAGCTTTACTTCAACGTGGTCATCATAAACGCTTATGCTTTCAACTATATTCCCTATGTCAACTTTGTCAAGTCTTTCCTTTTCAAGTATGCCGTTCAGTATATTTGCTGTTGTGGCAGCTGCTTTGTTCGTACTGCTTACCGCCTTGTCACGTTTGGACATAAGTTCAAGCTGGGCATTAAGACCATCTATCTTTTTCGAATGTTCTGAAATAATGTTGTCGTAGGTTTCATTAATAAGCTCTTCCTGTGTAGGATTAGCCATAATATCTCTTATACGCTGTGTAGTCGCAGCGGTAAGCTCCGATTTAAGCTGCGTGATCTGCCGGTTTATCGTTTCGGATGTATCGGCGGAAGTGTTTGTCTTCTGTTGCTCGGCAAGAAGCTTGTCCAGCTTTTCTGCAATCAGAACAGAGTTATCCCGAAGCTTTACTATACATTTTTTTAGAATGCTGTCAAGACGGTCTATTCTGATATGATGAGATGTGCAATGCGACTTACCGTGCTTTGTATAAGTGCTGCAGCGATAAGCAGGCGCAAGATCCGGACGGCTCATAGACGACATAGGCATGCCGCAGTCGCCGCAGAGTAGAAATCCTGTGTAGTCTGTTCTGTACTTCTTTATTCCTCTGTAATTGGAACGGGAACGAATTTCAAGCTGCTGCTGTACCTGTTCAAAGACATTTACGGAAATAATTGGCGTATGAAAGTTTTCTATAACGATATGTTCGCTTTCGGGGAGAGGCATACTGCTGCCGTTTATCTTTTTTCTGCTGAATTTATGCTGACGGAGAGTACCGATATAGAAGTCATTGCGAAGTATCTCGCTGACTGAAACTATACTCCAGCAGTTGCTGCTTTTCAGACGGGTGGTTTTTCCCATGGTTTCACGGCGGACTATTTCGTCCTGTCTTGCGGTGGGGATATTCATTTCCGTAAGCTTCCTTGCGATCGATTTGTAGCCCATACCGGAAAGATACATATCATAGATCATACGAACGACTTCTGCCTGCTTTTCGTTAATCTCAAACTTCATCGCCTTGCTGTCGGTCATTGTGTAGCCGTAAGGAACGCTGCAGATCCATTTACCGTCCTTCTGGCGGTTTTCGACTACCTTGCGTACCTTTTTGCTTGTGTCGGTAACAGGCATTTCATTCATCAAAAATCGAAACTGTATCTGCAGCCAGTCATCGTCCTTGGGATAGTCAACATTGTCGTTTATAGAGATAATGCGAACACCGTTATCTCTAAGGTCTTCAAGCTCTGCAAGACCTCTGCTGTTTCTTCTGGAGAAACGTGAAAAATCTTTAATAATAAGTATATCATATTGACCGCTCATCAGACCTTTACGCATTTCCTGATAGCCTTCACGCTGTTCAAAGGTATATCCCGAACGGTCACGGTCCTCATAATACTCCACGATGCTGTTGGGAAAATATTTTTCAATGTGATCGGAAATAATGCTTTTCTGGTTTTCGATAGAAGTATTCTCACTGTCTTTTTCTTCGTCAACGGAAATACGGCAGTATGCAGCAATTTTTTGAATCATCGTTTCACATCCTTTATTATATAGTAATATAGTAACACAATGTTTGTGTAATGGTCAACAGGAAAAATAAGGGTATCGTTTTGATAAGCGATACCCTTTTTCATTAGGCAGAATCCTTGCCTTTCAACTGGTTGATAAGCAGAGAGAGGGTAGTTTCGTTGAGATTCTTTCTCCCTGAAATGAATACTGTAGGATGCAAGTTATTGTCTTTACAGTAGTTTAGAATAATATCAAGGATTTTAGCTGTTTCTTCATTGTCTTTTTCTTTTGCCATTAACCAGATATCGATATCACGAGTTGTTTGGTCTATAAACAAATTCATAAGTTTCACCTCTATGTGATAAATTTGACAGATACGAACGAGAATATACATTTAATAACAGCATTAAGTGTGTGATTAACGTTCATTTTAACCCATGTCATTCCCACTTATGATATCTGGAATAGCTGAATTATCACTCTCCTTAAAAGATATTTGTAAAAAAACACAGCTGCCCAAATACAAGAGTATGTATCAGACAGCTGTAAATATAGTATGTAAAACGATGATTATGATTTATATAAAGATAACGATTAATCAACGTTTCATAGGTGTCATATTACAAATGAGCAATGGATAATGATTGTGCTCTTCAATTGCTGTCTGATAAAATGTCTTTGGGTAACAAGTTTCTACAATTGTATTATACCATATATCGTGGCAGGGTGTCAATATCTCTGACTCAAATTCTACATATTGATTTTGGGGCTGATGTGGAAGATGCACGCATTTAACTGCTTGCAGCATAGTTTAGAAGAATTTTTTCGAATTACCCGATTTTGTGCATTTTTTACAAAAGTTCATTACTTGTTCATATACTTAATTGAATATTAAAGCTTTATTCTTCAAAAGCATCCTTGATCTCCATATATTTATCGTAAGCTTTAAGAATAGTTTCCTCAAAAAGCAGCCTATCCTCATCGTTAGAAAACCGAAGTATTTCCTCATATAGACCAAGCTTGTTTTTCCGGCATGGAAGCAATACAAACCTTTTTGAGCGACCTTGTATGACTTTTATTCCAACTATCGTCAAGCTGTTATCTATTGTGGCGGAGAAAACCGCCCTGAGCAGACCTTTATCGCATGACCTTATTACTTCAATATGATTTATCGTCATAGCGTTATCCTTTCATATATATAGTATAGTTTACAAAGAACCCGTTTCCGAAATGTGATGTTCCGGAAACGGGTCTTGTTGGTTTTAATCGTTAGCTTCTTCAGCGTTCATAATCTTTTCAATCTCAACATACCTTTCGTAAGCGGAGATGATTGCGTTTTCAACTTCATCCCTCGTTTCAGGGTCAATAGGATGAATGATGTCACGATAGATGCCGGTATCATCCTTACGGCTCGGCATGGCTGCGAAGACTCTGTCGCTGCCCTGAACGATTTTGATATCGTGTATTGCCAGGCAGTTATCAAGCGTGATAGAAACGATAGCTTTGAGGTTGCCCTCGGAGAATGTCTTGCGAATTTTAATATCGGAAATAGTCATAGGTATTAACGTCCTTTCGTTTTGAATTGTTTTTGTTTTGATTTGTGACAGCATGAATGTTGAGCAAGCATAGTATTGCTATATGGGATTGAAATGTAACTTCATTTTGTTCAGCTCCTTCTGAATTGAATTGGCAGTCAAGAAAGCAACAGCTGCCGACATTACCGTCGCTCTCTTAACCGACCTTTGAAAACCCACCGACAGCAGCCCTGCTGCTGTTTATGTGAGAATGATAATTACAAGGGTTTACACAAGAACTGCTGACATATTCCTGCATATATCCCTTTAAAAACAAACCGCGGTGCCGCAAGGCACCGTGACCTGTATGGATATGAAAATCTATCTCAACCAAGCACATGAATGCTCTGGCGATATGATTTCAAACCCTTTAAAAAACAATCGGCGGTGCTCATTGCACCGCCATGGTCTGTTATTGAAAATATTTTGGGCTGATTGATAACCATATTAGGATAGACAAAGAATCGTTGACCCATTATCGTATCCTTAAATAGACCGCAACAAAAATGAATATGTTTGTGATATTTGCAGCCTATTGTAAAAGGAAATCGACGCATTTTTTATTCCTTTATGCAAGTTGATTTCGGGAAAGAGCAGTTTCATATCTTTATATTTTCAGCTGAAACCCGGCTGATGCATGCAGCCGGTAAGGGCTTTTTGTGCAGCAAAAAGTGACCGGAGCGATAGCGCAGGGCAGCGGAGTCAGCTATGCTGACAACATCGGTTATTTTGACCGATGTGACACCGCCCCTTATGCTCTTCCCCAATTTTAAGCTGTTCCCCGAAGCGTAAGCTGAGGCAACAGCGCGCACCGCGTACCTACGCGGTTTCAAGAGGGTACAAGTGTGGTCCCAAGTTATGTGATGAACATGGTCCTTTTGGTCCTTTGGTGTTTTTGTATCTCTCAAATGACGTAAATACGTATGCTTCATTCATAGAAATGGGACCATGTTTTTGATTGGTTGTCACATTGGGTACAAAAGGAACTTAATATAAAGTTTGAATATTATATTAAGTCTGGTATGATTTATTATTAAGTGAATGTTAAGTAATATTGACTATTGTTTTCGAATAAAAGTGACATTCCGTTTTAGGGTATCACTGTAATTGAAGTTCAAAAAATTATAAACGAATATGTCATTTTAAAGAAGTTAAAGAAAAAATAAAAAAACACTTGACAAATTATGAATCCTAATGTATAATTGATACAAATCCAGGAACATACGTGCTGAGAAAATGGATTAATTGCATCTGTATGTTCTGATAAGAAGTGCTGTATCGTATCCGAAATATAGGTAAGTTTTTCGGAATGCAGTATAGTGCAAACGACGTTTTATACAACATTAAATTTTTACACCTGGAGGAATGACGCTATGAAAAATGAAAACAAAAACACCCCATTACTGACGCCGGAAATTATGGCTCAAATGCCCAAAGGTCTAGTAGGCGCTGATTTTACTAGATGGATGATTAATAAAACCAACGAGTTAAGATCAAAAGCCGAATCCGGTGAGCGTATTCAGAATCCTGATGATCAAAATACCAAAGAGGAGTATGAAGCAGAGCAGAACTTAACAACAGAGAATCAAAAAAAGACAACCACTCATCGTACAACGGTTTCAAAGACTGACAATGATCTTGAAACAGTTAAGTATCTTCCGAAAAGCGTTATGGCTGCGGTAAGGCGTAAGTTTTCTGAGACCGCAAGCAAGGCTGACCTTATTTCGGCAGTAGTGTATATTTTTACAGATGGCGATTGTGAGATATCCGAGAAAGCCATGAAAATAGTGAAAAGCTACAAGTCTGATGACAAGAATGAGATTATCGAAAAACGTCTTTCGCATATTGAAAATATGCTGCGCAGTCAGAATGAGATGCTCTATTCTATTGAGCTTTGCACCTGTTATAATGCCTTTGACAGACGTTATGGTTCACAGGAACGCAGAAGAAGCCCTAAAGATACTGAATTTAGGGAATCCGGAAACCTTGATATGCTTGCAAGACTCAGAGAACAGGCAAGAGATCAGAAAGAAGTTGACGACATAGAACGTTACCGTAAGGAACACGCTTTGGATGAGGATAAAAAGTCCTGACAAAAGTTCGGAATAAATTAACGCCGAGTCTTGATTTATAAGGCTTGGCGTTTTGGCATATAACCACATATAATTTCTTTTGGTAATTTTGTACGTCATCATCTTGATGATAACATGGTTATTTTCATAACCGATTAATTCATTTCATTATTATCCGTCCACAATTCACATTGTGTCATAACAGTTTGAACAGCATCTTCCATTCCCTCGGGGGGATAACGGTGTTTTTTCAGCAGCTTTTTTATCATCATACGCATTTTTGCTCGGGCGGACTCCCGTTTTTGCCAATCAATGGTTTTATTTTTACGAAGTGTATCAGTTAGCTCTTTTGTAATGGCTATCAATTCGTCATTCTCATAGAAATCTTTGATTGCCTGAGGTTTGGTTAAAGCATCATAAAATGCAAGTTCATCTGGTGTTAATCCAAGCTTATCTCCTTCTTTTTGTGCAGCAGCGATCTGCTTTGCCAAGTTAAGCATTTCCTCAATTACTTCTTCATTTGTCAGCATACCGTTGAGATAAGCATTAAGAGAACGCTGCATTATTTCGCTGAATTTTTCAGTCTTGACTACATTTGTCCTTCGATATACGGAAACCTGTTCAGCAATCAGCTTTTTAAGCAGTTCAACAGCAAGATTTTTCTCCTTCATATTGGCAACTTCCTGAAGAAACTTAGGGTCAAACAGAGAAAACTCTTCCTTAATATCGGAAAAAAGGTTGATCACGCCATCACTTTTGATACTTTGCTTCAAAAGTTCATTGATACGTCCATTAATTTCAGGCAATGATAATTTTTGGCCAACACCTGTATTTGTAAGCCTAAGAACAAGAACACGAACAGCTTCAAAAAATGCAGCTTCATAACGCATTTCCTCATCGACCATAGAGGAACAAAGTGAAAGTGCCTGATGAAGCATGAGAGCTTCTTTTACAAAAGAATCCTTATCATCAGTCTTTTCTCTGCCAATAATAAAGTTTACGGCTCCGCTTATTGTTTTTGATCTTTCAAGATCTGTGCCTGTGGTGAACTTGGAATAATCATAACCGTGAAATTTATCACGGCAAACAGACAGCTTTTCCAGGAATTTCGGATATGCGACTTTGGCAACATCGGTATTACCATAATTCTTTTTATCACGAGCGGTATAGTCATTCATTGCCTGCTTCAAAGCTGTTGCAATACCTACATAGTCAACAACAAGTCCGCCTTCTTTATCTCTGAAAACACGGTTTACACGTGCAATAGCCTGCATAAGATTATGTCCTGACATCGGCTTGTAAACATACATTGTTGCAAGTGACGGGACATCAAATCCTGTGAGCCACATATCTACAACTATGGCAATTTTCATAGGGCTGTCATTATCTTTAAATTTATTTGCAAGTTCATCTTTGTGTCGTTTGTTGCCTATGACTTCACGCCATTCTTCGGGATCGTTATTTCCGGAAGTCATAACAACGCCAACTTTTTCTGTCCATGATGGGCGTAGTTCCAGAATGCGTTTATAAATCTTAATGGCAATAGGTCTGGAATATGCTACGATCATTGCTTTACCTGTAAGCAGATTTTCACGGTTATTTTCATAATGTTCAAGAATATCGCTGACCAAGGAATTAATAGTATTATCATTTCCAAGGATAGCTTCCATCTGTCCAAGTTCGTGCTTGCTCTTCTCGATGATTTCTGCATCTGCATTGGCAGCCATAATATCATATTCAGCGTCAATCAGCTTCAATGTCTTTTCATCAAGATTTAGCTTTATTACACGGCTTTCGTAGTATACAGGGCGTGTTGCTCCATCCTCAACTGCTTGGGTCATATCGTAAATGTCAATATAATTTCCAAACACTTCAATGGTGCTGCGGTCCTTTGATGAAATGGGCGTACCTGTAAATCCGATATATGTAGCATTTGGCAGACTGTTTCGGATAACACGAGCTGTACCTATTTTGATTTTTCCGGTTTTTTCGTCAACCTTTTCGGATAAACCGTACTGTCCTCTGTGAGCTTCATCTGCCATAACAATGATGTTGCGGCGTTCGGATAGAGGTTCACTTGATTCCTCAAATTTTTGCATAGTGGTAAAAATAATACCATTTGCTTTTACGTTATTTAGCCAGTCCATCAATCCGATAATTGGTTTTTCGCCTTTTTTCAAATGAGCATTACGTTCTTTGTCTTGTTCAGATAATCTTCTCTTATCTGCCTGAACAGGTTCTTGTCTCAGAAAACCGCTGCACTTGGCAAATTGTCCATAAAGTTGATTATCAAGGTCATTTCTGTCAGTCAGTACAACAATTGTCGGACTGTCAAGTGTTTCCTGCAAAAGATGAGCATAGAATACCATAGACAGAGATTTTCCGCTGCCCTGTGTATGCCAGAAAACGCCACCCTTACCATCAGTAACAGAAGCGTGCTTTGTTGATTCGATTGCTTTTCGAACTGCAAAATACTGATGATAGCCTGCAAAAATTTTGGTATTATTAGAACCGTCATTTGAAAAGCAGATAAAATTCTTTATAATATCAAGTAGTCGTTCTTTTGGAAATATGCCCTCAAAAAACGTATCAAACTGCGCATACTGAGTGTTTTCATAATTTCCGTCTTTAGTTTTCCACTCCATAAATCTATCTTCGCTGGAAGTAATTGTTCCGGCTTTGGAGGTCAGCTGATCGCTCATAACGCAAATTGCGTTATAGATAAACATTGATGGAATCTCTTTCATATAATTCCGCAGCTGCCTGTATGCCTCTGATGCATTCGTTTCCTCACGAGAGGGGGATTTTAATTCAATAACCACAACAGGTAAGCCATTTAAGAACAATATAACATCGGGACGCTTGTTGCTATTCTCAATAAACGTCCATTGATTTGCAACAATAAAGGAGTTGGTTTCCGGATTTTTATAGTCAACTAGATAAACTATAGATGAATGTTCCTCACCGTCAGCAAAATATTTTACCTGTATTCCATTTTGCAGATAGTCCATAAATACAGCATTTTTTTGTACAAGCTCTCCGTTTTCAAAGTTTTTTAACTTATAAAGTGCTTCTTGTATGGCATCATCGGGCAGTCCTTTATTCAGGCGGTATAGAGAATCCGTAAGAACCTCTTCATACAGTGGACTATAGAAATCTCTTTCAATATCGGGACCGTATGTGTGTTCATAGCCTAAATCATTTTTGAACAGTTCGATTATGGAATTTTCGTAGTCGGCTTCGGTATAAATTGATGACATATTATTCACTTCTTTTCACATCTTTTTAAATGTTCGTCTGCAACAAAAAGTGCAAAATCTTTTAATTGTTCAATCTTAAATTCTATTATTGTATGGCACTTTTTTGAGTGGGGGTTTTTGTCACTAAAACAAATATGTGTAATTTCACGTTCATGACTATGTGGTTCAATATACATATGCGAAAGGGCGTTTTTGATTGTTCTAAACGTTTTTTCATCATCTGTTGATTTTTGAATTACACCAAGTTCATTTAGTTTTGATATATAAAGACTTTTAAATTGTATATCATCAGGTGATGTTTGTTCTGTTGCATAGCTAATTAATCCGATTAAGCAATTAATCAGTAAAGTTACATTATTCTCATAGGTATAATATAGGTCATTTATTATTTTAATGGTTCTTTTAACAAAATCATTTTCAAATTTATTATATTCCATAATAACACCTCGGAGAAATGAAAATTTAGAGAAGCAGGCTCAGGCGATTTTTAAGTCCTGGTTTGTGGATTTTGAGCCGTTTGGTGGGGTTATGCCTGAGGATTGGAAAATAGGTGTTCTTTCTGATATAGCTAACGTATTAAGTGGAAAAAGACCGCCCATGAAACAAATCTATAAAACAAAAGATGTTTTCATACCTTTAGTTGGTGCTGCATCTGTTATGGGATATACAAATGAATTTAACCATGATGAAAAAATAATTGTCATTGGCAGAGTGGGAACACATGGAGTAGTTCAGAGATTTTGTTCTCCATGTTGGACATCGGATAATACTCTTGTTATAAAAAGTAGTTATTATGAATACCTTTACCATATTTTACAAGAAATAGATTATACATCACTAAATCGAGGTTCAACACAACCACTTATTACTCAAGGAGATTTAAAGAAAACATCTGTACTAATCCCGCCAGATGAAATCTTGACAGAATTCGAAAATATCGTTGGAACTCTCATGAATTTGGTTATATTCAATCAAGAAGAAAATCAGTGCCTTACCAACCTTCGTGATACGCTTATCCCCAAACTAATGAATGGCGAAATAGACGTATCAAACATAAAAATCTAAGCAGCGTTTAAGCGTAAATTTTCATTTATGGTAGTATTTAACTCAATTTTATCGTCTATAGATGAAAGAATAGAGGCTATTCGCTTTTGTATTTCTAATGATGGCAAATTTATCTCGATTTGGGCAAATGTATCTCTTGTAATTGTGTCAAAAACAGAGCCATGAGTAATATTCTTTAGTTTGTAGACGCAATTCTTTAAATAATAATACAAAAAGGTTTTATCTACATTTTCTTTAGCTCTAATACCGTAGCAAGATTGGTTAAATGCCATGGGGAAAGGAATCATTGCTAGTTCTCCAACTGTTCCACGAGCAGAAATTATAATATCATCTTTCTGTAGCAGTTTAGTCGAACTATGATCTAAACCAGCCTGTGTTATAGATTTTTCAGTTTTATATACATAACGATTATCATTATTAAAGTCTTTTACCGAAAGCCATGGAATATCCCCATTCCAATATTCAACACACGAAGTTTTTGGTGTACCTCCGCCGATTAATTCTATTATATCAATCAATAGTGTATTTTCTGACATATATTTCACACATCCTATCCAATATATTTTCTATGCGCCAGCTTCACATTACTCTGCTTCACCATTGCATATTGTAAAGTTGTGTCTATCCGTTGATGTCCGAGTAAACGTTGTAACTGCTCAATAGGCATACCCTTATCAATTGCCATTGTCGCAAGAGTACGTCTGAATTTGTGCGGATGTACCTTGTTAATACCGAGCTTTTTGCCAAGCTCACGAAGTCGAAGCTCTACGCTGCCGATTTTTAATCGATTATGCGGAGCTTTAAGGGTTACAAACAATGCAGGATTATCATCTGTCCGAGATTCAAGGTAATTCTGCAAATGTATTTTTGCTCGAGCGTCAAAATAAACCATACGTTCTTTATCTCCTTTTCCGAGAACAACACATTCACGCTCCGAAAAATCTATATCCTCACGATTTAGAAGTACCATTTCACCCACACGCATACCCGTTGATGCAAGCATATCTATCATTGCCAGATCACGAAGTTCTGTACAGTTATCACGCATAAGCTCAAGATTTTCATCGGTGTAGGTGTCTTTAACAGTCTTACTAGTCTTAACCTTATGAATGCGACGAACAGGGCTTTTTATTATGTAATCCTCGTCTTCAAGCCAGGAGAAAAAGCTGGACATAATACGCCTTATATTATCCATTGTAACCTTGCACGCCTTTTTCTGCGACTGATATTCCGCAAAATAGCTGCGAAGATCATCTGTCGTTATGTGCTGAACTCCTTTGCTAATCGAATCAAGTGCCGCTGTAATTGTTCTTTCATAATAATGCAGGCTCTTTTCAGAGCAGCCCTCGATTCGCTTTGCCGACAGAAAAGCTGACAAAAGCTCTTGATTTGTAGACGTACTGTCATTATTGACAGATTGGCTTACCTCAATGTCGGCAAAAAGCTGTTCAAGAACAAATCGCAGCTCTTTGAGCTGTGCATTATCAAGATGTTTCAGCATACGCTGTTCAATTTCGGTAATAAGTTTTGTTTTCATAATCATTCTCCTTTTGGTTATTTATTGGAGAACGACAAGCAACGGCTGTTCTGTGTAAAACCTCGCCGTTGATGAGGGTTTTATAGTATAAATGAAAATTTAGAGAAGCAGGCTCAGGCGATTTTTAAGTCCTGGTTTGTGGATTTTGAGCCGTTTGGTGGGGTTATGCCTGAGGATTGGAAAATAGGTGTTCTTTCTGATATAGCTAACGTATTAAGTGGAAAAAGACCGCCCATGAAACAAATCTATAAAACAAAAGATGTTTTCATACCTTTAGTTGGTGCTGCATCTGTTATGGGATATACAAATGAATTTAACCATGATGAAAAAATAATTGTCATTGGCAGAGTGGGAACACATGGAGTAGTTCAGAGATTTTGTTCTCCATGTTGGACATCGGATAATACTCTTGTTATAAAAAGTAGTTATTATGAATACCTTTACCATATTTTACAAGAAATAGATTATACATCACTAAATCGAGGTTCAACACAACCACTTATTACTCAAGGAGATTTAAAGAAAACATCTGTACTAATCCCGCCAGATGAAATCTTGACAGAATTCGAAAATATCGTTGGAACTCTCATGAATTTGGTTATATTCAATCAAGAAGAAAATCAGTGCCTTACCAACCTTCGTGATACGCTTATCCCCAAACTAATGAATGGCGAAATAGACGTATCAAACATAAAAATCTAAGCAGCGTTTAAGCGTAAATTTTCATTTATCTTATTATTCAATTCTATTTTATTGTCAATAACGGACAAAATTACTGCTATATGGTGTTGTAAATTCACATTGGTAGGATATGTTATTGTCAATTCATTTAATAATCTGTGTCTGTTAATTTCAGTTTGACCAGTAGAACCTTCAGCAAATGATTCGATTTGAGGTTGATTTGACTTTAAGGCATATCCATAGTATAAAAAATCAATTTCTTCTGTAGGACGCATTATAATCATATGACCATCTATTGTAGTAGGTATTGTAACATCAGACGCTTGTGCGATTCTTCCAGCAGTTCCTGTACCTGTTGAATTAATGATAACATCACCATATTTTAACATCTTATCATCTGGTACTTTCTTTAATGATGTATCATGTAAACGTGATTGTTCGTAAGATATTTTGTAGTCACGATTACATTTCTGGTTTAAAACAACAATTGTTGTATCACTTTTCTTATCTGTATATTTTGGTGGAATACCTTTTGAAATATAAGACGTCAATTCACCAACAGTTTTTGTTGTCCATTCAGATTTCATACCCGATCGCCCCCAGCTTCTCCCTGATCTCATCTTCAAGCTCATGAGATTTTGCAAACATCTCTGAAAGCTCCGACGTCAGACGTGCCATTTTCTCCTCAAAAGGCTCTCCGTCGTCCTCCTGCTCTTCAATTCCAACATATCTGCCGGGAGTTAGGATATAGTCCTGCTTTTCAATATCGGATATATCGGCAACGGCACAAAATCCTTTAACATCTTCAAGAGTACCGTTCTGAAAAGCTGTAAAAGTATCAGCAAGCTTCTGAATGTCATCATCGGTAAAATCTCTGTGCTTGCGGTCGACCATATATCCCATTTTTCGTGCATCAATAAACAGTGTTTTGCCTTTCTGCTTTTTGCTGCCCTTTGCCGCAATAAACCATAGGGTAACCGGAATTGTAACACTGTAAAATAGCTGCGTAGGCATTGCAACGATTCCCTCTATCAGATCGTCCGCGATGATATGCTTTCTGATTTCACCTTCACCGCTTGACTGTGTGGACAATGCACCATTTGCCAGCACCAGACCAATTTTTCCGTTAGGTGCAAGATGATGTATCATATGCTGAATCCAGGCATAGTTGGCATTTCCGACAGGAGGTGTGCCGTATTTCCATCGAACATCATCTTTGAGCTTGTCCTGTCCCCAGTTGGAGAGGTTGAAGGGAGGATTTGCCATAATAAAATCGGCTTTTAACGTCTTGTGAAGATCATTAAAAAATGTATCGGCGTGATATGGACCAAAATCAGCGTCAATACCACGAATAGCCATATTCATTTTAGCCATTTTCCAGGTATCGGCATTTGATTCCTGACCGTAAACAGCGATTTCTCCACGTTTTCCGCTATGAGCCTGAATAAAATTTGCGCTTTGTACAAACATACCTCCTGAGCCGCAGCAAGGGTCATACACACGGCAGTTCTTAAAAGGCTTTAAGATAGCAACTATCGTTTTAACAATACTTGCCGGAGTATAGAATTCGCCGCCCTTAACACCCTCATAGGCTGCAAACTGCTGGATGCAATATTCATAAGTTCTTCCGAGTAGGTCTTTACTATCTTCTGTATCGTCCATATCCATATTTGTAAACAAGTCAACAACATCACCCAATACTCGCTTCTCCAGATCGGGACTTGCATAGTTTTTCGGCAATACATTTTTAAGCGATGTATTTTCTTTTTCTATTGCTCTCATTGCATCATCAATGACTGTTCCGATTTCAGGTGTATGAGCAGCAGAAGCAATTTTACTCCAGCGAGCATCCTCAGGTACAAAGAATATATTTTCTTCAGAGTATGCGTCTCTGTCATCTTCAAAACCGTCACCCTCGGCAACAAGCTGCTGATAGCGTTTTTCAAATGCACTTGAAATATAGCGCAGGAAAATAAGTCCTACAATGACCTTTCTATATTCTGCAGCAGGAATATGTCCCCAAAGAACGCAGGCAGCATCCCAAATTTGTTTTTCAAATCCAATATTGGTATTGTTTTTGTCTGACATAATATTTACCTCATTGATTAAATGATTTTAGCAATAAATCTACTTTTTAATATAATTATACCATATTATCGGTACTAATTTCCACCGTAAACAGATTCTTTAGTGTACAAAATACTATTAACCTTTTGTGCAATTTACATATTTATATATCATTTGAATAGTCCCTCTTGTTTTTTCTCTAAACTGCAATTACATAATTATACCAGATATTATACAGAATAGCAATGTCATAGATGGTATCATAAAGCCAACTGACCCGATTTTAGGACAGTTGGCTTTATGTGTTGATATTTTTACACGGAAATTGTTGATTTTGGTGTGTTTATGCTGTATAATCAATTCAATGATAAAGTTATATTCTATGAGTCTTTGAAATAAAAACGGAGATGATAATATGTCAAAAAGAAATACCGTAAAAATCACCTGCCCGAAGTGTAAAAAAGAAAGTGATTATCTTATATGGGAAAGCATTAACATTCAGCTGGATCCCGAAATGAAAGAACGGATATTGAATGGAGAAGCGTTTCTGTTCAAGTGTCCCGACTGCGGTAATGAAGTTTATGTAAACTATCCTGTTCTTTATCACGATATGGAAAAGAAGATGATGATATATCTTCTGCCCGATGATGAAAAAGAAATAAAATCTGCTGCAAAGTTCATGTCAGGGATGGATGAGAGAAGCGCCGGCTTGGATCTGTCTGTTATTGCCGAGGGCTATTCCAACCGCATTGTTACATCATTAAGAGAGCTGCAGGAAAAAATATATATTTCCGATGCAGGCTATGATGACAGGATAATTGAAATAATCAAAATGCTTTATCTTGGTATGATGGCTGAGAAAACTCCCGATAAAAAGGTCGATGAAATATTGTTTGATTTTGGCAATGACGGAGAGCATAAAATTATTTTTGTTGAAGGCGAAAATGTGTTTGCATCTGTACCGGTAAATGAAGAAGTCTATAATGATGTTCAGGATGCTTTTAAGGAAAGAATAGAGAATAATCCGAGTAAATACTTCATCTACGACTTTGCGTGGGCAAGAAGCTTGCTTAAATAATGTAATATAAAGCTGTTTGTATCAGATAGAATAATTATAATATAGAAGAAAATCTAAAAAACGAGGAGCGATATTGTTATGAAAAAGAAGGCGGCACGAGAAGATCGTGTAAAGATATTTGAGGATACTTTATATTGGATTGAAAATGATCCAATACTGAAACAGTCTGTTCAAGATGCAAAAAAGACAACGAAAGTGTATTATGAGGACGATTATCCCGTTTTTGATAAAAACAACATCTGTAATATTAAGGTTGCAGTATCAAAAGCCAGAAGCTTCGAAGCAGCAGTTCGACTTTCTGAAAACTATCCGGGAAGAAAAATTGCAGTATTGAATTTTGCTAATGCCTTTCACGCCGGTGGAGGGGTAACAAAAGGAGCCGGGGCTCAGGAGGAGTGCCTTTGCAGAACATCGACACTTTATCCGTTGATCTATAGGAGAACATTGCGTGATTCTTTTTATAAACATCATCATGATTTGAACACACCCAAAGCTTCGGATTCTCTTATATATACAGAAGGAGTAATAATTTGCAAATCTGACGATGATTACCCGGAACGCCTGCCAAGAGAGCAGTGGAGAACAGTTGATGTTATAACTATGGCAGCGCCGGATTTGCGAAATAAATCAAATTTGTATGCAAGTATCGTTGGTAACGGAGCATATATGAATGATGCTGAACTGTTTGGATACCATGTAAAACGTGCAATACACATGTTGACAGTTGCAGCATCTCGAGAGGCTAAAGTTCTTGTCCTCGGTGCATTCGGATGTGGAGCTTTTCAAAATGATCCTGCAGTTGTTGCACAGGCGTATAAGACTGCGCTATCTGTATTTCCTAAAGTTTTTGAGCATATTGAGTTTGCGATTTATTGTACGGCTGATCATATGGAAAATTACGAGGAATTCTCAAAAGTGTTTGCAGATGAGGAGTTATAAAAATGGATTTTGAAATAGTCAGAGCAAATACTATAAATGTAGCTGTTGATGCCGTTGCAGTTCATGCAAATGAGAAATTGAAATAGGGAGTATTACCCTAAGCAAGAGTAATTAAGTGGAGTTTGATTATGTTATACTTGTCTGATTTTTCATTTCCTACCAAGGAAACCGAAACTGATTATCTTTTAGAAATAAGGGAAACTTAATAATGGAAACATCGGGGGTAACGGCAAGTACTATACATTTCCATACTATGTGATCTATCTTATTAAAGAAGTGGTTGAAATAAGACGTTAAGTATACTTTATGAGTAGGAAACTTTAACATAAGGTCATAGGAATAATCAAAAAAGAATGAACCTCCAAATTTAGTCAAGTGCGATTTGCATAATCGTACTTGACTAAACCTATAATATATGGTATAATACAGTAACTAAAGATGGAGGTGTTGTAATGTTTATCGGCAGAGAGAAGGAGTTGAAGGTACTCAACAACCTTTATACGTCGGATAAATTTGAATTTGCTGTTATATACGGTCGCCGCCGTGTGGGAAAAACGGCACTTATAAACGAGTTTATAGGTGATAAAAAGTCCATTTATTTCATGGGTGTTGAAAGCAATTCAAAGCAAAATCTTGAAAATTTCAGCAAAAGCATTATTGAATACAGCAGCGGAATTGTTGTCGATACATCGTTTCAGTCCTTTCAGGCGGCGCTTGAATATGTGTTTGGGCTGTCGAAAAATGAGCGTCTGATACTTGTAATTGATGAGTATCCCTATGTTGCACGTTCTTCAAAAAGTCTTGCGTCCACACTTCAGATGCTAATTGACAAATACAAGGACATATCAAAAATGATGCTGATTCTCTGCGGTTCGTCAATGTCATATATGGAGGATAATGTACTTGCATATAAGGCACCGCTGTATGGCAGACGTACTGCACAGATGAAAATTCTCCCCTTTGATTTTGAGGAAACCTGCCGTTATTTCAAAAACTTTTCCGCAGAAGACAAGGCTTTGATATACGGAATTGTGGGCGGTACGCCGCAATATTTGCTGCAGATAAATGACAAATTGAGCGTAGAGGATAATATCAAAAACACATATCTGAATCCTACATCATTTCTTTTTGAGGAACCTACCAATCTGTTGAAGCAGGAAGTTCGTGAGCCGGCGATTTACACTGCTATTATTACTGCAATTGCAACGGGTGCTTCACGAATGTCGGAGATATCTACCAAAGTTGGAGAGGATACCAATGTTTGCACATCATATATCAAAAACCTTATGAACCTCGGTATCGTGCAGAAAGAAACTCCATACGGCGAAAAGAATTCACGCAAGTCGATTTATTATATCGAGGACAATATGTTCAGATTTTGGTATCGGTTTGTGCTTGAAAATAACTCTATTATTGTCCGTGGCGCAGCCGACCGTGTGTACAAGCGAATTGAACCATATCTGTCAAATTATATGGGCAAGGTTTTTGAGGATATCTGTACGCAGTACCTCTGGAAGCTGCTTCTTGACGGCAAATGTCCCGTGGAGTTCAATTCTCTTGGACGCTGGTGGGGTACTGATCCTGTGGAAAGGAAACAGACAGAGATCGACATTATGGGCGAGCAGGACAAGGATACGGCTCTTTTCGGCGAATGTAAATGGACGAATGAAAAGGTTGATCTTGGTGTGCTTGAAACTCTTGTAAAGCGAAGCAGACTTTTTTCCTATACAAACGTGCATTACTATCTTTTCTCAAAGTCCGGATTTACCAAAGGCTGTTTTGATAAGGCGAAAGAGATGGGGAATGTTTCTTTGGTCGATTTTGCAGAGATCGCAGGGGAGTGACAATTGCTGGATTTGACGGACTTGCCTTTAAATTCGCAGAGTTTTACAGCTTTCAGCATTAGGTGCAGTAGTATCCTCATTAATTTCTGATTTCCGTACTGTTCAATCGTCCTTAGCAACTCTTTTCCATACAACTTCGACGAGTTCCAAGAGTTGCTTGGCATAGATACTTCCGAAGAGGATGATGAAGAAATAGATGAATTTACAAAAGAATCAAGGTGAGAAATATGATAGGCGATTTTTTGCAGTTTCTTGAATACTATGGCACAGCAACGGGAGTGCCTTCGTTACCATATACCGACCCGTTAATTCGTATAGAATATGATGCAATTAACAAAGATGGCGAACTGGTGTTGGCGTTAATGGCTCCTTTTGCTCACGCCATAAATGCGTTGTGTTATAGAGACCCAGACGAAGCCTCTCACTATAACCAAAAGATTATTGCTCAGATATGTCATGTGTCATCATCAGAAGTAACAGCATGGAAAAAAGAAGAACGGTTTCCAGAAAAATACCGATGGTTTTTATTATTGGTTGATATTTCTGAAAACGTCGGAAATATGTATGGGTACAAACTCTTACATACTAATTCGCAACACGAAGCAGAGAAAATCTGTGATATATATTTACGAATGATAAAGTGTTGCTTTGACCCATTTTGTAAAGATGATTGTGTACTTGCTTCGGCGGTTAGAAGCGGGTGCGGTCTTACAAGGGCTATATCCGAATTGCTTTCAATAAATCCGGAATATTGGGAGAAAGTTTTGAAAATTCACAGCTCGTGAACTGTTTCCTTGCGGTAACAGGCGAGTTGAACTACAATATATAATAAGAATAATAGGAGGTATATGTCATGTATAAGTCTATAGAACAAATTAAGAAGCTGAGAGAGGAAAAACACGCTATTCTGAAAAATGTCTATCAAAGCAACAATCCCGATGAAGTTTATAAAAATCAGAGTGCATTGGGTGCTATGTCTATCAACATTTTCACTGATGTTGCGAATGCTATTATGCCCGCCTTGCAGGAAGATGGCGTTAGCAACATTGTGTGGTCTAACGTTTCTTTGAGATTGAACAAGCTTTCCTTTATCAGCGTACCGACCGCTTCCGAGATTCGTGAAAAATATAAACAGGGTGTCACCACTCCTACGGTTGTTAGAGTCAACGGTGCTCAGCCGAAGCCCGGAACGAAAACCAATGTTAAGAAAATCTCGACACCCGTTTTCTTGGCTCTGCTGGCAGCACAGGGTATTGCTGTACCTCTGCTTGTAAGTTTTATCGGTGGAAGCAAATGGGCATTGGTAAAGATTATCCCTTGTGCAATCAATGCGGCTCTTATGGTTATTGAAGTCGTTAAGTATTTTAATTTACTCCCGACAAAAAGGAAAAACACTCTCTTTGCTCCTGCCAAAGAAGCTTATGCTTCTACCGCAGATTATGATGCCATGTATCGTCGTGCTATCCAGGAAGTCTATCGAGACAACCGTAAAAAGCTTGATGATTGGTTCGATGCTCTGGAAAGAATCACAACTGAAGAAATTGAAAAAGCTTTAGCAAAAGCGGAGGATTGATATGAACATAGTATTTGACGATGGTTTGAGGATGGACGATGAATATCGTGAAGCGCTCGCCCCGCTTCTCCCTATTGGAAACGCACCTTTGAGATTAGATTCATCAACAGCAAAAACAGATGGTACTCCCAGTTCTGATGAAGGGTTTGTATTTATAACCCATCTCCCGGTTGATGTGTTGAAATATCATTCATTATTTTTTGAAAACCACAAAGATGCTCCTCAATGGTTTTTTGTGCTTCTCAACAAAAACGACCACGGTATTACGGATTTACGAAACGCTGCTCGTAAACACGATTTGAAAAATCCTGTCCTATTTCATGCAATAAATATCGGAGCATTTGAATCGGCAGTAAACGACATCGTAAACACCAAGCAAATTACCAAAGGAAAAGTTTTGTTGTTCTCCAAGCATAAGAAAACCTGGACTAATGACCTTGCTCGGATTTTGTTTGATGATGATAGTAAATATGAAATTATGGATTCAGTAAATATGGCAGATACTGATTCCGAAACCCTTTTGCTCTGCGGAGAAAAAATCACCGATTTTAAGGGGCTTGAACTTCCCAGTAATATGGAACCATATTTTGTTTTCAAGTTCAAAGGTGAGCTGCAGCATTACATTAACCCAAGTACGCTTATATCCGAAATCGCCGAATATCACCACATGACAACTGAGCGTGTCGAATCAAGACTCTATTTCATTGATATTGAGAGTGAAATCTGGCTTGCGGATACTAATAAAACTACCGGCGATGATGCTGTAGCTGATGGCATTCTCATTTGGGATTGTTTTGGCTTACCGGCGAGCCGTGCCGAATACACCGAAGCCAACATAAAAACAGTCGCATATAGAGGTCATAAAAATATGGAAAGACTGATGGAAATTTTATAGCAGGAGGATAAAAATGTTTGGACTTTCAGAACGAATAATTCGGAATTTAACCGATATAACTACGTCAGAAGGAGCGCAACTTCCTCAATGGATAGATAAAAATTATGTTGTAAGCTGTGTTATTCCGTCCTTGTCTTGTGAGAATAACGTACATTGTAACATTGCGGTTGTTGCTCCGGTTTCTGCCGGTAAAAGCACACTTTTTAATGCGCTTTGTGGCTATCCCATTTTGCCAGTGGCATCCAAAACCACCTCATCTGTGCCTACCTATATCACTCGTATCAACGAACAATCTCGTGAAAGCGTAACTGTATATGGAATTAAAAAGGTGGTAAGCAAAAAGGACGGCTTTACCTCTACTCGCTTCGTGAAAGATGCTGACACCAAGCGGACTTTTTTTGCAAATGACATTTCAAAAGATATGTTCAACGAGTTGTTTGAGTATATGTACTTTGTTACCCACGGTGTAAGCCGCAAGGACAATGAGTATGAATACATGACCACCGTTGAGAACGTCGCATATTTCATGAAAGATACCGATAAGGCAGACATTCTTTTTAATGGCTTGGATGCTCAGAAATGGACAATCTCTAAAGACGACTTTGCTCTTACATACGACAATCCCCGTCACCGTTTATTGCTCCTTTTGATCCTTTTGTGTGTTTACGTTAATCAGAACGACAACGAGAAGGAAATGGGCGAATATACGAAGGAAGTCAATCAGCAAAGGAAGATGTTGTTCAAGAATTATAAGTTCCCCATTGGGACCGACTACTGTGTGTGTCTCGATTGGTGCAACGATGATATTCCTAACAATGTTACACTCATCGACCTGCCTGGAACCGGTGCATCCACCCAGGATACAGCCACTCAATCTTCTCATACTGCTCTTGTTCGTGGTATTTTGACCGAAGCTGATGCTGTATGGGTTCTATGCTCAGATAACGGTGCCGTAGATATGGATCTTCTCTACGCATTGAAGGACGCAATTGAGGGGAACGTCCGAAAGAACAAAGTTTGCATCTATAACTGCAAAAACAGGAGACCTAACGATTCGGGACCTGTTACGGACTTCCTCAAGAAACTCCCCTGTCTCACGGGTGAACGCTGCTATGTTGTAGATGCTCTTGCAGGCGAGTATAAGTATATTCAAAACGGCGTTAGTGCGCTTATGACCAAGACCTCATCTGATAAAAGATGCAACGACTATGATGAACCGTCCGAAAATGAAATGACCAAAAGATTGGAAGTAATGTACAAGGGCGAAAAGAGAGCTTATTGTACTTTTACTACTAGCAGAGACGGTCTTGATAATATCATTGCTGTCCAAGATAGCAGTCTCAGATATACTCTTGACTCTTTCTTCAAGAGTGCATTGGCTGATTATATTGAGCGTCTGAAATATGAGGTCGCCTTAACTGAGGTAATTACTCAAGCGAAATTCTTTGTTTACATTAAAGAATCCCTATCGTCTTCTCGCAGCATCCTTGAAGGTATCGACGGAAAGGGCGAGGAGATTTCCAATGCAGTTAACGTTGCCCTGGAATCTGCCAAGAGACAAGTTCTTAATAAATATGTTGAGCAAATGGCAAAGAGCCAGAGTGATATGCAAGCTGAACTTTGCAATTTAGGTAAAATCATTGGAGAAAAAATCAAGGCAAAATTTGTTGCTTCGTTAGCTTCTCTTATTGAAGATATCAAATCTGAGTGGAGAACTTTGGAACGTGAGGGACACTTCAATTGCTTAAAGGCTAACTTTTGGGGGAATTACCCACTTAAAGAAGATAATCCCAACTGGGAAAAATTCAAAAGAGTTAGAAGTAATGCTGAAAACAAGGTTACGATTTCTGCTTTTGACGGAGCATTGATGGTCGCCGACACGGAAATCAAGCAGTATAATACCTTGTTAAATAATTACCTAAACAACCTCAAAAAAATCACTCACGATTTCGTGAATGATTACATTTATGCTTTTTTGTCTTCGTTTGACGAAAAGCGTGACGAGCTGTGTGAGGCTAGTGGCAACAAGGTTACAGATAAGATTTATCAAAACTTCAACACCACTCGTGAACAACTGAAAAAGGCTTTGTACGACAAGCTTAATGCAATGTGCGTGATGGTGTGTGATAGCTTCGATATATTAACTGGTAAGAATGGTATTTTCGATACGCTATGCAGTGAAACTGACCGAATCTTCAGAGACAGATTTTGTGAGAACATCCTGGATAAAATCAGAGAATTCATGTATGACACCTTTACCGGAACAAATTATATCGGTTGGATTCGTGACTGTATGAAACCGGAAGACCTGCACAAGATTCTGAATGATGATTTTTCGAAGAAAAAGACTGAATACACAGAAAAATTGTCCAAACTTATTGATGAAATGTATGGAATGAATGTAGGTGACGAAAATTTTCCGTCCGGTCTCTCCGCGAAGGTGAACAAATTCAACGCCGACAAAATCGTAAACGGCGCAAAACCTGAGATTGAAAAAATGCACGACAATATTTCTTCTATTGTCGGTTTTGGAGCGAGCGTTGTGGTAGATTTGACACTCCAAATCAAGGAACTTGATGAAGCCATCGAAACTTGGGCGGGTATTGGAGAGAGTTATAAGAGTATTTATGCTATTCTTGAAGATAGCGAAGCTGAAAATACCAAAAAACTTTACGGTGACTGTAAAAACCAAATTGATGCTATTGTTTCTGGAAGCAAAAATTAAAGGGAGGGCATGAAATGGATTTAGTAAATATTCCTGTTGAACAGAACGAAATACTTCGTCATCTGTCCATTCCTACCGATGATTGCATCGAACATAGTGTTGCCGTGTCTGCTATGCCAGCGTTGAAATGGTATAGAATTATTTCTCTTGGATTTGGGTTTGAAAAAGACAAAGGAAACTTTAACGCCGATTCGGAGAACGAGCTTCTCGACTATGCTGCATCTCTTTTTGCGACCTGTAATCAGCCATTCTCTATCCTTTGCGAAAAAAAGGAAAAGGATGATGAGGTAGCGTATGCTATCGGCTGTGCTGAAGATGCACTTGCTCCAAGACTTCTGAAAAGTGCGTTCGGAACTGTAAAATCCCAAAACTACACTCCTGTACTTTCCAGTTTATCAGGATTGTATGCACACAGCTTTGAAGCGGTGAGAATGAGCACTGAGGAAATGGAAAAGAGAGAGTTTTTTTCATCAATACATATGTCGAAATGGGCAGATGCTGTCGCAAAGGCGCTGACTCGTCATTCCGGCATGGTTCGCTTGGATTTTCAACCTGCTTCCCCTATTGAGTGTTCCAAACTCATTGCTAAAGCTCGTAAGCTTTGCGACGAAATAACGACATATCTTGAAAGCAGTATTCAGACAGGCGACAATATTTCGGTTGAAAGCAAAGATAATATTTTCGGAACTGTTCATAAAACGGTCAAGGGAGATATTAAATACAACAAGTCTTCTAACGCTTCTGTTTCATGGAAGGGCGTAAGTTCAAAACTCTTCGATTTGAAGAAAGAAGCTGAATACTTCATTCAACTCTTTTCGGATACCAAAAAGCAGGGATGGACAGTTGAGATGACCGTTTCTGCAGATTTGGGTAAAGGCGAACTTCAGACCGAGGAAAAAGACAGTAGAGAAAGAGCATTGTCGGTTCCTTTGACTGCGATGCTCTCAAATGCTGGATATGCCTGCAAATGGGAACATTTTGGAGAGTATCAACCAAAAGATTCTCACAGAGCCATACTCTTACCTGCCACTTATGTAACAGAGTTTATTTCTTTCCCAACTACATCTTTCTTTGGTTTTGAGCGAGTAAGGAACTGCTATTACAATGTCAATCTTCCTTACAGCGACAAGGCTGTTCCTTTTGCAAATTTGATGCAATACGAGGAAACAACAGGCATAGAATTAAGCCTGCCGAAAAAGGAAATGAACAGGCATACATTTATTTGCGGTATGACCGGTTCTGGCAAAACAAACACCGTTCACCATTTGCTGTCCAGCATTGGCAATTTCCCTTACCTTGTTATTGAGCCTGTAAAGGGTGAGTATCACTCTCTCCCTGGCGTAAATGCTTATACTATGACAGCAGGTAGCAATAAGTCTCTATGCCTTAATCCCTTTTGGTTTCCTAAAGGAAGTAGCTTGCAGTACCATATCGACTATTTGAAACAAATCATTTCCTCTGCTTTCGATTTGTATGCTGCGATGCCTAATATCTTGGAACAATGTTTGGTTTTAGTTTACCAACATTGCGGATGGGACTTTATCCAAAACGAGAACAGATATGCGTTTGAGCTTCCCGAAAGTATGTTGTACCCGACCTTTAGCGATTTGTGTCGTGAAGTTGATACCTATCTTGATAACGCAAAGTTTGGCGAGGAACTGAAAGGAAATTATCGTGGTGCTCTGTTGTCGAGACTTCAAAGTTTCACAAGCGGTCCTAAAGGTATGTTGCTCAATACTTCTAAGCATCTTCCTTGTGAAGAGTTGAGTAAAGGTAAAGTCGTCATTTCTTTGGATTCCTTGGCGGATGATGCAGATAAGTCCATTGTGATGGGCGTTATCATTGCTCAATACTACGAGTATTTGAAAACTAAACGTATAGGTAGCACAAGAAAAGAACTGGAGCATATCGTGGTAATCGAAGAAGCTCATCATCTCTTTGCCGGTGATGCTACTGCTACGGCTTCTGCTTCATCCTGTGAAGGTGGTAGCGGTCAAAACTCGTCACAAGAGCTTGTGAAGACGCTTAATAATATGTTGGCAGAGATTCGTGCTTATGGTGAAGGCTTTATCATTGTAGACCAAAGCCCTTCCGCTTTACATCCCTCTGTTTTGAAAAACACCGGTATCAAGGTAGCCCACAGAATAGACTATGGAAAAGATATTGAGGCTATGCAAGATGTTCTCCTGTTGGACAAAGATGACAGAGAACTTGCTACTCTTTGCCCCGGACAAGCTTTAGTCCACTATGGCGGTATGCGCACATCAGCAAAGGTTCAAGTACCACCATGTAATTCCAAAGAAGAATCTGTCATCATTGAGCGTGAGGAAATCAGCGGAAATAGTGTTGTCAGCACCCTCTTGGAAGATAGCAAACTATCGACCTATATTAACTCTGCAATCATTGACCGAGTTATTAACCATCTGCTGTATGATGAACTTGATAATTGCAAAGAGATATATTTACTCCTATGTAAAGCAATAAAAACCGCAATGATTAAATATGGTCACTCGGAGTTGGTTGCAAAATTGACCGAAGGACACCTTATGGCAGAGTATACTGCAACAATGATTCCTGCAAGACTGGAAAAGCTCTTTCCTCACCAATATTGCACTTGCAAGATGGTGTGTATGTTCATCGAAAAATTTCTTACCCTTGCATCTGAAACCAACGGTGAGCTTAGCAAGGCTGAATTGCAAGCGTTTATAAGCTACCGTGAGCATAAGCTTGAACCTCGCATCTTGGAGTTTTATGAATACACCAATATCGAGGAATACAAGAGTGCGAGAGCGTTAGTTGGCAATACTGTTGACTTGAATCTTGTTTGTAATGTTGCCGCAGACCTTATTAAGCTCAATGTAACACCGGAAGATTTGAATAATAACCTCAACCGTCTTTTGTTAGGTCACTATTTCTTATGTATGCCTAAGCATTTTGAATTGATTGCTTCTCGTACAATAGGATTGTTGAGTTTCAAAAGAAGAAAGGAGTCGGTATGATAGGAGAAAGTATAGGCTTAGCTGTTGAAAAAAACGCCGAAGTAGCCGTAACTGCAAGTGAAGTAGCGGAACTTGGTGCAATTAAGCCTAATGGTTTTGGTTCTCTCATAAAAGAACGCTTTCCTTCTGAAGTTGCTCAGCCACAGATTGATGCTCTGTATTCCTCAGAATTTCCTCAACTTAATACACGCTTGAACCTGTTTGGTACTTGTATTGAAAAAGATAACCCTTATCTTTCTCTACGGTACAACGATATTTCCAAAGAGTGTTCGGAATATTTATGTGACTATGGCATTACTCCATTGGCGTGGAAAGAAGCAACATTTGAGCAAAGAATGGATATGTTGAGCAAAGCAACTGAGATTATCGGGAAAGAACTTAATCTTCCGGAGGATTGGATAAAAGGCATTAAGCCTATCGCCGTTTCCGGAGAGGATTACATGGCTCAGGCTTCATGTAAAGTGAAGCCGTTGAATAACGGTGGGGTTGACATTATTGGGATACCTACATTGAATGTTAATCTGGAATATTTGACGGATGACTACTTTGAGGCTATGTCAACTATATATCACGAGATGATTCATATGAAGCAGTATGCCTCTATTGATTGTGTCGCACCTGGACTGACCACAGATACAAGGCTTTTGGACCTTATTCAATACTTGAAAACCAATCGAGGAACCCCAAAAAGCAGAGTGAGTTATCTCCGCTCTCCTTATGAGGCAGAAGCGTGGGCACAAGAGTCTTACTTCAAAAGAATGCTGGAAGCGGTTATTCTGGACAGATACGCAGGATGAGTTGCGCCCACAAATATGTAGGAGGTGATGATGTTGGAATTTGTCACAGTTTCTTTAGAGGCAGCTAAAGAAGCATTAAAGGAAGTTGCAAAAGAAACTTCCAAAGCAGCGGTAGAAGGCGTTAAAAAAGTTGCTGAAGGTGCTGAAACAAAACCCGATTTCGGAAAGCTTGGAAACCCTTTAGAATCCGAACACGTTACCTTGGGTAAGGTCAACGTCGAACATAGCGAAGCACCCGTCCGATTTGGCAGCGAAAAAGAGGAATTTTTCTGCAGCGACTTAACTTTGCAGCGTCTAACAGACGAGGTTAGCAATAAGCTTACAAATACGACCAGAGAAGTAAAAACTCCTCGTCATATTTCTACCATCAACGAAGGCTTGGAGGGTCAAACTTATCCAGGGACGAATGTCGAATACAGACGGCATACCTTTACAGTAAACGGAGAAAAAGTCGAAGGTGTTTTCCCAAGATTTGAAAGCAAGTTTGATACTAATTTGCCTAAAAATATGCTAAACGCATCCGATACCGAACAATTTAAGTATTGTATGCAGAGGTTAGCAAAACGAATAGAAACCGACCCCGACTTTGCTGCTCAATTCACACCGAGACAGATTGATCAAATCAAGAATGGTGAACCACGAATCTCTGGATTAACATGGCATCATAATGAAGTGCCGGGAAGAATGCAACTCGTAAATGCCGATGTTCATAATATCTGTAGGCACACAGGTGGACGCTGCATTTGGGGCGGCGGGGCTGATTGTAGATAGGAAGGGATAATATGAATTGGAAATACAAAATTGATGTAGCAAATCCGAATGTGTTTTCCGACATTGAAAAGAATTATGGAGTCACGATTTCTGAGGAACTTAGAGCGTTGATTCTTACAGCTAACGCTGCTACACCATCTAAGTATAATTTTATGCTCGGAGCAACAGAAAGAGTGGTTGGAGCTATCCTGTCTTTCAACGAGGGAGAACTGGATACAGATACAGTTTATACTGCTCTATCATCAATGGAAGATAAGTCGCTTGTTCCATTTGCGATAGACCCGTTTGGTAATTATATTTGCTATTCCAACAAAAATAACAAAGTGGTCTTTTGGGACCATGAAACGAGCGAGGTAAGTTCTACCGAAAAGAGCCTTTCTGAGTTTTTGAATAGCTTATATTAAAATTCTGTTCGGCATAATAAATTTGAAAAAATCGAAACGAATACCCTTGAGGCAGTATAATTTGAATGAGAAGAAATATCTTTACAGATTTCTTGAATCTCCGTATGTTTCCATAGACAACAACAGAGCTGAAAATGCTATTCGGCCTTTTGTTGTGGGGATAAAAAATTGGTTATTCTCGAATACGCAAAATGGTGCAAGGGCAAGTGCGCTGATCTACTCCCTTGCGGTTACTGCTTGTGCTAACGGGATAAATGTTGAGGATTATTTTGACAGGCTGCTTACTTCCGATGCGCCTGTTATGCCTTGGAATGAATGATCGGGTAGATAAAAGCTCTCCGCTGATTTGGTTCGGCGGAGGGCTGGGTTTGTTTATGGACGGGGGAGGATTTGACGGTTACGATCAATCGAACATATTATCTCCGTACTGTCAAAATATCAAAAATAAAAGCACATTTCGGCGATATCGATAATAAAATGTCGAAGGTTTCGATAAAAATTTTATCGGAAGTGTCGACAACGATCTGTTGGAGTGTTACAATATAGAAAACAAGCAGAATGGAGGCGCAGAAATGGCTATACCTGTAAATATCGATGAATTGATAAACCGGCGTGTTGTTGAGTCTACACGAATTGAGTTCAAGGGCGACCGGAATCCTAATCCGGTTATTCATAGTATCTGTGCGTTTGCAAATGATATTGATAATGTAGGCGGAGGGTATATTGTCATAGGTGTTGATGAAAAAGACGGAGCACCCATATTGCCTGTAAGAGGAATTGAAAAGGAGCGTATTGACGGCATTTTAAAGGAGCTTATTGGGCTGTGCCATTGCATTGAGCCGTTATACAACCCTGTTATCGAGCCCGTTCTTTTCCAAGGCAAATATGTTATAGTTATATGGGTATCGGGCGGCTGCGGCAGACCGTATAAAGCATCAAAAGACGTATTCTCGGAGAAATCCAATAAGCTTTATTATATCCGCAAATTCAGCAGTACGATCGTTGCTTCTCCCGATGAGGAAAAGGAACTGTTCTATGTTTCAACGGATATTCCCTTTGATGACAGACCAAATCTTGCCGCTGATGTGTCCGACCTGGATCTTGGACTGCTCAGGCAGCATCTTAAGGAGATAGGCAGCGATTTGTATGAACATTCCGTCAAAATGGATGTAATTGATATTGCAAAGGATATGCAGCTTGTTGCAGGTCCGCCCGAAAGTCTTAAACCGCTTAATGTTGGAATTCTGATGTTTTCCGAGCGTCCCGAGAAGTATTTCCGTTATGCAAAAATTGAGGTTGTTGATATCCCCGATCCGACAGGTACAAATATGGTTGAAAAGACTTTTACAGGTCCTATCCAGCGACAGCTTCGTGACGCATTGGCATATATAAAGAATTACACGTTGAAAGAAGTCACGATAAAATCCGATCAAAGGGCAGAGGCAATTCGTATAGCAAATTATCCTTATGCGGCAATAGAGGAGATACTTGCAAATGCTGTGTATCATCGTTCTTATCAGGTTAACGAGCCTATTACCGTAAGAATAACTCCGAATGCTATTGAAATAACAAGTTTCCCGGGGTTTGACCGCAGTATATCGGACAAGAGTATTGAAGAATATCAGATAAGAGCAAGAATATACCGCAACCGCCGTATCGGTGATTTCCTTAAAGAGCTGAAGCTTATTGAAGGACGTAACACGGGCTTCCCAAATGCAATAAAGGCATTGAGGGATAACGGCTCGGCACTTCCTATTTTTGATATGGACGAAAATAGAAATTACCTTTCGGTCACAATACCGGTTCACCCATATTTTGCGGAAGAAAAACACATTTCCGAAAAGACAGAGGCATATCGCAGCAGGATAATTGAAGCACTAAAAGAAAAACCTCTTTCCAAAAATGAGCTTGCAAAGGCATTGGGATATAAGGGAATATCCGCAAAGCTTACCGCCGAGGTTGACAGAATGCTTGCGGAAAAGCTTATTGTTAAGGTAATGGACGGGAACAAGGTTAAGCTTGGAATTGAGAATGTGAATTATGGTGATAAGGAATAAATGATCCGATATTTCGGTTTATAAAGAAAACAAACTGCCCTCGGTAAAGCTATAGGAGCTCTTGCTTTACCGAGGGTATTATTCATATCTCATCGCTGATAGATATCGAAAATTAAATGGTATCAACAATATTGGCAATACCGCAAAACTGCCGCTATTGGCTTTGTTTGGAGCAAGAATAATACATAGATGTTCTTGATATAAGAGAATTTTGTGAAATACATATACATATCAACAAGAATTTTGTGAAAGCATCTCTTGATAATTTTAGAATAATGTGATATAATAAATATTGGGTGATGATATGAAGCTTCTGAAAAGAAAAATTGACAGCTTCCTTGAAGAATGGAGGGCAGATCCTGAAAGACTTCCGCTTATTGTAAAAGGCGCACGTCAGATCGGAAAAACCGAATCAATACGATATTTTGCAAAAAAGAATTACAAAAACGTGATCGAGATCAATTTTGTGCTGCATAAAGAGTTCTGCGACATCTTTGATAACGGATTTGATACCGATACTATCATAAAAAATATATCTTTGATAAATCCTGAGCTTGAATTTCCGGAAGGGGATACGCTGATATTTTTTGATGAGCTGCAGGCGTGTCCGAACTGTGCTACAAGCTTGAAATTTTTCAAGCAGGACGGTCGTTACGATGTTATCTGCTCTGGTTCGCTTATGGGTATCAGCTATAAACAGATCGAATCAAACAGCGTGGGATATAAAGAAGACTATGAAATGCATTCAATGGATTTTGAAGAATTCTTGTGGGCAAAGGGATATAAGCAGGAACATATAGATGATCTGTTTTGTCACATGCTTGATATGAAGCCGTTCTCCGAGCTGGAAATGAGCGTAATGCTTGAAAACTTCAATGAATATATGATAATAGGCGGAATGCCTGCAATAGTCAATTCCTTTGTAACAAAGAAAAACTACAGCGGTACTCTGAAAATGCAGAAGCAGATACTTCTTGATTATGAAGAGGATATCACAAAATATGCAGCAGGACTTGATCAGGGAAAAATACTGAATATATATCGTAAGATCCCCGTATTTCTCGGTAATGACAACAAGAAATTCCAAATTTCAAAGGTAGCACGAAATGCAAGGAACAGAGATTATGTGGGTACGGTCGATTGGCTCAGCAATGCAGGAATAGTTAATATATGCTATTGTATGGATATGCCGTGTCTGCCGTTAAAAGGCAACTACAATCCCGATAACTACAAGCTGTATTTCAGAGATACGGGGTTGCTTGTAGGTTCTCTTGATGAAGAAGTGCAGGATGATCTGAGGGCAAATAAGAACTTTAACACATATAAGGGCGCACTTTATGAGAACATTGTTGCGGATATGCTTGTGAAGTCGGGCTATGATCTGTATTTTTTCAGAAATGAAAAGAGCACAATAGAAATGGATTTCTTTGTGCGTGACGCAGATTCACTTATCCCTGTGGAAGTAAAGGCAAAGGATAGCAGTACACCGTCACTTAACAAGCTTATCGAAAGCGAAAAATATCCCGATATTAAATATGGCATAAAGCTTAATCGTGGAAACATCGGGTTTAACGGCAAATTTTATACATTTCCGTATTTTGTGACATTCCTTATAAAGAAGTGGCTGAAAGAAAAGTGTTGAGTTTAATTGATTAGCTGGAATTCTAACATAAAGCAGGTTTGAGAAAAGGACAAAGTAATTTGCGAATAAGAATAAATGGCTGAATTTAGTCAAGTATGATTTGCATAATTGTACTTGACTAAAATTATAATACGTACCTTTAGTATAAAAATAGGACTTCCTGCAAGGAAATCCTACAAAATTACTTATCGAATTTTTCTATTGCTTCTTTTGGAGTAAGCAGGGGAACGCCAAAGTCGTGAAATCATTTGCATCAGGAAATCAATTCCAGTATCCTCTGTTCAGACCAAAGCTCATTTGGGAAAATTGAAATATCATCTTTATGCTTTCTTATGATGCGCACCGGTTCTACCGTGTTATCATAAACGTGGAGAATATCACATATTTCCATTAATCTCTTGATATTTGCAAGAGATTTTTCATACCTGCTTCTTATCTTTGATTCGTCAACATCGTGACCGCCGAGTGCAACCCTTGCGGCTACTCGTGCAACATTTACAGAGGGGTCAACCGTGAGTACGAAAATACACTTTATGAAATATCCTTCCGATTTTGCTTTTTCAAGGATATCTATTTTGTAATGTGAGGAAAGAACAGTTTCAAAAGTGAAGTCTTCCTTCAACTCAATGGAACGATACCTCATTTTGTCCGCAAGAACAGCAGCTTCTTCGTTGCTCATTCCCGTTGATGCAACCATATCATCAGCATTTGTGTAATTTCCGACAATATCAAAGAATTGTGTGATTGTGCTTTTACCCGAGCCGTTTGGACCGGCAAGCACAAGAACCATCGGTTTACGTTCAGACATATTTTTTTACTCCGTCAGCGGTTTCTATATATGCTCTTTTATTTACTTTGTCATATTTTGCAATTGGCTTTTTGCAGATAACGGCCTTGTTTATCGCCGATCTGACAGCTTCTCTTGCTCTTATATCCATTTCCGCATCGCTTTCGGAGATACCGTCGTTTGGCTTGTTTGAAGAAATAACAGTAACAGAACGGTTATTGCGCAATGTAACTGTTTTATTCATGTATATACCTCCTTCGAAAGAATATCATACTTTGTCATATTCATTTATTATATTATATCATATTCCCAAAGCATATTCAAGAGATATTTTTTATAACGGAAAAATTATGTACCCCCGAACCTCTCCGCCACACCAATAACCCTCTCTGCAAGTGTAATTGTTGTCAGTAACGGGTCGCCTTCGTGGATACGCATAGTGCGGCGGATCTCCTTGGGGATAACAACACGTCCGAGGTCATCTATTCTTCTGACGATTCCTGTAGCTTTCATTCTATTTTCCTCCGATTAAAATTACGAAATATTTTTCCGGCGTTTAAAGTGGACGTCGGTTTCAAGACTTTGTGAATATAGTTTTTGTATCGCAGGCAGGTTTATTCACTTGTTTTTGAAATTTTATTAGGGAAAATTTGGGCGAATTTTGGAGAAAAAATCAGAAATCTTTTTGAACATGAAAATTGATGCAGATGATGCTTTATAGACTTATTATAATATTTACCTCTCAATGGCATCGTCCAACTCTATGTCAGTATCCTGAAGTATCTGAAGAATGCGAAGGAGCTTTATCTTATTATTGTTCATATTTATTCCTTTTCGGGAAATTGTCTGTATGCTGACCTCTGTTATTGTAATATTTCAGTCTCGTTCAATAAATTCTTTGAACTCGTCGATATCTACAGTTTGGTATATACCATATCCCATCATGGAAGAAACAGCGACTCTCACAGGAAAATCATAACTGATCTGACTAATATTCTTCAGTTCATTTGCAAGTATTTTGCTTTCGGGATCGTGATTTGCAAAAATAAACATGACTTCAATATCGTTGGGAGAAATACATATATCGAATTGAGAATTTTTTAGGCAGCTGATAAGTCCCAGCTCACATTTCTGCCTGAACACAACGGACATATCCTTGCAGAGAGCGTCTATTTTTCCCTGATCCTTTATGAACACTTCAAAATCATCAAGGTGCTTTTTGATTCCTGCATCATTTTTCAGGGCACCGTCGCCAAATTTCAGCTCGATCAGCGAAAGCACAGGCTTGTTCACATTTTTTCGTTCCGAGCCTTTTTGACAGCCACTTAATACCGACAAGGTCAAAGCGACCCGAAATATCATCATTGCAGGTATATTCCATATCAGCCATGAAATAATCGGTGCTGTTTGCAATACTTGAAGCATTGTTTTCTCTTACGATAAGCTGCTGACATTCACGTTCAAGTTTTGGGTTTTTACTGAACCAATGATCCATTGTTTGCTTATAGACAGAAATGTTATTTACAGCATCATTGATAGTCGGATTTCCGCAGATATTTCCGCTTTTGCTGATGTCGTAGTTTGCATCAAATGATACAGCGTAACCACTTCCGGAAAGGCTGACCTTGAAAATACTGCCGCCTCGGTAATAGATGTTGAAGCTGTCACCTCTGAATTCCATATCAAGAGTATCATCATTCAGCACGGCATCAACAAACGGGCGAAGGCAGCCTGATTTCATGTCATCAAAGACATGCTGAGATAATTGCCTGTTTTTCATAGAAATATCCTCCCGAGTTTTATTTTTACGCTATTGTATCACAAAAATGTATATATGTCAACAAATAATTTACCTATGCTGTCCCTATGCTGTCCCACAAGTGTCACACCATATGTAATATAATGACATCATCGGAGGCAAAAATGATGAATGTACTGATATGTTCAAGAAAAGATATTGAGAAAATGATAATAAACAGAACATTTCCGAAAAACACGAAGGTTATAAGCTTTTACGATCCGCACACGGAGCATATAAAGTATGAGGAAGTGTGTGATGACGTTTATTATTGTCCCTTTGAGGACATTGATGTATGGTATGCGGCAGAATTTGAAGAACAATGCGTACAGTTTGATTTTGCCGATGATCTTGCAGTATTCATCTATGAGGCATAAGGCCCTATTGGATCCTGCGTTTAAGGCAAAACCGCACAAATCCTTGAAAAGCAGCAAGAAAAAAGGTATAATAT